>CAVVHZ010000037.1:0-156902 GCA_963748025.1 uncultured Gemmataceae bacterium
CCGGTTTCCTCCTTCAACTCGCGCCGGATGGCTTGTTCGATCGGTTCTTCAGGCTCGACTAATCCAGCCGGAAAGGTGTACTCATAAGCCTGGAGCGTGACCCGATATTCCTTGATGACGATCAATCGGTTCGGCTCCCCCTCTTCGACGACCAAGGGGACGATCACCACGGCGTCGCAGGTTTTTGCCAGTTGATAAGGCTTCGCTCGCCGCGATGCGAAAATCCACGTTCCTTCGCGGCCATTGTGTTGAAAGCGACGGCGGAAGAGGTTGAGCCACTTTTGCCGAGTTAACTTGGTTGTGCCCAAGATCTCCACGCAGGTTCTCCTCAGAGCGCGGGCAAGGATCGGCCCGTTAGTCGGGTGAAGGCTTCCACGTACTTTTCGCGGGTGCGTTCGACGACCTTCTCCGGCAAGGCCGGGGGAGGACTGTTCCGGTCCCAACCGCTGGTCAAGAGCCAATCGCGCACGAATTGCTTGTCGAAGGACGGCGGCGTTTTTCCCGGTTGCCATTCCGCTGCCGGCCAAAATCGGGAGCTATCGGGCGTCAGAACTTCGTCGATCAGAATGAGTTCCCCCGCGGAAGTTTTGCCCCATTCGAATTTGGTGTCGGCGATCAAGATGCCGCGTTCGCGCGCGAAGGCCGCCGCCTGGCTATAGCAGAGCAAACTGCGCTGCGCAAGTCCTCCGCCAGATCAGAGCCGACGCGCTCGACGAGTTCCGCCCATGAGATGTTGATGTCGTGGCCCGATTCTTCCTTGGTCGCCGGCGTAAAAAAGGGTTCGGACAGTTGCTGGCTCTCACCGAGGTCTTTGGGGAGCGAATAGCCGCACATGGAGCCGGTTTTGGAGTATTCACTCCACGCCGAACCGGCCAAGTAGCCGCGAACGACGCACTCGATCGGCACGACTTCGGTCTTGCGAACGCGCATCGACCTGCCTGCCAAGTCCGCTTTGCGGGCGGCAAAGGGTCCCGGCCACGACTCGATCTGGGTATCGATCAGGTGGTGCGGCGTCGGCAGGCGTTCGAGCCAGAAAAGAGTTAACGCGGTAAGGACGCGGCCTTTGTCGGGAATGCCCGTCGGCAGGACCCAATCGAAGGCGCTGATGCGATCGGTCGCCACGATGATGAGCTGATCGCCCAAGTCATAGACATCGCGCACCTTGCCGCTGCGACAAGGGAAACTCAACACCGCGCTTTGCAAAAGAAGTTCGCTCATGGAGACTTTCGGACGCCAGTCGTCATTTCTTTTTGGGTTTGTGGACGGGAATGGGCGAGCGAGCCCGCTCGTCGAATTCGCCGTTGTAACTGTGCTCGCCCATTTTGCCTGAGATCGTGCCATAGAAAGCACCCTCATCGGCGAACGCCGCATTCGCAGCCCGAAAACAACTCGAGGTTCCCTTGAGATCGCCTTCGCGCGGTGCAGGCTTCAATTGAATGTCCAGCGGCGGTTCGACATTGGTCAGTTGCAGCGTAAGCGGCCCTATCTCGATCGGCGCCGGTTGGTTGCCGGTCGCTTTTAGAACATACACGGTGACTGCCCTGGCGGCATGGTCGATGCAGACTTCGAGATGGTAATCGTCGTCCCAATAGGCGAGGGGCGCCCGATGGGGGCCTCGCTCGCGCCGGGGCGTGCTGATGACGCTCGGTTTCTTGGGCTTCACGGATGGACAACCGGTCGTCAACCCGACCAGTGACGCGAGCAGAAGTAGAGTCAGAATCATCCGGCCAAAGCGCACCGTTTCTCTCCCTGAGTCCGAACTTGCCAATTGACGGTTTCGACAAGCCAGCTTACTCTAAGACGCAATTGTCCATTCCCCTTAACAGACAAGAACACTGTCCAAGGCGAGGGGCGGCATCATTGCGTCGTTCCTCCGTCGCCTGACCTTCTCCGTCGGCGAACGAACCGGCAAAGGAATGAACCCGTGAAGGTCAGGCTCGTTCCGTCAACTTTGGGCAACGTTCACGAGCCGTCTCAATATCTGAGCACGTATCTGTTCAATGATACCATTGCCGTCGACGCCGGATGCCTGGGACATTTTGGATCTTTCGCCGACCAGGTGCGCGTCCGAAACGTCTTCCTTACCCATTCGCACATCGATCACATCGGCTCGTTGCCGATCTTCCTCGACAACGTCTACGAAGGCGGGCGGGATTGTGTCACCGTTCACGCCAGCCGCGAGGTGATCGATACGCTGCAGCGCGACGTTTTCAACGATCGCGTCTGGCCCGATTTCATTGGTCTTTCCTCGCCTGAGCGCCTTTCCTTCATTTATCGATTCTAGAACCGTTCCGACCGGTCGATATCGAAGGATTGCGCTTCACTCCCGTTCCCGTAGATCACGTGGTGCCGACCTTTGGCTTCGTGATCGAGTCGTCCACGTCGGCAGTGGTCGTGGCAAGTGACACGGGGCCGCACGATGGCTCTCTGGAAACGCGCGAACGCTACGCCGAACCTGAAAGCGGTGTTCCTGGAAGCAAGCTTTCCGGAGGCACTGGCCGACCTGGCGCATAAGTCGATGCACCTCACGCCCGCGCAGTTTGCCCGGGAAGTTCGCAAGCTGAACTCGAACCCAGCCGTGATTGCCGTTCATCTCAAGAGTCGCTTTTCGAGCGAAGTCATTCGCGAGCTCCAAGCTCTGAACATCCCGAACCTCGAAATCGGCAGGTTCGACCAGCCCTACGAGTTCTAATGCGTGAATCGTGGTTCGTGAATCGTTTCCGACGACTGGTTCGAATCACCTCGCTTCTCGGCGCTTCCAAACTCGCCCGAGTGTCCGCATTTTATTGTCAACGATTCATGATCGACGTTGCTGCATCCCCGAGATTGAAGAAGTTCTTAGATCATTCCCGAATTGCAGAATACCATGTCGGTATCGCGTGTCCATCGCAGGGTGCACGGAAAAGGGCTTGGCCGAAGTTGAAGGCAGAGTCGGCCATCGAGAGGATTCTCCTTGAGCCGAACCTGGAACGCCGGGGAGTGTCTTGTCGGCTGGGAAAATCTCGAAACCCGAATGGCGAAACTCGCTAGAAAATCGACCGCTGAATATCGAAGAAAAGATGCAACAATGAGTTCAGGAATTGAAATTCCGAAACCGTACCGCGGATTTCTGACCCCTGACCCCTGACCCCTGACCCCTGACCCCTGATTCCTGATTCCTGACCCCTTGAAACACTCCTTTCCAGAAAGGATCGTTACACGTGACGGTAAATCTTGCGGTTGTCGGTGCTACGGGCGTGGTCGGCGAAGTCATGCGGCAAGTGCTGACGGAGCGCAATTTCCCTTACAAATCGATCAAATTTCTGGCTTCGGAGCGCAGCGCGGGAAAAACCATCGCGTTTCAAGGGAAGCAGTACGCGGTCGAGCCGATCCGCCCCGAGGCATTCGCGGGCGTCGACATCGTCTTATCCAGCACCCCGGCGTCGGTGAGCCGGGAATCGAGCCCGATGGCAGCGCAGGCGGGCGCCATTGTCATCGATAATTCGAGCGCCCTGGCGCATGGATTCCCAGGTGCCGCTGGTCGTCCCCGAGGTGAACGCTGGCGCCCTAGAACATATTCCCAAGGGGATCGTCGCCAATCCTAATTGTTCCACCATTCAGCTGGTGGTGGCGCTTAAGCCGCTTCATGACGCTGTGCGCATCAAGCGCGTCGTCGTGGCGACTTATCAGGCTTCCTCAGGGAAGGGCGCCAAGGCCCTGTTCGAGTTGGATAGCCAGGTGGCGGCGCTGGGTCGCGGAGTAGCTCCAGCGCCCGCCAGTACGCATGCTGCTCAACTCGCCGGCAATGTCTTGCCTCACGATTGGAAGGCCGGGGCGGAGGGCTATAGCGAAGAAGAATGGAAGATGGTCAACGAAACCCGCAAGATCATGGGGGACGAAAGCATTTTGCTGGCGCCGACAACGGTCCGGGTACCGGTGCGCATAGGTCATTCCGAAGCCGTGAACATCGAATTTCATGGGCCGCTAGGAGTCGAGCAAGCATGCAAGCTTCTGCGGGCGGCGCCAGGGGTGATTCTGGTCGAACAGGGGGCGCCTTTGCCTCTCGAGGTTGTCGGTCGCGATGAAGTCTTCGTGGGCCGCGTGCGCCGCGATGCGACCGTCCCTTACGGTCTTTGGCTCTGGGTGGTCGCCGACAATCTGCGCAAAGGGGCGGCATCCAACGCCGTGCAAATCGCAGAAACTCTCCTGCAACGAGGATTGCTCAGAAAGAGGTTGGCGTAGGTCGGGAGCCAGGGATCAGGGATCAGGAGTCAGAAAAATCGAAACTCGTTAGACTAAATGCCCGGCCCTAAGCCGTCCCGTGCTTCTGCTAAGAGCCTTTTCCTCCTGACTCCTGTCTCCTGATCCCTGACTCCTGCCACAGGCTGGCTTTGCATAATATATAGGGGTGGCTGGTAGAAAGGGCGTCGCCAAATCGTCAAAACGGCAAGTAAAATGGAACGAATAATGAATGACGATTCGGCGTAGATGAGATAAAAAGCATCCGGCAGCCAATCTGCGGGAAAGGCTGCCGGATCTAAGCCGACGAGGCTCAGCCAGGAGGAGTGAAAAAAGCTATTTGCAAGTCCCGTACCAATAAGCGATAATGTTTAGGCGTGCACCGGTTCTAAATACATAATAGATTGCTATTGATGGTTTTATAGCTTGGATAGTTGTAGGATTAGGTGGTGAATGAAGTGATCCAGATAAAATCTCTGCCAATCTTCTAGGCAGCATGGATGAAGATTCGAGCAATCACTGAATTGCGGCTTTGCGAGAATATTCAGTTCTACTCCATACTCTGTATCCTTGGTGAATTGTTCTTTTCGACGCGCCTTTTTGAGGAAATTGGCCAAATGCGCTTTACCACGCCCGGATCGGACTGCATCTTTTGTGCCTGTCGAAAGACGGCGCCCGCCGAGATGCAAGGATCGGAAATCGCTCAAGCCATTTTCATGCCTTTCGTTCTCCACAAATGCCCGCACTGCCTGGAACGATTTTGGCGCCTGGATATCCGGAAGCTAATCATTTATCTAGGTATGGTTCTGGTAACGGCCGTGATTCTCCTTGTGCTCTTGCGTAGGGAAATGAAGTGGTAACCACCTGGTAGCGCCACCAGCCGAGCGAAGTTGGGGTATTTCGATTCACGACCAACGATTCCCGGTTCACGCACTTTGTAACTCCTGCTTTTGTAATTCTTACAATGTTCTGTACGCTTGTACAATTTTCCAGCCTTTCCCGTTAGCCAGCTTGATGTTTCCAATCGATCAAGTCTTTAAGCGGCTTACGGTTACGAAAACTACCTGTCTTTCTGTTCCGCTTTGGCATTTGCCTTGCGTATATCCGCTCTCGTTCACCTAAAAAGCCTTTCGCGGGTTCGGCAAGAGCCTGAAAACGACGATCTCACTGTTCCATGAAAGGATCGTGACATGCTCGTACTATCGCGCCGCACGAACGAAGAAATCCTGTTTCCGGGCATGAACATCTCGGTCAAGGTTTTGGCAGTCTCTTCCGGCGGCAAAGTAAGCCTGGGAGTCCAGGCCCCCCCAGAAGTGAACATCATCCGGGCCGAGCTGCCGAATCGCGTGGCCGAGTGGGGCGTGGAGCCGGAAGCAAACGCAGTGGACTCGGCAGCGGTTCGCCTACGCAAACAAAATACCCAATTGCGTCATCGGCTCAAAGCCGCCGCCGCCGACCTACGGCTGCTCCGCCGGCAGTTGCAGTTAGAGATGTGGTCGGACGCCGAAGAGACGGCCGCCAAGATGCAGAGCGATTTCCGGGTGGCGAAACAGCAGTAAACAAACGAAATCCGAATACGAGGCAGTACACGAGGAGCAATCATGGCGATCAAGAGCAACGATACAGCGAACAAGGTCAAGCGATCCAGCACCGTCAAGAACAAGAGCGCCCATTGCTCGTTCTGCCAAAAGCATCATCGCGACGTTGGGCCGCTGGTGGAAGGGCCCAGCGATGTGTACGTCTGCGGCTCCTGCGTGGAAGTTTGCCAGTCGATTCTCGACCTGGAGAAGCGCCGCACAGATCAATCGAACACCCTGAGCGGCACGATTCCTTCGCCTCGCTCGCTGAAAGAGAAATTGGATCAATATGTCATCGGCCAAGACCGAGCCAAGCGCGTGCTGGCTGTGGCCGTGCACAACCACTACAAACGCCTGAGCCTCGACAGCAAGAAGAACAGTGAAGTTGAGGTCGAGAAGAGCAATGTGCTGTTGATCGGCCCGACCGGCAGCGGCAAAACCTTGCTGGCCCGGACGCTGGCCAAGATCCTCGATGTGCCCTTTGCCATCGGCGACGCCACCACGCTCACCGAAGCCGGCTACGTGGGCGAGGATGTCGAGAACCTGCTGCTGAAGTTGCTGCAGGCAGCCGACTTCGACGTCGAAGCGGCTCAGCGCGGCATCATCTACCTTGACGAAGTCGACAAGATCGGCAAGACCAGCCAAAACGTCAGCATCACTCGCGACGTCAGCGGCGAAGGCGTCCAGCAAGCCTTGTTGAAGATGCTGGAAGGAACGGTCAGCAATGTGCCGCCGCAGGGCGGCCGCAAGCACCCCGAGCAGCAGTACATTCAGCTGGATACCTCCAAGATCCTTTTCATCTGCGGCGGCACCTTTGTCGGCTTGGAAGACATCATCGCCCGCCGGGTGGGGCATAAGACGATCGGCTTCGGCACCGAAGGCGTGGCCTGCGAGGAAACGCAAAGTCATCTGTTTCAACAACTGGCGCCGGACGACCTGGTGGCATTCGGCATGATCCCGGAGTTCGTCGGTCGTTTGCCGGTGCTGGCCGCCCTGGATCCCTTGGACGACGACGCCTTGGTCCGCATCATGACCGAGCCCAAGAACGCCTTGGTGCGTCAGTATCAGCAGCTTTTCAGCATGGAAGGCGCCGAGTTGGAGTTCACCCCGAAGGCCCTGCGGGCCATCGCCCGACTGGCCCGCGAACGCGACACCGGCGCCCGCGGCCTCCGCGGCATCATCGAGGACATCATGACGGATCTGATGTTCGAGCTGCCCGAATGCAAGCGCAAGGGTAAATTCGTGATAACCGAAGACGTTCTCAAGGGCACCCAGCCCCGCTTCTTCCCAGCCGCCGTCGAGGAACGAACCAAGTGCCTGGTGGGGACCTGATCCCAAGCCCCACGCGATTCCTGTTGGCCCGAAACATTTCTTGTTAGACCGACGCGCGAGCGAGAGGTCCCGTCCCTCTCGCTCTGCATGCCGATTGAGGAGAGGACGGGGACCGGCATTGTAGATTTTTGCTGGCCACTAACTTACCAATCTTCCCTGATCCTAAGCCGTCTTTCCACTTCCTTTACTTGTTGACCGTCGCCCTCCGAACCTGCACAATCTGGGCGACCTAAGAAGAAGATCCTGCCTTCAAAGCGGAATGAGCGCGAACCTCCCTCATTTCCATTTTTGTGGCCGTCAACCGCTAACTCCATTCCTCATAAGTACATCAGCAAATGAAGCCTATTCCCGCCCTCATCCCTCTCTAAAGTCCGGGCGGGAGTATTCCCGAGACTTGAGAATGCCTCTTCGAACGGGCCTATGGAATTCGCAGTCAGAGGAACAACACGTGACCCAAGCGATTGCGTCAGCAACCGTCAATTTGGGTTTCTTGACAATCCTGCAAGAAAGCAACGGATTCTTAGGAGGGTACTTAATCACCAATCAGTGGGGTCGGCCGCTCGAATTTCGGCTCAGCACTGCCGTTCAGCCGAATCGCATCCACCAGATTCTTTACGGCCAAACGCTGCAGGGTTACCTCTGCGGCGAGTTGATTGGGAAAACGCTGGTGGAAAAGTGCACGGCCCAAGCCCAATACATTATGACCGACAAGGCTGATGCCTTGCACTTGCGGGCTCATGTAGCCGCGCCGGTGCTGTTGCTGGAGCAGGGTGCCAATACCTCCGTGACGGATGAGCAGGCTCTGTGCGTACGCAAAGCTCAGGACAAGGCGCCTGCCGTCTTCGGCCACGCCCGCTTCCCGGAAGACAAGGAAGCGATCGAGCTGCTCCTCCAGCGCCTCGATGGCAGGCTCGACCTCAACGAGCCCTTCGTGCGCATCCGCGAAGCCATTGGCGAAGCCCGCAAGATGGGAGTGACTTCCCATGGTTGACGATCTCCTGCCGGAGGCTGCTGTAGAGCCCGACTTCCGCCCGGAAGTTATCGCTCTCGATACCAGCTTGCCCTTGGAGATCCGCAGCCTGGCCAAATTTGATAAGGGTTTCAAACTTTCTGTGCGCGAAGCCAGGCTGCTTCAGGATCCGCCCTGGATCCGAAGCCTGGGCAAGCTGAACCTGGAAGTCACCACGGACGGCTGGCGGTTTCCTGCGATACAGGACCAGGCGCCGCTGACTGAAAAGCCGGCGACGCCCAAACCGCCTGCCGTGCTGGCGGCCTTCTCGCCCGCCGTGCCGGCTTATCCCGCCAATAACGCGGCCAAGATCCGGCCCACGCAGGACACCGTCGTTCTTAAAGAACGTTTGCTCTATCTTCTTCAACCGCCGCTGCAAAACATCTTTGGCGGCGGCCAAGTGCGGGTGCCGTTCCGGCCCTATCCTTATCAGCTCGAAGGCATCGCTTTTCTGATGCCTCGTAATGCAGCGCTGCTGGCCGATGAAATGGGCCTTGGCAAGACCATGCAGACCATTCTGGCTCTGCGCCTGCTCTTTCATGCGGGGCTCATCCACAAGGCGCTGCTGATCTGTCCCAAGCCGCTGGTGGGGAACTGGTCGCGTGAACTTCATGCCTGGGCGGAAGATCTGCCTTTCGAAGTGATCGGCGGGGATTTGGAAACGCGACGTCGCTCGTGGTTGGTTTCCAATTGTCCCTTGAAGCTTGTCAATTATGAGATTCTGACCCGCGACGCAGACTTCCTGGCGGAGGAGGCGGCAGCTTTCGACGTGGTGGTTTTGGACGAAGCGCAGCGCATCAAGAATCGCGAATCGAAAACGGCTCAGGTGGTGCGCAGCATCAACCGCAAACGAAGCTGGGCCCTGACCGGCACGCCCATTGAAAACCGGCACGAAGATCTCATCAATCTTTTCGCCTTCATCGACCACGACCGCATTCCCGCCGATACGCCCAGCAAGCGCATTCCCGAGTTGACCGGCGATTGCATCTTGCGGCGCATCAAGGAGGACGTGCTCTCCGACTTACCGCCCAAGACGATTCGCGATGCGGTGCTCGAGTTGACGCCCGCGCAGGCGCGAATCCTACGAAATGGCTGAGAAAGATGGGGTCTTTCGCCTCAACAACCTGGGCGACACCATCTCCGTTCAGCACGTTTTCGAGCTGGTGATGCGGCTCAAGCAGATCTGCAATTTCGACCCGGTAACCGGCCAGAGCGCCAAACTGGAACAGCTTCAGGCCGATCTATCCGAGGTGGCCGAAAGCGGCCGGAAAGCCATTGTCTTTTCGCAATGGGTCGAGCCTTTGCGCATCCTTGCCGAAGCCCTAGCGCCTATTGGGCCGGTAGAATATCACGGCCGCGTTCCGCAAAACCAAAGACAAGCGGTGCTCGACCTCTTCAAGCACGACGGCAGCAAGCACGTGTTGCTTATGAGTTACGGAACGGGCAGCGTGGGGCTCAATTTGCAATTCACCAACTACGTATTTCTTTTCGACCGGTGGTGGAACCCTGCGGTGGAAGATCAGGCCATCAACCGGGCTCACCGTCTGGGACAAAAGAACCCGGTGACGGTCACGCGCTTTTTGACGCAGGGCACCATCGAAGGCCGCATCGCGGAAGTATTGGAACACAAACGTCAGCTTTTCAGCGAAATGCTGAGCCAAAGCGGGCGCCACCTTCTTTGGGCTTGAGCGAAGAAGAGATTTTCGGCCTCTTCGCCATCGACGCCCGGCCCAAGCGGCATGCCGCGTGAGGCTTTTGGTTAGCCGCGACGCGCAGCGGAGCGATCTCTGCACGATCCGCTGCGCGTCGCGGCTAACCAAAAGCCTCAATCCTCGAAAAGCAGCACGCTTGCCGTGAAACCGTGGATGAAGTTCTGGCCGCCTACGGGGCCGAGTTCGCCTTGAGCAAAGAACCCTGCCAGGGGGACGTTGCCCATTTCGGCTCGAATGGCGCTGGCGTCGTGATTGGGTTCGCCGAACAAGCGGCTGCCGCGGCCGTTGCAGGTGAACACGAGCCCTCCAGCAGGCGGCCGACTCTGGCTCTTGCGATTCCGTTGCAGCAGAGTATGCAGGTCTTCTGAAGCGCTTTTGGCGTCGCGCACGTGGAACTGCACCGTTTGGCCCACGCGGAGCTGGTCATTGATCGCCAGTGCCCCGGTTTCCTGATCCAATCCCATCACGTTGCGAACCAGGAAATCGCCGCGCGAGAATTCTCCTTGGTATTCATTCATGACCCGGCCAATTTGTGGGCCGTTCTGGAAGAGAGCCTGTTCGGTGGTGCTCAGCGTCGGCCAGAGTTCTTGCAAGCGCGAAAGGCGTCATGCCGCCTAGTCCCTCGATGATATTTTCGTGCGATTTGGTCACCACCATCGGCCGGCCTATGGGCCGAGAGCCTTGCGAAACGATGCTGCGCATGCCGAGCGGACCAACCAGGAGAACGCCGACGGCTCCCAAGGCCTGCACCGAGTTGCCCAGCAAGAGTCGACTTTCTCCGGCACCGTGCCCGCCGCTGGTCATGCCGCCTACCACGGGCAGGCCAGGATGATCTTCATTCAAATCGTGAAGCAGCGAATCTATTGGCAGCGTAAACGGGTCGCCGAGAAGAAGGAGGCAACTCTGTTTGGGATCGGCATCGGCAAGGCCATCGGGCCAACCAAGCAAGCTCAAACCATCTGGAGTGTCTTCCGGCGCCAGGCAGAACGGATGCATCTCGACCGGCTTCGACCAGACCGCCGACCAAACCACCAGAGCGGGTTCCTCTTCGATTTCGACATCGTTGCCGACGATGGATTCACCCATGCAGCCCAGCAGCGCCTGCGGGCTCAGTCGCGTCTGCAGAGTCTCGGCAATTTCCGCTGCGCCGGGCTTGTGTTTCTCGGAAAAAAACGCCAGCACCAGGTCGGGCTTGCCGGGCTGTAGCTCCTGCAATTGCTTTAAGGTTTCCTCCAACGCTTGGGTTGTGGAGCGTGCTTTCGAAAGTGCTGCGGCAAAGGGCATCCCATCACCTCTTTCTCGAAAATCTTCCGGCACATTGGAGCATCTGCCGGCAACTGTCCCATCTTGTTATAGATAACGAACAGCTTGCGGTTCACCGGATGGCCTGGAAAACAAACCCTGAACAGGGAAGAATGTTAATCAGGTAGCGGAAGTCGCCAGACTTCCGTTCGAGCCTTGTGAAAACCTTGGAGATCGAAGGATGGCCCTGGCCGGGAAAATCTGCACTGGATTCCTACTCCTGCTCGTCGCCGCCGGCCGCGCGCCGGCCCAAGCGCCGGCAGCCCAACGCGGCCAAGAAGCTCTATTGAATCGCGCACTGCTCCTGCCCGCCTGGTCGCTAGGGGCCTATCAAGATCTATGGAAACGAATCGGCCTTAAGGATCGTCCCAGCCCTAAGGCATTCGCCACGCTTTTGCGCGAACATTATGGCCTGAGCGCCTCCGGGGTTCCCCAACGACGGCTTACCCATGGGGCTTCAGAAATCGAAAAGCCTATTCATCAGCGGCATCACCACGAGCTGCTTGCTCTGCCATGGCGGCTCGTTGCTCGGTCAGAGCTATGTGGGGCTGCCCAACACTTCGCTCGACATCCAGGCTCTTTTCGAAGATCTCGCTGTAGGCGATGGCCGTTCGCCCAAGCTGCCCTTTACGTTCAGCCACGTCCGCGGCACCACCGAGGCAGGCGCCATGACCGAGTTCCTTTTGGGCTGGCGCGAGCCAGACCTGCGCATGCGGCCGTCACGCCTCGATCTCGGCTTGCACGATGAAATCTGCCTGGACACGCCCGCCTGGTGGCTGCTCAAGAAAAAGAAGACCATGTATTTCACGGGTAGCTCGGACGCTCGTTCCGTCCGCGCTCTCATGCAGTTCATGATGAGCCCGCTCACGACAGCCGCCCGCTTCGCCGAGGATGAAAAGACATTTGCCGACATCCAGGCCTATCTATTGACACTCTCTCCGCCCAAGTATCCCTTTGCCATCGACGAAAAAACTGCGAAACAGGGCGAGACCCTTTTTGCGCCAACTGCAGCCGCTGTCATGGCACCTACGGAGAGCACTGGACTTATCCGAATAAGATCGTGCCCATCGAAGAGATCGGTACCGATCCCCAGCGTTTCGTGGCTATCGGCGCAAAGTTCATTCACTACTACAACCAGAGCTGGTTCGGCAAGGAAAGGTCGGGCTGGCTGGTCGATGAGATGCAGGCCCGGGTGACCGTTGGTTATCAGGCTCCGCCGCTCGACGGTATCTGGGCCACCGCGCCTTATTTTCACAACGGGGCAGTGCCCACGGTCTATCACGTTTTGAACTCAAGCGCTCGGCCCACGCGTTTCACGCGCTCCTTTGGCGCCGATCGAGAGGCTTACGATTCCACCATGCTCGGCTGGAAATATACCAGCAGTGCCGATGCGTGCGCTGAAGGGGCGACGCTGGGGCCGCGCCGGGTGTACGATACAAGCAAGCCGGGACGGAGCAATCGCGGGCACACCTACGGCGACCATTTGTCCGAAGCAGAACGCATGGCCGTCATCGAGTACCTCAAAACGCTCTAATGGCGCGTCGGCCCACGGAGGCGCTTCATGTCGCGATGGATTATTTGTTGCCTAGCACTCATCGGCTGGCTCGGAGTCCCCTCCGGGCTCCGAGCAGCGCAGCCGGCCGCCCAGGATACGCTGGTCGAACGCGTCAACAAAGCAATCGATGCCGGCGTCCGCTTTCTCTACGATGAAGAAAAGGGAACAGGCAATTGGGAATCGATCGACCTCGCAAGCCAAACCCGACCTGGCGGTTGGACGGCGCTGGCTACCTTGGCCCTGCTCAATTCCGGCGTGAAGCCGAACGAAGCGATCATCGACCGATCGCTGGCATACTTGCGCACCGTGGAACCGCAACATACCTATGTCGTCGGCCTTCAGATCATGGTCTTTGCCGAAGCCGGCCGGTCGGAGGATCGCGAGCGCATTCAACAGCTGGTCGATTGGCTCATCAAGGCGCGATCGATGTCGGGCCAGGAATGCCGCGGCTGGACCTATCAATCGGGCACGCCCATGGAACCGGATAATTCGAATACGCAATATGCGCTGTTGGGGTTGCACGCCGGCCAGCAAGCGGGCGCCCGAATCGATCGTTCGGTCTGGGAATCGATCCGCGATTTATACATCCGCACGCAGACGCCCGAAGGCGGCTGGTATTACAGCAAGAAGGGATCGCGCGAGCCTTCCCTGACGATGACCACGGCCGGGCTGTGCGGCTTGCTGATCGCGGGCATGGAATTGAACCCGGGCAGGGAACAAATTCAAGCCGACGGCCATGCTACCGATTGCGGCCTCTATAAGGAGAATAAGCCTCTCAAACGCGCCCTGGGCTGGATCAGCAACAGCTTTTCCATCCGCCGAAGAAGCGATGCCACTTTTTACAACCTTTATGGCATCGAACGCGCCGGCCGCCTCACCGGCTTGCGCTTCCTGGGCGAATACGACTGGTACCGGATGGGCTGCGAATACCTGACTGGGCCGGGCGTACAGCAGGAAAACGGGTCCTGGTTTGGTCCTGGGCCGCACGATACCTGGCCGACCATCTCCACCAGCTTTGCCTTGCTGTTTCTTTCCAAGGGGCGCACGCCGGTGCTGGTCAGCAAGCTGGTGCACGGGCCGGGAAACGACTGGAACAACGATCGCAACGATGCCCGCAATCTCGTCAATTACGCCAGCAAGGAACTGTTTCGCGGGCGGCCTATGGCCTGGCAAGTTTTCGACACAAGCCGGGTGGAAATTGGCGACAACGAACAACTTCTCAAATTGGCCGGCGAGCTCGGCAAATCCTCAGTGGTGTATTTCAACGGCCACTTGGCGCCGCAGTTCAAGCCGATGGAAGTGCAGTTGCTCAAGCAATATGTGGAGCAGGGGGGCTTCGTGTTCGCGGAAGCCTGCTGCGGCCGCAAGGAATTCGACGCCGGCTTCCGCGAGCTGATGCGCGAGGTTTTCCCCGATCACACGCTGCGACCGTTGCCGGCCGAACACCCGATTTGGCGGGCCCATGCCCTTGTTCCTCCAGGCAGCATCCCGCTGGAGGGGATCGACTACGGCTGTAAGACGGTGGTGGTTTACTCCCCGCAAGATCTCTCTTGTTACTGGGAAGGCAACTTATCGAAGGAAGGCCGCGGGCAGCTTGCGTTTCGCTTGGGCGCCAACATCATTGCCTATGCCACGGGTATGGAGCCGCCTAAAGCCAGGCTCGCGCAGGTGGACATTGTGGTGCCCGATCCCCAAGGGAAGGAGTTCCAAAGGGGTTACTTGAAAGTTGCCCAGCTCCGTCACGAAGGCGATTGGCAGCCTGCCCCAAATGCCATGCGCAATCTCATGGCCGACTTACGCAAGAGCACCGCATGAACGTTTCCTTGCAAACGGAGGCGATCAGCGCGACCGATCCGAACCTGGTCGATTTCAAGTTCCTGTACATGCACGGCCGGGCCGATTTCCGGATTTCGCCGGCTGGGGCCAAGAACCTGCGTACTACGCTGGAGACCGGCGGCACCATTCTCGCTGATGCCTGCTGCGGCAAAAAGGCCTTTGACACCGCTTTTCGCCGGCTGGTCGAACAAGTTTATCCCGAAGGGAAACTAGAACCGATTCCGCCCAACGATGCGCTTTTCGGCAAAGATGTGAATGGCACAGCCATCACCACCGTGCGCTGCCGAACCGAACTGGCTTCGGGCAACGGCCAATCGGGTGAGTTTCGTGCCATGGCGCCGGCTCTCGAGGGCTTGCGCATCGGCAATCGCTGGGCAATCATTTACAGCAAGTATGACCTGGGCTGTGCGCTCGAAAATCACCAATCTACCGACTGCTTGGGGCACGATCACGCGAGCGCCTTGCTTCTGGGCAAGGCGGCGGTTTTTTACGCTCTGGGACATTGATATGGCTGGGAAGCACGTTCTGAGCATCGGTCAATGCGGGCCGGACCATTACTCCATCTCCTGGACACTGCGCCCACTTCGCCGCGGAAGTGGTGCCGGCGAGAGATGGCGCGGAAGCCTTGAAATTGCTCAAGAAAGGCCCGTTCGATTTAGTTCTGGTCAACCGCATCCTGGACGCCGACCATTCCTCGGGACTTCAACTCCTCAAGCAGATCAAAGGCATGCCGGGCCAGGAGCAAACGCCGATCATGTTGGTCAGCAATCTTCCGGACGCCCAGCAGCAGGCGACGGTACTGGGGCCTCCCCGGCTTCGGCAAGGATCTACTCGCCGATGATTCTCTGATCGATTTGCTGCGGCCGCAGCTTGGATAAAAGGGCGTCGGCAATTCAATCATGTCCACGCGAAACGCCATGGAGAATCCGTGTAGGAGGCCTTGTTCAAACGAAGGAACCACTTATTGCGGCCCGGCGCAACCGATTCAGAACGCAAGTCTCTATGGACTAGGCGGTTAATGGATTGCATTGCACTACCTACACACACGACTCCGGGCGAATGCCACCGGCGGATGGCTGCTTTTGAACCAGGCCCTGTAGCACGGGATCTTAGGCGATCGGCATGAATTGGCTTCCCCAAAGTAGACCTCACGCTCCGCGTGAGGTCTACTTTTTTCTGCCGCTCGCCTTAGCCCGTCTATTGGTGTCTGATGCCTTCCGGCCGGGTTAAAACCCCGTCCTTCGGTGCCCAACCAAGTCCTCCCCGTTTGATCAACTTGCCCTTCTTGAAATCCTCACCTCAATTGCAATTGCCTGCCTTGGCCAATTGGTTATAGAGCCTGTCCGGGGTATAGTCCCCGACCTTCCTTGGATCACCTTTCTGCTGGAGGATCCCGTTTATGGTTGGCTCGCTTTTCCTGACGATGGCCCTGGCCTGGTTGACCAGTTGTGATGGTACGCAAGCGCCCCGAACCGGCCGCGGAAGCGGTTTATATGGTGGGAGACGACGTCGTTCCCTCTAATCCGGGAGCGGTTGTCTGCGAGCCGGATGACGAAATGTGCAGCGGCGAAGTCATCAATGCGCCGGCGAAACCAAAGCGGTTTGTGACGGTCGAATTCCGCGTGCTGCACATGCCCTCGAAACTCGTCGGCAATATCGGCAACGACATCTTTCTCGATAGCGACCAAGTTCAGACGCTCTTTAGAACGGTGCAAAACGATCCCCATGCCGAGATTCTTGCTAGCCCTCGCATGATTCTCTGCAGCGGCCAAGAGGGAACCATTTCCATCGGCTCTTGCGCTCCCAAGGGCGCATGCTGTGAAACTCCTCTGCCCATCGGACAAAAAGTCGCAAATTGGCTTGGCGTTCCTGACGGCGAAGAGTTTGGGGTTGAGCCGCGCCCCAAGAAAGCCGGATCGCTCGACGGACTCACGCTCAAAGCGATGCCTCGCATCAGTGCCGACGGCCGCTTTGTTGAAGTGGTATTGGAAGGCACCACCAGCTTTTGCCCGAGCGGCCAGTGCACCGGAGCGAACCAGGTGAACACAGCGCGCTTACATGGCTGTTGCCCAGATGGAAATACCATTGTTTTGCGCAACGGCTGTTGTCCCTCACAACCCTGCACGGGAGTGCCGGTTCTGAGCGGTCTACCCATGATTGGCGAGCTGTTCCGGGTGAATGGTGAACAGCCAGAGAACGTGGTCATGATGGCCACGGTGCATGTCGTCGATCAGGCTGGCCGGCCTGTCGCTCAAACAAGCTGCACTCGCGATTGCCAATCATGCCAATCCCCTGAATTTTGTCCCAATCCGCAAGCCCCGGCTACTGTGGAGAGCAATCTCGAACATCTGCAGAGAGCGAAAGAACTTTACGATCTGGCACTCCTCTACGAGCGCCTCAATCAGGTCGATGTCGCGAACAAAATCCTCGGCAATGTTCAGGAAATCTGCCCGGGAAGCAGAATCTCATGCCAGGCGCAGGAGCACTGCTCGGTATTGGCTCATCTAAGGGCTAGCCCGACCTTCTTCGTTCCCATTGCCTACCAGCCGGTTGTCAACGGCCAAGTTGTTGCATACCTGCCGAAGGTGACAATCCAGGGTCCCCGGCCGGCCTACGCCATCGAACCGCCTGACCTCTTAACGGTCGAATTAGTCAAGAGCTTGCCGGGCCGCCCGCTGACAGGTGAACACTTGGTGCGCACCGATGGCACTATCGATTTGGGCACTTACGGATCAGTTTGCGTTGCTGGCTTATCCGTTGAACAAGCTCGCGATCGTGTGGAACAATTTCTGTCCAAGATGATCCGCAATCCCAAGGTTCGTTTGGATGTTTACTCCTACAACAGCAAAGGCTTTTACGTCATTGCCGGCGGCGCCGGCATCGGCGAACAAGCCGTCCGACTGCCGTTCACGGGCAACGAAACCGTGCTGGACGCCATCGCCCAGATTGGCGGCCTGCCTCCCAAGTCGTCTAAGATGCGGATTTGGCTGGCTCGACCGGGCACGGGAGTCATGCCGATCAACTGGAACGCCATCGTTCAATGCGGCGATCCTACCACCAACTATTGCATGCAGCCCAACGACCGCATTTACATTGAATCGGACCCGGCACTTCGGGCTGCGACTGCCGCGACCCAGACGATCCAACGGACTGGCGGAGAAGAAGCCGAGGCGGGAGCCCATTCCTCCAAGCTCGACCGGATTCTTGCCGGCTACCGTCAGGCGTGCGCTGAAGGCAACGTCGATCGGGCTCGCCAACTCGCCATCGAGGGCTTGGCGATCGATCCGACTTGCTTTGCGAAATAAAACGGCCTGTTGATAACCGCCCAAAAGGAATTGCGAGCCGCCGGGAAACTTCCCGGCGGCTCGCTTTGTTTGTGTGCCGAAAAGGAAGTGCCATCGTCATTGCAAACATTAAAGGAAGCTTATCTACGGCTCACCGCTAGTTCATGATCACCGGCTAGGCTACACTCCGATTAGCACGTCATTTGGCAGCTGCACCAGACGCTGTCCGAGGTTTATCGCGCACGATCGGGGGAAAAAACGATGGGTTCGTTCAAGTTTTTTGTTCAGGCTTTCGTTCTATCGGGTTTGGTCGCCGGTTTCGCTGGGGCCCGGGACGATGAGGTGAAGGTGCCGCTCGACAAGGTGCCCAAGGCCGTGATGGACTGCGTGAAGGCAAAGTTTCCGGGAGCCGAGCTCAAAGGCGCATCCAAAGAAACCGAAAATGGCAAAACTTCGTACGAGGTGACGCTGAGTTTCAAGAAGGCCAACCACGACGTCAGCGTCACGCCCGAAGGCAAGATTACAGGAATCGAGAAAACCATCGCGGGCGCTGACCTGCCCAAGCCGGTTACGGACACGCTCAAAGGCAAATACCCCCAAGCTACCGTGAGAAGTGCCGAGCAAATCAGCAACGCCGACGACAAGATTACCGCCTATGAGGTTCAGCTGGTGTTGGCGGACAAGAAACGCCTCGAGGTGAGTCTGGATCCCCATGGCAAAGTGTTGAACGAAGAAAAGAAGGACAAGGAATAGCAACAACGGGAGCATCATCCATGACACGCATCGGACGATTGATACTGGCGGCATTTTGGTGGTGGGGAAGTAGCGTCGGGCTAACGAATCGCGCGTTGGACTAACCGGCTGCGCATCTTAATCATTATGGTCAATTTCAACCTCGCATCGTTCGCTCGGCCCTACTTCGGGGCGCTGGTCCTCACGACCGGACTGCTCACCGCGGGCGGTGTCTACAGCTACACGCAAATGCCCAGCAGCGTCTATCCGGAAGTCACCTTCCCGCGCATCGCCGTGGTGGCCAGGGTACCGGATCGAGACGTCGTTGAAATGGAAGTGAAGGTCACGCGCCCGCTCGAAGAAGCGGTGACTACGGTAACCGGCGTAGCCCAGGTTCGCTCGAAGACGATTCGCGGCAGTACCGAAATTTCCATGGATTTCAGCCCCGGCGTCGATATGCGCCGCGCCGAGGTGCTCACCTGGAATCGAATCGGCGCCAAACGCTCGGAACTGCCGCCTAATTGCGATTTGACGGTCGAGCAGATGACGCCCTCGGTTTTTCCCATTATGTCGCTGGTGCTCACCAGCTCCGACAGCAACAAGGCGGAGCTGCGCGATTATGCTTTTTTCCAGCTAGCGCCGCAAATCAAAAGCATACCGGACATTCTTTACGCCAACGTGGCCGGCGGCGATTTGCGCGAGATCGAAGTCATCGCCCGGCCTGACGACCTGCTGGCCCACGGCATCTCCGCCGCCGATCTTGCCGACCAGATCCGTCAGCGCACCCGGCGCACCTCCATCGGCCGGGTCGAGGGCGATCCGCTCGCGTATCAGCTTATCGTCGATAATCAGCCGCAATCCATCCGCCAGATCAAGGATATGGTGATCGGCAAATCGCTGCGCGTCAGCGATGTGGCCGACGTAGTGGTGGGCCATCAAGATCGAGTCATGTCGATCGGCTTCAACCGCGAAGATGCCGTCGTCATCACCATTTTTCGCCGGCTGGGCGGCAACACAGTGAACATTTCGCGAGCCGTCCGCGAGTTGCTGGAGAGAACGGGCCTGATCTTGCCTGCCGGGGACGAGCAAAAACGCCCGCCGCGCAGCATTCAAGCAACGATCGTTTACGATCAGGCGGTATTCGTGGAGTCGGCAGTCAGCAACGTGCGCGACGCCATTCTGGTCGGCGGTCTGTTCAGCATTCTAATTCTGTTGGCCTTTCTCCGCAGTTGGCGAGCGACGCTGATTTCCGCTTTGGCCATTCCCACCACTTTGGCCATGACCTTCCTGTTCCTGCATTGGAGCGGGGAGACCCTAAACCTGATGTCGCTGGGCGGCCTGGCCGTGGCCATTGGGCTCATCATCGACGATACCGTGGTGGTGATCGAGAACATCGCCCGCCATCTCGCGGCCCATCGCAAACCTTCAATCGCCGGCCAGGCACTCACCGGTGCTGCCAATGGCTCCCCGCATCCGTCAAGCGCCGAGCAGGCGGGATCCATCGATAGCGTGGCGGCCGCTTCGGGGGAAATCACCGGAGCTGTATTTGGCTCGACGATGACCACGGTATTGGTGTTCGTGCCGCTGGCCTTCATCGTCGGCGTGTATGGACAGTTTTTTGCGGCGCTCGAGCTGGTCGCTGTCGATCGCGGTGCTGGTATCGATGGTGATTAGCCTGACGGTAGTGCCGGTGTTTGCGGCTCGCTTCCTTGCCGGCCGGCCGATGCCGGAGCCAGGACCGATCTACCGTTTTCTCGCCAACATTTACGAAGGCATGCTTTCGCTGGCGTTGCGGGCGCCACGCACGGTCCTCCTTCTTTCGGTTGCCGCGATGGGCGTGGGTGTGCTGCTCTACACGGGCATTCCCGAGGTTCGTCCTGCAGGAATGAGGCCGCCGTCCGATCCAGCCAAGCCGACTCCGCCGATGATGCGCGGCTTGGAAACCGGCTTGATGCCAAGCATGGATGAGGGCGCTTTCGTGCTCGATTACTGGGCGCCGGCCGGCACGCCACTGGCCCAGACCGAAGCCATGGCTAGCGAGGTCGAAAAGATCCTCCTCGAAAACCCCGACATCGACGCTTATGTGCGCCGCACCGGCGCTGAATTGGGCTTGTTTGCCACGCAAACCAGTCGCGGCGATTTTCAGGTGGTCCTTCGTCACGCTGCAGAAGATCCGATCAGCCTATTCTCCAAGCCCGTGCGGCCGCCGCTCGATGACGTAGAAAAAGAACTCAAAGCCAAGGGGATGAAGCTGGACAAGGCGGGGAAAGAACAGGTCCGCGCCCAGTACCGCCGGCGGCCTTTGCCCAAAGTTATGGAGGAAGTGGAAGACAGGGTAAAGGACACTTTTGCCGAGCATCAGCTGAAGATCGAAACCGCCCAAATCATGGCGGACGAACTGAGCGATCTTTCCGGGGCGAACAAGCCCGTGGAAGTGAAACTAATCGGTCCCGATCATCTCGAGCTGCGCCGTTTAGCCGACCAGATCGGCGAGACTCTGGAAAAGAAGGGCAAGGGCCGAGGCATCAAAGAGGTGAACAGCAATGTTCGCGCCGGCAATCCCGACCTGATGATCCTCGTCGACACCGCGCGGGCCGAAAGGCTGGGGCTGGAAAGCGAAGCCGTCGAACGGCAGCTTCGCGCCATGTTCGAAGGCTTGCTCGCCACCGAGGTTCCCGAATCGTCCAAGCGTATTACGGGCGTTCGCGTTCGCTATCCGGACGAAATTCGCTTCGGTTCGGAGGAAAAGAGAAGCAACTCCGTCAAATTGCGCCGCTTCGATCCGCAAAGCATCATGCGCCAATGGATTCTGCTGCCCGATAACAAGACTGCACCGGCCGTTCTTTCGGGCCCTTGACCGGCCCCACCCGGGCGGTGCCGCTGGCCGGTTTGGCCGACGTACGCTTGAAACGCACGCCGGACGAACACTATCGCGACAATCAGCAGCCCGCCATTTTCGTGACCGCTGAGTTGAATGAGGAGGAAGCAGGGTTGGGTTCGGTGGTGGCTGACTTGAAGCAGTGGATGGGGCAGATCAGCCTGCCTGCCGGCTATCACTGGGAGCTAGGCGGCCATTACATCCGCCAGCAGGAAGCGTTTCGCAGCTTGCTGGTGGTGATGGTGGTGGCCATCTTGCTGGTCTTCATCATGCTCGCGTTCCAGTTTCGCTCGGTTGTGCTGCCGTTGCTCATCTTCCTGACGCAGCCGCTATCGCTCGTCAGCGGCCTATTTGCTTTATGGCTGACCAACACGCCTCTGAACGTTTCGAGCTACATGGGCGCCATTTTGCTCATCGGCCTGGACATGAAAAATGGCATTCTGCTGGTCGAATACATTCAGCAGCTTCGGCACGAAGGCATGGAGCTGCGGCCCGCATTGCTTTTGGCGGGTCGCACGCGGTTTCGGCCCATCTTGATGACCAGCATGGCAGCCATCCTGGGCCTGTTTCCCCTCGCGCTGGGAATTGGCCCGGGGCTCAGATGCAACAACCGTTGGCGATCATGGTTATTGGGGGGTTGACCGCCAACATGCTGTTCACGCGTTTGGTGATCCCTGTCGGCTACCTGGTGCTCGAAGGCGACCAGGCCAGGATCAGCGAGAAACAAAGCATCAAAACGCCGCTGACTATCCCGGTGGCGAGTGCGCCATCCTGAACAAGGCGAGCGTCGAGGCGTCAGCCCGACGAGTCATGCCCCTGGACGACGCGCGCTGCACTTGACGATGCGGCAAGCGAAAATTGCCCCGCTATCGGCTGGAGAATCGTTCGCAAACAGTATTTCTTCCACTGGACGACTCGTCGGGCTGACGCCTCGACGCTCGCCTCTAAAAAACCTGGAGATCAACTATGATGCGCATCGCCGTTGCCACTCTAACACTCTCACTTGGCCTGAGCGCCTTGGCCTCGGCAGGCGATCAGCAAACGCTCGTGCTCGTACAGACCATCGATCTTAAGGGAAAAGCCGGCAAGCTCGATCACCTAGCACTCGACTCGAAACGAGATCGCCTCTTGGTTGCGAATAAGGCCAACCATACGCTCGACGTGGTTGACTTGAAAACGGGCCGACTTCTGAAGCAGGTGGCCGGGCAGGCGGGCATTCAAGGCGTTGCCTACGTCGCGGATTTCGACCGGATCTTTGTCGGTCTCGGCGTCCGGGGCTTCTGCAACGTTTTCAATGCCGAGACCTACGCACCGGTCAAGAGCATCAAGTTTGCCGACGATGCCGACAACGTGCGCTACGATCCTGCGCACCCATATGGTCTGCGTCGCCCACGCCGAAAAGATGCTGGGCGTAATTGACGCCAAAACGTTCGCCCAAAAAACCGACATCCAATTGCCTGGGACTGCCGAAGGTTTCGAAGCCGAAAAAAACGGCAAGCGGCTTTTCTTGAATGTGCCGGACACGAACGAAGTAGTGGTGATCGACACGCAAAAATACGAGATGATTGGCAGCTACCCATTGAAAATGGCCGGTGGCAATCATCCTCTGGCCCTCGACGAAGCCAACCATCGCATATTTGTCGGTTGCCACAAGGAGCCCAAAGTGGTGATTCTGGACAGCGACACAGGCAAAGAAATTGCCAGTGTGCCCATCGCCGAAGATTGCGACGATTTGTTCTTCGATGCCAAACACAAGCGCATCTACGTTTCCTGCAGCGAGGGCTATCTGGTGACTATCGGCCAGAAGGGCCCGACCACTACGAAGTGCTGGAAAAACTACCGACGGCGAAAGATGCCCGCACCTGCCTGTTCGTTCCGGAGCAGAACCGTCTCTATCTGGGCGTACCACGCCAAGAGGGCAAAAAGGGGCCGGAAGTGCGCGTGTATGAAATCAAGCCGTGAGGGGATCAATAGTCACAGCTGGCTGAGAAGAGGGGGGCGAGCCCTCATGGAAGGGTCGCATCCCAAAGCCAAACCGATTATTAAGAATAATTTATTTCTGCCTCATCTCCAGTTTATGTTGACATGGTAAAGTAACTTAGCAGTCCCTAATTTTCTAGCCTGCCGCCGCACGAAGTGCAGCACTGCTGATGGTATGCTCATACCTGCTTTCGTGCAGTTTCAGGTATCATACAGGTCTCACATCTTAATCAATTCTTCCCCGAATCACGCTAAACACCAATCACAGTTCATTAACACATAAACATCGCTTCTTGCGTTGGTGTAAACGCTCGTTAGTACTTTCATCAAAGGAAGGGCATCCATGATTCACCCTACGTTCTCTCGCTCCCGGCGCGCATTCACGTTGATCGAGCTGTTGGTCGTCATTGCCATCATCGCGGTGTTGGTCGGGCTTTTGTTGCCTGCCGTGCAGAAAGTTCGTGAAGCCGCGGCCCGCATGCAATGCAGCAACAATTGCAAGCAGATCGGCTTGGCGCTTGCCAATTACGAGAGCAGCTACCAAAAGCTCCCGCCGGCATCATCGATACCTTGGTATCCCACGGGCCAAAACCAGGACGCTTTTCTCGATTTCACCAAGCCCTTCGGCCCCAATTGGGCAGTGCTGCTGCTGCCCTACATCGAACAAAACAATCTCTACCAGCTGGCCAATCCCGGCTCTTATCCGGGTGTTCCGATTACCGTTGGCGTCGCGCCCACCAATGCCAACCAAACCTGGCGTGGTATTCGCGCGAACACGGTGAAAACCTACCTCTGTCCATCGGATCCCAACAACGGAGTCGCTCTACAGCGATCCAAGCTCCGCAGCTCCTTCCGATACTGGTTGGGCCCGTGGCAACTATGGGACAACCGCTGGCTGGGAAGATTATGACCATGTCGCCAATGGCGGGACCAAAACCACCACGACAGCCGGCGTCATGAAGGGCTTTGTTTCCAGCCCCATCATGTCCGCGAACTACAGCGCCCGCTTTACCGAAATTACCGATGGCTTGTCAAACACGATTGCCGTGGCAGAATTACGAGCTGGAATCTCTCCGCTGGACCCGCGCGGCGTCTGGGCATTGGGATATCCCAGTTCGAGTATCGTCAATGCCGGCCGCGCCGCTTACAATCCGACTCCCAATAACAACTTGGGCGATTCCGGGAACGACGGCGACGAGATTCAGACATGCTTCGAGTTTTGGAATCCGACCATTGGAACCACCCAGGGCATGGGTTGCATCCAGAGCGGCAACTTAATGACCTCGGGTATGTTGCGCAGCTTACACGTCGGCGGCGTCAACGTTTGTTACGCCGATGGCAGCGTTCATTTCATCCAAAACACTATCGACGAACAAACTTGGTGTTTCCTCATCTCCAAGGCGGACGGTCAAGTCATTGGCACGAACGGTCAATAATCCGCAGGGGAGTTTCAAATGAGGTGCATGCACTGCGTCGTTCTGGGACTAATCTGCCTTGTCGCTATGACTGGATGCAGTGGCGACGGCAAGCTTAACATCAAAGGCCGCGTCATTAAGAATGGCGCTGCTCTGAAACTGCCCGAAAAGGAGTTCGTCAGGGTTACTTTTTTTCCGGTGACCACCAACGGGCGGCCGCCCACGAATACCTACATCGCTGCCTACGATCCGGAAGATGGCACCTTTGAGGCGGTGGGGCCTGATGGTCACGGCATCCCGCCTGGCAAATACCGGATCGCGATCGAACACAATCGGCAGAAAAAGGATTTGCTGCGCGGCGCCTACGATGGCGACCACTCCCCGTTTGTTTTTGAGGTAGATGCCAACACGAAAGAACTGGTTCTCGATATGGACAAAACGCCGACCAAGTAGTTCACTCCCAAGTCGCACCGCTCCCCTGGATGGTTCCATCCAGGGGATGCTTTTGCGCCTAGGCTTCCGCAGGAACAAGTCTAACCAGCCCCTCTTCTGAAAGATCATTCACGCAGCCTATGCGGAGCCAGAGAGTTTCATTATCGCTCGTGCAGTCCGCCGTAAACGAAATCGGAGCCGTAACGTTGTCATTAAGTCCCCATCGCCGGATCGCTCACTCCCCATTTTCCGGTCTCAACACGGCCGGCGTAGCGTTTCTCAAATCGTTTATGATCTGCTGCGAAGACGCTGAAGTCATACCAGCCGAATGATGGTTGAGTATTGATGACTAGCGTGGCACGTTTGCCGGGCGGAAGAACGCTCTTCTGAGCGGGCGCTTTGTATGCATGGTCGCGGATTTCGATCGTGTGGGTCTTTTTAGGGTCCCGATTGACACAAATGAGTTCGACGAGTTCCGACAAGTGCGCAGGATTCGGCTTGGTCTGCGCGTAACGAAAAAGGATGTCCACGGCAGGATCGTCGCTGCCGCCGCCAAATTCGCGAAAGAACCCATTGGGTCCGTAAACGCGGAGGCCGTATCGGCCTTTGTCGAAAGCATCGATCCTCCATGAATCTTCCAAGTGCGTGCCCGCGTCGACTGCATAGTTGCGGACAAGCATGGTTCCCTGAGCCGCGATCGGGTAGACGACAAAGGGAGCTCCAGCCGCTCGTTTGCCAAATAGGTCCTTCCCCGCCTCAAAGCGAATGGTGAAGCGGTCTCGCTTGTCGTTGAGCGAGCCATCGACCGCTAGTTCGTAGGGCAGGGGGCACGACGGCCGTGTTCCGGCTTCCTGGCGAGGCAAAAGGGGCGAAGACCGAGGATCGCGACGGATCTGCTCTATTTCTGCCTTGTTTAAGGTTCGGTAGCCGGTGGGAAGTTCTTTGAACTTGGCCCGATGAATTTGTTCGAGGAAGGCATCGCGTGCCAGGTACTCCTTGACCCCGCCTTGGTCGTCGTCGGCTGATTGGAAAGCTGCAGTCAGGTCGCCGCACACCGCCCGTCGCCACGGGCTGATGTTGGTTTCTTCGATAGCCTTTTCGGTTTTGTGGGTAAGAAGTTTTTCGAGAAATTGCAACACGGACGTGTGATCGAAAACCTGAGAACAGACATTGCCCCCACGGGTCCAGGGGGAAGCAATTATCAGCGGCACGCGATATCCCAAGCCGATTGGCCCTTCGCGGCGCTTCCTCCGGAGTTGTTCTTTTTCGGTCCTGCGTAGCTCGACGTATTCCAATGCGGTGTTGAGTCCTGGGGACACCAGGCCCGCATCAGGTTGGTGGGGATGCGGTGGGGTAAATGGCGGGACGTGATCGAAGTAGCCGTCGTTTTCGTCATAGGTCAGAATGAATACGGTCTTTTTCCACACGTTGGGATTGCTGGTGAGGATTTTCAGCACTTCCGATACATACCAGGCGCCATTCCAGGCCGAGGAGGGATGATCGGAGAATGCTTCGGGACTGACAATCCACGAGACAGTCGGCAAGGTTCCGTCGGTCACATCTTTGCGGAACTGGTGAAGCACGTCTCCTTTGGGAACCTGCAGACTTCTTTTGGTTTCCCCGTCGCGGTAATTGAGTTCAGCAAGTTGACGATAAGAAGGATCGCCGCCGTTCGTGCAGAACGCCCGGGCATGAAGACTTTGCTCACGAGGCGAAAGCTTCCGGAACTTTTCCTCCGTCCATTCCGTGCGTTCCGCCTCAAATCGGTTGAGGGTGGCGGCAAGTTCGTCGAGGTGCTTTTGAAGTGCGGCCAGTTGGTTGGCTGGCCCCTTATTGGCTGCGAGTTGCTTCTTCAACGCGATGATTTCGCCCGGAATCTCTCCGATTCTTTTGTCCCTAAAGGTGCGATGTGAGGCGGCGAAACGAACGTTATATTGGGTGAACCATTCGATAGGGTTGTCCCCAAAATTGGTCAACCAGGCATCGTGAATTTCGCTGAGCCCCGATTCGAGACTCAATTCGTTCTGGTAAATCTTCCAAGAGATCCCATGCTCCTCCAATCTCTCCGGGAATGTGACCCAGCTCGCCCATTTGCCATAATCCACATCTTCATTGCGAACGTTTGCCGGCGCATCGGCACTCTGTCGCTCCCGAAGCGTACCGGTCCACAGGTGGAGACGATTAGGCGTCGTTGGAGTAAGTGAGGAGCAGAAATGCTGATCGCAAATCGTAAACGCATCCGCCAGTGCATAGTAAAACGGAATGTCTTTCCGCGTGTAGTATCCCAGCGTCAGCGGCATATTGGCATATGCCTTCTCCCCCGACCGCTTCGCCGTGAGCCATTTGTCGTATAGGCCGTGGTTCCGAGCATCCAACTGGTCCGACCTGCCGTGCGGCAGCGAACCCATCCATGTCGACTTGCTGTCTTTCATGTTCAATCGAAACGGAACATACCTCTCGCCGGCAGCGTTCGCCTGAACCCAAACCGGATTGCCGTCAGGAAGGCGTATGGCCCGAGGATCGTTGAAGCCGCGCACGCCTCGAAGCGTGCCGAAAGCGTGGTCGAAGGAACGATTCTCCTGCATGAGAATAACGACGTGCTCGGCGTCCAAATAGCTGCTGCCGGCTTCAGGTTCGATGGCTAAAGCAGCGAGGATGGACTCTGGGCAGACGGCCAACATTTCAGCGGCGCCTGCTGCGACCGCCAGTTGTCCAATGAATTCTCGTCGGGTGTGCATGCGTTCTCCCGGAATGAACGAGCGAAAGGAATCGCCCTGCATCCTGACCCGGCGAGATCAGGCTGTCCAGTTACATTTTGGTGAAGAAACAGCGGAGATGGATATACTTGCAGGCATTCGCTACCCATGGTTACCCAATGGCCGTCACCGCGACGCGAATGCTACTCCGTATCTTCATGTAATCCTTAATTGCCTTCGAATTGCCTGCAGGTATTGTTGAGTTCACTAGGTGTCTCGCCCTTGAAGTGCTGGTCCTGGTCGACCCTGACCAAAAACAACCGGCCAATAAGAGGAAGGGCTTCTCATGACGCTTCCTGTCAGAAAACATTCTCGTGTCCTTGCAGTCATCGCCATCTGCCTGAGCCCGTTATCCGATTCTCTGGTTCGGCCCAGGGCGACGCCCGACCAGGGTTGGACGGCCAACGCTGATCTGAATGTAACCTTGAAGTTGACAATGCCCGGGCTGGGCGCCATGCAAGGCGTAAGCTTCCGCGACGGCAAGGTGTATCTTTACGGAGACGTCTGGGATGCCAAGCCCAGGGTCGGCGTCATTCGCGAATACACGGAAGACTATAAGCCTACCGGCCGCGTTGTCTGGCTCCGCAAGAACGGCCAACCCTTGCTTCGACATCCCACCGGGTTGACGTGGCATGCTCGTTGGGGAACATTTCTCGGCGATACCGTAAATCGCAAGGCGGCCATCTACCGCTTCGACTGGAAGAAGGCTTGGGAAGAGGGCAATCTCGACCATGCCGTGCTGGATGTCATCGATGATGACGCGGCTGTCAACGGCTGCAGGCCGGAGTTTGTGACGCTCGCAGGCAACGATTACTTGGCGACCGCGGATTATGGAGATGAGCATCCGGAAGTTCGCCTCTACGACCCGGAGAAGCTGTTGGCAGCGAAACGATCTAGCTTCCCAGGAGCGGTGGCCCACCGAATCTTGTGTGGGCCGTTCAACCAGAATCTGCATTGGGATGCGGTGCGCGGCGAGCTGACCTGCGAGCAGAATGTGATTGCCGGCCGCGGCTGGCAACTCGACGTGCTCGACTTGGCCAAAGCGACCGCCGATGGCCGGGCCTGGGGGCCGGGCGTTCGGGTGAGGAAGCAGACCTTTTTTCCCCACGATGAATTGGAGGGCTACCGGCCTCTCGATAATCGAACAGGCTTGTTCGTTACCTCGAGCCGCAAAGACAACTTGGTAGTGGGCGAGATCAAAGCGGTCCCGCCGCGGGAATCGCCCCCGCGGCCGTAGCGCGGTAGGCTTTTCAGTAAATCTTGATCGAACGTTCATCCGAATCTCACACATTGAGCCCGCTAACCGTTTATAGTTAGCGCGTGCAATCCGTCCTGCGTACGCAACTTGGGAATGGATGATCCCGGATAATGTATCTCGACAGGTTTGGTGGCGTAAGCTGTTTTCGACCGATCCAGGCACACCAGTCGCCGGCCCATCCATATCCGTCACATCCCCTCAATGCTTATTATGCAGTTGTCGCACACTCTCCCCGTTCGGCGCGAGGACCGCGCAGCCCTTCCAATTTTGGCATTTCTTGGCGCCATATACTTCTTGATTTGGTAAGGACGATTCGACATGAGTATTCAGACTCTCCAACGACAGTACAATGATGTCGCTCCGCATTATGACCGAGACCCGCAGGGAATCACCCGGCAATCATTAGATCGGGCGCTCGATCAAATCCGCACTCACGAACTGGTTGGAGACCGCTCCCACCGCCAGAATGTCTTGGACCTGGGAATGGGCACGGGCCTGTTTCTCGAAAAACTCAAAGTTCTCTATGGCGATCAGGTCCGCTTGTTCGGCTGTGACCTGGCTGAAGGAATGGTCAGGAAGGCCTGCCGAAAGCTTCCCGACTTAGTTGCCGAAATTGACGATGCCGCGAATCTCGACGATCTCTTCCCCGGGCTGTCGTTCGATGTTATCTGCACACATTTCATTACCGGATTCGTGCCGCTGAGCGTGCTGGCGCCGAAGATTTGGAACCGTTTGGAGGAGGGCGGCTACTGGTCGCTGGTTGGCGGCACCAAGGCGGGTTTCCCTGCCCTCCAGGCCCTGTCCAACGCGAAGTTGCTGCGATGGCTTTGTGGCGCGGGTTCGCTGAAATTGCAGGACGAGCTCCTTAACCCAGCCGATCAAGAAGACGTCGAACGGCAGTTGCAAGCCCATGGATTCGAAATATGCGAGGCCACAACCTTCGAGCCGGCGGTCGACTTTCCGAATTTTGACCGGTTCATGGAGTTTGCCTATCAGGGCGGCTGGTTTACCCCTCTCATTGAGAGAATCGGCTTGAACAGCGCCAGTGCAATGACCCGCTTTTTTATCAATCGGGTTATTCTTCCGGTCAAAGATCACCATAGCATCGCTATTGTGCTTGCTCGAAAGGGAAAGAAATAATGCGTGTCGCCATCATTACGGAAGTTTTCTTGCCCGAAATCGACGGCGTTGTCAACCGCACGCTGAACTTGATCCAGCAGTTGAGACAAGCCGGTGATGAAGTGATGATCGTGTGCCCCCAGGTGCAGGGGTGCACCAACTGTTCGGTTTCTGTGGTAAGCCTGCCCAGCTTTCCTTTTCCGATGTATCCCGAATACCGCGTTGGCCTCCCGGATAAGAGCCTAGCTCACGCACTGAAAGATTTTTCTCCTCAGGTTATTCATTACCTGAATCCCTTCGCGTTCGGTTTTCGATGTCACGATTTGCTGCGCAGGGCCGGCGATCGGACGCCTACGGTGTTTTCCTTTCACACGCTGTATGGCGAGTTCGTCAAACGGTATAAAGGGCTCAAACCGCTTTCGACGTTTCTCTGGTGGTTGACGCGTGAATATCACAATCGTGCCGACCTCAATTTGACCGTTTCGCCGGCCATGCAACAAGAGCTTGTGCAGCGCGGTTTCCACCGCGTCGAGTTGTGGCCGCCCGCCGTCGACAGCGAGCTGTTCCATCCTGGGCGCGGCGGCGCTGCGATGCGGGCGCCTGTCGGGCGATCGCCCAGATCAACGTGTTTTGCTCACGGTTTCGCGCCTGGCGCCAGAGAAGAACGTCGGCTTTCTTGTCGATGTGTTGCGCCAGTTGCCCAACACCTGTCTTGCCATCGTTGGTGATGGTCCAGACCGCCCTGCGCTGGAACGTCGCTTCGCCGGCTGCAACGCACGATTTTTGGGATATCTGGAGGGTGCAGAACTGGCTGCGGCATACGCTTCAGCCGACGCCTTCGTTTATGCTTCGGAAACAGAAACCATGGGCAACGTAGTGCTCGAGGCAATGGCTTGTGGACAGGTAGTTGTAGCGCCTGATGCGGGGGGCATCCCCAACATGCTTTCTCATGGCGCCACGGGCTTTCTCTATACTCCCAGAGATTCGCAAATCGCCGCGGAGTTGGCTGGCGTGGTCTTGGCCGATGAGTGTCTGCGCGCCAGGTTGGCCAGGCGGCTCGCAAGGAAATCGAAAAACGGGATTGGGGACAATCGGTTGGACGCGTTAGGCAGGTCTATGCCGAGGCGATGCGATCGAAGCGTGGCAACTCCTCAATGTGGACTTGGAAAGATAGGGTCGCTCAAACCAGCATGTTTGCTCTGGTATCGGCGTTCAGAGCAGTTCCGAACACGGCAAAACGCAGTCAGACAAATTTGGCTCGAAGCGGGCGAGGGCTAGCCATTACCGATGCCGTGGCCCAGAGGGAAGCGGTGCGATAGATTTTGCGGCAACCGCCTCGAACCATGCGGCTCTCAATGCAGAAGGTGATCTCAGGCGGCCCAATTTTTCCTGTCGAAGAGCAGGTAGTTTAACGCAAAGGGTACTTCATAGATCAGGAGCACCACGAAGAGGACGAATCCCTTAGGATATTTGACGTTGAATTCGGTCATGTCCCGTGCAGTAGCGAACAGCTTGTGACTCCAAGCTTGTATCTTATAGCACAAGAGCATCAGCAATAAATACGCCCAGATGGGTAGTTCCGGCATCCAGAACAGGGTTGCAATAAAAGCTCCCAAGAACAAGGCGGTGGCGACGCTGACACGGATGGGAGCGTTCAAGGCGACCGCCGCCAGATAAGCCCCGGCAAGAGCTAGCGGCAGCCAATCGACGTGTATCAGGGAGTAGGCGATCCCGTACACACTCTCCCACACTCCAACCAATGCGGCCAGGTGGACGACATTGATTCCGAATTGCGAATGTCGACAAAGGTGTTGCGCGTAGAGATCTTCGAAATCAACGTGCGACAGGCTCATTGGCCGAGTCGTTATGGTGCTCATATTGTTTTCTCCAGGGTTTCGGCAACTTCATAAATCCACCGGCTATGTTGGCCAAGAGACGGTGGAAGGGCAGGCTCAAAACTTCCGTGATGGTGGCACACACCTTGCGGATTTCTTCGGGGGCAATCGTGAGCGCCGGGGTAATCTTCAGGACGTTGGGTTCGTATTGGCAGAAGCCTACCAAGACGGGATAGCGCGGGTGATACAACATACTGAAAAGATAGAGCCAAAAAAGGCGCTTGCCAAGCCAACGCTGCGGCCATCGTGTGGTTTCGAGCTCAATGCCGATCAATAGGCCAAAAACGCGAATTTCACGGACAGCCTTGCAGGAGGCCAAACCTTCGCTCAGCAATTGAGTGAATAAAACCCCTGACTCGGTTACAAGTCGGCTGATGGCCGTTTCCTCAGCATAGTAAAGCACGTTAAGCACGGTTCGGAAGCCAAATTCATAACCGTAACGCCTTTGAATCTGTTCCGGAAGGCTGGAGCCGGTCCTTTCTAGGTCCTTTCGAACGGCCGCCGAGTGCAACGTCAACGCGAAAGGGAACATCATGTCGGAGGTCCCCTTCCCTAACAACAGGATATCGGGCGATAGGCTCATGGCGCCAGACATTGTGAATGAACCGGTGCGGTAAATGCCCGTCTGCACCTCGTCCACCAGTAGCAAATAACCAAATTCCTGCCTGCGCGCCTGCAAATGCCGGATGACTCGTTCCGGCACTTGCCTTACTCCACCAACCGCCTGAACCAGTTCGATCTGAACGACGGCAATCGGGTGTTGCTTGCAGGCACTCTCGATCTGCTCCAAAGCGTCCGGCGCAAAGGGATCCACGTACAGAACATCCAGGTATAAGGGCGCGATGTGCTGCTTGTAGGATGGGTTCGCCGTCCCGGTAAGCGCCAACAGGGTCTTGCCGCCGAATCCTGCCTTCAAGGCGAGGATATGGCGTCGTGGGAAGCGCGCCACCAGGGCTATCTTGAGGGCATTTTCAACGGCAGTCGCGCCGCTCACAGCCGGCAGAGCGCACTCCAAGTGCGTAAGTTCTCTTAGGCGTTCTCCCAGTTCCGCCTGACAGTCGGGCAACGCTTCCTGCCCTGCGAGCTCGTCGAGATAGGCGCCCGGATTATGCCCGCGAATGCTGCATGCGACTCCGCCCACGGCATCGAAGACTTGCTTGCCGTCGACGACCGCAAAATTGCCCGCCGCCCGGACATCGGCGGTGTCGAATCCGCTGGCGCGAATCATCCGATATAAGGAAGGGTTGTATAGTCGGCGGAAAGTGTTTCGTCTTACTTGAATGTCTGCCTGAACTTGCTCGAGGTCTTGAGCAATCGCGGCATAGAAATCTGGGTCCAAGGCTTGCAGGCACTTCATGAAGTGCAGACTCGCGATGGTATTGGGTTGATAGGTCGTCGAATGAAAGGTGGTTTTGCCGGGACGATTCCAATGATCGTAAAGCGCTTTGCGCGAGGCAAACGCGCTAAACGGCACGGCATAGTCCACAAACGATTCATCGAATATGACGATATCGGGAATCGATTCACTCAATACGCTTGTCGAGCCGCCCCGTATCATGGCGAGGTTCTGCCGGTCCATGCAGGCAATGATTAAGGGGGCGTCGCGCGAAATAACTTGGCGGATCTGTTCAGCAAACTGATCCAGCAAGGCTTCCTTATCGCCCACCAACACCACGAAACCGAAAGGACCGTCATAAACCTCAGTAGGATTAAGCTCCCGGGTGTTCTTGCCAACCACCGTGAGGCCCGGCAAGAACTCCACCTTTCGACCACCGATGATCCAGGCGCTGGCGTAAGAACCAAGACGATCTGCACCGTCGAAGATAAGCCCCGTCGAAGGTTTGCCTTCAATGCTCGCAGAATAGCGAGCCAGTTTGATCGCCCCGCTAAGGCCTTCGTCGAAACCGTTGGCAAGGAAAGATTGATAGTCTGGCTCGGACGCATCCCGGGCTTTCCAGGTAGTTTTGACGTAGCCGGCCAGACTGAGGCAGGTCTGAGCTACGTAGGGATTCAGATACAGCCGAAGGAAATTCGGGATTTGGTCTCGCACCATTTCCGCCACGGTGGCGGCCAATGCAGGCGCGCCTGCATCGGAATTTCATCGGCTGTGCTTTCCTGGATTAAAGCGGACGACAGGGAAGGTCTCATTAAGGTATGCCTCGAATCGGCCCCGCCGCCAGCGGAGCATGAAAAGGTCGACCGAAACGCAGTCGTGATCGCGAAAAGCCGAGTTAGGGAAGCCGTCGCGTTTAATGAACCGTAATTGGAGCTTGCGAAGCGGCAAGGTTCGATGGCTTACCCAAAAAGTCGCGAACTCCTCAGCCGTAAAAAATAGTTCGGTATGCCAGGCGAGGTGGCGGGTCAACGCGTGCATCAGAAAAGACGTGATGGGATTTTCCTCGAGCCGGTCCCAGAGCCTTCCTAAGGCATCGCGCGGCAATTCCAACGTGGGAGCATCCGTTGCGCCAGAATCCTTGTAGTATTTGGAGACGGTAACCTCAGGGCTCGAGGCTTGCGATTTCCGAATCTCCACGTTCGTGGCATTGTCATCCTGAAGGGCGCTCAGAAGCTCCACGTTGGTTGGGTCTTTCAAGATCGCTTTGTGAATGAAGTAGCTGGATTTAGGTCTGACCCGAAGACGTAGACGTAAGAGCATCATCTCCGCTTGCAAGTTATAGACGTTAGCGCGGAACGCAGGTTGTTCCTCGGTTGCGGAGATCAGGCGGTCGCGCACCGGATCGTAAAGGAGCACCTTGGCAATCGTATCGGCGACTGTGGAAAAGTCGGCGGCCGACCCGTGAATCGGGATGAAAAACGCCGTTCCGAGGCTGACGTACGAATAATTGGGGACGACGAAAAGCTCCGCCCCGGAATGGGCCAACTCGTCGCGGGCATTCCGAACGGTGGCGCCACAGTCCACTTTGATCGCTTCTGCGCCAACTCGGATCACGCGATTACACAGGACTGTTGAAACGACCGTTTTGCCGGGATAGCGCTGTCCGAAGTGGACCACGCCATTGTTGTAACCCACAACCTTGAGGTGGCGATAGTTGTACGGATTGTTCAAGACGAGTAGTTCTCGTAGGGAGCGAGGCCGCAACGTGTCGAGATTCCAGTAGCGCAGCTTGGGCCAATACTGAGCGAGAGCTGACCGGACAAGATTGGCGAAATGGCCTATCAGCAAGAAGGACAGCACGGTTGCCAGCGCGGTCAAGCATCCAGGCACAAGACCGCGGCCCCGGTGCAAGTCGAGGACATCTCTCCAAGGTCGGTTGGCCCGAGCAAAGCAAATCTCCGAGAGCCGCCGAGTTTCGTACTGCTTCTCTCATTTTCGATAGCCGCAAATAGCTCCGCGCCGCTCACGAAGCAGCCGTGCAAGCACTTTGGGACGAGCGGGTAGCAGAAGCCGCAACGTCGAAGCTGTGCTCGGGCTTGCGAATGGGGACTGATCACGTGCCCGGGCCGGAATACCACGATCCGGGCAGACAACTCCCGTAAGTATTCGAGCACGAAGTTTTCGTCTGCGGCTGCCTCTGCATCGCCAAGATGTACGCGAAAGCTGCTTACGATGCCCACGAACCCCGTTTGCCGCCTAGCGGCAAAGCGCACGAGATTGTCCAGAATGTTACGTTCACGCGCCGGCATTCGCGGATTCAGGAAAAGAATGAGTGCCAGATCTTGCTGGTCCTCCATGTTCTTTTGCCAGTCATTGCGGTCAAGCTCCTCAAAGGAGTATGCCTGCGCGGGGGAGGCCACCCGGCGACACAACTTTCTGTCGCCTATAACCACCACCTCTCGGCTTCCATCGCGGCAAGCGTATGCAGCGTAATCCGCAGCCGCGGGGTCGCCAAAGCTGACGACCAGCAGGCAATGCTTCGTCACCACCTCCGCCGCCAAATCGCTGTCGCGAACAGCGCGGCGTTTAGCCGGGATAGGTAAGGACAGGCTGTCCATACTTAACCTCTTGGTTTGGAGAAACCAGACACTCAACCTTCGCGGCGGGGGGAACGAATAACACAACGGTTGAACCCAACTCAAACGTGGCCACCCATTCTCCTCGTCCGATTTTTGCGGGAGGCGACCAGGTCCGGCACTCCATTTCTTTCGAACGAGGCCGGAACTCTGGTGCAAACGGAAAAGTAATGTTGCCCACTCCCCACCCGGCCACCATGACCACAAGGCAAGGACCCAGGGCCGTGGAAAATCGCAAAATCATCCGCTCGTTAAGGGTATACACAGGGTATTCGGCCCGCTGATAGGGAGGGTGGACGAGGAGCCGGTAGCCAGGAACGTGAATGATTTCCTCCAAGTGTCCATCCTGCGGGCTAAAAACGCGATGACAATCGATGGGTGAAAGAAAAGTAACGAGAAAATGGCCGCCTTCGAAGGGACCTGGATCGATGTTGGGAAGGAGGGACTGCAGCGTGTACTCGATTCCCTTCAAGGTCAGTATCTTGCCACTCCTGACAAGACCGGCGTCTTGAATAGTGCCATCACAGGGGCTGAGGAACTGGGGCGTTCCCAACGGTATTGGCCGAAATTCAGGTTTGATCCCGCGGGTAAAGAGAGCATTCAGCGAAGGGTACGTCTGCAGAGGCTTTTCGGCTTCGTTTTCGTCGAGGCCAGGAGGATACTTCTTGCCATAAACATTTCGAAATAGCCTAAGACGCAGGCTCCGCGTGGGAACGGGAAGTCGAGCTAGTTTGACGCCCAAAACGGCGATGCAGTGTTGCAGCACGCCGCCGTGGATGCGTCGAGCTTGACGAATGCCCTCCATTCTGATTTTGAACTTCTGCTTTATCACGGCGTGGATGCTCCTGGTGCTCAGAGTTCAGCGGCTGCAATGTTGGCGACGCGCAGCGCGTTGGCGATGATCGTCAAAGCCGGCCCCACGCCCAAGGAGGTTGGAAAAAAACTCCCATCGACAACAAACACATTCGGATGCTTGAACATTCGACAATCCGGACCGAGCACAGCATGGGCCGGATCCTTACCGAATCGAAGCGTTCCACACTGGTGGGCAACATGTTCATCGGAGGCGAAGCGCCTTGATAGGCACAGGAGAGGCCCCCGCTCTTTTGAGAATCTGAGCCATCAAACGGCTCAATCGTCGGCCGCGCTCGGCGTCGTAATCGCCAAACTTGTGGCGCAGCCTGGGTTGTCCGCCAGGGCCGCACGAGATCTGGTTGGCCGGGTTCGGCAGATCTTCGACGATGCCTACCAATGGAAGCATGCGCCGCCTCAAGAAACTGAGGAACGCCCTCGGCAATAGGGGGGCCATCTTTGCCGTCAAGAGAGGCCCCGGCACGGGAAGCGATTGCACCAACCCCAACTTGTGGGCGTAATCCTTGGCTCCGAAATAATAGTCGACAAAGCCGACTTGCTTCACAAACGAGTCGTCGGCTCCAGTCCGCTCTGGATAGATCCCCAGAACGATAGGAGATAGGTGGGCCATATAATTCCGGCCTACCAGAGGCTCCTCTACTCCCGAGCGCAGCAAAACGAGGGCTGATCCAATGGCCCCGCCGGCAAGGACGTAGCGATGGGCTCGACGGACAATGCGTGCTCCCGTCGCACGGTCGAGTAAGCTCACACCGGCGGCCTCACCTGTTCCGTCGAATAAAAGTCGTTCTACCTCAACGTTTGTCATGATCTGCAACGCCAGACCTTCCTTCAGCCCTCGCTCCAAGAGTTGAGCCGAGGAACTGCGGGCGCCGGTCGGACAGACGTAGCCGGCGCACGCCGCACATCGCAAACAACTTGCGGGATCGATCGCCAGCGGTAGCTGGAACGGGTCGAGCCCCTTAAGCCGGTTAGCGGCAATGAGTTTTTGGTTGATGGGGTGTAACGGAAGAGGTTGGCGTGGAAAGCCGCGTCGGTTTTTATTGAGAGGCCCGAAATTATCCGTGACACGACCTGCGACACCGAATAGTTGCTCGGCCTCAGAATAATAGGGCTCCAGGTCATCATAAGCGATGGGCCAATCCCAGATAGCGCGGGGGATGCGGCTGCCATAGTGTTTGCCGGGATGAAAATCATCCTGGCTTGGGCGAACAGAGCCGCCCCATAAAGCGAGGTGCCGCCGCCGAGGACCCCGCCCATGTAAAGCCGCTTCGGCACATCGTTGACTGCTATTGCTCTGTCGTCGTATGGTTTCTTGTCGATGAGCATTGCCCGTTCGTCGTGAACGGGCTCAGGGAGCATGTATTTTTGACCGCGTTCAACAAGCAAAACAGACTTTCCGGCCCTGGCGCAGGCATAAGCGAAAGTCGCGCCCCCAGCGCCACTGCCCATAACGATTACGTCCCAATCGTAGGCCATGCGGAATCCCTTCTGGCCCTTACGCTCCGTTCGCAGAAATGACGGCGCAAGCGCGCTTCGTGGTTCCCATCCAAGGTTGCTCTTTTCACGATCGTATGTCTAGGCTAGGGCAGAATGGATTACAAGAGGTTGCGAAAGAGTTCACCTAAGCTTCACCAACAACACACGAAAAGAGTGTTTACTTTGCCGTAGGGATATCTCTCTTCTAGGAATCATTTGGATGGGCATAAGACTAAGCTGCGCCTCGCTCTCCAGGGATTCGGTCTTAGGGCAAGGAGGTGACCTTGTTGGACGCGATCATGCTGTCGGATCTGCATCTAGGGTCCGAATCTTGTCAGGTTCAAGCGGTGTTGGACTTCTTGGACATGTTGCCACCCACCAAGAGGCTCATCCTTAATGGCGATGTTTTGGAAAATACCGAGTACCGGTTGACCAAGCAACATTGGCGCGTGCTATCGCGACTTGCGCAAGCTTTCCGATGAATTGGAACTCGTATGGGTTCGCGGCAATCACGATTTCGATGCGGAATCCGTCGGCCATCTCATTGGGGCGGAATTCGTTCCGGAGTACCTGTTCGAGTCCGGAGGAAAGCAAATACTTTGTGTTCATGGCGACATCTGGGACCGATTCCTAACCGATCATCCCATAATTACCACCTGCGTGGATTGGTTTTATCTCTACATGCAGCGCATGAGTCGAAGGCTGGCGACGAGAGCGAAGCGGAGCAGCAAGACTTTCCTGCGCTGCGTCGAACGGATTCGCCTGGAAGCGACCGAGTACGGGAAGGCCCGAAACGCTGACGTGGTTGTTTGCGGCCACACGCACCAAGCCGAAGCAGGTACACGGGGCACTCCTGATACGCCTGAATACTGCAACACGGGCTGCTGGACCGATCATCACTGCCATTATCTGACGGTGGAAGGTGGCCACGTCCAAGTGGAGGAAATGAATGTGAATCTGCCGACGCCAGAAAAACTTACCGTCTGAGACGACTTGCAGTAGGGTGTCTGTTATCAAAGAGTTTTCGGGGAGTCGCTGCCGTTTGCCAATGCGGCAATAGTTTCGCGCGCCACTGCTGGTCCGGTCGTCATCCCCTTGCCGCGGATGCCGGTCACGATGTGAATCACATCGTCGATCGTTTCGCGATAGAGTTCGGCGCCCTTGGGCATGCCGTAAATGCCATGCCAGCGCTCGGCAATCGACCAATCGTCGAGTGCCACCAGTTTTTCCGCTTCTGTGAGGATCAAACTTTCGATGTGCGAATCGAGAATCTCGGAATGGTCGCCGCTGCTATAGGTATGCGAATCACCGACGACAAAGCTGCCGTCGGGGTCTTGAACCATCAGAATGTGAATGCCGTTTTCCAGAACGCCGGCCGCCACGGGTTCATCGGCAAGCTTGTTCCAACTGGGACATTGAGCGAACGCCGGGTATCTACGTAGCGTCAAGCCCGAAGCTAGATTCGTGAGCAAGCGCAACTGGGGCTGCGCGACGGTCCGCATCATCAGCAATTTGCAGCGCTGGAAGCCAGCCGACTTGAATCGCTCGGGGAACAGCGTGCGGAGGTCGGACCCGTTGCAGATAACGACATGTCGAGCGTGCAAGTCCGCGCCGTCGGCCGTCCGCACGCAGGCTTCGCCTTGGCGACTCGTCACCTCAATGGCGACGGTGGCGGGCCGGTATTCAACCTTCCACTCGCGCGTCATCCAGGGAATCAGCTTCCGCAAGAGCCCGCGAGGCTCCACGCGCATCGCCCGGAAAGAATAGTGTGAGGCGCACCTGGTCAGGACGAAGCAGCGGATTGATCCGCAAAGCGCGGGTTGGCTGCATCAATTCACAGATGCCGGACTTGTCCGCGCCTAAAGCAGCAAATTCCTCCAGGATGGTGGCTTCCAGTTCGGTGGTAACGTGGTAGAGGGAACCGCAGGGCCGGAAGTCGAAGCCAGCAAGCGTGGACAGTTCGCGATACCAGGCGATGCTCTCGAGGCCGCGTCGCCGCCACTCACCGGCGAGCGAGCCGGCCATAAGCGTTCCGAAGTTGCGGACAGAAGCATCGGCTGGCCAGTCGCTTCGTTCGAGCAGCAATACGCGCCAGCCGCGCTGAGCAGCAAAATAGGCATGCGAACTTCCCAGAATCCCGGCCCCTACCACGATGAGATCCCAGGTGGACTGCATTCGAGTGCTCCGGATCAAAGGCGAGCTTCGAGGCGTAAGCCCGACGAGTCATGCCAATAATCAAATGCCAGATCATTATCAAGGACTCAAGAGGGCCGCTTCCAGATAGGGGCGAAAATGCTCCAGCCCCGGCGTAGATAAGCCCTTGATTTTGGCCTGTTCGTCATGACGACGCAGCGCCACTGCCGTCTCAGCATGAGGATGCCGGCGAAATGCGGCGACTTCTTCCGCGGTGAAGGGGCCACCCTGAAGTTTCAAGCTCAGCACCGACGCTTCCGAAAGCTGATTCAAATAAGCCGGATCGGTGGCACAAAGATAACGCTTGGCCGGAACGTGTAGGCGCACGGGCTCGGTGACGGCGGGGACGAAATGTTGTTCCAGCCAGCGGGCGCCGCGCACCTCATGAGCGTCATCGATGCCGGCCTGTGCACAATCCTCCGGCAGATCGTGCAAGAGGTGTCCCACGTCGTGCAAGAACGCCGCGGCCACCAGTGCGGGAGTTGCACCTGCCTGTTCGGCAGCCCAGGCGGCTTGCAAGCGCATGCTCCGTCTGGCTCACCGGTTCGCCGATGTAGGCGGCGTCGCCTCGTTCCTTGAAAAGCCGCAGAACGAACTCTACGGGTCCGTCGGCAGACATCTCGAACTCCTCGGGCCGTTTGTGCTTGGTGTAGAAATAGATGCAACTCGCTGCCAGTATTCCCATCCCGCCAAACGCAACGATATAGGTAAAGATGCGGAAAAATGCGAGGCGATCCATCTCCGGGAAAATCAGGTCCTTGAGCAACGGCAAACCGATCGAACCGGTGTAACCCGTGGCATCGGCAAGGTAGATGGCAAAAACGGCGGTACCCGGCACGCGCGTGGAGGCGATGATCCGGTCGAAGACAACCGAATCGTGCGGCACGTAGGCCATGTACGAGCCAAGGCCCACCAGGATCATCCAGCCAAGGCCGCCGAGCAGACCCAAATCGAGCAACAGCGTGCTGACGGCCATCAATGTCAGGCCGATCATCATCAAGATGTGTGCCCCGACCACGCCAGCGCGATTGTTGCGAATGAGATTGAGCAGTGCCAGTGATAGCATCACGCCGAATGCCACCGGTATCTCGGTTCGGGTGAACAGGGTCGGGTCGGTGCGATAGCCCAAAGCGCCGAATATCTCCACGCCGTAGTTATCCCGGTAGTCGCGAAAAGCCGTGGTGAGGAGGCGGGCGATTAACAAGAGCACAAGGCCAAGGAAGAGCGCACGAAAGAAGGCCAGCTTGCTGGCACGATCCATGGTCGAACGCCGAGCCCGCGCCGCCTGATCGGCAACAGTGGGGGCTGGCAGCCGGCTCAACAGCCAGGTGAAGAGCAGAAAGAGCGGGAGAAACAGCAGCCCCGTCGCCATGGGCATCGCGGCTTCGCTTACGCCATGGGCACTCATCAACCAGCGTCCAACGTCCTTGACCGCGCCGCTGGAGACGATGTAAGAGCACGCCAACGCTGCCAACAGCAATTCGCTGGTAAGCCTGCCTTCCAGATACCAGACCACCAACCCCCAAACCATGCCCAAGGGCAATCCATTGCAGAAGATGGCTATCACTTTCAGATTGGGCGGCAGCACTGCAAAGCCGACTAGGGCAAGTTCGGCAGCTAGGATAAGGAGCACTAGCATGCCCGCGCGCCGGCCGGGCCGAACCTCCGGGCAAACTTTGATGCCGATATATTTCGAGAGCGTGTAGCCGAGGAGTTGACTGACGACAAAGGCGGTCTTAAGGCTGACTTCGCCCCCCATGAAATGTTGGCCGTCGAACCGTGCAGCGGCGAAGGGCTTGCGGAAAGCGTACATGCAGAAGTAGGTGGCGAACGCCGCCGTCATGGCGTAAAGGACGAACACCGGCTTGGGGGCCGTCTCGAGCCATTTGGTCAATCTTCGCCCGGGAGTGTTCAACATCTTGCCCAGAATCGCACTTCGCGGGTGGGAAAGCAAGTTTGCTCATTTCCGGCCGGCTTCAACCTTTCCCTCTTAGTCCTGCTGGTTTGAACGCCTCACGGCGTTCACCATCTCGTCAAGTTTGGCAAGAAACTTCGATCGATCCTTTGGCGTCATCGGCGCCGGGCCACCCGTAATAGTCCCGTCTTGGCGCAGGGCGGTCATCAGGTCGCGGGTTGCCAGCACCGAACCGATGTCGTTGTCCGTCAGCTCGCGCCCCTTGGCGTTCAGAACTCGTGTGCTCTTGGCGATGCAGCGCGCCGCCAAAGGAATGTCCGCCGTGATGACGATATCTCCTGCATCTACCTGCTCTGCAATCCAGTCGTCTACGATGCCGAAACCGGCGCGCACCACCAGCTCAAACAACGGATCGGGCGGCACGTGGAGCGTGGCATTGGCGGCGATGACCACGCGCATCGCATAGCGGCGGGCTACGCGATACACCTCTTGTTTGACAGGGCAGGCATCGGCGTCCACGTAAATGATCAACATAGGGTGCTGGCCTGTTTCCGCCCGAATGCAGGCTCTGCCGGCGGCAGCCCTGGGGGCAATGGGTGAATTTCCGGATGGAGCAAATGGGCCAAAATCTCCAAGCTATCGACCAGCCGCGGCCCCGGCCGGCTGAAGTAGGCCGAGCCGTTCACCAGGTAGATTTGCCCTGTTTTGACGCAGGGCAGGGCCGACCAACCCGGCGCGGCGGTTAGTAAGTGCAGATCTTGGCGCGTGCGGGCTACGTCGAAACCGCAGCAAGCAATAACCATCACCTCCGGTTTTGCCGCTGCCAGCTCGTCCCACGATAAGGTGCGTGAGGGAATGCCCACGCGTCCCAGGCATTCGTCGCCGCCCGCAAACGCCACCAGTTCAGGGCTCCAATGCCCGCAACAAAACGGCGGATCGATCCATTCGAGCAGCACGACGCGCGGCCGCGGGGTCAATAGGGCAGAGCGATCGTCAACGGCTGCCACGCGCTCTTCGAGCGCGGCAACCGTCCGGGCAGCCTCTGCCTGACAGCCCGTCGCAACGCCAACTTGGGCGATCGATTGCAGCACGCCGGCCCAAGTCGTCGGTTCGAGATTGATCACCCGCGGCAAACCGGGTAGCGAGCAAGCAGCGGAACGCACTTCTTCTTCCGCCACGGCGAAACGTCGCACAGCGCTTGTGTCACGATCAAGTCGGGCTGGAGCGTTTCAAGGGTCGGCATATCGAGCGTGTAGAGAGCTTTTTGCGTTTGCAATCGTTCACGCACCAACGAATCGATTTCTGCACTGCTTGCATCGTGCGGGATGAGCGTTTGCGTCACCTTCGGCAAATCGACAACAAAAGAGGGATAATCGCATTCGTGCGTTACTCCGACCAGCTGATCGTTCAGGCCCAACGAACAGATGATTTCCGTTGCGCTGGGCAGCAAAGAGACAATGCGCATGGCCTATCCCCGCGTGGAAGAAACAACCGCATACTCAGAATCTACTTTCTCAGCTGCTTGCTGTAGCGTAAAGCTGATCGATAGCCTTTGTCTGTCGTCACGTTCGCCCGGTAGGAGAATGCCAGATGCGCAAAAGAGCGTGCGGAAACATTAAAGCGCGAGCCTTGAATTCTTCCCCCCTTGGCAAGGGGGGGGTGGGGGGGTCTAAGAAACCTTCACGCTCGAACGAAAAACTTGCACTCGCGGTGATCCGCAAGGTGCATCATTTCTCTGAGAATCTGCACGTCACATCCGACCCCCCCAGCCCCCCCTTATCAAGGGGGGGAGAAAAACCGATTCCCCGGTTTCGTGCAAATTGCTGCGGTACCCATTCGCGTTTATTTTTTCCGAAGCTTTTAAGCCTTTTCGGCTTCCTTGCTACCTTTTCATGTTTGCCTCTGTTTGCGGCCATCGCGAGCGCCGCAGAACCGGGCACAACGAGCTACCGCGTCGGCGTCGCCAAGATCGATATCACCCCCGCCTACCCCATTCGCCTGAGCGGCTTTGGCGGCCGGCGCACCGAATCGGAGGGCGTCGCTCAACGAATCTGGGCGAAGGCCCTGGCGATAGATGACGGCAAGCCGGCGCTGATCATTACTGTCGATAACGTCGGGTTACCTGCCGCGCTAGTGACGGAGCTACGTCAACGGCTACACACGAAGGCCGGCTTGGATCCCGAGCGAATCGCGGTCACAGCAACCCATACGCATACGGCTCCCATGCTCAAAGGAATGTTATCGACGCTCTTTGGCATGCCGATTCCCAAGGTACATCAGGAACGAATCGATCGCTACACGGCCGAATTTACCGACAAATTGGAAACCGTCGCACTGGCGGCCCTCGCCGATCGGCAACCCGCGTCCTTGAGCTGGGGCATAGGCAGTGTTGGTTTCGCGGCCAATCGACGCACCAAAGGCGGGCCGGTCGACCACGACATGCCCTTGCTGGTCGTTCGCGATAGCAGCCGGAAGATACGCGCCGTCTACGTCAACTACGCCTGCCATTGCGTCACGCTTTCTTTCAACAAAATCAGCGGCGACTGGGCCGGCTTCGCACAAGAACTGCTCCAGCAAGAATATCCGGGGGCCATTGCCATGGTATCGGTCGGCTGCGGCGCGGATTCCAATCCCGACTCGGGCGTGACGGGCGACAAGGTCGAGATCGCCGCCCGCCAGGGGGCTGAAATCGCGAGCGAAGTCAAACGCCTTCTGGCCGGCTATCTGGCGCCGGTCACAGGCCCTCTTCACATTGGCTCACTTGCGACCGAGTTGCCCCTGGCGGCTCTCCCGACCGAAGCGGACTGGGCAGATCGCGGCAAGCGCAAGGACGCCATCGGCTACCATGCTCGCGTGCAACTCGAGCGACTGAAACAGGGACAAAAACTACCAACCGCTGTCCCCTACGCTGTGCAAACCTGGCGATTCGGCGATTCTCTCGCCATGGCGTTTCTGCCTGGCGAAGTGGTGGTCGATTATTCCTTGCGGCTCAAGCGGGAGCTCGACGGCTTGCGATTATGGCTCAACGCCTACTCCAACGGTTCTCCTGCTTACATTCCTTCCGAGCGCGTCTTGAAGGAAGGCGGTTACGAAGGCGGCGGCGCTATGGTTTATTACGACCTCCCTGTGCCATTCCGGCCGGGGCTCGAGAACAAAATCGTCGGCCTGGTGGAGGATCAGCTTCGCAAGGGTTTCAACTCACCGTTCAGGCCCACGGGCACTCACGGCTCGCGGCCGCTTTCTCCGCAGCAAGCACTGGCAACCCTGAAAACGCACCCAGGTTTTGCCGTTGATCTGATGGCTGCGGAGCCGTTGGTCGTCGATCCCGTGGCGATTTCCTTCGGCCCCGACGGCCGGCTCTGGGTCGCCGAAATGGTCGATTACCCTGCCGGCAAGAAGGGCGATTTCCGTCCGGGTGGGCGGGTCCGCGTTCTCGAAGATACCGATGGCGATGGCTTCTACGACAAGTCCACCGTTTTCCTGGACAATATCCCTTTTCCCACGGGCGTCACGGCCTGGCGAAAGGGCGTGCTGATCTGTTCCGCCCCGGACATTCTGTATGCGGAGGACACGAACCACGACGGCAAGGCCGACGTCGTCCGCAAACTTTTTAGCGGCTTCGGCATCGACAATTACCAGGCCCGCGTCAATAGCCTGGAATACGGTCTCGATGGCTGGGTCTATGGCTCCTGCGGCCTGTTCGGCGGCCACATCAAGAGCTTCACCGGCGCGGTTGTGGACCTAGGGAATCGCGATTTTCGCATCCAACCCGACACGGGGGTGCTCGAACCAGCCACCGGCCGCACGCAACAGGGCAGGGTGCGCAACGACTGGGACGACTGGTTCGGCTGCGACAACTCGAACCTTTGCTGGCACTATCCGCTGGCCGATCACGAGCTACGCCGCAATCCGTTCGTGGCCCCGCCTGGCGCCGGCGTGCTCACCTCGCGCTCGCCGAACCCAAATCAACTCTTTCCCCTGCAAAAACGTCTCCAGCTCTTTGCCCTTTCGGGGCCTCCCGGACAATCGACAGCCGCCTGCGGAATTGGCGTCTACCGTGACAATTTGCTTGGACCGGCTTATTCGGGAAATGCCTTCACTTGCGAGCCGGTGAACTTGTGCGTGACGCGCGAAATTCTCGAACCGCTGGACAGCACTTTCGCCGGCCGGCGCGCCGTGGATGAAACGACCTCGGAGTTTCTCGCCTCGACCGATAACTGGTTTCGGCCGGTCCAGGCGCGCACCGGCCCCGATGGCGCGCTCTGGATCGTCGACATGTATCGCTACGTCATCGAGCACCCGCGCTGGATTCCTGCTGAAGAGCGGGCTCAGCTTGACGTCCGCGCCGGCGATACGCTGGGCCGCATTTACCGCCTGCGACCCGCTGCCGGCGCCAGGCCGCCGCAACGCCTCGATCGTCTGGATACGAAAGGCCTGGTTGCCGCGCTCGACAGTCCCAACGGTTGGCAACGCGACCTGGCAGCCCAGATGCTTTCCTGGCGAGACGACAAAGCCGCCGTTCCGTTGCTGGAACAACTTGCCGAGCATTCAGCCCGGCCGGAAACCCGCATGCAGGCCTTGTGCGCTCTCGATGTTCTGGGAAGCCTGCCTCAAGCTCTTGTTCGCGCCGCCTTGTCGGATAAACATCCAGGCGTTCGACGGCATGCCGTTCGACTGGCCGGGAAATTCCTGAGCTCGGACTCGCAGCTCGGCTCCGCCATCGCTGCTCTCGGGGCCGATCCCGATGGGCAAGTTCGCTTGCAAGTTGTGTATGCCTTGGGGGCCTGGCACGATAAGAGCGCTGGACAGGCTCTCGTTGCCGTGGCTCTGCGCCATGCGGACGATCCCTATTTGATCGCTGCCATGCTTTCGAGCGTCAATGCCCGGAATATCGAAAACGCGGTGGCAGCGGTGCTCGAGCATCCAGCCGATAACCAGAACTACCTGGACTTGGTGAGTCATCTGCTTGGCCTGGCCGGTTCGATGAGTGAGCCGATCGACCTTTCGCGGATCTTGAGCAATTGCTTGACTGGCACAGGGGGGTTCAAAAGCTGGCAGGCGGCGGCCCTGACCGGAGTTCTCGACGCTCTCGAACGGCGCGGGCTTTCCTGGCAGAAATTACCCGCATCCGCGGGACTGGAGCACGTCGTCCGCATTTTGGCGCAGGCACGCAAAGAAGCGGTCAACGAACAAACCGCGCTTGAACCCCGCCTGCTTGCCGTCTCATTGTTGGCTCGCGAGCCGAGTCGTCTCGAAGCCGATTTCGATATCTTGGGAAAGCTCTTGGCGCCGAATCAGCCGCTTCCCTTGCAGACCGATGCGCTCGCTCGTCTGGGCGACCTAGCGAACGAACGCGCAGCCACTATTATTCTTGCCAACTGGAAGAGCTTTACTCCGTCGTTGCGCGAACCAAGCGCTCGACTTGCTCTTGAGCCGAAATGCAGGGCGACGGCAGCTTCTCGAGGCAATCGACAAAAAGCAGGTCCTGGTCGCCGACGTGGATGCCAAGCGCCGTCAGCTATTGCTGCAACAAAAGGACGAGCATCTGCGCTCTCTGGCCGCGAAACTTTTCACCGGCGCAACCCGAGTAGACCGTCAGAAAGTGCTCGACGATCATGCGGCCGTTCTGACTATGACCGCCGACGCCGCCCGTGGCCACGCCGTATTCGCACGGCGCTGTGCGACCTGTCACCGCCTCGGCAATACCGGCTTCGCCGTGGGGCCTGACCTGGCTTCGGTCTCCACCAAGACGCCGGTGTATTTATTGACGGAAATCCTGGATCCGAACCGCAATGTCGATATTCGCTACCACGAATATGTGGCGGTGACCAAAAGCGGGCGCATCGTTACGGGGATTCTGAGCAGTGAATCGGCCGCCAGCGTCACTTTCCGCGGCCAAGATGGCAAAGAACAAACGCTCTTGCGCAGCGAGCTGGAAGACTTGAAAAGCAGCGGGAAATCGTTGATGCCCGAAGGCCTGGAAAAAGACCTGTCGAGCCAAGATTTGGCGGATGTGATTCTCTTTTTGAAGAGCCCAGGGCAGGCGAAATAGAGGTTTGGGATAGGGGCGAGGGGCATGGCCTTGACGTGGGAGATGGATTCAGTTCCCCGTAGCCCGGGTAGGGGCGACAGTACTTTCGCCTCATCCGGGGCTGAAGTTCTTAAGAGCGCCCGGAAATAATAAGAAGGCGCCAGCCTTGAATTCTCCCCCCTTGGCAAGGGGGGGCAGGGGGGGTCTTCGGGACCTAAATGCCCAGGCGGCAAGCTGGTCAATCTGGAAGTGGGCGGCGGGTGCAATTCCACACTGGATCGTGCAGTCGCGTCTGACCCCCCCTGCCCCCCCTTGCCAAGGGGGGAGGAAAACGGATCCCGCTTTTGAGTTGCGAGGTTCCGATTGAAGACATTCATCATCACTGTTTCCGAACGCTCTAAGTGATGTTTTCCAGGGGCTCACGCCCCTGGCTATTGACTGCCGCCCCATCCGGGGCTGAAATGCCAACCCAGGAACGCTCATTGCAAGGGCAAGCCGCATTGTGCCCGCCACCGGAGCCAGTGGTCGACCAGCACGAGGGCAACCATCGCCTCGGCCATCGGCACGAAGCGAGGCAGCAAGCAGGGGTCGTGCCGGCCGCGGGTTGCGATCTCCGTGGGTTCTCCTGCACGCGTCACGGTGCGTTGCGGCTGGGGCAGGCTGCTGGTGGGCTTCACTGCGGCACGACAAATGATCGATTGGCCGCTGCTGATGCCGCCCAACATGCCGCCATGGCGGTTGGATTCGGTGCCAATGCTCCCGTCAGGCTTGCGCATGAAGAGATCGTTGTTCTGGCTGCCCCGCGCCGTGGCCACGCCGAATCCTGCCCCATATTCGAAAGCCATCACGGCAGGCAGCGACAAAAGCGCCTTGGCGAGATCCGCTTTCAGTTTGTCGAAGACGGGTTCTCCCCAGCCGGGCGGCACTCCTGTCGCCACAATTTCGCAAACGCCGCCGATGGAATCTTGTCGCTCGCGCACTTCTTCGATAAGGGCAATCATCTTCGCCGCCGCTGCCGGTTCGGGGCAGCGAACGGGCGTCGCTTCCACTTGTTCGAGTGTGACCGACTCAGGTTCAGGGACCCCCGCGATGACGGCGCCAACCTGCTTGACGTAAGCGAGAACGCGCACTCCCTGCAAAGCCAGCAGCTTTTTGGCGATAGCCGCGGCCGCCACCCGAGCGACCGTTTCGCGGGCACTGGAACGACCGCCGCCGCGATAATCGCGGAAGCCGAACTTGGCGTCGAAGGTAAAGTCGGCGTGCCCAGGTCGATACTTTTCGCGAATATCGCTGTAATCGCCGCTGCGCTGATCCGTGTTCCGCAAAAGAATGCCGATGGGCGTGCCGTCGGTGCGGCCTTCGAACACGCCGGACCAGATTTCAGGAAGGTCCTCTTCCTGACGTTGCGAAACAATCGAAGATTGCCCCGGTCGACGACGCCGCAAGTCCGGCAAAAGATCGTCCACGCTCAGCGGCAAGCCCGGTGGGCAGCCGTCGATGATGACCTGGTAACCAGTTCCGTGGCTCACGCCAGCGGTGGTGATGCGAAACAGTTCGCCAAATGAATTTCCAGGCATGGGGCCATTATAAGCAAACGTCCACGTCCGCTGCCTATAATGACCTCAACCCCACCGCCAAGTCGGGGTTTGGTAAAGCATCCAAAGCATGAAGCAGAAAGGTCCAGGTATGGCTACGCCTTCCGATGCCGCATCGCCTCCGCGACGTTCCGTGTTCCGTATGGCATTGCCGTTCGTAATTATCGGCTTGGCTGCGACAGTAATCATCGGCGTCTGGGCGCTGCCGCTCCCCGATCTGGATAAGCTTCAGCGGGTTTTGACAACCGCGATCACCCTGATGTTGGGCACTCTGTTGCTGGCCTTTTGGTTGGTCTTCTTTTCAGGCTGGCGGCTGTGGCAAAGCATTGGCTTATTGCTTTGCGCCTTCTGCGTCGCCTACGGGATGGTGGGACGGGTAACTTTCAATGGCGACATGGTGCCGACCTTCCACTTGCGTTGGGAAGACAACCATGCAGCGATTCTCGAAGAGCAACGAGCCACTCAGAAACACATCGAGAAATCCAAGGAAGCCCTGGCGCCAACGCCGGGCGATTATGCGGAATATCGTGGCGCTAAACGCGACGGTGTTATCACGGGGCCCGCCTTGTGCGCGAATGGAAAACCAATCCGCCCAAAGCGCTTTGGCGGCAGCCCATTGGCGGCGGCTATGCAGGCTTTGTGATCCAAGGCAGTGTCGCCGTCACGATTGAACAGCGCCGCGATCAGGAAGCGGTAGTCTGCTACGACACGGCCACGGGCACGGAGATCTGGGCTTATTCCTATTCGGCGGATTTCCAGGAGCCCATGGGCGGACCGGGGCCGCGAGCAACTCCCACCATCGCCGGTGACGAGGTTTTTTCGCTTGGGGCAGTTGGAGATCTTGTCTGTCTCGACCTAAGAACCGGCAAAAAGAAGTGGGCCGTCAACATTCTGGCTCAGAACAACAACATCATCTGGGCCATGAGCGGTTCGCCCCTGGTATATGAGAATATGGTGATCGTCAATCCGGGCGCACAAAGCGACGCGGCCAAGGGCAAGGCCGTTTGCGCCTTCAATCGGGCCAACGGCGAGCTGATCTGGGCCTCCGGCGACACCAAAGCCGGCTATTCTTCGCCCATGATGGGCACCCTAGCCGGCAAGCTGCAGGTTCTCCTCTTCGACGCCGACTGCGTGGCCGGTTACGACCCCAAAGATGGCAAACGGCTCTGGAAGTTTGACTGGCCAGGCTTCAATGGCATCAATGTCGCTCAGCCGCTGGTGCTCAGCGATGACCGTGTTTTTGTCTCGCGCAGCTACGTCAAAGACTCCGCCACGGCAATGCTCAAGGTTGCCTATGCCGATGGGGCGTGGAGCGTAAAGCCGGTTTGGGACAATATGAAATTACGGTGCAAATTTACCAGTCCGGTCTTCTATCAAGGCTATATCTATGGCCTGGACGAAGGCATTCTCGACTGCATTGAAGCCAGTTCCGGCAAACGAAAATGGCGCGACGGTCGCTACGGCCACGGCCAAATTCTGCTCTCGGGCGATTTGATCCTAATCCTCTCGGAAAGCGGCAAACTTGTGCTGGTGCAAGCGACGCCGGACGCTCACCATGAACTGGGAATCATCCAAGCACTCGAAGGCGACAAAACCTGGAACCACTTGGCCTTGGCGAACGGCGTGGCCTATCCTGCAATCATCTGGAGATGGCTGCCTATCAGCTGCCTTTGGCGGAGAAGCAGTAGAGGGCCGGCCGGCGAGCGTCGAGGCGTCAGCCCGACGAGTCATGCCGACGTGCGTAAATGTGTTAATGACAGCAGAGCAAATGACGCAACCTCGCGATCATTCCCGTTGTGCGTGGGTCTCAAGACCACGTACCACGGAATCATCTTGCGGAGCGAAGGAATTAGGCGCAATCCGAATGCCGATTGTGGTCTCCTGACCACCTACACGGACACATGTTGTTCTTGGCGTTTTGGCTCGGCGCAAACCGAGTGATCGCCCGCAAAGGTGGTCAGGAGACCACAAACGGGGCATCTTGTTGTGGTCTTCGCCGATAGGGGTGATGCGGCCGTGGTGCGAGGTCAGGAGACCGCGCACAACAGAATGGCCGTGGTGCGAGGTCAGGAGACCGCGCACAACAGAATGGCCGTGGTGCGAGGTCAGGAGACCGCGCACAACAGAACGCTTGCGATGGATTTCGCGCCAGAATTGGTGAGACTCGTCGGGCTGACGCCTCGACGCTCGCCTTAAACGCAAAAGAGCCTCGGAGGTTGCCTCCGAGGCTCTTTGCGTAATCGCATCAGCAAGCAAACTTAGTTCCGGCGGCTCGACAGGAAGATTTGGACGATGTACCAGAAGAGCAACGCGACGGAGGCAAAAAGCGCCAGTGAAGCGGCCACGTACTGATCGGTTCGGTAGTGGTGCAGAACATTCGACGTATCGTAAAGAATGAACCCGCTAGCCAGGGCGACCATGGCAAAGGCAAACCAGTTGCCCACACTAAAGCCCATGAAAAAGCTAATCAGCAGGAAGCCAATCGCTAGACAGCTTCCGAGCGTAAGAATGGTGCTCAGGAAGGAGAAATCCTGCGCGTGAAGAAGACCGTAAACGTGAGACCGGCGAACATCGCCAAGGTCATTACTCCCGCCTTGGGGAGAACGTCCGGAGCGTAAGTGGCGGCAACAAACATCAACGGCAGAAAAATCACAGCTTCAGCAACCACATAGAGCCCCAAGCCGGCATACTGCATGGCTGGAGTGGCCCCGCTCAGCGCCCATTTGTTCGCTATCCAGGCGACACCCATGAAAGCCACCATCTCGACTATGAGGGCGGCTCTATTCGAGAAGAGGCTTTGAATCACATCTGCTGGCACCATCTGCACCAGCAGCGTCTCGAGTACCGCAAACGCCAGCACGGCCCCGGCCAGGTGCCCGTAGGTTCGGCGAATGAAAGCGGCTCGGGCATCGGCGCTTGCCTCAGCGGCAATTCGTTGGCCGCTATAGTCGAGTGAATAATCCACTGTTCTTACCTCCAAGGGATTGTTTTTGCTTCGGGCAACTCATCAGTCATGAATTGTTCCAGGCTAGCTTATTCTATTATGGACGTCCGAGGAATCCCCGATCAAGTATGCGGATTGCGAGAAGGATTTGCTGACGATTGCGCTCTCTGAACGTGGGTTCGGTGAAAAGAGCATCAGAGAAACGAACTTTTGACGCTCGCTAACCATCAACTACTTAACGAGTTGCGCTCGATGCCTGCGCCCGGTTCAATCGATGGGCAGCGATTTAGGGGGTGTCTGTGCGTCTGAGAAACGAACTGCCGTATATCCCAATTATGAAATGATTTGCGAAGACAAAGTTCGTTTCTCTGCTTTCTCTGTCTTTCTCGCACCGATTCTTTTTACCCATGGTCCCTAACTGTTACCTGGATGCCAGGCCTACTTGACAGATCTGGTCGAAGATGGCATCCCTCTGTCATTCCACTACCAAGGTTGTTTGGCCGGCGTCCGCAAATCGCGGACCTGCTTTTATTCGTGAATCGAGAGGATCCTTCCAGGAATGACGAAGACGACCACACCTGCTCGTTCTGCCAGCGGGCGTTGGTACGCGTTCGGGCCGCTTTGGCGAACGTTTCTGTTGTTGACGCTTGTCGGCTGCGGGACGACGCGTTCGAGCGATACGGCGCACACGGCGACTGAGCAATTGCTGATCTCGCATTCGATCGACGAAGCGGTTTCCGCGCTCGATTGTTCCCATCTGCACGATAAAAAGATCTTTCTCGACGCTCAATATCTCGACGGCACGGTCGATAAGGGCTACCTGATCAGCTCGCTGCGCCAGCACCTGCTGGCTGCCGGTTGCCTGCTGCAGGAAGAGCGGGCGCGAGCAACCTATGTCATCGAGGTGCGTTCGGCGCCATCGGCACCGATCGCCACTCGCTGCTCGTCGGCGTGCCGGCAATGACCTTGCCGACGGTTTTGCCGGGCCAACCGTCGTCGATTCCGGAAATCCCCTTCATCAAGAAGAGCGATGCCATCGGCGTCGCCAAAATTGCCGTGTTCGCCTACAACCGGCTTACCGGCGAACGGGTCTGGCAATCGGGCCTGCTCGAAGCTCAAAGCGATGCCAAGGACTCTTGGGTGGTGGGCCTCGGGCCGTTCCGAGCCGGCAACCTGAAGCCTCGCACGGAACTGGCGGGCGAGCAACTCGCCTTCCCGCTCGTTTCAGGCGATAACGGAACTGACAAGAGCGCCGTCTGGTACTCGCTACCCGTCACATCGGGCGCTGCCTGGCAAGAAACCAAGGTGCCGCCACCCAAATGGTCGCCGCTTTTGGAAGGCTTCGCACGCCTGGCCAGCGGCGAATTGGGCAACGGCCCGCCCGTGGCAACCGCGAAGGCCGAAATCACCGGGGGAACCACGGCGGCCCCGCCCTCGACATCGTCGTCGCCGACGAGCGATACCCTGCAAGCCCCGGTCAATTTGCCGGAGGCCAACGTGCAGCAAGTCATCCACTGGTTCAAACCCGGCGGCGGCAATTGATTCTCGGTTAGCCGCGACGCGCAGCGGAGCGCTCCGCTGCGCGTCGCGGCTAACCAGGTCAATCGAGCCTGCAAAAGACTGCTTTCAGATAGCGCCCCTCCTGAACGTGCAGCAAGAAGGGATGATCGTCGCCTGCGCCGGCGACCCGGAACACTTGCACTGATCGGCCGGCTTGCCAGGCCGCGCGGCGCAGCGATTCGATGAAACGCTCTTCGCTTACCAGTCCCGTGCACGAGCAGGTGAGAAGGAGACCTCCAGGCGCCACCGCCTGCATGGCCAGCTTATTCATGTCGAGATAGCGCTTGAGGGCGTAGTCGACCTCCTCGCGATCGCGCGTTTGCTTGGCGGGATCGAGAATCACCACGTCGAAGCGCTGGCCGCCGGCGATGATGTCGCGCAGCCAGGCGAAAATGTCCGCCTGGATGAAACGGATGCGCACTTGATTGAGGCCGGCGTTCTGCCGGGCGAGTGCCAGGGCGGTTTCATCCAGATCGATTCCCGTCACCTCGGCCGCTTTTCCCTGAGCTTTCGCATAGACCGCGAAACCGCCGGAATTGCAACACAGGTCAAGTACCGTCTTGTCCGCGCAAAAGCTCGCGAGCGTGCGGCGATTATCGCGCTGATCGAGAAAGAAGCCGGTCTTGTGCTTGCTGCCGGGCGCGACACGAAAGCGCACGCCTTGTTCGTTGATGACCGTAGGAGGTGGCGGCTCAGGAGGCCGGCAATCGAACGATTCCTGTTTTTGCACGTGATCTTCGGCGAACCAGTAGATCGCGCTGCCGGGATAATGCTTCAGCAAGATTTCTTGCAGCACCGAACGAAACCGAAACATGCCGGCGGCGAAGAACTCGAGAACCAGCGTCGAGCCGAAGCGATCGACGACCAGGCCGCTGAGATCGTCTCCTTCGGAATGCACGAGGCGATAGGCATCGGTGGTAGCGTCGAGGTTCAACCAGCGCGGCGCCATTCGATGGCCCGCTCCAACCGGCGAGCGAAAAAAGCTTCGTCGATAAGTTCATCGGGATTGGACGTCAGCACGCGAAGCGCAATCCGCGAGTGGCCATTATAAAAGCCCTTGCCCACACGCTGCCCTTCGCGATCGACGATTTCGACCACGCTTCCGGGATGCAGCCGGGAAGCCGGCTTCTCGACCATTTTCTGGAAGACCCAGGGATGGCTCGAATTGCGGGCGATCTTCAATAGGACGCGCGGCAACGCCGCGGTCTTTTCCGGTTCGGGTTCCATGTCAATACTCGGACAGTAGCTCGGCTGCCTTGGTCCCTAGGTTATCGTCCCTATTATAAAGGGATGGAAGATTTGTTCAGGGCAGTGCGCGTGGGTACAAAGCAGCTCGGAATCCTTGATTCGTTCTCCGGGCGTGGTAGCCTGGAGCGACTTTTGAACGACAAGTCTAACTCTGTGGAACGAACCATGACGTCAGATTCGGCAAACAGTCAGTGCTTTCGAGTGAAGCGCATGGGGATATCGCGGTCATCATCCCGGCGTCCGAAGTGGAAAGCATGCCCGAAAGCCTGATAACCCAGGCTGCAGAACTCGTACTGGCGCCTTTGCGTCAGGACCCACCCGCAGGATTGGTGATCGACCTGAGCCAGGTCAAATTCTTCGGCTCGGTGTTCATCTCCTTCTTGCTCAAGTGCCACATGCTCGTGAAGAAGCATGGCAGCGAAGTGGTGCTGGCCGGAACCTCCGACCGCATTCGCGAATTGCTGCATCTCACGGCCCTCGACACGCTCTGGGCAATTTACGACACGCAGGGCCAGGCAGTGGAATCCCTCGCCAGCGCCGATTAGCAGCGGTAGAAGAAGCCGCTCCTTCGAGATCAAGTATGAATAAACGACCCGCCGAAGGCGAAGATTCCTTCGAGCAAATACACGACGAAGAGGCTCACCAAGAAGGCACGCGGCCAATTCGCGATGAGTTGCTCATCCAGCAGATCAAGGAAACGGCCGACAAGCTGTTGCGCGATCATGCCAATCGGGGCGACATCAAGCTGTTGAGCACCGCGCTCAAGGAGCTGCGCTATGCTTTCAAGATTCTGGCCCCCTTCCGCCATCACCGCAAGGTGACGGTTTTCGGCTCGGCGCACATCAAGAGCGATCATCCGGCTTACCTTCAAGCCGTCGAATTCGGCCGGCAAGCGGCGGCCGACGGTTACATGGTGATTACCGGCGCGGCTAGCGGCATCATGGAAGCTGGGCACGAAGGCGCAGGCCGGGAAAACAGCATCGGCATCAACATTCTTCTGCCTTTCGAGCAGTCGGCCAATCCGATCATTGCCGGCGACGCCAAGCTCATGCATCTGAAGTATTTCTTCACGCGCAAGCTCGTGTTCGTGAAGGAATCGGACGCGGTCGCTCTCTTTCCCGGCGGTTTCGGCACGCAGGACGAAGGCTTCGAAGTGCTGACGCTGGTGCAAACCGGCAAGAGCCATCTCTTTCCGATCGTCATGGTGGACGTTCCCAATGGCGGTTATTGGGAACCCTGGAATGCCTATGTCAAAGATGTCTTGCTGGCTCGCGGCATGATCTCGCCGAGCGATTTGGCACTTTACAAATTGACGCATTCCGTCGAAGAGGCGATGGCAGAAATCCGCCTGTTCTACCGTCTTTATCACAGCATGCGCTACGTGAAAAAAGAGCTCGTATTGCCCTCAATCACCGTTTGTCCCAAACTTTCCTCGAGCAGGTTTGTCGCGATTTTGCCGACATCGTCGTGAGCGGGACGTTTACCCAAACCGATGCCTTGCCGCTGGAGGCCAACGACGAGCACGTTGCCCAGCTCCCCCGCCTGAAATTCCATTTCGATAGACGGCAGCTAGGCCGGCTGCGCATGTTGATCGATACGATCAATAAGGAAGGGTGAACCATGATCGAAGGCGCTTGGACTTGCCTGACCTGCGAAAACGATGGACGGCTCATTCCCGAGGAAATCCGCGCTAAATTGCAGCTCGAACTCACGGACAAAATCTACCGGACCAAAGCCGGCGCGGAGTTGCTCTTCGAAGGCGAATATCAACTTCGCGAGGATGTTGAGCCCAAGGAGATGGATATCCTGGCGACTAGCGGCCCGTTCCAAGGCCAGTCCGCTCTGGGGATTTTCGAAATAACGGGAGACGAACTCAAGCTGGCGTATGTCATGCCCGGCAAACCGAGGCCGCAGATGTTCGCCAGCGTCGCCGGAAGCGCCGTCGCCAACACCACTTGGCGCAAAAACGCTTAGATCTATAGCTTCGTACACATTGACAGGGCTAAAGCCCGCGCGTAGCCTTGATCCCAGCAGCCGAATCTTGTCTCGCACGAGATGAGAACGGGGGAACCACTGAGGCGATCGTTCGCCTCTGGGGCGCAGATCGTAAGTGCACGATCGGGGGACTTTCAACCCCTAGCCCGTCAGCTAACCCCGTAGGCCGATTCGGGCACCTTGCCTGGATCTTAAGTTGAAAGGGCAACCCGTCACCTCGCACTGACGCGTCCCCTCCTCCGTTCCGGGACCAATGTCCCGAAGCGAGCATCAAGCGTCATGAAACACAGTCATCGGAGAAAACGCAGTACCGACATGCGCTTCGTGATCCATTGCGCATTGCTCCTCTTGGCGTTCGTCGGGTTAGCATCGATTCTCGATCGCTGGAGTACGCAGGCGGCCGAAAACCCGGTCAATGCAGTGGCTCGACAATCGATGCCGAAGGACAACTCGTGGTCTGTTTTGGGAAACGTCGCCGATTTCAGGGAGAACCTGCCCGTGGCGCCACTCGTGGTATTTGGCTTGGGGCTGGCAATTACCGCGGTCGGCCGGCCGAAAGTGTTGTTCCGCCGTGCGAATAAGCCGAACCAGACAGGGAGTTTGAAGCCGGTCAGCCCGCCGGTGAGGTAGGTGTCTGTCGAAGCCTATGGACTAAAGTCCACACTCCCGTACGCCTGGAGTGTGGACTTTAGTCCACACGCTCTGACCCGCCAATAACCGCGTTTTGATGCGCCCCTTCGTCAGGCCAATCCTCGCGCCAGCTCCTGCTGAATATCGCCCAAATCTTCAATTCCCACGGATAGACGGATCATGCCGTCGCTGATGCCCTGGCGCTTCTTCTCGGCGGGACTGACATAGCGATGCGAAGTCGCGCCCGGATGACTAAGCGTCGTTGTCGTGTTGCCCAGCGACGGGCTGAAGGGTACCCCCGGAGCTTGCCGCATGAAGCGATTCACCGCTTCCCGGCCGCCGGCCAATTCCAAAGTAATCATGTTGCCGCAACCGGCGGTCAGGATGCGCCGAGCCGTTTCGAAGTCTGGATGGTCGCGCCGGCCCGGATAAAACACGCGACTGACGCCGGATTGCTCCGCCAACCAATCGGCCAGGCGGGCCGCGTTCTGGGTCGCGGTTTTCATGCGCAAGTCCAAGGTCGACAACCCGCGCGTGGCCAGCCAGCAGTCGAATGGATTGGCCGCCCAGCCCCAGATGCTGACGGCGGCGCTGACCTGAGCGAAGATATCCAAGGTGCCGCCGAGAAAACCCAGAGTGACGTCGCTGTGGCCGCCGATCATTTTGGTCAGGCTTTCCACCACCAAGTCGACTCCCGAAGCCAGCGGCTTCAAGAGCGTGGGCGTCGCGAAGGTGTTGTCCACGCCTACCAGGCAGCCCCGACTGTGGGCTATCTCCACCAATGCGGGCAAATCGGGAACGGCGAGCAGCGGATTGGAAATCGTTTCCAGCAAGAGGAGTTTGGCCGGTTTCTGCAGGGCGGTTTGTACCGACTTGGGATCGCGCGTGTCCACGAAGGTGGTCTCGACGCCAAAGCGGCTCAGCTCGTTTATGAGCAACTGGGTGGTCCGCCCGTATAGATTGGAGCTGGCCAAAACGCGGTCGCCTTGCTTCACCACGCTTACCAGTGCTGCCGTGATCGCCGCCATCCCGGAACCGCAGACGATTCCCCAACGAGCAGCTTTCGAGGGCCGTCAGTCGATCGGCCAGGTAGCGGGCGTTGGGATGGCCGTCGCGCGCGTAGATGAACCCCGGCTGTTCGGCATTGGCGATATGGTCGAGCGAATCCAAATCGGGCAGCGTATAGACCGAAGATTGATAGAGGGGCGGACAAAGGGGCCGGCTGACTCCCAGGTCGGGAAGCGGCGTGTCCGAGGATTTGGCGGAGCTCATCGGCGCGTCACCTTGCATAACTTGATTAGATCGATCTCGTTCTTCTTGACTTATTCTTTCCTGTCGAGGTTCGCCACCTGCCGGCGGTTTCTGCCTTTCTGGAATCCGCAAAGTTTACTTAGCCTGCCTTGGGGTCGGAGCCAGCGCGAATGAAGTGCAGAAGCCTCCCATCTTTTGCCGATTGCTATCTTTAGCTTTCAAGGATGAGAGCTGAATAGGGGAGGCACTCGGCCATGGCCGGATGGAATGTGCGAACAGGATTGTTCGCATGTAAAGCCGTGTCGTCGGTTTTGTTGCTATCGACGTTGTCCTTGGGATGCGCATCGGGTTTCAATCCGGTTCAACCCCCGCCGCCGGATGTTATCGCTCGCTGTGAAGGGCTGCCGAGCGATTGTCGCGAACACCTTCACATCATCGTGATCAACGGCTTCGATCCCAGCCAAGTCACCAATGCGGTGGGGCTCGCGCACTTTTCTGGAAACGTGCGGATTTCCACACGTCTATTACACGACGCAGTGGACTTCTCTCAAGTACCTCGACCGCATTCGCGATATCAAGCTTGCCGATCCTAACGCCCGCATTGCTGTAATCGGCTACAGCATGGGCGTGGGTCGGCGCGCGGAGATTGGCTCAACGCAGTAAAGAACAAGGCATAACGCTCGACCTGCTCATCTACTTGGACGCTTTTGCCGCCAATCATAGTCCCGAGCACTCGAGCTCGGACGCCAAGCGGATCGTCAACATCATCACCGTGCCGCGTCTAGGCATCTTCGGCAGCGAACCCTTGGCGGGCGCCCAGAACTACCAGTTCTTGGATGTCCGCCACGTCAAGGTTCCCACGGAGCCGCGCATCGTCGAGTGCGTTCTCAAGGAGCTGATCGCGTTGGCAGACGGGGCGTAAACATTCTGCCCTGCTGGTCCGATGCGCCTGCGACGAGCGACCCCTGCCGGCTTGTCCGGCAGGTGAAGAAGTTCGAGAGCTAATTGGACTGCCAATCTCTTGTGCGACCCCTGCCGGCTCGTCCGGCATGTGAAGAAGTTCCTTGGCTGAAGTCGCCTCGGCTAGCTGCTGAACTGATTCACCTGCCGGGCAAGCCGGCAGGGGTCGTTGTCCGATGATCGATTCGATTTAGCTGCTGAACTGATTCACCTGCCGGGCGAGCCGGCAGGGGTCTCTAGCCATCAGCAATCGTTCAGGTCAGAGTTGATGGTTGCGCCAACCTTCAATTCATCTCCACCGCTTCTTCCCAGTGTTCGTAAAGTCGCTTTGAGCTGAACTTTGGTCTCCTCGAAGCCGCGCATCGTTTCCTTCACCTTGTCGCCGTCTCGATAGAGGTCCGGTGAAGCCAGCAGGGTTTCGAGCTCGCGCGAGCGCGTTTCGGTTTCGGCGATCTCGGCTTCCAGGTCTTCCACCTTGCGATAGGGAAATCGTCGCTTTTTCTTGACCTTGGCCGCGCTTTGTTTCGTTGCGCCGTTCTTGGCCTGGGCGCTGGCTTTGGTCCCGGCTGCTCCTGCCTTCTGTTCCGCGCAATAGTTCGTAGGTGTCGTAGTTGCCGTGAACCACTTGAACCCGGTCGCCTTCGAAGACCACTAGCAGGTCGACCACTCGATTGAGGAAATAGCGATCGTGGCTGACCACGATCGTGGTGCCCTCGAATTGGAGCAATGCCTCTTCCAGAGCTTCGCAGGCCCAAAGATCGAGATGATTGGTCGGCTCATCGAGAATCAGGACGTTGACGCCCCGCGCCGCCAGACGAGCCAGCGCCGCCCGGCTGCGTTCGCCACCGCTTAGCGCGCCGGTCTGCTGATAGACCAGATCGCCCGTGAGCCCGAAGCGGCCCAGCAGATTGCGCATTTTCTGTTCGGTGGCGTCCGGATCCTCTTCCGGCCAAATGGCGCGAATGACCGGCTTGTCGTCGGGCAAGATCTTCAAATGCTGGTCGTAATAACCCAACTGAACGAGCTGACCGCGTTTCGCCTTGCCGGACGTAGGTTCCTCCTGGCCCAAAAGGATGCGCAGCAGCGTGGTTTTTCCACAACCGTTGGGGCCCATGATTCCCAGCCGTTTACCGCGCTGGAGCTGAAAGCTCAGGTCCTTGAACAGAAGCCGATCGTAGCTCTTGGTCAGGTCATCGACCTGAAAGACGATGTCACCCGAGCGAACCACTTCCGGGAAGTGCATCCGTGGGGCATCGACGAGCGTCGGCCGCTCGACCCGTTCGAGTTTATCCAACTGTTTTTGTCGCGAGTGGGCTTGCTTGTGCAATTGGCCGTAATGCACCCGGCGAATGTAGTCTTCTTGCTTGGCGACGTATTCGGCTTGGGCCTCGTAAGTTTTGAGTTGGCGCTCGTATTGCTCTTGACGAAGGCGGACATACGCCTCGTAATTGCCGGGATAACTCGTGATCTGACCGTTGTTCAGCTCGAAGATGCGGTTGACGACGCGATTGAGGAAATAGCGATCGTGGCTGACGATCAACATGGCCTCAGGCTGCTTGACCAAATAGTCTTCCAGCCAGCGCGTGGCGCCGATATCGAGGTGATTGCTCGGCTCGTCGAGCAACATCACGTCGGGAGCGGACAGCAGCAGCTTCGCGAGCATAACGCGGCTCTGTTGGCCGCCGCTGAAGGTCTCCATGGGCCGATCGTACTGATCCGGGGTGAATCCCAGGCCCTCCAGAATGTGCTCGATGCGGTGATTGACGTTGTAAGCGTCATGATGCCTCAACATCTCGTTGAGGCGGTCGTATCGGGCTGCCAGAGCTTTGTGTTGAGCCTCGTCGGTCGTGGCCGCCAGGGCCTCGGCGGTGCGGACCATGTCGTCGTGAGCTGCCACCACCACGTCGAGAGCGGTCTTGGCCTCGCCGAAAAGCGTTTGGCCTGGCGCATAGTTCGGTTGCTGGCGGAGAAGGGCGACGCGCGACCCGGCATGGCAACGGACTTCGCCGGTATCGGGCTGATCTTCTCCGGTCAGAATGCGGCAATAGCGTCGTTTTGCCGACGCCATTGGGGCCGACCAAGCCGATGCGATCGCCGCCCTGCAGCTCGAAACCCAGATCGGTGAACAGCGGGCCCTGGTCGAATCCCCGACTAAGCCCGGAACAACTCAGTAACAGCATAGGATTATCATAAAAGAAAAATCGCTTGGCGGATTGCCTCCGTGCCGCCCTTGGTCGTCACGGGATTATCGAGCCCAGCAAAATTCCTCGCAAGAGGGATTGGCCGGCAGCGATCTCAAAAAGAGCCAAAGCTGGCACGATGATTGCAGGGTTTTTCCCAAAGTTGCGAATCCCCTGTGTCACGATTTTGAGGAGGAGATCCCGATGGCCGATCAAGTTGCTTCGAAGATGTCTACTTCCGGCTCGACGAACCCGACCAGGACGTCGGTCCCGAAGAGGGGCGATCGATTTCGCTGTAGCCAATGCGGCATGGAAATCCAAGTAACCGGCGAATGCCACTGCAAAAACCCCGATCATGCCCATTTCAATTGCTGCAATCAAGAAATGGCCAAGGCCTGATCGGAGTGGGGTCGCCGCGCTTTGATGCGATAGCCTGCCGCGTGGATTTGTTAGGGCCGACGCGCAAGCGAGAGGGCCTTCTCCCCCACGGTTCGCTTGGTGCATTGGTAGGGTAAACTGGGTTTCCCGCATTAATACGCGGACCCAACTGTAATTCTTCGCCATGAAACGCGCGGATCGTATCGGGCAAAGTCCTCTCGCTCGCGCGTCGGGCTAACCAAAGGGCGTCGGGCTAGCCAAAAAGCGCCGGGTCACGTCCTTTTATCTCGCCGAGATTCCTGCGAGAATATCATCCGCCACGGAGTGGCGGTCTATGTAAACCGCCGGTTCGTCGCGGATGATATTCCCTTACGGTTCGACGAGAATGCAAATCCCCCTCAGCGGTTTCTTGTTCGCCTGCTTGCTTACCGGTTGCGAACAAGTTCGGCGCCCCTCAGCTTGATTCCTCAATAAACGTCACTATCTTTCATAACCTTCGCTATCGCGAAGGGGCGAGCAAGCATTGGCTGCTCGATCTCGCAATGCCCAAAGTCGCGGATGGCAAACCCAGGCCCTTGATCGTCGTGATCCACGGTGGCGGTTGGCTCGAAGGCGATAAATCGAGCTTCGCATCCCGTGAGCATGGCGTCCCGGGAAACATTGTCGACTTCGCAAGCTTGGGATTCGTTGCCGCCACGATCAATTACCGCCTCTCCGCTGAAGTCGCCTTATCCAGCCGCCTTGGAAGATTGCCGCAGCGCGATCCGTTGGCCTCGCGCGCATGCTCGCGAATATCACATCGATCCCAATCATGTTGGGGCCTATGGCAATTCGGCTGGCGGTCACCTGGCGTTGCTATTGGGCACGCCGGCCAAAAAAGAAACGCAAGAAGTAGACGGTCAGGAAAAGAATCAATCGAGCCGAGTGCAAGCGGTCGCCAGCGATAGCGGGCCGATCGACCTCCTCGGGCAGTACCAGCAAAATCGTCTGCGTCACGTCGTGAATCAATTCATGGGCGGGCCTCCCGAAGGCGCCCGCATCGAAACGTACCGCGAGGCATCACCTTTGCACCACATCGCAGCCGACTTGCCACCTCTCTTGCTGATTTACGGCGGAGCCGACGAACAGGTACCGATCGAATCAGCTGACCAATTCGTGGCTGCTCTCGGTCGCGCGGGCCTCAAGGATGTGACCTATCACCGATTGGCCTTCGTCGATCACTGCCCTCATTCGCTGATCCGCATCCCAATTATGCAAACGGCCGTGAATGAGTTTTTCATGCGCACGTTGATGCATCCGGAGACGGCCCAGCAAATCCGAAGGCGGCTGGCAACGCAATAGAGACAATACCGGCGCTTACCGACTACTGAGCACTGACTACTTTCTTCGCTTCCATTTTCTCTTGATGTTTCATCAACGCTCTTGTTAGGGAGCGGGTAAAGGTGCGGCCATAGCGTTCGCTATCGTCGATCCAGCATTTGGCAAAGTGGGCTTTGTTCTGGGCGGAACGAATCAAGAAATAAGAAAGAACCAGGCTGCTGGTGATGCCGATGCCCAACAGGACGAACACTTTGGCTTGGACCGCCACGCCCATGCGGTCGAGAATGAACATGACAATGGGGCCCAGCAAACAGCCCATCCAGCTATAGGCAAATGCCATGATTAATACCAAGAAGAGAACGTACCCGTAGCCGGCGGCCAGTGTGCTGAGCAGGCTGCGCCAGGAGCCGCGAGAACTAACGGAAGCGGACACGCCGGTGGCCGCCATGTAATACATGGTGGACCAACAAATCACCAGGATCACTGCTGTATGAGTGACGGCGTCCCAGCTGACCTTCCAGGCGGCGATCAGCACCGGCACGGCGAAGGCAGCCAATAATGGGTAGGCCAACATCAAAACGGCGGTGATCTTGTCCTGCACCAGAACCCAAGTATCCAGCGGAGTGATCAGCAGCGATTCCCAGGTTTTGGCTTCGCGTTCACCGCTGACGGTGCCCGACGCCCGAATGCCGACGAGCAGGCTCAAGAATAAGGCCGCCAGGACGCCGGTCCAGAGAAAGTTGGCTGGTTCGAGCGTTTTGCCGAGCCAGTAGCTCACTGCCACCGAAACGGTCGCCATCAGCAAGACGCCAAGCCAGCGCACCCAGGGTCGGCCCACGGTGCGTTCGCGCCAGAGGATTGGCTCGTCGTCCACGGCCGGGCGCAGCCAAGTCCCTATTCGCCGGCGTCGTTTCGTAGGCGAGGGCAGACAAGTTGGCGGCAAACGCCAGACCGAGATGCCCAGGCAAGCCAAAGAGATTGCGCCGCAAATGAGCATGGCGGTGCCGAATCGCAAGCCGAAGGCACTCCAGTTCGATTGATACCAAAGCGGTTCCAGAACATAAAAGGGGTTGAGGCAGCAAGGGCCCGCCCACCCGGCTGGCCCAAATCCCCGTCCGGGAACCAGGGCCTGCAAACGTGAGCAACCAAGGCAGGGCATAGGCGATGTAGGCCCAGTTCGCCAGTGTCGCCAGGGCCATGACGCCATAGACGCGCAGGACCGCAGAGCGGGTGAGCGGACTGAAGACGGAAGCGCAGAGGGTGCCGCAGGCCAGGGTCAGGAGCCAAAGTGCGGACAGGAGCAATAACCCTGGCAAGACCGCTGGGTTCACGAAACCGGCGCCGGCAACATACGCCAGGAGAGGGCAAGCCGTCAGCACCACGGCCCCCAACTGAACGAGAGCCGATGCCAGCTTCCCGAGCAAGATAGCGCCCGGGGTCAGATCGGTCGTCAGCAACTCGGCCAACGTTCCCTGCCTGCGTTCGTCGGAAATCGCACCTGCCAGGAAAGCCGGCGTCAAAAAGAAAATCAGCGCGCAATGCTGTACGAGACAAAACTGCAGGAAAAGATCCGTGAAATCGCTGAGAAAGACATAAGGTTCGGCATACTGACGAAAATAGACGAATGAGCAAAGAATCAGGAGCCAAACGAGATAGCGGCGGCGGAGGGCCGCAGCGCCCGGCGCGAGCTGAGGAGGGATTCGAGGGAGAAAACGGCACCGACCATGAAGCAGACCTGGATTGTTGTCAGGAGTCAGGAGTCAGGAGTCAGGAGTCAGGAGTCAGGAGTCAGGAGTCAGGAGTCAGGAGAATATTGACGTTCGCCGATCTTCTGATTCCTGACTCCTGATCCCTGACTCCTGTCTACTCTCCTCCCCTCTCCCGCGCCGCTGCTCTGCTGGCCCCTTGTTCCACCGCTTTTCGTGCAGGAACCGGCACCAGCTTGGGGCGGGGGACCACGATGGCTTCAATGTGGGCATGGCGGGCTTGGAGTTGGGCAAAATTAAGGTGCAGGAAGCCGTGGACTGCTGGGTCGGCGCCGTCGGCCAAGTAAGCGCGGACCAGACGGCTCATGTGTTCGTCGTAGCCACGCTTGCTGCAGGAATGAACCTGGTAGCGGCCGTCCAGTCGTGCAGGTCGCCGTCGAAGCGCGGGTTGATGTGGTACAGCTCGTGAAACAAAGTTATCAGCTTATCCTCGAAAGACTGGTCGAGAAAGCGCGGCATGCAGAAGGCCATGACGTAGAGCATTTCGTGGCCGTCGACGAAGTACCGTTGCACTTGGTAATAGCGGCCCCGGCTTGCCCACCAGCTCGCCGCCGGCGAAGCGCAACGGGGTGACGCGAGCCTGCAAGCCATGGCCTCGGCTATTGTGCGCCTGGATGGCGGTGATCAAAATCCGCCCTACGTCGATCGGGTGAAAAATGTCGCAGCGGGAGGCCACGTCTTCGGCGAGGCGGCGCATGCGCCGCAGAAATCGAAAGGTCGATCGGCAGGGCCGCTGGAAAGCCACGCTGGCGCCACCACGGCGGGCGCGGCGAGTCCACGGCCGGCTGCATAACATGCGCCGACCGGCAACGGCGTACCCCCATCGCCCCATGAGCGTGTGAAGGGGAAGCGGGGCTCAGTCGATTCCTGAATGGGCCTGATAGTTGCGTTCACGTTCCGTCTCCCTACCACAGGGTCGATCGACCCGGCGAAAAGGTACGCCAGCGGCGGGTACATCCATCGCTCCCTGGCGGCGTAAAACCATTTTGCCCAACATAACCGGCAAATCCAGTAAATTCTCGCAGGCGATTCGACCGATACAGGGATGGGGGGAAGAGATCAGCCATTGAGCAGCGCATCCTGATTTGCCCGGCCGCGATTGCTCGGGCGTCTTTCAGCGCTTTCGCCGTCTCGCCAAGGCAAGCGGGGGAAGCTGGCGGAACTACCTTGCTTGAGGGATGAAAGTCATGAAGACGATGCGCCGTTGGCAGAGCCTGGGGGGGCTGGGGCTAAGCGCTTTGTTGCTTGGCAGCGTTGTCGGCTGCCAAACGTATGTGGCAGGGATGACGTTGCCTTCGGGCCACTATTTGCAGCATCCGCCGCAATATATCCAGGAATCGCCGCCTTTCCCACTTTCGCGCGAGCTGGCGAGCATGCAAATGCAGGGCGCTCCCGGCACGACGCCGACGGTCCCGGCTCCATTGCCGGCGCCCGCACCCGCAGCAGTCGCACCGCAGACACCGCCGCCAATCCCGGCTGGAGCTGTGCCGCCTGTACCTCCTCGCTAATGCGGGATCGTGAAGGGTGAAGCGTGGAGCGTACAAATAGGTAAGCCCGGCGAGCCGGGCTAGGCACGCCGCGCGCTTGCCCTGTTTCTTCTCCTACCAGAAAAGCCTGAAGCGCGAAGCAAAGGACTCCTTCGCTTCGCGCTTCAGGCTTATCGTCGTGGCGGAACCAGTATCCACCAAAAGCACGGCTCGGAAGCCTGACTCCTGACTCCTGACTCCTGACTTTCAACTCCTCTCAAAATCCCGCCTGCGCATCCTGATAGTACTCATCCGAAGAAACCAGGCTGGCAATGACCACTTCGTCCCTTAGGCCGCGTTGAAGGAGGTTGGAGTAATAAGTCAGGCCAGCCGCATCCGCGCTCTGGCGCAGCAAAGTCTGGTAATAGCGAGCTACCGTCGCGGTCTGGGCTTCGGGCGTCACAGCAACGTCTATGGCTAATTGGCCGTTCGTCAAACCGGTCGCCAGCGCGGTGCTGGAGACCAGCAAGGCAGCTGGATCGACCGGCCTACCGAGGAGATCGAGGTAAAGGAAATTGATGAACTGGGCACGGTTGCTGCCGGTCAATTGAAACAATGTCGGAGAACCCAGCATGGTCGCCTTGGTAATCTCGTCGGTGCCGCCATTCAACATGAGCTGGAGCTGGGAAGACAAGGTCAGCGGATCCGGCAGCGTGCCGAAATAGTGCAGGTATTGGACCTGTATGAAGTGCACCTTGTATTCCAGGCTGCTGGCGATGCCATAGGCCACTTGGAAGCGTGTGACGAATGGCTGGTCGAGCAAACTCTCCCAATAAGCCAAACCACCCGGATCAATCGTGCGTCCCAACAGGTCCTTATACACTTGGCTCAGCCAGGCGGCATTGGCATCGTTGCCTGGCGCGACCGGCACGCCCGACTCGAGAATGGTCAACAGTGCCGAGCTGGGGGAGCCAAGCGTCGCACCATCAGTGGGATTGCTAAGCGCGAGGTTCAGGCTGACGTTGCCGGCCGGCAGCGGCCGCGAATCGATGCCAATCGCCACCGTGGTGGTCGCCTGGCCCGCGGCGAAGTTTACGGTCTCATTTACAGGGGTGTAATCGAGTCCGGCCTGGGCCGTGCCGTTGAGCGTTGCAAAATTGACCGTTGCCGCCCCCAGGTTGGAGCCATCGCGCACGATGGTAATAACGGCCGTTGGCGAACTCTGACTGACGCTGTAAATCGCCTGCGAGAAATGAATGGAGCCGCCCAACGCTTGATTCGAACCTGCTTGCAGCGCGGTTAGCCCGCGGAGGGTCAGATTGTCGCCGATGGCGCCGACTAGGGAGGCTGCTCCCGTTGCCAAATTTATGGTGACGAGCTCGGAACCGCCGCTGGCAGGAGAGAGCGTTGCGTAAGCGGTGCCCGTGCCCGCGCCGGCGATATAGAAGCCGGCGTTGGCAGTGGTGGGGATGCCAAGCGAGCCAATCTCGGTAACGGCGCCCAGGTTGGGGCTCGGATTACCATCCGGACCGCCGATTTCCACTAATTCGCCATCGTTCGAATCGATGCCGTAAAGCGTAGTCGAGGTAGCGCCCGCCACGTCATTGGTGTTGGCTATTGCGACCACCGAGCTGGATGGCGTTAGCGACGGAAAAGCAGCCAGCGTGTTATTTGGTCCATCGACAACGCCGCTGGTCGGATCGATGCGCAGATTTTGGCCGGTATTGCTGACGACGCGCGCCAAATCGGAGAATGGGTTGATATCGAACCCAAAATAAGCTCCGTTCAGGCTGGGGCTGAAGGTACTCGAGCCCAAGGGGCTGACAACGCCGTTGTTGATGTTGATGCGATAGAGCCGACTCGAACTGCCCAGGCCGTAGAGTACGCCATTCAAGGGCCGTACATCGATGCCAACCATGGTTTCGCCGGGAAGCAAGCCGGTCAATGGAACGATGGTGGCGATAGATCCAGGCGAACCGCTGTCGAAGATTGCCAGCTGATTCGTGGTGGTCAGGCCGACCAACGTCGCTGGTACTTCTCGAGCTTCGAGCAATTCAAGCGCCGGCCTTCGTTGCTTTCCCCGCACTCGTTTGTTGCCGCAATTCTCCCAGGGAAGGGTGCGATTCAATTCAAACATGGTGCATCTCCTTGTCCCCGCATAAAGCCCTCTAGAAAGTATCAGAAGACTAGCTTCGAGAAGCAAGGAATTGCCGCTTTATATCTCCTAGATTGCCCAGATTTAACGAATATGGCGAAGCGGTTGCCGGCTGAAAGGCTGTACAGACGGGGTAGCTTTAGTAGGGGGTAATCATCACCCGTCTTACTCTTTTTCCATCAACCGGTAAAAGAATCCTCCCACGAACCCGCCCAGAAGCGGAGCTGCCCAGAAGAGCCAGAGTTGGTTGAAAGCCCATTCCGTGCCCCCGGTAAGGAGTACCAGGGCAGTTCCGGAGCTGCGCGCCGGATTGACAGACAGGTTCGTGATGGGGATGCCGACTAGGTGAATGAGCGTTAATCCCAGGCCAATGGCGATGCCGGCAAAACCAGCAGGGGCCCGCTTGCTGGTGGCGCCCATGATGATGACTAGGAAAAAGAACGTCAACAACCCTTCGGCCAAGAAGCATTCCTGCACGCCGTATTGTCCGGGAGAGTGTTCGGCGTAACCATTGCAGGCGAACGTACCAATGTCATAACTCAAGGAGCCATGTGCAATAAACCAAAGAACCCAGGCTGCCGAGATGGCGCCGCCAACTTGGGCGATCCAGTAAGGCACAACCTTGAGCGGCGAAAAACGACCCCCGGCCGCCAGCCCCAAAGAGACCGCAGGATTGAAATGTCCGCCGGAAACGTGGCCAAAGGCGTAGATCATGGTCATGACGGTGAGTCCGACGGCAAACGCCACGCCGATGAAACCAATGCCCATGTTGAAGGTGGTTTCGACCGCCTTCCCGTTTATGACGACACTGGTTTTTTGCATGAAGACCGCGGCGATTATGGCGCTGCCAATGCCGGCGAAAACCAGCCAAAAAGTGCCGACGAATTCCGCAATCATCTGCCTGATAAGGAGCATCGTTCTTTCCTGCGCTTGCGAATAAATCGGCCGGCTCTCAAGCCGAGTCAGCCGGCAACTTGCAGCGGGGATTCTCCGACAGCAGCAACCCCTCGTCAAGTGCCCCGCGGTAAATTGCGCCTGCAAAGCATCCGGTTGCGGTGGCCCAATTCCTTCCATAGGCTGGGGAGGAGTAGTGCGGGAACCAGAGAGCGCCAAAACATGATTAGCCGCCTGCGCCATCGGGTAGGTATCGTGAAATGGGCTTGGGGAGCTTGGCTTTGCCTGAATGCGGGAGCTGCCGTGTCCGCCGACGAAGGAATGTGGCTGCTGAATCATCCGCCGCGCGAGCACCTGGAAAAGCTTTATGGCTTCGATCTTACCGATGCCTGGCTCAAGCGAGCCCAATTGGCTTCGGTGCGTTTCAATAACGGCGGTTCGGGCGGTTTCGTTTCGGCAGAGGGCCTGGTCGTTACCAACCACCACGTGGGCGCCGATTCCCTGCAAAAACTCAGCCCCAAGGACAAGGACTACTATCGCGACGGGTTCTACGCCCGAGCCCGACACGAAGAGCTAAAATGCCCCGATCTTGAGCTCAATGTGCTCCAATCCATGGAGGACGTTACCGCCCGCGTTCAGGCAGCGGTGCCGGCCGGCACGCCTGTGGCCCAAGCTTCGGCCGCGCGGCGCAGCATTTTCGCGGCCATCGAAAAGGAATCGCTCGACCAGACCGGCCTGCGCTCGGACGTCGTCACGCTCTACCAGGGCGGCATGTATCATCTCTACCGCTACAAGAAATTTACCGACGTCCGCCTGGCCATGGCTCCCGAGCACGCCATCGCCTCCTTCGGCGGCGACACGGACAACTTCGAATATCCGCGCCACAGCCTCGACGTCTGTTTCTTCCGCGTTTATGAGAACGGCCAGCCAGCGCGAACGCCCTTCTACTTCCCTTGGAGCAGTGCGGGGCCCCGGCAGGGCGATCTAATCTTTGTCAGCGGTCATCCGGGTACAACCAACCGGTTGGAAACAGTCAGTCGACTCGAGCATCGTCGCGATTGGACGTTGCCCTATTTCCTCAATCGGGCCCGGCTCTTGGAAGCACTCCTGCTCCGCATGAGCGACCTGGGACTTGAACCCGCTCGCATGGCCGCCGGCGATTTGCAGCGCATCGCCAACACGCGCAAGGCAAGCGATGGCCAGTACCAGGGCCTGCTCGATCCGGCCATCATGGCTCGCAAGAAAGCCGACGAACAGGTGCTCCGTCAACGTGTGGCAGCCGACCCGCACCTGCAGGCAACCTGCGCTGGGGCCTGGGATCAAATTGCTGCCGCTGAAAAAGCTTTGGCGCATTTCGAACGGGAACATGCTCTGCTCGAAACCGGTCACGCTTTCGAGAGTCAACTATTTCGCATCGCTAGGCATCTGGTGCGGTTAGCCGAGGAAAAGCCTAAACCCAGTGCCGAAAGATTGCGGGAATATCGCGATTCCAATCTCGAATCGCTGCAGTTCGAGCTGTTTTCACCGGCGCCCATTCACCGGAAGCTGGAGCGCGTCAAATTGACCGGATCGCTTACTTTCATGGCCGAGATATTGGGGGGCAGCGATCCACTGGTGGCCCAGATATTGGCTGGACAAGGCCCCGCAGCGCGGGTGACCCAGATCGTCAACGGCACCGCGCTCACCGATCCCGCGGTACGCCGGCATCTAGCGAACGCCGGGCGGGCGGCCATTGAAGCCAGTACGGATCCTATGATTCGCCTGGCCATTCTGGTCGATCCGCCCGCGGCGAGCTGCGCAAGCGTTACGAAAATGAAGTTGAGGAAGTCGAACGCCAGGCCTACGCTCAAATCGCTCAGGCTCGCTTCGCGTTACTTGGCTCGAGCGTTGCGCCCGACGCTACCTTCACCTTGAGGCTGGCATTCGGCGTCGTGAAAGGCTATCGGGTCGATGGGACCGACTTGCCGTTCCATACAACCTTTGGCAGCGCTTTTGCGCGGGCGGAACAAATGAAATTCAGAGAGCCCTTCGACCTGCCGCCGCGTTGGAAGCAAGAGAAAGCCAAACTCGATTTGACGACGCCGTTCAATTTCGTTTCGACGGCCGACACCATCGGCGGCAATTCGGGCAGCCCAGTCTTGAATCGCGCCGGTGAGTTGGTCGGCATCAATTTCGATCGCAATCGTCATGGTTTGGTGCGCAATTTTGTCTACAGCGACGAACAAGCCCGACACATCGCGGTGCACAGTCGGGGCGTGCTCGAAGCGCTCCGTCAACTCTACGATGCCGGCCCTTTAGTCGCCGAATTGACAGGAATTCAGGAGAAGTAATGGCGTTTCTCACCGGACGCGTGCAGTTCGTGCGCTACAAGGTCAAGGGGCGTGCCCATAAGACCTTCGACACCGACCATCTCGAGCGCTTGACGAGCAAGGCGATCGGCAAGGCTCGCGTCATCAGCTCCGACGGCGTCGACGTCGGCTGGACCGCGGGCGACCATCTGCTCGATACGCGGTTCGATCTCGAAAAGAATGTCATCAACGACGCCTTGCACTTCGCCTTTCGCATCGACCAGATGAAAATCCCCGGCGATCTCCTGCGCACCTATACCCAAGTGGAACTGGAAGGGGCCGCGGCCGGCAATCCCAGCGGCCGCCTGAGCGCCCGCCAGAAGCGCGAGGCTCGCCAAGCGGCTCGCGAGCGCCTGGAAGAAGAAGCCAAGGACGGTCGCTATTTGCAGCGGCGCACGCATAGCGTCCTTTGGGATGCGGCGAGCAACGAGCTGTTGGTGGCCACGACCGCTCAGGGAGCGATCGATCGCCTCCTGACGCTGTTCCAGCAAACCTTTGGTAGCGGCTTCGAGCTGCAAGGGGCAGGGCATCGCGCCTACGACTTGGCAGAGTTGAGAGAACAGAGCCGAAACGTGGACGACGCGACGCCGACCATATTCGTCACGGGTGGATCCGCGAAGGAGCTGGCCTGGTCGCCCGACGAAACCAGTCGCGACTTCCTGGGAAACGAGTTCCTCTTGTGGCTCTGGTTCGTGCTCGAAACCGAAGGCGACACCCTCAAGCTCGTGGACGATTCGGAAATCGCCATCATGTTGGCTCGCAGCCTGGTGCTCGAATGCCCGCGAGGGCAAACGGGTCGCGAAACGATTACCAGCGATGCGCCCACCCGGCTGCCCGAAGCGCGACGGGCTGTCCAGTCCGGGAAATTGCCGCGCAAAGCGGGTTTGACCCTCGTTCGACACGACCGCACTTATGAGTTGACTCTGCACGCCGAGAACCTGGGAGTGAGCGCTTGCAAGCTGCCGCCTACCGAGGAAGAAGACGATCGGGCCCGCATCGAGGAGCGCATTACACTCCTTCGGCATCTAGTGGAAACCCTCGACCTGCTTTACGATGCTTTTGGCCGCCGTCGCTTGGGCGCCGATTGGCCCAAAGAAGTGACCCGCATGAAGCGCTGGCTGGCCGAGCAGGAATGATCTTTCGGCGAGCGTTGAGGCGTAAACCCGACGAGTCCTTCGCTTGCGGAGACGTCTCGATGTCGCGGCATACTCGTTGTGTCCACGCCTCGACGCTCGCTGTTCGAAGGACAGTTTTTTCTGTTGTAACGGCACAAGAGCGATAATACTTTGTAACAGCGTTGTTTAACTCACCGGAGACCGCTCATGCCCCGCCCCTGGCTAGCTCACCGTCTGATGCAACCGTTTGGCCTCAAAAATCCCTCAAGCCGCCTAGGTCGCAAGCCCTATCCAAAACGATTGAATCTAGAGAGTCTGGAAGATCGCCTGGCGCCGGCCGCCAACCTCACCATGACCGGAGCTTCGGTGGTCGACTCGAACGACCAGGCATTGTCGACCATAAGCGTGGGCGAATGGGTGTATATTCAGGCCGATTTCAACACGTCGAACTTGCCGAGCAATGCCTCGTACCGTGTCGGCCTCACAGTCAATGGCCTCACCTTGGACAGCGGCTACATCACTTGGGGAGCCGGCACATCGGGCTCTGGTTCATGGTATCTCTATTGGGGCGCCTTCCAGGCAACCCCCGGAATGAATCAGGTCACGGTTACCGTCGATCCGGACCATTCGGTGGCCGAGTCGACTTACACTGATAACTCTACCACCTTCAACTTCAATGCGACGACGCCTGCGGTGGGAAATGTCTCCTATTCGGTCGCTCAAATTCGCCAGGCTTACGGCGTCAACGACATTCCCAATTTCGGCGCCGCTATCCCCGATGGTTCAGGACAAACTATTGCCCTCGATGAAGCGGGCAACGAACCCACTATTATCTCGGACCTCGACGGCTTCGATCAAACGATGAGTTTGTCGACCGGAGCTTCGCAGACGCTCTACCAAAAGTACGGTCCCGCGTCGTCTTTCGTGACGGTGTACAACCAATACGGGGTCAACATTACCGCGAATATCGCCAACAGCGGCTCCAACGGTGTTCCGGCCGAAGATCCGACTGGTCACTGGGAAGGAGAGGAAACGCTGGACGTGGAGTGGGCGCATGCCATTGCTCCGGCGCCAAGATCGACATCATCGAGGTCACCGACGACTCAAACTGGCCGGCCAATTTGTTGACGGGCGACGCGTTGGCCGCGACCCTGCCAGGCGTATCGGCGGTTTCCAATAGCTGGGGCCTGGATGAGTGGAGCGCAGAAACCGCCTACGATTCATCTACTTTCGTAACGCCGGCCGGTCACACGGGCGTCACCTTTTTGACGGCCAGCAACGACAACGGCGCCAATGTTTATGGCGCGTATGGAACCGCGCTCGGTGGCGATGGTTATTATCCGGCGACATCCCCGAATGTGCTCTCGGTCGGCGGCACGGAACTGACTATCGACAACAACGCCTATGGCAGCGAAACCGCCTGGAGCTATCCCACGCCGCGCACATTGTACTATGGCAGCTCGTCTTACACGCAGACTGGCTCGTGGAACGCGCAAGCCGGAGGTTTCAGCGGCCCGTACGGGACAGCAGCAGGTGGAAGTTCCGCGTCGGCAACCTGGACGGCCGCCATTACGCCGGCGGACACAGGCTGGGGAACCGAGGTATCCGCGACCTGGACGCCCAGCCCGACCAATGCCACCAACGCGACTTACTCCATTTATGATGGGGCCGCGGCAACCGGAACTTTGCTTGGAACCGTGGTCGTCGATCAGACCAAGGCCCCCGTCGGCACCGCGGACGGCAGTTCACAGTTCCAGGAATTGGGGGTGTTCTTCCCCACACTCTCGGGGAGCGGGGATGGCACATTGACCGTGGTTCTGAACGCTGGTTCCGCAAACGGGACCGTAGTTGCCGATGCGGTTGGTGTCGCCATGGCCTGGGCCAGCACCGGCGGGCCTACCACTTTCGAAGCAGAACCCGCGTACCAGCTCCCCTTCCAAAGCACCGGGTTCCGCACCACACCCGACGTTTCCCTCGATGCCAGCCAGAATAGTGGGGTGACCACCTATTTCGATGGCGGTTTGAATTACGGCGCTTTCGGAACGAGCCTGAGCAGTCCCTGTTGGGCCGGTCTGATAGCCATCGCTAATCAGGGCCGAGTTGCGGACGGCGAGGCCACATTGAATACCACGGCCAATCCCCAGCAGACTCTGCAGGCTCTTTACAGTCTTCCTGCCAGCGATTTCTTGGATGTCACCACGGGCTACACCGGCTTCAGCGCCGGCCCAGGCTATGACGAGACAACGGGGCGTGGGAGCCCCATTGCCAATCTGCTCATACCCGACCTTGTGAGCTATGGCGCTGCCAGTTTGTCTCAATCTGATGTGTCAATCGTCCCGAGCAGCATCCAGTCCGGCAATTCAGCCACGGTAACGCTGACCGCCCGGGACGCCAGCGGCAACCAAGAAAACAGTGGCGGCTTGACCGTGATGTTCGGCCTGGGCTCCGGAACTTCGAGCGGCACGTTCAGCAGCGTCACTGATAACCATAACGGTACCTACACCACCACTTTTACGGGAACCACAGCCGGCACGGCCACGACCATCTTCGCCACCATCGATGGCAGGGCCATCACCTCGACCTTGCCCACCATTATCGTAACCCCGACGCGCATTTAGCTTGTCCCAGTCAACCGTGTCGGTTCTCCCAACCAGCATTCAAGCCGGCAATATGGCCACTATCACCCTGACCGCCAAGGACGCCGATGGCAACCAGGAAACGGGAGGCGGGTTGACGGTCCTATTCGGCTTGGGCGCCGGATCGTCGAGCGGTACGTTCAGCAGCGCTACCGACAACCACAACGGCACTTACACTACCATCTTCACCGGAACCACCGCCGGTACGGAAACCATCATCACTGCCACCATTGGGGGGAGCTGCCGTTAACTCATCTTTGCCCGCAATTACGGTGACGCCCGGAGCGGTCAGCTTGGCGCAATCGATCGTTTCGATCGTACCGGCCAGCATTCAGTCCGGCAGCACGGCCGCCGTCACCCTCACGGTGCTGGACGCTTTCGGCAACCAGGAAACCAGCGGCGGTTTAACTGTCCTGTTCGGCCTGGGGGCCGGCGGCTCGAGCGGCACCTTCAGCAGCGTCACCGATAACGGCAATGGCGCCTACACCGCCACATTCACCGGCGTCACCGCCGGCACGGCCACAACCATTACTGCCACCAGTGGCGGCCAGGCTTTCACTTCGGCTTTGCCTACTGTGATCGTGACGGCCGGCGCAGCTACGCACCTCAGGGTGACTGCCGTCCCATCCAATCCAATCGTTGCGGATTCTGCGATCAACGTCTTAGTCAGTTTGCTTGATGCAAACGGCAACGCCGCCACCGGCTACACGGGCACTCTGGCAGTCAGCAGCAGCGATGCCAGTGCCATGTTGCCGAGCAATCACACGTTTACGTCTGCTGACCAGGGCACGTATACCTTCGCCGTTACGATGGAATCTTCGGGTTCCCAGAAGCTGACGATAGCGGACACCGACAATGCTTCGATCAGCGCAACAACCTCTATGCTCGTGGTTGTGGTAAGCAAGATAGTGCCCGTCAATCCGGTGACCGATATCTATGGGCCTGAACCGGATGCCAGTCAGAGCCAAGCTTTCATCAAAGGGCTTTATCGACTGATCCTTGGCCGGGACGCCGATGCCGGCGGACTCGGCTATTGGCTAAATATCATGTCCAGCGCCGGGACAAGCCAGCGGGAGCGGCAGCAAATTGTTCAGCAAGGATTCTGGAATTCTCCGGAGAACCGCCAACGGGAAGTGAATGGCTATTACGAGACTTATCTCGGCCGGAAGGCGGACCCGCAGGGCCTCGCATTCTGGATCGACCAGCTGCAAAACGGCGAAGACGAGACTGCTGTCGTAGCCTATTTCCTGCTTCAGCAAGAAGCCGCCAAGCTCTCCAACACTGCTTGGCTCACGAACCTCTACGAAGGATCTCTCGGACGAACGCCTGACAGCACGGGTTTCACCTACTGGTTAGGACAGTTGAACGCCAACCAGCTGACGCGTACCCAAGTGGAACAGGATTTCGTGTTAGGCAGCGAGGCAGCGGGGGCAGCGGTGGATAGCTTCTATATCGACTATCTGCAGCGTATCTCCGATGCCACCGGGTGCGGCCTACTGGGTACAGGCAATCACCTCTGCCAGCACCACCTATGCCGCCGTGGCCGAGGGCCTGCTGGCCTCCGATGAGTTCTTCGCCAATGCGGCCAAGAAAGTGACCTGAAGCTCGCATTCAGAATTAAGTCCACGGCGGTTAGTCGAGAGTTTCTCCAAACTGGACCTTCACATTTCGCAAGTCCTTTTGTCCCTAATGGTTCGCTTCTTGCTGGCACATCAGCGCCAGCGGCTGTCAACAATTTGATCGGCAAGTAATAATCATCCGGGAGTTTCAATTGAGCCGAGAAAGAACTGGTTGATGGGTCAACAATTTTCAAATTCCAGGCACAAGCCCGAAAAATAACCTAGGGTTGTTCCACCCCGAGACCTCTCCCCAGAACTGCTGCACGAGAGGGACAAAACTCATGTCGGGTTCGAATCTGCCGTTGTCGTCGAAACACATTTGCGCTTTGGCATTGTGCGGAGCACTTTTGGTCCCTTCCTTTGCCGAGGCCCAAGCAAAAAGCAGTGGTTCAAAATCCGTAGCGGGAGCGAACCAAACGCAATCCGCCAAGACGCACAGTCAATCCAACCAGGGAGCCAGTACGACTGGTCAATCCAACCAAGGGAACAAGCAAGACGAAGTTGCGAACTTGCGAAAGGCCCGAAAAATACTGGAAGAAGCCAAACACGATTATGAAGGCCATCGCGCCAAAGCAATTCATGCAATTCACGAGGCCATCCACGAGTTAGAACATCACGGTCAGGAGCAGAGCGGTCAAAACGGTTCCGCGAATACTGGGGCAGCTGGTGGTCAGGCAAACACGCAAGGCTCCGGCACGAACAGCTGCACATTCCGGCGCCCACCAAGGGCATGGCAACGGTAGCTCCGGTACCCATCAAAGTCATGCCAGCCGGGGTTCCGGTACGCACAAAGGGCACACTAACTCGAGTGCCCAAGGGGCCGGAAACCAACAAGGGAAGGCCAACTCATCCAGCGAGCAGTCAGGCACACACCAAGCACAAGTCAACTCCGATGGGCAGCTGCGGCAGGCCCAAGAACTGCTCACGAAGGCACAATCGCAGATGACTGGCAAACACGCGGGAGCCGTCCAGCACGTGCATGTAGCTCTTCATGAGCTGCAAGCGGCCCTGCAAACCAGGTAAAGACGCTGACAACCGCCCGTATCTAGTTTTCAACCTATAGTTGAGTTAGGACATAGCCAGGCTCAAGAGCATCTTCATCACTTGTTTTCTTCTTACCAACACGCTTTAAATTCGCAGGGAAACTACTCTCATGATCCGATCCTTTGCTCACGCACGAAAGCCGATCCGTCGCGGAACGGCAGCCGTTGAGTTTGCTGTCCTTGCCCCGCTCCTCTTTACCTTGGCAGTGGGCATCATGCAATTCGGCCGCATCTTGATGGTTCAACAAATCTTGGTAAGCGCCGCGGAAGAAGGTGCTTGAACGGCAATCATCAGCGGCAAAACCGACGCCAATGTTGCAACGGCTATCAGCAATTTCATGTCGGCAGCCAACATCACCGGCTACTCATCGAGCGACTCGCCTCAACTTTCCACCAGCCCCGCTTCAGGAACGGCAATCACGGTGAAGGTTAAGCGTGCCCTATACGAGTATCGGTTGGACAGGTTCGGTTCCCATTGATTTTTCGAGTACAACGTTATCGGCTAGTGTTACCATGATCAAACAATAAGACTCTAGCCAAAGTGTTTTTTTTTCCGTCCAAGTGAAAGAGAATCGCTCATTACCAGGTGACACATGATCTTCCGGTCTTTTCGTGGGAAAAGTTGATTCGTCGCGGAGCGACGGCTGTCGAGTTTGCTGTGGTTGCTCCCGTTTTTTTTGTGGTAGTAATCGGCATCATGCAAATCGGCCGCCTTATGATGGTGCAACAACTATTAGTGACTGCCGCCCGCACGGGGGCGCGCCAAGCGATCCTCACCGGTAGCACGAATTCGGGGGTTACATCGACAGTCTCCACATTTCTTTCAGCATCCGGAATTAGCGGCGCGACGACGACCATCTCGCCGAGTCTCAACACAACCCCGGCTCCTGGCACGGGAACGGCCATTACGGTCAAAGTTACCATCCCCTATTCGAGTGTGGATTGGAGTGGAGTTTTTCCAGCAAACTTGAGCAATACAACAATTACGGGCGTAGCTGTTTTGAATCATGAATAACTGTTGCGGGAATTATTCCTTAGAACCCGCTTAATCATCGTCTCACACAGAAAGGTGTGTACACTGCCATGTTATGCGAAAGCAGAATCGATGCTTTTTCTCAGGCCCGGCTTTCGAAGCATTCACGCCGTGGATTTATTTGCGTTCTTACGGCCCTCATGCTCGTTTTCCTGATGGCCATGGTTGCGTTTGCGGTTGACGTTGGCTACCTCTGTGTAGTCAAGAGTCAAACCCAGGCCGTGGCAGATGCCGCAGCCTTGGCAGGAGGCCGGGGACTTTCGGTCAGCACAGCGCAAGCTCAAGCTAACGCTATAGCCTGTGCCAAGCTCAATACGGCCAATGGGAAAGTCGTAACGTTGACGAATTCCAATATCGTGGTGGGCACGTGGAACACATCCACGCAGACCTTCACCGCCTCCAGTGGGTCAGGTACCGCGAATGCTTGCCAGGTCACTGTCCCCTTGACTGCCACGAACGGTAATCCCGTCAGCCTGTTCTTCGCCCAAGTGCTCGGCGACAAAACCGCGAACGTATCATCTACTGCCATTGCTGGCGGCGGTCGTTGGGACGTTGTTATCACCATCGACCGTACGGCATCCTTCGAGACCGATTTGGCCACGGCAGTTTCGGGCATCCAGAACGTGCTCACTGCCATGAATACCTACTCTCCGACATCCTACCTGGGCGTAACTACCTTCAATGGGCAATCTTATACGAATGCCGCCATGCAGCCGGTTGGCACGAACTTTAGTACGCTAAAAGCGGCGATTGCCGCTATTCAGGATTGCCAAGACGGCGGGCCGGCATGCAGCGGCTCGGATCTGGCGGCGGGAATGGCTGGAGGCATAGCGCTGTTCAGCTCTTCCGGATACTCGCCTCCGTCCGGCACGCGCCAAGCCGTTATTTTCGTCAGCGACGGCGCCGCGAATGTTACCAACAAGTGCTTAAACAGCAGCCTGAGCGACACCCAGGATAATACCCTTACGGCTACCGAGGCCGCTGCTGCCTATTCGAGCAAAGGTATCTCCATCTTCTCCCTGCTGTATTACCATGGCAGCGACAGCTCGACGGATACCAATGCGATGAAAGCTTTGATCCAGGGGCAGGGGACGTTCTTGCAAGAAACCGATCCCTCTTTGTTGGCAGGAGATCTTCAGTCCATCTACACCAACAATTTGGGAATGCAGATACTCCAGTACTGGACTGGATGAGGACAACCATGCGTAAAGCATCGCTGGCGAGAGTGGGTATTCGTTTGTTTTCCATTGCTGCCGTCGCCGTTATGGCGCTGATGGTGGCAGCACGCTCGAGCGTGCTGCTTGGTCGCTTTTGCCGATAGCAGTCACTCTCAGCCGATGCTCGATCGAGATGCTTCGTTTGCTCAGGAACTGCCTTCGGGGATAGGGCAGCAAGCACGACTTACTCCCATGTCCGCCATTCCCGAAAAAATCGGGGCCGCAGAGAAGATGTTCGTCGACGGCCTGAACAAAAACTTTGGCACGGTACCTCATGGCGAACAGCTATCTCAAAGTTTTCCGATCACCAACACGCTTGATGTGCCAATTACGATTACCTATTTGCAGCCAAGCTGTGGCTGCCTGAAAGCCAGCGCGGCCAAGCGTGCTCTCCAGCCGGGCGAACGCAGTGAGATACGTGGTCAGCATGGATACGCACCGTTTCACGGGGCAGGAATTTCAAAACGTGCGTGTGAAGATCGCAGGCCCCGATTTCGAGTCCACGTGCAAGCTCGAGGTGTCGGCCATCAGTCAGACGGATGTCGTCATCAAACCGGGCCGAGTGAGTTTTGGCTCCATCGAACGAGGCGCGGCACCGTCCCAAACCATTGACATCGAATACCTTGGCCAGCTCGATTGGAAGGTGGAGGAGGTCGTCGTCGCTAAGGAATTGCCGTTCACCACCGTGCTCAACGAGCCGGCGACAGCCAGGCCAGGTTTGCTACCAACTCAAGGTTACCACGCATGCCGATGCCCCCCTCGGGGCCATTAACAATTTCATCTATCTCAAAACCAACGATCCGAGCGAGCAATTCGTCCCGGTGCCTGTGTCAGTAAAGATTCGGGCAAAGCCAGTATCTGAAGTCGTTCAGAAATAAGGACGATTATTGCCACACCAACCACTTCTTCATTCCGTCGAACTCTTCGAAAAAAGCCAATCCTCTGCGGACGGTCGTTAATTCACCTTGCGGCCCGCGGTTATAGTTTCACAGCTTCCAGTGAGCAAACTGCGGAGATCGCGTCGGCATGAAAATAATAATTCCCGGAGGAACCGGGCAAGTGGGCACGTTGCTTCCTCGAGATTTCGTCGCGAATGGGCATGAAGTCGTCGTCCTCAGCCGTAAACCCGGCCGGGCTCCTTGGCGGATGGTCGGCTGGGATGCCGAAACGGTCGGCGCTGGGCGCGAATTCGACGGGGCGGATGTCGTCATCAACTTGCCGGCCGAAGCGTCAATTGTCGGTACCATGCCAAGAACCGACGCCTTATCACAGAATCCAGGATCAAGTCCACTCGCCGTGGGCGGAGCCATCGCTCGAGCCCCAAGGCCGCCGCGCGTTGGTTGCAAGCGAGCACTGCCACCATTTACGCACATCGCTACGATGCCCCGAACGACGAGGCAACGGGCATCCTGGGCGGCACGGAGGACGATGCACCGGACACCTGGCGGTTCAGCATCGATGTGGCAAAGGCTTGGGAAAACGCCGCAAATGAACTCGAATTACCGCAAACTCGAAGGTTTTGCTTCGCTCGGCCATGACCATGAGCCCGGATCCAGGCGGGATTTTCGACGTTCTCTTGGGCCTGGTCCGCTGCAGGCTTGGCGGCGCAGCGGGGATGGACGCCAATATGTGTCGTGGATTCACGATCGGGATTTCATCCGGGCCATTTATTGGCTGATCGAGCATTCGGAGATGACGGGGCCGGTCAATCTCACTTCCCCAATCCTCTTCCTAATGCCGAATTCATGCGCATTTTGCGTTCAGCATGGGGGATTAGGATCGGATTGCCCGCCGCCAAGTGGATGCTTGCAGTCGGCACTTCTTCATGCGCACGGAAACCGAGTTGATACTAAAGAGTCGACGCGTTGTGCCGGGACGATTGGTGCAATCGGGGTTCGTTTTCGAGTTCCCGACTTGCGCACGGCGGCAGAGGATCTGTGTAGGAGGTGGCGAGAATTGAGACACAATTCTTGATCCCAAGCTTGCAGGCGATCTGTCAATAAGGGGCCAAAACGGACTCGAATTTCATGTCATTGAAGTCACGGAGCAAGGAGATCTCCGTAATTGAATCTTTCGTGAGATGACCTGCGAACAATTTGCCACCCTAAGCCCACACAAGTCGTCTCCGATCGAGATCCGCCCACTCCCAGTTGGCTTTCTCGAGTTGTTTGCCTGAAGCCGGGCTCACCAGTTCGTGAGTATCGAAGTAACAGCCTTTGCCCACCGGATGCTCAAGAGTGGCGTGAGCGAGTTTGCGCAAGACCCAACCCGAGCCGATTGATTTTTCGAAAACCACGATTTGCGAATTCTTTCCGTCATCCCTGGTAGAAGCCAGTTTCCAGCCATCTCGCTGAAGACGGATGTAATAGACTCCGGGGCATTCTCCGCCGTAGTATTCGGGGGAAGGGCGGATCTTTGCCCGGTGCAGACCCCTTGGAGCAAGCAGTTCCTCGTGAGGCCCGTGACCTTCATTCAGCCAAAAATAGCGGTTGTCGGTAAAGAGACCGCCACCATTCCAGCAATCGCCTTTACCCCACAGAGCAACGGCTTTGAGATACGGAGCCTTGGCGATGGCAGTCCACGACCCCTTGGCTTCGCCGTGCCATTTGCCGTTCATAGCAAAATAGATCAGGAATTGGCCGTCTCGTGACAGATCGCTGCGGCGTTCGTAAATCCGCCCCTTGAACCATTGCCCGAGGGCAAAAGTATCTGTTTTTCGATCCCATCCAACTGTGCACACCTGGGGGGAAGGCCCGCGCCGGATGACTACACCAGTCGTCGCGTTTCTTGCGAGCAGGACGTGAAGGCGTGCTGGGACATAGCGTGGAATTGCCATGGGTTTGACTGAGGGCTGTCGGCCAGAAAAGAAGTTTTAGAGATCTGTCTAGACCCCTAACGAGCTGGTGGAGGCTCTTTCAGCGAACGCCGTGCCTTTGACTTCATCATGGACACCAAGTTTCCGATGCGCAAGTAGCTATCCAACTGATCGCTTTCCCGTTGAGAGAGAGTACCCTCTCGTGCTTTTGCCGACAGCACGTTGATGCGATCTATTTCCACCGGGCGAAACTTTAGGGTCAAAATATAGCGGGCAAGGCTCTTGGGAAGATTCCCACGACCAGGCCCAATGAGATGTTCCAAAATGGTCACTTCGTGAGCCGGAAGGCTCGGCCTTGGTTTTTTCATAAGATTGACACGATACCAAGTTGCAAGGTTGCAATCTAGCATTGATGCCGCGTAGCATACGCAATCAATTCGTTCTTTTTGTCCCCGGGTTCCGCATTTCCTTTGCAGATTACCCCTCGCGGCGCGATGATCGGTAATTGAGCTTTCCAGTGGCGCGAATCATACACAATGGATTGACCATGAGCCCGACTCCAACTGCTGGACTTGGCCCCCTCGATCCGACCGAAGCTTGGCAGCCCTGGGCGCCAACCGCCGCTCAGCCTTTCGACCTCAAATGGGCAGGCCATCTCTATCGCCGGGCCGCTTTCGGCGCCAGCCTGACCGAGTTGCGCACTGCGGTGCGACGCGGATTGCCGGCCACGCTCGATTTGTTGTTCAATGGCCAGCCCGGCGCAGCCGCTCGCGAGCAATTCCTGGTGGATCTAGGCGAGAAGATGATCCGCGAGGACGATGGTGTCACGCTGCGCGCCTGGTGGGTCTACGTTTTCTTGCACACATCTCACCCCTTGCGCGAGCGCATGACGCTCTTTTGGCACAACCACTTTGCCACCAGCATCGCCAAGGTGCAGCGGGCCGATCTGATGTATGCTCAGAACAAGCTCCTTCGACAACACTGCACTGGCAGTTTTCGGCCTTTTCTCCTCGCCATGAGCAGCGATCCGGCAATGCTGGTTTGGCTCGATTCCAATAGCAACAGTAAAGACAAGCCCAATGAAAACTACGCGCGAATTGATGGAGCTGTTCTGCCTGGGCGTGGGCAATTACACCGAGCACGATGTCCGCGAGGCGGCCCGAGCCTTTAGCGGCTGGCAAACCGATGGCGCTCAGTCCGTTTTCGAGCCGTCGCTTCACGACGATGGAGTGAAAACGGTTCTCCGACAAACAGGTAACTGGAACGGCGCCGACATCGTCCGGATCTGCCTGGAACAGCCGGTGGCCGCCCGCTTCATCGTGCGCAAGATCTACCGGGCACTGGTGAGTGAAGCGGCCAAGCCCTCCGACGCTTTGCTCGAGCCGCTGGTGGTGGCTTTTCGAAAGAGCGATTACGACATCGGCGCTCTCGTGCAAACCATCCTGCGTTCGCGACACTTCTTCTCGGATCGGGCATATCGGCAGCGAATCAAGTCCCCCGTGGAGCTGGTCATGGGCGCAGTTCGTGAGGCGACCGCCGGCACGGTAGCGCCTCCCACGCTTGCCAACTGGTTCCAGGAGATGGGCCAACTCCTCTTGCGCCGCCCAATGTCAAAGGCTGGGAAGGGGGCAGGAGCTGGCTAAATACGGCGACACTTCTGGCTCGCGATAACTTCGCTTTTGCCGTGACATCAGGTGCGGCGAGCGCACTATCGAACGTTGGCGGCCTCGTGCAAGCCGAGAAGTGTAAGGGGCCTGAAGATATCGTGCGCGTTTTGGCGGACGCTCTGCTCCAAGGCGACCTGCGTCCCGAGGCGCGTGTTCGGCTCGTCACTGTTGCGGCCGATGGTCCACCATCACCGAAAAAACTTGACCAGGGAGCCCGCAATGTGGCTCATGCTCTGATGACTATGCCGGAATACCAACTTGCTTGAGGTGTTCTCTACCGGGCTCGGGCTTACTCGATTGTGAAGGAGGCTGCCATGCTCAATCGCCGCGATTTCCTCTATCGCACCTTGCAAGGTTCGTCCCTGCTGGCCGCCGGGCAGTTCGTGCCCGGCTTCCTGGCCAACACCGCTCGGGCCGCCGATGCGGGCAAGGACTCGATCCTCGTGGTCATCGAGCTCACGGGCGGCAACGATGGTCTGAATACCGTCATCCCCTACGCGGACGATCTCTATCACAAAGCTAGGCCGACGCTGCGCCACACCAAGGAGCAGGTCGTTCGCGTCGACGACCACATCGGCCTGAACCCGGCGATGAATGGGTTCGCGCCAATGCTCAAGCGAGGCGACCTGGCGATCGTTCAGGGCGTGGGTTATCCCAACCCCGATCGTTCGCACTTCGAGTCGATGGACGTTTGGCAATCTGCCGATCCCAAACGCCAGATTAACTCGGGCTGGATTGGCCGGAGTGTGCCCGGCCTGCAAGATCGCAAGGGTAATGTGCCGGTGCTGCAAGTCGGCCCGAACAAGTTGCCCCTGGCAGTGCAAGGCGCTCCTGGCGGTGTGGTCAGCATCAACGAACAGCAGACTTATAAGCTCGACCTCGGCAGCGGCGACGCCGCCAAACAAAAGGCACGCCGCAAGTTGTTGGAAGAGTTGGCCAAACCCAGGCGCGCCTGCCAATGCCGGCGATCTTTTGCAATTCGTGCAACGGCGGCAGCTTCAGACTTATACGACGCTCGATCGGCTTCAGGAAGTTTTGGCCAAGCCTGACGATCGGCAGAATTGGCGGCAGGCCTACAACACCTTTGGCCAAAAGCTTGGCCTGATTGGGAAACTGATCCGCAAAGACCTGAGGACGCGCGTCTTTTATCTCAGACACGATGGATTCGACACGCACTCGGGTCAGGCAGCGCAACATGAAAAACTGCTAGGGGAGTTGGCCAACGGGTTGAACACTTTCTTTCAAGAGCTGCAGTCTTCCGGGCACGACAAGCGCAGTAGTCGCGCTCACCTTCTTCGGAGTTCGGCCGGCGCGTGCAAGAAAATGGCAGCAAAGGGACCGATCACGGCGCCGCCAGTTGCCTTTTCGTGGCTGGCCCGGCCGTGAAGGGCGGCCCGGTTGGGCGCACCCAAGTTTGAAAGATCTCGACAGCGGCGATCTGAAACACCACACCGACTTCCGCCGGGTTTATGCCACCCTGCTCGATCGCTGGCTTGGTGTCGAAAGCCGTACGGTTCTCGGGGCTAGTTTTGAGCCGCTTGATTTGCTGAAAGGGAAAGCTTAGGACGCGTCCGGCGAATTTAAGAACATCATTCTAAGGAAGCTCCATTCATGAAGACGCAAAAAAGACTTGCATTCACGCTCTTCGAATTGCTGGTAGTGTTGGCCATTTTCGCCATTTTGCTTGGCCTGTTCTTGCCCGCGGTGGCTAAGGTTCGTCAGGCGGCCGGTCGCTCGCAATCGCTGAACAACATGAAGCAACTCGGCCTGGCCTGCCACAACTACCATGATGCTAACGGTAGTTTTCCGCCAGGCGTAGATGAGAATCATTTTTCGGCGGCAGCCAAACTCCTTCCCTATCTCGAGCAAAACAACATCTACAACCAAATCGCTTTCAAGAAACCAGTTGATGACGCCGCCAATGCTCCGATGCGAAAGATCATCGTCAAGGTTTTCATCAACGAAAATGATCCGCTCCCTCTTTTGCCGCCCGGCGCCGAGTTTGGGCCAACCAATTACCTCTTCAACGCCGGTTCCAAACCTGATCTCGATAAGAACAACGGGATCTTTTACCTCAACTCCAACACGAAGATCGCGGAAATCACCGATGGAACTAGCAACACCCTCATGACGGGCGACACCTTCGCGGCGATGGCGGCAAGCAAGCCACCGATGTGCGCCGCCAATACGTTGCTCTCGACAAGAAGGCGTTGAACGACCTGAAGGACGAATCCGGCGTTCAAGAATTCAAGGACAGCAAGAACATCGCCGGCAATCGGTGTTGGAGCTGGATGGACGGCCGCTTCTTGCAAGGAACCTTCACCGGCACACGCGTCGCGAACGACGAAAAGCCCGACGTTGATTGCGGCGGCGCCGGCGGCCTGTCGGCCTTGCGCTGCATGCCCGGGTCGACCGTCAACGTAGGAATGTGCGACGGCAGCGTCCGCGCCATTTCGAAGGAACTGAGCCTTGAAACCTGGCGTGCCCTAAGTACGCGGAACGGCGGTGAGATTATTCCGGAGTTCTAACGAAGCAACTGAAAAATCCCAGCGAGCCTCCCACGTAAGTGGGGGGAGGTTCTCGCGGAAGACTCCTCCCACTAACGTGGGAGGCTCGCTGATTGCAGGAAGTTCGCAAATCCCCTGGAGACCATCATGCGCCCCTACGCAGTAACTCTGATCGCCTTGTTCTGCTTGTCCGGGAATCTCTTTGCGCAGGATGCCCCAGAGGATCTGCTTCCTGCGACGACTCAGATTTATGCGCGCTGGGACGGTGTAACCGCACATGCAAATGCATACTCGCAATCGGCGCTTGGCAAAATGCTCGCAGGCGATACCGGGCAGTTTCTCAGCGGTCTGGTCCGGCAGTTTCAGGAAATGTCGGGCACGATGCTGACCCCAGGAGTCCTTGCTCAAGGGGTTGCCGCCTGAGCGATTGCAGCAAATCCAAGCCGACGTCGCCGAGGCCATCAAACTCGTTCCTGCGCCTCAGTTTGCATGGGGTGGTGATTGGTGCAGAAGTGCGCGGTCTGGAACCGCCAACTGCTCAGGTGACGTTGATCGTACCCGATTTGGGCAAGGCGCCCATGCCTTTGTTCGGCGCCTTGCACTTGCTCAAAAGCGGCCTCGAGGCGGATGTAAAAGAGCTGAAGATTCCGGCCGCACAGTTTACCACCTTCAGCCGGAGCCCTGGCTGCATCTCGCTTGGTGGGTCGAGGGCAAACACGCAGTCTTCGTGGCGGGGACCGATACGCCGCAAACTTGCGTCGAACGCATGGCCAAACCGGGGCCGCGCTTTTCGGCGAACTCCCTTTTCAAGCGCGTGCAAGGTTTCCATCAGTTCGAGACCGGCGCGCGGGCGTTTCTCGACGTGACTGCCGTGGTGAAAGTGGCCCGTACCCGGAGCACCGAATTCTCCAAGCTTCTTACCGATTTGGGCATGGAAGGTGTGCGCAGTTGGACGTTCTACTCGGGGTTCGACGGTTCCAGCGAGCGCGCCCTCTCGGAATTGGAGATGCCCGGCCCTCGTCAGGGATTATTGAGGCTGCTCTCGGGCAAGCCTTTCACGCTGCACGATGTGCCGCCTCTACGCCCGATGCTTATAGCTGGTCGGTCACGAATTTCGATCCTGCGGTGTTCTATGACGTTGGCCTCAAGGCGGTGGAAAGCGGTGTCGCGGTTTTTTCGCCTGAGTCGACGCCGATGATCGCCGGCTTCCTCAAGAAAGTCGACGAAGTCTTGGCGATCAACTTACGCCGCGACCTGCTCGGTTCGTTGGGCGATCGTTTTGCCACGTATGCCTCGCCGGCCGACGGCCCGCTCAGTTTTGGCCAGGTTTACCTTTTCAAGGTGAAAGATGCCGGCAAATTGCAAACTGCCTTGGCTCAGGCTCTGCGATCTATCGGTAAGCTGACGGGGGTCGACGTGAGCGTTCAGAAGAAGAGCTATCGCGGCGTACCTGTCAACGAAATCCAGGTTCGGCAACAGGGATTCATTTTCGTGCCGACCTACGCAATTCAAGGCGACTTTCTGGCTCTGGCCTTTTTCCCGCAACCCATTCACGGCTTTATCCTCCGTTCCAAGGGCGAACTGCCGGCCTGGAAGCCGGGACCAGAAGTGACAGCGGCGCTCGCCAAATTGCCGAAGGAATTTGTCGCTATTGCCATTTCCGATCCCCGACCGACTCTTCTGCAACTGCTGTCGCTGGCGCCATTCGTCGGCGGTGCCGTACAAAGCTTCGCACCCGAATCGAAGTTCGACGTGAGCAGCATCCCCAATGGCCATGAGGCCACCAGTCACTTGTACCCGAATGTCACCATAGTCAGCGACGACGGCAAAACGCTGCGCAGCGAGACACTGGCCTCGCTCATCCTGCCGTTCGATCTGGTGGGCGCGGACTCTTATATCTTCGTGGCTCTCCTTTCGACCGGGGTATTTCGCTTCATCGGCCTATAAAGGCGTCTGCCCGGCCTCTTTTGTCGAAAAAATGCCCCAATCGTGCTTTTTGTCCGATTGCCCGCACGTTGGTCAGTCGTTACCATGACCTCAGTCGCTGGATGTCATCCGGAATTCAGCCTGTTTTCAGATGGTCGTGCGGGACTGACGCCCGCGAGGTTCGTTCGAACTGGCGAGCTAGTGAAGCGGCGCTCATGGTGCTTCCACATCAAACCATAACACTCCTAAAAGCAGCGCGCGACGCCTCATGGCCGAGTTGCCGGCCGACGCGGTGTTGTTTCTAACGGAAACCGATCTCGAGTGGCGGCTCGTCAAGGAACATCTGGGCGATTGCCATCTGCTTGTTGCGGCGCAAGACGCAGCCCTGACCCAAAGGCTGAAGGAAGAACCGGGCCTGGTCGTGCTGGAAGTCGATCCCGGTCCCACGCCGACGCAAGAGCGGATGAGCCTGGCGTTGCTCGAAGCCATTGCCAACGAAAAGCTGCATACCGGCTCGGACGTCATCGCCCTCTATAACGGTATCGAAGCTCTCGAAGGCGAACCCGAACACATCGACAGCCTTTCTGTCATCCATCTAGGCGAGCACCTGGAACGGCTAAGTGCCCAGGAGCTCCGCAAGCTGGACACGCATGTCCCACTGGAAACCTTGCGGGCTGTGGTCGATTTAGCAGCGGCGATTGGTCGGGAAGGCCGCGAGGGCAAGCCCGTCGGCACCATGTTCGTGGTGGGCGATTCGCGGAAGGTGATGGGCATGGCTAGGCCCATCAATTTCAATCCCTTTCGCGGCTACAGCGACGAGGAACGCGACGTCCGCGATCGCCGGGTGCGCGAGCAAATTAAAGACATCGCCCAACTCGAAGGCGCTATCATCATCCGCCGCGACGCCGTTGCCGTCGCAGCCTGCATGTATCTGGATGTTCTGGCCGAAGGGATCACGCTCAGCAAGGGGCTGGGCAGCCGGCATTGGGCCGCCGCAGCGATCAGTCAAAAGACTAACGCTATTTCCGTGGCAGTCAGCCAATCGTCAGGTACAGTGCGTATATTCCAGGACGGCGAACTGGTCATGCGAATCGAACCCTTCGCCCGGCCCGTCATTTGGCGACGCTTCGCCATGGAGCAGCAGGACGCCGATAGCTCGGGAAACCGGTTGGCGCCGCCCTCGCTTTGATTCCTGGGCTGTCGCGAGAAGTTTTGTAGCGGAATTCGCCAGAATTCCGACAGGCTGGCCTCTCCCGTTTCGCCCCGATTTGCGGACAACCGGCTCAGGCAGAGAGTCCTGGTCTTCCCGAATAGCGAGTTAAGCCATGCTCAGTAGTTTACAACGAACTTGGTTGCCGGTCGTTCTTTTGGCACTGCTCTTGGCAGGATGCAACAGGGCTTTGAACTTCGAAAAGAAGTTCACCATGGGGCCGGGCGATGTGAACTCCTTCACCGTTGACGCGCCACGGCGCGAGCAGCATGTGACCGTAAGCTTCAGCAGCAGCGCAGCGCCTATCGATGTCTATGTCGCCCTTGAAAAAGATTTGGCAATCGCTGAGACGGCAATTCGGAATTATAAAAAGCCCGAAGGGATCTTGGCCAAACTGGAAAAATCGAGCAATGGAAGCCTCGAAGCCGTCATCCCAGCTAAGGCAGATTTTGGCGTGATCCTGGCAGGCTCCATCAGAGATACCGCAGTTGAAGTCAAACTGACGGGCAAATAAGTGAGATCCGGCGTCCTGATCGGCCCCGCGATCTTTCGTGCAACTCACCATCCACGCTTTCGCAATTGCTTTCCCGCCAGGCGCTCCGTTGCTATGCTGGCAACATCGCTGCTATAAACTCTCGCCTCATGCTGGAACCTCCAAAAGTGCACAAACTTTTTCGCTGCTGGGCATTCGTTCTTGCCTTGTCCCTGTTAAGCACAGCTTCCGGTCGGTTGCCGGCACACGCGGACGAGAAACAAGCCGTTCCGGCGACTAAGGCCAAACCAAAGCTGGTAGTTCTCATCGTATTCGACCAGATGCGTGCCGATTATCTGACGCGTTGGTACGACCAGTTCGGCAAGGGTGGCTTCCGACGCATGCTGGAAGAGGGAGCCTGGTTCGACAACTGCAATTATCCTTATGCCTTGACGCTCACCGGGCCCGGTCACGCCTCGTTCTTGACCGGCTGCAGCCCGGACCGCCATGGCATCATCGGCAACGAATGGTACGAACTCGGCACAGGCGAGGTTTATTGTGCCACCACCAACCGCTACGAAAACGTTCCCGCCAATGCCTCGGGAACTTCGAGGAAGAAGACGGGCGGAGGTTCCCCGGAGCGTTTGCTGGCGCCGACGGTTGGAGACGTGCTGAAGACTTCCACTGCAGGCAAGAGTCGCGTGATCGCGATTTCTTACAAGGATCGCGCTGCCATTTTGCCCGGTGGCCATACTCCCGACGGAGCATATTGGGTAGACTCCGGGACTGGAAGGTTCGTCACCTCAACTTACTGTCGCGAGACCTTGCCCGATTGGGTCCGCGAATTCAACGACAGCCGGCTGATCGACAGTCTGGTTCAATCAACCCTGGGAGCGATTACGGCCCGACCTCGATTACGTCAAGCTCAGCGGCCCGGACGACGTGGTTGGCGAAGGCAACGGCGTCAAGCAGGGGCGGACCTTCCCGCATCCCACGAACGGCGGCCTGAGCAAGCCGGGCAGAAGCTATTACGAGGCGGTGGTCACCTCGCCCTTCGGCAACGAACTCGTGCTCGCGTTCGCCAAGAAAGCCATCGTGGCCGAGCATTTGGGAGAGGACGACATCCCCGATCTGCTGAGCGTAAGCTTCTCGAGCAACGACTACATAGGGCATGCTTGGGGCCCGGATTCGCAGGAAGTGATGGACGTTACTTTGCGCTCCGACCTGATCGTGAAGCAGCTTTTGGATTTTCTCGACGAGCACGTGGGCAAGGGTCGGTATCTGGTAGCCATGTCGGCCGACCATGGCGTCTGTCCGCTGCCTGAAGTCGCCAAAGCGAAGCACCCGGACGCGGTTCGCGTCGATGTGGTCGGCCTGATATCCGGGGCGGAGAAAGCCCTCGATGCGGCTTTTGGCGCTGACACGCAGAGGAAGGTTCGCTGGATCGAATCAGCCGCCAACCTTTCGTTCGTACTCAATCGTAATAAGATCGCGGCCCGAGGGCTCACGCAAGACGCTGTCGAGAAGGCCCTCGTCGCCTGGCTGAAGAAACATAAGGACGTGTTGACGGCCTACACGCATGGGGAACTTATGCAGCCGGCTGCTGCCGACGACCCCATCGGTCAGCGCTCGCGAAAATCGTTCAACGCACAGCGCTCGGCCGACATTAGCGTCGTGTTCAAGCCCTATCACCTGGCGTCTCCCTATCTGACCGGTACGACGCACGGCACGCCGCACGAATATGACACGCATGTCCCACTCGTCGTTTATGGCGCGAACGTCATCCCAGGACGCCGCCACGATCCCGTCACGCCCCAAGCAATCGCGGCAATCTTCTCTCACGCCTTGGGCATCATGCCACCGGCAATGGCGGAGGCGCCGCTGCCGGAGAAACTATTGGGCAAATAGTCCGACTGCGCTCGTTTTGAAGTTGCGCGATTTTGAAAACACCCTCGGTGATGACAGTGATCTCGTTTAACTCGGAGCCAGCGGCGACGGCGGGCAGGCACCCGCTCGAGTCGCATGTTTTGTGCGACCGCTGAATCAGCCAGTGATGAGTGGCTACAAGTCCGCCGTCGCCGCTGGCTCCGGGTTAAACGAGGTCGGCCAAATGGTCGATGCGTTTTGATTTTGAGGCCTCAATGGTGCCCCTTCTCCGACAGCCACGCTCGGCGTCGAGCGCTGCCATGCAACCGGTCCCTGCAGCGGTAACGGCCTGACGGTAGTAGCTATCCGCTACGTCGCCGGCGGCGAACACGCCGGGCAGGCTGGTGTTGGTACGATGCGGCACTGTCAGCTTGAGGTAACCTTGGGCGTCGATTTCGAGCTGGCCCTTGAGGAAATCGGTGTTGGGCGTATGGCCAATCGCCAAGAAGACGCCGGTAACCGGTAGGTCTTCGGACTGCTTGTCTTTTGTGCTTCCCAGCTTGACGCCGGTGACGCCATGGTGATCGTCGCCCAGAACTTCCAATAATTCCGTATTCCATTTGATGTCCAATTTGGGATTGGCCAACGCTCGCTGCTGCATGATCTTGCTCGCGCGGAGCGTGTCGCGGCGATGGACCAGGTGGACGACGCTGGCAAACTTCGTCAGATAGGTGGCCTCCTCGACCGCGGAATCGCCACCGCCGACAACCACGATTGGCTGTTTGCGAAACCGGGGCAAGGCGCCGTCGCACACCGCACACGCCGAAACGCCATTGTTCTTGAAACGGTCCTCCGAAGGCAGTCCCAGGTAATTGGCTCGGGCTCCCGTCGCAACGATTACCGCGAGCGACTCGACTTTTTCTCCGTCCAAGCGTTCCAAAACGAACGGGTGCTTTTTGAGGTCAACAGAAACAATATCGTCCGTAATGATTCGCGTTCCAAAGTTGACCGCCTGCTGCCGCATCAGCTCCATCATTTCTCGGCCTTCGATGCCATGGCCCGGCTGAGGCTTGTTATGCGCTACCCAGTGCGGTTGGCGGTCGTGCGGCAAGGCGGTCTTCAGATATTCACGCGAATCGCCGGCCGGGAAGCCAGGGAAATTTTCGACTTCGGTGGTCAACGCGAGTTGGCCCAAGGGCAGCGTGCCGCGCAGGTGATTTTCTTGGGTCAAAGCGCCTTCGAACACCAATGGTTGGAGATTGGCGCGGGCCGCATAAATCGCCGCGGTCCAGCCGGCGGGCCCCGATCCGATGATGACTACTTTTTCTGGCATATCTTCTCCTGGCTTGGCGAGTCGAGTTTCCCGAGAGTGACGAGCATGCAAGGAACCGATGGGCTGCGGTAGGGTGAACCGGCCTTGCGAGAACCGGGTCATGTTTGACTAGAATTGTAGGATGACGCGGGGGCAGGTCAACCAAACCCATTTTACTCGTAGCGAGCGATTCGAGGACGCGGACCAGATGCTTCGACTTACCGACCTACGCGAGATCCTGCGCTATGTGCCGCGTTTTCGCGATAAGGTTTTTGTTATTGCGCTCGATGGCGCCGTCGTCGAGAACGATAATTTCGGCAACATCTTGCTGGATATCGCGCTGCTGCGGAGCTTGCGGATCCATGTCCTGCTGGTTCATGGCGCCGGCCACCAAATTCGCAGGCTGTCCGAGCAAACGGGCACGCCTGCGTCCAATTACGACGGCACCGGAATCACCGATGCCGCCACCCTGCAGCTCGCCCTGGACGCCGCCAACCGCGTCACCCACGAAATTCTGGAAGGGCTCTCGGCCAACGACCTGCGCGGTGCTTACTGCAATGCCGTGGTGGCTCACCCGGCGGGCATCCTGCAGGGAATCGATCACCTATTCACCGGGAAAGTTGACCGCGTCGACGTGGCCTTTTTCCAGGCTTTGCTCGAGCACGACATCGTTCCGGTAATACCGCCGTTGGGTTGCGATGGCGAAGGAAAAACCTACAGGCTGAATTCAGATGCCGTGGCTGTCGAAGTCGCCAAGGCGCTGCATGCCGCCAAGCTCATTTATCTATGGACCCAGCCCGGCGTGCATTGCCAGGGCGAGCTGCTCCGGCAATTGGCGGTCGACGAAGCGGAGAGCATTCTGAAAAAACGCCGCGCCGACCTGCCGCCGGCCGGCATTTCCAAGCTCGAACATGCGGTACGGGCCGCGCACGGCGGGGTGCCGCGCGTGCACATTATCGACGGCAGCGTGGAAGAAGGCCTGCTGGCCGAGGTCTTCTCCAACGAAGGCGTCGGCACGCTGGTGCACGCCAACGAATATCAATCGGTGCGCCGAGCCCAAAAGAAGGACGCCCGGGCCATTCACGCCCTCATTCAAGCGGGAATAGAGAGCGACGAGCTGATTCGGCGCACGCGTGCCGACATCGAGCGCAACATCAACGATTTCTTTGTCTTCGAGGTCGATCGTAACCCGATCGCCTGCATGGCGCTGCATCTTTATCCCGAAGAAAACAAGGCGGAGATGGCCTGCGTTTGCGTCGATCCCAAATACGAAAACCAGGGGATTGGCGCCAAGCTGATGCATTTTGCGGAAGATCATGCCCGGCTGTTAGGTGTGCGGAAGCTCTTCTGTCTTTCGACACAGGCCATCAATTATTTCGTGCAAAAGGGCGGCTTCCACCTGGCGGTTCCGGACGATTTGCCGGCGAGCCGCCGCGAGCGCTACGACCGCTCGGGAAGGCATTCGCGAGTTATGATCAAGGAATTGACGGAACAGAGTGAGTCGGAAGCGTGAGAGAATCCAGGATCCCGATTCGCGATCAAAGAGCGTTTTCGCCAGTTTCCATTGGGTCGAATTTCAGCCCCGTTAGGGGCGGCAGTCAGTAGCCAGGGGCGTGAGCCCCTGGACCACGCCAAAAATGCCTCAAGCCCCGGTAGGGGCGACAGTTCTTTCGCCACTCCGTGGCTTCGATGTTGGTGGAATCTCCTCCCAGGGGCTAACGCCCCTGGCTACTAACTTTCGCCCTTCCAGGGCTGAGACAAGAAACAACGCTCCCATGAGAGTCGCCTCTCTTTTTTCGACCTCGCCTTGTTCCTTTTTGCCCACCTTGCTAAATTTGGCGTTCTTATTGGCATGCTGGGTGAGGATGCGCCCAGACAACCGTAGGGACTAGCAAGGACGCGCCGAGTCATGGAAGCCGCTTTAGCTCGACTCCCCAAAGCTGCCACCTTCCAGCGTATTTTCCTCGTTGGCTTGATTGCGCTTTTCTTGGCCTTGAGCATTCAATACGGCAACAAGGTTCGAGGCGGCGGTTCGGCGATCTTGCGCTGCGCAACCAGCTGCTGGATCTGGGCGATGAAAACATCTATACCCGCTACGCATATCCCAACCCGCCGATCATGGCTCTGCTGCTCGAGCCGATCGCTAGTTTGCCGCCCCTGGTAGGATCGCTGCTTTGGTTCTATCTCCGCATTGGCATGGCGGTGGGGGCGCTACTGTTCTTTTTCCGCATCGTCGAGACCAAGGAGGCCCCATTCCCGACCTGGGCCAAGAACCTGACGATTTTGCTCAGCTTGCGACCTATCATGGGCGATCTGACCCATGGAAACGTCAACATTTACATCCTCTTTCTGGTTGCGGCCGGGCTTTATGCCTTTCACCAACGGCGTGATTACTTGGGGGGCGCCACTATTGCGTTGGCGATCGCCTGCAAAGTGACTCCGGCCCTGTTCATTCCCTATTTCTTGTGGAAACGAGCCTGGAAAGCATTGGCCGGCATTGCGTTCGGCCTGTTTCTGTTCCTCTTCTTGGTTCCGTCGCTTTTCCTGGGAATGGGACGCAATCTGGAGCTGCTCCGTAGTTGGACCGACCAGATGGTGACTCCCTTCGTGGTGCAGGGCGTGGTCACGAGCGAGCATCAGAATCAATCGCTTCCCGGATTGCTCTATCGGTTGACGACGGCAAGCCCGAGCTTCTTGGACGAGCATGCCGACCCTATGCGCTACGACAATCTGCTGACGCTCGATCATTCCACGGTGAAATGGATACTCAAGGGATGCATGCTCGCCTTTGCCGTTTTAATCGTTTGGACGTGCCGCACGCCCCTAAGCCAACGCCAAGGCTGGCGGCTGGTCGCCGAATTCAGCCTGGTGATGCTGGGAATGCTGATCTTTAGCGAGCGCACCTGGAAGCACCATTGCGTAACTTTGTTGGCGCCTTTTGCCGTACTTTCTTATTACTTGGCGGTTTGTCGTCCCAGCAGAGTGTTGCAGGGCGTGCTGATCGCGCTGCTGGCGATTGCCTTGATGTTGATGGCATCGACCAGCACTTCGTTATTTGCCCATCTGGACGCCAAAATGGCCGAGGTTTATGGCGCCTATCTTTGGGCCATCTTTATTCTGGTCGCTACCATGGTGGTGATTCTCTTGCGCAGGGACGTACAGACTCCGGGGCTTGCAAAGCCCGCCGTTCTCAGCGATAAGCAAAGGGATGGAGCCACCATCCTCCACACTGTCGGACCTTGACAAAGGCTTCAATTCGGTGCTTGCCTTGGCGCTCGATCGAGCTATCGAAGCGCACCTTGCCGGCCGTTTGCAAGACCGCGACGAATTGCTCGCGCACCATCCCGAGTTGGCAGCTGCCCTGCAAGCCTTTGGCCCAGCACATGAATTCGCAGTTCAGGAAATGAATCAGCAAGAGAGCCCGCCGCAAGCCAACGCCGCGCTAACCCAAATTGGTCCCTACCGGATCGAGCGCGCCTTGGGTTCGGGCTCGTTCGGTGTCGTCTATCTCGCGTTTGATCCAGATCTTCATCGGCGGGTCGCGCTCAAAGTTCTCCACCCGGGACGCCTGGGTCAGACCGGCATACTCGAGCGGTTTCAGCGCGAGGCTTGCGCCACTGCCCGGTTGCGGCACGCCGGGATCATCCAGCTTTATGACTATAGCCGCGAAGGCCCGCCCCATTATCTAGTTACCGAATTCGTCGAAGGCGTGGACCTCCGTCATTGGCAAAGCACGCGCCAACCTCAGCCGCACGAAGCGGCCGATTTGGTAGCTCGCATCGCCGAGGCGATCGATCATGCTCACGCTCAAGGCGTGTACCATCGCGATTTGAAGCCCGGCAATATACTCATGGACAGCCAAGGTCTGCCGCACATTTTGGATTTTGGCCTGGCCAGGCTCTATGCCGAGTTCGAGGAAGCCACGCCCACCTCGGACGGCCGGATTCTGGGAACCTTGGCCTATATGGCCCCCGAACAAGCGGCGGGCCGCAGTCACGAGGCAGACGCGCGTAGCGACGTCTACAGCTTGGGGGTCATTCTCTACGAATTGCTCACCGGCCGACTCCCCTTCGAGGGACCTGCCCACTCACTGCCGACGCAAATTGTCGAAGAGACGCCGCCCGCGCCGCGCCAGCTCAATCCCAAGGTGCCGGTCGATCTGGAAGCCGTCTGTCTCAAGTCCATGGCGAAGCGCCCGGAAGATCGCTATGCCTCTGCGGCCGCGCTGGCTGCCGACATGCGCGCGTTCTTGCGCGGCGAAGCCACCGAAGCCAAGCCGCGCACCTGGATCACCTGGGCGCAGAATTCTCTCAATCGCCGCCACAAGATGATCGTTCAGCACGACTGGAGCACGTTTCTGCTTCTTCAGGCAACGACCATTTTGGCCGGCAGTACGCTGGCAAATCTTTGGCTGGTTTGGAGCCCGAGCAAACACGTTGCTTTGCCTGTGTTGTCTATCAAGTTCGCGCAGGTCTTGGTTATGTTCATGCTGCTGTGGCGCAGGCGACCCACAGGCACGGCGGCATTCGAAGCGGGCGAGCGGCAAATCTTTGCTCTGGTACCCGGTTATTACGGCGGGTTCTTGACCGTTTGGGCGATCTCCTGGTTCCTGGGTTTGCATCACTTGCTGCCGCCCATGTTGGCGGTGCTGAGCGGCATGGCGTTCATTACCTTGGGCGCTTCGATCTGGGGCGTGCTCTATATTTGGGGTGCAGCCTTCTTCGGCCTGGCGCTGGCGTTGGCAATCTTTGGTACCGACTGGGGTTTGTTCTGGGTCGGTCTCGGCTGGTTCCTCTGTCTGATGCACGGCAGCTGGAAGCTCGGGAAAAAACACTGACAAGAAGATTTTGCCTCGGGGAGAATTTGTCGTGGAGACGCTTAATTGGGCAGTGGATGCCTTCTTGCACCTGGACACGCACCTGAATAGTTGGGCCGCCTATTTCGGCTTCTGGCTCTATGCCATTCTTTGGCTCGTCATTTTTTGCGAGACCGGCCTGGTAGTGACGCCGATATTGCCTGGCGATTCGTTGCTCTTCGCGGTCGGCGCTTTAGCCAGCACCGACGGCTCGGTTTTGAACATCCTCGTCTTGATTCTTTTGCTCTCGTTCGCTGCCGTGCTGGGTGATGCGGCCAATTACGCTATCGGCCACTACCTGGGTCCGAAGGTTTTCAAATACGAAAAGAGCCGCTTCTTCAACCCGGAGCACATGCACCGCACGCAACGCTTCTACGACAAATATGGCAGCAAAATGATTGTCCTGGCCCGTTTCGTGCCCATCGTGCGGCCACCTTTGCCCCTTTCGTTGCCGGGATTGGCGAAATGAGGTATCCCAAATTCTTCATCTACAACCTCTTTGGCGGCACTGCATGGGTAACCGCCTTCTTGCTCGCAGGTTATTGGCTGGGAAGTTCGCCCATCGTCAAGGAACGATTCCATATCATCATCGTGGCGATCCTGGTGATTTCGGTGCTGCCCATGGTTTTCGAATACTTCATGGCCCGCCGCCACCGGAAAGCTGAACTGCTGGCACAGGCGTCAGAAGCAATTTCGGTTAGCCGCGACGCGGAGCGGAGCGCTGGCGGCCTCTAACGCTCCGCTCCGCGTCGCGGCCAACCGTGGAGAATTAAAACATCATGAGCCAAAGTGCATTGATCACTGCCTTGCAAACGACGCTAGCTGAGCTGAAGACCAAAGGACTTTACAAACGCGAAAGACAGCTTCAAGGCAAGCAGGGCTCCGCCATTCGCGTCGGCGGCGCGGAGGTCATCAATTTCTGCGCCAACAATTACTTGGGCCTAGCGAATCATCCGGCCATCGTCGAAGCCGCGGCCGAGGGATTGAAGAAGTACGGCTACGGCCTTTCTTCGGTTCGCTTCATCTGTGGCACCCAAGATTTACACAAGCAGCTCGAAGGGGCCTTGGCTCGTTTCCTTGAGAAGGACGACGCCATTCTTTACACGTCGTGCTTCGACGCCAACGGCGGCCTTTTCGAAACCTTGTTGGACGAACAAGACACCATTCTTACGGATGAGCTGAACCACGCCAGCATTATCGACGGCATTCGCCTCTGCAAAGCCAAGCGGTTTCGCTATCGCCACGCCGACATGGCCGAACTGGAGAAGGGACTTCAAGAGGCCAAGTCGAGTCGCTATCGCCTGATCGCCACCGATGGCGTCTTCTCGATGGATGGAGATATGGCCCCCCTGCCAGCCATTTGCGAATTAGCCGACCGATACGATGCACTGGTCATGGTCGACGATAGCCATGCCACCGGCCACCTCGGCGCCAACGGTCGCGGCACGCCGGAAGTTCAGGGCGTTTTAGGCCGCATCGACATCATCACCAGCACACTGGGCAAGGCGTTAGGTGGAGCGGCCGGCGGTTTCACCTGCGCCAAAGCCGAGGTCGTCGATTTCTTGCGGCAGCGTTCGCGGCCTTATCTCTTTTCCAATTCCGTGCCGCCCATGATAGCTTGTGCTGCACTGAAAGCTGTGGAACTTGTGCAGACGCAAAGCACCTTACGAGAAAAGCTGACTCAGAATGCCCGCCAGCTTCGGACGGCTCTCGAAGGAGCTGGCTTCAAACTCAAGCCGGGGATGAGTCCGATTCTGCCCGTCATGCTAGGTGATGCCACTTTGGCCAGCAAAATGGCCGAGAAGCTGCTCGAGCGGGGCATTTACGTCATCGGTTTCAGTTATCCGGTGGTGCCTTTGGGCCATGCCCGCATCCGCATTCAGGTATCCGCGGCCCACACGACGGAACAGATTAAACAGGCTGCTGACGCCTTCACGGCGGTGGGGAAGGAGTTGGGGGTCATTTGAGCCGGAGGGACGAGTTTTGAATTTGCTCTTTTTGCGCGGTTCAGTTCCGTGGAGTGTATTTGGCCCCGGTAGGGGCCGCGGAATGTAGCCACGGGTGAAACGAAGTGGAACCCGTGGAGCATAGGCACATGGTTCCGCCCCGAAAGGGGCGGCGGCAACGCCAACTCGTCAGCGAGTCAGTTTATCCCGTGAGCAGCCATGTCTCCATTGCCCCTGCCGGGGCAAGAAAAAAGACGGGATTACTGTCCACGGGTTCCGCGGCAGTCGGCTTCGCCGCCGCGCCGCTCCACCCGTGGCTACATTCCGACGCCCCATTCGGGGCGTTTCGTGCGTGACCAGGCACGGTGGAGGCATCACAGGATTCGCTTCATTTTGCAAAAGGTCGTGAAAAGCGCACTTTCAAAAACTGCTTTTCGGCCAAACAAGACGGCATCTGCTTAACCGCCCGGCTGCGGCCACCCCGCCTCGACGAATCGGCCATTCCGGCTAATCACGGCCCCGTCCGCTTCAATTGTGCCGCCTTCGCGCAAGTCGCAGACCAAGTCCCAATGGAGAGAGGATGAATTCCGGCCGCCCGTGGCCGGGTAGGAGGCGCCAAGAGCCACGTGAAACGTGCCGCCAATCTTTTCGTCGAAAAGGGCATTGCGCGTCGGCCGCGTGATGGCATAGTTGCAGCCCAGAGCGACTTCGCCAAGAACACGCGAGCCCGAATCTTGATCGAGCAAGCCGAGCAAGTATTCCTCGCCTCTGGCGGCACTGGCTTCCGTCACGCGCCCTTCGCGAAAGCCCAACCGTATTCCCGCGATTTCTCGGCCTTTGTGCAGCGTAGCGCTGATAAAATAGACTACGCCTTCGGTAATATCTTCCCGGGGGCCGGTGAATACTTCGCCATCAGGTAGATTTTCTCGTCCGTCGCTGTTCATCCAAGTTCGGCCTGCGACGCTGACTTTGAGATCCGTGCCCCCCGCTGTGCGAAAACGCAATTCCGCGACGCCTTGCAGATAATCGATGGCGCGTTGTTGTCGTTCTCCCAGTGCATACCAAGCGCCGATTGGGTCCGGCAAATCGAGCAGGCAACTCCGATAAACGAAATCTTCATACTCGGATAAACTCAAGTCCGCCTCCTGAGCCGCGGCCAGACAAGGCATTTGAGCAACGGCCCAGCGCAGATCACCTTTGGCTGCCCTGCGCAGGAATGTATCCATAAGCCGCCGCCGGCCCGTTTCGAGAAGGACTTGCCGGCCAGGGTCGATCTGCGTCAAGGCTCGCGTGTTGACCGGGGCCAGGAAATAAATGCTGACAGCGCAGTTTTCGACCAGCCACGCTTCGAATGGATTGGGTAAGGAAAGCTGCTCCTGATTGCCATGCTTCAGCAAAAGTTCCGCGTCGGCTTCCGGCTCCATGTGGACGACGGGATGCCCGCCGGCCAGCAGAACTTCGCGATAAGCGGCCAAAAGCAGGGGCTCGGCCAGGGCGGCCGACGAGCGCCACCACTTCCCCTGGTTGAACGCGAGTGCTGTAGCGAACCAACAGGCTGGCCAGCTTGTCTAAGCGTGGATCGGCCATGAGCGTTCGTGCTCGAAGAAAACCATGACCGGCTGCCACATTGTGCCGGCTTGATTGAAGGATAACGGCCTGGTTTCTAAGATCAACGTCGATACCTTTTCGGGACTCTTAAGGAAACGCAGCATGCGGCATGTCTTGTCGGCCCTTGTGCAAAACACACCAGGCGTCCTTGCCCAGATCTCAGGCATGATGGCTTCGCGCGGCTTCAACATCGATAGCCTAGCCGTGGGCGAAACCGAAAGCGCCGACCTTTCGCGAATTACGTTTGTCGTTCGCGGCGACGATGCCGTGCTGGAGCAAGTCCGCAAGCAGCTTGACAAGGTCGTTACGGTCGTCGCCGTTCAGGACATCAGCAGCGAGGATTTCGTCGAACGCGACTTGATGCTGATCACGGTGTCTGCGCCTTCGAACCAACGGACCGAGATCGCCCTATTGGTGGAAATGTTCCGGGGCCGCGTGGTGGACATCAGCGCCAATTCGCTCATGATCGAAATCTCCGGAACGGAGAGTAAAATCGAGACCTTCATCGAGCTGATGCGGCCCTTCGGCATTCGAGAACTGGCGCGGACGGGCCGAATCGCCTTGGTTCGCGGCAAACTCAATAAAGGAGGAGACCAGTGACCACGTCTTACCCCTCTTTGCCGTCGTCCACACGGCCCGTCAGCCCTGAATTATCCGAGTTGCTCACAGGCCTGAAGCCCGGGCAAAGAATCCGCCTGACACAAATCGTGCGCGTCGGTGATCGGGAGTGGCCGACGATCATTACGGGCGCTTTCCGAAATGTCAGCTACCTGGCCACCGGCCTCGCCACCGATCGCGTTCCCGAGGACCGAATCGTAGTCGTCACCGTCCACTTCACCAAAGATAACGGCGAACTGAGCAGCATCACTTTGGACGAACAGAGCAAGGTTGAGATTGTGGCCTAATCAAATCAATGAGTGATTAGCCGCAACGCGCAGCGCCTGATAATCGCTCCGCGTCGCGGCTAAACTATCTTTTCCGCCAAACCACTTCATGGGCGATGCCCAGCTGTTCGACCATGGGTCGAATGGCGTCGTAAAAACGCGAAGCGTCCATGGGATAGCCTGCGGTGGGCTGCAGGCCCGGCAAGCGCTCCAGCCAGAAACGATTAAATTCGCCCATCAGCATTTCGCGGAGATATTTGCTGAGCATCGAGGCTAACGCGACGCAGAAGTGCTCGCTGTCCGCTCTCGGCTGAAAGCGCAGGCTAATCGGCCCAGCATAGCCTTGAATGTCGTATTGGCTGCAAGCCATGCTTTCGCGGCGCACGAAGACGAGTCCATCGGCGAAGCAATGCTGCAAGAGGGCGGCGTAGGTATTCCGGCCACCATGTTTGTCGATCACAAAATAGACGGGCTCGTCGGGTTCCAGGCGCGGCAAGAGAGCGCCGATGAGCGACTGCACAGCTTCCGCCAACGCTCCGCCCTTCGAACCCCAATGATCGACCGCCCGGTTGAACGAAGCTGGCTCGACGACACGAGAATAGACGGCCACCAGCCCGATGCCGTTTGCCTCGCAGACGGTTTGGAACCGCGCCGCGGGCTCGTGCAATGATTCCAGGGTAACTTCGATTGGGAGTTGTCGATCCGCGCCGTACCAGGGCAGGCTCCCATGGTCTTCGCTCGCTATTGGCGCTAACTCGGCGAGCCATTCGAATAGCGAGAGCGGCTGATGCAAGCGATCGGCCGCGAACACGGCCAAAACATTGCGCCTCCAGGTCGGCAATGCCCTTGCTGGTCGAATAGAGTTCTTTTGAATCGTTGACCCAGATTTTATTGTCTTCGGCGGCATCCTGGCATGCGGCTTCGGCCAATACGTGCCACAAATTGGCTGAGGCAACGTCGTGCGGCACGCGATAGGCGACTGCAGACATGACCAGCGGCCCCAGGTTGGGGCCGTAGCCGGCTTCGTCAATGCCAATGATCCAGGCCATTCCATAGCTCCACAGACCAGGGCGTTGCTTTGTGCCGGCGACGCCTGCTATCTTACGAACACGCGGCGGGGTGCACTCGATTCTCTTTCTGACGCGAGCCATTTCATGTTAAGCGACAATATCTTCAAGAAAATCATAAATCGCGAGATCCCCGCGAAGATCCTTTACGAAGACGATCTCTGCCTGGCGTTCAGCGACGTCAATCCCCAGGCGCCGGTGCACATTCTCTTGATCCCCAAGGAAGAAATCCGCACGCACGCCGATCTCGGCGCGAAGCACAAAGAACTGCTCGGCCACATGCACTTGGTTGCCGCCCGATTGGCCGAACAGAATGGCTTGCAAGCCGGCTACCGCCTGGTCGTCAACTGCAAAGAGAACGGCGGCCAAACGGTGCCCCACCTGCACATGCACCTGCTAGGGGGGCGGCCCATGACTTGGCCGCCGGGGTAGAGGCTCTGCTCGGGCTGGAAGATGCCTGAAAGGCGGACAAGATGGGATTCGAGCCCAGCCCATTAGATGCCCAGATTGCCCAGCCATCTGCCAAAACGAACTATGGCCTAATCCGCGTTCCCCGCAGCCTTCGCGCGTGTGATCTTCAGGTTGCGGAACTTGCTTTCCCGGCTATCCACCCAGAGGCCGACTTTCCCTTTCTCGATACTGCCGAGGCGGTTCACAACTAAGCACGGCTTCTTCGCACCATTGACGAACACGCTCACTTTTTTCTTGCCCACTTCAATGCGGGCATGAAACCAATCCGTTGGGTCGGGTATGGGGTTGACCGCCGACTCGTAAACTCCCGGTGTCCGCATGCGGAGTTTCTCCCAGGTGTTTTCGGGCCAAGCGACGTACTGCACCGCGCGTGCTTGATACGTCGGATCGTTGGTTCGAAAGTTGAAGGGTCGGAAATAAACCGCCTCAAAAGTTTTTCCGTCGGCGACCCCGAATGCGACCCCCAAGAAGCTTGCCTGTTTCTCGCCGTTGCCCTTCAGGTCGACCTCCAGCGTTCCTTCGGCGAATTCCAAGCCGTCGACCAACGCCATGCCGACGTTGCTTCCTTTGGTGTTGCCGCCCTTGGGATAGAGGCGGACCAAACTCTTGCCATCCACCACGGCTGGGTTGGCGTCGGCGTTAACTACACTCCAAGTTTTGCCGTCGTTGATTTTGCCAAGGTCGGGCCTGATCGCCTTCTCCTCGGCTGAGCAAAGGGGAACATAGGCCAGTAAGATGCCCAGGATCAATGCCCGAGACCAAGAATACATAAGACCTCCAGAAGCTCGAGTCAATTTCACGATCGAAGATGATTATTTTCTATCCCCCACTATTCAGGCACGGTTGATTGAACTAAGCAGCCGCAGATTTACGATTTAGTCGAACTGGACTCGTAAGGTAGAATTGGGGAAAAATTGAAGCCATTCGGTGGGCTCCGGGCAGTACTTGGCGAGTGGCAGATAATTCGGGGCGTGAACTTCATGGCAGCAGGGCAGATGCATCCGCTTCGGCGGAGGTAAATTCTCTGATGCGCGGGGTATTGCACAACATGATTCTCACCAAATTGAAAGTAGCTTCCGTCTCGGCGCTGGCCGTTGCTATGGTAGGCGTCGCCGCCATTGGGTTTGCCTATCCAAGGGTTGGAGAAAAGCAGTCTGCCGAAAGAGCAACCTCTCCCAAAGTCGGCGTTCCGCTAACGAATTCTCAAATTTTGGTCGAGGAAAGCAAGAAGCTGCAGGGTACCTGGGATTTTGCTTCGCTTGAAATGGGAGGACAGGAGATTCCAGAGGCGACTCTCAAGACCAGCTCCATCACAATCAAGGGTGATAAATTCACCACAGTCACCGGCGGAACCACCTACAAAGGCACCTACAGCCTCGACATCACCAAGAACCCGCGAACGATCGACTTGATTTTTACCGATGGGCCTGAAAAGGGCAACACCTCGCTGGGAATCTATGAATTGAGGGGCGACCGATGGAAACTGTGCCTCGACGTGAGCAGCAAGTCCCGGCCACGCGAATTCGTTTCGAAGGTCGGCGGCGGCTATGCGCTGGAAACGCTTCAGCGTCGATCGGCGGAGGCAGTGCCCGGCGACGACAAGGCTAAGGATACCAAAAAGGCGCAAGCGCAGTTAGAAGGCCATTGGTCGATGGTTTCGGGCGAGATCAATGGCCAGGCCATGCCAAGTCAAATGACGGCCAACGCCAAACGCGTGGCCAAGGATGGCGAAACCAGCGTCACCATCAACGGTCAACTGTTCATGAAGGCCAAGTATACCGTTGACCCGTCCAAGAAACCCAAGACGATCGATTACACCATGACCGGAGGGCCAAGCAAGGGTAAGACCCAACTCGGGATTTACGAGTCGGAGGGCGACACCGTCAAATTCTGCTTTGCTTCACCCGGGCAGGATAGGCCCACGGATTTCAAGTCGCCCGCCGGGAGCAATTGGACGTTGAGCGTGTGGAAACGGGAGAAGAGATAGCCTGCTGGACTCAACCACCGTTCTGAGCCGCTTTCGCGCTGAACTCGGCTTCGATTTCCGAAATAAACCGGCTAATCGCCTTCTTGCCGTTCAGGACGATGCCCTTGCCTCGATCAAGGGCGTCGAGTCCCTCTTTGGCGGCCTGTCGAAGGGCTTTTAGTTTTGCTTCCCGTTCTTGCTCCTTTTCTTCCAAAAGACGCAAAGCGTCCCGGACAATTTCGCTTGCGTTGCTGTAGCGTCCCGAAGAAACCTGGCGTTCGACAAAGCGATCAAAATGTTCGGTCAAATTGATATTGCGAGTTGGCACGATTGCCTCCTTTCCTTGACAGCGTATCCAAATTGGCAATAATTGCCAATAACTTTTTTCTCTACCTGAATTGCGGATCCTGCCGGTCGCCGATGCCGGCTACATCCAGGGACAGAATCAATGCACTCGACCTCTGAGAGGCTGCGAAGCCTAATGACCGGATTTCAGAACAAAACAAGCCTTCGGATTCTCGTTTTCGCTGCTGTCTGTGTTCTTGCCGGCGAATCGTGCAAGCTGGCGGCCTCGGAACCGCAAGGCGGGCCCGCGGAATTCAAGCACCTGAAATACCGATTGGTCGGACCGGCGGCGGGCGGTCGCGTCTGTCGAGCCTGCGGCGTGCCGGGTGATCCGCTCGTCTATTACGCGGCAACGGCCTCGGGCGGTGTCTGGAAATCGAGCGATGGCGGCATACGCTGGCAGCCGATTTTCGACGAACAATCGACGTCCACCATCGGCTCGATCGCCGTGGCCCCAAGCGACCCCAACGTAGTGTACGTCGGCACCGGTGAAGCCAATATCCGCGGCAACGTCGTTGGCGGCGAAGGCATTTTCAAAAGCACCGACGCTGGGAAAACCTGGAAACACGTTTGGAAGCAAGCCGGTCAGATCGGGACGATGGTAGTCCATCCCAAGAACGCCGATGTCGCGTTCGCGGCCGTGCTGGGGCGCGCCTTCAGCGCCAACGCGGAACGCGGCGTCTACCGCACCACGGATGGCGGCGTCACCTGGAAACAAGTGCTGACGCGCGGCGACGATTGCGGGGCCAGCGACGTTGCCCTCGATCCATCGAATCCGCGCATTGTCTTCGCCGGTTTCTGGCAAGCCCGGCGCCGGCCCTGGGAGCTCATCAGCGGCAGGCCCAAGAGCGGGCTCTTCATGTCCCGCGACGGCGGCGACACCTGGGTTCAGCTCCTCGACCGCAAACACGATGACCGGCCACCCGAAAAGATTCCGGGAAAAGGGCTGCCGGAAGGCGAGTGGGGCAAGGTTGGCGTAGCCGTAGCACCTTCGGACGGCCGCCGCGTTTACGCCCTGATCGAGGCTGACAAAGGCGGGCTATTCCGTTCCAACGATGGCGGCGATTCTTGGTCGCTCGTCAATGACGCAGCGCTATCTTCGTCAGCGCGCCTGGTACTATTCCACACTCACCGTCGACCCGGTGAACCCGGACGTGGTCTGGTGCCCGCAAGTGAACATGCTGCGCTCCATCGACGGCGGCAAGCACTTCGAGCGCGTCAAAGGGATGCATCATGGCGACAATCACGACATGTGGATCGATCCCAAAAACCCACGCCGGCTGATCGGCAGCAACGACGGCGGCGTCGATCTCAGTGCTGACGGCGGTTCGAGTTGGACTGCGCCACCGTTACCCATCTCACAGTTCTATCACATCGCCGTTGATAGCCGCATCCCCTATTACGTGAGCGGCTGCATGCAAGACCTGGGCTCGGCTTACGGTCCGAGCAATAACCTGGCTTCCGGCGGTATCGGCCTGGGCGATTGGCTCGATATCGGCGGCGGCGAAGCCGGGTTCACGGCTCACGATCCGGCCGATCCGAACATCATTTATGCGGGCGACTACGGCGGCTTGATTACCCGCTACGATCGCCGCACGCGGCAAGCACGCAATATGAGCATTTACCCATTCAACACCTCAGGCCACGGCCAGAAGAGTTCCGCTATCGCTTTCAGTGGACGGCTCCTATCCTCATCTCGTCGCACGAACCTCATGAGATATTGCATGCCGCCAATGTATTATTCCGTTCCAGCGACCAGGGCAAAACCTGGCAGCCGATCAGCAAGGATCTGACCCGGAACGATCGGACCAAACAGAAATGGTCGGGCGGCCCGATCACTGGCGATAACACTGGTGTGGAAGTCTATGGCACCATTTTCGCCATCGACGAATCGCCGCGCCGCAAGGGAATTCTTTGGGCCGGCTCGGACGATGGACTTGTTCACGTTTCGGATAATGACGGCAAGAGCTGGACTAATGTGACATCACACATCCCGGAAATCCCCGAATGGGGAACGGTAGCCGCCATCGCCTGTTCGCCATTTGACGAGAAAACGGCTTACGTAGTCGTCGATGCCCATCGCCTGGCTGACCTGAAGCCTTATCTATTCCAGACCACCGACTTAGGCCTGACCTGGAAGAAGCTGAGTGGCGGCTTGCCGCAAAACGTCTACTTGCACGCAGTCAGGGAGGATCCGAAAAAGAAGGGAACGCTTTATGTCGGCACCGACAAAGGCGTCAGCTTCTCGAGCGACGGCGGCCAGACATGGCAACAGTTGCGCCTGAATCTGCCCACGGTACCGGTCCACGATCTGCTCGTTAAGGACGACGATCTGGTCGTGGGTACACACGGTCGCTCGATCTGGATTCTCGACGATCTCACGCCACTGAGAGCGTGGAAGGCCGAAATGAAATCGAGCCCCACGCATCTGTTCACACCGAAGCCTGCAGTACGTTATCGATTGGCGAGGCCGTTTCATGAGTACACCGAAGGTCACAATCCCCAGCCGGCGCACGCTGGTGCACTATTACTTGAAGGAACAGCCCAAGGAGCAGCTCAAGTTAGAAATTTTTGATGCCAAGAATCGCCTGGTGGAGTCCTTCAAAAGCAAGAAAGAGGATAAGGACGAAAAGAAGGAGAAAGACGGGCCCTTGCATGCTCCTGTTGCGGATGATTCTGAGCCGCCGGAAGGCGATCCGGACGCAGCGGACGAACGGCCGAAGAAACCCGACTTGCCCGCCAAGATCGGCGTCAATCGCTTTGCCTGGGACCTTTGTTACGAGGGAGCTGAGACCATTCCCGGCGCCAAAGTCGACGACGGAATTCCCGAAACCGGACCACTCGCCTGCGCCGGAGTTTACACGCTGAAGCTCACCAACGCCGGCAAAACGCTGACAACGACTCTGACGGTTCTGCCCGACCCGCGCGTCACCATTCCCGAGGCTGAGCTGGCGGCGCAGCTCGAGTTCGCCTTGCAACTGCGTGACAACTTGACGCACATAGCCAAGCTCGTCAAACAAGTGCGCAGGCGTGCGCGAGCAATTGACACTGCGCTACAAGTTTGCCGCCAAGGAGCCGGCCATGGCGAAGCTTCTTCCGCCGATGCAGGACCTGGCCCGAAAGCTGGACGCCGTCGAGGAAGAGTTGCACAATCCAAAAGCCAAGGTGGTCTACGACATTCTCGCGTTCAAAGGCGGGGCCAAACTCTTATCTCAACTATCGCCCATGTACCAATGGGTCAAGGATGGCGACGGCCAACCCCCGCAAGGCATTCGCGCCGTCTACGCCGACCACGCCAAGGAATTGCAACGATTGGACGGCGTTGTAAAGGCACTGGTTGGAATCGAACTGACCAAACTCAACAAGCTGGCGGAGGAACTCAAGGCACCGGCATTTGAGCCGGGAGCGGGGAAGGAGTGAGGCCAAGAAGTCGGCGGAGGGCTTGTAGTCTGTTGGGCGCGGAGTGAAGCGGCATAAAAGAGGACCGGAAGAACCAGCGTTCATTATTCCGGGAAGGAGGCGATCATGCGAACGTTCGCTTGCTCAAGGCCACAATCGATGATTTGGCGCCGCACTTTGATTTTAGTGTCTTATCCCAGAAGTCGCACCAATTTGGCCATGCATTCTTTTCCGTTCAATAGCTCGTGCTCCCAAATCCGGAGTACGCGCAACCATCCCGTTCCAATTGCAAGGTATTTCGTCGGTCGCGTTTCTTGTTGCCTGCGATTTTTGACTTCCAGTACGAACTGTTGACCTTTGGAGCGTGAGCGCATCGCAGGCAACCATGCCAGTAGCATCCGTCAACAAACACGACAAGCCGCCTAGTATCAAAAAGAAAGTCAGGCTTCCCCGGAAACCCATTAGGATGGAGGACCCAGCCACGAATTCCCGCCTGGACCAACATTGCGCGGAACCGACGCTCGGTGCTTTTGTTGCTTTTCGAGCGAATCGCCTTCATGCGGCGGGAATTTCCAGCAGGTACGTTGTCGAAGACTCCGCCCTTCAATTTAGCTCGGAGTGTCTTTTCCATCTGCGGTGTCCAACCAGTCGCTCACCACGTTTGCGTACGTTTGTTTGAAATCATCCCGCCCGCAAAGCTTGTGACTCGAAAGGAATTCGAACGCTTTGTTCACTGCATCCCGCAACTCTTTTGGCGTCAGTTCGGCAGCCAAAAAATTAACCACATCACGGATATCGACGATGGCAATGTCACGACCGTAGGGCTCAACTGCGAGAACCATCTTTGCAGGTGCAGCCCACAGCTCCTGTTCGTTGACGCCTGCCGCTATAATGATGTACTTGCCCAAAGCGAACGCATCCATCTTGCCCTTGAATCCTGACAGACGGTTCTGCCAATCGGGCCTCACGGTCACCTCGTATGCCCGAATGAGCCGACCTTCTTGGCGTTCTTCGATATCCCCCGCCGCCGCGTCGGACTGATCAGCGGCATGCGGATGGCGCAGTAGTAACTTCGATTGCATGTCGACCTCGATATTCAAACAGTAAGCCGGCAATGAGGAACTGTTGAATAAAGCCTTCTGATGGCGTGTCGAGCAATAGGTAGAACAGCTGTTTGGCTCGCGCAAAGGTTAGCACGTCGGCTTCGACAGGCGGTAGCGGAACTGTTTCTCTTTTGGATGCTGCAAACTTCTCAGCCAGGTAATCGCCGATGCGCGCTCGCTCTTTCGGGTTTGCGTCCTTCACGTCGGCAAAAAAACCACTGAATCGAGGGTCCGACTTCAATCGAAAGCCCCTCACATTGCCTTTCCATCCAAGATTTTCTGCGAAAGCGGTAATATTATCATGTAGTGTGATATTGCGATTCGTAAGCTGTTCCGAAAGCCACTTGTCGCCATGCTTGCCTCGAATGCCGGTCGGGATGCTGTTCCTATCCCAATCCGGATTCTCCAGCCAATAGAACATGAAGAACATTGTAGCTACTTTGATGCTGGCCCGCTGCTCGGCGAGCAACCTGTCACAAGCTCGCCTGTGTACATTATTCGGCAAGATCAACTGAGCACCGGCAACGAAATGATCAATTCGTTCAATTGTTCTTCGGGCCGCCTGTTCGATGAGGACATTCCGGCGGGGCGGCACGGGTTCGTCAACAATCATGGTCGGCGCCCTGCTGATTCAGGGGTTCGTTCGGGTTCTTCAACTTCTGCAAGAATCTGACGCACAAGTGCCTTTCCTAGGGCTGACGCGAGCTTCGGGGGCACCGCATCGCCAACTTGGTGGTACTGAGCACTGCGGGGACCGTGAAAAACGAGGTTGGTCGGAAAAGTCTGGAGAGCTGCCGATTCGAGGACCGTTAGTCGGCGAGCACCAGCTAATAGTCCAATTCGTGGGATACCGCCCGCGCGAAGATGCCGATGGTAATCGGGGACGAGGCGCAAGTCATCAAAGAAATGTGTTTTGTTGCCGCCGGCAGCCGCGAGGATAGTGTGACTTGGCTGGGCTCGATTTATGGGCCTGCCGCCGCCGTTGAAAAGGTGTCCGTCAAATGGGCTAGGTCGAAGGTCGGGATACTTGGCGTAGACCACCTTGGATGGATTCGGCTCGCCCATTTGAACTGTTGAAAGAACATCTTGCACTGCCACATGTGGATATCTGCGATTTGGGCCATGCGTTTCCGTCGGGAACCTGAAGGGACGATCGCGCATTCCCACGATGAACAGACGACGACGTTTTTGTGGTACACCGAAATCCGCCGCATTCACTATTTTCCATTCGACATAAAAGCCCAAGGACCGAAACTCACCGAGCACCTTGTTGAGGTAGCTTAACCTTTCTCCGACAGTGAGCCCGGGAACGTTTTCCATAAGGAAGGCGACAGGTTCAATATCGCGAACAGCTTTGATGAACCAAGGGATCATGTCTCGTTGATCGCCCGTTCCATTCCGGAGGCCGCCTGAAGAGAAAGGCTGGCATGGCGGGCCACCGTAGACCAAGTCCACCCTTCGCTGATAGGAACTGAGATCGAGCATTCGGATGTCGAGTGCGAGAAGGTCCGCATCAGGGGTGTGTCCGGCGAACGTCTGGATACGATGGGGCTCAATCTCGACGGCGAAGCGCGTTCTTATGCCTGCCTCCTTCAAACCAAGCGTCAAGCCGCCGGCACCTGAGAATAAGTCGAATCCTGTCAATCCGCTCGAACCAGATTGGGGCCGCTTCACGTTCAAATCCCTTTGACTGAGTCCACCGCGTCGATTACCGGCGGGGAAAATCGCTACTCTATTGGGTCCCGCGACCTGGAGGAAAGAAAATCTTGCCTCTCTCGCTCCGCAACTCGATTTCCAACCGTCTCGCTCGCCATAAATGTTCATTAGTACACTAATTTTGGTCGGTTGTCCATCAGAAGGAGGCTGATTATCTGTTGAGTGGCGCACATTACCCTGGGGATTCCGTGCAAAAAGGCACAACATGGGCCGGCAGCTGACTGGTAAATCAAACGGCTGGTTCGTTCTTTTCGTCCCGACCGGAATGACGCGGCCGATCCTCACAACCCCAAGACGGCGGCCGTCTGACCGTGAGCCGCCCAATGCATCTTGTTCTGCACGGTCGTAAAAAACAGCTGCGATGCCTCCACCGTGGCATCGTAATCAATGCTTGTCGCGTAGATGTCGAGCACTTTCTTCCAGAACACCCTTTCGGAAGACCGAATGTCACGGATGCGGGCAAGCAGTTCGTCGAAGTAGTTTCCGCCGCCGGCTCGCGTGAGCCGGTCGTCGTCCATCGTGAAGCCTTTGATGAGGTACTCGCGAACGCTGCGTGGCCCAGATGCGGAACTGCGTGCCGCAAGAGGCTTTAACGCGGTAGCCCACGGAGATGATGACGTCGAGATTGTAGTGGTCACTTCGCGCTCGACTTGTCGCGGGCCTTCACTTTGAACTATCCGGAATTTCCGGAGAGTTGCTTCTTGCCTCAACTCAGCTTCGTCAAAGATGTTGCCAATATGCTCGCTAATCGTCCGGAGGTCCTTTTGAAACAGCTCAGCCATCGCCTTTTGCGGCAGCCAGACGGCCTCCCCTTCGAGCCGTACTTCAATCCGTGTCGATCCATCCTCCGTCTGATAAAGAATGATCTTGCCCAAGGGGCCGGAAGATGGCGTTGGTTGCTGGGTCATGTTTTCTCTTGCGGGAGGATGTCCCAGCTCTGCCCAAAGACCGTTGGATGCGTTCATTCATTAGGAACGTGCCAGGGGTTTTTGCTCCAAAACCTTGTTGCGATAGCGATTATTGTCGCTGATCTGGACAAAGTCTAGGTTCGCCGTCGCCACCACTGGGTGCACACAACAACCGCAATGGTCAGCTCAGCGGGCGAAACGCGCGGCCCCCGTTAGCCAGAACAGATAGAGTGCCTGATTCTCGTTAAAGTGTTCCGCTCGGGGTTGTAGAATGGCTTCTGCCCCATCTTTCAAACTGAACGCGAGCATCCCATGAACCGCGCCTTACTCTCTTTTACAGTGGCCCTGGCCATCGTTTCCCCCGTCGCGGCCCAGTCAACCGTGACGGTGACCGGCGGCAAATACGACCTCACTAACGTGATTCTGCACGCTCCGCTTGCGGCCAACTCGAGCGCGGTCAAGAGTGCCGTGCTGGGGGACGGCACGCGGTTGGCCGCTGGCGGCGATCAAGGCTCAGGAATCTTCTACCTGCCTAAACTCGATGCGGGGCAGTCGCTGCAGGTGACGCTCAGCGATCAGGCAGTGGGTGGCAGCGATCAGGTTTTTCACTGGGAAGAAAAACCGGGCGAATCACTGGACCTTTTCTTCGCCGATCGGCTGGTGCTCCGCTACATGAACGCTGCTCACGACAACTCCACTAAAGACAAGCACGAGATGACCTTCAAGGTTTTTCATCACGTCTTCGACCCGAAAACCGGCAAGACGCTGCTCACCAACGGTCCCGGCTTGACGACCGACAAGACGCAGCTCTATCCGCACCATCGCGGGCTGTTCTTCGGTTTCAACAAGGTGAGCTACGACAATCAACAAGCCGACGTCTGGCATGGGCACAACGGTGAGTTCCAGGCCCACGAGAAGGACCTGGGCAAAATCGCGACGCCACTTTTCGCCAAGCATGCGGTGCAAATTGGCTGGCACGGCAAAGACGGCAAGAAGTTTGCGGAAGAACGACGTGAGTTGATCGCCTACAACATTCCCGGCGGCACGCTCATCGACTTTGCTTCGGTGCTGACTTCCGACAAGCCCAAGGTCCACCTCGATGGCGACCCGCAACACGCCGGCTTCCACTTCCGCGCCTGCCAGGAAGTGAACAAGAACAAAGCGGAAACCTATTACGTGCGACCTGACGGCGTTGGTAAGAAGGGTGAGACGCGAAACTGGGATCCCAAGACGAAAAAGGCCCGGTGAACCTGCCTTGGGATGCCATGAGTTTCGTCGTCGGAGGCGAACGCTACACGGTTTTGTACATGGATAATCCGAGCAATCCGAAAGAAGTGCGAGGCAGCGAGCGGGACTATGGTCGGTTCGGCAACTATTTCGAATACGATTTGACGCCAGCCACCCCGTTGCGTGTGCATTACCGCGTCTGGGTTCAATCTGGCGAGATGACGGTCACGCAGTGCGAGAGCACGAGCCGGGCATTCGTCTCGCCGCCTAAGTTGAAGTGAGACCTTCCACGCCTGCTTGCTAATGGCGTCTCCACACGTTTGAACCTAGTTGACAAGCCGTTCGATTTTTGCCTTGAACGGACCAAACGCCCACTCCAGCACCAAAGGTGAAATGACACCACAAGAAAACCCGCGTATGCTCTGCGCACCCGATTAGCTCTTTGGCATCTCGGTAACATCGGGAATGATGGCAATCTAACGGGACAGGTCTCTTATCCATTAATTAGCCCTCCCATTAGGTTGCCTCCATCCTCCTGTCCACCGGCCGGCGCCGGCTTTCGCGTCGTCACGTGGGCCGGGTAGGCGAAGCCGAAACTGATGGCAATGTTTGCAATATTGGCGCAGTGGTCAGTAGTTGGCTCGGAGGATCTGCCGATTGTAGTATTCTTGCGTTAGCAGAATGTCCACTACGATTTGGGTCGGAGTCTCCATGTCATTCTGAAGAGCTGCCACGAAATACTGTTCCGCCGCTGCTTCCGGCGCCCGGCCCAGGAATCGCTCGAAATCTTGGTTGACCGCATCCTGGTAAGCTTCGCCGGACGTCACAAATGCCCGCGCCACGGCGCCCCGATCCAATGTCCCCGCCGCGAGCTGCTGTTGCCAACTTCAGACCTCACTCGCGCTGGCCGCGCGGCCCAGGACGTCTTGGTACAACGCCTGGACGAAACTCGTGTCGTCGGCATGCAGCCCCTGGTATTCGGCGGACAGCAAAAAGTCCACGACGAGCTGTCGGGTATCCACTCCCTGTGCTAAAAGATTCGTCCAGAAAGCGAGCCCCACCGGATCCGCGCTGCGATGGAGATACGTCGAGTACAACTGGTCGACCTCATCGGCGTATTGCTCCGGCGTGGCGAGGAAGGCGTTGACCACCTTGATGAGAGGGGTCTGGTAATCATTCAACTGGCCGAGCCAATAGCTGGCCCCGGTCGAGTCGGGGGCACGATCGAGGATGTCCTTGTACAATCCGGCAACCTGAAACGGGTCGGCCGGTATCGAGGTCACCACGACGTCGCCGCCTTTACCGCCCTGGTAACTGACTTGCGCCGGATCATAACTGACCGGATTCACCGGCGGGTCGGCAAGGGCGATGCCGCCGCCTTCCGGCAAGCCCTGGAAAGTCCCGACGGTCGGTACGGCGCTGGCGTTGTTGATCACGGTAAAGCTGCCTGGACGGGAAAGGCCCCTGCTCAGGGGATCGAGGGTCGCGTCGTTGAGCACAACCCCATTGGCAGTGAGCAACCCCTGGCCGCCGGTAAAGCCGAAATCGATTTCAAAGGTGGCCCCTGCATTGAACGTGGCCACGCCGTTGACGCCGAGGCCCGTCGGATCGTAGTTCCCATCACTGAATTGTCCGGGATGCACCGTGCCGCCCTGGTTCACCGTGAGGGGCCCCACATAACTGTAACCGGACAGCGTGCCGCCGCTGTTCACCACCACGGAAGCAAGCCCCATGTTGATGTCTACTTCCAGGTTGCCGGCGTTTACGGTAACCGTGCCGGTGAAGGCGATGCTGTCGAAGATCGAAGGGTCAAAGCTGTTGCCATGGACCTGAAGCAAACCAGGGCCTGCTTTGGTGATGCCTCCCGTTCCGAATACCGGGTCCCCCATGGAGAAATCAGCGGCCCCGCCCAGCGTAACCGTGTACCCGTTGAGATTCAGGTCCGAGAATGAGAACCTGACGCCGGGGTTGTCGGCGACGAAGGCTTGATTTCCAAGAAGCGTGATGTCGCTCAGGGTTTCGGACCCCGTGGTATTCAGGGCATGGATGCCGGCAACCAGCCCAATCCGCTTTGTCGACGGGAGCGGAGTTCCGACCGTAACGTTCCCATCACCCTGTGCGCCAATCTGGTACACGCCGCCCAGAATGGTCATCGAATTGATGACGAACGTGCCCGGGAAGTCATCGGCGCTCATCATGGTGGCCGCCTGGGCCGGAAAAACCAGGTCGTCGCCAGCACTGGGAATTGTCGCATGACCTGAAGTATCCACCCAGTTAGCCGAATTGCTCCACAGGGCAGGCACCACCGTGCCGTCGCCCCCCGTCCAGATATCCGTCGCGAGCAGGAGGCGCGCTTCGAGATGCTCCAGATTCGGCCGCGACGCGGCCCCCGCGCTGGTGCGCGAGCCTTAGGGAGGCGAATCCACTCTTTTTTGACGTTGCCCCGGTATTTCCAGCCGCTCGAGAACATCGCCATCGCTTCTCCCCCGTCCGTCTGCCACGGCAAGACCATGTGTCACATTATACTTGGCAACTCCGCCGGCCGATCGAGGAACTCCGCGGTGCTCATCGGCGTTCCGCCGGCACGCCTGACTGCAACCGGACTAATCGAACGCCGCTCAGCGGCCCGGCGATGGCGGACCAACTAGTCTCGGGCCTAATCGTGTTGGATAGCCGCCGACTCTTTAACAATCTCGCTCAAAAAGACTCGTCGTATAGCATCGTATCCGCGTTCGTTGGGGTCTTCTAGATTGGACGAATACCAGTAGTGGGGATCTTGCATACGGAAATGTGCCGTCCAGAATTTGCGACAGTGAAGTCCGTGGCCGAGAAAGACGGCGTGCATCGGCACGACCCGGACGCATGGATTCCCGGCTGCCACCCGCCGCAGCATCGCGTTGTAAGCATCGTGCACCGCGAGCATCGCCGGCCAGGGCGGTAAGCCGACGCTCTCCGGATGGCCGCGGCCGTCGGACGGATCGTAGATGTCGGCAATGAAAATGCGGCAGCCGCCAGGAAATCGAGCCTGGAGCAAGGCAAACATCTGCTCCAGACGGCTCCCATAGGCCGCAATCCATGGCTCCGACTGAGCCAGCGAAGTCCCATACATTGCCCCTTCTCGCGGCGGTGTCCGGCCGTACCAATGGATCAAGTCGTTCCCGCCGCTGGTCATGACGATCAGGCCGAATACGTCATCGGGCTGTTTTTCCAGCTTCTCCTCGATTTGCTTGAGATGCTGTAGAGAATTGCTGCCCGACACGGCCATGTTTCGGCTGGTAAGATTGGGAAGCACAGCCACGAGCGAGCGGCCTCGCATATCGTACCATTCGTCCGGCGGGTTTTTGGCCAGCCTATCAAAATAGGAATAGCCGCTGCGGGCTCCGAACCCTGCCGTCACGCTGTCACCTAGGCCGAGCAGCAGGACCTTACGCGTGGACCATGTTTTCGCAAAAAGTTCCTCAGGAATAATCGGACCGGCGGGTCCAGAACCTTCGGGAAGGTGGTAATTGAATTCGACATAAGCGCCGGCAGCGGCGATCAGGGCGAGGCCGATTGCGAGCAACCAGCGGAGGCGCCTTTGCCGAGTTCTCAAACATTTTGTTGTGAGCGCTGGTGTTGAGGCCATTTTCGACGACAATTGCCCCTCGGTCGATCTACTCCCGCCTCTTCAAGGATATCAAGCCGACCCGCAGCAAGGATCAGGTACTTTCTCAGACCGCCGACATCATGCACCCGCGGCCACCCCGGGGGCTTTCGCGGGATAAGCAGCGCAATAAGATAAGCAGCGCCCCGGCGGGTTCCATCGCTTCCCAAGCACTTGTCAGCCGATTGAGGTGACCGCATGTGGTCAGCGATTCTCACTGCGGGCACTTGTCCCTGGCCAACCTGTCGCTGTTGGCACTGGCTGCCGCCGGGTTGGTCCGCTTTCTGCCCCCGCTGGCGAGCCGTGCAGCAGCCCGGGCATCATTCTGGGCCGGCGCCGCTATCCTGGGTTGTGCGCTGCTGGCCATGTTGGTGTCGGCGCTTGCCCAGATTGCCCTGTGGGCTGGCGCGTTCATGCTGTGCGGAGAGTTTGCGGACTTCGACGATGCGTTCTACCACTCGGCGGTCAATTTCACAACTCTGGGCTACGGTGACATTGTCATGTCGCGGCGCGTGCGCACTGCTTGGACCATTGGAAGCAGTCAACGGCAGCCTCATGCTGGGCTTATCAACGGCGCTGCTCTTCATGGTCCTGAGCCGGGTCGCAGATGCGCGTGCGCCCCGGAAAGGTCCATGAAACGGGCCTACCCCGAACCCGTAGGGTCGCAAGTTTGGCTTCGACGCCCTACGGGGTCGAAATCAGAACATTCATCTTACCCCGGGTCTAGGCGACCCGGGGCTAATTTCTGTGACCCCTACCGGGGTCGAAGAAAGGTCCTTTTTGACTTTTCTCGTGTGCCTACCGGCCGCAACGGCTTACAGGTCGGAACGGCGTGCCACGGAGATCAGGGGCCGCTCACCACTTCGCGGGTTTGGAGCATGTCTTGTATCAATTGGAGCTTGCTTCCGACATTGAGAACGTTATGCATCTCGAATTGCTGAGAGTGGCGCCGGCGGTCTTCACCAGCAAGTCGCCGGAGCCGAAGCCGAGCAGCCAGTGACGGAATAAGTCGCTACGCCGCTTGGCGACGACCATGCCCATGGTGTCGTAAGTCACTTCGCCGCTGCCGATCTCCTGGCACACCAGCAGCTGCCCTGGGGCGAAAACCATGTACCTCCTACGGTCGAAGAAGAAGAGCACCACAAGCCAGAAGACCAGGAGCGGCACGCTGATAGCCAGGTAACCAAAGGCGTTGATGTACACGTGCGAGTGAGCCAGGGCATCGAGGATGTCGTCCCACCAACCCTCCAGAGCCAAGATAATCGTCGTCATCAAGACTACGAGGACGACGATAACCGACCATAGGCCGCGAATCGGCACATTGGTTATGAAGATGACGAGAAGCAACACGACGATAAATACGACTCCGTAGCCGGAGCGGAGGGCCACACGGAGGTTTGGCTCGCGCGGCTTCCCGGTCGTTGGGTCCTTGGGCAGGTGGGCGCCGGCGGGCACCACCAGGGCTTCGCTGCCGCCGTTGATGCCTTCCACGACCTGAGTGCCGGCCGGCACGATGGCGAGGTAGTGGCCGCTCCACCAACTGAGGACGGCCATCAGAAGGCCTACCGCCCAAACGGGCCACCAGTAGAAAATCATGGTATGGGCAACGACGCGGACCTCACGCGGATGCACTCCGGTGGGGGCAATTGAATTCTTAGCCTCGGTCATAATATTGATTCGTCCTTTCCATCATGGCACTGCTTCTGGCCGATCACGAAAATTCATTAAACAGGTCGATGTCGGGGTACTTGTCGAACTCCTCCACAAGTTTCCTGACTTCTTGCACGGTGCCGGCAGCAATTTGGGTGTCCTGAGGGTCGAACTCCATGCTGGCGTTATAGAGTAGCGCCCAATTCACACCCTCGGGCAGGTGTTTCATGTAAGTGCGCATCCCCTGAAAGCTCCCGTCCTTGTAGCAGCTGTACAACCTGCCCTTGACGAGCACCGTGTCCCAGCCCAAGCCGAACCACGTGCCGTTCTTCCGCGTAGGTACGGGACTTGCCGGCGGTTCGAGCATCTCCTGCCGCAGCTTTTCTCCGAGGACCGCCTGCCCCCTGCTCCCATCGAGATTGGTCATGAACCGGGCCATGTCTATCGCGGAGCCACTCCAGCCGCCGCACGCGTCAGCCATCGGCAACTGCATTGGCGGAAGGGCGATCAGCGTCCCGGCTAGGTGGCGGTGCGCCTCCCCTTCCATGTACTTGCCATCGAGAGTGTGTACTCGGGCCTTGCTAATGCCCATCGGCTTCATGATGTTTTCGCCAACGAAGCGATCATAGGGCTGGCCGCTGACGCGGGCGATGACGGCGCCGAGAACGATGTAACCGATATTGGAATAGCGTGCGTCGGTTCCGGGATTGAACGTTAGGGGCACGCCCATGGTGAACGATAGGAACTGTGTCACCGAGACGGGTGGCCGGATCTGGAATGCTCGGCAAATCTGCGGCTCCCAATTGGTCACGTCGCCGGTGACCTTTCGGTCCCACCCGCCAGTGTGGTGCAGGCACTGCTGAACGGTGATGGTGCGGAGGCGTGGGTCCACGCGGGCGCCGCGCGGCGGCTGGATGTGCCCGAGGATGTCGAACACCCGGGCATTCAGGTTAAGCTGGCCCGCCTCGACCAGCTTGAGTGTAGCGACAGCGGTGATCGGCTTGGAGAGACTGGCGAGCCCAAAGAGAGTGTCGGGCTGGATCGGCGCACCGGTGCTGACGTTCGCCCAGCCAAATCCCTTGGCCAATACCAATTTACCACCCTTGGCAATAGCTAGGGCAGCTCCCGGGATGCCGTGGCGGTCCATAATTCGCAACATGGCTGTGTCGAACGGTTCCAGGCCGGCTCCTGCCTTGCCGTTGATTGGAATCCGTTGTTCCGGCTGCCGCGCTGCGGGCTGGTGTTGGTGTGCCGCCGCCCTCGCGTCGGCTACTCGACTCGCCTGCGTGCCCACGGCCAGGCCGCCGATTCCAGCGAGAGCCGCACGTCGCGATATTGCGTTGCGCCGACTTGTCATGATGCCATTTCCTTCGACATTAATGGTGGAGTCGTTGTGTGTATCACATCATCCCCCTCTCTCTTGAACTGAATCACTCTACATGCATTGCATTGATGGTCTGGGCCGATATTGAATTCGCCGATGCATGTACGAGGCGACCCCAGGCCATGGCAATTAGGGCCATCAACACGGTTTGGAACAAGGCGAAGGCAGTGGTGGCGGCCACCGCGCGGGTGCCGGCAAATGTCGCGGTGACGATCACCAGGCTGACGCCGACGTTGCGGACCGAAGTCGCCATCACCAGGGCGTTGCGCTGGTCGCTGCCGGCGAGCAGCCAACCTGCGGCCACGCCAGCCAGCACCAGCAAAAGCATCCCAAAGTAGCCGCGGATGGGGACGGCGATAAGCATGCCGAACTGTGCGAACAGAATCAGGCCCAATGTCGTTAAGTTGAGCAGCGTGCTGATTGAGTTTGCGGGCCTCCGGAGGCGGGCAGCCAGAGCTGGCCGCCATTGACGCACTCCCAGACCAGCACACAACGGTAAGAATTGCGCCACCAGCAGCGTTATCACGATTTTGCCCCCATCGATCGTCAGAGGTGCACTTTCCGTAGGCAAGGCCGGCAGAAACCGCAATAGGAGCGGAAGCAAAAACTGTAATAGCAGCGGCGCGACCAGCGCGGACGATCCCGCCAGAATTACCATGAGGCCCACCGAAACGCCGACGTTTCCCTTTGCTATTCCGGTAAACGGCGGACCGTACGGGGCTCCTGGACAGACTGCACATATCAGAAAGCCGGCGGCCACTACTGGGTCGGCTTGAAAGAGGATCAATAACCCAAAGGCCGCCAGCGGCACGCACACATAACTCGCCAGGGCCGCCTTGGTCACGAGCCGCCAATTGGCGGCGACGCGCACCAGGTCGGCGAGCGTCACGCCTAACCCGATCGCAACCATCATCTCGAACAGCGTGATCGAGGCACACAGGTTGATTGATCGATTCAGCTGCTCGGCATTCATAGGGCACTCCGACAGCGGATTGCGGTACACGTCTAGGCATCCCATGCAATCCACAATCAACGCTTTAGCTGTCGTTCTTCTTTTCGGGATCCTCGATTCGAATTAGGGTGTACTGCTCCGAACGATCCTTGCCGTAGTGCACCATCAAGGCTGTTTCGTTCTTCGTCAGGTTGGCAATTCCAGCCTCGTAAACGGGCGTTTTACGGTCTCCCACAGACCAGGCTGCTCGTTGCGTTTCCTTGTCTACCGAACCATAGACGAGGGCCGTGCTGTCGGTGACAGCATCGTAGTAATTGCCGCGGATCACGCCTTGCTTATTGACCGCAAGTTGGAAGATGTGGTTGGACCTGGTTTCCTCGCCCTGAACCATCGCGAAAACGCCGAGTGGAAGCCACTCTTCGTCCTTGGAGACTTTGGCGTCGCGGCCGGTGTCAGCCAGTGCGTCCGCTTGCTGAGCGTACTGTTCCGTTGAGCAGGCTTTCTGGCCGTCGAAATAGACCCCATCGTCCTGGTAGACGACGTTTTCGCCGTAGTCGTAGTAGGCAGGCTGTTCCGTGGTGCCGCAGTAGCTCGCGCATGTCGCATAGCTCGCGCCTCTCCAAACGGAATTGGCTACCCAGCCGGCAGCGAACCAGGCGCCGGGATACTGGGCATACCAGCCCGGGCGGAAGCAAGGATAGCCGGCAGCTCCCTGTCGCACATAAGCGCCCTGGCCGCGGACTGCGGCCGCGGAGCGATAGTAAGTTCCCCCTTTCCCCGCCACGTAACCGGCCCTGCCGGCCGCCGCCCCATAAGGCCCGGAGGCGACAGTGCCGCGGCTACCGCCGACGGCCGTCCCGCCGGGCCCGCTCACGGCGCCAACCTGGGACTTCCCCGCAACTCCGCCTTGCGGTCCGATTGCGACGCCCCCTTGATACTTCGTTCCCATGGAACCCTGGGCCCCGAACCGACGGTGGCGCCGGACCGGCCGCCGACCGTATTACCGCCAGGCCCTTGAACGGCGCCGCCCGTGCCGACTTTGGAGACTTCTCTTCCCCCCGGCGTGGTGACTTGAACGCCGCCAACGTATTTGCCGCCTTGAACGCCGCCTCCCGTTGTACCGCCGGCAGCGGCGCCTTTGTAGTCGACGGTGGAGCCGCGGTGGGTGGTATAAGACCCGCTTCCCGTCCGACCTGACCCGAGCCCCCGCCTGGTCCGACGACTGGGTTCGAGGTGCGTCCGGCCGCAGCGGGACGTCCTCCGCCACCGTATGGATTGACTGCGCCACCCCCGCCCCCGCCCGCGGGCCTTGCCCCACCCATCCCGCCGCCCCCACGGCCGCCGCCCCCTCCGCCACCACCACCGCCGCGCTTTTGTCCGCCGATGACGTTTTCGGAATCGGCGAGCAGCATGGTCGTGCCTAAAATCAATGCCACGTACAAGAATTTCTTCATGATTTCAACTCGGTGTGATCCCTTGGTGGTTTCACGACGCAGCTTCTACTTCCCTTTCACGCGGGTCACACGAACGGGAGGAATGTCGTCAACGTCCTCTCCCCCTATGCTGCGCTCCACCGACTGGAAGGTGAACGCATTGGTGTCTATTGGGGTCAAAATGTTGGTCGCGGCCATGACGCTGCCATCGTCCAAAACGCCTGCGGATTCTTGCATCCACTTCTTGCCGTCGCGGGTCCAAGTCGATTCGCCGAAGCCGCCATCGCGGTCGAATGTCCATGAGCGAATCTTCCCGGTGGCACGATCCTTCCCGATCATTTGGAAGCCTTCGCGTGTCTCGCCCTTTTTCTTGATCGAGATGTTGACGCGGATGTAGCTCTTATCGCCCCACCACTCGTAGGTGGTGAAAACCTCGGAGTCGTCGCGCTTGGCTTCCCAGGTCCCTATCAACCAATCGAGATCGCGGATGGTGATCCCTTCACTGGGCCACTCGCGCACCACAGCCATGAGCCACTTGCCACCCTCGCGAACGTGCAGAATGGTGAATTTGGTGGAGATCGGGCGCTCCTTTGCCGAACGCGCGCCTTGAAATAGCCTTCCTCGATAGCGGTGTCCTTCGATGGGAACCGGATCGATCCAACCTCGATCTCGGCTTCGGTTTTTCCATTCTTCTTGGCAAACAGTTCCGCGTAGGATTTCTCGATTTCCGCCCGTCCGCGGATGAGTGTGCCATCGTCGGAAAAGTACTCGCCGTTTTCGGTCCAGGATGCGGCCAGCGCTTTGGCGTCGCCGTCCATGTACGCCTTGAGGAACGCTTGCCCCGCCTTTTTGATGTCCGCCGTGTCGGCGTTTTCTTCTCCCGCTTTTCCCGCGGCAGGTTTCCGTGCTGGTTCCTGGCCGGCAAGGTAGCCCATAGTCATGAGGGCGATGACCGCGCTGGTAATCGCCAAAGGTGCAGTCTTCTTCAGCATGTCTTTCTCCCTAAAAACCAAGTCAAGCTGTCTTGAAGTCCTCGTTTACGGGCGCCATTTCAAGTCGCTTAATAGACGATTCCTGCGTTCAGCCAACGCCTTGGGAATCGCCGACGTCGGCCAGGGCGGGGTCTTCCGGTTCCTGGAAGAACCGTTCGGCCGATCTCCTCAACATCTGCAGTTCCCGGCGCAGCGGCAGCGCGCACTTCGGGCAAAGTCTGAATCAGGTTTTCCAACATGGCCCGCAGGCGCCGCGCGACCTGAATGCTCGAACCGCCGAATTGGCGAATTTCCGTCACTGCCAGGGTGACGAAATCCTCCCAGTCGGGAGTGCGATAGACGAGGCGCACAACACCTGAGGCGTCCCGGACTCTTTCGTTATCGAGGCACCGGCCGCCGACGTGCCGCAACAAATGGTGAATCTGGTCGAGGGCGAGGACGGCAGTAGTTGGGTCATTGATTGCGGGGGATAGGCCCTTGGACGCGATGTCGACTATGACACGAAAGGCAAAGGCAGGATCCTGTTCCATGGTCCGCTCCGCCCCAAGGGCGATGGAGTGAAGCAACTCGTTCGAAGCAACGCCGCTGCCGCTGTGAACCCGGAAAAGCGGGTCGCCAGGCGCCACAAAACTGCCGACTTGGGGAACCAATTCAACGAGGCAACTATGCCGTGCGCCAAAGCGACGAGCCCTTTCACGTCAAATGCCAGGATAACCCCGGCCCCGACGCTCGGAATCGAGCTCGCGTCGTTTCTCGATAAATCAGCGGATTCAGTCGCCGTCGTCCGTGCATCCTTCAGACGTCGCGGGTAGACGCTTTTAATGACCTGGTGCGCTCCGACGCCACGGAGTGCAAGGCGCCGCTCGGCCGCAGCATCTTGCCGACGTGGTCGATGAGAAAAAGGAACAAACCAATGCACGCCGCAGAACTGTAGGCCGCGATTCGCGCGGTAAGCAGCGGGACGGAACTTTCGATGCGGATCAGGGTCGCGATGGTGAATGCGAAGGTGAAAACAAAAGTCGCCAGGGTAACCTTGGTAATCGCGTCCCGAAACAGTAAGCCGATGATCCGGGGCGTGAGTTGAGCGCTGGCCAGTTGCACTACCAGGAGGAGGGAAGAACAAACGAAAACGATGAAGGTAAACATGGCGCCTGCCAGGGTCCCCAGCACAGTGCGCACGTTGTCAGGATGGAGGTCGGCTTCCCATCCCATCGCCTCCTCGAACCCATGGAGGAACCACACGAGCACCACAGCCCCGACCATGGCCGCCACGGGAAGGAGCCAGATCGAATTCCGAAAATAGTTCCGAATGCGATAGCGTTGTAGCCAGGTCATTGGACGCCTTCGCTTCATCTAGGTCGGAGATTCGTGGTGACCGTCGGCGATGACGGCCTTCGAGGCGAGAATCGAGCCGTTTTCGGTGCTGGTGGCCAAAACGCTCCCAACCTTGGAGGCAGCGGCGTTCCGCCCAGAGAACCGGCGGATGACCAGGTAGAACACCGGCGTGAAGAAGATGCCGAACAGGGTCACGCCGAGCATGCCGCTGAACACCGCGACTCCCAACGCCCTCGCATTTCGGCACCTGCCCCCTTGGCCAGCACCAGCGGCACCACGCCGAGAATGAAGGCGAAACTCGTCATCAAGATCGGCCGCAGCCGCTGCTTGGACGCCTCCACCGTCGCCTCGAAAGCAGTCTTGCCTTCGTCCTGCAACTGCTTGGCGAACTCCACGATCAGAATGGCGTTTTTGCTCGCCAGCCCGACCAGCACCACCAGGCCGATCTGGGTGAAGATGTTGTTGTCCATGCCCATCAGCCAGATGCCCGTGATGGCGGCGAGCAAGCACATGGGCACAATCAGGATGATCGCCATCGGCAACGACCAGCTCTCGTACTGAGCCGCCAGCACCAGGAAGACAAACACCACAGCCAGTGGGAAGACCAGCTTGGTCAGCAGGTCCTTGCCCGCTTCGATCTGCTGATAAGTCAGCTCGGTCCACTCGAAGCCCATGCCCGAGGGCAGTTCCTTTCGGCAGATTTGTTCCATCATCGCGATTGCCTGACCGGAACTGACGCCCGGCGCCGTGCTGCCGGAAATCTCGGCACGCGGCTTGGAATTATAGTGGTTGACGATAGCTGGGCCGGCAACGTCGCGGACGGTAATCATCGCCTCGAGGGGAACCATGTCTCCTGCGGCATTGCGAACTCGGAGCCTACCGACATCCTCCGCGTGCAGACGATAGCGCGCATCGGCCTGAACGTTCACCTGCCAATTGCGATTGAATAGCGTGATGTCGTTGACATAGGCCGAGCCCAGATAGACCTGGAGGGTCTCGAATACATCGTTCAGCGACACGCCTTGCTTCTTGGCCTTAACCCGGTCCACGTCCACGTAGAGTTGCGGCTGGTTGGCGCTGAAGCTGCTGAAGAGCCCGACCAGCCCCGGCTGGGCGTTGCCCTTGGCGGCGACGTTGGCCACGGCGCCTTGCAGGGCCTCCATCCCGCTGCCGGAACGGTCCTCCACTTGCAGCTTGAAGCCGCCGGTGCTCCCCAGGCCATCGATCGGCGGAGCGCCAAAGACGACAGTCTGAGCCTCCTGTATCTCACGAAATTGTTTACGCAATCGATCGGAGACTTTGTTCGCGGTGAGTTCAGGATGGCCGGCACGCTCCTCGAAGGGGGCGAGGATGACAAACATGCCGCCGACGTTGGGAATGTTGGTGCCGGTGAGGATCGAATAGCCCGGCACGCTGATCGTGTGGCCCACGCCTTCCGTCTTGAGGGCTAGCTCGGTCATGCCTTGATCACTTCGTCGCTGCGCTCCAGACTGGCGCCATCGGGAAGCTGGGCGTTGACAACCAGATAGCCCTTGTCCTGCTCCGGGATGAATCCGACGGGAACGGTTCGGAACCCCAGGACGGTCAGTCCGATGAGGCCGGCATAGACAAACAGGATGATCGCGCTCAAACGCGAAGAACAGCGTGACGATGTTGCCATAGCCGGCGGTGGTCGCATTCGAAGGCCCGGTTGAAGCCGCGGAAGAACGCGCCCAGCCCGCCGTTGACCAGGCCGGCCAGGAACCAACCGGCCAGTCCGCCGGCCACGAACAGCCCAGCGCGGAGGCCCACAATTTTGCCGAGTTGGCGTCGGTGGTTTCCCCGTGTCCAGTGAACAACGAAGTCCGAAGACTGCGGGCCAAATAGGGCGTCAGCGAAGAACATGGCGGCGAGACCGCCCAGAAGAACAATGCTCAGCCGCGGCAAGGCTTCTTGATGAGATTTGCCATGCTCGTCGTGACCATGTGGTTGCAGCAGGATGCGCACAACGCGGGACTCAGCGTCAGGGAGTTGAACGCCGAGATGACCGTCGAGGCGGCGATGGTCAGTGCGAACTGCTTGTAGAATTGGCCGCTGATGCCGGCCATGAACGCGGTCGGCACGAACACGGCGCAGAGCACCAGGGCGATGGCAATGACCGGCCCGGTGACTTCGGTCATGGCCTTGCGGGCGGCGTCGCGCGGCGGCATTGCCCATGGCCATATGCCGCTCCACGTTTTCCACCACCACGATGGCGTCGTCCACGACGATGCCGATGGCCAGCACCAGTCCGAACAGCGACAGGTTATTCAGCGAGAACCCCAGCATCGCCATGATGGCAAAGCGTGCCGATGAGCGACACCGGGACTGCAACCATGGGGATAAGGGTGGCTCGCCAGTTTTGCAGGAAGACGAGCACGACGATGAACACGAGGACGATCGCCTCAAAAAGGGTGTGGAAGACGCTCGTTGATCGATTCGTCGATGAAAACGGTGGTGTCGTAAACGAAGCGATAGTCGATCCCTTTGGGGAAACTGCCTGCTTGAGCTCCTCCATCTTGGCCTTGATGTCCTTGGCCGTCTCGACCGCGTTGGAACCGGGAAGCTGGAAGACGGCCAGGGTGATGGACCGGGTCGCCGTCCAGGTAGCTATTGACGTCATAGTTCTTGGCGCCCAGTTCTACGCCTTTCTGGCCGCTCCGGTCGTCCGAGACCACATCGCGAAGGTATGTGGCGGACGCTCCCTTCATCCGTCTTGACGACGATGTTGCGAAACTGTTCCTCACTCTCCAGCCGGCCAAGGGTGTTGAGGGTGAGCTGGAAGTTCTGCCCGGAGGGGGCCGGCGGCTGACCGAGCCGGCCGGCGGCAACCTGGACGTTTTGCTCGCGAATGGCGCGGATCACGTCGCCGGCAGTCATGTTCCGCGAAGCCAGCTTTTCCGGGTCCAGCCAGATGCGCATGCTGTAGTCGCGCGGGCCAAGAAACGTAACGTCGCCAACCCCGTCACGCGGGCCAGCTCGTCCTTGATGTAGATGGTTGCGTAATTACTTAGGTAGAGCTGGTCGAATTGAATCGGTCCTGCCTGGTTTGGGGATCTGTTACCTTCTCCGAGATCAAGTTGACGCACAACAGGATGCTGGGCGACTTTTTCTTGGTGGTGACGCCCTGGCGCTTCACATCTTCAGGGAGCTTGGCCTCGGCGATCTTGACCCGGTTCTGCACCAGCACCTGGGCCATGTCCAGATTGGTGCCCAGTTTGAAGGTCACGTCGAGGAGCATCTGGCCGTCGTTGGTGCATTGCGACGACATGTAGAGCATGTTCTCGACGCCGTTGACCTCCTGCTCGATCGGCGTGGCGACGGTGTCGGCCACAACCTTGGCGTTGGCCCCGGGGTAATTGGCGGTGACCGTGAATGGTGGGCGGCGCGACCTCGGGGTATTGGGCGATGGGCAGCCTGCGTCAGAGCCACGCCGCCGACGATGACGATGACGATCGACAGCACCGTCGCGAAGATGGGCCGATCGATGAAGAGATGCGAGAACATCGGTCATATCCTTCCTTAGCTCTTGGGGGCCGGACTCGCTGGCTTGGCCGGCGCACCCGGCATCGGCACTTGTTTGGGATCGACAGTCATGCCATCCCGCACGCGCTGAATGCCGTTGACGACGACCCAGTCTTCGGGCTTCAGTCCCTCGCCTACGACTTGCAGACCGTCGCTGAGCCGATCGAGTTTCACGTCGCGGCGCTCCGCAACCTTTTGGTCGTTGACCACGTAGACAAACTTGAGTCCCTGGTCGGTTCCCACCGCTCGCTCGGTAACCATCACCGCTTTGTGGGGATCGCTGACCGGCACGCGCACCCGAGCCCGCATCCCCGCGTCAAGAGTCCGTGTGTGGTTGGGCAGCACTCCGCGAACCTGAATAGTGCCTGTGCTGGGGTTGACTCGATTGTCCGTGAAATCGATCACTCCCTTGTGCGGAAAGCCTTCTTCACCTTCCAGGCCGACTTGGATCGGGATCTTCAGTTCCTTCACTTCTGGTTCGGGTTCGCCTTCCTTCGCTCCCTTGCGGAAATGCCGCCGGTAACGAGCCAGGGCCCGCTCGTCCACGTCGAAGTAGACGTACATCGGGTCCACGGAAGTGATGGTGGTGAGCAACGTCTCGCTGCCGGCAGGGTTCACCAGGTTCCCCGCGGTCACCGGCGCGGCTCGTCTTTCCATTGATCGCTGCTGTAACTTTGGTGAAATCGAGGTCGAGTTTGGCCTGCTCCACGGCAGCCTGCGCTTTGAGCTGATCGGCTTTCGCCACGGCTTGCTTGCCGGTCCAGACGTCGAGTTCCTCGCGACTTGCGGCACGTTGCCGCACCAAAGAGGATGTCCGGTCATACTCCTTCTTGGCCAGGTCCAAGCTGGCATCGGCGGCGGCCTTCTGGGCCTCGGCAGCCGTCCAGCGCTGCTTTGTAGGGCCGCGGGTCGATTTCGAGCAGCATTTCTCCTGCCTTGACCATCTGCCCATCCTGGAAATTGACCTTTACCACATGCCCCCTAACGCCGGCGCGCACCTCCACTGTCTCGACGGCTGCGACACGACCGTCGTAATCGTCGTGGTCGATTACTTCACGCACGATGGGTTGGCTCACGGAAACGGGGGGTGGCGGCGTCTCCGCCACAGGCGGGGCCGCTGGGCTGCATCCGGTCACGACGACCAGACCAAGCAAGAGCCCGCGGCTACTCCAGAAGAATAAATCTCGGCTGATCATATGACTGCCTTCCTGTTGATTTTTTGGGCAAGAGTTTCCATTCGTATGATTGTTCTGCTGCGGGCCAGATCATGAGGAGGAACTCGATCCTGCATGCGCCCGCCTGCCCGCCATTTCTCGTAGTGTTCCCGAACCAACTTGATCGCATCATCGGCAGTGTCCACGCAAAGTGGAATCGCCAGGTCCTGAGGGCTTGCCAATGGCGGCTCGAAAGCGAGCAGGTGGCTCCTGGCCCAATCTATGAGGTCGGACCACATCTTGCCGACGAGTATCAGCGGCGCGTCTTGGACGTGCTTCACCTGCAGCAATTGCCAAACCATCGTGAGTTCCAATACGGTGCCTATGCCACCGGGCGTTATTACAAATGCGTCAGAAGTCAGGACGAAATGGTGCAAGCGCGTAAAAAAAGTTTTGTGCTCGAACATCTGGTCGACGAACGGATTGCCATCTTGCTCGAAAGGGAGATCGACGCGAATTCCAATCGAGCGGTTCCGTTCCGGCGCCTTGGCCGCAGCCGCCCCCTCGTTGGCAGCCTGCATGAGTCCCGGGCCCCCGCCGGTGATGATGTCGCAGCCCATCTCGCCCAGAGCTGTGGCGACGCGTTTTACCTCCTCATAGACAAATGAGCCTGGTTTGGCCCGCGCCGAGCCAAAAATCGTCACCCGGTAGCGTTCGCGTTTGGTCGGCCTGAGCCGGGTCAAGTCATTGACAATGTCCCAGAGTCCGAACACCGAGCGCACCAGGACCTGCTTGACGGCTTCCTCATCCGCCAGGCTAACCGATTGCCCACCTTTCAAAGGATGCTCTTCGGAGTCCAAGGGAGTAATCCTCGCTTATTGTAGTCATTGCCTCTTCATTGCTTCCAACCCGCCTGCTACGGACTTTTCCCGCCTCAGGACGTTGAAGTTTGAGCTGCCTTCCGCTCCCTTAAGGCGACTGCGAACCAGCTGAGTCCATGAAAGAAAAAGTCCGCGGCGATGCAGGATCCGACAATTGCCAACTTGGCAGCCGCCCCCCCAATCCAGACGCAAATCCCCAAGAGCAGGGCAATCGCTCCTGCGACGAGGAACCAAGCTCGCTCGCGGGATTGCACTACCAGCGAACGGGCCAGGCGGGCCAACCCGATTACGATCAAGAAAACTGCGATCAGGTTGACGAGATCGATAATCCGTTCTAGCGGATTTGCCATGATAAAGAAGCCAAGTGCCATCTCCAGTCCTGCGGCGGCCAAATGGATCAAGCTCTCCTTCCTCTTCGCGGCAAAAAGGGCCACCAAGCTCTGTAGGATGGCACTGCCCAGCAACATGGGCCCGAACACTAGCAGTGAGGTTAGCTGCATCAAGCCCGCGACGCTGCCGCCAGCTATGCCGAGAAGCATCAGTATCGCGCCCAGTGCCAAGAACCATTTCCAGCGGGACGAGTGCTCAGTCGTCAGCGGTGGGTTCGCAATTTCGACCATTGGATTCTCCTCAATCAGAGCCCAGCAATTAGCATGACCACCGACCGAGCTTCGGCCCGATAGCTGTCACCGGAAACCGCCTGCGCCTGTTTCCACGGCACAATATCGTTTGGCGAATCCAGGGCAGTGTCGGCCCAGCGCTTCCACGACTCGCCACCCTCCAGCTTCGGCAACTCGAAAGGGAGCGGTTCCCAGAATGCGTTGAGGATGAAATGGAAGCGCAAGCCTTCCGCTTTTAGCTCTGCTCCCAGGGCCAAGCAGTGGGAATTGTCGCCCCAGTCCGGTTGGAGATGTTTCACACCATGCCACGCCCTCTTTGCCTGATCGAGCAGCGCCGTCAAGCTTGTCCGGCTCCGTTCATATTGAACGTCGCGCAGGAGTCGTCGCTCGATCAGCAACTGCACGAAGCGATGAACGTCGGCATGTTTCTTAACCAACGACCAGTCGAACCAGCTGAGCTCGTTGTCCTGGCAATAGGCGTTGTTGTTGCCGTTTTGCGTGCGCCGCACCTCGTCGCCCATCAGGATCATGGGGACGCCCAGCGACATCAGCGTGACCGTCAGGAAGTTCTTCACTTGGCGGTTGCGCAGCTTTTCGACCGCCGGATCGTCGGTCGGGCCTTCGACGCCGCAGTTCCAGCTGCGATTGTCGTTGGCGCCGTCGCGGTTGTCCTCGCCGTTGGCCTCGTTGTGCTTCTCGTTGTAGGAAACCAGATCGTTGAGCGTGAAACCGTCGTGGCAGGTCACGAAGTTGACGCTCTGCTCCGCCTCGCGCTGCTTGTGGCCGTAGATTTCCGGGCTGCCGACCAGCCGGTCCGCCACGCGCCGCAGCGATCCCGGGTTCGCCGCGGAAGAAATCGCGCACGTCGTCGCGGAAGCGGCCGTTCCACTCCTTCCAGGCGTCGCCGACGAAGCTGCCGACCTGGTAGAGCCCGGCCGCGTCCCACGCCTCGGCCAAGAGCTTCGTGCCGGCGAGCGCCGGGTCCGACTCGATGTCCCAGAGCACCGGCGGGTTCGGCAACGGATGGCCGGATCCGTCGCGCGAAAGGATCGACGCCAGGTCGAAGCGAAAGCCATCGACGTGCATTTCCTCGACCCAGTAGCGCAGGCTATCCACGATCATCCGCCGAACGATCGGATGATTGGCGTTGAGCGTGTTGCCGCAACCGGTGTAGTTGGCGTAACGGCGAGCCGCCGTCTTCCAGAATGTAGTAAGTCGGGTTGTCGATGCCGCGGAAGCTGAGCGTCGGCCCGGTGTGATCGCCCTCGGCCGTGTGGTTGAACACGACGTCGAGAATGACCTCGATGCCCGCCCGGTGCAGCGCCTTGACCATGTCGCGAAATTCATCGACCGGCCCGAGCGGATCTTGCCGCGAGCTGTACGCCTGGTGCGGTGCGAAGAACGAAACCGGCGCATAGCCCCAGTAGTTGACTTTGCCCGGCGGACAATCTTGGGCGTCGAACTGGAAACGGGCAACAACTCCACCGCCGTGATGCCAAGTTCCTGGAGATAGGGAATTTTCTCGATCAGCCCGGCATAGGTGCCGCGCGTCTTCTCGCCGACGCCGGAATTCGGATGGCGCGTGAATCCGCGCACGTGCATCTCATAGATGATCGGTGCGCGAGACGGCCGGCACAGCGGAATGTCCCCTCCCAGTCGTAAGCGGCCGGATCGACGACAACGCTTTTCATGGCCGTCGGCGCGTTATCCCCGGTCGCTTCGCGGCCTCGCGGTCGTAGTTCTTCGGGACGACGACGCCTCGGCCATAAGGGTCGAGCAGAACTTTGGCGGGGTCGAACCGCAGTCCGCGCTCGGGGGCCGATCGGTCCGTCGACCCGGTAGCCGTAGATCTGTCCCGGCTGCACCCCCGGCACAAACACGTGCCAGTAGTGGTACGTCCGATTCGCGGCGGGATCGAGTCCGACACCACGCGACTGCGCTTCGCAGTCGTCCATCCGATCGAATAACAACAAATCGACGCGCCGAGTGCCGTCGCGCGTAAATAGAGCTGAAATTGACGCCTTGCTTGGCGACCGCGGCGCCCGGCGGGTAGCTCTTCCCAGCATCGGCGCAAATCGCCATCACGGCGCCACAATGGTTCGATTGCGGCACAGTGGTTCTTCTGTGCTTGGCAACTCTGCGCGCATGGCCAAATGGAGGCTACACATTGTCCCCTTCGGTGGACGTGCCGCGCGTCTTCGGCCGGCTCCTTCGTGCCCCACTTCCAGCCGCTGATGGCCGGCATGTCGTCGCCGTACTTGTCGATGTACTCCTTGTGCTCGATCAGCTTCTCGTGAATGGCCTGCTTGAAGTAGGCGGCCCGCGAGCCGAGTTGCGGCAGCCGGTCGATCACGTCCTCCACCAGGTGGAAGCGGTCGAGATCGTTCATCACCACCATGTCGAAGGGCGTCGTCGTCGTGCCTTCTTCCTTGTAGCCGCGCACGTGAATGTTCTTGTGGTTCGTGCGCCGGTAGGTCAGGCGATGAATCAGCCACGGGTAGCCGTGGAAGGCGAAGATGACCGGCTTGTCCTTGGTGAACAGGGCGTCGAAATCGCGGTCCGAAAGGCCGTGCGGATGCTCGCTTGCGGCTGCAGTTTCATCAGGTTCGACGACGTTGACCACGCGCACCTTCAGCTCCGGCAGGTGCTTGCGAATCAGTTCGACGGCGGCCAGCGTTTCGAGGGTCGGCACGTCGCCGCAGCAGGCCATGACCACGTCGGGCTCGCATCCCTTGTCGTTCGAGGCCCACTCCCAGATGCCGAGACCTTCGCGTGCAGTGCTTGATGGCCTGGTCCATGGTCAGCCATTGCGGGGCCGGCTGCTTGCCCGCGACGACGACGTTGACGTAGTTGCGGCTGCGCAGGCAGTGGTCGGTCACCGACAGCAGGCAGTTGGCGTCCGGCGGCAGATAGACGCGGACGACCTCGGCCTTCTTGTTGACGACGTGGTCGATGAAGCCGGGGTCCTGGTGGCTCAAGCCGTTGTGGTCCTGCCGCCAGACGTGCGAGCTGAGGAAGTAGTTGAACGAAGCGATCGGCCGCCGCCAGGGGATGTGGTTGCACGTCTTCAGCCACTTGGCGTGCTGGTTGAACATCGAATCGATGATGTGGATGAACGCCTCGTAGCAGGAGAAGAAGCCGTGCCGGCCCGTCAGCAGATAGGCTTCCAGCCAGCCCTGGCACTGGTGCTCGCTGAGCACTTCCATCACCCGGCCGTCCGGGCTGAGCTTGTCGTCCTCCGGATAGATCTCGGCCATGTAGCAGCGCGTGGTCACGTCCAGCACGTCCTGCCAGCGATTGGAGTTGTTCTCGTCCGGGCTGAACAGGCGGAAGTTCTTGCTGTCCAGGTTCTGCTTCATGATGTCGCGGAGGAACTTGCCCATCTCCCGGGCTGACTCCGCCGTCGTCGCGCCGGGGCTGGGCACCTTGACCGCATAGTCGCGGAAGTCGGGCATCTTCAGATCGCGCATCAGCAGGCCGCCATTGGCATGCGGGTTGTCGCTCATGCGGCGATGGCCCTTCGGGGCCAGCTCGGCGAACTCGGGCTTGAGCTTGCCCTGGGCGTCGAACAGCTCTTCCGGCTTGTAGCTCTTCATCCACTGTTCGAGAATGCGGATGTGTTCGGGCTTGTCCATGTCGCCCATCGGCACCTGGTGCGATACGCCAGTAGTCCTCGCACTTCTTGCCGTCGATTTCCGGCGGGCAGGTCCAGCCCTTGGGCGTGCGGAAAACGATCATCGGCCAGGCCGGCCGTTTCATGGCGCCCTTGGTCGCGGGCCTCGGCCCAGATTTGCTTGATCTCCGCCACGACCGTGTCCAGCACTTCGGCCAACTGCTGATGGACTGCCTGCGGGTCGCGGCCCTCGACGAAGTAGGGCTTGTAGCCCATGCCCTCGAAGAACTTCTGCAGTTCGTCCTTGGGGATGCGGGCGAGGAAGCACGGGTTGGCGATCTTGTAGCCGTTCAGATGGAGGATCGGCAGCACGCAGCCGTCGCGGGCCGGGTTGAGGAACTTGTTGCCGTGCCAGCCGGTGGCGAGCGGCCCGGTCTCCGCTTCGCCGTCGCCGACGACGCAGGCGACGATCAGGTCCGGGTTGTCGAAGGCGGCCCCGTAGGCATGGCTCAGGGCGTAGCCGAGTTCGCCGCCCTCGTGGATGCTGCCGGGCGTCTCCGGGGCGACGTGGCTGGGAATGCCGCCGGGGAAGCTGAACTGCTTGAACAGCTTCTTCATCCCCTCGGCATCTTGGCCGATGTTCGGATAGACCTCGCTGTAGGTGCCTTCCAGGTAGGCGTGGGCGACCAGCGATGGCCCGCCGTGCCCCGGGCCGATGATGTAGATCACGTTCAGATCATCGCGCTTGATGACCCGGTTGAGGTGAACGCAGAGCATGTTCAGGCCCGGCGACGTGCCCCAGTGGCCGAGCAGCCGCGGCTTGACGTGCTCGCGCTTGAGCGGTTCCTTTAGGAGCGGATTGTCGAGCAGGTAGATCTGGCCGACCGACAGATAGTTGGAGGCCCGCCAGTAGGCATCCATCTTGCGCAGCTCTTCCGCGGAGAGTGGACTCGCCGCCGCGGCCTTGCTGCCGTCTCCGGTCTTCGGTTTCACGTCGGTGGTTGCAGGTGTCATCGGTTCTTCCTTCTGGGTAATGATGCAGTTGGTCAATCAATAATTGCGGGGGTCAAAGATTCCCACCCAAGATCTGTTCGGGCGACTAGGCGTGCGATTGTTTTACTGATTGCAGGGCGGCGGTCTTGGAGGCAATCACAGCCATGAGCTCGGTCCAGGATTTCACGAACGACTTGGCGCCTTCCTGCTGAAGTCGAGTAGCCAATTCATAAACGTCGATGCCGGCGCCGGCGAACTGCGGCCAACACGGTTTCGCAGTCGCCTCCGTCCGCGCGCAGAAGCATCGTGATGTCGCCATGATCCGCCAGAGCATTGAGCGTTCCCTCGGGCATGGTGTTGACCGTGAACGGGGCGGCCAGCGATTTGATGTAAAGCACATCGGAAGCCGCTGGATCCTTGGTCCCCGTGCTGGCCCACAGGAGACGCTGGGGCCGCGCCCGGCGTTGTAAATCCTCTGCCAGCGCGGTGAACTGAGCAGGCTACGGTATGCCTTGTAGGTACGCTTGGCCATGGCGATGCCGAGCTTGGATCGCAGCTCGACTGGCACCTTGTCAGCGATCGCCGAGTCCCAACGGCTGATGAACACCGAGGCCACCGAGGCGACGTCCGGGTTGAGGCCAGCTTCCATGCGACGTTCGATGCCGCGCAAGAACGCTTCGGCGGCGGCGAAGTAGTGCTCTCGAGAGAACAACAGGGTCACGTTGATCGGGATGCCCCTAAAGATCGCCTCTTCGATTGCCGGCAGTCCCTCCGGAGTCCCGGGGATTTTTATCATCAAGTTGGGACGCCGCCCTGGGGAAGAGCGTTTGGGCGGCCGCAATGGTGCCGGCCGTATCGTAGGCTAGCAGTGGCGAGACTTCCAAGGAGACCCATGCCGTCCATCCCATTGGTTCGGTCATAAATGGGTCGAAACAGGTCTGCTGCCCGGGTGAGGTCCTCGATGGCGAGCTCGAAAAACAAGTCTTCGGCCGCCGTTCGCTTCGAAATGCTTTGGCCGATCGCCGAATCGTAGGCCGCGCTATTCTTGATCGCGTGCTCGAAAATCGTTGGATTGGAGGTCAGCCCTGTCACCGAGAAGTCGCGGATATAATGCTCGAGCGTCCCGCTGTTCAGCAGATCGCGCGTGATGTTGTCGAGCCACAGGCTTTGCCCCATACGATGGAGCTGACCCGTGGGCTTGACCGCCGGCCCCCCGCGGGTTCGGCGCGCGGCAGGATGAATTGTTCGATGGCATTGGCGAATCCCTCTTCGCCGAATGAAGTGGTTACGACATGTTGCCCGCCGTTTCACGTCGTCGCCGGCATTCCCCATCGCAATGCTCAGGCCGCTCTTCTCGAACATCAGCACATCGTTGGGCTGGTCGCCCAGCGTAGCGATGCGGTCGAGCGGGATACCCAGGTAGCGCGACAAGCCGCTCGATAACCACCCCCTTGTTCGCGGTTGGATGGGTCACGTCGAGGTAGTGCGGCTGCGAACGTGCGGCGGACACTTGTGTCCCGAACTGGCTTTGCATGGCAGTCTCGCAGGCTGCGACCCGTGGGTGATCGTCGCTGACGCCCACGATCTTGACGACGCCTGTCGAGCACTCCATCGAACGTCGGCGCCACGGTGGGCGAGCACTTGATGGTCGACGCCTCGCGGGCCACGCGCGGCGCGTTCGGCGACCTGACTATCCAATCCATGGAACGAAAGAGCCAACGTCGAGCCCGTGCGCCAGTATCATGTCGATCAGCGCCATCAGCAAGTATTCGGGGAGGAGGCGCTCGTCGAGAACGGACATGTCGGGAAGCACGACCACGCCGCCGTTGAACGCGGCCATCGGCATAGTCAGCCCGAGCGGCTCGACCAGGTGGCGCATGCCGAAGGGCGGCCGACCACTGGTAATGGTGAAAACGATGCCGCGCTGGCGCAACTGTCTTGACGGCGCGAACGCGCGCTCGGTCAGCACCTTGTCCTTAGTCACGAGCGTGCCGTCGACGTCGGTCAAGACCGCGGATATGGGTTGGGGTTGGCGTTCAGCCCGGGCAGCCATACAATTCCTCGCATTTCTTCATTTGGTCATTAGCTGCTCCTTAGCGGCAGCCACGACATTCTCGAGAGTGAACCCGAACTTCTTCTGCAATTCTTTCAGCGGCGCAGCGCCAAAAGTCTTCATGCCCAGTGCCTGGCCACGCGTCCCGACATACCGTTCCCAGCCGAAGGTCGACGCTAGTTCCACCGACACGCGGGCCGTTACCGCGGAGGGAATGACGCTCTCGCGGTAAGCCGGGTTTTCGCGACAATGGTGCTCGAACATCTCCCAGGACGGCATGCTCACCACGCGCGCCTTGATGCCCTCGGCTTTGAGCTGCTCATACGCCTGGACGCACAGAGAGACTTCACTTCCGGTCGCCAACAGCAACACGTCGGGCTTGCCGCCTGGTGCATCGGCCAACACATAGCGCCCTTGTGCAGGCCTTCCGCCGAGGCGTATTTGGTGCGGTCCAGTGTCGGCAGCGCCTGGCGAGTGAGAATAAGGCAGACTGGCTCATGGCGACGTTCCATGATTACCTTCCACGCCTCGAGCACTTCATTGGCGTCGCACGGCCGTAGAGTGATCAGGCCAGGGATCGCACGCAGCGAGGCAAGGTGTTCGATCGGCTGATGCGTTGGGCCGTCCTCGCCCACGGCAATGGAATCGTGAGTGAAAACGTAGATGACCGGAATCTCCATGATGGACGCCAGTCGGAGCGGGTTGCGGCCATAGTCGCTGAAGATCAAAAAGCCCGAGCCGTACGGACGCACCTTCGACAACGATAGACCGTTGAGGATGGCCCCCATGGCGTGTTCGCGGATGCCGAAGTGCAGGTTGCGGCCACCGGGATTCGCCGCGCTGAAGTCCCCCGCGCCCTCAAACGTCAAGCGCGTCTTGCATGATGGTGCCAGATCTGCCGAACCGCCCATCAGCCACGGGACGTTTTTCGCCAAAGCGTTCAGCACCAATCCGGAAGTATCGCGGGTGGCCTTGCCCTTGGGGTCCGCCGGGAAGGCCGGCAGGCCTTGTCCCACCCCTCGGGGAGCTGGCGGCGCTGCATGCGCAGGAGGCGGTCGGCTAGCTCGGGGTACTTTTTGCTGTACTCCTCGAAGCGTGCCCGCCAGGCCTGGCGCAGCTCCTTGCCGCGCTTGCCGATGCCGTCGCGAAAGTGCTCGTAGACGCCTTCAGGCACCAGAAACTGAGCGTTTTCCGGCCAACCGTAGTTGCGTTTGGTGAGCCGAATCTCTTCCTCCCCCAGTGGCTCGCCGTGGGCGGCACTGGTGTCCTGCTTCGACGGGCGCCCCACGCAATATGACTTTCGACGATGATAAGCGTCGGCCTGTCGCTGGTCTTCTTGAAGAATCGGAAAGCTCGATCGAGCATCTCCAAGTCGTTGGCGTCACCGACGCGCGTGACGTTCCACCCCAGGCCCATGTATTTGGTGGCGACGTCTTCGCTGAAAGCAAGGTCCGTGTGCCCTTCAATGGTGATCTTGTTGCTGTCGTAGATCCAGCACAAGTTGGATAGCTTCCAGTGGCCGGCGAGAGAGGCAGCTTCGGTGGAGATGCCCTCCATCATGCAGCCGTCGCCGCACATCGCGTAAACGTCGAAATCGAACATCTCAAAGCCGGGGCGGTTGAAGGTTGCCCCGGCCCAGCGCGAGGCCAAGGCCATGCCGACGCTGGTGGCCAAGCCCTGGCCGAGCGGCCCCGTTGTGGTCTCGACACCGCTGGTCCAGCGGTATTCGGGATGGCCAGGGCACTTGCTGTCCAGCTGGCGGAACTTCTTTAGATCGTCGATGGTGACGGAGGGCTCGCCCAAGGCCTCATACTTCGGGTTTACCGTCTTCACGCCGGTCAGATGCAGCAGCGAGTAGAGCAGCGTCGAACAGTGACCGGCAGAGAGGACGAAGCGGTCGCGGTTGCCCCAAATCGGCTGGTCCGGATCGTAGCGGAGGAAACGCTGCCAAAGGACGTAAGCAGCTGGCGCCATGCCCATTGGCGAACCGGGGTGTCCGGAATTGGCCGCTTGCACTGTGTCCATGCATAGCGTCCGGATGGTGTTGATCGCCAGTTGCTCAATGGGTTCTTTCGCGCTTGCGACGGTTAGTCCTGTCGTCATGAACAAACTCCTGCGCTGGTCAAATGCACATCGGCCAGATGCCCAGTTGTTTCCTAAATTTGCTGAGGTTCTCCCAGCCCATGAAGAGATTTTCTGGTACTGTACCGCCCGGCGTAAGCAGGATTGACGCCTGTGCCAGGAAATAGGCGGTTGCAAACACCCCGCTCCTAACCGGCATCGACGAACGTTTACAGGACGGGCTTATGAACGAAATCTTGAACAGCTGATCCCGCTGTCGGCCGAGAAGGGAAGCGAGCCCGGCCTTGTTCGCAACACCGAGCACCGCTTTATGTAAGCTGTTGGAGGCTAGATTGCAAGCAGTTTCGCCAGCCTGGTCTACCCTGATTCCGGACTGCTTGGCGTTTTCCGGTGAACGCCAGCGGCTTGGCGCTCGGATGTTTCGATCCAAGTCAAAGATTTGCCAATTGAAATGACGCTTTAACCATGGCAGAATCTCCGAAACCAAATGCGACAAGTAGGTGCAAGCCCTTCTCCGGAGATCTGCGGGCTTGCCCCGTTGAAGGTACGCCATTACCAACCATTGCTGGACTGCCATGACCACTTTGCGTCCTCATGTCGTCGTCCTCATTTACTGGCTCATCATCATTCCCCTCGCCGCATTCTTCTTGCGCCAGGCGTGCAGCTTGTGCCGAGCAAACATGCCAAGTTGGAAGCGATCCATCATTTCGGTCATCTTGGTTAGCTTTTTGGCTTATTTGACATTCGACTACACTTCCTACCTGATGATGCGCACGCTTGACGGCGTCGCGCTGCGCGTGCCTCCTTGGTACGGCTACAACATCTGGTTTCGCGAATCCCTCGGTCTCAAATGGCTCATCATCAGTTATCTAGGTCCGCTCAAGTACCTGCCAATCGTTTTCGCAATTTGCCGCCGCGGGCATCTTGCAAGTTTTCGTTCTCGAAGCAGAAGTTACCTTCGGTTGGGGACTTCTCATCGTCGCGCTCCAGACGGTCGCTACCTACATTGGCGCCTATCTCGTCTCGCTTGTACTTGGCTCAGTTTTGCAATCGGCTGGGTTCACCATCCAGAGCGAACCGGTGGCTGCCTCCGGCGCCCCTCCGCAACAGGCCACCAACTCCCCGGCCGCGGGCGGCAAAACGAAAGCAAATCGCAACAAGACCAAAGCCGTTGCAAAAAGTTCGAAACAAAGCGGCAAGACCAAGGATCAACCTGCTCCGGAAGCCGCGGCTGAAGCTCCCCCGCAGGAGGAGCAACTCTCCCTCGAACTGGTGAAAAAGAAAGCGGAAGAAGTAACGCAGACTTCGAGCGAATATGCGAAAACGGCCTCGGCAAATCTCAAAAACTATGCCAATTCACAGCTCGATCAACTGGAAGATGACCTGGCCCCGGTAACCAAACGCCTTCCTGAGCCCGTGCAAGAGTTCCTGGCCAAGGGCGGTTGGTGGGTCATTCTGGGCGTCTGTGCATTCATCGTTCTCCTTTGGGTGCGCTCGCTTTTGCGACGGCTTGGGCGCAGCTTCAGGAAGAAGCCTCACAGGAAGAAATCGCGGATGCACAAGGTAGGTTTCAAGCTCAAGGAGAACTTGAGCTGGATCGGCAAGGGCTTCACGGAAGACGGCCCTCAGCAAATCACCGTCAATGGACTGCCAGCGCACCTGCGGCTCATCGTCCTCTCGATGGGCAATCGCAGCAGCGGCGAATTGAGTGAAGAAATGGCGGATCGCGTGCTCGATTGGATCAAGACGGACTTGGCCCAGGTCGCTTCCTACGATCAGCCGGGCGTCCGCCTATGGCCTCCTTTTTACAGTGCGGACGGCTTCGCCAGCAACCTGGCCAGCAACGTTTCCATTCCAGAGCCGCCCGGTGTGAAGTCACACTGGGTGCTGGTGGCCGGCAGGGCCAAAATGGGTCGGGTCGTCATCAATGTAGGCTTAGCCTTCTATGCGGAAGAAGCCAACAGCCTCCGGCTTCTCAAGGTCCGCGGAGAGCGCTGGCTCAAGGTGATAGGCGTCACCGATGCGCCCGCCATGGCCGGCAGGCGTTGAGGAACCGCAAAACCAGCGCGATTGACGAAAATAGCCTCATCTGCGGCGGAATAATCTCAGCGAACACCATTAGATTGCCTCAAGGGCCTTCGATCATGACGCAAACGAAAACGGTTGAAGAAATCTGCAAGCTAATCGAACAATATAAACTGATGTCCTCGAACCACTACGCGACCATGCGGCACGCGCTGGTTCCGGCCGGACCGCAAAGAGGTCGCCGACGTCGAGCGCTTCAAGAACTGGCTGGTCCTGAACCGTTACTTGACCGAGTTCGTGGCCAAAGTATTGTCGGGCCGAAAATCGGATCAACTCGTCTTGAATCAATATCGCTTGCAAGACCAACTGATTTCCGGGCCGATGGCAGGCTCCTATTTGGCACTGGATCCGGTCGATCGCACCGTGGCCATCGAAGTCCTTTCGGCAAATAGTGCCTCCGACCCGGCTGTCTTGGCGCAGTTTCAGCAGGCTGCTCTCAAGGCGATCAAGGTGATACATCCAAACGTGGGCCGGGTGCTGGACGTGGGTGAAGCGCACGGATTTTATTACTTGGTGAACGAGTATTTCGAAGGTCAAACCGTCGAAGAGATCTGCGAGCGCAGCGGCAAGATGGCTTATCTCCAGGCGACGCGGTTGATGACCTTGGCGCTTGCGGGCCTCGACGCGTTGCACGCACAGGGCGTTCCGGCCGGCGATCTGACGGCTGATTGCCTCTTACTCGCGCCGGCCAGCAAGGGCGCGCCGAATCAACGCACCGTCAAAATAATACATGCCGGCGTACGGAGAAAACTCTTTGACGAAACAGCCATAGGCCGAAGCATCAGCATCGTGCATGGCATCCCCGACGAGCTGGAATTGAAATCATCGTCCACGTTCGAGGTTGCCAATCAAGTAAGCGTCGATCCTGCGGGCGACATTTTTCGACTAGGATGCATCTTCTATCGGTGCATAACGGGTAAACATCCTTTCATGGGGAAAGACTTGCCCAATCCCGCCTCCGCGGCGAAGCCGGTGCGGGAACTCGCGCCCGAAACCCCGGACATGCTCTGCCAGATCATCGAAGAAATGATCGACCCCGTTGCAGCCAAGCGTCCCCAAAAAGCGGGCCACATTGCCAAAGCGCTGCGCGTGTTTCTGGCTGCGGAGGAACAGGCCAAGGAAACCAAAGTGGAAGATCAGCTGATTTCGCCAAATCAGCGAGTCGCCGGCCGGCATGAAGAGCCGGAAGAATCTGAAGGAGAAGAGGAAGACGAGGAGCAGGAGGATGAGGGTGAGGATGAAAAAGGAGGTCAGGCGGCCGCGGCGGCAGACGGCGTGTGGGGCAAAGTAGTCGCTCTCTGGGAGGAGATCAATCCGCAGCCGCGCGACATCGTGGCGTTCGGTGGCGGGGCAATCCTCATGCTAGCTTTAATCTTCTTGGTGCAGTTCATCACCGGTTTTCACATCAGCTACCTGGCGGGAGTCGCCACCGGCGCCATGGGCGGTTACTTCGTCGATCAATACTTGAAACGCCGCGAGCAAAAACGTGCGCTGGCAGGTTGACAAGCGCACGCCACTTCAACCAGGTATCGTTGGGCGAGAGGCACTATGAAGTCGAGCAGTCACCTTCAAAAGCAGCTATCGGGCGCCAGCCAGGTCTCTCGCTCTCTGGGGGCGACGCGTGTCTTCTTGCGGTACCAGATATGGATTTGGCCAGTGCTCGTGGGCGCCTTGCTTGTGGGAGTGGGATGGTGGGTCCACCGCTCGGTCGAAACGGCCATGCGCGACCGGCTGGCAAGCGACCTGATGACCATTCTCAAAGCGGACCTGGAGGCATTGCGGATTTGGCGAAGGGACCAGATCGCCATGGCCAGATCGTTGGCCCGAAAGCCGGAACTCCGCCCCATCGCTCGCGAGTTGGTGGCTGCATCGGGGTCCAAGGATGGACCGGTAAAGGCCGTGCTCCAATCCAAATCGCTCGGTGAAGCCCGAACCATCCTGAGCCCCTTCTTGAAGGACCTGGGCTACTATGATTTTTTCATCGTCGCTCCTTCCATGCGCATCGCTGGTTCCAACACCGATGCGGTCATCGGCAACGAAATAGTAGGCGGTCATCGCAGGCAATTCTTCGAGGGCGTCATGACGGGAGCGCCGGGACTCTCCCAACCATACCGTTCTCCCGACATGCTGCCGGACGGCAAGGGCGTGCTCAAAACCGGCCGACCGACCATGTTTACTGCTGCAGCTATCAAGGACGAGCAGGGCAAGCCGATCGCGGTTCTTGCGCTACGCATTCCACCTGAGGAAACATTCACTGCGATACTTCGAACGGCGAGTTTCGGCACAAGTGGAGAATCGTACGCATTTTCTTCTACAGGGATGCTTCTCAGCCAGAGTCGTTTTGACGACGATCTCAAACGGATCGGCCTGTTGGCGGACCTACCGGATTCTCAATCGATTCTTACTGTGGAGGTTCGCGATCCCCAGGTGAACATGATGGAAGGGAATCGTCCCCCGTTGAATCGAGCCGACCAGCCCTTGACGAAACTGGTGGCCCATGCCGTCGCAGGTGGAGGCGGATTGGAGATGGACCCCTACAACGATTACCGCGGCGTGCCCTCCATCGGCGCCTCCAAGTGGATACAGGATTACGGAATTGGCGTGGCGACGGAAGTCGATTCGACGGAAGCGTTTTATCCGCTCTATGTGCTTCGTCGCGCAATTTATGCACTATTTGGGCTGCTGAGCGCCTGCTCGTTGGCCATGCTCTTGGGGATGATCTATCTCCGCAATCAACGACATCGCATGCAAAAGGCCGAACGAACCATCAAGCAACTTGGCCAGTATACGCTCGAAAGCAAGATCGGCGCCGGCGGCATGGGCTCGGTCTACCGTGCGAGCCATGCCTTTTTACGCCGGCCTACTGCAGTCAAGATGCTGGAGAAGTCGTTAGCCGGACCGGAGGGTTTTGCCCGCTTCGAACGAGAAGTTCAAATCACCGCGAACTTGAATCACCCGAACACGATTGCCGTGTACGATTACGGTCACACCGCGGACGATGTGTTTTACTATGCCATGGAGTTTCTCGACGGCATCAATTTGGAGGACCTGGTTCAAACAACCGGCCCGCTTCCCGATGGCCGTGCCATCAACATTCTTCAACAAATCTGCGGCTCCTTGGCCGAGGCGCACGAGAACTGTCTGATTCACCGGGACGTTAAACCGGCCAATATCATCCTTACGCACCGGGCGGGGATACCGGACTTCGTAAAGGTGCTCGACTTTGGCTTGGTCAAGGCCGCCAATGCAACCGAAGACGCAAAACTGACCCAGGCCAACGTCACGGTAGGCACTCCTAACTATATTTCTCCCGAGGCTGTCGACAGCCCGGATAAGGTGACCGCGAAATCCGATCTCTATGCCATCGGTGCTGTCGGCTACTTCTTGGTGACGGGTACGCCCGTATTCACCGGTAAAACGGTCATGGACATTTGCATGAAGCACCTTCGAGCTATTCCGGACCCCATCTCCAAACGTTTGGGCCACGATGTTTCTCCTCGCTTGGAGGCCCTGATCCTTCACTGCCTTGCCAAAGCCCCGGACGATCGACCAAGGGATGCGCGTGCGATTATGGAAGAGCTGGCGCAATGCATACCACTGCAACCCTGGACACGAGAAGACGCCGACCTATGGTGGAAGGCTTTCCGCCAGACATCCAAACAAACTGCATCTTCGCCACAGACATTGACTGGCGGCGCTACAAGCGGAGCCGTGAAGGTGAGTTAACCATCGGCTAGACGCATCTGCAGCCATCATGCTCCATTGCCGATCTATCGAGGAGAAAACCTTCCTATGGAGATTTTGGAAGAGTTGGGGAACTAGGATTCGAACCTAGACAAGCAGATTCAGAGTTTCCTCGGTATCATCTGCAACTTGGTGTAGGACGAGCCGCAAGCCTACGCGGTACACGGTGACGCTGCCTCGTCCGATTTACTTGCGCAAAACGACTACGATGACGACGCCGGGTCGGAAACGAAATCAGAGACTGCGCCACCATTGCAGTAAAAGGCCCGCTCACGCGCTCACTTTCGTTCTGCATCCTTCAACAACTGCTGCGTTCGAGCTGATAGAACTTACCAGCCTCGACCTCATAGGCCGGCAGGTTGCGCCCTTGACGCCTTGTTCAATCGTCGCATTGAACTGTTTCATGCGTTCAAGATGGTCTTTGACAGCCTGGAGGCGATTCTGCCTCGTGTCGTCGACAGCTTGCTTGGCCTCCATCCAACGTCGGGACCATTGGTACACCTGTTCGGATGCCTCGAATTGCGGATCTACCTGCCGCCGTCTTACAACCCCCTCATACACCCTCTGGGCTGCTTGAAACTCGCCGCTTCGCGGTCGTGGGCCTTGTACTTCGTTGTCGCGCACCTCCCCCTAGCCTGACCATTTTGCTCGACTGGCGCCGAGCAAGCTCACCAAGATAACCGGTACGAGCAGGAGGCCAATTCCCAGAACCACAGCGACCGTTGTTTTGAATTTGCTCATGAACATGGCTTGCAACCTCCTTCCGCGATTTCTGAGACCCTCAATATCGCGCCACCCTGTGTGATTCGCACAGTGGCCACCACCAGAGTCCTCGGAACCTCGCCACTGACGTGGCCGAAGGCCGCCAATGCCGACGGTGCCAGCCCCCGGCGAGCCAGGCGCTTGAAGACGCTCACGTGCCCGAGAGAGCAACTACATTCCCCTGGACCACACGCCTCGAAGCCGCAAACTCTTCGCCTTAGTGCGGTCCGGAAAGCCACCCCATAGAGCCAGTTGCCGAGCAGCTCGGGTTTCCTGATGGACCTTGCGGATATACTCTAGTTTAAGATGATCCATAGCTTTAAGGAGTGACCTTCGGGCTGCTCTCACGTTTCACGAAGTCCACGAGTTCCTGGCACTTCAAGAAGCCGGTCCACATATTGTGGCCCTGTCCTTTGGGGACAATCAACTGCATGTGCTCACCCGACGCGGTATAGCGATCCTTCATGAGTCCAGAGTTCTGATTCAGCGGCACGACTTTGTCCTCGTCGCCATGGATGGCAAAGAAGGGAACTCTCGCTTGGCCAAACCGGAGATCCGATCGATGGGATTGAACTCCTTCAGGCGAGCCTGCAACTCCTCAGACTTCATTTCGTAAGCGCCAGCCGCCTTTGCAACCCCCGGATAACTCGCGGAATGCAAACGGGATAAATGCCCGCAAAGGCTGCGACTTTATCTGGGTTTTCGGCCGCCCAGCTCAGCATCATCAACCCGCCGCGATGCGGCCCAGCAAGACCGGTTTGCGAGAGTAGCCGCGGGATGTGGTCATCTCCCGATAAAAGTCAGTGAAGAGCTGCAACCTGCGGGACTGCCGAACGATTCGCCCACGTCGATGCCGGCGATAGCGATTCCAGCATCGCGAAACTGCTCGAACATCCACTGTTCCTCCTTGCCCGGAAGGCCCGGCAGGGTCGGCGCATACCAAACCCATTGTTCGGGATTTGTGGACCGATCCGCCTTCGCCGGAATGATGAACGCCGTGCGTCCCTTGACCAGGAAAGCTCGCCAGGCAGCGGTAGGTTCTTCTTTGGTAACCGGGCTTGTCGCGCGCAGAGTGTCCATTTGTCCGAACAGCAATCCGGTAAGCAGTATGATGATGGGTTTCATGCCGGTTCTTCGTTGAGGTTCTGCGATCATGATTCTCGTCATTATGGGTGTATCTGGGTCCGGAAAATCGACCGTGGGAAAGCTCCTCGCTAGCGAACTAGACTGGACATTCGTCGAAGGGACCACTTCCACCCAGCAGCCAATGTCGAGAAGATGCGGCATGGCACTCCATTGGATGACAACGACCGCCGACCGTGGTTCAGGGCGATTAGCCACGCCTGCAGGATGCAGCGAACGTGGAGAAAATGTCGTGCTTGCCTGCTAAGCCTTGAAGCACGCCTATCAACATTACCTCACCCATTTCGCTCCGGAAGCAGTCCGTTATGTCTATCTGTCCGGCTCGGAAGAGCTGATCCGGCACGCTTGGCGGATCGAACGGGGCAATTCATGAACCCAGGTTTGCTGCACAGTCAGTTTGAAACGTTGGAGCCTCCTGAGGGCGCGATCCAGATAGACATTGCCTCTTCGCCGCAGTCCATGGTAGCAGCCATTCGCCTCAAACTGGGGCTGTGATGGTCGTTTCGCCAGAATTCGATCGGACGCTTGAAGATCACACTCGCGAAATCTTTTTCTTGCCGAATCAGTTTTGTCGAAGCCATTCGGGCCGATCGACGTCGAAGGTGTAGGGTTCGTCAGAATAATGAGCTCGCCCCCCGCACTTAGCAAAGCAGCCGATCATGTGTAGGAAACGTCCTGCACTTTTAGCTTCGATCGCAATAACACTTACCCTTGGCTGTGTGGAGCGTCCCCAGCCCGCCGTCCCTTTTTCCACTCGTCTTGATGATGCGCTCACCCGGGGCGTCGAGTTTCTCGCTTCCCGACAAGACGCCGACGGCTTGTGGCGATCAGAGGTGTACGGATCGTCGAAAGATCAGTCCGCTCTCACGCCACTCGTCGCTTGGCGATACGCGGCGAACCGGCAGGGCAATGAACGTGCGGTGAGTTTTCTTGCAGGCATGGTTCGGCCAGATGGGGCCATTGACACTCAGTCGCGTGGCGTTCCGTATCCTCTTTACACTGCGGCTCTGACAGTCAACTTGCTGGTGCCCCGCATTATTCGGCTATACCAAAGCGAGAGAGGCTGGGCCGCAGATCTCGCCAAACGACAGCTCGATGAAAACTTGGGTGGCAAGCGACTCGAAATAGGCGGCTGGGGCTATGCCAAGGAACTGCCTCGCAAACCGGGGGCGGGGTCGGAGTGCTTCCCGGAACCGAGTCGAACCTTTTCGCGACAACATTTGCTCTCGAAGCACTTCGCCTGGCTGGCGTCGCGGATGACGTTTTTCGCAAGGCTCGTTTGTTTAGGCGATCGGCATGATTGGCTTCCCCAAAGTAGACTTCACGTTCCGCGTGAGGCGTTCCTCACGCGGACCGTGAGGTCTACTTTTTTCTGCCGCTCGCCTTATCGAACGTTGCCAGAACTTTCCGAAGCCCCTGTTCAGGCATCTCCCTTCGACGACGGCGGCTTTTTTTTCATCCCCAACGATTCCGTTCGCAACAAGGCGGGGATAACAGGCAAGGATACAACAGGCCGCGACCGCTATGCTTCCTATGGCAGCGCACGGCAAGGCGGATCCGCGCTCTTCGTGCCTGTGGCGTGTCGGAAGCGGAAACAGGCCTGCAGGCCGCGCGGCGTTGGCTCGAAAAATCATTTCGGGCCGATGCTCATCCAGGCGGCTATGCAGGCGACCGCGAGGTGAATCGGAAAAGGCTTGACTACTACTACGCTTTCTCGGTTTCACGTGCTCGGCGTTCCGACGGAGACGACCAGGCTCGACGTGACAGATTGGCGGGGGCACTGCTCAAACGTCAAGGGGCCGACGGCTCCTGGGCCAATTCAGCCGTCGCCCTGCGCAGGATGATCCGCTAGTGGCGACTAACTTCGCCTTGCTGCGCTGGCTGCTTGCCGAAATGGCGGCTCAACCGAGTAGCCGCCGAGTCTGGATAACTGATAAGTTGCGTCACTTGTCCACCAACGAGCTTGCAACCCCCTGTAACCTTGTATCAATCCTGTTTCCTGTGGATTCTTCTCTAACTTTCCTGATGGCAAGCATTAACATTCGCCAAGCAGGAATCCTGGCCTTTTGTCTTTTCCTTGATTGGCCGTGCGGTTCGCAGGGACCCTGGACCATGTGCCGGAGAGCCGGAGTGAAAAGCTGCGCTGTATCAATAAAGAGGATTGAATGTTGCGACTATTCCACTCCGGCAATTGACTTTTTGCACTTGTCCGGAGTCAAGGTGGGCTTCAAAGCATCATGCTGTCGATTCGTAGTTTAAGCGTCGCCGACCTGCCTGCGGCTATCGGGCTCAGCCGTGCCGCCGGCTGGAATCAAACCGAGGCCGACTTGGCGGCGCACTGATCGAGATGGAACCAGCGGGGCATTTTTCTGGCACTTTCTGGTCAGAGGCACACAGCCGGTGCCGCGCTGCTTGCACTCTTGGCCCGGTGGCCTGGATCGCTATGGTTCTGGTGGACGAAAAGCTACGCCGGAGCGGCATCGGCGGCGAATTGGGATTTAGCGAGCCCTGGCGTTCCTTGACGAGCGTGGCGTGCGCGAGCGTACCCAGCTGACGCCACGCCTGTCGGTCAGCCACTTTACGAGAGCATCGGCTTTCGGGCGGAATACTCCCTGGCACACCACGCCGGCGTGCTGGCGGCGGCTATCGAGCACGACACGCCCAAGGTCGAACCATACAGGCGTCGAGTTCACAGAGGCAGTCCTCGCATTGGACCGACGCGTGACTGGAGCGGATCGATCGAAATTCCTGCGCCGCCTGCTCACTGAGTGGCCCGAGGACGTGCGGCTCGTCCACGGCCGCGATGGTTTGACCGGTTACATGGCGACGCGGCCTGGAGCACAGGCCCTGATGCTTGGCCCGTGTCTTGGCGACGCTCATGCCGGGCCGCTGTTACTGGCCGACGCCGTGCGGCGCCACGCCGGAGAAGAAGTTTACATTGATGTTCCGGTCGGCCGGCAAGAGGCCAAGGGCACTTTCTGCAAGAGAACGGACTGACCGTCCAGCGTAACTTGCTGCCGTCGTTGTGGCCCGGCGAACCTGGCGTGGAGCAGACCGCTGCGTTATGGGCCAGTTCCGGGCCTGAAAGGGCTAGCTCGCGGATTTCAGGAAGCCGATGGCGTCGAGTTGGCGTAAAAGTAAACCCAGGCTTGTTTTCCCGAAGCAAGCAAAACCACTTTGCGTAGTAGTCTGCGGGTTCCTCGTCCTGATCGGCGGCCGCCAGCTCAGCGTCGGTGATTTCGAAAGGGTGCCAATCACGCGAGTGTCGTTTCTGCCATTGAAGATGACGTTAACATGATGCGTCAAACCGCTTGAAGCTATCTCTTGCGGATTCTCATTCTTACTAGCGATTTCTCGTATCCCGGAAGTTCGTCGCGTCCCCCTTGGAGCAGCTTTCCGAACGTGGAAAGTTGCACAGTTGACTCCTGAAGGGTTCCGTAAGTGAAAAGTAGCGGCATGGCGTAGGTAGCCTTGAGTTCGATGGATGGCATGGGGGCGTGAAACATCTGCCTCACGCCTCGATCGACAGACTCGCCCATTCTTCGTGGCGTCTCCGCCGCTCATCGACTGTTTGTACCAAAAACCAAGCACAGGGCAGCGTGGAAGCGGCGATCGTGCCCGCCAAGAGGATGGTGGCCCGGGAAGGCTGTTACGAAGGGCAACGGCTCTCTGCAGGGGCCAGGTGAAGCCACCGATGTAGGCAAGCCCGAGCATGCATATGCCGCCAGCGATCAGGGCAACGCGTACCTTCGGTACCGCCCAGGCCGCAGTCAAAAACCTCCTCAGGCCAATTCGCGGCCAACCTATGAGAGCTTTTCAGGACCATGCAGCGAGGGCTCCATCCAGGTCAGCGACCAAGCTGATACCCAACAGCCACAGGGGCATGACCAGCCAGAAGGGGAGGAAGCCGAAACTTACCATCAGAACCATCAGTTCTTCGCGTGACCAGGCATTTAGCCACCCCGTTAGAAACATGAGCGGCAACTAAAACAAACAGGAAGATCGTTCCTTCTATCCAGGCAAAGCTGCAAAGCTCCGCTCAGGATGGACCCGTCGGGACGGCCCTCCAAGAGCCGCACGAGTTGCTAGCTTGCCGGAACCGACTCTTGCAGCTGGTTCGTCACCATCGCAGGGATTTCCGAACCGCTGCGCGGTTTGTTCCAGGGCGGCTCGGTCGTCGCTGATCGTCGCCAATTCTGCCTCGAACACGCCGCTGACATGGGCCAGCAGTTCCTCGCGCATCTTCCGCTTGCGAGTGCCGGCCCAAACGGGCCTGACGGCCGCTCGACGATAATCTTCAACTGGGTTAGGGTGGATTCGTTCAAGCGGGTGCTCCCAGAATGCCCCCAAGAATACGGACGAATGTTGCCACTCCGCTCGGCCGGCATCGAGCTTGCGTTGACCCTTTGCCGTCAGGGAGTAGATGCGCCGCCGAGCCCGCTGCGCCGGCCGTGCGGTTCAGACTCCCAGGCCGCCTTAACCTCGCCTGCTTTTCGAGCCGGTACAAGGCCGGGTACAGCGAACCTTCCTTGAGCCGCAACAGCCCACAGCCGGCTTCCTCCAAACGGTGCAGGATCTCCAGACCATGCGCCTCGCCTTCCTCCAGTGGTAAGAACCATCGTTTCCAGATGCCCGGCAGTTTGTCGCCGTTGATCGCTTCCATCCGGTTAGGTTAGACAGACTAGGAATAAGAATCAATGGGAAGAAGTCAAAGAGATGATTTGTTTCTCGCGCTCCCATTGCATGTACAATGGCCCTTTTCGAGAAAAAATCTATGCTCACGTACATTCGCGATTAGGTTGCGGTCGTTCGGCGTTTGGGCCGGCGTCGTGGCGACGCTTCTGGTTCTGGGCGGCTCCGAGCGTGTCGGCCAAACGCGGCCAGCGACTGTTCCGTCGAAGGCCGACGTCTTGCGGGTGCACTACGGTCGCTATCGGGCTAACAACGATTTGCTCTACTACCATCTCGACGTGCCAGTCAATCCGGAAAAGAAATTACTCAGCGGCAAAAACACTATCCGCTTCAAGATGCTCAAGGACGATAACCGCATCCAACTCGACCTGCAGACCCGCGGTGCTCGCCGTCGACAAGATTCTCTTCGGTGAAACCAAGCTCAAGTTTGAACGCGACAGCGGCACCGTGTTCGTGGACTTCCCAGAGACATTGAAAAGCACGGCACAACGTTGCCATCAACTTTTATTACTCGGGAACTCCCGCACACGGCGGCCGATTCGGCGGGTTCACGTTCGGCAAAGATTCCAAAGGCCGACCCTGGATTTACACTTCCTGCGAAGGGCAGGGGGCCAGCGTCTGGTGGCCGAACGAGGTGGTTGGCCGACAAGGTGGACTCGATGGATATGACGTGCACGATACCCAGCGGGCCTGGTGGACGTCTCCAACGGCCGATTCGCCGGCAAGAAGGACCTGGGCGATGGCTTTACGCGTTGGGATTGGCAGGTGCATTATC
>CAVVHZ010000038.1:0-29823 GCA_963748025.1 uncultured Gemmataceae bacterium
GCGTTGCACAGCTGCAGCGCAACGGCGGGTTCGTTCAGCAGGGCATTCAACGGGATAACCTTCAACTTTCCATAATGATCGCCGTTGAGCCCAAGCTTCCCATGTTGCGCACCGGCCAGATTCGGATTCTCGAAGCCGAGGACGATGAGCACCATTCCATGGTTGCAGGCTCTCCGGCCAACGCCAATGATCCATTCAATCGCCGCTATTACTACGGGGGATCCTTTCGAAGCTTCTTGCATTCCTCGCAGGCGCCGCTGGTGCTTACGTCCAGAACCGCTCACTCCGTAAGAAAACTGCGCGGCGTGATTCCCGTCACCATCGTCTCGGAGCAAAAGCAAACAGTCGTAACCGATCGGCTGCTTGCTTCCAAAGGAAAGAAGTTCAAGGCAGGCGGCGCCACCTTCCATATCGAGGAAGTCAGCGAATTACCCGGCAAGCAGTATCAGTTGCGAATGACCGTGGCGGAGGATGGAAAATCGGGAACGAACGACGGGTCGTTTCTGCAGTCCATTCAGCAGCGGCTGCAAGTTCAGGATGAAAAAGGAATCGTGCACCCGTTCAATTTGATGAGCATGAGCGGAAACGGCACCAGCGCTCAGTTCACTTTTCTGCTGCAGCCACAACAGGGCAATGCAGGCGATCCCAATCGCCTGGTTTACCTGGCCTGGGAAACGCTCGAACACGAAGTGGAATTCGAATTCCACGACCTGCCGCTGCCTTAGCCGTTCACGCGTTCGGCTGCTTCGCCAACGCCTAATCGGTAGCAGAACTGCTCGAACTGACCTACGAAATGGGGTTCGGTGCTGTGCAGGTGCTCGCCTTCAGTGATGATGGCAAGGCCATCGTCGCGGGCGACGCCTGCGTTTTCGAGCACGGCAGCGAACGGTTCGAGATCGCGAGCATAAACGATCAGGAGTTTGTGTTCGTCGAACTGCACTTCCATCGGGCCCGATGAACTGATCACCGCCACGCCGGTGGAACCGTCGTTAAGCAGCAAATCTTCGAAATCGTAGCAATGGCTCTTGAAGATAGGCAGGTCGATCTCTTCGCGAAGCAAATCTTCGTGGGAGGAGCCTTCCGTTTTGTGACTGGTCTCCAAGATGACGTCAACCACTTCGCCTAGCGGATCGAGCAGATCGAGGAAGACCTCGAAAAGCTGTTCGCGGCTGACGGCAGCGACCAGAACCGGCACTTCGATGCCTGCCTTGGGGTCTTTGTAAGTGTCCAGACGATAGCCGGCGCAGGGGAATGACTTGCAGGTCGATCGAAGGGCGGATCGCCTCGGTCAGCAGGAAGTCGCCATACCGATCGATCTCCAGGTGGGACGCCAGCTTCTTCTGATTCACAATGCACCGTGCTCGTTGGAAGGGGGGAACCAGGTTCCCTTAGAGAGCGAGGCTGCGGAAGTCAGCAACCTTTCTATCCAACTATAGATCGCATTTTTGGCAGGGGCCAACAACGGCACGGATTCCGCTGTTATTCGAATAGGTTTAACCCGCGAGCATCGTTGCAATTCGCGCACTCTCCGGTCGTCACGCGATCGACTGCAACCTTGCTCAGCCGAAATCCGCATTCTCGAACGAATACTGAGAGCCGAATCCATTCAGAAAAACCAGTGAGGCCGAAATCACTGGCAATATGCGCATATAGGTGATCGGCATGAATTGGCTTCCCCAAAGTAGACCTCACGCTCCGCGTGAGGCGTTCCTTACGCGGAGCGTGAGGTCTACTTTTTTCTGCCGCTCGCCTTCACGCAGATCGTGACCTCCAATATCTCGTTCCCAAACTCAGAGTTTCGCAACGAGAGGTCGCGCAATTCCGCGCAGCCATCGGTAAGTGGTTGGATTTCTTTCGAGTTTCGGGTTTCGGATTTGCGAACTCCGCGTTGGTTCTGGCGATGGCTTCTTCCAACAGATACGTTAAAATGGGAAAACTCGGGAGGTCCTGCCGACGGCGGACGCCCATCCCGGAGGTAAGTTTTCAGGCCGGCTATCCAGAATGCCGAAAACGGAGAAGAGGCGTATCCTCTGACGACTTGCTTCTCTTCTCGTCAGCCATGGAGCCATCTATGTTCGTACGACTGGCATCCGTATCTCTGCTCCTCATGGGCTTCAACCCAATTTGGGCACAGGAGAAGCCTGAAAAAGTCGTCCTTGACATTTGGAATGCCGCACACTTGTCCGGTCAGCATGCTGGCTGGGTGCACACCATTACCCGGGAAGTGGAACGTGACGGCCAGAAAGTTCTGCGAACGCAAACCGATTTGGAGCTACACGTTGCGCGAGAATCGGATGCAATTCGCCTGCGCATGATTACCGGCACGGAAGAGACGCCGGAGGGAAAGGTAACTGGCGTATTCACGCGCCAGTTTCTCGGTCAGACGCAACAACTCGCTATCGCAGGCGTAGTTGCCGGCCCCGAACTCATCAGCAACCTCGATCAAGGCGATGGGAAGGTTTCCAAAAAGAAAGTCCCGTGGAGCGAAGCCAACATAGGGCTCTATGGGCAGGAGATGATCTTCAAGAATCGCAAGGTCAAACCGGGTGACGAATTCACCTTTCAAAGCTTCGAACCGACCGTGAATAACGTTATCACCACACATGCGTCGGTCAAGAACTTCGAATCCGTAAAGACGCTCAAAGAAACGAAAACCCTGTTGCGCGTGGATTTGAAGACCGACAAGCTCGATGACGGCAAAACCGTTCTGCAATTGCCGCCCATGACCGTCTGGCTCGATCAGAATTACGACTCGCTTCGCACCGACAGCATGATGGAGTCGCTGGGACCGATTACGCTCTACCGGACGACCAAAGCCGTCGCCACCACGCTGCCCGCCGGCAAGCCGGCGGTTAATATCGGTCTCAATTCGTTGATTCCGCTGAACTATCGGATCAATCAGCCCTACGACGCCGAGGAGGTCGTTTATCACATCACGGTCCGCGGTGACGAGCACCCGGAAACCGCGTTTGCCCGCGACGCCCGCCAAACGATACGCAAGCTACACGGCAATACCATCGAAATGGTGGTTCGCGCGACGCCTACTCGCAAGCCGGGCGAGAAGGAAGCCGAGCCGGGTGAAGAGTACCTCAAGAGCAATTACTTCATCAACAGCGACGACGAGAAAGTGCGCGAACACACCCGGCGGGCGGTTGGGCCGACGACCGATCCCTGGCAGAAGGCACTTAATATCGAGCACTACGTGCACCTGTCCATCAAGAACAAGAACTATAAGGAAGCCTTTGCCACGGCCGACCAAGTAGCCCGCACGCTCGAAGGCGATTGCACCGAGCATGCCGTATTGGCAGCCGCCATGTGCCGGGCGGCCGGGTTGCCTTCTCGTACTGCTGTTGGGCTTCTCTACGTGGACCATGCTCAGAAGGGCCCCGTAATGGGCTTCCACATGTGGGCAGAAGTCTGGGTAGACGGCCGCTGGCGGCCGATCGACGGCGTTCTTGGGCGGGGCTTCGTTGACGCGACCCATCTGAAGATCAGCGATCATAGTTGGCACGACGTGCAATCGTTGACGCCCTTGCTGCCGGTCTACCGCGTCCTGGGAAAGCTGGATATTCAGGTGATGACGGCCCAGTCTCGTTATCAAAGGTAGTTCCGAGCGGCCCGAGCGGCCCTTTTTTGAAAAAAAGTGGGACCTACGTCAAAAAAACTCGAAGTTCTGCATGATTTTCTCATCTTCGTTCGTCTATTATCGGATAAAAGACTCGTTTTCCCTGTTTTTTGCGCCCTGATTTGCACGTCTTGGCCCGGCTGCGCTTTGAAATATGGCGAGAATTGCAGATTTCCCGAGCACTTTTTGTGAAAAGAAGTGATAATGTTTGCGAAATACACAGTAGTTCCATTTTAGATTGAATCGCGGATTCATCCTCGCCTTTTGCTAACCTGGCGAGGAATGCAGTGGCAAGTGGTTGAAGGGTCGCCCCGCAGTCTCGGCGTAAATGGCCTGGGAGACTGCCAAGGAAAGTCGATGAGTCGACGGGTTCGGCATACCACAGGAACCGCCGAGGAGGCGCAGCCGGCCGGTTCGAGAACCGGATCAGCCGACTTTGCTGCTCCCTCTTGGAACGCTTGCTTCCACGGCTTTTCCGCGGACGATCGCGCCCGCATCCTCGCTTTGGCCCTGCCGACTGGCATCGTTTACGCTCAGCAGCTTCCCGATCCAAAATCGACTCGCAGGAACGACGACCGCCTGCCCAGCTTTTTTGCACCATTTCTGAACGGCCAGGTGAAACAGCTCGAATCGAGCGAGCTGAAGCCTGTCACCTTTCTAGACGACGAGCTCGACCGCTGGCAAAAAGAAGCAGTCGCCAAAGCATTGACGACGCCGGATATTTTTTTGCTGCGCGGCCATCCCGGCAGTGGTAAATCGCGCGTGGTCTTGGAAATCATCCGCCAGGCACTCGGACGGGGCGACAGGATCTTATTTATCTCCCGCCATTCCCACGCATTGGACCGGATTCTGAGCGCTCTGGCCGCCGCGGGCGATTCGCTCGCCATTCGGTGCCGGCAACCTGGAGAAACCGACGATAGGCTTGCACCGGAGGTCCGGGCTTCCCTGCTCGAACGCCGGGTAGCCGATTTGGCTGAGCGTTCGCACACGGCCGGGGAGCTAGATCTGGCGGCATGCCGGAAGGAAGAACAGGAGTTTGCTCGAGCCTTGGCAAGCTGGCCGGCGCTGGTCGATTTGTTCGGCCGAAGGATCAAACTGGATGAATGCCGACGGGCACTCGAAAGCAAGCACGCGTCCCTGGCAGAAGAATTGGCGGCCTTGACCGAGTCGCGGGCTTCAACGCCGGCGGACGGCGACTTTGCACAGGCATGGTCGCGCTGGACGAATGAAGCAGCTTCGAGAGCGACAACTCTTGAGGCCGCTATCCTGAATCTCGAACGCTCCATCCAAGCAAACAAGGCCAAACTAGCTCTGTTACAGGCCGAGAATCTGCGTCTGGGTCCATTGCTGCAAGCACGAGCCAACCGACGATTCTGGACTCCGGCTTGGTGGTCGGCCTTGTTAAGACCCGCCCAAACGCGGCGCACGGCAGAAGTGGCCGGCCTCCTCGCGAGTTCCGCATCGGAGCTCGATCGGCAAGAGGAAATGCTGACCTCCGCCATCATCGACCGAAAGCGTCAAGCCGACGAAACGACTCTGGAGCGAGCTCGATTGCTCGACGCCGAGCGTATGCGTCGCGAAAGCGCGCTGGCCGCCCAGAGCGCTGAGCTGGGGGCGCAAGACGCCGAGCTGTCACAACGCTGGCAGGCTCATTGCCGCCACCTACCCGCGCTGAGCGATGCCTCCGGGGCCAGTTTGGAAGACCTTGAAAAGGCCCGCCTGCTCTGGGAAGAAGGACGCGCGCGAGCTTGCTCGGCGGCGCTCGCGCGGAGCAATGGCTCGACTTGCTAGCACGCCATCCCCAGGCGTTGCGCGACGCCATCGTCGAGCATGCCCCTTTGATCGCCGCCACAGCAGCCGCCTGGGCGTCCGACCGCGGCCTGGCGGCTAGGCTGAGCACCAAGCCGTTCGATCTACTCGTTCTGGAGGAAGCCGACCAGTTCGCGGAGCCCGAATGCACGGCTTACGCCCGCATGGCGCCCGGTGGCTGTTGGTAGGGAGCGATTATTTGCTCGAACAGCAGCTGACGCCGCTTCCGCGCGGGGCGGCGGAAAAACCTGAGGTGTCTCACACGTTTTTGTTCAGCCAGCTTTGGCAGCGCTTGCATTCGAACCCCTTACACCTCCCTTATGCCTGGATCCAGGATGGAGACAAGCTGATTTGCCGCTTGCGGCACGTTCTCAGCGAACAGCAGCGGTGGATCGAGACCGAGCGATTGGCCGATTATCCACAAATTGTCTTGCATATTTTAGCTCTGCCTCGGAGCCGGCCGGTGGTTGCCGAGGTTGCGTTTCCCGCTTCGTTCAACATCCAAAATGCGAAGCAATTCATCCTGCAAGAACTCCAGGAACTAGCGGTTCACGCTCCAGCACGCAGCATGCATTGGCACGACGACCATGCCGAGCGGCTGGTATTGCAACTGGCTGGTCGAGACTGTCATCATCACGCGGCTGTAACGTTGGCGCCGGGCATCAAAGAAATGGTGAACCCGTGCAGGACCAAGCAGGGCGGTCCCCAGGCAGTGGCCTGGCAGACTTGCTGCATCGAATTCGAGCGCCAGACCGGTTGGAAGCGCCGCACGGCGGAAGAATGGATCGAACGCCATTTGGGGCTTCGCGATCTCGGACGAACGCTCTTTCTCGATAGCCTCCCGCGGTTCTCTCCCAGCCTGGCCTCGTTCCTCAGGGCCTTGATTGCGCTGCCGGACAACGACGGTTCCCATGCAGATGCTTCGCCCCTGCAAGATGTTGAATTCGTGGCCGTGCCGCCGGCAACAGAAGCGGTCCGCAACGAACGCGGCGGGGCCGGCTTTCGGGCGCACTGCCGGGCTCGAGCTCGATATGAATGAGCCCAAGCACCGCGAACGCTTGCCAACGGATCTACGCGCCGGCTTGCCTGCGCAAGGGTTCGTCAATTTGTCGGAAGCGCAAGCCATCGTTCGTCGCTTGGCGGAATGCGCTCGCGCCGGGGTGCTCCCTTCTGCTCCTCATGGGGAAAGTACCGTATTCATCATTGCTCTTTACGAAGCCCAGGCGGAATTGATTCGCAGACTGTTGCGCAACACCTTCTCTTGTGGCCCGTTGCCAATCGATCGAAGTGGGCAGGCCCGAATCGTTTGCCCACCGCGAGGCCTCCTGGGTGTTCCTTAGCTTGACTCGAAGTCATTCTCATCGAGCCACTGCTTTTGGCGCTCGCCCCGAGGAGTTGCATGTCGCCTTGACGCGGGCGCGCAGCAAGCTCTTGATATTCGGCGATGCGGGCGCTTTGGCCCGCCGCGCTCAGTGGGAAGGAACTGTAGAGCCTCTCGACGCCCTTGGGGCCAATCAGGAACGGGACCTCGTCAGGAAGCTGCTTGCCTTCTTCCAAGCAATGCCTCATTCGCAAACGGCCTCCTTGGGCTCGGAAGGTTCCGGCACATGACGTTTCCGCGGCCCGCGGCCTTTCCGGGTGGACGAATCCTTGCCGGCTGGTGGAAGCAATTAGCAGCCTGGCGGCCCCAATCCTTGTGGATCGGCTCGATCGTTCTGGAGCGCACCGAAGCTCTGTGCAGCTTCCGTCAAACCGAGCCGCTACCTCCGCTCGAAGGCATGCTGCTGGCAAACCTGGATTTTCGACTTCCTTCCGATACGGCTGAACTGGACCGTCGCCTGGGCATCAGCCAGGTCTTGCTGGAACGCCTACTGGGAAAACTGGAACGCAAGGGCGCACTGTCGCGAAGTTCGCGCGGTTGGCTCTTGACGGAAACGGGCCAGCAGGCTTGCCAGGACAGCGCTCTACCAGGTAAGCACGTCGAACGTCGCTCGTTTTGGTTCGTTGCCGATCTGGATGACTCCGAATCTCGAGCCTTTGTCTTGCCGGCAAACCCGGCCGCCTTTCAATCCGTCGAATCCAATCGGATCAACCGCGCCAGTCTTCAGGCGTTGCGAACCAGCGTGCAGAAAGATGTGCAGTGGAAGCGCTCGCGCGGCTTCCCTTTGGAAGTCGAGGATGTCATCGCCCCGGTAGAGGCGCACGCTGGCGAACGATGCAGCTGCCTGGGAAAAGATCGTCATCGTCCACCCTTACCGCTTGCAAGCGGCAGCTCATCACCTATATTCGAGCCTCCGGTGAATCGGCAGTGGCGGCGTTCCCTTATCAGGAACATGGCTGGTCGCTTGGCGCCTCACCGGCCTTCGACCTTGCGGCAAACTGGCAGGAGATCTTCCCAAACTTGCCACTGGAACCCGATCGAAGAGGTCGTCACGGAGGCCTGGAAGAAATGGTTGGTTCAACGCGGCCCGCTGGGCGGAGCGCTCGATTCTTACGGGCTCGAACGGCATGCCAATCGGATAGGAGTCGTTCCCCCGACCGATGTGCCCGACGTGCTCGGCGCGCCCAAAGGCGACCTGGCGCGCGGGGAAGCCTGGCTTATTCTCGGGGATGGCCCCCTGCGGAGAGCGATGCCAATGGAGCTCGAACCGCTCAAGCCGCCAGCGCCAATGGCTGGGCCTGCCGGACCGATGCCTGGATGAAACATTCGATCAACTGCATGTCCAAGGCCGATGCCGTATCCGATTCCGGATGCCACTGAACCCCAATGCAAAACCAGTTCGGGTCGACCGCCTCGATGGCCTCGATAACCCCGTCGGGGGCCAGCGCTGACGCGCAGCTTGGGAGCGACTTGGCGCACCGCCTGATGATGACTGCTGTTGACGCGGATTTCGATGCCGCCGTAGATCTCTTCCAATCGCGTGTTGGGCTCGAGTAGGACCAAGTGCCGATGCGGCCCGCCGGTAGGATCGAAATGCGGCATTGCCCTAGGCAGATCTTCGGGCAGATGTAGATAGAGATTCCCACCACAGATGGAATTGAGTTCCTGCATGCCCAGTCCCACTGCGAGGAGAGGCATCTGCCGCTCCAAGAGGCAGCGCATCAGAATTCGATCGTTTTCCTCACGGCGCTCAGCCATTGCCTGAATCGCGGCATGCATAGGTTGCTGTTGACGTCGCGGATCCATGTCGAGACCGCCCGACATGATGACGCCGTCGAGGCGATCGAGAACCGCATTGAATTCGGATGCCTTGTTTAGTGGCGGCAAAATGATCGGTATGCCGCCGGCCGCTAGCACGACGTCCGCGTAGCCTGTGTCGAGCCGCAAGTATGCGATCGAGCGTTTGCTGGCGGAAATGAAATCGGCATTGATGCCAATAAAGGGACGAGATTGCTTCGCCATCGTTCTCCCTCCTTGGTACCGGGCGCGGCGTTCCTTGCCGAGCCGGAGCATGCCGGGCCTCTTACCCTGGCAGCAGATCGGCGGGAGTATATCCCTGAAGCGTCCAAATGCTCAAGGCCTACATTTTGCAGGGTATGGCTAATCCCTAGAAATCGGCTCGGTAATTTAACCCATAGTGCGGGCTTCGCCCGCAACCCTAAAGGCGGCTTCCAACAAACCTGGGCCGAATGGCCCCTCTTCTCCCCCCTTGGCAAGGGGGGGTTGGGGGGGTCTGACGCGATGTGCCCCCCCACGGTAGAAATGCGCCTGCCCTGATCTACTCATGGGTGAACTTTACCGCTTTGGGTTGCAGATTCTGCGACCCCCCCTGCCCCCCCTTGCCAAGGGGGGAGAATTCAAGGCTTCGCCTTTATCCTTCGTTTCCAACGCTTTAAGCAACAGGGCCGAACTTTCGGCGCTGAGGCATTGGGTTGAAATCCCCGCATGCCGCGAGGAAGTTGGTAGATGCCTTCGGAGCCAGCGGCGACGGCGGACAGGTTCCCTGTCGAAATGTGAAGTCTTGGCGAGAACAGCATCAACGAAGCGAGGCGACAAGTCCGCCGTCGCCGTTGGCTCCGGGTTAAACGATGAGCATTGAGCGGCTCCCGGCGCTGCTTGCTCGCGGCTAAACGACTAAGTCTCAACACCGCCCCAAAACGTAGCGGTGCGGATCGACAACGGTACGCAAGATCTCTAGCTCGACGCTGGAGGGAGCAGCAGTTTTTTCGACTCTTTCGCCAACTTCGAGTTGGAACCCAGTCGCTTGGCGAACCTGCTCGATCTCGATGCCTGGATGGAGGCTCAAAACCTGCATGCGGCACGATTGCGGGTGATAACCCATTACCGCCAGGTCGGTGATAACGCGATAAGGGCCGGTTCCCGCGGGTAAGCCGGCTTTCTCGCGTGCGCCCGATCCCGTCAGGTAGCCCGGCGTGGTCATGAAATCGAGTTTTTCCACGAAGCGCCGGCGATCGTGGTTGGTGACCACCATGATCCGCCAGCAAAACGAGGCGAGATCGTTGGCGCCGCCGCTGCCCGGCAGACGGACGCGCGGCCGTTCGTAATCGGGGCCGATGAAGGTGGAATTCAGATTGCCGAAGGCGTCGATTTGGGCGCCGCCCAGGAAAGTGTAGTCCACGAGCCCGCGCTGGCAGGTCTCCATGACGTCGGCCATGCTGGTGGCCATCAAACCGCGATAGAAAGTGCGGGAATCGCCGACGCTGATGGGCATGGAAGGGAGACGAGGCCCGACGCCGCCGGCTTCGAAAAGGATGCCCAGGTTCGGAGCTGTCGTTCGCTGAGCGAGCATGGCTGCTGCGCAAGGAACTCCCGTGCCGACAGCAACCAACTTGCCGTCCTCCAAGAGTCGGGCGGCGCAGCAGATCATCAATTCAATGGACGTATAATTCGCGGGCACATCGACCCCTGATCAGCGATCTTCGTACTCGCGCAGGAGTTGTCGAAATCGTGGATCGTGACGAACCGAATCGAGATCGTGATCCTCGCGCATATAGCGGAAATCGCGGTAACCCAGCTCCACCGCCTTGCGCAAGGTTCGTAAAGCATGTTCGGGGCGATGAAGCAGGGCAAAACTGCACGCCAGGTTGTAGTGAGCCAGGGGATCGCGCGGTCGAAGCTGAACCAGGCGCTTATCGATCACCAGCCCGTCGGCATAACGCCCTTTGAGCGTCAAATTGTTTCCCATGCCGCGGAGGACGTCCAAATAATCCGGCCTACGCAGCAAGATGCCGCCGTAAAAATCAATTTCGAAATCGAGTTGGCTCTGGTCTGAAAGGTGGACGGCAGTCGCGCCGGCGGAAGAAGATTGGGGCTGCTCGTTGGATGACTTACCAGGGAAAGCCATGAAATCCCCCGTGAAAGCGCTTGCACCGAGAAAGGCGGCGAATAACTCGTTGACGCCGGCCATTCCCGGGTCCACAGAATTATAACGGCACTCGACCGATGTGCAAAGTGCTGTCCAAACGGCAGGGGAGAATTAGTCTTTGGCGAAGCCTCCCGCGCTATCTAGCGAGCCTCCCACGTCATCGAGCGAGCCTCCCACGTTAGTGGGGGGAGGTTTCCGAAACTCCCCCCACTAACGTGGGAGGCTCGCTTTCGTCAAACGTGGGAGGCTCGCTTTCGTCAAACGTGGAAGGCTCGCTTTCCTAAGGCTGAGGCGACGCTGCTCCTAGAGACAAGGTGAAGATCGCGATCTCCGGCCGAACGCCGTAGCGAAAACGAAAGCCGAAGCCGACGCCTTTATTCACATAAAGCTGCGTGCTGCCGTCGGAATAGAGACCCGCTGCCAAGCGCCGAGCTTTACGGCTCAAAGTTGGCGTGCCGATTCCGGCCAATTTAACCTGGCCGCCGTGAGTGTGTCCGCTGAGCATGAGGTCGCAACGTTGCTGTTCCAGTCGTTCGACCGTTTGTGGATTGTGGGCCAGGACAATCTTCGGGACCTCCGGTGAAAGTCCGGCAAAGGCGGCGCTCAAGATCGCAGCCGCGACTCCAGAGGTCGTCGACCCCCACGACATGAAGCGCCTGGCCCTCTTTGGCCAGCGTGCACGATTCGTTCTGCAAAACCTGAATGCCGCGCGATCGCAACGCCTTGGCTACGGCATGACTGAGGTGCCGGTAGCGGCGAATTCCCAGAGCGTTGCGAACGGAGAAATCGTGGTTTCCCAGCACAGCGAAGACGCCGTAGGGGGCCTGCAGATTTCCCAAGCAATGCGCCACCGTCTCCACATAACGATAACCGACGTGAACGAAATCGCCGGTGAGCACGACGATGTCAGGCCGCTCGGCATGGGCCAGCGCGATGGCTTCCTCGAGGTAAGCGCTGGTAACGTGCCGGCTGGCGTGGAAGTCTGATAACTGGGCAATGCGAAAGCCGGCGAAAGCCGGCGGCAGGTCGGCCACCGCGATACCGATACGGTTGACTTCGAGCCAAGTGGGTTCGATGCGGTAACCGTAACTGACACGTCGCCGAGTTACGCCCGAGCCAGCGCCGCTCAATGGCCACGCGTGCGAGTCTTCGCGATTCTGAGCGGATCCATCCCACCAAGTGGTGCAGCATGGTGCTCCCGGTGCGGAACTTCGCATAAACGAAAGCACCGGCAAGGCTCTCAACCTGCCGGTGCGAGTAGGGACGAGCCCGAAGGGCACACTTGCCTACATCCCAAAGGCAAGCGACGATCAATCAAGGCTCATCGTCAAAATCATCCTCGTCTTCATCCTCATCGTCGTCATCGTCATCGTCGTCGTCATCGTCGTCGAATTCTTCGTCTACGTCTTCATCATCGAGATCTTCGTCGTCGAGGTCGTCGAACTCTTCGTCGTCCTCGTCTTCGAGATCGTCGAATTCCTCGTCTTCGTCCTCGTCGTCCAGATCGTCGTCGTCGAGGTCCTCATCGTCCAGGTCGTCGTCCTCTTCGTCTTCTTCGTCATCGTCCTCTTCGTCTTCGTCCTCCTCATCTTCTTCGTCAGGCGCAGGGACGAGCCGCCTTGGATAGAAAATCGAGCCGAAGACGCGCGTCGGAAACCCCAATGGGAGCCGCGAATTCCGCGATCAGCCGCGAGGAAACAAGCACAAGGCCACCGAGCATGCGTAGATCCTCTAATTAAGGGAACGAACTCTGAGCAGGTCAGGGATGTTCTTGCCAATACTTGCCCGAGATTCGAGCCTTCGCCGGCAGTTGCCAGGCTTCTCCATCCTTTCCTGATTCAGCAAGCCCCTGTCTACGTAGTAAACTTCCCCTAGCTTGTCAAGCCAACCTAAAGTCTTTTCGCTGCTTCATGTTCGGCCACTCACGCGAAAGAAAAAAAGGTCGCGCATTACTCGGCGAATGAGGTGCCGTCCCGTTTCGATTTATCCCATACCCAACGCTCTTTTCTTCTCCACAACGAAGGCGACATGATGCGGGATGTGCTTCGCACTCAACGTCAACATTCGTTCCAATGTGATCGGCCCGCGTTCGCTGTGCACGCCGACACGTTCGAGAGCCTCATCGGGCAATTTACGCAAAATTCGCGCCATTTGTGCCCGGGTAGCTGCAAGGATCGCCAGCTCTTCCTCGAGCTCGCGGTCCTGGTACGCCAAGGCCGTCGCAAAGCGATTCTCGTCGATGCTTTTCATGGCCGGCTGATCGAGCAGCGACAATCTGCTTCATGCGGTCGGCAAGAATAGGATCGAAATCGGCAAGATGGCAAACGACCTCGAGCGTACTCCATTTTCCTGCCACGGGCCGAGCGGTCAGCTGCTCGCGGGTCATTCCGGCCACGATTTTTCGCACCGCTCCGGGGCCGGCTAGGTAATCATCGATCAGGGGTTGAAGACGAGACATGCTGTTTCTCCTGTTGTTCAAGACGCTTGAGCGCTTTTTCTTATATGCCATAGAGCTCATGGTGCGAACCCAAGTACCCTGCGTTTCTCGACGAGGAACGTCAAGTGATGCTCCACATGGGCAATTTCAATCTGCAGCATTTGCTCCAGATTCACTCGGCCGCTTTCGCTGTGGATTCCGCATCGGGACAAGGCTTCGGGTTTCAAGCCGTGAACGATTTGCGCGAGCTGGCCGCCGTGTCCGTTCGCTGAATTCCAGTTCCTCCTGAACATCGCGATCGTGATAACCCAATGCAGCCGCGAAACGAGATTCGTCGTAGCCGATCAGCAACGGATTCTCTTCCGAGATCACCCGTTTGATCCGGTGAGCCCAGGCCTGATCTGAATCGGCCAGATGACACACGATCTCGAGAATGCTCTCATTTGCCTGGCACCGGCCGGGCACGCAGTTGCTCGGCCGATAAGCCTCGCAGAGCCTGACGGACTTTTGCCGGGCCAGCCATCAAGCCCTCGGCAAGCGATGCAAGTGTCGACACGATTTCAGTCCTCCCAATAGTGCCCACTCTGGGGTGTTCGTAATCTATACGAGCAAGAGAGGAAAGTGGCGGGAAGGTTCGCAAAGGGCCTGGCCGTGCGGCGCAAGCTTGTAGGGGATGGCTGCCCACCCTACCCGTGGCACACCGTCCGGAGAACCGGAGTGAAAGTGCGTCGCCATATCCGTAAAGAGAATAAAACTTTACGTCCAATTGGCTCCGGCAATCGACTTCGACAGTTGTCCGGAGTCATTTCGCTCCTCGGTTGATTACCCCGCTTTGCGGTGCACTTCATCGCGCAAAATGGCAAGTTGGTGCTTCCGGTGAGCCTCGGGCGCGTAGGGATCGAAAACCGCCTTGGCATCGAGAATACGCTGCAGCGTGGCGAAGGCCATAGTACGCATCTCAACGTCGCGCCGTTCAAGGGCTTCTAGCAACGCAGGCACGGCGGCTCGGCCGCATTCGCACAACTCACCGGCGGCAGCGACTTTTCGATCGCTTTTCAGCTCCTCGATCAGCCGATGAATTCGCTCTTGTTTCAGAAGCTGCGGCACGGCCAACGCCGACCCGGCAGGCGTATCTGAAGGATTCGGCGCCGGTCCATTTGGCGGACGGCCGCCATGAATGGTGTCCTGAAAGGAAGTGCCCAAATACTCCCTGATGGCGATGGGGTCGTTGACGATCTCATCGGGGCTGCCGTGGGTAAATACGCGGCCGTCTTTGATCAGATAGCTGCGGTCGGTGATTTTGAGCACTTCGGCGACACGGTGATCGGTGAGCAGGATGCCGATCCCTTGCTTGCATAAGTCGCGGACAATTTGCTGGATGTCGGCAATCGTGATGGGATCGATGCCGGTAAAAGGTTCATCGAGCAAAATCAGCAACGGCTCGCAAACCAGGCAGCGAGCGATTTCCAGCCGTCTCTTCTCGCCGCCGGAAAGCCTGGCGGCGTTATTCTTGCGAACTTTGTTCAAGCCGAATTGCTGCAAAATTGCATCGCAGCGCTCGTTGCGTTCCCGCGCGTCAGCGAGCGGCCTAGGCTGCGACAGGCCGGCATGGCTTCGAGAATCGCCAAAATGTTCTGTTCGACCGAAAGTTTGCGGAAAACGCTGGTTTCCTGAGACAAGTAACCCATTCCCAGCCTGGCACGCTGATACATCGGTTGGAAGGTCACGTCTTTGCCGGTGAGCAGAACTTGGCCGCCCATGGGGGTGATCTGCCCGGTGGTCATGCGAAAACTGGTGGTTTTGCCCGCGCCGTTCGGACCGAGCAAGCCCACGACTTCGCCGAGGTTGACGTCGAACGTCACGCCGTCGACGACCTTGCGTCGACCGTAGAATTTCACGAGCCCGCGAACTTCCAAAATGGGCATACAGAGTCCCTCCTACACAGGCGTATAGCCATTTCGACGCGGACGGACAAGATCAACAGGAGAAAGCGTGGAGCGTGGTGGGTGGAGCGTGAAGACAAAAAATGTCCTCCCTGCGGGCAGCATGAGGTAGGTCCCGCGAGCCGAGCGGGACAACGGAATCTGCGCGCTTGTGGTGAGACATGTAGCAAGCGATGAGACTCGTGTGCCGAGCAGATGCGCGAAGTCGCCGCTGTCCGGCTCGGCTAGCGGGACCTACCCATCCTCCCGGCACCTCTCACTCTCCGCCCGTTCAATATAAAGCCTGTTTTGCCTCATACCCCTTGTGCGAGATGAGTCATGAAGCTGCGTTGGCTGGTAACGGGAACGCTTCTTTTGAGCGGCTTTCTCTTTTGGGATTCTCCACGGGCCACATCCCAGGCCCCCGCCAAAACTTGGGGGGAACGTCTGGGTTGGCCAGCCGGTAAGCGGGTCGTGATCTTTCATGCCGACGATGTCGGCATGTGCTACGAGGCCAACCAGGCCGCACAGCAGCGCGCTGACCAAGGGCGAATACCGCTCGGCGGCGGCGATGGTGCCGTGCCCCTGGTTCAACGAAATGGCGGCGTGGTGCGTCGCCCACCCGGAATATGACGTCGGCTTGCATCTCACGTTGACCAGCGAATGGAAGTATTATCGTTGGGGCCCTGTCGCCGATCACCAGAAAGTGCCGGGCCTGCTCGATCCGCAGGGCTACTTGTTCCGCGACGTGGCGGGCGTCGCTAGATCGGCCAAGGCGGATGAAGTGGCTACGGAGATTCGCCGCCAGCTTGCGCCGTGCGCAACTCATGGGCATGAAGCCGTCGCATATCGATACGCACATGGGAACCGTATATGCCCGCGCTGACTACACGCAGGCTTATCTGCAAATGGCCATGGAGGAACAGATTCCCGCCATGGTCATCGAAATGACGCCCAGAACCATCGCCAAATTCAAGAGCCAAGGCTACCCGATCACCGATGCGACGACAAAACTGCAGGCAAGTTATACTTTGCCGAAATTGGACGATTTTCACTCCGTTGGCGAGGGCAAAACTTACGAGGAAAAGAGGCAGAAATTCTTCGAGCAACTTCGCCTCTTCCCGCCCGGCTTAAACGAGATCATCTACCATCCCTCCGTCGAGACCGAAGGGCTCAAGAAGATTACCAACTCCTGGCAGCAGCGCGCGTCTGGGAAAATCGCCTGTTTACCGATCCTGTCGTTCAGCACTACATCAAAGATAATGGCATCATCGTGACGAACTGGAAGGAAGTCATGACGCGATTCAAAAATGCGGCCCCCTGATCTGGATGACGATCGGAAGGCGGCCCATCCATATATTCTTAGCAGAGGAGTAGTCATCGATGACCCAGCCGCTGCCCTCGATCTATCTGGTGCGCCATGGCGAGACGGCCTGGACCCGCTCCCGCCAGCACACCGGGCTGACCGACCTGCCTCTCACGGAAATCGGCGAGCGCGATGCCAGTCGCTTAGGGGTGCGCCCGCCCGTTGACCGTTTCCCACATTTTCACCAGCCCGTTGCAGCGTGCTCGGCGGACCTGCGAGTTGGCCGGTTTCGGCGCCAAGGCCATCGTCGATCCGGATCTGGTGGAATGGAACTATGGCAACTACGAAGGCCTGACCAGCGAACAGATTCACAAGCAGCAGCCGGGTTGGCGACTGTTCCGCGACGGCTGCCCGGGGGGCGAATCGGTCGCTGAAATTGGGGCCAGGGCCGATCGCGTCATTGCTCGCGTGCGGGCACTCGATGCCGACGCGATTATCTTTTCGAGCGGCCACATTATGCGCCGTGCTCGGCGCTCGATGGCTCGGGCTGGACGCATCCGGAGGCCGCTTCTTGGCTCTCGGCACGACCACGCTGAGCATTCTCGGCTACGAACACGATAAGAGTGACCCCGTTATCAAACTCTGGAACGACGCCCGTCCGGAAATGGACTGATCGGTGTGCAGCTTTCGCCTAGGTTGGGAGTATGACCATGACCAAGCCAATCCTACCGCTCACGCAACGAGTCGCATGGAAAGAGCTCGAGGCCCACTACCAAAAAGTCCGCGATCTGCATTTGCGGCAACTGTTTGCCGAGGACCCTAAACGCGGGGAGCGGCTTACGGCCGAGGCCGTTGGACTCTACCTCGACTACTCCAAGAACCGCATAACCGACGGGACGCTGAAACTTCTGCTGCAGCTTGCGGAAGAGTCAGGGACTGCAAGCCCGCATCGACGCGATGTTCCGCGGCGACAAAATCAACATCACCGAGAAGCGGGCAGTTTTGCACACCGCATTCGCGCGCCGAAAGGCGCCTCGATCCTTGTCGATGGTGAAAACGTCGTTCCGGAAGTGCACGCCGTTTTGGATCGCATGGCCGACTTTTCGACGAGAATCCGCTCGGGAAGCTGGAAAGGCTACACCGGCAAGCGGATTCGCAACGTCATCAATATCGGCATCGGCGGCTCGGATCTCGGGCCGGTGATGGCTTACGAGGCGCTCAAACACTATAGCGAACGGGACATGACGTTCCGATTCATCTCCAACATCGATGGCACCGACTTCGCCGAAGCCACCCGCGATCTCGACGCCGCGGAGACGTTGTTCATCGTGTCGTCAAAGACGTTCACGACCGTCGAGACCATGACCAACGCGCGCACTCGGCTCGCGATTGGTGTCTGCGTACGCTCGGCGACGCCAAGGCCACGGCTCGGCATTTTGTCGCCGTTTCCACCAACGGAGCAGAGGTCGCCAAATTCGGCATCGACACCGCCAACATGTTCGGCTTCTGGGACTGGGTCGGCGGCCGCTATTCCATGGATTCAGCCATCGGTCTATCGACCATGATCGCAGTCGGCGCCGAGGATTTCGCGAGATGCTCGCTGGCTTCCACGCGATGGACGAGCATTTCCGCACCACGAGTTTCGAGAGAAATCTGCCGGTGCTGATGGGCCTCCTCGGAGTCTGGTACACCAACTTCTTCGGGGCGCAGACCGTGGCCATGCTGCCTTACGATCAGTATTTGAAGCGCTTCCCCGCCTACCTTCAGCAGCTCACGATGGAAAGCAACGGTAAGCACGTGACGCTCGATGGAACGCCGGTCGAATTACTCGACGGGACCGATCTATCTGGGGCGAGCCGGGCACCAACGGCCAGCACTCGTTCTACCAGTTAATCCACCAGGGAACGCGCTTGATCCCTTGCGATTTCCTAGGCTTTTGGAAGAGCCTCAATCCGCTGGGCAGACATCACGATTTGCTGATGGCGAACTTGTTCGCGCAAACGGAAGCCCTGGCCTTCGGCAAAACCATCGAAGCCGTGAAGGCGGAGGGCTCCCCCGATTGGTCGTGCCGCACCGCGTCTTCGAAGGCAATCGCCCCTCGAACACCATCATCGCCGAACGGCTGACGCCCGAATGTTCGGCAAACTGATAGCCTTGTACGAGCACAGCGTTTTCACGCAAGGCGTCATTTGGCAGATCGATTCGTTCGATCAATGGGGCGTTGAGCTAGGCAAGGTGCTGGCCAATCGCATCGTGGCAGAGTTGGAGGCCCTTCGTCCGCTAACCTTTCCCATGATTCTTCAACCAATACATTGATTCGCTCTTACCGCAAGCATCAGGAGCATTGAACATGGCGATTGGATTTGACCAACCTCTGTATATCCTTCCTTTCGACCACCGCGGTTCGTTCCAAACGAAAATGTTTGGCTGGAAGGGCACGTTGACCGCCGAGCAAACGGCCCAGGTTGCCGCTGCCAAACAGGTGATTTACGACGGCTACAAGGCGGCACTGAAGACCGGCATCGCCAAGCAAAAGACCGGCATCCTGGTCGACGAGCAATTTGGCGCCGCCATTCTCAAGGACGCCCAAACTAATGGCTATATCACCGCTTGCCCCGCGGAAAAAAGCGGGCAGGACGAATTCGATTTCGAATACGGCGACGATTTCGGCAAACATATCGCCAGTTTCAACCCGACGTTTTGCAAAGTTCTAGTGCGCTATAACCCAGGCGGCGATCCAAATCTCAACCGCGTACAAGCGGAGCGCCTCAAACGGCTTTCCGATTTCTTGCACAATCAGTCCAAAAGCAAGTACATGTTCGAGCTGCTGGTTCCGCCGGAAAAGGCGAAACTCGACAAGGTCAAGGGCGACAAACATGCCTACGATTTGGAATCTGCGCCCGAGCCTGATGGTAAAGGCAATCGAAGACCTTCAAGACGCCGGCGTGGAAGCGGACGTCTGGAAGATCGAAGGACTGGAGCGAACCGAAGATTGCGTCAAGATGGTCGCCGTCGCCCGGCGCAAGGGCCGCGACAAGGTGGGCTGCATCATCCTGGGCCGTGGTGAAGATGACAACAAGGTGCGCCAGTGGCTGGCCACCGCCGCGTCGGTGCCCGGTTTCATCGGCTTTGCCGTGGGCCGAACTACCTTTTTGGGACCCGGTAGTCGCGTGGAAGGAAAAGAAGTCTAGTCGCGAAGACGCCGTGAACGAAATCTCGCGGCGCTTCCGCGAGTGGATCGACATCTTCGAAAAGGCTCACAAGAAATAGGACGATCACTTGGCGGATGCGAAATGCCCGAGCAAACCGAACAGATCGCGGTCTTCAATGCCGGCTCTTCCAGCCTTAAGTTTTCGATCTACCAGGGCGAATCCGTTGTTTGCCAGGGACTGGTAGATCGGCTGGAGTCGAAGGGGGCAGGCGGCAGTCGCGCCACCATTCGGGGCGCTCAGGGAGCCAGCTTGTTCGATGGCCCCATTTCTGCCAAGGATCATGAGCAGGCGCTCGAATGGCTGTTCGACTGGCTGGCGCAGCCTCAACATCAAGTCCGCCCCTCGGCTGTGGGCCATCGCGTGGTGCATGGCGGCGACGCCTTCGTGGCGCCCATAGGATAACGCCCGAAGTGTTCGAGAAACTGCAAGCACTCACCCCATTGGCTCCGCTACATCAGCCGCATAGCTTGGCCCCCGTTCGCTTTTTTACCAGGCTGCTTTCCGGCGCTGCCTCAGGTGGCCTGCTTCGATACCGCCTTCCATAGCACGCAGAGTAGAATCGAGCGAATGTACGGCCTGCCTCGAGATTATTTCGATCGGGGTATCAAGCGCTATGGCTTTCACGGCCTCTCCTACGAATTCATCGCCGGCCGATTGCCCGAAGTCGATTCCCGGGCAGCTCGCAGGAAGAACGATTGTTTGTCACTTGGGCAACGGCGCCAGTTTATGTGCACTGCGGGCCGGCCGCAGTGTAGCCACAACGATGGGTTTTACGCCGCTCGATGGCATTCCCATGGGCACCCGTTGCGGATCCATTAGCCCAGCAGTTTTGCTGCATCTGCTGGGACAAGAAAAGATGCGCGTCGAGGAATTATCCGACTTGCTTTACCATCGCTCGGGCTTGTTGGGGATCTCCGGCATCAGCGCCGATATGCGCGATCTTCTCACGAGCCCAGCGCTCGCGCGGCGGACGCAGTCGAGTACTTTTGTTATCGAATTGCCAGGGAAATTGGCTCTTTGGCAGCCGTGCTCGGGGGACTCGATGCCATCGTATTCACGGCCGGCATCGGTGAACATGCGGCTCAAGTGCGTGCTCGCGTTATCGAATGGACGCAGTGGTTGGGGGCAAAGATTGACGCTGAAGCAAACGCCGCCAACCGGAGCCCGCTGCATGCTGCAACCAGCGCCGTGAATATCCTGGTTATCCCCACAAACGAGGAGCTTATGATCTGCCGGCATACCCGGCGGATGCTTGCTGAAAACAAAAACTGAACCGCGATCCATAGATTACTGATAATTCCGCACTGCTTTATTCTTGCTCCGGACCAATAAGGTTGGCAGAAATGTTTGTGGCGGGAGCAGTCAGGCGCTTGGCCAGGAGTTTCGGGAGATCCTGGCCTTCACGTGGGAGCCCGCTCGGGGGGCTCCGTCATGACGACATGCGAATGGATGGACCGGCAATGAGTTTCCTTGGGCTGCTGGCATTTGCCGATTCGCCGACCCAGAACTTGTCGATCTTCGACCCTGCTTCTCCACCTGCAGCGTCGATTCGCGATCTCACCTTTCTCGTTTTTGCAATCACCGGATTCATCTTCGTCGTCGTCGAGGGAGTTCTGATTTACTCCCTCATCCGGTTTAGGCGCAGCCGGAATGATGCCAGCGAGCCGCCCCAGGTTTATGGCAGCAAGCCGATCGAGATCGCCTGGACAGCAGCGCCGGCGCTCATCGTGTTCATTCTCATCCTCGTAACCACCCGAACGCTTTGGCAAGTGGAAATCAACATACCTCAGCCGAAAACCGGGGATGGCGCCTTATTTGTCGCCGTGACCGGCCGGCAATGGTGGTGGCAATACACCTACCTTCATTACGACGGCAAGCACCTTGGTTTCACGACAGCCAACGAGCTCCATGTTCCGTTAAGCCCGGGGGGCGTCGCAAAGCCTATCTACCTGACTTTGGAATCCGCCGACGTTTGCCACAGCTTCTGGGTGCCCCGCCTTGCCGGCAAGACGGACCTAATCCCGGGCCGCATCAATCACATGTGGTTCCAGCCCAATCAGGCGGGATTGTTCGTGGGCCAGTGCGCCGAATATTGCGGCACGCAACACGCGAACATGCTGCTTCGCGTCGTGGTCGAACCACAGGAAGCCTTCGAGCGTTGGCTGGCCGCCGAGCAAAAACCTGCGATCGAAGGTCCCAAGGCGGTTGAGGGCAAAGCCGCATTCTTTGCTCAGACGTGCATCAATTGCCATCGCATTAGAGGTACGCCTGCCGAGGGGTCTTTCGGCCCCGACCTCACGCACTTGATGAGTCGTAACACCCTTGCTGCTGGGATGATTCCCAACACTGCAGAGAACCTCCGCCGCTGGATCGATAACCCGCAGAAGATCAAGCCCGGTTGCCTGATGCCGGCTTTCGGCTTGGGAGAAACTGATCGCGATCGGATCGTGGATTATTTGCAATCGCTGCGCTGAGCGAGGTGCGAACGGGGATCGCGTTTGCTGGTCGCCTGCATGAGGCAAGATATGGCTGTTGTTGCACCAGAACGAGAATTGCGTGAAGAAACGCAGTCCATTCCGTGGACCGCGGTGCTTCACGATTGGACGACAACGGTCGATCACAAAAAGATCGGCATACTCTACGTTCTATTGGCAGTCGTATTCCTGGTGATCGCCGGCTGCGAGGCCGTGATCATCCGTATGCAACTCTTCTGGCCGCGCAACAATCTCATCGGCCCGGATACCTTCAACGGCTTGTTCACGATGCACGGCACGACCATGGTCTTCTTTGTCGGCATGCCGATTCTGATCGGCATCGGCAATTACATGATTCCGCTCATGATTGGGGCCCGCGACATGGCCTTTCCGCGCCTGAATGCCATGGGCTTCTGGGTAACCTTGTTCGGCGGACTGCTCGTTTATTTCAGTTTTGCTACTGGCAACGCCCCAGCCATCGGCTGGTTTGCGTATGCACCTCTCACCGAAAGAACTTTCGCCCGCAGTACAGCAGTCGATTTCTGGGCTATGGGGCTGTTGGTCAGCGGTGTAGGTACGATTGCCGCGGGCGTCAACTTCATTGCCACCATTCTGGGAATGCGCACTCCCGGCATGGAGTTGCGCAAGGTGCCCTTTTTCGTTTGGACTATGCTATGGACCTCCGTGCTGATCCTCTTCGCCATCCCGCCCTTGACGGCTGCTTTGGTCATGGTGGAGCTCGATCGCAATCTGGGCGCCACTTTTTCGACGTGCAGAACAGCGGATCGGCCTATCTCTGGCAGCACATTTTCTGGTTCTTCGGGCATCCGGAAGTGTATATCTTGATTCTGCCGGTATTCGGCATGATCTCGGAAGTGATCCCGGTGTTCTCGCGCAAAGTGCTCTTCGGTTATGAATTCATGGCCGTCGCCACCGCCGCCATCGCCTTCATCAGCATGGGCGTTTGGGCCCACCATATGTTCACGGTCGGCATGACGCGAATTGTGGATTTTTACTTTGCTCTGGCTAGTTTGCTGGTTTCGATTCCCACCGGCATCAAGATGTTCAACTGGCTGGCAACCATGTATGGCGGCCGCATTTCGTTCGCGTCGCCCATGCTCTTCGCCATTGGCTTCCTATCGATGTTCCTGATCGGCGGTCTCACGGGCATCATGCTTGCTCTGGTCCCATTCGACTTTCAAGTTAGTGATACGTACTTCGTCGTCGGCCACTTCCACTGGGTGCTGATCGGCGGCACCTTGTTCGGCACTTTTGCCGGCATCCATTACTGGTATCCCAAAGTTACCGGGCGGATGCTCTCAGAGCGTCTGGCCAAATGGCAGTTTTGGCTTCTTTACATTGGGTTCATCCTGACATTTGGGCCCATGCACATTTCGGGATTCTTGGGAATGCCGCGACGCATCTACACATACGATGCCGATCGCGGCTGGTCTTTCTGGAATCAATTGACGACCGTTGGGGCCTTAATCCAGGTGCCTAGTTTTCTTATCTTCGTCTATAACCTCCTCTTCTCGCTGAAAAGCGGCAAACCGGCCGGCGATGATCCCTGGGACGCCTGGACTCTGGAATGGGCCACCACTTCCCCGCCGCCTTCCTATAACTTTGCGACCGTTCCCAGTGTGCGCAGCCGCCGGCCTTTGTGGGATCTGAAGCATCCCGACGATCCGGATTGGAAATACGAATAAGGCCCCATAGTCACAGAAAAGAAATCGACAAAAAGAAAGACAGAAGTTGGGAGAACCAGGCATCATGGCACACGCTGAAGCCACTACGAAAACACAGGCGAAATCTGACGGCGCTGCCTTATTGAGCAAGGACCATGTCGCACTAGGCTCAGCTCAATGGGGCATGCTCAGTTTCCTGGTCTCGGAAGTTGCGTTTTTCTCCACGCTCATCATTGTGTACCTGAGCTCCGTCAAAGCAGTCGAATCCGGCCCGACGCCTGCGGTGCTGTCGCTACCTCTGGTGATCGGTACGACGATTTGTCTGTTATCCAGCAGCTATACCGTTCACCTGGCGGACAAATCGCGTCAAAAAATGGTTCTCTCTACTTTTTATTTCTGGTGGACCGCCACTATTATTTTGGGAATCGCCTTCCTGGCGGGCACGGCTTATGAATGGGCTGATCTGATCCGCAATCAGGGCCTTACTATCAGTCGAAATCTATTCGGCACCGCGTTTTACACCTTAATCGGATTCCACGCCCTCCACGTGACTGTCGGAATAATCGCCATGTTAGTCGTGCTGGGTGTGGCTTTGCGAAAGAGCACAAAGGCCCGACCGGGAACGGACGTTGAGTTAGTCTCCTGGTATTGGCATTTTGTGGATGGCGTCTGGATCGTGGTGTTCTCGGTGGTCTACCTCCTTCGATGATGCCTGAGGATTGCGTACGCATGGCAAGCGAGATGGAAGCAACGCCGAATCTCGAGGGGACTGCAGAACAAGGCCCAACGGTGGAGATGCCGCGCCCCACGGTTGCGCCGACTTTTTCTCTCGCTTGGCATCGTTCTGCTAGTCAGCGGTGCAGTTCTGGGCTTGGCGTTCCTGTTGGTTGGCGGGGCAGTATTCGTAGCTGGGCTGGGGTTTTGGGTCTTCAGCCTTTTGCCTGGACGCGGCCACATACATGAGGCTTTGGCCGAGGTGGACCGCCAACCGCGGCCAGTCGTTTCTTCACGCAGTACGGTTGAGCAACTTTCTCCAGGCATGGCCGGCTATCGCGTTCAGCTTCCTCAAAAAGTGCAGCCCATTTCCGCGGGAGTCAAAGGCGGCCTCGTTGGCGGCTTGGTCATGCCGTTGCCCGCGCTGGTGTGGAGCCTGTGGAATGGTAACGGAGTTTGGTATCCTTTGAACCTCCTTGCGGGCATGCTTCTTCCGGGTGTCGGCGAGATGAGCGTCGAGCAGCTCAAGCATTTTCATGTCGGCTTGTTTGTTTCAGGTTTCATCATCCATGCCATGATGGTTCTTGTGCTCGGCTTAATCTATGGCGTGTTGTTGCCAACGCTTCCCGATATTCCTGGGGAAGCGGCCTGGGGCGGTCTGCTCATGCCTTTGCTCTGGTCCGGAATCTCCTTCATCGCCATGGGTATCGTTAATCCGGCCGTTCGCAATGGAGTTAGCTGGCCTTGGTTCATGATGTCGCAGTTTGTCTTTGGCGTGGTCGCGGCAATTATCGTCCATCGCAATCGCAAACTCGGCCATGTTGCCGCGGGGGCGCTGGGAGCGCCTAGGTGGCGTCCTGATGACCGGGCCAGCCGTCGTTTGGGGATTGTGGAGCCATCGCGGCATCTGGTATCCGATCAATCTGCTCGCAGGCATGGTTGTCCCGGGAATGGGAGAAATGCCCGGGGAGCAACTAAACCGCTTTCATGCCAACTGGTTCATGGCCGCCACCATTATCCATGGCGTCATGTCGATCGGGTTTGGCATTCTCTATGGCTTGTTCTTGCAAAGGCTACCTCGGATTTCCGGTGCCCTCACCTGGGGCGGCCTGCTTTTTCCTCTTCTTTGGACAGGCGTCAGTTTTGGTCTTATGGGAATCGTCAATCCAGTTCTGCAGGACAAGGTGGACTGGCCTTGGTTCGTGGTTTCTCAGTTTGTTTTTGGTGCAACAGCGGCCTATGTGGTCGGCCGCTCTGAGATGATATCGATACCACCGGCCGGCAGCGGACCTACATAAAAAGAGGCGGGCCTTGACCAATATCTCGTTGAACCCGGAGCCAACGGCGACGGCGGACTTACAGGTTTTCGTGTCGTGCAGCATTGTTCGGCGTGTGGCGCTAACCGCCGTCGCCGAGGGCTCCGGGTTAAGCAAGAGCGAGTTTCGCGATGAAGCCTGACTCAAAAAATATGGATCCCGAAAAGACAAGTGATAGAAGACATCACCTGCTGCTTCTGTCTTTTGTAGGACTATGCGCCCTGATCCTTGCCGGCTGCGAGCTTCGCGGAAGGCCCCAGGATGCCGATCGGCCCATTCCGTCAGATCAGGTTGTGGATTTCGGTAAGCTTTACAGCCAAAACTGCGCCGGCTGCCACGGACCTGATGGCCAAATGGGGCCGGCCCCGCCGCTCAACGACGAGCTATTCCGGGCGATTCTGCCCGAAGCGGAATTGACCGCCGTTCTTATGCAGGGTCGGAAGGGCACGCTTATGCCCGCATTCGCTCAAGAAAATGGCGGAACGTTGACCAAAACGCAGATCCAGGTTCTGGTGAAGGAGATCAAGGGATTGCCCTACAGTATTGTCGAGAAAACCCCTGGAGACGCCGCGACTTCTGAAGTTGTACTGGATGCAAGCGGCAAAACTCCCGTTTGGGGAAAAACCGTTGAGCCTGCGAAGGGAGTTCCCGCTTATATGAATGTGACCGCCAAGCAAGATAATTTGGATGCCGGCGTGCAAAGGGGAATGGCGGCATTTACCCGCGCCTGTGCCGAATGCCATGGAGACCGAGGCCTGGGTCTAAAAGAAGATCACCAAATCAGCAATGCAATCAATGACCCCATTTTCCTGTCGCTAAACAGTAATCAAGTGCTGCGTCGCATCATCATCACCGGTCGGTCGGACCTTGGTATGCCCAACTATGAGGAAGCACGCTCCGACAGCCCTGATTTCAAGCCCCTCACCGAACAGGATGTGAGCGATCTCGTTGCCTTGCTAGCCGCTTGGCGAAAGGGAACCGGTCCCAAAGCCCCGCCCAAGTAACGTGAGAATCGCAACTATGGACCATCGATTAGACGACAAAGCGACCGCCGCACCGCCAGGCAGGCGCTCGTTTTTGCAGTGGATCACCTATGCGTTTTCGGGAGTGGCAGCAGCTCGCTGCCGGCGCGCCTTTGCTTGGCTATTTCTTGGGTGTGCGCAAAGGCAAAGCGCCCTGGGTCGTTCTGGAACCAGTAGAGAACTTTCCCTTGGAGGAGACCCGGCTCAAGACGTTCGATAATCCCCTGGGGCACCCCTGGGACGGCATGACAGCCCTGACGGGCGTCTATGTCCGTCGCACTGCCGGCGAAGGTGCTGCAGCCAAGTTTCAGGTTTTCGCAGTCAATTGTGCCCACTTGGGGTGCCCGGTTTCCTGGTTCCCGCAGTCAGGGCTGTTCATGTGCCCCTGTCACGGCGGCGTCTATTATTCCAACGGTGAGCATGCGTCAGGCCCACCGCCCCGCGGATTGTTCCATTGTGAATGGCGTGTCCAGAAGGGAAAACTAGAGATACGAGCCCCCCATTATCCAACGCTTCAGGACACGCTGACCAAGGAATCATGATGATGCGCTGGTTAAATGCCATAGGAGGTTGGTTCGACTTCCGCCTGGGGCTTCGCGCCAGTCTTGGGCCGATGTTGGCCCATCCCATTCCCAAGGGGGCCGCCGGGCCGATGGGCTGGTGGTATGTATTCGGCGGCGCTTCCATCACTTTGCTGATGATCCAAATCGTGACCGGCATCGGCCTGGCGCTGGTCTATGTTCCGGCCGCCGATAAAGCCTACGAGAGCCTGCTGTTTCTCAATTACCAGCAGCCGTTGGGCTGGTTTTTGCGCGCGTTGCACTATTATGCCGGCTCCGGGATGGTCGTTCTGGTGCTGGCCCACATGACACAAGTTTTTCTGCACGGCGCTTACAAATACCCCCGCGAGTTGACCTGGGTGCTCGGCGTTTTTCTCTTGTTGATGACGATGGGAATGTTTTTTTCCGGCCAGATTCTCCGTTGGGACCCCGATGCTTATTGGGGCCTGGCGGTTGCCGGCTCAATGGCCGGCAGGAGTCCGGTTGTGGGCCCACAGGTTGTCGAGCTCCTTCTGGGCGGCCCCACCATCGGCGGCGGCGCTCTGAGCCGATTCTTCACCCTGCATGTTTTCGTGCTGCCCGGCCTGCTGCTCCTCTGCCTCGCGATACATCTTTGGCTGGTAATGAAACTGGGGGTCAGCGCTTCGCCGGTTCCCGGTCAAACTGTTCGCCCCGACAGCTACGAGCAAGAGTACGAAAAAGAGCTGAAGGTCGGCGTTCCGTTTGCGGGCGATGCCATGAACAAGGATATCCTGTTCTCGGCATTGGCGGTCATTGTGGTGGTGGCGATTGCCGCCATAGTTCGGCCCAAAGGCCCCGAAGCGCCGCCCAATCCGATTCTGGGCGGCGCCAATCCCCGCCCCGAATGGCCGTTTCTCTGGCTTTTCGGCTTGCTTTCGCTGAGCCCTGCCGCCATTGAAACGTTCATCATGCTCGTTTTTCCGGTCATTCTCATCCTGGTGCTTTTGGCCGTTCCTTTTGTCTCCAATCGCGGCGAACGGGCGCCGAGCAGACGGCCAGTCGCGGTTTTGGCAGTGGTCGTGGCCTATACACTCTTCGCGGCCTTGACTTACCAGGGCATTACTGCCCCCTGGTCGCCGGTCATGGCTGCCTGGAGCGGTGATCCGGTCCCCGAAAACATGGTGCGTGCGGCTACTCCTCGGCAGCTTCAAGGCGCCATCGTTTTCCAAAACAAAGATTGCCGAAATTGTCACGCGCTGGAGGGCAGGGGAGGCAATGCGGCCCCGATCTCACTGAAGTGGTGGTGCGGCTGACACTCGACCAACTCATCGATCAGGTGAGCAACGGCACTCCCGGCGGCGGCAACATGCCGGCTTATGGAAAACAGATCAATCCCAACGAGATGACGGCATTGGTCGATTTCCTGACCAATTCGCGCCCGGGTAATCGGCCATGAGCCCCACGCTCGATGCTTTCTTGCGCTCCTGGCCTTTCGATCCTTGGCTTCTCGTAAGTTTGCTTCTGACTGCAACAATCTATCTTCGGGGTTGGCTCAAGCTTCGGCACAGAGATCCGAGGCGATGGCATGTGTGGACAATCGTCGCCTTTTTAGGCGGATTGGCCGCCATCTATCTGGCGCTGGCATCGCCGATCGAGCCATTCTCCTCGCTGCTGCTGCAAGTTCACATGCTGCAGCATCTGCTATTGATGATGGCGGCGCCGCCGCTGCTATGGCTTGGTATGCCCTTGTTTCCTGTGTTGCGGGATCGCCCGCGCCCATTCGCACCTATTGGATAGTGCCGCTTATTCCAGCCCCTCTTTTGTGAAAGCTCGGGCGCCTGGCTGACCTCACTCTGCTCGTGTCCTGGGCATTTCGTCGCCGTCACTTGGATCTGGCATATCCCGGCAACTTACGATCTGGCTTTGCGTTCGAACGGCTGGCATTATCTCCAACACCTATGCTTCTTGGGTTCAGGTCTCGTCTTCTGGTACCCGGTGGTTCGCCCTTATCCCAGCCGGACCCAACTGGGTCCGGCATGGCCGCCGGCTCCTTACTTGATTTTGCAGACGTCGAAAACACCCTTCTTCTCCCGGTGTTGCTCACGCTTTCAGGCAGGGCCTTTCCAGGACTCACTACGAACAAGTCCCTGCGCATTAGTGGAGTCCACCGCCCTCGACGACCAAGCCGCCGCCGGCGTCCACGCGGGCTCCTGGTTCCATAGCCTTCTTGGTCCCCCTCTTCGTCATCGGCATCCGGCTTCTCTATCCGCCACGGGTCTCGCAAGCCGCCAAATTCGGTTTCTCGCCGCCGCTCAAATTAACTGGCAGGATCTCCCTGCCCCTTGCTCCTTCCCGATTCCCGACTCCCATTCCCGATCACCCTCCACCCTCCACCCTCCACCCACCACGACCTTCTTCTCGTTCCCCTCCTGGGCCAATTCCTCAAATGAAAC
>CAVVHZ010000039.1:0-34322 GCA_963748025.1 uncultured Gemmataceae bacterium
CCACAGGCATCAACTTAAGAGTGAATTGATCTTTTCAAAAAAAGGAAGTCCTTCCACAATCACTGGTTAGTGACAAACAGTGTTTGGAAGAAGGAGCTTCCGATGGGATCTAGCCAAGGTCGGCGCCTCGATGCAACGCTTGTTTGGTGAAGTTGCTCGGGAGGCGGCTGACGAAAGCGGCGTAATCAAGCGAACACGGATTTTCACGCCTATCTCGCTGGCCAAGACGTTTGTCTTGGGTTTCCTGCAGAATCCGAGGGCCTCGGATGAGAAGTTGGCTCAGATGGCAGCACAGTGCGGTGCAGCCGTGACGCCCCAAGCGATCGAAAAACGCCATACGCCGCAGATGGTTGCCTTTATGAAGAAGCTGTTTTGCGAAGCAGCCAAAATCATTGTTAAGTCGGATAAGGCCTTGGAGCCGCTCCTCGAACGGTTCGAGGAGGTCTCTTGTTGGACAGTTCAACAAACACGTTGCCTGACGACATGCAAGGAGAGTTTCGCGGTTGCGGTGCAGCCATGGCAGTGGGGCAGCGGCCGTGAAGTTCCAGACCGAATTCTGCCTCGTAGCGGTGCCCTAACGTGCATTGATCTTGAGCAAGGCCGCAGTCCCGACGGTGCTTCGAGCCGGCAGCAGGCCCGACGCGGCAAAGGATCGCTACGCATCAGCGACTTAGGCTATTTCAATGTGGGCGTTTTCGCCGAGATGGTGACAGCGGGGGAGCATTTTCTCTCGCGTTTGCAGTACGGCACGCATGTGTTGTTGACGAACGGCGAGGCGGTGGATTTGCTGCCCTGGCTGGCGAAGCAACGCGGGCCGTTTGTCGACCAATCGATCTTGCTGGGGGAAGCACAGCGTTTGGGATGTCGCTTGATCGCTTGGCGATTGCCCGAGGAACAAGCCAATCTCCGACGCCAAAAGCTGCGTCGAGACACGAAAGAGAAAAGGGGCAGCGAGCCCTGCGAAGGGCGTCTGGCCTGGTGCGATTGGACGATCCTGGTGACAAGCCTACCTTTGGAAATGTTGACGCCGAAAGAAGCGGTCGTTTTATATCGGGTGCACTGGCAGGTGGAGATCTCCCTCCCCAACTACAGCTCAAGTCAAAGACTGTATCTCACAAGGATCGCCGCCTAGAATTAGCACTTTGGCCTTGTTACAGCTGGCACGGTGGTGCCAGGAGCGACGTTCCCCTGAGCAAGGAGGTGACGCATGTCTGGCCGTGGCAGGAACCCTGTTCCCCCCCGCCTGCACTGACGAATGCCCCGCAGTCGATTTGTCTGGATCAACTTTGGCAAAGGCTGGCGCTGCTTCAGCGGCAGCAGCTTTGCCAAGCACTCAGCCTGCTGATCGATCGACGCCTGCTTCCGCCGCAACGGCAGGAGGTGTCGCATGAAACACGTTGATGCGCAGCCAGCCGAAACACTGGCCTCGGCGCAGCCTGTGCCGCGGTCTTGCCAATCGCAATCACAGAGTGACATTGCTATGTCACTCGTTTCCAACAAAATCCGGGACTGGCATTTGCACCGCAAAGCCATCGTTTATATCCGCCAATCAACGCCCCAACAGGTCCTTGAGCACCGCGAGTCCGCGGATCGGCAATACTCCTTGGTGGATCGCGCCAAGCTGTTGGGTTGGGCACATGACCGCGTGGAAATCATCGATGAAGATCAAGGTCATAGTGGCCAGACGGCGGCGGGACGACTCGGTTTCCAATACCTGCTGGCCGAAATCGGCCTGGATCACATCGGGATCATCTTCGGCCTGGAGATGAGTCGCTTGGCCCGCTCCAACAAGGACTGGCATCAACTGCTGGAGCTGTGCGCTATCTTTCGCACTTTGCTCGCCGATCAGGACGGCGTCTACGATCCCACCGATTACAATGATCGCCTCTTACTTGGGCTCAAAGGCACCCTGAGTGAAGCGGAGTTGCACATCTTGCGGAGTCGCATGTACCAAGGGTTGCTGAACAAGGCCAAGCGTGGCGAAGTATTCAATCATCCTCCCTTGGGCTACATCAAGCTGCCTTCAGGAGAATTCGCACTCGATCCCGACGAGCAGGTGCAGGGTGTGGTGCGTCTATTGTTTGCGGAATTCGAGCGTCAAGGCACCTTGCACGGGCTATTGCGCTATCTGGTCCAACATGGCATCCGCCTTCCCATTCGCCCGCATTTTGGTCCCAATCGAGGTCAGCTCGAGTGGCGTCGTCCCAATCGTGTCACGTTACAAAACCTGCTGCGTCGGCCACTCTATGCGGGTTACTATCAGTGGGGCCATCGTGCCGTGGATCCGCGTCGGAAGATCGCAGGCCGCCCGGCCACAGGACGTACGGTGCGAAAGCCCGAAGAGTGTCTCGTCCTCTTGAAGGACCGGTGCCCGGCCTACATCACGGTGGCGCAGTATTGGGCGAATCAGCAACGTCTGGATGCCAACAGTGCGGCAGTCTTTGGAGCCACGCGAAACGGACCGTCGTTGCTGGGGGGTCTGCTAGTTTGTGGCCGTTGCGGTCGGCGCCTGATGGTGGCTTACACCAACGCCGGAACGGGCCTGCGCTATAGCTGCGCCCGCGGTGTTGTCGACTACGCCGAGCCGGTCTGCCAGAGTTTGTCGGGGCAGTGCCTGGACACGTTCATTCGCCAACAGATCTTGGCGGCACTCCAGCCGGCCGCGGTGGAATTGCATCTGGCCGCGGCGGCCAATGTCGAGCAGGAGCGTCAGCGACTGCATCAACAACGCCGGCAAGAATGTGAGCGGGCTCGATACGAGACCGAGCGGGCGGTGCCGGCAGTATCAAGCTGTCGAACCGGAAAATCGGCTCGTGGCTCGGGAGCTGGAACGGCGTTGGGAGACGGCTATCCAAAAGCAGCAACAGGTACAAGAAGACTACGAGCGTTTCTGCCGTAGTCAGCCAGCGACACTGTCGGCTGCGGAGCGTGAACAAATCCGCGCCCTGGCCAACGACATCCCTGCGCTCTGGGATGGCGAGAGCACGAGCCCAGCCGATCGCCAACAGATTGTGCGTTTCTTGCTGGAAAAGATCGTCATCAGCGTTCAAGGCACCAGCCAACAGGTATCTGTGACACTTCACTGGGTTGGCGGCATGCAGACGAGTCACCAGTTGATTCGTCCCGTGCAGACTTATCAGCAGATGGCGGACTATGCCAAGTTACGTGCACGCATCAAGGAATTGCGTCAACAGGGTCGGTCCATGGCCCAAGTGGCCGCGTGTCTGAATCAAGAAGGATTCCATCCACCCAAGAGAGCTCGGCAGTTCACCAGCGAAATGGTCGGCATTTTCTTGGCCAAGGATGGCCTGAGCGGGCCGCGACCGCGTGGCTTGTCGGCGAAAGGGCTGCTGCGCAGAAGCGAGTGGCTATTGACCGATTTGTGCGTGAGCTGAACATGCCCGCCGCTACCCTGCATCGCTGGCGGAAGGTTCATTGGATCCACGCCCGCAAGCTTCCTGTCCGAGGCGGCCATCGGGCCCTTTGGGCCAACAAAGAGGAGCTGATCCGCTTGCGGCGTCTGCGACAATTCCGACGAAGCTGGAAGTGAAGAGCCCGCCGATCGCGTTGACAACACCCAAAGCTCGTGTCCATAAATAGCAATGCAGCGTTTTCTCGGGCTCCGGCGGCGGCAATGTAGCTGTCTTCGGAGCCCGATATAGTTCCATCTTAGGAGGCATTATGGCTGGCAAACGGAGTTGCTATTCAAACGTTGGAAATCCCAAGGCTTGACAGCTGAACTGAGTGGCTCGACAGTAACTCGGCAGATGGTACGCGTTTGGGCGAGGATGCTGGCGGTCCTCTTGCAACAATGGATAATCGTCGGAACCATTTGGGGCGATCCGACGAAGAGCCTGTCCAAAGCCTACGAAGCGGTCCGCGACTTTGCCGGCCGCTTGGCGGGCGCGATGAAGGATGCGGCGGAATTGGAGTGCGTGCTCGAATCCATCGCCAAAACGGTTGCAAAGACCTGCCGAAGAGATCCGTGCTCTAAGCCCGGGACATTTGAATTAGTTAACGACCCAGAGCTATTGGAGTTCCGCTTAAGTTGATGCCTATGGGAGGTTGCGGTAAACTCCCCCCACTAACGTGGGAGGCTCGCTGAGGACCGATTCAGGCTATCCTAAGTCAAGCTCGCAGCAAATCCACAGGTGAAAGCGATCACGAATTCCTATAAGTCCGCCTCCGCCAGACGCGCACCCAAGTGACGATGGTCGCAAGGATGATGAACGCGAATACGCCGCCCGCTATCCAGTCCGAGGTTGCGCGATCCATCGAGATGCCGAACAGCTCGGAGGCCAGCAACTGCAAGTAGGAAGAACCGGCGTCGGCGTAGCCGAGTTGCCTGCGGATCTGAAAATGCCAATCCGTGCAGATGCAGTAGCCCCAGCCGTAGTAGGCGCCGAAAACGAACCAAGAAAAAGCGGTGAACAGCACCGCAATCAGGTGATAGACCCGAGTGCGTTTCCATGCCCAGCCCACCATGTTGAAGCCCATCAGAAGGGTGTGCAGCACGAAAAATGCTTTATCGAGGAATACGAGCATGCATTTGCCTGCCGGATATGCGATGGATAGATAGCAACTCCCTCAGTCGTTGGGGCCAGTCTCCTGACCGAGCCACGGCAAACACGAAATGGAGCCCGTTCGCTTGCTGTAGCTCGGTCAGGAGACCGGCAACAGCATTCCCAGGAGTTGCCATCGGCGTGCCAGTCATTCTGCGCAACGGAACCCAACTGCTGGATACGATCCCGCATCTCGCAATTTATTCCGCTGTCCAAATAAGGTACCCCGACCACCGACCGGAGAGCCGAAGTGAAAAGCCGCCGGCCTATCTGCAAAGGGCGTTGAATGTTACGGCAATTCGACTCCGGCAAATGACTTCGGCCGTTGTCCGGAGTCAATCTGGATATGAAGGAGCCCGTCAGGCTCGGATCCACCGTTTCGTCGATTCCCAGGCGTGGCCGCATGGGCTAGAAGAACGAGCCTTACAGGTCCGAAAGGTTGGAATTGGGCCACTCGGTCGCCAAGTGCCTATACAAACATCACGGGATCGGAATCTTCCTTTTCGGGCTTCCATTTCGTATGGAAGATAGCGGTTCACCCTTATCTGAACATGGTGCGAGATCAGGGCAATGAAGATTCGAGTTTTCGCGGCGATTGCCGTCTGCACGTGCCTGCCGGCGATTTTCGCCGCGGATGCCGGCCTCAAGTCCGGCATCGACGAAAGCAACGTTGATCCAGCCGTGCGGGCCCAGGATGATCTTTTCCGCCACGTGAACGGCAAGTGGCTGAAAAACTTTCCGATCCCCGCCGATCGGCCGGCAGCCGGTGCATTCTTCGAGCTTCGCGATCAATCGGAGAAGCACGTCCTCGCCATTATCGAAGAGGCCGACAAAGCCAAGGACGATGCCGACGCTCGCAAAATCGCGGACCTGTACGCTTCGTTCATGGATGAAGGCCGCGCCAACAAACTCGGCATGCAGCCGATCCAAGTCGAGCTCGACGCCATTGCCAGCATCAAAGACAAGGCAGGCTTGGTCCGCGACCCTGGCCACCTTGCAACGCGCCGGAACACGCGGGCTGTTCGGCATCTACATTTCGGCCCGATTCCAAGAACTCACGGCAAAACATCGTCCACTTGGGGCAAGGAGGTTTGACCCTGCCCGACGAAGCCTATTATCGCGAGCCCAGGCACGAACGGCTGCTCGCCTCCTACCTCGTTCACGTCGGGAAAATGCTGGGCCTGGCAAAGATCGCCAAACCGGAAGACGCTGCTGAGAAGGTGTTGGCCATGGAAACGGCGATTGCCAAAGGCCACTGGGACATCGTGTCGCACCCGCGATGCCGACAAGACCTACAACAAGCTCTCACGCACGCAGCTGACGGGCCCTGACCAAAGACTTGGATCTGGATCCGTGGTTCGAGGTCATTGGCTGCAACGACATCAAGGATTTGGTCGTTTCGGAACCGAGCTTCTTTACCGAGCTTTCTCAAACGGTCAGCCGTTTTCCTATCGACGATTGGAAAACCTATCTCACCTGGCGGGTGCTGAACGGCAGCGCTCCGCTGCTGTCCGACGCGTTCGTGAAAGAAGACTTCGATTTCTCCGGGAAAACGCTTCAAGGCACACCCGAAATGCAGCCCCGCTGGCAGCGCGGCGTGCAATTAGTCGAAGGCGTGCTAGGCATGGCCGTCGGCAAGCTCTATGTCGCCAAGCACTTTCCGCCCGAAGCCAAGGCCCGCATGAAGCAACTGGTGGCAAACCTCATCGCGGCGTATCGCGTCGACATTCAGGCGCTCGACTGGATGTCGCCCGAGACCAAGGTTAAGGCCCTGGAGAAGCTGGCCAAGTTTACGCCCAAGATCGGCTATCCCGAAAATGGCGCGATTACTCGAAGCTCGAAATTCACCGCGACGATCTGGTCGGCAATGCCCGCCGGGCGGCCGAGTTCGCTATGAATTATCAATTGAGCAAGCTCGGGAAACCGGTCGACCCGACGGAATGGGGCATGACGCCGCAAACCGTCAACGCCTATTACAATCCGACGATGCAATGAGATTGTCTTCCCGGCGGCCATCCTGCAGCCGCCGTTTTTCGACCCGAAAGCCGATGATGCAGTCAACTACGGGGGCATCGGCGCGGTAATTGGTCATGAAATCGGCCACGGCTTCGACGACCAAGGTTCGAAATTCGACGGCGACGGCAATCTCCAGAACTGGTGGACAGCGGCGGACCGTATGGAGTTCATGAAGCGCACCACCCGGCTGATCAAGCAATACAGCGCCTTCTCGCCGTCCCAGCTTCCCGGCCAACACGTCAATGGTGCGCTCACAATTGGCGAAAACATCGGCGATTTGGGCGGACTGACGATCGCCTACAAAGCCTACACGATTTCGCTCAAAGGCAAAGAAGCTCCCCTGATGGATGGCTTGACCGGACCTCAACGGCTTTTCATCGGCTGGGGCCAATCTGGCGCGGCAAATACCGCGATGCCGCCCTGAGCCGTCAGTTGGCGACCAATCCGCATTCACCCGGCGAGTTCCGCTGCAACGGCGTGGTTCGCAACCTCACCGAGTTTTATGAGGCATTTGGCGTGAAGGAAGGGGACAAACTTTGGCTGCCGGCCTCAGATCGCGTCCGCATCTGGTGAGTGAAAGTAGGCGGATGTGCCGTTACAACGACCACCCCTTGCGATACTCCTTATCCAGATATGCCGCCGCCTTCGCGGAATTGGGGATGGTTGCATGAGAGGCGTCCCATTGAACCTCTTCGCCCGACCGATAGGCCACATTGCCAAGCAAAACCGCCTCAGCCAGCGCGCCGCTGTAATTGAAATTGCAGGTTGTCGCGCCTTTGTTTCTGATGGCCTCGATCCATTCGCGATGATGGCCGAGCGATTTGGGTATCGTCTGTTTGGGTGGCGTGAAACCTTGCCATTTGTCTTCGGGCAATAGCTTGTGCTTGTTGTAATCGGCGACGAGCTGGCCCTTGGTTCCTTCGAAGAGCACGCCGTTCTTGAAACCGTGGAACGGCGCCGTGGCTGCTAAGTCGGGGCCCTGGACGCCGTGATACCAAGTCAGGTGGACAGCGGATTTATCGCCTCGCGCTGGGTATTGGTAGTCGACCTGCATGATATCCGGCAGCGGATTGTCGCCCTCGTGCTTCACTTCGCCCTTTGCGACGACCTTGGTAGGCGGCGTCAGGCCGATGCCCAAGTCGGCAAGTCCATGAAGTGGCAAGCCATGTCGGCCAAACAGCCGCCGCCGAACTCCCACCACCAGCGCCAAACGAAGTGCAAGTGCGATTTGTGATAGGGCCGATAGGGAGCCGGTCCGAGCCAAAGATCGTAATTGAGGCCGGCCGGCGGCGTGGTTTCCTTCTTGGCCAGATAGCCGGGAGAAACACCGCGCTCGCACCAGACGTGCACCCGTTGGATCGGCCCGATCACCTCGGCCTGCACGATTTCCACCACGCGGCGGTAATTATCGCCGGCATGAATCTGCGTTCCCATCTGCGTCACGAGCCCGGTCTTGGCTGCTGTTTCGCGGACCAGGCGAATTTCCCGCACGGTGTGAGCCAGAGGTTTCTCGCAATAGACATGCCGACCGGAACGCAGTGCTACCAGCGTGGGAATGGCGTGCATATGATCCGGCGTGCTGACGACGACGGCATCAATGTTCTTCTGATCGATCAGTTTGCGGAAATCTTGCGTATAAGTCGCGTTGGGATGGGCTTCACGCGCCTTGCCTGCACGGTTCTCATCGACATCGCAAAGAGCGACGATATTCACGGAACTCTCGGCGACCACGCCTTTCAGATTGTCGGCCCCGCGCCGCGGCAACGCCGATCATTCCCAGATTCACGCGATCGTTAGGCGAGGAGCGTTTGGTGTCGCCCCGGGCGTAGGGTAGGGACAAATAGAAGGTAGTGGCAGCGGCTGTCTCTTGCAGAAAACGCCGTCGATGAACGGAGTGCGGCATGGTGGGAACTCCGAGAAGGAGGGAATCGCTTGCGTCGATCTGGATTATCGCCGGAATGTTCCGACTTGCAACGGTTCGCATCGATTCGCAAGAAAACTTCTTGGATGCGGATGCGTCCACTTGAGTCAATCGATTATTTCCCGCCGCCACTCTCCTTCAGTTTCTCGAAAACCTCATCGAGGTTGAAGCTGGCAGCCTTTTGCCGCTGAGGATATTCCTTGAAAGTCATCAAGAACTGGCCTATGAAGTCCTGCGCAGGGACGCAGAGAAATGCGTGGTCGAGAAGCCAGTCGTAGTAGGTGTTCGAGGTGATGTCCGCCCGTTCGTAAGGGTCCAAACGCAAGTTGTACATTTTGGGAATGCGCAGGCTGACAAATGGCTCGGCCCAAATCCGCAAGGTTCCTTGTGCACGCTGTTCCATGAACACGAGCTTCCAGTTGTCGTAACGCAAGCCGGTCACTTGCTGATCGTCGTTGCAATAGATAAAAGCGTCACGCGGCGACTTGCCAGTCTGGCCGGTCAGATAAGGCATGAGATTAAAGCCGTCGAGATGAACCTTGTAGGTCATATCGCCAACCTTGTAGCCCTTGAGCAGCTTGTCGGTCACCTCGGTGTCTCCGGCCATCGCCAAAATTGTCGGCAACCAATCGTGGTGGGCAGCGATCTCGTTGGAGATGCTGCCCGGTTTGATCTTGCCTGGCCAGCGGACGAGGCAGGGCACCCGGTAAACGCCTTCCCAATTCGAGTTCTTTTCATTGCGGAACGGGGTCATAGCGCCGTCCGGCCAGGTGTTCATGTGCGGTCCATTGTCGGTGCTGTACATGACAAACGTGTTGGCTGTGACCCCCGCATCGTCCAATGCTTTGAGAACGGAACCGACATTCTTGTCGTGGTCGATCATCGCGTCGGTGTATTCGCTCATCCATCGGCCGGACTGACCCTTGCTCGCCGGTTTGACGTGCGTGCGCAGATGCATGTGCGTAAAATTCACCCAAACGAAGAAAGGCTTGTCTGCTTTCGCTTCGCGCTGGATGAAATCGGCGGCTCGCACGGCCACATCATCGTCGATCGTCTCCATTCGTTTGCGCGTCAGCGGGCCGGTGTCCTTGATAATCTGCTTGCCTACTTTGCCGAAGCGCGGATCGACTGTCTCGTCATCTTTGTCTGTGGCCTTGCAATCCAAAACGCCGCGCGGGCCATATTTCGCCCGAAAAGCCGGATCTTTGGGGTAATCGGGAAGCTCAGGCTCTTCTTCGGCATTGAGGTGATAGAGGTTGCCGTAGAATTCGTCGAAACCGTGTACGGTGGGCAAAAACTCGTTGCGGTCGCCTAGATGATTCTTGCCGAACTGACCCGTGACATAGCCTAACGGTTTGAGCATTTCGGCGATCGTCGGGTCCTCTTTACGCAAACCAAGCTTAGCGCCCGGCAAACCAACTTTCGCCAGACCGGTCCGGAGTCCGTGTTGCCCGGTGATGAACGAGGCCCGGCCGGCGGTGCAACTTTGTTCGGCGTAGAAGTCGGTGAACATCATCCCTTCTTTGGCGAGGCGATCGATATTCGGCGTCTGATACCCCATGACGCCATGCGAATACGCACTGACGTTTGACTGGCCAATATCGTCGCCCCAAATGATGCAGAAGTTCGGTTTCTTGCCCTCTTTTTGCTGCTTCTCCAAAACCCGCTCGTTGTGGGCGGCGAGAGCAACCAGCGTGGCGGAATTGAATTCCGACGTGCAGCACTGCCTGGTTGCTCCCGTCAAGGCATTGCTAGGTGATTCCAGTCGACCAGCCGACGGCGTTGCCTTCGGCAGTCGAATAAATGGTCCTGACGCGGCTGCCCAGCCAAGAGCCGAGGCCACGGCAACCGCGGTGAGCATCTGGAGTGCAGATCTTTTCATGGCAATTCCCTTTAGGATGCTCTCGATTGGATTACTTCAATTGGATTACTTCAATTCGATGGCAACTTTTTCGATCTTGCCATCGAACTTGAAGGGCGCCTATCGAAGTATTCGAGCGACACCGGCGAGCCAAGGTCGACACCTACGTCGAACGTCTCGCTGGCAGTGAAGGCTCCAGCCACCGTTCGCTTTACGGTAGTGCGCCCCACGTCTTGGCCGTCCACTTTGAGCACCACGTCCGCCGGTCCGCCCGGCTTTGCTATGGTGGTGTCGACGTCAATCTTATGTTTTCCCGGACCAATCTTCGTTAAACTTTTCGCGGTATAGCGCTCGATGATCATCATGTTGTATTCGTAGACGAGCTGCCCCTTGTCCATGAACAGGGTCAAGCCGCCGCTGGCCCCGCCGAGGGCATAGAGCACGCCCGAGGCATCCTTGCCCGCTTCCAAGTCGATAGACACGTGGGTGCTTTCCCGGCCAATCCCCGGGGCAGTGAATTCAGGCATTCGGATAGTGGATGTGTCGAATCGCCAAGATTTGTACGGGCTGGCAATGCGATCCTCCGGGTGAAGCCTCGTCCAGAGCCCGCCGCCTATGGGCAACGCTTTGTTTGCTTGGGCCTCAGCCAGGAACAGTTCCTTCATCTTGGCCAACCGTGCCGGTTCCTTGCCGGCGAGATCTTCCGCCTGTGAGAAATCCTTCGAAAGGTCGTACAACTCCCATTTATCTTTATTCGCATCCCAATTCTTCAAATGCGGCGCCGAGCCGGCTGTGTCCCTGGGGATGAGCGGTCCGAAAGTGCAGGCAAACCACCCATCGTGATAGATTCCGCGGCTGCCATTGTTCTCGAAATACTGCGTTTTCTTCCGGCCGGGGGCCTGTGAATCGGCAAAGGTGTAGGCGAGACTCACGCCGTCGAATGGATCCTGCTTGAACCCGTTCACTTCCTCGGGGGCCTTGATCCCGATCACCTCGTAAAGCGTCGGCACAATATCGTTCACGTGGTGAAATTGGGAGCGTGGTGTTCTGTCGGGCTTGATTCCTTTGGGCCAGGAAATGACCATCGGATTGCGGGTGCCGCCAAAGTGGGCAGCAACCAGCTTGGTGGACTTGAAGGGTGTGCTGCCGGCCCACGCCCAGCCGGCGTGATACATGTTATCCACTTTCGGACCGCCAAGGCGCTGGCAGGCCGCCGACCTGGCTAAGAGCGTCCATTTGCTGTTGGATGGTGCTCGGGATATTGTTCTGAGCCAGCAATTCACTCACGGTTCCATTTTGACCTTCGGCGCTCGATCCGTTGTCGCCCCAGATGTAAAGGATGATGGTATTCTCCTTAAGGCCGAGCTGCTCCATGCCGTCAACCAGCTTGCCCACCTGGGCATCGGTATGCTCGGCGAATCCCGCAAAAACTTCCATTAGCCGGCGCTGAAATGGGCGCTCAGATTCAGGAATGCTTTCCCAGGAAGCCATCGATTCCGCCCTGGGCGTGAGTTTGGTGGCCGCCGGAATCCAGCCCAGCTCCTTCTGCCGTTTGAAGACGCGTTCGCGATACTTGTCCCAGCCATCGTCGAATTTGCCTTTGTATTTGTCGGCCCACTCCGAAAAAATGTGGTGCGGGCCATGCGCCGCGCCCGGTGCCCAGTACATCAGGAAGGGTTTATCGGGCGAATAGGCCTGGTGTCGCTTGAGCCAGGCCAGGCCCTTGTCAACCATGTCCTCGGTAAGGTGATACTTTTCACTATGCGGTGGTTCAATGGCATTGAGGTTTTCGTAGAGCCGTGGTTCCCACTGAGAGGTTTCGCCCGCAAGGAAGCCATAGAAATAATCGAAACCGTGCCCCGTCGGCCAGCGATCGAACGGTCCCATGGCAGTGGTTTGGTTGGCCGGGGTGTTGTGCCATTTGCCCAAGGCTGCGGAGCGATAGCCGTAGTGGTGCAAGGTTTCGGCGATGGTGGCAGAAGTCTTGGGAATCACGCCGGTGTAGCCGTCCCAATCCGAGCGCGTTCCGCAATGGTGCCGTTGCCGACGCGGTGATGGTTGCGGCCGGTCAACAAAGCGGCCCTGGTCGGCGAGCAAATCGAAGTAGTGTGGAAGGCGTTATAGCAAATGCCCTGATCGCGGCAACGCGTGAGCGTCGGGGTGTGAACTTCCCCGCCAAACGTGTCGGGAAGCCCGAAGCCGACGTCGTCGATCAGCACGATAAGAACGTTGGCGCGCCGGGCCTGAGCCGATTGGGCTCCACGCCGCCACTTCATCTTAGAATCTTGGAGGGTTGGGCCGGCCACGCTTGCCGACGGGGTGGGCGGAAAGGGCAAAATGGAGCCATCTGCCTTGGCCCGACCGGATTTCTCTTGTGCAGACAGGCGAACCCACCGGCCGCTTGCCGTCTGCCAGTTGAGGAATGCGCCGATCGAGATAACCAAGGCAATCAACAAAAGGGGTCGTTTCATTGCAGAATCCTTTCGAAGCCTGGCTTGAATGGCTGACGCCCAAGCACGGAGAACGCCGGCATCGTGTTTCACGACCTGAATGCGGAAGCGAGGCGAATGCGACTTGAATTTAACCTATGGGTCGTTCTGCTTGGGACGAGTAGAACAGATAGGACTATCCCATACTGGCAAAGACGGCGTTATCCGAGGGTGCTTTTCAGGTATTCCCAGTGTTTAACCAGTCCACCATCCGTGCGCTTGCGAAACATTGCATTTCCGAATTCCGAATCGGCGATTTCGACCGGCTCGCCATGTTGTTCGCCCTATGGGAAGGAAAATTCGAGCAACTTTCCTGTGGCCGCTTCGACGTCACGCTACGGGTGGCACGCGGCCGCCGGCTTCAGGCTCATCTCGTGACTGCGAACCAGTCGTTGCGGGTGCAGGGACGGGAGCAATCGGGAACCATTACGATAACACTCGTGCTACCGGAAAGCGCGGGCTGCGTTTGGCAAGGGAAGCGACTCGATGCCGGCTACCTTGTTGTCCGAAGCGGAGAGGTTGAGATCGATCACCGGACTTCGAAACGAGCAGCCAATTTGAGCATCACGGTATCGGAAGACTGTTTGCTTCAGGCTTCGCGATTTCAAACACGGGGCGACCCCAAACCGATCAGTTGGCAGGCGCTGCAGCCATCGCCCGAAACCTTCGCGAGACTCGAAGCGCGTATCAAGGAGTTCCTCTTCACATCCGCAACTTGTCGCACCAACGACTTTCAAGGCGTAGAAAAGATCGAACAGGCCTGTTTAACAGCCGCCGCCGAAGCTCTTTTCCCAACGCCTTACTGCCGCAAAGTCGACATTCCAATTCGGGCCAGGACTGCTTTGGTACGCCGTGCTGAGGATTTCATGCGTGGCGCCTGCGAACGCCGGTCGGAGAAAGCGCGCTGTGCGCGCTGCTGGGAGTGAGCGGAAGAACGCTTCGGCTGGCTTTCCGGGAACAATTCGGACTTGGCCCGATGGCATACTTTCAGACCCTTCGGCTACATGCGGCCCGTACAGAGCTGAAGGCCACCGACATCGTAGAGGTGTCGGTCTCGAGAATTGCTCGTGATTTTGGGTTCTACCACTCGGGAAAGTTTTCCGGCTACTACCATAGGCAATTTGGGGAGCTGCCTTCGGAAACCCTTGGTGACTTGCCAGTCTTAACCGCTTCCATGACTTAGATTATTTGAGAAGAGCAGCCACCGCATGCCCCTCGGCAAACCGCACGGTCCGGCCGATCGGCGTTTGGTTGAGTTTTGCGGGATCGATGCCAACCGCAGTAAGAACCGTTGCGTGCAAATCGCCCACGGTGACGGGGTTTTCGACCGCGGGCGTTCCCTCCGGATCCGTGGCGCCAATCACGCTTCCGCCCCGAATGCCGCCGCCTGCCAGTGCCATGCTGAAGCCTGTCGGCCAATGGTCGCGGCCGCCGGCTGTGTTGATGTGCGGCGTGCGGCCGAACTCGCCGCCACAAATGACGACGGTCCGTTCGAGGAGACCTCGCTCGCGCAGATCGCGGATGAGCGTGCTGAAGGCCGGGTCGAGAATGGCAAGCTGACTGCGGTGTCCAGCGTGGTTGTTCGCGTGCGTGTCCCAGCCCGACAGCGTCACCTCCACGCAGCGGCACGCCCACTTCAATGAGACGCCGAGCCGCCAGACAGCCCCGGCCGAACGGCGTGTCGCCGTAGGCGCGACGCAAAGCGAGTGGCTCCCTGGAAACGTCAAACGCCTTGAGCTGCTCCGATGCCATCATTTTGCGGCGCCCGCAATCGTTTCGCGATGGAGTGTGGCCTCGACCTGCTTCCGCCGGCCCTGAGTGAATGCTCGTTCGATCACGTCGAGATCGCGCAGCCGGGCCTGGTCTCGTTCCGGGGGCAAGAAGGAAGTCGTGTCGGGCACCGGACCTGCGGGGTCATCGATGCGGAAGGCGTTATACTGATCGCCGAGGAAACCGCCTCGGGCAGGCCATTGGCCCGGTAAAATGCTGATGTGCCGCGGGATATCCGTTCCTGCCACGGGCAGTTCGTGGCAGCAGATCGCCCCAATCGAAGGATGAATGACGGTCGGATCGGGCCGAAAGCCCGTCTTCATGGTGTAGGTTCCACGTTCGTGATCGCCTTCTTTGCTCGTCATCGAACGGATCAAGCTGATCGAGCCCATTTCGAGGGCTGTGCCGGGCAATCCCGAACCAAGCTGCAGGCCCTTCACAGTAGTTTCGATGGCCGTGCTGCCGCCGGCACTCTCGAGTTCCCGGGTGCGGGTCGAATGTTTCGAGCTGGCTGGGACCGCCTTGCAGCCAGAGCATGATGATGGATTGAGCATGTTCGGGTGGTTTGCTTGGACCCTCGGCAGCACGAGCAAGCAGGTGACCTATAGGTGTCAGCCAGGTGACTCCGGCCAGGCCAGCGGCACGCAGGAACCGTCGGCGTGTTAATGGTTCCATGAGAATTCCGTGGAATTGATGAGTGCCCAAAACAGATCTTGAATGCGTTCCGCCCGCTTTTCCTTGCTCTCACTTAATGTCGATTGGAAGAATTCGGCTTCTTCAGGCGTCGGCCTTCTGGTTAGCACGGCCAAGTACGCGGATTCCACTGCACTCGAGTCGTTGGGCGCCAACCAGGCGATCCGCCTGCAAGCCGAGTTCGGGCTGCCGCCCAGGTTCTCCCGGACCAATTTACCATTCATCATCAGCAATCGTTGCGGAATGGTGCCGCCACGGCCATCAAATTCATCTTCGCCGTCGTCGCCATAGCGGGTGACGAAGTCGTTTTTTTCGCCGTAACGGATGAGGCGGCCGAGCAGATGCGTCTCGGCGTTGATGGTTCCCACCGAAGATGCTTGCACAATGCTGCCCGCGACCTGATCGGGACGCAGCCGCGTCATCGGGAAAACCGCCCAAGCCTTGTCATTTGGGTCGGCATCGCCTCCAGGTGTCGCACTGTCGATCCTAAAAACTTCCGTAGTTGCCATAAGCCGGATGAGGCGGCGCAGGTCGTAGCCGTTGGCAGTAAAGTCGTCGGCCAGAATCTGTAGAGCCGCCGGAGCGGGACCATCGGTCTGCAAATTGTCCACCGGTTCCACAAGCGGACGACCAAAAAGCAAAGCCCAGACGCGATTGACGGCTGCCCTCGCAAAATAGGGGTTTTGCGGATGCGTTATCCATGCGGCAAGCTGTTGACGTCGCGTGCCCTCCTGGCTTAGGAGATTCTGAGAGAACGGAACGCTCGGCGCCACGACCCGATATTCTTGCGTCTTGCGATCCTTGAGCTCGTATTCGCTCTTGTCGTCATAGATACCTTTGAAACCCAAATGAGTCTGACCAAAATAAGCCGACAAGCCCTCGAAATCGGCCTTTACCCAGGGAGCGAAGGGATGATCGTGACACTGGGCGCAATCGAGTCGCAGCCCCAAGAAAGCCCGCGTAATGCGGCCGGCAAGTCGAACCGGGTCGGGTTGGTTGGCGTTATCCTGCTGGCTGGTGACGCTCACGAAGTTAGTGGCAGGCTTATCGGTCCAAAGGCCGTCGTCAGCAATCAGTTCGCGGACGATTTCGTTATAGGGGCGAATTTCCGCAAAGGCGTCAGCTAGCCAGGCGACAAAGCGGCGACGCCGAAAGAAAAGAAAGGGGCCGTTTTCGGTGCCGACATAAGCGCGAGCGAAACGCTCCGCAAAATAGTCGGCGAATCGACGATCTCTAAGAATATGGTCGAGCCACCAGGATGAGCGTTGTTCGGCTGGCACAGATTCGAGCTGGCGAATTTCCTCGAGCGACGGCACCGTGCCCATAAGGCCCAGAGCCAGCCGACGGCTGATTTGCAAATCGGTGGCTGGGGCGGCTGACGTCAAGTTCCCCGTGGACCATTGCTGACGGAAAGAAGCGTTTACGCGATCGACAGTCAGCCGAAAGCTCGAATCGTGAAAGGTGGCGATCCTCAAAGGCAGGGTGCGCCTTCGCCAAACGAGGCGGCATGAGATTGACGCCGACGGCGAACAACCCTCCGCCAACCAGCCCAATGAAAAACAGATCGCGCATTGGCGGCGCCCAGGCAATTTCGCAAGGTCTATACAAGTGTAGTTTACCTTATTGAGGGTGCGCCGGTTTCAACATAAGGTGGCATCGGACGAACGTGTCACCCAGCGGTCCGTTGATCTTCCTGGTGCTGATTGAGCTTGTTGTACATCGTCTTCAGGCTTATCCCCAGTTCGTTCGCGGCAACGCCCTTATGGCCGTTGTGCTTGTGTAAGACCGAGAGCACATACTCCATTTCCATCTCGCGAAGCGTTCGGGCAGATCCGCCCGAGGCTTTGATGGTTTCGGGAGCAATGTTCAACGTTGGTCGAGGGGCACAGCGCCGGCACGCAGATGGTGCGGCAAATGTTCGGGCAGTATCCGTGTGCCGCCGGAGATGATGAACGAGTGTTCCATCACATTCGCCATTTCGCGCACGTTGCCCGGCCATTCATGTTCCAACAGCACTTCGATGGCTTCCGGCGAAAGCAGATCGACCACCTGTTCCACCGGTCGCCGGGCGGCCCGACTCAGCAGAAAACGGGCCAGCTCCGGTATGTCGGAGCGCCGTTCGCGCAAAGGCGGCAAACGAATTTCGAAGGTATTGATGCGGAAATAAAGATCTTCCCGAAATTCATCTTCTCGAATCATCAAGCGTAAATCGCGGTTGGTTGCGCATAGAATACGCGCACATTAGTCCGGAAAGGCTCGGTTTCGCCAACCCTGCGGATTTCTCCCGATTCGAGAAACCGCAACAGCTTCACCTGAATATTCTTGTTGAGCTCGCCCACTTCGTCGAGGAATAGCGTCCCGCCATTGGCAACTTCGAAGAGTCCCTTGTGGTCCCGGTCCGCGCCCGTGAAGGCGCCTTTGCGATGGCCGAACAGCTCGCTTTCCACCAGATTCTCGGAAAGGGCGCCGCAATTGACAGGCACAAAAGGCATGTCGGCCCGCTTGCTCTCTTGGAAAAGTGCCCGAGCGGCCAGTTCCTTGCCCGTACCGGTTTCGCCGAGAATAAGGACGGTCGATTCGGTCGGCGCCACCGTCTGAATGAGCCGTTTGACCCCAGCCATGGTCGGCGAATCGCCGACCAAAACCGTCGGCCCTTCGGCCGCTTTCACACGGCTCTGCAGCGCGAGGTTCTTGTGCTGGAGTTCGCGCTTTTCCGCGATTTTTTCCAACACTGATTCGATCTCAGCCAGTTTGCAGGGCTTGGTGATATAGTCGAACGCGCCCAGACGGATCGCCTCGATGGCGGTTTCCATGCTGGCGTGGCCAGTCATGACGATGGCTTCCGTCTCCGGCGAAATGATTTTGAGCTGCTCGAGCAGTTCAATGCCGGACATAATCGGCATGCGCAGATCGAGAATCGCCGCATCGAATTTGGTGCGTTCGAGCTCCTTGAGTGCAACTTTGCCATCCGGACACACCGTTACCTGGTGTCCCAGAGCATGCAGCTCGATGCGCATGAACTCTTGCAGCGATTTTTCGTCATCCACAAATAGTACGCGGAGGGCTTTATGCAGCGGCGGCATGAGCGGCCTGGTCCTCCCTGATGCTTTCCACCGCTTGTTGCGGCAGACGAACGATAAAGGTGCTTCCCTTGTTCCGACCCGGGCTGGAGGCCTCGACCTCTCCGCCATGTTGCGTAATGATGCGATGGCTGATGGAGAGCCCCAATCCCGTGCCTTTGCCTGTGCGGCTGCGGGTGAAGAACGGCTCGAAGAGATTCTCGAGCACTTCTCCGTCCATGCCGCAGCCGGTGTCCGTGAACACCATTTCCGCCATTTGGCCCTTTTGGGTCAAAGAGATCTTCAAGGAACCGGTGTCGTCCATGCTGTCCAGAGCGTTGACCACCAGGTTCAGCACCACCGACTTGATTTCTTGGCCATTCGCCCAGGCATGGATGGTGCCCGTCTGGTGGAAATCGATGGTCTTTCCCTTGGCGTTCGGCAAATGCCTGACCATCTCCAACACCGATTCGATAATCGCGGAGATATCGGCATTCTCACGGTAATGCTCACCGCCGCGACTGAATTCGAGCAGCCGCTGGGTGATCGCCTTACAGCGAAAGGCTTCTTGTTGAATGGTGCGTAAATGCTTGGCGATGGTTTCGCCTTCGCCGCCGACCCTGGACAATATGCGGGCGAAGCGTCCCTCGAGGGCCTCGCTGCAAAAGGCGATGCTGGCCAGCGGATTGTTGATTTCGTGGGCCACGCCAGCCGCCAAGAAGCCGACGCCCGCCAAGCGCTCCGAACGAACCAGTTGCCGGCTGCGCTCGTTCACCTGGTGGGCTAAGTCGCGATACATATCCCGCAGGCGATCGCTCATATTGTTGAAGGCATCCGCCAGTTCCTGCATTTCGTCGCCGCTATGGACCGCCATGCGATGCTCGAAATCGCCACGCGCCAGGCGTTCGGCCCCTTCGTGCAGGTCTCGAATCGGGTGGATAACCCAAACGAAGAAATAGCGCGAGAGGCCCACCATGAGGCAGAGGCCCACGCAACTGGTCCCCACCACGATGATGATGGAGTTGCGGTAAGGAACATGCGTTGCTTCGATAAGCTGGTCGATATCGTCCTTGAGCGCTCTGCGCAGGTCATCGGAAATGAGCTCCAGCTTCGTAATCGCTTGCCAAACCGGGGAGTTGGCATCGAGCAGGTCCGTGGAATGCGCCTCCACCCGCGGGACCGTGGCTTCGCGAATGGTTTGATCCAGGTAATCGCAAGCCTTCTCCATATCCTGCACGAGTCCCATCTCGAGCGACAGAGGAAGATCGTGCGCAGCATGCCGGGGGCTTTTGAGCAGCTGCAATTTGTAGGCGGCTAACGAATCCCGGGTCTTTTGCAATTGTTCGCGAACCAGACGGGGCTGATCGCCCGAGAGTGGGCGCGGGTTCACATTGCCCAGGCTCAGGCCGGCGACGCATTGGCGAACGATTTCGGCTGAACTTTGTTCTTCCACCTTGCGATGGATGCTCTTCATGGTGGCGGAATTGGAGATCAAGCCCCACAGGCTTCCGCCGAGCAGGATCGCCAAATTGGCAATCACCAGCCCGAGCCCAGCGTCAACTTGTGGCGGATTCTCCACTGACTCGCCACGCCAGGACCTCCTGTCCCGTAAGTTCCCAAGCGATTGGACCGCTTGGAGCGACATACTCTGGGGTCGGCCTTCCTCGGCCGCCATCCGTGCAAAACCTTGGAGCGGAGCGAACTCTACCAGAACAAAGTCGCCAGCGGGAGAGCAACTTCCTGGCGACTTTTGGCGAGTTCAAAACAGGTAAACGAGGCAAGATGATGGTGAGATCCGGTCCCCTCTAGATTTCCCGGCTTCCAGCCGTTTCCACCGGGCTCGCCCTGACGCCGGCTCAGCGCTTCCGAATTCGGGTCTCCTCCTCACGCCCCCTCCACTCGTTCCCACGCTCCGCGCGGGAACGCACGCCGTGACGCTCTGCGTCACGAACCAGAACCTACACGCCCAATAGCCACCGGACCCGGCCTCACGATTCAGCCGGAACGCTGAGCGTCCACAAATGCGATCGCCACGCAGACTCTGAGAACGAAAGTGGGAAGCAGTCGCAAGAGGTGGAATTCGCGTCGCAGTTCTGCTTGGACGCGGAGCGTCCGGACGTGCGTTCCCACGCAGAGCGTGGGAACGAGGAGAAGGCTGGCAACTTTACTGGATTAAACTACTGAATGGTCCCGGAAATCCACTCGCCGCTGCATCCACACGGTTCTTCGTAGATGCAGCCATCGTTGCGGGACTTGTGAAACAGGCTGCGGAACCGGCTGAAGAGTGGCTTGCGGCATGAACCGCAACTTTCGAAGCCACCGTCATCGAAGCAGTCGCAAGCGCAGCAACCTTTTTGTTCCTTATGGAACAAGCCCCGCAGCCGGGCGAAGGGGCGCCAGTGACCGCCACCGGAGCAGCAGCTTCCGCATTCGACCACCTCGTAGCAACTCGTGCAGGGTTGGCAGCAGCTCGAAAAAGACTGGCAGCAGCACGAAGGAGCTTCACGCATGAAGCCGCAACCGCAACCCCTTGCGATCCTGGCTCCGCATCCACAGGCGGGGCCAACGCGGGGTTCGCAACCGCATCCGGTATATTCCGCGATATTGGCAGGCACAGGTTGCACTGCTGGCGGAGATATCGCGGGCGGCAGCGGAGGTGCGGCAGGCGGCGCTTGAGGCGTGGGCAGGGGCACCAAGATATTGTTTGGTGATCCCGCCAGTGGCGGCTCGGCAGTTTGAAAACGAGCCATGGAGCTCGGGTTGTCCATCATAAGGGGCTTGGGCCGGATCAGGTTTTCGGGAGGCCGCGAGGAGATGCTGGTCGTGGGGGCTTGGCCGAGCAGTCCTGTCGAGCTCTGCGTGTCCATCAGGTCCGGAATGATGGTCGAGCTCCCTTGGCCCAGGGAGCTGGGGCTCTTGGGCGTGGCATTGAACGGCAGGGGAATCGGATTGTCGTAGCCGACCGTCTGAAGCATGTCGGGCTGAGCCGACGGCCAATCCGTTTGCCGCAGCACTTCCAAGGGCAGGAGCCTGGGTTCCTCGAACGAGACGCTGGCCAGTTCGCTCAATGGCCCGGCCGCTGCCATCTCTTGATCGTCGAAAATGCCCAAGAGCGGCGGAACGTAATCGTCGTTTCGCGCTACTTCAATTGGCGCCGCGGCCGTGATGGTTTTCGTGGGGGCTGCAATCGGTCCCGCCGGACGCGAGGTCAGGAAGGACCCGACGGCAATCGCAAAGAGCAAGAGACCGCATGGAATAGCTAGACCGCGTTTCATCGCGAACTCCGTTTCGCTCAAGTGATCGCGTGCGGAAAGGCGGCGACAACCCTGTCACCAGCATTGGCAAACGTAACACGAAAACGGAGAGCGAGCGCGACGGCAGGCGTCTTGCGGACGCGAAAGGCGAAAACTTTAACGATAAAAGGCGCATCGCCGGCAGATTTTACCAAATTGGCGCGATCGAAAAAGACGGAGCTTTGCTCAGGTTAGCCGCGACGCCAACCGCTATCGCTCCGCTGCGCGTCGAGGCTAACCAAATCCCGACTTACCAAATGCCCAGGCAGCAACCGACGCCGCCACCTGTGGTCAGCGGCAGAGCACGGCGTTCGTACGGTAGCTTGAGATAATCGGCACAATCGTAAACCAGCCGGCCGCCCATTACGGTGTGGGTCACGTGCGTGGTGTTTTCGAGCGGATCGCCATCATAGAGAATCAGGTCGCCGACCTTGCCCTTTTCGATGCTGCCATAGTCTTTCTCGATCCCCAGCATTTTGGCAGCATCGAGCGTGATTGCTTTCAAAGCGCCATCGAATCCAAGGCCATTCACGGCGGCCATGGCCGCTTCGAATCGCAAGACGCGTGTCTTGGGTACATAGCCTTCGAAACCAGTGGAGATTGTGAAGGGCACTTCCTTCTTGGCAAGAACGACCGCGTTCCCAAGGTAACTATTGAACGTCTCCATACTGGAGCCGATGCGCTGCATGGTTGGGTGGAGCACCACCGGGGTCTTTGCTTTGACCAGATCTCCATCAAGGAGGTAGGCCTCTGTCGCCATGTCCAGAGTTAGTCGCAAATTGAATTCCTGAGCTAGCCGTATGGCCGTCATCAGGTCGTCAGCCCGGTGGGCGGTGATATAAACGGGAATCTTGCCATCGAGCGCCAAAGCGAGGGCATCCCATTTCAAGTTGCGTGGCGGCGCCTTGTCCGAGTCCTTGTTCGCGTCACGTTTGGCAACATAGTTCTTCGCTTGAACGAGAGCATTGCGCAGCAAACTTGCGGACCCCATGCGCGTGGTGGGCAGCTTTCCCGGATAAGTCTGCTTGGGCGCCTCGCCCAGATTGACCAGCAAGGCTGCGGGAGATCGAATCGTCATTTGCAGAGCGGTGCGGCCCATGGTGCGAAAAATACCAGTCTGCCCGGCAATGATGTTGGTGCGACCGGGAGTCGCGTGAATGACGGTTACGCCGTTTTCGCGCACGAACTGCAGCAGCGGCTCGTTGGGGTTGAAGCCGTCCAGCACCCGGATATCGGCCTGGTTCGGGTCGCTCGATTCATCCTGCTCCTGATCGGCGTGGATATTGAGTTCGCCCGTCAGCGGGATCACGCTGTGACAATCGATCAGGCCTGGGGTTGCTTGCGCGGCAACGATGACCGTGACCTCGGCGTCCGTCTGGAATCCCGATCGCGGTCCTACATAAGCGATTTTGCCGTCTTCGATATAAACCACGGCATCGTTGATGGCAGGGCCACTGACGGTGTGCAGCCGCCCAACGTGAGCAACGATTCCTTTGGATTTGCCCTTAGGTTTTTCGGTCAAGGCCGCGGGAGTTTTGACGTCATTGGTTGAGGAAGCAATGTTGTCGGCAAGCTTCGGCAGCGGCTCCTTCAACTCGAAGCCGCCCGTCTGATAGGCCCCGTCCTTCGCCCGATCGAACACGAGCTTGCCATCGATATAGGTCGACAAGACGTGCGTGTAGATGCTGAAAGGATTGCCGGAGAGGACCACGAAATCGGCGTCCTTACCGTGTTCCAGGCTGCCCAGCCGCTTGTCCAGATGCATCATGCTCGCAGGATTGATCGTGAGGGCTCGCAAGGCTGCGTCCTCACTCATGCCACCGCGGACTGCGATTGCCCCGGTACGGAGAATGAAGCGAGATTCCGTGATGAAGTCATCGGTGTTGATTGCCACCTTGACGCCGGCTTTTTCCAGAATGGCGGCATTCTCTTCCAGGAGGGCGGCGGTCTCCAATTTGCCACCGGGGCTATCGACCAAGGTGAGCGAAGCAGGGATCTTGCGTTTCACCAGTTCTTCGGGAATGCGATAAGCCTCCGTGGCGTGTTGCAGAACCAGCTCAAAGCCGAACTCATCTGCGATGCGCATGGCGGTGAGCAGGTCATCCGCGCGGTGGGTGTGAAAATGCACGGTGCCGCTGCGCTCGAGCACCTCCACCAACGGCTCCATCGCCAAGTCGATATCGGGCGGCGTCTTCTTATCGGGCGATTCCTTGTATGCCTTCCACTTGCGCTGGTATTCGCGAGCTTTCACAAACTGTTCGCGCTGCAGCGAAGCCAGCTTCATGCGGGTGATGGGGGCCTGGGGGGAAGCGCGCCGGCCATAGCCTTTGGGGTTCTCGCCGTTGGCCATTTTCAGGCCGCCGAGCACTTCCATATCCCGAATGCGCATTTCATCGATGGTTCGGCCGCGCAATTTGACGTAGAGCGTTTGCCCACCGATGACGTTGCCACTGCCGGGCATGATGTTGGCCGTAGTGATGCCACCCGCCACGGCCATGCGAATGCCGGGGTCGGCAGGATAGATGGCATCGAGGGCACGAATGCCGGATTGAACCGGGCCGGACATTTCGTTGCCATCGCTGTTGGCGGGCACCGACGGCCGCGGATAGATGCCAATGTGAGAATGCGTATCCACGATGCCGGGAATGATGGTTTTCCCGGAAACGTCGATAACGTTGGCGCCCGCAGGAATGGCAGTGTTGGCAGCGCCGACGGCGGTTATTTTGCCGTTTTCGATAATCAGAACTCCGGCTTCGATGGGATTGCCGGCAGCGGTCAGGAGGCGTGCTCCTTTGAGAACGGTCGGCCCGTCCGCCGCTCGAGCAATGTTGGCCGGCAGCAAGCAGATCATCAGAACACAAATGGTTCGGAACATTCCAGTCATCCTTTTAGAGGGTAGTTCCAATTGCAGAGTCTACGTAGAATACTGGCCGCTCGACGCTGGTTCCAGCTTCCGTGGCGGAATTCGCCAGAATTCCGTACGGCCCCATGCCGGAACTCTGGCGAGTTCCGCTACATTACGTCGCCCATCACTGGTAGCGGAATTCGCCAGAATTCCGAGCTCCTCCAACAGATGGATTGCATTGCGCAGCGACACACACGAGCAAGCGCTAGTCCTGTCTTTACTATCTGAACGCTCAATGGGTACTTCAGATGGATTGCATTGCGCGGCGACACACACACGAGCAACCCCGGGCCCTAATCTTCACTATTCGCCTCCTCAATCGGTTCTTCAGAAGCTTGCGCTTGCCTGCACGCGCTTCACGATTATGGTCGCATAAGAACCCTTCGGCAGCTCGAAAGACATTGCGAGCTTCAATCGACCGGCATGCCGGTCATCGTCTGCCGTCTCCCAAGTCAGCCGTCGCGGTAAACAAAGGACGAGTCGTTCGCCGCGCGAGAAGAACGGCTTCTGCAATCCTTTGAGCTTCATGGTTTCGAGGGTGAGACCATCCTCCGCCAACACGGCATCGAACACGGGCCGCCACACGCTTTCGGGGGACAATTTCAATCGGGCAGAAGGCAAGGGCAGCAAGTCTGCCCGCAGGTTCGCAAACACTTCGGGCGTCAGCGATCTATAGAACGGCGCCGGCCCCAAGCGTAGGGGTATTTCGATCAATTGCTCCGGCGGACAGAGCAAGCGCAGCCGCCAGGCATTGGCCCGGTTCCAAATGTGACTCTGATAGGCAGAGAGATAAAGTCCTTGCAGCTCTTCGTGCAGGCGACTCAGCGCACCGCGAAAATTGTCTGGGTGATCCGCAAGGTAGGTGACGATGCTGCGGGCATGACTGCGCGGCAAGAGCGACTTGCACTTGGGCCAATCCCCCCAATGCTCGCGCAGAATGAGTTTTTCCTCTTTCGCCGGGGCCGATCGTAGGCATCAGGGCCCGCCAGCGCAATCTTGAGAGCTTCTTCCCACTGGCCCAAAACCATCTCGCGACCGATGAACCTGCCACTGAGATTTACCGAACCAAAGCGTTGGTCGTCGAAATAATTGGGCACGCCAAACTGCTTGATTTCCTGTAGAGCGGCCTGTACCGCAGGCGCAGCGGCCGGCTCCATGCGCGCAAGATGATGTGGAAGAGATTTCCCGTGATGCAAGCCGAGGTGAATGGCTCATTCACTTGCCCCAGATAGTGAAGATGGATCTGCCCATGCTCCAAGTCTCGCCTGGGGCCGTCGCGAATGGTCAGATGCTGACTCGTCAGGGCGTGGCGGTCTTTGAGGCCGCCGTAAGCGACCTGATTGGGACTCAATCGCCAGCGTCGCCGAATGGCCTGAAACGCGTCCGGCGTTGCCCAACCGCTCTTTTGCATGCGATAAAAAGCAAAGGGCCCCTGAGGGCCTGGAACGACGTCGGTGACTTCCTCGACCTGGAAATCTTCAGGCGATTGTTTGAGCTTCATGCAATCAAGATATGCCTACGACCGCGAAACGGTGACGGCTTTGCCGGTGACAACCGATTGACACTCCTGGTGACAGAGCACGAGAGCGTCCCGGGCAAGCTGGCCGCTCAGGTAACTCGCCTCGGCACCGCTGGCAACCGCGTGTGCTGCCATGTTTAGTTCGGCTTGAAATGCAGCCAGCGGATCGCCGCTCCCCTTGAGCTTGGGCGATTCGACCTTGCCCTTTTTGTTCAATAGACGCAGCCCGCCGCCATCGGAATCGAAGAGCAGGGTGGCGTCTTCGAGATAGATCTCGAACCCGTGACAGAAGGGCCGGCCCTTCTGGTTGAGCGCGCCACTGGCGGCCGTGATGGCGGGGCCGCCCGGCTCATAGATGTAGCTGGTGGCCAGGTATTGCACGACGTCCTTATCGACGACACCGACCGAAAACACCTTGCGCGGGATACCCGCTATCAGGCCGATGAAGTGGGTATCGTGAATGTGCAGATCGATCGCCGGGCCGCCATTCTGGCTGGCGTCGGCAACTTCGCTCGACCAATCCGGCTGGGAAATGATCCGCTTGAAATGAGCGGCCTCAAGCTTGCCAAATTTTCCCGAGAGCACTGCTTGGGCCGCGAAGCTGAATTCCGGTATGAACGGCAACACCTGAGCGACCATAAGCATTTTGCCGCTGTTCTTGGCGGCGCGCATCATGGCATCGGCTTCGCGAGCTTCAAGGCAAATCGGCTTCTCGACGAGCACATGCTTGCCGGCTTCGAGCGCCGCGATCACCGCTGCCTTATGATTGTTTGGAGGCGTGCAGATATCGACCAAATCGATCTGCGGATCTTCGAGCAACTCTTCGAGCTTGCTATAGCGCTCGACCGAGCCCAAATCCATCTGCTCCCCGGCTGGCCCAAAGTTCCCCTTTATGCCCCGCCAATCCCCCGCCCGCTTCTTGGCGTCGCGACTGCAAATGGCGGCTACCTTAGCGCCCTTCAGGCGAGCGGCGGCGAGGTAGTGGATCATGCCCATAAATCCAAGACCTACTATCCCTATCCTTATTGTTTTTGATTTATCCAGCGTTTTTCGCGCTTTTTCACTGTTCCCCATTTCTCCTGAGTCTCCTGATTCTCTCTATTATCAATCAATTTGTTCGCCAATTTGTTCGCTTTGTTCGCTGCAAAAAGATTAGCGGAATGCCGGTCGGACTGCGAGCGAAAGAGCGGTACACTGAAGAAATGGGAAGAAAAATTACGCCGATTGACCAGCTTGACCTAGCGGAACTTTTGCGTTGTCTTGATGGCGCACTCAAATCGGTCGAGACCGTAGGGTCCACGCCGAGCACGAATGGCAAGGCACAAGCTGAACGACAATTGGACCTGACCCGTTTTTCTGCCCGAAGAAGAGCGAAATCGGGGACGAGTCGTGCACCATCTACTTTTTGTACTTCTGAATGAGTTCTCTGTACCTCGGATCACTACGGATGGAATCAAGGTCGCTATCCTTTTCCATGTGGCTGAAATTGCGGTAGCCCAGTTCAAGAGATTTTCCGAGGCTCTCAATGGCGGGATCGGTGCGATTTAAAAGAGCAAAGTAGCAAGCCCTGTTGTAGAAGACGTTATCGTTTCTCGGGGCGAGACGAATCGCCTCGGCGTAATCGGCAATGGCTCGCTCGAAGTCCTTCTTGGCTGCGTAGGCTAAGCCTCGGAAGTCGAAAGCGGCGGCGTCCCTCGGGTCGAGTCGGATTGCTTCGGTATAGTCCTGAATCGCCTGGTTGTAGTCTTTCTTGCGGTAGTAGACTTTGCCCCGATTGGTGAGGGCATTCGTCAACTTAGGATCGAGACGGATGGCTTCGTTGTAGTCGGAAATTGCCCGGTCGTACTCCTTTTTATCGGAGTAGGCAGTTCCCCGGTTGTTGTACCACCCGGGAGCGGAAGGGTTCAACCGGATCGCCTCGGTCAAATCTTTAATTGCAATTTCAAGTTCACCTTTGCATTTCCAAGCAAAACCTCTAAATCCGTAGGCTTCGTCATCTTTGGGATTGGCACGAATCCTATCCGTGAAATACACTGGGGCATCTCGGATAAGCACCACATCATTCTTGTCGAGCCACCCCGGTTCGCCATTGTTGTCGACCCCCAACCAGCCATCCTTTTCTGAGCGAACCTTATCGACAATGCTCTTAAGCTTAATCTGCTTGCTGGTGCCATCCGGCTCGGTGCGGTTGACCTTCACGCCTGACCTCTTTGCTATTATCTCCTTGCCAGCCCAGATGTTATCGTCGGCAAGTACGGAGCCTGCGAAGAGGAAGGTTCCCAGAATCGCAAGGAGGGCAAAACGGCAGGACATGGTGCTTACCTCGAAGAACTGGCTTACGGTGGATCTGGATTGACGCCCATTTTTTCCCGCCAGGAGGCACAAATCAAGAATATAGCGATTTCCGATTGACCAACTTGACCTTGCTGAACTTTTGCGCTGTCTTGATGCCGCACTGGTGACGCCTCATGCTTGTGCGCTGGTCTGCGGGGCATACATCGAAAATGGGCTCGGCGATTTGCTGACGGAAGCGTTTCACGAAAACGAAAGTGCGAGTTTCTTGCTTAAAGAAAAAGGTCTGGAGTCGGCCTCTTCTCGTGCCTATGCCTGCCATGCTCTTGGCTTAATTGAAAAGGAAGTGCGAGAGAGTGCGCTGGCCATCGGAAGGATTCGGAACAAGTTCGCCCATAGCCATTGCCCACTTGACTTCAGCAACAACGAAGTAATCCAACACTGCAAGAATCTGAAAGAACCCCTTGCGACCGCTCCGGCCTCTGTTACGGAAGAACAAAAGAAGCAATTTTTCGCTGATCCAAGAAGAAGGCTCGTTGCAGTGACCTACGCAACTTTCTTCACGATCATGTCAGCTTCAAAGACCGTCATCAAGCAAACGGTGCCAACCCTTCCTTCGGCTTGCTGGCTCGATGCGAGCCCAACTCTTATTTCGCCGAGAATCATTGAATAGGGTTTCCAAAATGAATAGCCGGATGAATCTTTCGACTCATCCGGCTCGCTACCCAGGTCACCCAAACAAGGGTGCCTTCACTTGATCTCTTCCGGTGCCTTGTAGTTCTCCAGGTCGATATAGTTGGCGGGAATCGGCTCCGCTTCCTTCAGCTTGGATGGAAGGTTTCCGACATAGATTCCCAATGCGGTGCCCACGATGCAAGCTCTCGTCAATTCGATCTTGCGGGTAGTCCTCATGGCGTCCATCCTCTTCGTCCCTGCCCAATGCGTCGGCCTATTCCCGAATCCTGTCTAACTGTCCAAGGGCCGTGAAGAATTGGAGAATTGAACCGGCGGTAGGCGTCAGGGGCGGTATCCTCATTTCTTGTCGATTTCATCGATTTTCCTTTTCGTCTCCCCGTGCGGTCCCGCTTTGTTCAGCCTTTGAACAATCTCTAGGCGAGTTGCCTCCAATTGTTTTTGTTTGGCCGCATAACCGGCGTGTTCTTTTTCCACTTGCAATCTAAAGCGTTCGTATTGGAGCTTCGAGTCTTCGCCTAGCTTTCTTGTCAATTCTTCTCGGCGATCATTGGGAATATTCTTGACAGCCATTTGATAGTCTTTCCAAAGCTGTTTATGGGATTGGTGCCATTCTTTGAAATGCCTATCCCATGTAGTATGCCAATCCCTTTCAATCACATTCAAGTCAGTTATACATTTGAGATAAACTTGCTCGTCTGACGTATAACCTGGATTCCTAGAAAGGAAGGATGCAAGCTGTGCAACGGAGAAATCTAAATTCCGAAGATAAGGACCAAGGCGATCCGCTTCCTCTGCATATATTTCTATCATGCTCAGTGCTATTTCCGTTGCAATCGCCCCTTGGGCCTTAATTGTGGCGTTCGTTGCCTCAATGCGATTTTGTTGTTCGTTAAGAGTTTTCTGTGCCTCGTCGAGTTTCTTGCCAAATTCGCTCAGTTTTTCGATACGATTTTCCAGTTCTCTTTTTGTCTGCTCGGCATTTCGCTCGTGAACTCCAAGAACCTTCCAAGCGGCAATAATCGCAAGAATCGTTAGAACAATCGTAATCGTAGGGCATACTGCTTTGTGGTAGAAATCAAGGTTCCAAAAGCTAAGGTTCGGCCATCGAAAGCGCATGTGCATCCCCTTTTTGTAGCCCGATTCTGGAGCTTCCCATGTCATTATTCGCTTCGCAAGCCTTCGGTGTGGAACTGCCCCAATTATACCGGTCGGGCTGGTTTGCCTCCAATGGCCTCGTTCTCCAGGTCGATATAGTTGGCGGGAAATCAGGGGCCAAGGTTCTTACGTCTTCACCATCTTGAAATTTGGTTGACCTGCGGGAAGCAGATTTGAAGCAACTAGGCTTAGAACGCCGTCCTTCGATTCGATGGTGAACTCCTTTGTGTCCCCTCTTCCCTCAAGGTCGCAATAGGCAGTTATCGTGATTCGGCATTTTTCGTTCTGAGCCAGCTTGAGATAGATTGCGGTTTGGCCAATTCCAAGTAGAGCTAAAGAGTCATCGTCAAAAATAGCCTGCTGGTCGAAATCAGCGCAGTACATGACGACATCGACCAATCGGCTTAGACCGGCTGGAATCATCTGCATGCGTCTGTCCGGTTCGGGAATAAGTCTCAAAGCGAATGGAACTACAAGGCCCGCAACGGGGGGATTGGACGACGTGATTTCAGCACCAAAATTGCACGGTACTCCAGAAGTATTTTCTACTCGGACTGCGCCAGGACTTCTGGGCTTGCTCGAACTCTGGCTGATCCAAAATCTTTAGCTTTGGCTTCAGGCGGTCGTTCAGTTCAGCTGCTTCCCGCTTCTTTTCCCTCCAAGTGTCGAAGGTCACAAAGAACAGACAGATAAAGCCAATGGCCCCGAATGCAGCGACTATAACTGCGGTCGCAACCGTGCTGCCTGAAGCTTCTCAAAGCGTAAACTAAGGACCAGTAGAGCTAGTCCCGCAATCGTGAAAAAAAGACCAAACCCGCTACACATTCCGGTTGACCACCTGCCAAAAATCGTCCTAGCAAACTGGGCGAATTCTTCCTTCATTACTCTCCCTCGCTAGCCTTTAGTGGCCAACGGCCAATGTCTTTCCAGAGCCATCACATATTTTACCGCCTACTGTTCATCTGTCTAGTGCGCCAACCAGAAAAATCTAACCGCCAGTGCGAACGCCTGCAAAACCACCTGAGCGCCTCCGTCGGTTTACGGGCGCAATCTACCTGAAAAAGAGCCTGCCCTAGCCACGCATAGAGTCAAGAGCCTAAAATGGCTACATGAAAACTCGACGAGACTTCAAGACTCAGTGTGAACTGATTCTGAACGGAGCATTGCCTGGCGACACTAAAACCTTTGCCGGCTTGTGCGAACATTGTCGAGATTCATTACGATGCATACTTCAGGCCGTGGTTCGGTGGCTTAGCTATCACCACTGGAAGCGGTCAAACCATTGAGGATGTCATGCGCCATGAAGTCTGCTGCACTTAGGCTGGAGACTGGAAACTCCATGCAAGTGGCATTTCACGGTGCTTTTGGCGAGCCGGATTCTAATACGATTTATTTTGTGGGCGTAACTCCTCTACCAAGAACGATCCGTCCAGAACCTACTTGACCCTGGAAATCTTGGCATCGATAACGGCCAGCCATTCCCGGTTCGCCGCCCTTGTAGCAGCCTTTAGTCACCGGTTGATGGGTGTGCGGCAAAATCATGCCAAGCATTCTCAAATTCCGTAAGCGATTTTGGATGAATGCCTGGCATATGCGGAATCATAAAATCCTTGCCGAACCGTTCAGGCTCATTCTTGAGAATTTCACCCGGGACAACATAGTATTGAACCGCTTGATTTGGCCCGTTGAGTATGACGAAAACATATATGTGTTCACTCTTAATGCTGGAATGTTTGATTAAGAAGTAATTCTTCTTGCGAAGTGATTTCACCTGGATAGCAAATGTTTGCTTTGTCTCGGGGTTGTGGGCCAAGAGATCAATGCCCTTGGCATTGCCGAATGTGACAGACGCCTGAAACCGACGCTTAAGCAACTCAGCTGCGACGAAAAGTTCTCCAGACAATCCTGTTATCTGGCCGTCCTCACGAGGTTTTTTTGGCTTTAACGAGTCCACAACGATTCTCCGGCCTAATGACCAAAGCCCCTCAATCGCATCCTTGGCATTCTGCCGCTTCCGAAGTCGTTGGCAAGCCCCTCGACCAATGCGAACGCTTGCAAGACCACCTAGCGCCCCCAGCGGTTACGGTCGATTTTCTTGCTTTGCCGAGCGATCTGGTCGGAACAAAATAGGCCGGTTCCAATTCCTTAAATTTGCAGGGAACTCTGGCGATAAACACTGGACTGATCGATGGCGTTCAGATAGCTGGCAATCGGTACATCGTATTTGGAAAGCAGCGGGGATCCGTGTCCACACATCGGACAAAGCGTGCTGCCTACCGATCATCGGTTGGAGACAGTAGAGCGAAAAATGGAGGAGGGCAGCCCATCGGACGCTCAGGTCTACCAGTGGCGAGGCGGATGGGTTTTGGTGGAGCTTTCGACAGCGGCTAAAACGGAATGAACCCCGTAGGAGCAGTCCTCACGCGCGGATGCCTGAGCAGCCATCGAACTGAGAATTCTTCCACCGCTTCCAGAGTAACGAACCTAGAATAAGATGGATTATCTTTTTCAGCCGTTAACCTGCCCCAGAAGGACAGACCATGGCGACTATTACGAAGCAGCAAGCCGTTGATCGGCTCACCCAAGCCGTCAAAGTGGCCACTCTGGATGATCTCGTCGAGATCTACAATGAACTTTTCCCGGAAAAGCCCATCACGGAGGACAGGCCGAGAAGGGATCCGTCAGCCCTGGCTAAGAAGATCTCCGCGCACATCGACCGCGGCCTCGAGGTGGAAGAACTCCTCGACCTCCGATACGCCATCCTCCCGAAGTGCCGTCGGGTATCGTTCGACGAAGAAGATAATTTAATCCATTACGATGAAATAATCGAGCCAGTAAGTCAGGCGGATTAGTGGGAGCGATGGACGCGTACTTCTGCGACGGCTACACCGACACCGTGGCTGCCACCATTATCTCGAAGAGCCGAAAACCGGCGGCCAATCTCCCCGAGATCTGAACGATATCGGCTTGTAGCTCGGCCCACGGTCTTTCCGTTTCAAGGGCTCCCATAGCGTCAGAAAACCCCTAGTATCCCTCCGATGGAAGACAGCTCCCAATGCCCCGGTAGAGCTCGCCTCAAAGGACGAGGTCCAACAGCTCGCGGCGAAGACCATGGTCCAGCGGGAAATGGTCAGAGAGCTAATTGTCGCACTGCACGATTCTAAAAAGTCGAAAGGTGCCTGACGGGAAAACCAGCAAGAGCGTTCACCGTCCTTGTGTCCGCTGTCACGAATTCACATTTCTCTCGTCGCCAAAATCAGATAGGCACAATCGAAAAACCCGGCACCGGTTTTCGATGCGAGGGACATGGCTGATGCAACGAGCGGCGCGAAGGGATGAAAGGCGGGTTGTGTCGAAAGGATGTCGAGCAAGAGCGGGTGGGCCGTCCCGTAATGGATGATCTTCCTTCTTTCGGCTTTGATGAGTGCGTTCGCGTTCTCCCCGAGAAAGATTTCAGGGGCTAGACACTCGTGGATCTTGTTCCGGTAGTCTTCCCGGATTCGCTTCGCATTATCGGCAAGGGTGTCGGGCAGAACCCAAGCTAGCGTCACCGACGAATCGAGAACCATCCTCATGATTCACGAGCTTCACGGATCAGCTCGACGACATCCACAGTTCCGCACCGCTGACGGACCTCCTCCGTGATCTTCTCGGCCTGCTCGCGTACCCGTTCGGCCGTCTCGGGATCGAGGGGATGACCTGCGAGGACGCTCTCCAGAAGAGCTTCCATGTCGAGTTGGGTTTCGGTGCTCATGTGTCTATTGTCCCGTCTCTGGGCAAGGGGTCAAGGGCTGGTTTGCGTCGAAGGGAGCGATGACAGATGACCTTGACATGTCAGCCATGTCCCCAGTTTTCGTAATTGAGGAGCGAGTGGATAGGGAGCTCCCCGGCAGTTGCAACGGAGGCGTCGAGAACCGCCCTCATGAGCGAGTGTCCTTGAGAAGCTCGATGATGTCCACCATTCCGTGTTCCCGACGGACGCGCTCGGTAATGGCGTTGGCTCGGGCCTCAATCCGGCGTGCGGCCTCCGAGTCGATCGGAGTGCCCTTGATAAGATGGTCGAGTGCAGCTTGCTGGTCGGCAAGCTCCTG
>CAVVHZ010000040.1:0-114120 GCA_963748025.1 uncultured Gemmataceae bacterium
TCGGGCGGGAGAGTCCCGGTTTGGCTCGGGGCCGCGGCCCGCGGAATCGAAGCGCTCGCTGCCGGCGCGGGGGCCGCCACTGGCGCGGCGGGGGCAGTTTGCACGATGAAGGCCGCAATCGCCCTTAAGTTGGAGAGATCCTGAAACGCGCGGGCAATGGGAATATGGACCCCGTACTTCTGTTGGATCGTCTCGACGGCATGCAGCAGGACCAGGGAATCAGCACCGGCTCAATTAACTGCGTATCCACGTCCAAGTCGGACGCCCGAATTTCGAGAAGCTTGGCCACGAGTGCTCGGATTTCGTCGAGAACGAGCGTGGTGGAAAGAGAGGGAATCTGCGGCATGACTGGCTCCTTTGATTCAGTATCCCGTCCGGTTGCCGAAGCGCGGGGCGAAGCACCGGAATTCGAGCGCCAAAAAGACTTCGGGGCAAACGGGGTCAAGGGAAGATCTCGCCTTGGCGGACAACGGGTTCGGAGGACATCAGCAAGGGCAAGGGGTAATCTTTCAAGTGGAGGGCACCTAACGTCTGATACAGCGTCGCTAGGTTCGTCTCGCGGCGATTCAACGTGCCCAAGAGATCGATTTTCCCGGCCTCCAAGAACGAGCGCGCCATATTAATGAGGGTGGGGTGTGGGCCTAGCTCCACGAGGGTCTCATATCCTAGCGACTCTAGCGTTTTCATTGCCTTCAGAAATTGCGTCGGACGCCGTAAGTGATTACGCCAATAAGTGGCGTCGTAGCTTTCCACCACCTCGCCCGTCATGCTCGAGATAATGGGGATTTGCGGAGAACCATACGAAATCTCACCGGCGACTCGCTCGAAAACTCCCAGAATCGGCTCCATGAGCGGAGAATGGAAAGCCCGATTTACCTTCATCACCGTATGGCGAATTCCTCGCTCGGTGGCTCGGGCGAGAAACTTTTCGAGTGCCGCGCCGAAACCCGAGACTACGATCATTTCCGGGGCATTGATGGCGGCGATATCCAAAGTTTTCTCATAACCAACCAGCAACTCGTTCACGGCGTCTTGGTTGGCGTAAACCACCGCCATTCGACCGCCGTCGGAGGACGCTTGCATGAGGCGACCGCGGGCGGCCACGAGCTTTACCGCTTGCTTCAGCTCGATGGCGCCAGAAGCGGCGGCCGCGACGAGTTCACCCAAACTATGCCCAAAGACCGCGTCCGGCATGAGATCCGCGTAACCCAGCATTCGGAATAGGGCGTAGCCCACGGTGAACGATCGCGGGCTGGCCAAACTCGGTCTGGTACAGCAGGTTTTGGGTCGCTTCGGTCTTCGCGAACACCACCGACGCCAAATCATGACTGAGATACGGAGTGAAAAGATCGCAAACATCGTCGAACGTTTCTCGAAAAACCTGATGCGCGCTATGAAGGTCCGCCGCCATTCCCGGACTCTGCGCGCCCTGACCGGTGAAGAGAAAGGCCAGTTTTCCTCTCCGCCTTTTGCTCGCCCGGCCGGCAATCCAATTACCCGTGCTCTCGCCCTTGAGAAACGCGTTTAGCGCGGCAGTCAGCGACAGGGCGGTCTTTCCCATGTACTACGAGCCGCGAAGGCAGAGCGCTACGTTGCCGGTAGGCATCCACGCAAATCGCGGCCAGCTCTTCGTCTTTCGCCCTTTCGAGAAACGTACCGTAGCTCTGAGCCAGGGGGCGCAACGCCTCGGGCTGAGTCGCCGATAAAACGAGCAGATGGCGAAACGGCGGCGTTGGAGACGACGCATTCGACGCCTTCATCGGGGCTTCCGGTATTTGCGGTGCCGCTTCGAGAGTGACATAGGCGTTTGTATCGCCAAAGCCGAACGAGCTGACACCGGCCCACCGCGGCCGATCGCTTCGGTGCGGCCAAGCCGCTCCAGATTGATTCACTTCGAGGCTTCCGTGCACTTTCGCCAGATCCGGCCGAGCTTTTCGAAATTCAGATGGCGAGGAAGGTATTCGTGCTGCATCGCCAGGACGACTTTAATGAACCCTGCCACACCCGCGGCGGCTTCTAGATGCCCAAAATTGGTTTTGGCCGATCCGATCCGACATTTCGTTCCGGTAAACCGGTCGCCGATGACATTCGCCAAGGCCTGGTACTCGATGAGATCCCCGAGTTTCGTCCCCGTGCCATGCGCCTCAATATAATCGAGAGCTTCCGCGGTGATTCCCGCCGCCAACATCGACTCGCGAATTGCGGCCTCCTGGGCCGGACCGTTCGGGGCGGTAATCCCGTTACTCCGTCCGTCTTGATTCACGGCCGATCCTCGGATGACGGCGAGGATCCGGTTTCCATCGCGTTCGGCGTCTTTGAGCCGCTTCAAGATCACTGCCCCCGCGCCTTCTCCCCGAACGTATCCGTTCGCCTTTTCGGAAAACGTCTTACACCGCCCTTCCGGCGAAAGCATATTCGCCTTCGAGAACGCCACCGAGAGGTCGGGAGTGAGAATCAGATTTACCCCTCCGGCCACGGCCAGGGTGCACTCGCCACTCTGCAAGCTCAGCAAGCTTCGTGGATCGCTCGAGCGAAGAGAACGGCCGTATCGACAATCCAACTCGGACCTTTGAAGTTGAAAAAATAAGAGATGCGGTTGGCGGCGATGCTGTGGGCGTTACCGAGCGCATCGTAGACCTCGAGTGGCTCCGGACCTCGCAGATAAGCATAGTCGCTGCTGCTGATACCGATGAAGACTCCGGTTAGAGATCCGGCGAGCTTCAGTGGGGCGAAGCGGCATGTTCCAGCGCTTGCCAAACCACTTCCATTATGACCCGCTGCTGGGGATCCATGCGTTGCGCTTCGCGAGGGGAAATACCAAAGAGCTCGTTATCGAAGTGATCCACGTTTTCGATAAAGCCACCGTAGCGCGACACCATTTTGCCGGGCGCTTCGGGATCAGCACTGTAGTACTGGTCCACATTCCAACGATCGGCCGGAATCTCGCGAATCGCGTCGGTTCCACTCCGCAAGCCCAATAAGCCTGGGCGCTTGACGCCTGGGGAAAACGACAACCGATTTTCCGATCACCACAATCGGCTCGGTAGACCAGCGTGGCTCGACTTTGTCGAATGGGCCCTCGCCGGCTCGTCGCGGGGCTTCTTTCCCTCGGCAAGAAAATGAGCCAAGGCTCGACGACGTTCGGATAGTCGAAGGCCAGCGCGGGCGAGATCTGGCCCCTCTCAGCCAGCGACTCAGCTCTCCGATGAAGGTCACTGCTCGTGCTTGCCAACGTCGTGCCCAACGAGTATTGGATGGGCACTTTGTTGCACGAATTCGGCCACAGCGTTTACAGCAGCAAAAATATCCCGGCGCGTCTGCCTTATCTGCTGCGTATGGAATCGCACATTTTGACCACCGAAGGCGTGGCCATGATGTTCGAGCGTTTTCCAAGCAGCGTGCCTGGATCGAAAAGATGGGACTCAAGGTCTCCCAGCCGGCGGAATTCGACGAGGCAGCTGCAAGATGCAGCGCAACCAGCTGCTGATCTTCTCGCGTTGGTGCCAGGTCATGTTGCGCTTCGAGAAGGGAATGTACGAGAACCCCGACCAGGATTTGAACGCGCTGTGGTGGAGCCTGGTTTCTAAATATCAGGGTTTGAAGAAGCCCGAGGGCCGCAATGCTCCGGACTATGCCAGCAAGATCCACATCGTCAGCGCGCCGGTTTATTACCACAATTACCAGATGGGCCAGCTCTTCGCGTCGCAGCTCCATCGGGCCATCGCCAAAGCGCTCTACCCCGGCCTCAATCCCAAGAACGTGATATACAATGGCAATCCCAAGGTAGGCGCCTTCATGCGGGAATTCGTCTTCGTGCCGGGCCGCTCGCTAAGCTGGAATGCCCTCACGAAGTTCGCAACCGGCGAGGAGTTGAACGCCAAAGCGTTTGCCTTAGATTTTCAAGCGAATTGAAGCATTTGGTTAGCCGCGACGCGCAGCGGAGCGTGGGCTTCACGCTCCGCTGCGCGTCGCGGCTAACCTTTCGTTTAATTTACTTAACAGATAATTGCCGCACTAGCAGATGCAATTGCTGCAGACTCTCGTTGGCTGCTTTGACGTCTTTCGCCTTGGCGGCATCGCGTAGTTTGCTGGCTTCCTTGTTCAGGTCGCCCGCCTCGACAGCCAGGCTATCCTTGTGTCGAGCGGGGACGTCTGTCGTTTTCACGAGCAGCCGGGAAGTCTGTTGCAGAATCTTGCCGGATTCTTCCAGGGTTAGCCAATTGTCTTCATAAAAGGCTTCACGGGCGGCATCGACTTGCGCTTTGGTCCGGTTGGTCAGATCGACATAAGGAACGGGAGTGCCGTCTTCGGGAAGCGGCTTGAGGGCTACTTGCTCGGGGGGAAGCTGGCAGCCGATCAAAACGAAAAGGCACAATGCAGAGGCCAGAAAGCGACTCATAGTTCCCCCTAAGATGCGCGTCTTGTCGCAGCCGACCACGCCAGTGCTAACGGCCAATCATGCTGGGCGGATTGATGCCTGTGGCAGGCATGGTCCTGGCGTCATCGGGCAAGGCTAGCCGATCGCGACCGCGCTGCTCCTGTTCACTGATCGGTAATCTCGGGTCGTCCACGCGCGCCGGATCGCGCTGCTGGAATGGCCCCACCACGCCATGGCAACCTGCCAGGCACAACAGGCCAATAAGGAAAAGTCGGCTCATCTTGTCGTTCCTTGAATAATTGGGCTGAATGTTCCATCCTGGAAGCCTACTTCAAGTTATCGGACAATGAGTATTGTTGCCTCAGACTTATGGAAAATCCAGAGGCTAGCCAACGCGCGCTTTGGTCGAAGGCGCGGTTCAGGCAAGCAGGCCGGTTATGCTGGCGGGAGGAAGTGGACAATATGACCGACAAACCGGGACTGGTCTATCTGGTCGGCGCCGGTCCGGGAGATCCGGGACTGCTGACCATTCGCGGCCTGGAGTGCCTGCGAAAAGCCGACCTGATCATTTACGACCGCCTGGTTTCCCCCAGCCTGCTCCACGCAGCCCCGCCCAATGCTCGCCGTCTTTGCGTCAACGAATTGGCAAGCCGCCATGCGGATCGTTGGCCCATCGTCAACGAACGCATGATCGCCGCCGCGCGAGCCGGATCGATCGTGGTGCGACTCAAGGGCGGCGATCCGGCAATCTTCGCTCACCTTGCCGAGGAAACTGCTGCCCTGCGCACTGCAGGCATCGCCTATGAAATTGTGCCCGGGGTGACGGCAGCCCTAGGCGCCGCTGGCTATAGCGAGATCCCGCTCACGCATCGCGATTGCGCTAGTGCCGTCGCGTTCGTGACTGGGCACGAGTATCCCGGCAAATCGGATAGCCTCGTCGATTGGGCCAGCTTCGCTCGATTTCCGGGGACGCTTGTTCTCTACATGAGCATGGCGCGGATCGACAAAATCGTCGAATCGTTGTTGAAAGCCGGCAAAGAAGCCGCCACGCCTGCGATCGTAATCCAGAACAGCACCGCGGCGACGAAGTTGAAATCCGTACCACGCTTGCCGAATTGCCCGCCAAGGTGAAGCAGGCCGGGCTCAACGCGCCTTGCGTCATCGTCGTGGGACCGGTCGTCGACCTCAAGCCGACACTTTCCTGGTCCCAGAAACGACCACTTGCTGGAGGGCGGGTTTTGGTGGCTCGGCCTCTGGAGCAAGGATTGCTGCTCGCGCGCCGTCTGGAAGAACTGAGCGCGATCCCCATCATTGCACCCGCCGTGGTGGTGGCGCCTCCGGCCGACTGGGAGCCGGTCGATCGCGCCATCCACCAACTAACCCAATTCGATTGGATCGTCTTCACCAGCGCCAATGGCGTCCACGCCTTCATAGAGCGGCTGGGCCACACCAATCACGATTTGCGCGCCTTGGGAAAATCGCGCCTCGCTACGATTGGCCCGGCAACGGCGTCGGCGCTGGCGTCCTATCGTCTCCGCGCCGATTTGGTACCTGGCGAATTCGTCAGCGAGGCACTGGCTGCAGAACTTCTCGACCGGGTCCGTGGCTGCAGGGTTCTTCTCGTGCGAGCCGAGCAAGGCCGCGATGTGCTGCGCGAAACGCTCGCAAAAGTCGCGGAAGTTCAACAAATCGCCGTTTATCGCCAAACCGAGAATGCCGATCTGGCCGGCATTCTCGCTGCTTGTTGGCACGATCGGCCGCCGGATTTCGTCTTGTTGACCAGCTCGAACATCGCTCGCGCGCTGATAAAGGCACTGACCCCCAATCAGGTGGAGACCATAAGGTCGGGTCAAGTTCGTCTGATAACCATCAGCGGAGTTACCAGCGCGACGGTTCGCGAGTTCGGGCTCCCGGTGGCAGGGGAAGCGCGGCCTTACACGACGGAAGCGATGTTGGCAATAGCGATAGCGCTGCGAAGGGAATAGGAAATATGGCTAGCGAAGCTCGCGGAGCGTTTCGATGGATAGGTAAAGAAGAATGCCGCTGGCCAGGATGCCGAAAATGTCGACGACTTTGCTGAGGCCGCCAAAAGGAACTCCCAGAGCAATGTCCAGAATGAAAAGCAGCAGCATGATGCCGCCTACGCTGGCGCAGCCCCAGCTCATACCCTTCTCCATCGACGATCCTCTCGCGGCAAGCATGCAGAATTCTGTCTTCAGGCAACGGATGAAACAGCAGACCTAACGGATGCACCGGGTCTGCTTCATCCTATGGATAGCCTCACCATTGTAGCCATCGCTTGGGCCGCTGCAACCAGGTATAAGCCAAAGAGAAGCGTGCAAACGCCCACAGCCCGTAGCGCGGCCGTCACAGCCGTCACAAGCCGTGGGACCGGAAGCGCCTTATGCATGCGAATATCAATTAGACTTTGCCTTGCCTCGGCAATCTGAGACGCCCTAGATCTCTGCGACCCCTGCCGGCTTGTCCGGCAGGTGAAGAAGTTCGCCGGCTGGGGCAGGTTGCTGTTAGCTTCGGAGCTGATTCACCTGCCGGGCAAGCCGGCAGGGGTCTCTGCGGGTTGACCTGCTGATTCTAGCTGCTGAACTTCTTTACCTGCCGGGCGAGCCGGCAGGGGTCGTCGGAAGAAGGTTGTCGGTCGTGAACGGCCTTCTCTGGATGAGTTCCAAAGCCTCACGCACCCACCGGCACAAACTTCACGCACACCGGCTTGGGAACCTCGATCGATATGCCCGTGGGCGTCAGCTTACCGCTGCTCTGGTCGATTTTGAACACGACCAGATTGTCCCCATCCTGATTGGCGACCACCAGAAAGCGTCCCGTGGGGTCGATGTTGAAATTGCGCGGCGTCTTGATGCCTTCGCCTTCGTTCTGGACGTACGTCAATCTGCCGGTTGCCTCATCAACCGCGAAAACGGTGATGCTGTTGTGCCCGCGGTTGGAACCGTAAACGAACTTGCCCGACGGATGCACCACGACTTCGGCACAAGAAAAATCCGGCCCTTTGGCGCCAGGCGGCAACGTTGAAATAGTCTGCTTGGGTTCGAGTACGCCCCGCCCGGCATCGTAAGCGAACATGGCGATGGTCAGGGCAATTTCATTGATGGCATAGGCAAACTTTCCTGAAGGGTGGAACGCAAAATGACGCGGGCCGGACCTCGGCGGCAAGGAAACAGAAGGCGGATCGTTAGGGGTCAAAGTCCCCTTTAGCGGATCGAAACGGTAGACGAAGATTTTGTCGCAGCCCAAGTCGGCGGCGAACGCAAAACGATTGGCCTTATCGACGTTGATGGAATGGGCATGCGGCTCCCCTTGCCTCTGCTTGTCCGCGCTCGAGCCTTCGTGCTGTATCACCGTGGTAGCCATACCCAGCTTGCCGTCAGCACCAATGGGCAAAACTGCGACGCTGCCGCCGGAATAATTGGCCACCAGCGCGTCTTTGCCGGTGTGATCGATGGTCACGAAACAGGCCCGGCACCGCCTGAGGACTGCTGATTGAGCTGCGTCAGCGCACCGGTTTTGGCGTCCAGCTTAAAGGCAACGACTGCCCCGGTATGCATCCTGCCGATGTCGGAATGCTCGCCCACGGCGTACAACAGCGGCTGAGTCGGATGAATAGCCAAGAAGGAAGGATTGTGAGCCTCCGCTGCGAGGCCAACGTCGCTCAACTTGCCGGTGTCGGCATCGAACTGGCAACGATAAATTCCCTTGCTGTGGCCGCCTGAATAGGTGCCCACAAACACCCAAAACTTCGTTGGCTTGGCGTCTTCCCCGCCTCCAAAAGCTGACGATTGAGTGGAGAATGAAGTAGTCATGAGCGCCCCCACTGCGATGGAACAGAGGGCGCCGAAGCGAAAAGCGGTCGTCATGATATTTTCCCCAGCCCAGTTCGCAGGCGCAACGAATGCGCCTCCCCAGAACGATTTCGATGTGTCCGGCAGCTAGGGATTCAGACTAACGTACTGTTAGCGCACTCTCCACTCTTTTCGCGGCAGGCCATTTTCGCCGACCAATCGAGTCCGGCAATTAGCCGGAGTCATTTGCCGGAGTCGAATGGACGCAAGATTCAGGGCTCTTTACTGATAGGGTGACGTTTTTTTACTCCGGCACTCCGGCGGGGGTCTCAAGGGCTAATAGTGCAACCGGAGAACTGGAAAAAATAGCAGAGATCAGAATTCATGCGCGACGGAAGGTAATGCTTGCCAGAGGAAGAGTTACGCGCAGCAACTGAATGGCGTAGGAATGGAACAAGCATCCAAGAATTGCAAGCTCGTTGTGCCGCGCAAGTGGGGTGATTTTTCTGTCCTCCCAGGCACAAATTGAATCTTCTTCTGGTACTGAGTGGCAGGGTGCAAACCACTCCCACGGCGGAGGGGTGCATTTAAATTGTTAGCCCAACGCGCGAGCAAGAGGGCCCGGCCATTTGCTCCGCGCACCCAATTGGACGGTGCCTTGTAGCTGCGCAGCTCCGACTTGTCTCAAGAGAATCGGTACGCGACAGCCCGCGCGATGACTCGTCGGGCTGACGCCTCGACGCTCGCCTCGTGAGCGCACGATTCTGTATTTGCGCTCAATCGCGCCAGCTAATCCACATCCCGAAATGGCTGTTTCTTCTTGTACAGTTCGAGCCGCTGCTCCTGCTGCAGGCGATCTTCCTTGTCGACCGATTTGTCGGCGAGGACTTTGGTCTGCTCCACAACGGCCTTGTCAAATTCATCTAACTCGGCGTAAGCCGCCGCCAGCGCGGCGAAATGCTCCCAGCCGGCGTCCTTCCCGGCTAGCTTCTCAGCTTTCTGGGCCATCTCGAGAGCTTTCTTGCCGTCGCGGAAGCTGGCATCCGGGCAGGAGGCGCGGAAAAGGGCATAACTGTGCCAAAGAGCATCCAGTGAAGGCACAGCTTCAAGGATTTGTCGAAGTCGCGCACCGCGTCTGGGTATCGTTTCAATTTGGAAGCGATCTCTCCAGAATGGCCCATCGCGTAAGCGTTCTTGTCGTCCAGGTGCAGAACTTCGGTGTAATCTTTGTTCGCCTTTTCGTATTCCTTCTTACCCTGAAATGCTTTGCCCCGATAGTAGATGGCCGGCGCATCTTTCGGGTCGAGGCGCATTGCTGCCGAGCAGTCAGCGATTGCCTGGTCATACCCGCGTTTCTTGATCCAGACCAATGCCCGGCCACGTAGGCTAGCTCCATCTTTGGAATCGAGGCGGAGGGCCTCGGTAAAATCGGCAATGGCAAGATCATATTGTTTCTTTTCGAACCGGGCATAGCCCCGACTCGTGAAGGCGAGGCCGTATTTCGGAGAGAGGCGAATGGATTCCGTGTAGTCCGCGATCGCTTTGTCGTATTCTTTCAGATTTCCATAGACGTCCGCACGAGAGAAATACACGCCGGCTACTTTTGCATTGAGACGGAGCGATTCCGTAAGATCTGCGATCGCCTTCACAAACTCCTTCTTTTGAGCATATGCGAGGCCACGAGCAGAGAAGGCTCTCGCATCTTTCGGATTCAACCGAATGTATTCCGTATAGTCCGCAATAGCCCCGTCAAAGTTCGACTTATAAGTCCAAACGGTCCCGCGCGAAGCATACGCCCACGGATCCTTGGGAGCCAAGCGGATAACTTCAGTAAAATCCGCGGCGGCTTTGTCAAACTCGCTCTTGGCAAGCAAAGTGGCCCCACGACGTTTGTAGCCTTCTATTTCCTTCGGTTCGAGCCGAATCACCTCCGTAAAGTCTGCGATCGCCTCATCGTATTTCTTCAGGGAGAGCAACACGGTCCCGCGCGTATTGAGAGCGATGGAAAAACTTGGATAAAGGGTTAAGGCCTCCGTCAGGTCCTCAATGGCTTTGTCCTGTTGCCCCTTGTAGGAAAATGCGCTGGCCCGGCTGACCAAAGTCCAAACTTCCTTCGGCTCCAGGCGAATGGCTTCTGTGAAGTCGGCGATGGCCTGGTTGTACTCCCCCTTGTGCGCATGGACAATTCCTCGGCTTCGAAAAGCCGAATCCGAATTGGCATCAATGCGAATGGCTGCCGTGTAGTCGGCAATCGCCTTGGTGTAATCGTTCTTTCCAGTCCAGGCATTACCCCTTGCAATCAAGGCTAGCGGGTCGTTCGGTTCGAGCCGGAGCGCTTCGGCAAAATCTTTGAGGGCCTTGTCGAATTCCAGGCGGGCGGTGAGGGCGATACCGCGATTCGTGTAGGCCCGTGCGTCCTTCGGGTTATCGGCGATCAGTTCGGTGAAGTAAGCGGGCGCTTCATCGAGCAGGACCACGTCGCGCTTTTCGACCCACCCTCGTTCGCCCCGCGAATCGAGCCCGAGCCAGTCTTCATGCTCCTCGATCACGACAACAACGGGATCCGCCACCTTTCTTCCTTCCACCGCTTGGCCGGCCTTGTCGAAAGTTTTGAGATTGGGAATTTCTCCTTTGAACATGACCTTCTTGTTCGCCCAACCGCCCGGCGGATCGTCGTAGGCAGGGGCAGGGTGCGCGAGAAGAAGTGGGAACAGAAGCGTCAAGGCATAAGGGGCTCGAAACATCGTGGGTCTCGGGGAAGTGGGCCAGGAATTGCATGATCGCCGACCGAGGGCACATGCTTCAGTCGAGTCTTGCGAGAGGTTGGCGGCAGGGCAAGGAAAAAGGAGAGGAATTGAAGGTTCAACAATCTTCGCCTCTATCAGGCTAGACAGCGCAGGATTTGCTTGCGCCGCATTTGGACTGCGGCGCTTTACCGCCGCTTTCTTTAGCTTCGTCCTGAGTCAAAAACAAAAGCGGCGGTAAAGCGCCGCAGTCCAAATGGGCACCACTGATTCGTTCACGTCGCGATCAGCCAGGTTAGCGTCCGCATGTTCACCAAAAGGGCCACCGCCCTGAACAGAACGAACGACAATTGCTCCTCAGCCACATTTTGGAAGGAGGATTTACGGCGATAGCGCAGCGTCCTCACGCCTCCGCCTGCACGTGCGCCTCGACGAACCAGAGCTTCTTGTCGATGGCCCGCGAGACTTCGGTGAACACGTCCGCCGTGTCGGCGTCGCCTAGCTCATTGGACTGGTCGATGCCGGCGCGGGCGGCTTTGCCGAATGTGGCCAGGGCGTTCGCCAAGGAATTGACGTGGTCGCGGCCTTTGCTGATGTCCATGGGATAAGGCGCCAGCTTCGATTTCTTGGCTATGGCCTGCACGGTTCCCTCCGCGATGCCGCCTAGGGCAGTAATGCGTTCGGCCATCGTGTCGCCAAGATCATCCACTTCATCGGCGATGTCGTCGAACAATTCGTGCAAGGCAATGAAGCTCGGTCCTTTGACGTTCCAGTGCGCTTGCTTGGTCTGCAACTTGAGGTCGAGAATGTCGGCAAGGCGATCGTTGAGCAGCTGAATAATTGGCGTCCGCTTCGATTCCGGGATGTCGATGCGCGTCGCGTGCATGAGGATTCCCCTTTCTGGTGAAGGCGTTGGGTGTCGGCTCGTAGGATGTTTTATGTCGGATCTGGCCATTCGCGCAGCCCGCGCCGCTCAAAAGCGACGCCCCGCATATCATAGACCCGACAATCAAAGGAGCCTTACCCGATGGATCCGGTAATCGAGTCTCTTCATGCCCTGGCCGAAGCCCATGGCGTGCAGCTTTCTTATTACGACGTCACCGGCAAGCTCTGCCAGGCTTCGCCTGAAGCCCTCGTGCGCATCCTGCAAACCCTCGGAGCGCCCATCGCCGGACCGGAACAGGCTGCCGACGCCTTGCGGGCCCGCCGTCAGAACGAGGCCCGACGCCCGATCGAGCCGGTCATCTTGGCCTGGGACGCCAAACATCCAGACCTGACCCTGCGTTTGCCCGCCACAGCAACAGGCTCTTTTGCCTGCCGCCTGGCTCTGGAGAATGGCGAACCGATGAACTGGAGCTGCCCGCTCGAATGCCTGCCCGTTGTCAATCAGGCCGAGGTCGAAGGAATTACCTTCACCACACGACGCTTGACTCTGCCCGGGAACCTGCCCCTGGGTTACCACCACCTGGAAATGGAGGCGGCCGGGCAGCTAGTGAAGTCCATGATCCTGGCAGCGCCGGAACGTGCTTACCAGCCCCCCAGTCAGGCTGGAGGAAGTTGGGGCGTGTTCGCACCTCTTTACGCCATTCATTCGCAGCGAAGCTGGGGCAGCGGCGACTTCGGCGACCTGGAACAGCTCGCGGATTGGACCAAAAGCCTGGGCGGCGGCATGGTGGCCACCTTGCCGCTGCTGGCCGCTTTTCTCGATGAGCCCTTCGAGCCCGGCCCCTATTCGCCGGCCAGCCGGCTTTTTTGGAACGAGTTCTATCTGGATATCGAGCGCATCCCCGAACTTGCCGGCTGCCCAAAAGCCAAAGCGATTTTGTCCTCGGAGGCGTTCCTCAAAGAACGAAACGAGCTTCGCGCTGAAAAGCGTCGACTACCAGCGCCTCATGAAACTCAAACGCAAGGTGCTCGACGAGTTGGCCCGCGCCTTTTTTGGAACGCCCTCACCCCGGCTGACGGCTTTTCGACGCTTCGTCGCCCAGAACCCGCTCCTGCCGGATTACGCCCGTTTTCGTGCCGTTTGCGATCGTCGTCGCGAATCGTGGACGAAATGGCCCGACGCTGCGCGGCGGCAAGCTTCAAACCGGAGACTATGACGAGGCTAGATCTCGCTACCACCAATACGTTCAGTGGCTAGCCGACGAGCAATTGCGGGCCGTGGCGGGAAAAGCGCGGGCCATGGGCCGGGGTTCTACCTCGATTTACCGCTGGGCGTAAATCCAGATAGCTACGACGTCTGGCGCGAGCGAGATGCTTTCGCCACCGGTGTCGCGGCCGGCGCCCCGCCCGATCCGTTCTTCGCGACCGGCCAAAACTGGGGATTCGCGCCTTTGCATCCCGAGCGGATTCGGGCTCAAGGCTACGGCTATGTCACCGCCTATATCCGTCACCACCTCGGGCTCGCGGGAATCCTGCGCATCGATCATATGATGGGCTTGCATCGACTCTTTTGGATTCCCAAGGGCATGGGAGTCGCGCGACGGCGTTTACGTGAAATATCGTTCCGACGAGTTTTATGCCGCCTTCACGCTGGAATCGCACCGGCACAAATCGATGCTGGTCGGCGAGGATTTGGGAACCGTGCCGCCCGAAGTGCCGCCGGCCATGGCTCGACACAATGTGCATCGGATGTATGTTCTGCAGTATTCGCTGCAACCCTGGGCCGACAACGCCATGCAGCCGGTTTTCGAGGGCTGCGTCGCCAGCGCCAATACGCACGACATGCCGCCTTTCGCCGCTTTCTGGCGAGGGCTCGACATCGAAGATCGCATCGACCTGGGGATACTCACGCGCGATAGCGCCGGCGAGGAACATCGGCAACGCCAAGCGCTGATCGGTTCGCTCGTGCAATATCTGCGCAATCGCGGGCGAATTGGCCATGAATTCACCGACCTGGACGTGCTCCGCGCCTGCTTGATCGAGATGTGCTCCGGCCAAGCATTCGTCGTGCTCGCTACTCTGGAAGATTTTTGGGGAGAAACCTTACCTCAAAACGTGCCGGGAACGTGGCACGAGCGCAACAACTGGAGACGCAAAGCTGCCCATAGTCTGGAAGAAATCGCCCAGCTGCCGCAGGTGATAGATCCGCTGCGCGACATGGACCGGCAAATTCGTTCGCGGCAACGGTGACGGCCGGCGCAGCCTTTATTTGCGTCGCCTGCGGGGCGACCCTATAATCGCGTCTTCGGTCGGTCGATTGGCCAGCGCCGCCACGGAAGCAGAGGAAACGGATTCATGATTAGCCAGGATTTGCTCGATATCCTCCGGTGCCCCATGGATCCGAGCCGGACGCATTTGACGCTGCAAGGAGAAAAGTTGGTATGCGACCGCTGCAACGTACATTTCAAAATCAAAGACGGTTTCCCGGTGCTGGTAATCGAGGAAGCAGAACTGCCAGCCGGCTGCGAAAGCATCGCAAATCTTCCCTGTCAGCAGGGTAAATGAAAAATAGATGGCAAAAAAATGTAGGGCAGAAATATAAAACCAATTGCTTATTTTTTTGCCCTACATTTTTTTGCCATTGATCCTTGAGCCAGACTCTCCCCGTTCATCCACCCCTGTTCACGAAACCAGCTGACTGCGTCGGCTAAGGATTCGTCGATGGGCCTGGGGTGGAGCCGCAATTCTGCGAGACTTTCGCGGGCGTCGAAGTGCATAGTCCGTCGTGTCAGCTTCACGCCGGTGACGGTGGCTGCCGGCGAACGGCGCGTGGCAATGTCGGCGATGAATTCGCCCAGGTAGGCGACGGTGAGTGCCAGAGCATAGGGAACTCGCCAGGTTGGTTCGGGAATCCCCGTCAGCCTCGATAATCTCCTGAAGATATCGCGAATCGAAACGTTTTCGTGGCCCAGCAGATAGCGCCGACCTGGCCGGCCATGTTCCAGCGCTCGCGACATTCCTAAAGCGACGTCGCGCACGTCAATCAGGTTCAGGTCGGCGCTCAGGTATTCGCGACGGCGGCCGCGACAAAAGTCGAGCATCATTTGCGTCGGTGGTGAGCGTCCCAGGTCGCCCGGGCCGGTTGGCAGCGTCGGATTGACGACGATTATGGGCGCCCGGCGCGAGCCAAGCGGAGCGCATAGACCTCGGCGGCATATTTCGAGTGGCAATAGGGCCCAATCACGTCGCGTGGCTGCACGACCACGTCGGCAACGATCGGACCGGTTTGGGCAGCTCGCGTGAGAATGCTTTCGGTACTGGTGTGCAGAATGCGCCGCACGCCCGCAGCCAGCGACGCATCCAGCACGTTTACCGTCCCGATCAGATTCACCTGACGAAAATGGCCGCGTTTGTGCGTCCAGAGATTAGGATTGGCCGCCAGATGACAGACCGCTTCGCACCCGCGGACGCAATGGGCGACCTCCGTTCGGTTCCGAATGTCGGCGTAGATTAGGTCAATTTTCGCCAACGGCAAATGATCGACGCGAGTGCCGGGCCGCTCCAGGACGCGCACGGGGCGGCCTTGGGATACCAGATGGCGTACGAGGTGGCTGCCTATGAACCCCGCCCCGCCGGTAACAAGCGTGTAACCCACCAGAGAACCTCCTCCATGAGCGGGGGGCAGCCTAGCCTATCTGCGTTGCCGGCGGAAGAGGGATTAGGCTCAAAGGCTGGTTCGTCTGGCGTAAATTGAGCGTCCATGTTTGAATACGCTTGTTGGAGGTTTTTCGGGCTTCGCGAACCTTTGGCAAGGAGCAGGTCATGCGCATGTGGCAACTCGGCGTCCTGGTTTTGGCCGCGGCTTTGACGGCGACCCTGGCCGGCCATTCGGGTCAACCAGCTGACACCAAAGAAACGGCGGCGGAGCCATTCGGCACGAAGCTGATTCTGGTGACGACTGCGAATACCGAAAACACGCTGAAGAGCGTGCAGGTTCGTAAACTGGGCGACCGCAGTTTTATTGTGGGAACCTCAGTTCGCGACAGCACGCTTACCCAAGAAGACTTTCCCGGCCGCACGCTGTGGATCCCGGTCGCCGACGTCCAAGGAATCGTCGAGTTCGACGACCTCGGCCAACTCCGCCGCATCGGCAACAGCAAGCCGGAACCCAACGGCGGGCGGCAATAGGCCGACCTCGTTTAACCCGGAGCCAGCGGCGACGGCGGACTTGTCTCCACTCATCGCGCATTGATTCAGCGGTCGCCCAAAACATGCAGTCCCAGCGGGTGCCTGCCCGCCGTCGCCGTTGGCTCCGAAGGTATCCACGAACTTCCTCGCGGCGTGCGCGGACTCTAGCCGAATTTCTCAGCGCCGAAAGTTCGGCGCTTTTGCTTAAAACAATGTGACCGAAGGCTAAAGGCGCGAGCCTTGAATTCTCCCCCCTTGGCAAGGGGGGGCAGGGGGGGTCGCAGAATCTGCACCCCAAAGAGGTAAAGCTGGCCCCTGCAGGAGATCAGGGCGGGCGCATTTCTACCGTCGGTGGTCACGTCGCGTCAGACCCCCCCAACCCCCCCTTGCCAAGGGGGGGAGAAAGAGGGGCCTTTCGGCCCAGGTTTGTTGGAAGCCGCTTTTGGGTTGCGGGCGAAGCCCGCACTATGGGTTAAACGAGATTACCGCTATTACCGAAGCCGTTTCAAAATAGCGCGACTTCCAAATCGGCGCTTTGGGCTCAATCTGACTCGAGCAATTTCCGCTGCTGAATCCATTTTTTACCTAGCCCGGAGCGACCGGAATTCTAGTGCCCGACGCCAAGCGCAATCCAAAGCGGTCGGCCAACACCTCAGGCAATTCTGCCTCTGCGATGGTTCGCGAAATGGGCGCCGACTCGGCGTGGGCGGTCTCCGTTAGCGTCAGGTTATGCAATGTGCCGCCGCCCACTCCTTGTCCAGAGATGAACGAGGAGCGTCTGGCGGAAGTACGAGGTAGGAAACGTCGCGGTGTAATGGTTGGCAACTTCGTAATCGGAAGGATAGTGTCGCTCGAGCGTGAATTCATATTGGTCCAGCCAGACGCCGGCGACCCGGCTCTGAAGCACCCAACTCTCGCCTTCGCGCACCAAGCGTAGAAACCAGCCGAATTGCTCAATGATGCGATCCGGTTCGAGCGGCATCGGCTCGATAAAACCGGCGCCGCCAAACCCAACGTCTGCCAAAAAGAGTTGTCGCGCCACTTCCACCAACAACAGCATGTGCGTTCGGGGCGAGATTCGCGTTCTGCCAAGCCGCACGCGTGCGGCTAAAGCCGTCACGTTAAAACCAAGCTGTTCGAGGACACCGGCAAAAAGCGTATTCTGTTCGAAGCAGTAGCCGCCTCGACAATCCTTAACGATTTTCGCTTCGAGAGCCTGCAGATCGAGAGAGATGGGACGACCGAGCAGAATATCGATATTCTCGAAGGCAACGTGGGAAGCATGTGCTACATGCAGGGCGTGAAGAACCTGTGAAGTCGGCTCCGTTTTTCCAGAGAAGTCGATCCGGCGAAGGTATCGCTCGAGATCCAATGGATCGGGCATATATATCCTCGGGGCAGGCATTTTTCGGGCCAAAACGGCGGTCCAGGCGATCGTCCGATCTTGACACTCGATAGCCCTATTACTAGCATCACATTCTTCGCATGAGTGAAGCTTTTTGTCTACAGCGAGCGCGAGGGAGGGGCCTTTGGCGGGTTTGTCCAACGAACGCATCAGAATTCGCATGGAAGCCTACGACCATGAAGTTTTGGATCGTACGGCCCATGAGATCGTCGACACGGCGGTGCGGACCGGCGCCATCGTGCACGGCCCGATCCCCCTGCCGACGCGCATCGAGCGCTACACGGTTTTGCGCAGCCCCCACATCGATCGTAAATCGCGCGAGCAGTTCGAGATTCGAACTCACAAGCGCTTGGTGGACATTCTGCAGCCGACCGGTAAAACGATTGAAGCCTTGAATAAAGGATTGAGCCTGCCGCCGGGAGTCGATATCAAAATCCGCGTCCTGGCTGGATCGAACAGCTAAAAGACCTTTTGGCCTGCGGGAAGCCGGGTCTGGGCTGTTTGCAACCGGTCGCTCGTACCGAAAAACGAGAGCTTACAACCGCAGCTTGATTTCCCCTCGATCCTATCGTGGGATAGGAGCGAGGGGCTTTGTCGTCTGATGGGGACCGGCTGAAGGCAGCCGACTAGCGTTGGCGGAAGTGCAGTCATGATCAGCTTAAATGTCTACAACGTGAGCGGCGCAACGGTCGGCTCGGTGGAAATCGATCCCGCCGACTTCGGTGGTGAAATCAACCGCCAGCTGCTACATGACGTCGTCATCATGCACATGGCGAACCAACGGGCAGGCACGCATTCGACGCTCAGGCGCGGCGAAGTGGCGGGCAGCACCAAGAAGCTCTTTCGGCAAAAAGGCACCGGCAACGCCCGCGCCGGCACGCGGCGCACCAATAAGCGTCGCGGCGGCGGCACTGCCAAAGGCCCCAAGCCGCGCGATTACGAATATCACCTGCCCCGCAAAGCCGTTCGCGCCGCCACGCGGATGGCCATCCTGAGCAAGTTCCAGGATCAAGAAGCCATCATCCTCGACGACATGCCCGTAACCGAAATCAAGACCAAGAAAGTCGCCGATATTCTCAAGGCGCTCAAACTGGACGCCGAGACCTGCCTGATCGGCACGGCCGGTCTGAACCAGACCGTTTATAAGTCAGCACGCAACATTCGCGGCGTTCAAGTCATGCCCACGACGGAATTCAACGCTTATACGGTGCTCTGCCAGAAGAGGCTCCTGCTCACCAGGGCGGCGCTGGACGAGTTGCGCAAAGCGGCCGCGAAGAAGTAATCGGCATCCGTGACGCCTGCGAGGGGGTTAGCCATGGCAGCAAATACCGGCGGCAGCCGGAACATCGGACCGAAGCTGGAAACGCACCAGGTGCTGCTTCGTCCCCTGGTGACCGAAAAGGGAACGCATCAATCGATGCGGCATAATGCCTACCCTTTCCAGGTCAGCCTCTGGGCGGACAAGGTGCAAATCAAGGCGGCCGTGCAGGAACTGTTCAACGTCCGCGTGATCGGGGTTCGGACGCAAACGCGCCTGGGCAAGCAGCGACGCTATCGCAACAAGATGGGCCATCTTCCCAGCTGGAAGAAAGCCATCGTGACGTTGCACGGCGAAGACAAAATCGAATTCTTTTAACAGAATTCATGGCAAGGTGAAGTCATGGGAATTCGCAAGTTCAAACCGACTACGCCAGGCCGGCGCCAAGGGTCGGTTAGCGATTATGTCGAGATTTCGGACCGGAGCAAGAAGCCGGAGAAATCCCTGTTGCGCCCCAAGCCCAAGAAGGGTGGACGCAATCATCATGGCATCGTCACCACACGTTTTCGTGGGGGCGGCCACAAACGTATGTATCGGCTGATCGATTTCAAACGGCGCAAGGACAGTGTTTGGGCAACGGTGGTGGCGATCGAATACGATCCCAATCGTTCCGCCCGCATCGCCCTAATCGAATATACGGACGGCGAAAAGAGTTACATACTGGCGCCGGAAGGACTCAAGAAAGACGACAAGGTCGTCAGCGGCGAAGAAGCCGAGCCGCGCGTGGGGAATTGTCTACCGTTGCGGCGCATTCCGTTAGGTATGACGGTTCATAATCTGGAGTTGCAGCCCGGCCGCGGCGGCCAGCTCTGCCGCAGTGCGGGAACCCGAGCGACGTTGACTGCCCGCGAAGGACGCTGGGCTCAGATCACGCTACCCTCTGGCGAAGTGCGCCGCATTAGCTCGGATTGCCGGGCTACGATCGGCGCCATCGGCAACCCGGACCATATGAACGTGAGCCTGGGAAAGGCGGGGCGCAAGCGCTGGATGGGCCGCAAGCCTCACAATCGCGGGACCTCGATGAATCCCGTGAGTCACCCGATGGGTGGTGGCGAAGGCCGTACGGGCGGTGGCCGGCACCCCTGTGGGCCGACTGGCGTTTTGGCCAAAGGCGGCAAAACCCGCCAGAAGCGGAAACCGTCGAATGCGGCGATTATTCGCCGTCGTAAGCCTGGTCCGCATTATGCGCCTAAGTAAAATATCTGTTGTCAACTAAATAATGCCTTTGCCTGGTCGATGTGATTTTTTCCGAATATCATGAGAGATTCTAAAGGATCGAGGGACGAATGAGCCGGTCTGTCAAGAAAGGTCCCTACGTCGATTTGCGTCTGCTTGCCAAAGTGGAGAAGCAACAAACCGGCCACCGCGAGCCGATCAAGACCTGGTCGCGTGACTGTACGATTGTGCCGGATTTCATCGGCCATACGTTCCTGGTTCATAACGGTCGGCAGTTCACGAAACTGTTCGTGACCGAAGACATGATAGCCCATAAGCTCGGCGAGTTCGCGCCGACGCGAACATTTAGGGGCCATAGTGGTTCCAAGGCGAAGGCCGGCAAGTAGAGGAAGTCGCCAGACTTCCGTGGGACAGGAAACGAACTCGACGTGTTGCGGCATCGGAAGTCTGGCGACTTCCGCTACGAGATTCGGACGAGAGTTGACATATATCCCGGGGTGGAGCAGTGGTAGCTCGCCAGGCTCATAACCTGGAGGTCGCAGGTTCAAATCCTGCCCCCGGAACTTAGATTGTAAACTCGGTGAGGTTCATTCAGCGAGATTTGTTGGGCAGTGCCGGCGAGGCGCGGCCGACTTTGGGTTTAGGATTCGTCGGCCAGCGCGAGTAGGTGGAGTCATGGAATACGCAGCGCATCATCGATTCGCGGACATGTCGCCGCGCAAGATCCGTCCCTTTGCAGCGCTCATTCGCGGTCGTCGAGCCGATGAAGCCATGGAGGCTCTGCGGTTCTTCCCGAATAAGAGCGCCCGGCTCTTGGAGCAGGTGCTCAAGAGCGCCTTGGGAAATGCGGAAGATCGCGGCGCCCGCCACTTGGACGACTTGATCGTTTCGGAGTCGAGGGTCGACGGCGGGCCGATCATGAAGCGCATCATGCCGAGGGCGCGAGGTTCCGCGAACAGCATCAAACGGCGTTATTCGCACATTCACATCACCCTGTTGGGCGATGAGGGCTAGTTCCGGCGGAAACAACCCAGGCCTGGGGATCGGAAACGCATAACCGACCCCTGGCTTTTTGTCGTTTAGAGGATGGCGGGTTATGGGGCAAAAGGTAAGACCGACCGGCTTTCGCACGGGCATCTTTTGCAATTGGAAGAGCCGGTGGTACGCCAGCAAGCAAGATTTTTCTGAGCTGCTGGTCGAAGATCAGAAGATTCGCGCCCTACGTTCGCAAGCGCTGCCTTAAAGCGGGCCTCTCGCGTGTGGAAATTGAACGGACGCGCGAAAAAGTGGTGGTTTATATTTACGCCGCCCGCGTGGGCATGATTATCGGCAAAAAGGGACAGGACGTCGAGAATTTGACCAAGGCGCTCGAGGACCTGACTCATCGCCACATCGACGTCAAAACCATGGAAGTCAACCGGCCCGAAGTTGACCCGCAATTGGTGGCGCAAGACGTCGCCGAGCAATTGCAGAAGCGCGTTGGTTTTCGCCGCACCATGAAACGAGCCATGGATAACACCATGGAAGGCGGCGCCAAGGGGATAAAGATCCAGATGTCGGGCCGATTGGGCGGCTCGGAAATGGCTCGCCAAGAAACCGGCGTCTTAGGGAGTATTCCGCTCTCGACGCTCCGGGCCAAGGTCGACTTCGGTTTTACCGAAGCTTCGACTGCCCAAGGCAATATCGGCATTAAGGTTTGGATCAATAACGGTGACTATTTGACCGAGGAGGTCGTCAATGCCCCTAATGCCCAAGCGGGTCAAGTTTCGAAAAAGCCAGCGCGGCACGGTAAGAGGTAACGCCACCCGCGGCAATACCGTCAGCTTCGGCGACTTCGGCCTGCAAGCCCTCGAAGGCGGCTGGCTCAGTGCGGAAGCGATCGAAGCCGGCCGTATTACGGCGGCTCACGCGGTGCGCGGCGAGGGCAGGCTCTACATCCGTGTGTTCCCTCACAAGTCCATCACCGCGATCCCGGCGGAAACGCGTATGGGCAAGGGTAAAGGGGAACCGGAGTATTGGGCTGCGGTCGTGAAGCCCGGCATGATGTTGTTCGAAATCGGCGGTGTGCCGGAAACGGCGGCTCGCGACTGCTTGGCCCTGGTCGCTTATAAGATGCCCTTTCGGTGCCGCATGGTATCCCGCAACAAAGTGGGCGGCTGAAAGCGGCCTCATGAACGGCTTTTGAGTGCACCATCATGAAAGCATCGGAATTACGCGGAATGGGCGACGAGCAGTTGAGCTTGTCGCTGAAAGACGAGATCAAGAATCTCTTTCATTTGCGTTTTCAGTCTGCGACGGACCGCTTGGAGACTCCGAGCGAGATCAAGAAGAGCAGACGCAAGATCGCCCGCATCCTGACGATCCAGCGCCAGCACGAGTTGGCCAAAGCGGGTGCGGCTGCGAAGGAGAAAGTCTAGCATGGCTGACCAGGAACGGGGCCGACGACGCGTAGTGCAAGGCGTCGTGACCAGTGACAAGATGAACAAGACCCGTCGAGTCGAGATTCCTCGCCTGGTCAAGCATCCCCGGTACGGTAAGTACATCCGCCGCCGGACGGTTTGCCACGTGCACGACGAGAACAACGTTTCGCGCACCGGCGACAAAGTCGAGATTATGGAATCCCGCCCCCTGTCGAAGACCAAACACTGGCGTTTGCTGCGCGTGGTGACTTCGGTAACGGCAGCGCCTCCGGTGGCGGAAACGGGAGCGGCGCCCAGCGCCTCTTGAGTCAAAAACACGGCAACCTGGGCGATGCCGCCCTGCCCTCCTTGCATGGCTCCGATAAGGCCGCGTGTTCTTAGGAATGTAAGTCATGATCCAGATGTATACCTATTTGGATGTCGCCGATAACACGGGCGCCAAAGAGTGTATGTGTATCAAGGTGCTGGGCGGCACGCGCCGACGTTATGCCGGCTTGGGCGATGTCATCATCGCCAGCGTCAAAAAAGCCATCCCGGGCGGCGAAGTGAAACCCGGCGATGTCGTTCGCGGCGTCATCGTTCGCATTCGCAAAGCCACCAAACGCGACGACGGCAGTTACGTTCGGTTCGATCGCAATGCTCTGGTGCTGATCGACGCGGAACAGAACCCGCGGGGCACGCGCATTTTCGGAGCCGTCGCTCGTGAGCTGCGCGAGTGCGGGTTCCTGAAAATCGTCAGCTTGGCCGCTGAAGTGGTGTGAAGCCGGAAGTTGGGCGTGGTGGTGGTTCGGGAGTGATTGGAACATGCACATTCGCAAAAACGACATCGTTGAAGTGGTGACCGGCGACGACGCCGGTAGCACCAAAGCCCGGACCACGGCCAAAGTTCTTCGGGTGCTTCTCGACAAGAATAAGGTCGTCGTCGAAGGCATCAACAAGGTCTACAAGCACCTGAAGCCGAACCAGCAAAACTCCCAGGGCGGCCGTTTGTCCCGGGAAATGCCGATCGACGTATCGAACGTGATGCTCTATTGCCCGACGTGCAAGCACGGCGTTCGCGTGGGTCGTCGCTATTTGGCGGACGGCCGCAAAGAGCGATTCTGCAAGAAATGCTCCGTCGCTTTGGGCTTCTTGAGCAAGGCTCGGGCTTCAGTACGCAAAGAAAGCCCCTTGATTGCCCGGAAGGCGAGAACGGGGTTGCCGGAAGTCCATAACAGTTGGCATCCATAGAAAAGAATGCAGGGAAATCCTTGCGGCACGTTTAAGACGTTTTGAGGTTGGTCATGGCGCGGCTTCAGGAAAAGTACACGAAGGAAATCGAACCCGGCTTGGCAACGAAGCTGGGCCGAAAGAATCGGCTCAGCTTGCCCCGAGCTCGAGAAAATCGTCGTGAACATGGGCGTGGGCAAAGCGCTGCAAGACAAGAACAGGCTGCAGCAATCGGCCGAGCATCTGGCCCAAATCACGGGCCAACGCCCCCAGATCACCAAGGCCAAAGTTTCCGTTAGCGGTTTCCGCCTTCGCGAAGGCAACGAAATCGGTTGCCGCGTGACCTTGCGTGGCAGCCGCATGTTCGAGTTTCTCGATCGCTTGATCAGCATGGCGTTGCCGCGTATTCGAGATTTTCGTGGAATTAACCCGAAAAGTTTCGATGGCAACGGGAACTACACGCTGGGCCTGGCGGAGCAATTGATTTTCCCGGAGGTTGATCCCGACAAGGCGACCTTCACACAGGGTATGGACGTAACGCTGGTCACGAGCACGACGAACGACGATGAAGCCCGGGAGCTGCTACGAGCGTTCGGCCTGCCGTTCCGTGAAGACAAGTAGGTCCGGCCAAGGAAACGGGCCGCTTTTGGCGGCCGGCCTTACCGGCCACAAACGAGGTGTCGAATAACGCAATGGCCACAGAAGCCAAAAACGTAAGGTTCCGCAAGCAACTGGCGAAATTGGAAGCCAGTCGCGCGCACGCCGGACAAAGTGAAAATGCCGCCGCGGGAGCGCATTCGCGTTCGCTTGCGTTGCAAGATCTGCGGCCGGCCGCGGGCGGTTTATCGGAAATTCGGCATTTGCCGTATCTGTTTCCGCAACTTGGCAAGTAATGGGTTGATTCCGGGCGTGAAGAAGGCGAGTTGGTGAGGATGCAGCCATGATGACAGATCCGATTGCCGACATGTTGACGCGCATCCGCAATGCCAACCGCATCGAACGGGCGGTCGTGGATATGCCCGCCACGCAGTTGAAAGCGGCCATTGCCCACGTTCTCCGCGATGAGGGCTTCATCCGGGAGTATGAGGTGGGTCGCGAGACCAAGGACGAAGCGAATCACGTCCATTTCCAGCCCGAGGCCAATGCCAAAGGCCACAAGGCCGTGCTGCGGTTGCACCTCAAGTACGGGCCGGACGGTGAAAAAGTGATTCGGCATCTCGAGCGCGCCAGCCGCCCGGGCCTGCGTCTCTATCGCCGGCACGATCAGCTGAAGCCGGTGCTCGACGGCCTGGGGATCGCTATCATCAGCACCAGCCATGGCGTCATGAGCGATCGGCAGGCGAGAACGAAAAAGCTCGGCGGCGAGCTCGTTTGTACGATTTGGTAAGCCAGGAAAGTAGCCATGTCTCGAATCGGCAAGCAACCCGTGCCCTACCCAGCGAATGTGAAGATATTCCTGGGCGATGGCAAGCTACGGGTCGAAGGCCCCAAGGGCAAACTCGAACTGGCCTACCACCGTAACATGGTGCTGGACCACGACGAAAAGGCCAAGGTGCTTAAAGTATCGCGGCCCGACGATGAGCGGTTGAACCGCTCCTTGCACGGCCTGACGCGAAGTTTGGTCGCCAACATGGTGGAAGGCGTAACCAAAGGCTTCGAGAAGAAGCTCAAGATCGAAGGCATCGGCTATCAAGCCCGCATGGACAAGAAAGCAGTTGTCCTGACCGTAGGCTACGCCAATGCCATCGAACTGACTCCGCCTGAAGGAGTCACCGTTGAACTGACGGACCCGACCACGATTCTGGTAAAGGGCACCGACAAGCAAAAAGTTGGCCAGTTCGCCGCGGAAGTGCGAGCTGCCCGCAAGCCTGAGCCTTATAAAGGCAAGGGCGTACGTTACGAAAACGAACAAGTTCGCCGCAAGGAAGGCAAGTCCTTCGCCAGTGGCGGTTAACGTCAGCCCGTTGCCCGCTTGCGGCTTGCCGAGGCTATCGGTCCGCGAGCGGAAGGGAAAGGTCGACGACTCATGGACCATCAGCGACACAAACATACCAGGCAATTGCGCCGGCGGCGCCACGTGCGCAGCAAAGTGCAAGGATCTGCCGAGCGGCCCCGGCTTACGGTCTTCCGCAGCTCGAAGCACATTTATGCTCAGCTCGTGGACGACCTGACCGGCAAGACGCTTGCCTCAGCCAGCAGCACGCACCCAGATATCCGCAAAGATTTCGCCAATGGCGGAAATATCAAGGCGGCCGTGGTCGTAGGCAAACAACTCGCTCAGGCGGCCGTCAAGGCCGGCGTGACCAAAGCGGCGTTCGACCGCGGTCATTACCGCTATCACGGGCGCGTCAAGGCCCTTGCCGATGCGGCGCGCGAGGGAGGCTTGCAGTTCTAGCCTTCTCCAACGTCAGGCGAGATTCGAACATCTATAGGCGCACGGGCGGCCATGGGGAGTAGATAATGGGTCGTGAACGCGAAGGACGACAAGATGGTTTGGAAGAGCGGGTCGTGAAGATCCGGCGCTGTGCCGCCGTGGTCAAAGGCGGCAGGCGTTTCAGCTTCAATGCCCTCGTCGTCGTGGGCGACAAAAAAGGCCGCGTTGCGTGTGGGTACGGCAAGGCCAACGAAGTTCCTCCGGCCGTCGAGAAGGCGGTCAAGGACGCGCAGGAGGTCATGCGCCGGCAGACCAAAGTGCAAATGCGCGGCTTGACGATTCCCCATCGCGTGATCGGCAAGTTCGGCAGCAGCAAAGTGATTCTGGTCCCCGCCGGCCCTGGTACAGGCGTCAAAGCCGGGCCCGGCGTCCGCGACGTACTGGAAGCTTGCGGAATCAAGAATATTCTCTCGAAAACGCACGGCAGCACGAACCCAATCAACCTGGTCAAAGCGACCATCCGCGGCCTCATGCTGTTGCGGACCAAGGAAGAGGTTCAGCGCCTGCGAGGAGTTGCTCTGTAATGGACCTGGCGAAAGTACACCAAGGCGTTCACAAGCTGAAACGCAAGAAACGGCTGGGCCGGGGCGTAGGCAGCGGTCACGGCAAAACCGGCTCGCGCGGCAGCAAGGGCCAATGGGCCAGCGCCGGCGCCAAGAAGCCCCATGCGAGCTTCGAAGGCGGCCAGATGCCGCTGTTCCGGCGCATGCCCAAGCGTGGCTTCAGCCATGCAACCTGGGATCGCGATTTCCTCGTGGTGAACGTCGGCGACCTCAATGATAGCTTTGCCGACGGCGATACCGTCGACCATGGGATCTTGAAGGCCAAGGGCCTCGCCAATGGTCCAGCCGACGGGGTGCGCATACTCGGCACCGGCGAATTGACCAGGAAGCTGACGGTCCGGGCGCACCATTTTTCCAAGAGCGCGCTGGAAAAGATCACGGCCAAGGGTGGAACGGCGGAAGTTATCCCGCCGCCCAAGAAACCGGTCAAGAACAAGATGAAGCCGCGGAAGGCTAAGTCGAGCACCTGACCAGGTTCTGGTTCATTCATAATCGTACCGAAGGATCGGTCCATCCCTCGGTCCTGGCGGACTCTGGCAAATCGCCGCACTGTCGGAAGGGCCGACCATGAAAAAGCTCATTGCGATCTTCAAGATTCCCGAACTTTCGCAAAAGATCGGGATCACGCTGTTATTCCTCATCACCTATCGCATCGGCTCGCACATTCCGTTGCCGATGATCGATCAGTCCCGCTTCAGCGAATTCATGCGCGGCGCCCAGTCGGGCGCATTCGGCCAAGTTCTCGGCTTCGTCTCGATGTTTTCGGGCGGAGCGTTGAGCCAGGCGACCATTTTCGCTTGGGGAGTGATGCCCTATATCTCCGCCTCCATTATTTTCCAACTATTGGCGAGCGTTTATCCCCCGCTGGAAAAGCTGCAAAAGGAAGGCGAAAGCGGCCGCAAAAAGATCAACGAATACACCCGCTACGCGACGGTGGTGATCTGCCTCTTTCAGAGCGGCATGTATGTCAGTTCGCTGATGTCGCCTTCCACCGACCGCGGCGGCATGGGCTTGTTCATGCCGGGCTACGATAAAACCTTCTACGCGCTCTCGGCCATTCTCACCATGACGGCCGGAAGCGTTTTTCTCATGTGGCTGGGCGAACAGATCGACGAATACGGCATCGGCAACGGCATCAGCCTCATCATCATGGCGGGCATTTTGGCCCGCATTCCGGATGCGACTCAATCGTTGCTCATCGATCCGAGCACGGGCCGCTTGAAGCAATCGATTTACACCCTGGGCGGCGGTTCGGGGCAAGATGTGAGCTTCGAGAAATTCATGGTGCTCATATTCCTGTTCGTTGCCGTGGTAGTCGCGGTCGTGGCGATCACCATGGGACAGCGGCGCATTCCGACCCAGTCCGCCAAACACGTGCGCGGACGGCGCGTTTTTGGCGGCACCCGTCAGTTCCTGCCGCTCAAGGTCAATCAGGCCGGCGTGATGCCCGTGATCTTCGCGAGCAGTCTTTTGATGTTTCCGACCTTTATCTTCACGTTCTTGTCCGGTTCGACAAACTGGCGCTGGGTGCAAACCGTGCGTGAGGCGTTCGAACGCCAAGGGTTCATTTACAATCTCTTTTACATCGCGCTGATCTACTTCTTCTGTTATTTCTGGACTTCGGTGATCTTCAATCCCAAGGATATGGCGAACAACTTGAAGGATCACGGTAGCTTCATCCCAGGCTATCGGCCGGGAAAACGCACCGCGGAATACCTCGAAGCGCGTCATGCTACGCATTACCTATGTCGGCGCCGCCTTCCTGGCGGTGGTCGCCATCATCCCCAGTCTGGTATCGACCTCCATGGGCGTGGATTATCGCGTAGCCAGTTTCTACGGCGGTACCGGCCTGCTCATCGTGGTGAGCGTGGCTCTCGACTTGGTGCAAAAAATCGATAGCCACTTGGTGATGCGTAACTATCCGGGGCTGATGGAAAGTTAGCAGTCACTAAAATCCCGAAATCGAAAACCGAAATCCGCAAGGAAAGGCCTTCCCTAGCCCGACGCGTTTTTTATGAAGGCGCCAAAGAAAACTGCTTCGAATTTTGGTTTTGCCCAAGAAATCCGGTAAGATTTTGTACAGGACAACCCACGGGGTGCGCACCTCGTGGGTTTTATTATCGGTCGACAACGGTTTGGTCCCCTTGCAGTTGTGACGAATGGTTCCCACAATAATGGGTTTGCGATCCAGCGGACTCGATCATCGGGCACCGGCAGGGAAGGCCGTTTGTCGGACTTACTCCACATGCGATTGATCCTCATTGGCCCTCCCGGCAGCGGCAAAGGCACTCAAGCCAAGCTTCTAAGTCAGAGGCAAGGCCTGGCACAGATCGGCACCGGCGATATTCTCCGAGAAGCCGTTCGCATGAGTACGCCGCTGGGAGCCAAGGCTGGTCCTTACATTCGTTCCGGAAAACTCGTACCCGACGACTTGGTGAACGAAGTGGTGGCCGAACGCTTTCAGCGCGACGACCGGCCGGAAGCCTTCGTCATGGACGGTTATCCGCGCACGCTCGCGCAAGCCGCTTCATTCGATCAGGTGCTCCGACAGCAGTTCTTGCAGCTGAACGCAGTTTTGCTTTTTACCGTGAACGACGAAGAAATCGTCAGGCGGATGACGGGACGCTGGAGTTGTCCGCAGTGCAAGACGACTTATCACATGGTCAACAATCCACCTAAGAAGACAGGCATCTGCGATTCCTGCCATTCGAAATTGATCCAGCGTGAAGACGATCGGGAGGAAACCGTTCGCGAGCGGCTTAAGCTTTATCACCAGAACACCTCCGGCTTGATGACTTATTACCAAAAGGAGGGGCTGCTCCACGAGATCGCGGGCATCGGCGAGATCGAGGACATTTACGCCCGAATCCTGCAGCTTTTGAAACAGGCGGGCTTGCCATGTTGAAAGCAATTGCCAACCAGTCGCCGGAACTCAAATCACCGCGTGAAATCGGTCTCATGCGCGAGTCCGGAAAAATCGTGGCGGAAGCGTTGCGCATGTGCAGGGAAAAGGTCAAACCCGGGGTGACGACGGGTGAGATCGACGCAGCTGTGGAGACATTGTTCGCTCGTTACAACGCCCAACCGCTTTTCAAAGGCTACCCGGGTTCGCGGGTCCCGTTTCCAGCCGTAACCTGCATCTCCGTGAACGAACAGGTGGTGCATGGGATCCCTGGGCCGCGCGTCATCCGCGACGGCGATCTGGTCAAAGTCGACACGGCTTGCAAGCTGAACGGCTGGTGCGCAGACGCCGCGATCAGCATTCCCGTGGGCAATGTGCGGCCCCAATGGCGCCGGCTCGTTGAAGTTGGCGAACAGGTTCTCGAAACGGCTATTCGCGAAATGCTCGTTCGCCATTGGTGGTCGGAAGTTGCGGCGAAAATGCAACACACTGCCGAGCAGGCGGGGTTCAGCGTCGTCCACCAATATGTGGGCCATGGCATCGGCCGCATCATGCACGAGCATCCGCAGGTTCCCAATTTCGTCAGCCGGGACATGCGGAAACAAAATTTCAAGTTGGAGGAAGGCTTGGTTTTGGCGGTCGAGCCCATGGTGAACATGGGTCGAGCGGAAACGATGACTCTTCGCGACTACTGGACGGTTGTCACCCGCGATGGTTTGCCCAGCGTTCACGTGGAACACACTTTGGCGGTCACCAAAGAAGGAATTGTGGTTATCACGGCGGATGAGGAGAAATTAATCCCGCGTCCTTGAATTCCGAGACGCCTTGCCGGTTTTCTGCATTTGTTTACAATAGCGGTTTCCAAAAATGAGGCCGGAGTCGCGCCAGGAGTTGAGTCATGAAGGTTCGGGCTAGCGTCAAGCGCATCTGCGAAAACTGTAAGCTGATACGGCGTCAGGGCCGTTTGTTGGTAATCTGCAGCAACCCGCGTCACAAGCAACGCCAGGGCTAAGAGGAGAACGATCGGACATGCCGCGTATTCTGGGCGTTGACATTCCCAACGATAAAGCCACGTTCATTTCGCTGCGCTATATCTATGGCATTGGACCAAGTTTGGCCCTGCGTTTGTGTGAACAAGCCAACATCGATCCCGCTCGCCACGCCAAAGAGTTGACCGACGATGAAATAAGCCGCTTGGCGGGCATTCTCGACCGCGAATATACGGTTGAAGGGCCGTTGCGCCGCCAGGTTCAGCAAAACATTGCCCGCCTCCGCGATATCGGTTGCTATCGCGGGCTTCGCCATCGTCGCGGTCTGCCCGTTCGTGGGCAACGTACCAAAACCAATGCCCGCACCCGCAAAGGGCCGCGGAAAACGGTGGCAGGAAAGAAGGGCGTCAAGGAATTGCGCGGCTAACGCCGTTAGAGGAGATTGGTATCCGTGGCCAAGAGCAAGAAACGCAAGACAAGACGAAACGTCAGCAGGGGCATCGCTCATATCAAAGCGACGTTCAACAACACGATCGTCACCATCACCGACACCAATGGCGATACGCTCTGCTTCGCCTCGGCTGGAACGGTGGGATTCAAAGGAAGTCGCAAAAGCACGCCCTTCGCAGCCCAACGCGCCGCGGAAACAGCTGCCGACAAAGCGACAAAGTTTGGACTCAAAGAGATTGAAGTGCGCGTCAAAGGCCCGGGGTCAGGAAGAGAGTCGGCGATTACGGCTCTGCAAGGCGCCGGGCCTGATGATAAAGGCGATCGAAGATGTGACGCCGCTGCCCCACAACGGCTGCCGGCCTCCCAAGAAACGTCGTGTCTGAGAATCACTGGGCAGTCTCTCCCACGCCGGGTTGTCGGCATCGGGCTGGGGCTGTTTTTTTAGCGGAATCATCAACCTAAAGCGAATTAGTAATCGACCATGGCACGCCAGATTGATCCTGTTTGTAGGTTATGCCGCCGCGAAGGCGTCAAGCTGTTCCTCAAGGGGAGTCGCTGCGACAGCCCCAAATGCGCGATCGAGCGGCGCGATGGCCCTCCCGGCATGCACGCCACGCGGCGCGGCAAAACGAGCGAGTACGGCACCCGCTTGCGCGAAAAACAAAAGCTGAAACGCTTTTACGGCGTGTTGGAGCGCCAGTTCCGCCGCTACTTCGAGTTGGCTTCGCGCTCGACCGAGAACACCGGCGAAGTGTTGCTGAGCATCATGGAGCGCCGGCTGGACAACATCGTTTTTCGTTTGGGATTGGCCCCGTCGCGAGCTGCGGCTCGCCAGATGGTTTCGCACGGCCAAATCGTGCTCAATGGCCGCATGGCGAACATTCCCAGCATGCTGACTAAGGCCGGCGACATCGTGGCGGTCAAGAATCGCACGCGCCCGCTGCAGCTTGTGCGGCTGCACATTCAGTCGAATCAGCCGCGGCCGCCGGATTATTTGGAACTGACTTCCACCGAACCGCCTGCGGGCAAGGTCCTTCGTCTCCCGACCCGAGACGACGTAGATCCCAATATCCGAAACATTCAAGAAAACCTGATCATCGAAGTCTCGTCGCGTTAGTCGTCCCCGTGGAACCGGGCCGCGGGATTGTGCACACATTGGCATCGCGGTGCGGCGACCCTTCGCGATCGTCAGGAGGCTCGTTATGCGAATTCGTTGGCGTGGTCTGGAATTGCCGAATCGCGTCGTTGTCGACCGCGGCTCTCTTTCGGATACTTATGGCAAGTTCACCGTCGAGCCGTTCGAGCGCGGCTTCGGAGTTACGGTCGGGAATAGCTTGCGCCGCATCCTGCTTTCGAGTCTCGAAGGCAGCTCCGTGACGCAGGTGAAAATCCAAGGCGTGCAGCACGAAATCACGACTATTCCGGGCGTGGTCGAGGATGTGACCGACATCATCCTGAACGTGAAGAGCTTGGTGGTGAAGAACACCAGCGACGAAACCAAAACCATCCGCATCAACCGGCACGAAAAAGGCGTGGTCACCGCCCCGATGATCGACCGGCGAGCACGTGCAGATCATCAATCCCGAACATATCATCGCCACCTTGACCGACGATGTGCTTTTCCACATGGAAATGAAGGTTGAAAACGGCCGCGGCTACCGCACGGCCGACGAAAACCCGAATGGAGCGGGAAATCGGCGTTATTCCTGTCGATTCGAGTTTCTCCCCGGTGATCCGGGTGAAGTACGAGATCGAAGATAGCGCGTCGGTCAGCGCACCAACTACGATAAGTTGGTTATGGAAGTTTGGACTAACGGCACGGTTTCGCCGCGTATGGCGATTGTCGAAGGGCCAAAATCCTGCGCAAGCACCTGAACCCTTCATTCAGCACTCCGAGCCGGGCGACGCGATCGCCATGGCGAGTGACGGAACCGGGCGGGTCGCGGCGACCCGGTCGATCACGAGCTCGAACGCAAACTGAACATGAGTTTGGCCGAGCTCGAGTTGTCCGTTCGCGCCACCAATTGCCTCGAATCGGAAGGCATCACGACCGTGGCGATCTGGTCATTCGGACCGAGGAAGAATTGTTGGAAGTGCGCAATTTTGGGGAGACCACTCTCAAAGAAGTGGGAGCCAAGTTGGAAGAGCGCGGCCTGCACCTTTCCATGAAACTGCCGTCTTCGCTTCGGCGCGAGGGCGTCCGGGCCGACCGGCGTTTCCTCCAATTAATACTCAGCAGCGGATCATTCCAGCCATGAGACACCGAAAACACGGCAGAAAACTCGGCAGAAACGCCACCCATCGCGTGGCCCTTAATGGCAATCTCGCCAGGGGCGCTGATTCATCACGGCCGCATTACCACGACCGTCGAAAAGGCCAAGCCATCGCGGCCGTTCGTCGAAAAGCTCTGTGACGTTGACCAAGAAGAAAAACGCCCTGCACGCACGCCGGTTAGCGTTGGCTCGTTTGCCCGATAAGGAAATCATTGCGAAGATGTTCAGCGAGTTAGGGCCTCGGTTTGCGGACAGGCCAGGCGGCTACACGCGCATCATCAAGCTCCATTACCGCCGCTTGGGCGACGGCGGCAAGACGGCCATCATCGAGTTCTTGCGCCGGCGAGACCAAGGCGAAGCCCAAAGCGGCCAGACCGGCCCCGCTGCGCCGAAGCCGGCCCAACCAGAGCCCGCACCGGCGGCTTCAGCCGCCCCGGAACCTACGCCGCCAGCCGCCGAAGCCACTTCGGCACCAACTCCTTCTGGCGGCGCCTGAAGAACCGAAGAGCTAATCCAAGCCAGTGGAGGCGGCAATTCCGGAGTGTCGACTTCAGTCACACGAATTGGCTAAACAGCCGAAAAGAGTGCAGTCCAATCCATACAAGCTTGAACGCGCGAGCGAAGAGGACCTCTTCGCTCGCGCTTCAGGCTTGTGTTGTTGATGTTCACCTTTTCGACGCTTTCGACCTCGCTTGACGCCAGTCTCTCAAAAAAGTACATCTCGCCACTCTGCTGAATCCCATGGCGCAAATCGCGCAAAAATGGGAGCTTTGCGAAGGTTCGCGATAAGAGGGCGAAGGATGGCTGCTTGCAAATGGCTTTGCACATTGTGCACCTTGTTCATTTTGACCTCCGGGGGCGCAATCACAGACCTATGCGTTGGCGGAGTAACAATAAACCAGGCGACTGTTTTCGCGTACGTCTGGAGATGAAACTGCAGGGCGAAATGCGCGTCAGTCGCGGCGGCAGGCAGGTCCCTCTCAAACTGCAGGCTCAATCGGCTGACGATTTCTGGGAACGAACCCTCAGCGTAGGCAAGGAAGCCTATCCCGAGAAGTGCTGCCGTATCTACGATCGAGCCCGCGCCGTGATCGACCGAGAACGCGATCATAGTGATCGCACGTTGCGCACAGAACGGCGCTGATCGTAGCTCAACGCGTCAAAGATCATCTGACCGTTTACAGTCCCGCTGGGCCCTTACGCGCGAAGAACTGGAATTGACCGCCGAGCATTTTGACACGCTCGCCCTCAGCGGCCTCATGCCCGATAAGCCAGTCGCCATCGTAACCCTGGCGCATCTCCAACCAGGTGGCCCAAGCTCTCTGTTCGTTCGAAGGCCTTACCGAGCAAACGCTCGAATGCAAACTGGAAGATGTCAAAGACGAGATGGGTGCATTCGGCTTTCAGGAACGGGCAAGGGCATCGAGCTGGTGGTGCTGGTCAAGCTCAAGCTGGAGGGTTCGCTGCAATTCGACCTGAAGAGCAAGCGCATTGAGCCGTCGAGTGGAGGCAGCACGACGAACGCGATCAAGGCCCCGCCAGTCCGACTGCCAACATCGATACCACCATCAACATTACCCGCTTGGCCGTCGATCAGCCCGGTTCTACTTCTTTTCTGACGTGGCCATCGTTTCGGTGCCGGACGGGTTCGATCCGCCGCCTCCCCTCTTGCAGCTGGAGTTCCACGATCTCAAAGGCCAATTCGATTTTCTCGCAGCCCGGGAGTGGCAAACCGTGGTGCACGGCGAAGATCATACGGCGTTGCGCTTGATGGATTCAGGGGAATTTGTCGCTCAAGTAACGATCACGCCTTGGACCAGCGCAGAACGTGGCAAGCATCTGTCGCCCGATGAATTCAAGAAAGCGATGGATGAAACGCCTGGCTGGCAGATGGAGCAAGAACTGCAGGCGTCGGAAATGCCGACGGACGCCGGCCGGTGGATTTATCGACTGTCCACGCAGGGCCAGCTCGATGGCGACAAGGTGCTGCAGAACTTTTACCTGGTGGCCGGCCCCGATGGGCAACAAGTGGTGCTCGCCTTCACGTTGCCGCCCAAGGATGCCGACCGCGTGGCCACCCGGGAACTGAGTCTCGTTTCCAGCATCATGTTCCCTGCCGCCAAAGCGGATTCCTCGCGGCCCAAGCAACCGGAACAAGGTGATCGGAAATAACGAACGATTTCCGTCACCGCCGGGCTTGGCCCGGTGGACAATGACTATTCAGCTAGAATTCCTGGCCGCGAACCGTGAGCCGAGAGTCTGCCCCGTGTCAAGACGTCAGCCGAACGTCATTTGCCCCACTGGGACAAGCCCAGTGGTGGTGCCGAACCACGCAACTTTCTACTGGAACCCATTCTTGGCCCAATTCTTCCAAACGATGTAAGGCAGTGTGGTCAATCCCGCTTCTGAGCCTTGGCAAGTCTCGCGATGGCTTGCCTGGCAGCATCGTTGATCTTGCGTTCCCAGTGGGCATCGTCGGGCTCATAGGGAAATAAGATTGCTCGCGAACTATTGACAACAGCCCCCGAGCCGTCGGCTCGAAAGGCCGGCAGAGTATCTTCGGCGTTGGCTCCCTGGGGCGCCGAACCCCGGCAGCAGGAAAAGGTTCTCGGGCATTGGCCCGCAAGATCGTCAACTCAGCTTTGTGCGTTGCGCCGATCACCGCTCCCACGTCGCCGTAGCCAGATTGGCCCAAGTTCTCCCGACTCCAAGCTCGAACCGCTGCACCGACATGCAAAAAAAGTGGCCTCTCTTCGCAGGAAAGGTCTGGAACTGGCCGCTGCCGCCGTTGCTGGTGCGGACCAACACGAAAACGCCGCGGTGGTCGCGGCGGGCGGCCTCAAGAAATGGCTCGATGGCGTCGCGGCCCAAGTAGGGCGACACCGTCATCGAATCCGCGTCCCAAACCGGAAAACGCCGGCCTTCGATGAGCAGGCCGCCAAACGCAGCATCCGCGTAAGCCGTGGCCGTCGATGCGATATCATTCCGTTTGCTATCCAGAATGGTGCAAAGCCCCAGCTCGCGGGCTCGCCCCAAAACCCGCTGCAGTGCCCTCATGCCGCGCGGACCACAGGCTTCGAAGAAAGCGCTTTGCGGCTTGACGACCGGAACCAAGGGAGCCACGATGTCCAGAACGCGCAGGCAGAATTCCTCGCACGCTCGGGCCACCGCATCGAGCGAGTCGGGATGATGACGGCCGCGAATTTCCCGGGGCAGATTCTCCCAGCGCGGATCGAGCCCCACGCAAAGAGGATTTCCCTTGGCGCGAACGGCACTCAGCAAACGGTCGGCAAAATGGGTCATCGCGCCTTACGAACCGAAAGCCAAACGACTGGGCTCGAGTAACTCATCTTTACCATAAAGTTCACGGACACATTTGCCAATACGCTGATGGGCACATGTTCGATCGGTTTGGCGTCGGCAGCAGCTCGCAGCACGATCACACCTTCGTTGCCCGTGCCAATCAGAGTCTTGCTTTTATCCTCGGCCAAGGTTACGCCTGGCGGCAACGGATTACCGAAGATTTTGCCCAAATGGCGAAGCAGCACATCCAGGCTTACCCCTTTGTTGAAATCGGGCCGCCGCTGAATTCGCACCTTCAATCGAACCTCTTGGCCGGGGACCAGCGTGACTTCCTGAGGTTCAACTTGAACCTTTACGATATCGTTCGCCGAGGTGACCGCTGCAACGGCCGTATCGATGTCGAACAGTCCGCGTCCGCCGCCAGGCAAGTAAATCTCCTCCCTGGCGACAGCATCGCGCACAATCGATTTTTTGGCTCCTTGCACATCAGTAACAACGGCAGTTCCGACAACGCGAAAGACCTTGGCATCCCGGCGTGCATCAGGCGTTGCCGTCACGACCACCAAGCCCTGCGTCATCGAGGGCGGAATGGTCAGTGGACTGGCGGCGAGGCCCGCCGGCATTCCTTCCAGCGTGACGGCGACGGGCCGGCAAAGCCTTTCGCGGTCCACCTGCACATAGCAGGCAGCGCTCGTCCCGGGACTTACCGCAAGCTTATCCGGATCGAAACGCAGCTTGAAATCCGGCCGAGCTTTGGTGGCTTCCAGGTAATAGATGCTGGTTTCACCGCCGCGATGATGGGACCGTGAACCGGCATCAGACGCCATCGGCGGGAGGGGCGAAAACAAGGCGCGAATCTTTGCCGATGCTATCGTCGTTCGTGGCCAATACCTTGCCCTTTGCATCCAAGATGTCCAGCACGAAATCGGCGCGGAATGCCAGACGGTGCCGAAGTTGTCCGCGCCTTGATCTCAAAATTAAGCGATTCGCCTTTATGGCCGTGGAAAGTGTAGTAATCGACGTCGCGGGGCTTGTCGATGCGGCCGCTCACACCGCAGGGAATCGGCAATCCTTGGGCTTGTTCGAGCTTGTCGTTAGGCTCAGCTCCGCGCATTTGCAACAAATCGCTCGCCAGAAACGGCACGGTATTGCCTCGAGCCCGCCCCTAGCGGAATCGCCAGCTGGTGCATCCCCGCTTCTTTGGGCAACTCCACGACTCCTGCCTTCTGAACCTTGGCGGCTGAACCCAAAACTTCAACGGCTAACTCTCCGGCCGGCCCCAACCATTGGGTAAACTTGGGAAACATGGGGCTGATCGGTGACGTAGGAGCACGTAGACCCAGCGTGGGTCGCCGTCGTATTTCACATCCCGAATCTGCACCACATAATCGCCGTCCGCCGGCCCTTGGAATACCAGGTAGGGGTCGGCAAAGAAATAATCGTCATTGCTGACCAGTTCCTTGCCGTGGCTGTCAAGAATGCTAAGCAAGTGGGTCGGCATGCTTCTGAAGATCGTGGATCTTGTCTTCGATTCTGGCGCACACCACTTTTGAATGTCAAAGCCACGCCCGCCTTGGCGTGAAAACGGTAGCAGTCGATATCTTCGGCCGCTTCGATGGCCCGGAATGGCAGCAGGCAATTGCACTCGTTGAGCCTTGGCGGCGTGTTGTTGAGCCCCTTCTCTTCGATCACCGGCTCGTCGACGACCACGATCTGGCCGAGGCTGGAGATTCCGCGATCGGAAGCCAGGCGAAACTCGCGCACGCCGCACGTTGCTTCTTTGCTCGCGGAAACTCGCATCTTCACGGATTTCACAACCGTGCCGGCTTTCGGTTTCTTTTTTCGGGGGTCGCCAGGATCTCGGCCATAAAATACGGCGCACTTCGAAAATGGCTTTGTAAGTGCCCGCAAAATCCTGTTGACCGAAGACCTCGACCTCCGACGCGTGGCCGCGTTGTACCGCCAACGGCAACACGTGCGTAATCATCGGGTAGGAAGTCTGCCCGAACACACTCCCGGCACACCGGCGAAAAGGCTGTCCGCAGAGCACCATGAGAGAACCGGCGTGAAATCGCACCAACTGGTTTTTCATGGCGCACCTTCTTGCTCGTCCCCTAGCGGCTCGATCCCGATCCGGGAACGGCGATCTGTTCACCTTGCGCGGCCCCTTTTCGAGCAATTAGCTTGGGCCGGGCCAGCATTGTCCAAAGAGCGGATTGCGTCAGGCCCGCTCCCGTCTTCCAGACGATCGAATCTTTGGCCCCCGGGCTGGCATTTACATAGCCTTCGGGAATGTAAATCAACCATTGAACGGCCCCTTGCACATCTCGATAGGCAGCTAGCGTCAACAGTAACCGGCCGCTTCGGACATCCCAAATCATCGTCGAGCCGCCCATGCCGCCGGCACAAACTTGCTTACCATCGGGCTGAATAGCTGAGCGAAACAGGGAGCTGGCCACAAGGTGCGGCAGGTCGCACCATTCTTGCCGTTCCACAGGTGGACGGTTTTGTCGGAACCGGCGGATGCCAAGATGTTCCCCGAATGGTCAAAAGCCATACCGTTGACCGCAATACCGTGGCCCCGAAGCCTGCGTAACCGCTTTCCGGTTGTCAGGTCCCACCAACTGATGCCCTCGAGTTGAGCCCGGAGCTTACCGCCTCCTTACCCGAGGGATGAATGGCCAGAGCGAGTTCCTCGTGATTCGTTCCCGTAAGCGTGAGCTTGGTCCGGCCGGTGCTCACGGAGGTGATCTTGCAGGCCCTATCCTTGCCTGTGGAGAGCAACCACTGGCCGTCGGGGGTGTAGGCTACGGCAGTGACTCCGTCCAATGGCCGGTCAGCGTGCCCAATGGCGCCAGTCTCCAGGGCCACAGGTAGATCTTCTTGTCGGCGCTTCCCAGGGCCAGGGTCTTACCTGCCGGATCAAAAGCAGCACCGGTGATGACGTCCTGGCCGACTTGGATTTTCTTGGTCCATTTCGACTGGCCCAAATCGTAGATCCACGCCAGGCCTTCGACCGCGGCCTGCCCCCCGGCAACCAGAAGGAGCTTGCCGTCGGCGCGAAAGTGCAGGTCGTGCACGGCGCCCGGGAAATCCGCGAGAATCAGCCGCGGTTCGACCGATTCCAGGTTCCAAAGGACGACCTGCTTATAACTGCCCACGGCCAAAGTTTTGCCGTCCGGGCTGTAACTCAGAGCATTGATGGGCGCCATCGCCCCATAGGGAAGCTGAATTTGCAACTTAAGTGCGAAGCGGGTAAACGAGCCCTTGGATATTTGATAACCGGTGGTGAAAAGTACGGGCCTCTGATGACTCGTGTGCGGCTTGCTCTCTGTCGCTGCTGTCGATGTTCCCGTGGCAAGATTTCCCTGCTTCAAGCCGGAATCGAGCCAGCGACGAATCAACGCAATGTCATTGGCGGCCACGCCTCCCCGCCCAGCGGCATGCGCTTCTCGTCATCGGGCGAGGTCAGCCTCTGCATAAGCACGGCTTCTTGTCGCCGCCTGAGAAGATCGCCGGTTTCCGAGCCCGTGCGGCTTTGACGGCTTCGTAGGTATCGAGTGCCAATCCACCGGAAACTTCCGCATCTGCCACCTTGCGTCCGTTGTGACAAGCGGTGCAGTGCTTCTTCAGGAGTGGACGAAGGTCCTTTTCGTAAGTCGGATCGGCGTTCTGGTGAGCCATGGCGGGGACGGCAAGCAGACAGAGCCAAAGAAGGCCCCAAGCAAACAAAATCGGCTGGAACTGGTAACGGCTGATCATTGGTTGATGTCTCGACCGGCGGCCGCCCCTTCGTGAGGATCCGCAATGCAGGTTACCCACCATTATGACGGGCGCCGCCATCTCGCCATACTTTTTGCTGCAGAAAGAGGGCCTACGATTCCGGGCGGCGCGAAGCAAAATTGCGACCTATAGTTGAATGAAGCCTGAAAACCGGTTCTCCTCGCCATTGGAATGCGTGCCGGATATGCAAGAGATTCCCCAAATTCGTTCGTCCTTTTGGCAAAAGATCATCGGTCTCTTCGTTACCTGGCAACTTGTCTTTCTCTTCTCGATCAACCTACTGGCATTCCTGCCGCTCGCTGAAGCCGACGACGACGAATTGACCGACTCGCGAAGCGGGCCCTTGGCTCGGTAGCCGAGGACCAGTTCCAAACGCTAAAAGCCGTAAACGACTCGCTAATGATCTGGGCTCAAGCAACCGGGCAGTTACAAGCCTGGTGGCTATTCGCACCCAGTTTTCCCACGGAAGCCACTTTCCCGCTGGTCACCTTGCACTGGGACCAGGGAGAATCGGCAGACGTTCGCCTGCGTTGCGCCGAGGAGCCGAACGATCCCACCTTCTATATCCGTCTTCCGGGCAGCCAGGATAGGCTGTTCCATTACGAAATGCGGCTCGGCCTAGTGGCCACGGCGGCGGATGCGGATTCTTTGAAGCAACATACTGCCGAATGGCGCGACTTGTTCAAAGATCGCGTGGGCCGGCAATGGAAATCGATGCGGGCCTATATGCGTTGGCGAACGGAGACTTATAGGAAAGAGCATCCCGACCTGCCCCCGCCTGATGAAGTCACACTTTCGTTTCGAGCTTACAAAACGCCCAACCCCGGGACGCTTTCCTGCCCACCTGGGCTCCGCCATTTGAGCAACCCGTGGCCCGCTGGCTGCCGTCCTTGGACGGCCGCAACGACTGCTTGCCACTTGAATACTACGATCCCGTGCAACACCATTTCACGCGGCTGGCTGCGAAGGAGTGATCGAGCATGGATACGCCGCGCAGCGTCGGCACGAACCCCGCACTGCCCTGGCCTTTGAGCCGCTGTGATTGGCTGACGAAACCCGAACGAGCCGAACGGCTGGCAGCGCTCCGTATCGGTGTGGCGCTAGTGCTGCTCTGGGATGTGGTCTTTGCCTACTGGCCGCTGGTTGATGTCTTTTTCGGACAAGGATCACTGGGCAGCCCGAGATATTTGGGGCCGCCAAGCACGGTTGGCAACGCTGGTCGCTATTTCGCAGCGTTGGCGATCCGTTCGTCTATCGTCTCATTCTGCTAAGCTGGGCCTCGGCTGCATTCTGTCTGCTTCTCGGCGTTTGGCCGCGCGTGGCCGCCGCCTGGTGCTGGATCTGCTCGATATCCGTCATAGGCGTCAATTACTACTTGCACAACTCGGGCGACAACGTCCGCACTATTGCTCTCTTCTACCTGATGCTCTCACCCTGCGGAGCGGTTTGGACGCTGCCGCGCTGGCTTCGCGGCCACCCGCGAGGTTGTTTATGTGCCGGCCTGGCCATGCGCCTGCTGTTCGTGCAATTGGCGATCATTTATTGCATCAACGGCATCTACAAGATGGCCAGCCCGGAGTGGCAGAGTGGCGCGTTAATGCACTACGTCATGGGCAACCTGGCCTGGACGCGAATTTCATACGCCATGACGCCGCTGCCATTTGCGATTTTGCAACTGCAGACGTGGGTGGTACTCTTATTCGAATTCTGTTTTCCGCTATTGGTCATGCTGCCGGTTACGCGTAAGCCAGCATTGATCCTGGGCATTCTGTTCCATCTGGGAACCGGGATACTCCTCCAGATCGGGGCTTTTCCTCTCTATATGATCTGCCTCTATCTGCCTCTGCGCCATGGGAGCGCCGGTTTGGGGCATCTTCTTTGGAAGAGGTTCAGCGTCACGACCCTGGTCTGATCCAATCTCAAAGGTGGAATGTGTCTCAAGCTAGCGAGCCTCCCACGTTAGTGGGGGGAGGTTGCGGCTAACTCCCCCCACTAACGTGCGAGGCTCGCTGAAAACGATGCTGGAAGGCTCGCTTCCATTCAATATTTGGCCATATCTCCCTTTTGCTTAACCCCAATCGCCTTCAGAACCGAGTTGGCTTCATCGACCATCATTTTCAACTCGCTGTTGATGGCCAGAAACTGCCAGCCTTCCTCGATTCTCCTCACTACTTCCTCCGCGGAAAAACAGTGCACTCCGGCTGGAACTTTGTTTCTACGGCAGGCAGCCAGGATTTCCTTCATAGCCTCCGCCGTCTGAGCGGCGCTGGGCGGTTTCCCGTCCTGCAGTGCGCATGCTGGCAGCGAGATCGTTCGGCCCCACGAAGATGGCATCGATACCTGGCACGGAGAAGATACTGTCGGCGTTCCGCACGGCGTCGATATGTTCGCACTGGAGCACGATGAGAATCTCATCGCTGGCGCGAGCGTAGTAGTCGGTAGCGGTGGCTTGAAAATTCATGGCGTGAACGCTGCCGCCCACGCTGCGCGTGCCTATTGGAGGATACTTGACGGCCGACACTGCCGCCAAAGCTTCTTCGCGACTGTTCACCATCGGGACGACGATCCCGTGTGCGCCGTTGTCGAGCACCCGTTTAATATGATCGTGCCGATTGCTCGGCACACGGGCCAACGCCGTGCAGCCGGCATCCGCGATGGTGGCGAACATGTGCACCGCGGTTTCGATGCCGACCAGGCTATGCTCGATATCGACGGTCAGCCAATCGAACCCCATGCGGGCCATGAACCGCGCGGCGGTGATGCTGCCCAGCGACAACCAGGTGCCGACGGAGGGGCGGCCTTCTTTCAGTTTCTGTTTGACCGGATTAGTGCATGTCATCTTCTCGCTTGTGAATGGCTGGTGACGGCAACGATGCGGCAATTATACGAACGCAAGCTGTGCGGCCGCCGGGCAGGCTGCCTTCGCTGCGGATAGAGTATAGCCAGGCGGCGCTCTCCGCCAAGTTCGTCTGCTTGATGGGATTGCCTGTCATGGCCATGACCTTTGACGCCACGCTGAAAGACATGGGCGCGAAAGCCCTGGGGGCTTCCTTGCCGCGTTCGACCAGCCAGCGCTGCAGCCAGTCCGGTTGCTCAACGTCGATCTCTCGACAGTCACTCGCGCCGCGGACCTTGTGATCGGCCTGGGCGAGCCCATGGTCGAGCTTGTTCATCTCGATTTTCAAGCCAGTGCCGCGGCTTGGTAGCATGCCGACTTGCTGGCCTACAATAGCTTGCTTTTTGCACACTACCATTTGCCGGTCCATACGATCATTGTGCTCTTGCGGGCTCAGGCTGCCCACGCAAACCTGACCGGCAAGATCGATTTTGCCCCGCGACCAGGTCGTGGTAGCATGCAATTCAGCTATGAAATCATTCGTCTGTGGGAACGGCCAGCCGAAGAGCTCCTACATGGAGAACTGGGCGTGGCGCCGCTTGCAGTGCTTGGCCGATTTCCCCCGGGTGTGTCCCTGGAAGAGGGCTTGGCCCAGGTCGCCCGGCAGATGGCCGAGCGCCTGACGAAAGAAGCGCCCAGGGACAAGGCAGTAAAACTTCTGACGATGCCTACTTGCTCGCCGGTTTACGGATTCGCGCAAGGCGGCGGCCGCTATCTTTCGAGGAGTACGCGTGATGGAAGAATCGGATACTTACCTAGCCATTGTGGACGAAGGGCGGGAGAAACAGGCAAAATCGACATTGTTACGGTTAGGAACCCGCCGGTTCGGCCCAGCGAGCCCGGCGGCCGAGTTGGCAATCCAGACAGCAACCGACCTAGATCGTCTGGTTCGCATGCTGGACCATATTCTAGATGCGACCGAGCTGGCAGGATTTGCTGGCGACGCCCTAGACGCCAGCAGGCAGCCTTGGCGTCGGCCAGGCGTATTTTGGGAACGCTTCGACAACGCGAGGTTGCATGGAATCGACACTGGAAGAACGCGACGCCCTGGTTCGAGAGCACCGCGCCAAGTTGAAGCCGCTTTACGATGAAATCGAGCGCGTTTTGGTCGGCCAACGGCGCTTGATCGATCGCCTGCTCATGGGGCTTTTTACTGGCGGCCATGTCCTTCTGGAAGGCGTGCCCGGGTTAGCGAAAACGCTCAGCGTGCGCTCGCTGGCCAGGGCACTCGATCTCCACTATCGCCGCATCCAATTTACACCCGACTTGTTGCCTGCCGATCTTTTGGGCACGATGATCTATAACCCTCGCTCCGGCGACTTCACCGTAAAAAAGGCCCGATTTTCACACAGATTCTGCTTGCGGATGAAATTAACCCGGCCCCCGCCAAGGTGCAAATGCCCTGCTCGAAGCCATGGAAGAAAAACAGGTGACGCTGGGCGAAACCAGCCATCAACTCGAGCAGCCCTTTCTGGTGCTGGCCACGCAGAACCCCATCGAGCACGAAGGCACCTATCCGTTGCCGGAGGCTCAGGTCGATCGGTTCATGCTCAAGCTCGTCGTGAATTATCCGGAACGCGACGACGAATGCGAAATCGTCAAACGCATTGCGGTTCAAGAAGTGGTCGAGACCACTAAGCCGGTGCTTTCCGCGGCCGCGATCGCCGAATTTGCGCGGCTGTGCAGAGCGTTTACGTCGACGAACGCATCCAACGTTATGTGGTCGATTTGGTGTGCGCGGTCGCGCCCCGGCGCCGGCACCGATAGTCAAGCCCAACACTTACGCTTGGGGGCTAGCCCCCGGGCCGCGATCTTCCTGACCCGAGCGGCCCGCTTTCAAGCCTTCCTCGAAGGCCGCAGCTACGTGCTCCCCGACGACGTCCAATCCGTGGCCAACGACGTCCTCAGCCACCGCTTCGTGCTTACTTACGAAGCGGAGGCGGATGACGTCACGCCGGAAAGCATTTTGCAGAATATCCTCGACCGGTTGCCGGTGCCGTGACGGGTTTTGACAGCAGTTTCGTGAGTCCGACGTGCCGCTTTTTTGATTTTCGCTGTTCTCGGCCGATGGGCGCTTGTCGCGGCACATTTGGACTGCGGCGCTCTTCCGCCGCTTTTGTTTTTGAGCAGTACAGCCAAAAAGAAACAAAAGCGGCGGAAGAGCGCCGCAGTCCAAATAGAGCCAAGACGCTTCAAGGCGAGGTCTTGGAGGGCAAAATCGGGAATAACGCAAACTTTTCAACGCTCGTACCGGACCAACGAGCGGCGGTCAAGCGTCCTAACAAATTACCAATCTAGGAACCCTACTTGCCCGACCCCGCCGCCGGCGCAGCTCGTAACACGAGGAGCTTCCGCGTGGCTTAGGTCTTTCGTCCACTCCGCCGGCATAACCACAATGCTCTTAGTCCCTGCACGGGCCGGCAAGATCATCACCTGCGTTCGCCGCCCCGACTCATAAGTCCAGGTGCTGCGTGGAATGTCGCCTCCGCGCCCAGCCCGGCAATGACTACAACCGAATAGCGTGGATCGTGAGGATTCGCTGCGGCGGCCATCACGGCCGAGCCTGCATTAGCGTATTTCGTGCCTTGAACCTCAAAAGAACGCGGACCAAAAGTGACGGGCAATGCATCCTTCATCGCAGCCACTACGGAATTGTTGTCGGGCCGGCCGATCAACAGCAAGTGATGATTCTTCAATTCCTCTTGCGACACTTCCTTGTCACTCTTGTAGGGAATCGTCATGTTCAAATGCTGAACGACGATGGCACGCTGAAGGTCCTGGGCGGCTTCGAGGTTTTCAGCCCGCTCAGCGCCGGTGCCGTAGACGATCATTGTCTTTTCCAGATCTTCCATGAAGGATGAAAGGGCGTAGACGCCGCCGGAACTGCAGAACTGGGCATCGGCGGGGCTCAGCATAAGTTTCTTGGGCCGACTGTTTGTGGAAATAGAGAAGCTCCCTTTGCCATTAACTAATTTCACGATCGTGCTTTCATCGCCTTTGTCGGTCTGCATTATGAGATTCACGGTCAACGAAGCGTGGCCATTGTTCAACAGCAATTCGCCATTGACAGTGGCCGTGTTAGGCCAATCCTCAGCATGAAGTGGCGGAGTTCCCGCCGGATGGAGCGCATGGAAACTGGGCATAATGCTGGCAACTATCTTTTCCAGACTAAATGCCGGCAATTCCTTCCCCCTAAGCCAGCTCTTCATGAACTCGCCCACGGGCTTCCCAGTCTCTTTTTCGCAATGCGCAATGAATTCAGCAGTCGTTACTTCCTTGCCGGCGTTTGCGGCGCCGAACTTGTTCATCATTTCCACGAATTCGGTTAATCCAACATACTCCCGCAAAGCGTGCAGCGCGAGAACGCCCTTCCCCGCCGCTTGCCGATACCAAAGATTATCGCCAGGTCTCTTTTGGATTGAGAGTAGAGGCGTCGGCCCCTCAATCGCCGCCGCCGATAAATATGCCGTCCGGTAGGGATAAAGCCTACCGGCCAAGAACTCCGCTTCCTTCAAGGCCGAAGGCTTGCTGCCGGCTTTCGCATGTGCCTTTTGCCGTGCCAACTCGGCCGCCACGATGTGCTCGTATTCTGCGAAAGCGGTCGCCAGCCAGATATCGCCGGAGGTTGCCGGGAAAAGCGTTCCTCGCCAAGCCGGGTTCGTCTCTGCGAAGCCGGACTGATCTCCGCCGCTCATTTCCGCCAGAGAGTGATAGCTGTTGGCCTGCGGCAAATCCGCGACAGGGCCGGACGAAGAGACCGGTGCCGCCGCCATGGAGAATCGTCCAGGGGTTGGAGATTAGCGGTTTGATATCAGGAAAGCGTTTGACTTCATCGGGCCGCGGCTGCCAGCTTCGGCCCAAAGGCGGACCGAAAAGTGCCCACGTCTCCAGCCTATTTGCCATATCCGTGGTCGTGAACTTGGCGTCGAGGGAAGGATGAGCCGCGATCGGCGGCGTGGTGAACGCCAGCTTGCCGAAATCGGCGTCGATCTTGCCTTTGTACTGTTCGTAGAGCCTCACCCACATTTGATCGCGATCGCTGGGCCGATAGACGACATTGACAGGTCGATCGTCGACGCTGGCAATGGTCTCCAGACGAACGTCGCGATCCTTGGTGTTGTTGCAGCCCCAATAAAAGCCGGGCGTGCCGCCAAACCATTCGTTCTTGCTGCTGCGATAAAGCTTGGTTTTGTGCGTGCCCAGCTCGAACATGGCGATTTCGTTGGTTTTTGATGTCAGCCAACAGCCATTCGTTGGTGTAGAGGCCGTTGTTGTCCTTCTTCAAAATGGCGACCGCATCGTCGATACTCGAGCCATATTGCAGAGCTTGGCGAATGCGCGAGGCCAACGCCTGCCCCTTGATGTCGAACCGCGTCTGACCGATGGTCGTTTCCGTAACGATCAGGCCGACATCGTTCAGGTAATAGTCCATGCCGCTCTGGATCCCGCCTGGATAGGTTTGCATCAAAACACGGTGCCCCTTGGCCGGCTTGACGTCGAGCCAGACATTGAAATGAGCCGAAGCATAAAGACTGAACATCGTGATATGGCCGAATACGATTTTGCCGTCCTTGGTGGCCGGGCCGTAGCAGCAAAAGCGCTGCAGTGCATCGGCTTGGGAGCCGGCATGGACTTTGGTTGCTGGCGCGGAAAACTTGGCCTTCGAGCCCCGTCGGCAAGGCTTCGAGAGCGGAATCGAGCGTCTCGACTTCGGCCCAGGCGTTGAGCGTTACGATGTCCAAGAGATCGAGCGGCCGATTCTCCAACGCGCACGCCCACGGCGTTGGCCCCGTCGGCGATCCCTTTCATTTCTTCCAGGTATTCTGCATCGTACTGGCGGAGGAAGAGCGCATTAACCAGCGTGCGCACGCTCTTCCAACCTTCCGATGGCGTCTGATGATTTGCGATATTGGCCGATGCCTTCACGAAATCGAGCGATCTCCGGCGCGAGAGCCGGCCATGCTGATAGCCGCGTTCGTAGGGCTGACCTTCGATGTGCAGAACGATCCAGCCGGCCTGCGGATAGCGATAGGCCGGGCCATAGCGCTGCACGGAGGCTGGATCGGGTTTATAGCCGCCGGCACTGGGCGCATTGGCTGCTTGCGCCGATGTCAGCGACAGAAAGAAAGCCGAAAAACACAACGCGACAAGCGGTTTGGCATGCATGGTCTGTTCTCGAACCATCAATAGAACACGAAAAAGGGACCGGTAATTCCTTCAGCCATTATTGAGCTCGCAGCCTTGCATGGCAAAGAAAAAGGCGACGCTCGACTCGACGCTGAGGATTCTGCTGGGTTCTGTGATAGAATAAGACCTGTTCATATATCGTTGGAATGAGAGATTGAAGACGTGACAAGCGAATCGAACCGGAACAAGAACGCCAACCGTTGGCAAGAGTTGGCGGATCAATTGGGCCTCTCCGAGGAGAGCCAACCGACAGCGGCCCTCGCCAAGGTCGAGGCCCCTCCACCGCCGCCAACTCCTCTGGAACGTCAAGTTCCAGCCCCGTGCGACGAACAGCGGCCCGAGCAGGCTGAGCCCCCTGTCGAGCGATATGTACCTGAAATGCATCATCACCTGGAAACGCCCACAGAGCCGGTGTCGCCGCCGACTGCCGAGGTCGAAACCCTCGATGACACGAGACCCATTCAGTCGGAAATGACTCCAGATGGCGCTCATGGGCTCCGACTCGGAAGGCCAGCCTTCGGGTGAAGAATCCTCCTCTGCGCGGACTGCCGGCCGACGCCGACGCCGGCGTCGTTCGTCCGGCAAGAACAAAACCAACCAAGGTGCTGAAACAGCTGAGGCAGCCGCTGCTCCCGAGGCTGACGAGGCCGCTGAAGCGGCCTCCGAAACGCAGATTGCTGCGCCAATGGCCGAACGAACACCACCTGCGCCGCGAGAAGAGAATGCCGGCGATGCCGGCAATCGACGCGACCGATCGCGCGGCCGAGGCGGACGCCGCCGTCGCGATGAAGAGCCCGAAGTCGCCGAGGAGCCGATTCAGGACGAGGATGACGTTCACGAATCGGGCGGCCCCGTAGGCTTCGAAGAAGAAAGCGACGACGAAGAACTGGTAAACTACTCGAATTGGACCGTTCCCGCCTGGAAGGATCTGATCGGTTCGCTTTATCGTCCAGATCGGTGAACCATGAGAACTGGTCGAAGGCCGCTAGAATTGTCCAGCAACACGGGCAACTGAGAGAGCGTTCGCCATGGCCGATGCCACCATCGAGCGGGTGGGCCCGAAAGCCTTCACGTGGTCGCTCAGCTCTATAACCAGATATTCAAGCCGGCCCGCGATTTGGAATCGTTTCGCAGGCGTTTCCGCGGCCGCTATAACGTCTTGCAAATGATCGCCCGCATGGAAGATAGGCCGGTTGGCTTCTTCATCGGCTTCGAGCTCAAGCCCGAAGTTTTCTTTGCCTGGTTCTATGGCGTGCTGGCGGATTTTCGCCGGCAGGGCGTGGCGTCGCAGCTCATGGAGGCCGTCCATAGCTGGGCCCAGCAATATGGCTACGAATCGATTCGCTTCGAATGCCACAACCAGCATCGTGCCATGTTGCATTTGGCCATCGAGCTCAAGTACGACATCGTCGGCATTCGCTGGGACCCCAATCGCGGCGACAACCTCGTCATTTTCCAAAAGCTTCTCAACGATTTGTAAGGCAAACCATGAGTTCCGGCGCTGAAACGGGCACTCCTTACGCGACATTCCGCGGCCGCGATTGGCCCAGCGTGCGCCAATTCAACGTTTTCCTGGAAAATCGCGTCGGCGGTCTTTTGAACGTCGTCCGGCGCTTTGAACAAACGGATGTGCGCATCGTCTCCCTGATCGTCAACGATCTCACGGATCTCGCCATCATTCGCCTGGTGCTAAGCGACCCAGAACGCGGCCTGGAAATCTTGAAACTGGCAAACCTCCCGGTAACCGAGAGCGATCTTCTGGTGGTCGAGTTGCCGGAGCACCCGCAACCGCTCCCGCTCATCTGCAAATGCCTGCTCGCCGCCGAAATCAATATCGATTATGCCTATCACCTGGTGCTTGGCACCCCGAGCCGTGCTGCCCTGGCTCTCCACGTAGGCGACCACGAAATGGCCGTCACGACCCTGACCCAGCAAGGGTTCAACATTTTCACCGAGAACGATTTATCAGCCTGATTGTTTAGCCGCGACGCGCAGCGGAGCGCTGGTCTGACGCGCCGCTTGCTACGCGCTCCGCTGCGCGTCGCGGCTAACCAGACTTACGCCGCCGCCCAGCGGCGCGAGCCAAATCCTTCCAAAATGCGGAGCTGCAGTTCGAGAGCCGATGCGCTCGGTCGATTTGCCGGCCTCACGTCGAGCAGCCGGTAGATCAACTCGACGAGCGCAACAGGCAACGGATGTGCGTGGATGGGAATCTGATCGGGCAAACATTCCCGATGGCAGCGCAAGGTATGGCTGGTGCTGCCGCGCGGATAGGGAAGGGCGCCGGCGAGCATTTCGAAGAGCACAACGCCTAGACTGAACAAGTCGCTGCTACGGTCTTCTTCCGATTGAAAGGCGCACAATTCGGGGGCGAGATAATCGGGCGTGCCCAAGAGATAACCTTGTTCGAGCAGCAGCTGATTTTCGCCGGGGCGTCGGGCCGAGCCCAAGTCGATGAGGCGCACGCCGTTTCCGGGCAGGAGCACGATATTCTCGGGCTTGAGGTCGCCGTGCAGAAAGCCTTTGCGATGCACCGAGGCGAGAGCTGCCGCGATTTGGCGGGCAATGCCTACCGTTGTGGCGCCGTCGATTCTCGAGGTGCGACACAGGCGCTGACGGAGCGATTCGCCCACGAGCAACTCGGTGACGAGAAAATAGGGCTCCGTCAAAACGTGGGCAAGATGATAGGTGAGCAAGTTGGGGTGCCTGATCGCCAAGCCGTGCGCGAGCTTCCCGGCGCAGCAAAAGCAGTGCGATACTGGGATCTTCGAGATTGGGTCGAAGCAGTTTGACTGCGCAACTAGTATTGGTGTGGCAATCGCGGGCGGCGAAAACTTCGGTCATGGGGCCGCCGCCAAGCAGCCGGACCAGTTCGTAGCCTGGAATGAGGGGAAATGCGGTCATATGTGGCGTCGCCACGAGGACCAAGCCGAAAAGAGCAATCGTAACGAGGATAATCTTCGGCAGGAGGTTGGCTTAGGAATAAGGCGCAACAAACGACTCAAGTTAGGCCGGGTTCTTCGGATGGCCCAGCTAACGCTAAAATCGGCTCATCTTGTCAGCCCTGCCGGCCAGCGTTAAGATTGCTGATGAATTGAGCAAAGTTCCCTGGCAGCCGGGCATTTTGCAAGATTTCATCTTGGGGAATAGTGTAACGGTAGCACTGCAGACTCTGGATCTGCCTGTCTAGGTTCGAATCCTAGTTCCCCAGCTTTCCTAAAGCCATAATTGCCAGTATAATACGATAAAAGCACGATTTTGCTGGCAACACTTTGGCAACAGTTCTGCAGTGACATTGGGCTGACGTTGCCACCCGAAAGGGGCAACACGTGGCTTGCCTTCAACATCGCAGCGGCTCGTGGCGCGTTATATTCCGCCATCGCGGATTGCAGCATTTCGTCACCATCGGCGAGGTCGATGAGGCCGAAGCCAATGGCGTGAAATCACGCTACGAATATCTCTTGCGGCTCCTCAAACAGCGGCTGCTGACCCTGCCGCCCGGCGTCGTGACTTTCCTTCACCTTGACGGCAAGCCAGCCGACGCGAGTTCAGAATCCGCAGCGCCGGAGATTACATTCGCTTAGCTTCGCGACGGTTACCTCAAAACTATCGGGAACGGAGCAGTAGAAACTAACACTCTCTACACGTCCAAAATCCACCTTGCCCACATGCTCGGCACGCTTGGCGAGGAATTTCCAATCTCAAGTCTCGTCCATGCCGACCTCCAGCGTCATGTCAGCAAGCGCTCTGTCACCGACAGCGTTGCGGCAACCACGATCAAAAAGGAACTGGATACCCTTCGCTCGGCATGGAACTGGGCCAAGCGCATGGGATACGTGAAGGATGAATTCCCAGGGGTAGGACTGGTTTATCCGAAAGGTGAGGAGAAGCTACCGTTCATGACCTGGACGGAAATTGAAAGACGCATCGCTGCTGGCGGCGATCCCAAGGGACCATGGGAGTGCTTTTACCTGCGTGAACCGGAGATCGCGAAATTTCTTGACTTCGTCCAGCGACGGAAGCGCCTGCTTGGTTTTACCCGATGTGCATAATGGCAGGCCACGCCGGGACTAGGCGTTCAGAGATGCTAAGGGCCGAGCCCGGGAAGTCGCTGAAACACACTCTCAAGAAATATGCCAAGCCAGTGTCACCCCGCCAAAATTACCCGCTCCTCAGGATGGTTACGTTCGTTCCAACGCTCGGGGGCGAACTGGGCCAAACCCTACGCAGTGCGAAATATCGTATCTAACCGTGAACGCTTACGCTAAATGCGTCGGCTCGCTGCTATCATAATTGCGGAATATGCTGGCCCCTCGGATAGTGATTCTCGCCTCAGAGCATTTGGCCGGTTTCATGCAGCGGGCGAAGGACATTGGCGCGGCACTTCCGGAGCTGATCACGTTCAATTCATGTGAAACTCCACATCAATACGGATGGAACTAGCGCCGCCGGATCAACACTTGCCCAGCCCTCATGCGTGCCCGTCCCCATAACTATTACACTTGGCGCGGCGGAACTGGTCGAAGCGTGCCGGTGCGAGCCGACCTGCGCGTTCACGTTGCACCGAGCCGAGGGTAATTCTCCGATCAGGTAGAGCCCCGCTGGGAGGCGAAAATCGTGCAGTCAGCGACGGTTCACAAATGCCCGGGGTTCTGGGCGCGTGGTGCAGCCTTGCCCGCGACAGCCTCCTGGAGGCGGTGCAGGGCCTCGACGATCAGGTCGGTACACTGCTCCACGGAAAAGGCGCTCGGTGTTCAGCATCACATCATACAGGCTAGGGTCCGTCGTGTCCTTGCTGAAGTGCTCCCGCACGAACTGGACGGCGCTGCCGGTCGATGGCGGCGACCTTGACGGCAGCTTCTTCTTCGCTGAGGCCGAGCTTCCGGCCCATGGCCGCCATGCGCCAAGCGACCGGTGCCACCAGGCGGACGCGCAATGTCGTTTCCACGGGCAAAATGTGGGCGATGCCGCGGCCCACGAGGACGCAGTCGCCGTGCGCTACCAGGGACGCGATCGTCTTCACCAGGCAGTGCCTGTAGGCAATGTCACTGACGACGGGGGCCGAGCCGAACGATTCCATGAATTCCTGCAGCCAGCCGACTTTTTTCTCGTCCACCCCTTCCAAACAACTGGCCTGCAGCTTCATGTCCTGCGCGATCAGTTCGACCAACTCGCGATCATATACCGCCCAGCCCAGTCGTTCACCCACGGCCCGCGCGGTCGTCGTGCCGCGCGCTCCGGACTGGCGGCTGATTGCGATCGTGAACGCAGGCTTGGCTTGCCGCGCGGACCTCGTCCTCGCCTCGCTCCTTCCAATGCTGCAGGTATCCGGACAATACTTTCATCGTGCTTCCGGAACGGTAGCTCATGGTAATCTCCTCATCGTAGCGGGCACTTGCAAGTCTCCGGTTTCAAACACGCCCATACCTAGTGCCGGCTGCCCGCGTGCGAGCCTGGGCGCTCCCCACGGCTTTCTGGCTGATGCAAATGATATGCCCGATGCTTGTATGCGCCCTGATTGCACGTGCTTCTGCGGAGTTTTGCAGCGCGGCCTCTCCGACTGCTTGTGCGAACCCGCACAGCGCGTGCGGGTTCGTGCACGGGCCGGAGGCTTGCCAGTGGGATTGTCGGCACCGACCTAAATCCCGCAACCGCCTCTTCGCAGTCTTTTGGCGCATCGTTCCGGCACACGAAGCAAGTTCGTGTCGAAGCGTTGAGTGCGTCGGTTTCATCGACCGCGTTAGCCTCCATCGGCGGGGCGGACCGATGCGCTCTCGCTCCTGCTCGATAGCGGGTGTTCAAGAGTGGCGCGTAATCGAATGATTCGACTCGGACAAGGGAAATGAGCGAATTCTGGTCTTGAATGTGCGTTTACGGCACTTCCCATGTGTTGGGACATGGCAGCACCGGCGAGCCGCCTCCGAATGAGTTTGCGTTAGCCGCGTTGAATCAATCACATAGGGTGGCGACGCATGGCCTTTTTTGATTAGGGCACAGATTGTGCGTTGGACCAGGCCAGTACACCGTCGTTGTGGGCGGCCGGGCAGAAGCAAAGCACATGCTCGAAGAGAGGGTTCGTGAACTCAGCGGGAGAGTTCTCGACGTGATGGGGAGCAACGCCCGCACCGGTCGGGGCCCGAGACAGCGGTGAGTGCGTAAGAACTGCCGGTACGGGGGTGAACTATGAGTGAACAACGTAACGCGGGAACGGTTGGCATGCCCGGCATCGGGGGAGCGAGCGCGCTTGCCTCCGTGCCAGCGGCGCCTCGAAAGGCCGCTCCAACGAAATTCACCGGATCCTCCAGCAAACGAAAATGGTTGCTGCCGCTTGCGTTGATCGTGATTGGCGGTCTCGCCTACGCTGGATGGAAACTCTATCAGCCCGCGAAGCTACCGGGTGGATTCGCCAGCAGCAATGGGCGCATCGAGGCAACCGAGATCGACGTGGCCACGAAGTTGGCGGGCCGCATCCTGGACGAACTGGTGGATGAAGGGAATCTCGTCAACGCGGGTCAAATCGTCGCCCACATGGACATCGAGACGCTCCAGGCCCAGCGCCGGGCAGCCGTGGCCAAACTCGGGATGGCGAAAAGCGCCGAGATACGGCGCGGAGCCAGCTGGCGCATCGCGAAAGCGAGAAGGCGGCGAACGAGGCCGTCGTGGCGCAGCGCCAGGCCGATTTCGACCTCGCGACAAGGAAGTTCGAGCGCGGCGGGAGACTGGCTGGCACGGGTGCCATGTCGCAGGAGGATTTCGATACGGAGCGCGCTGGTTTCTATAGTGCCAAGGCAGCCGTCAGCACCGCCCAGGCGAATGTAGCGGCCGCGGGCGCCGCCATCTCCACGGCCAGGCGCTGATCATCGCCGCGCAAGCGACCGTCGTGGACGCCCAGGCGACCATCGATCGGGTCCAGGCGGATATCAACGACAGCACCCTCAAGGTCTCGCGTGCCGGCCGCATTCAGTACCGCGTTGCCCAGCCCGGCGAGGTCCTGCCCGCGGGCGGAAAGGTCCTGAACATGATCGATCTCAACGACGTCTACATGACCTTCTTCCTGCCCACGGGCTGGGCGGGCCGCGTCAAGCAGGGGGCCGAGGCCCGCATCGTTCTCGATGCCGCTCCGCAGTTCGTCATCCCGGCCAAGGTGACCTTCGTCGCCGACGTCGCTCAGTTCACGCCCAAGACGGTGGAAACAGTCGAGGAGCGGCAGAAGCTGACATTTCGCATCAAGGCCCATATCCCGCAGGACTACTCAAGAAGTACGTCCGCGACGTCAAGACCGGGTTACCGGGAATGGCCTACGTGCAACTCGACCCGCAGGCTGAGTGGCCCGCCAATTTGCAGGTGAAGCTTCCGGAGTGAGCACATGACGACGCGACTACAAACCACGGGTGGGGCTTGCGCTGGGCAGCGGCTCCGCGCGGCTGGGCACACATCGGGGTGATCCGCGCTCTGGAACAGGCGGGCATTCGTCCGGATATCGTGTGCGGCACATCCATCGGGCGCTGATCGGCGCTGCCTACGCGGCCGGCGAACTTGATCGCTTCGAGGGGTGGGTGCTGGGGTTGAAAGTCCCCGACGTGGTCGGGCTCATGGACGTAAACTTGCGGAGCGGCCTGTTCAATGGCCAGCGGCTGATAGATTTCTTTAGGCGCAATTTCGCCGACCGCTCGGTCGAGGAGTTGACGATGCCGTTCGCCGCCGTGGCGACAGCGCTACAGACCGGGGCGGAAATCTGGCTGCGCCACGGCTCGACGCTCGACGCGGTGCGTGCCTCCATCTCCGTTCCCGGGTTATTCGCGCCGGTGCTGCGCGAGGGCATGCTGCTGGTGGACGGCGGGCTCGTCAACCCCGTGCCCGTGTCCTGGCGTGCGCCTCGGGCGCCGACACAGTGATCGCCGTCGATCTCGGCTCGGATATCCTGGGCCGTCACTTGCACGCGGTCCTCCGGCCGAGGGGTTGGCTGGCGTCGTCGGCGACTGGATCCGCAAACTACAAGACAAAGTGGGCGTACCTGTTTCAGGGCAGCCACCCGACCAGCCGGCGATGCCAACCCTACCCGAGGTCGTGGCCTCCAGTCTCAACATCATGCAGGTTCGGATCGTCGCAGGCCGCATGGCGGGCGAGCCGCCAGATGTGCTGGTGGCGCCGCGGCTGGCCCACATTCGGTTGCTCGACTTTCATCGGGCCAAGGAAGCGATCGAGGAAGGTCGCTCCGCGGTGGAACGAGTCGCGCACACCCTAGCTCTGCTGAACGAACAAGCATTGTGATTTTTCGGAGACACCATAACGGAGGAGTTTGCCATGAGCACCACCACAACCGACCTGAACGCGGCCGTCAAGGCCCAGGCCGAGGAAATCGTCACCAGCAGGGCGGACGTCCGTCCCCGGCTGGCGGCAGTTGTTACGCAGAACGCCTGCCAGTCCCAACAATCTGGAGAGGGGCTCATCGGGCTGATCGGGGCGGTCATGGATGGGCGCAGGCGGGGCTCGCCCGGGCGGAGGCTGACGACCGCGAAAACGTCCTCCGGCAGGTGGTCGATGCCCTGGGAGACGGGCTATCGCAGACGGCGCTGGCTGGTCGGCTGGCCCTCGAGGAGGCGGCCAAGTCCTTCCGGCACTATACGACTGAGGATCTCAGGCGCTTCAGCGACAATATGCTGGGGGTTCACGACCTGTTCACGGAGACGGTCGACCGAGAGATAACGGCCTGTAAGACGTTGACCGCCGCCCAGGTCGGCGCTGCCAGGAAGCACATCGACCGCGTCGCGGAAAATCTCAGGACGGAGCTCAAGGGGCTCAATGACACCATCCGAGAGCATCCGGAAGCCTTCGCCCGGGAGGGCTTCCGGGCCGGCGCCAGCATGGGGCAGGGCATGCGGGGCGCTCTTCCAGGCCCTCGGTCGCATACTCCAGCGGGCCGGCGATAAGCTTCGCCATGAGAGTAAGCCGGACAGGTGAACGGTGCGTAACCCGAGACGGGAGAGATTCATGAGACAGCTCCTGTTGTGCAGCGGCGTCTACGGCAAGAAGACCGCCATCGAAGGGCTGCGCCGCCTCGCCTTCGACCGACGGCCGGAGGCGGTCCTTTTCGCGGGCGGCATCCTCAGTCCGCAACGTTCGAAGGTTCCTTGCTCCACGAGCCTCTGGGGCCTGACCCCAGAGGACGAGCGGTTCGCCTTCGAATTCGGCGCCGCCCTCGCGGCCCTCAAGGTCTTCTGTGCCGTGATTCACGAACCCAACTTTGTGCCGGAGGACCAGTTTTGCCGACTGGCGATGGCCATCGAGCTGGAATTCCCCAGCGTGCATCTGGTGCATGCCACCCTCGTGGAGACCCACGACCTGGCGGTCTGCGGCCTGGGTGCGGCCATCGCCGAACCGGCCCTGATGCGCGAAGACTCCTACTGCCGGGCCAAGGCCCAGTATTTCTTCGCTGCCTTGCGTGCCTCGGAAAAGCCGCGAAAGGTGCTGCTGCTCCCGGAGCCGCCGCCCGGCCCTCTCGGAGGGCTGGAAGGGAACGTCATCGTCGGTGATCTGATCGACTGGCTACGGCCGAACCTGTGTGTCGTCTCCGGCCCAACCGAGCGGCGCGGCCTGCAACGGATCGCCAGCACCCTGATCGTCAACCCCGGCCACCTTGCGGACGGCTCGGCCGCATGGCTGGACTGGGGTCGTGGAGATGAGGTGGAGTTTCTGGATTGCAACACTGGAGCAGTAATCCGTGAGAATTCGCCATGCAAGAGGGGCTGATGACGAACTGGACTACGGCTGAAGGCTCTCCTTTTCCCCTGGGCGCCAGCTGGGTCGAGAAAGACTCGGCGTGGAACTTCGCCCTCTACTCCGAGGCGCGGAGGAAATTACCCTGCTGCTCTATGCGGAAGCCGATCTTGTCAATCCCGTTTTCTGCTACCACTTCGATTACCTCCGCAACAAATCCGGAAGGATCTGGCACTGCCGGGTACCCCTGGCCCTCCTCCGCGGCGCTCGCTACTACGCCTATTCGGTGGCCGGCCCCCACCGCAGGGTGGCCGGCAGTGGCACTGCTTTGACCCGGACAAGGTTCTGCTCGATCCCTACGCCAAGGCGGTCTTCTTCCCCCCGGCTTTCGAGCGGGCGGCGGCGATGCGTCCGGGGTCCAACGCCGGCAAGGCGCCCCTGGGCCTGCTCGCCGGCGACGGCCAGCCGTTCGACTGGGGCGACGACCCACGACCCCGGCATCAGTCGGACACGATCCTCTACGAACTGCATGTCCGCGGGTTCACGAACAACCCGAACTCCGGCGTGAGTCCGGACCGGCGCGGCACCTACGCGGGGGTGATCGACAAGATTCCCTACCTAAAAGACTTGGGCGTCACCGCGGTGGAACTGATGCCCGTCCTCCAGTTCGACCCGCAGGAGGAGAGCTGCTGGGGGTACATGCCCCTGAACTTTTTCGCCCCCCACCACGGCTACGGCAGCCGCCGGAGACGAACAGCACCACGAATTCCGCGCCATGGTCAAGGCGCTCACGCCGCGGACATCGAAGTCATCTTGGATGTGGTCTACAACCACACGGCCGAAGGGGACCAGCGCGGGCCGGTTTACAGCTTCAAGGGAATCGACAATGGCACCTACTACATGCTGTCCGGCAACCCCGAAAAGCCCTATGCGGAACTTCTCCGGGACCGGCAATTCGCTGCGTTGCTCCGAGCCTGCCGTCGCCAGGCTGCTGTTGGACAGCACGCGCTTCTGGTTCGAGGAAATGCACGTCGATGGGTTCCGGTTCGACCTGGCCTCCATCCTGACTCGGCACGACGACGGTTCCCTGAACTGGGGGCACCCAATCGACCTTGTCCCCGGGCCGCCTTCACGCCCGCCTCATCGTGGAACCTTGGGACGCCGGGGGGGCGTACCAACTCGGCGCTCGTTCCCCATCAAGGGTTGTCTGCAGTGGAACGGCCGTTTCCGGGACGACGTCCGCCGCTTCGTACGCGGCGACGCCGGTCTGGTGCCGGCCCTCATGCAGCGGCTCTACGGCAGCGACGACCTTTTCCCGGACGACCGGGCGAACGCCTTTCACCCGTTCCAGAGCGTCAACTACCTCACCTGTCACGACGGGTTCACCCTGTACGACTTGGTCGCGTACAACCGGAAGCACAACCAGGCCAACGGCCACAACAACACGGACGGTCCCGAGGAGAACTTCAGTTGGAACTGCGGCTGGGAAGGGGACGAGGGGGCCCCGGCGTGCGTGTTGGAGTTGCGGAAGCGACAGGCAAAGAACTTCTGCTGCTTACTCTTGCTGGCGAACGGGACGCCGATGTTCCGCGCGGGCGACGAGTTCTTGCAGACCCAGGGCGGGAACAACAACCCTTACAACCAGGACAACACAACCAGCTGGCTCGACTGGGACCGGCTTCGGGTCAACCAGGACGTGTTTCGGTTCTTCCGCTGCATGATCGGCTTCCGCAAGGCTCACCCTTCCCTGGGCCGCAGCCGGTTTCTGGCGCGAGGACGTCCGCTGGTATGGTACGGGCCCCACGGTGGACATGGGGCCGGATTCCCGCACGCTGGCCTATTACCTGCACGGCGCCTCGCAACAGGACGCCGATCTTTACGTGATGATCAATGCGTCGGAGAGCGATAGGACTTTCGAGATTCAGGAGGGTGGGGCCGGCGAATGGCGGCTGGCTTTCGACACCGGGCTGAGCAGCCCGGACGACTTTCCAGAATCAAGGGATAGGGCTTGCCTCCGGTGTTCGTCCTACGTCGTCCGCTCGCGCTCCGTAGTCGGCCTCGTTCGCGGTGTGCGATAATGCACACGATGAGCCTCTTTGACGCGATTCCCTAATCAAATGCCAATTCGTGAAACCCCTTTGGACTGCCGGTCAGCCAATGTAAGTTGCCAGTGCCAGCTCGAAACGACACTTTTCGCTCAACGCATCGGATTTCTAACAGACAACAAAGCTATCACTTGCGCATCCGGGTGCAGGTCCTCGGATCGCGTTGAGCGAGAACTGTCGCCAAAACTGTCGCGCTGGCACTGCGTTTGCTTTTTGAGTCACCGACCGAAGGGAGATCAAATGCCAGTCAGTGATTTAAGGGAATTGCTGATTCCCAAGATGCGCCTCCTGAAGAATTCCCTACTCCATTCGGATGCTATTGCGGGATCGCCGGCGTTTCTTGCCTGCGCTGCTAGCCATTAGCCTCAGCGCTGTCTTATTGCCGTGCAGTGCGGTCTCGTTATGGGCTTGGTGCGGACCACCTCAGCGCCAATCGATCACTGCAGGGCAGATATCTGGGTTTTGCCGCCGGAAGCGCCAGCCTGCACCAGACGTATCATTTCCCGCTCGCCTGGCAGGCCCGGCTGGATTCGCAACCGGAAATCGTGCGTTCCGAAGACTACATGACGGCAATGGGCCGGTGGCGCACTCCACCGCGGGGCGAATCCGAGCTATGTATGATCATCGGCCTACGGCTCGATGACGATAGCCTGGGCGCGCTGAACGTTCTGACTCCAGATTTGCGCGCCGCCTTGGCTGAGCCCGGAACGGTCGTCGTCGATGCGTGGGAATTCGCCTCGTTCGGTCTCCAAGGGGAAAGTTATGAATCAGGGGAGATCAACGGGCAGCCGGTTCGTCTGGCTGGCCACTTGCACGGGTTTCACGGCTTCGCCTTTGTCTACATTTTCTGTTCGCAAGACACTTTTCGCATGTTGGCTCCGCAGGCGCTGGAATTCCCAGACATGGCCACCTGTCTCGTAGCACGATGTCGCGACCCCCGGGATGTGGAGCCCGTGGTGGCGCGTCTGCGTCAGGAATATCCAGATATGGCTGTTTATTCGAGCAGCAGCCTCTCGTTCCAAGTACAGCGATATTGGTTGTTTCGTTCGCGAGGCGGCACGGTTTTGATCTGCACCATGGTACTGGCGCTGCTGGTAGGCCTGGCGGTTACCAGTGAAACGCTCTATGCCGCCGTACTCGCTCAGTCCAAGGAATTTGCAGTGCTGGATGCCTTGGGCATTCCGCGCCGACGCGTGATGCGTCTCGTGCTGGCTCAGGCAGTCTGGCTGGGCGTGGGCGGTGTCCTCATGGCGTTGCCTTGCACGGTGGCCCTGGCCCGAGCGGCTTTATGGGTGCGGACACAGGTGATCCTCTCGGCCGAGGTGCTAACGTTTACCTTCGCCCTAACACTCGCCATGGCCATACTGGCAGGTTTGTCATCCTTGCGGCCGCTGCGCAATATCGAGCCGGCCAAACTACTTCGCTGAACCAGGAACACGCCGCCATGGATATTCCCACACTTGCAGCTCGCCGCTTGGTGCAGATCTTCGGCAGTGGGGAAACCGAGACCTATGCGCTACGCAACGTTTCTCTCGAACTCATGCCGGGGCAGTTGACTCTGGCTATCGGACCATCCGGTTGCGGTAAGACCACTCTATTGGCGGTTTTGTCCGGACTGCTGCCGCCAACCAGCGGACAGGTCTTGGTCGGTAATCGCGACCTCTATGCCCTCTCCTTGGACGAGCGGCGCGAGTTTCGCCGACATCACGTGGGCTTCATTTTCCAAGGGTTTCACCTGTTTCCGACCCTCACCGTGCGCGAACAGCTGGAGATGGTCCTGCGCTGGGGAGACGGAGCGACGCCGGACGAGGCGGCGCAACGCACTGAAAGTATCCTCAAACTCATGAATTTGGGACGCAAAGCGGAACTAGTCCCACAGCAATTGTCCGGCGGGGAACAGCAGCGCGTAGCCATAGCGCGGGCCTTCATCAAGAATCCCGATTTGTTTTTCGCCGACGAACCTACCAGTGCCCTGGACTGGGAACATGGCAAGCAAGTGATGGAGATTCTGAGTCAGGCGGCGCATGAGCGACACTGCACCGTGTTGGTCGTCTCTCACGACCCGCGGGTCATGCCATTCGCCGACCGGATTCTTCACATGGAAGACGGGGCATTGAGGAACGATGAAGCATCGGCAGACAACCCAGAATTGAAAACCCTCAATTCGCTGCTAGCCCGCGAAGAGAAATTGGTGAAATTATGAAGCGAACAATCGGCTTGACAGTGGCCGTTATTGGGCTGACTGGTCTGGCCGTCCTAGGTTTGGTCCTGTTCTGGCCTCGGGCGCCTTTGGATTCAGCTCTGTCCTTCCCAGCCGGGCCGCCTACGCGCTTGGTTTGCTATGGCTACGTGGACAGCAAGCAAGGGCAGATGCTGTTGCAGCCTGCGCGGGCCGGCCGAGTCGTTCATGTATTTGTCAAGGAGCGAGCAAACCATTTGCCAGGGAACGCCGCTCGTGCAGCTCGACGACCACTTGGTCAAGTTGCAGGAGGATGAGGCCACCTTGGCCGTTCAGGCCTGCGCAGTTGCAGCTCACCAAGGCCAAATCAGGCCTCAGCCAATATCAGGCAAAGCAGGCCCAGGCGGAAGCAGGCCTGGAAGCGGCACAGAATAAGGTGCTCGAGGCCAAATATGCCCTAGAACGCAGGGACGATCTTGTGAAAGGGAACCTGCTCAACCACCTTGAGGCAGACGTGGGACGCGCTCAGCTAGCCGAGGCGAAGGCCTTGGAAAAAGCGGAACGGAGCAGGCTCAGCGAGCTCAAGGCAGTGGACCCGGAGCTTGAAGTAAAACTGGCGCAGCTCCAGTTGACGCGCAGCCAAATCGAACTCGAACGAGCGCATCGCGAACGGGAGGAATATCTGCTTTGCGCGCCCGCGGCAGGCCTGGTGCTGCGTCTGCAAGCGCAGGAAGGAGACTTATTAGGTCCGATGTCTCCCCGGCCTGCGGTCTGGCTGATGCCCGCGGGCGCGCTCATCGTCCGGGCGGAAGTTTCGCAAGAGTTTGCCGGGCGTGCGCAAAATGGACTAGACGTCCACGTGGAGGACGAGGCCAATGGAAGTTTGCTGGCCAAGGGAACAATCGCCGACGTTTCGGATATGTTCCTGCCGCGCCGTCAGTTTAGCGCACTGCCAAACAGCATCAACACTGGCCTGGCGCTAGAGTGCGTGGTCGACCTACAGGAGGGGCATGCTCAGCTACGGCTCGGCCAGCGCGTTCGCGTTCGCATCCTCACGGATCAGCCTGCCGGAAACAGCTATGCCAATAAAGCCATGCAGTAGGACGAACAGAACTCTTAGGATTTTATCATAAGCGCACCATGAACACTCCTAAACCGGAAAATCTTGCTCCAGCACAATCGCCACCGGTGGCTCGCCTTAGCGATGTCAGCTTGCGCTACGGCAAGACCCACGCGCTGGACGCGATCACCCTCGATCTGCCGGCCGGCTGCATGGTCGGGCTGATCGGCCCGGATGGCGTGGGCAAGTCCAGCCTGATGGCTCTGGTCGCCGGCGCCCGCCGCATCCAACAGGGGCGGGTCGAGGTCCTCGGCGGCGACATGGCCGACGCCGGCTTTCGGCGGGCCGCGTGTCCCCGCATTGCCTACATGCCGCAGGGCCTGGGCAAGAACCTCTACCCCACGCTGTCGGTCTTCGAGAACGCCGACTTCTTCGCCCGGCTGTTCGGCCTCGGCCGTGCCGATGCCAAGCGCCGCATCGCCGAGCTGCTGGACAGCATCGGGCTAGGGCGCTTCCCCGGCCGGCCGGCCGGCAAGCTGTCCGGCGGCATGAAGCAGAAGCTCTGTCTGGTCTGCGCACTGATCCACGACCCCGACCTCTTGATCCTCGACGAGCCGACCACCGGCGTCGATCCCCTGTCGCGCCGCCAGTTCTGGGAGCTGGTCGACCGCATCAGGGCCGACCGGCCGGGCATGAGCGTCCTGGTCTCGACCGCTTACATGGAGGAGGCCGCCCGCTTTGACCACCTGGTGGCGATGTTCGCCGGCAAGGTGGTTGGTACGGGCACGCCGGCGGAGCTGTCGGCGCGAACCGGCACCCGGTCCCTGGAGGAGGCCTTCATCGCCCTCTTGCCGGAGGAGATGCGGCAGGGGCACAAAGAGCTGGTGGTCCCCCCGCGCCGCCGGGCGACCAGGAGGTGATCATCGAGGCGAACGGCCTGACCCAAAAGTTCGGCGATTTCGTCGCCGTCGATCACGTCAGTATGCGGATCGAGCGGGGGGAGATCTTCGGCTTCCTCGGCGCCAACGGCTGCGGCAAATCGACGACGATGAAGATGCTGTGCGGCCTGCTTGCCGGCCACCGAGGGGCAGGCCTGGTTGTTCGGCGAGTCGGTCGACGCCAACGACATCAACATCCGCCGCAAGATCGGCTACATGTCGCAGGCCTTCTCGCTCTATTCCGAGCTGACGGTGCGGCAGAACCTGGTCCTGCACGCCCAGCTCTTTGACGTGCCGAAGGCCGAGATTCCGGGGCGCGACCTGGAAACGGCCGCGCGGTTCGGCCTCGACGAGATCATGGACTCCCTCCCCGACTCGCTCCCGCTGGGGCAGCGGCAGCGCCTGCAGCTGGCCGTGGCGCTGATCCACCAGCCCGACCTGCTGATCCTCGACGAGCCGACTTCGGGCGTGGACCCGGTCGCCCGGGACGGCTTCTGGGAGCACCTGGTCGAGCTGTCCCGCGCGACAAGGTAACGATTTTCATTACCACGCATTTCATCAACGAGGCCCAGCGCTGCGACCGCATCTCGCTGATGAGCGCGGGAAAGGTGCTGGTCGTCGACACGCCGGCCGGGGTGGTCGAGAGGCGGCGCGCGAAGACGCTGGAAGAGGCGTTCATCGGCTACCTGGAAGACGCCCAAAAGGCCCAGGGCGACACGCCGGCGGCGGCGCAGAAAACGCGCCGGTCGAGGCGGGCGCGGCAGCGGAATCCGACGCCGCCCGGAGCGGAACCAGCTCCTGGTTCAGCCTCCAGCGGATGCTGGCGTGCAGCTACCGCGAGCTGATGGAGCTGACCCGCGACCCGATCCGCATGACGCTGGCCGGCGTGGGCAGCGTGATCCTGATGATCATCATGGGTTACGGCATCACCCTGGACGTGGAGCACCTGAACTATGCCGTGCTGGACCGCGACCAGACGGCCGTCAGCCGCGACTACGCTGATCAACATCGCCGGCTCGAGCCGGTACTTCACCGAGCGGCCGCCGGTCGCCGACTACGACGAACTCGACCGGCGCATGCGGTCGGGGGAACTCAGCATGGTCGTCGAGATCCCCCCCGGCTTCGGCCGCGACGTGGAGCGCAGGCTGAACGGCTTGCTAGCGGCCGCGGACGCCGGCGGGCCGCCCAGCCCCGGCGCCGGCGGGGGGCAACTCAAGCCGGTGGCGATCGGCGTCTGGGTCGACGGCGCCATGCCGCAGCGCGCCGAAACGATCCGCGGCTACGTGCGAGGGCATGCACCTCCTCTGGCTCCAGGACGCCGCCCGGCATCAACTCGGCCAGCGCCAGCAACTCGGCGTGGGCCAGCGCCAACTGGTTTCACCCGCCAACATCGAGTTGCGCTACCGCTACAACCCGGACGTCAAGAGCCTGGTGGCAATGGTGCCGGCGGTGATCCCGCTGCTCCTGCTCTTGATCCCGGCGATGTTGGCGACGCTTTCGGTGGTCCGCGAGAAGGACCTCGGCTCGATCATCAATTTCTACGTAACGCCGACGACCCGCCTGGAGTTCCTGCTGGGCAAACAGCTCCCCTACGTGATCCTAGGGTTTGCTCAATTTCGTGCTTCTGTATGTGCTCGCGGAAACCCTTTTCAAGGTGCATTTGAAGGGGAGTTTTGCAGCCGCGGCCGTCGGCTCGCTGCTCTACGTCGGCTGCTCCACCGGGATCGGGCTGCTCATCTCGACCCTAACGCGCACCCAGGTGGCGGCGCTGTTCGCGACGGCCGTGCTCACCCTCGTCCCCGCAAGCAATTTCTGCGGCCTGACCGACCCGGTCTCCTCCCTGGAGGGCTTCGGCCGTCTGGTCGGGGAGGTCTACCCGACGGCCTACTACATCACGATCTCCCGCGGGACCTTCAACAAGGCGCTGGGATTTGCGGGGCTGTACGAGTCCTTCATACCCCTGCTGATCGCCATCCCGGTGCTGATTGGGCTGAGCGCGGCGTTCTTGAAAAAACAGGAGGCCTGAGCCATGCGAGCCAAGAACATCCTGCACCTGGGCGTCAAGGAATTGTGGAGCCTGGCCCGCGACCCGATGATGCTGGTGCTGATCGTCTATTGCCTTCACGGCGTCGATCTATTCGATCGCGACCGGGTTGCCTGACACGCTCCACAAGGCGCCCATCGCCATCGTGGACGAGGACCAGTCGCCGCTCTCGCAGCGGATCGTCAACGCTTTCCAGCCGCCGCTGTTCCTGCCGCCGAAGATGGTGTCGCGGGAGGAGATGGACGCCCGGATGGACGCCGGGCTGGACACCTTCGCCCTCAACATTCCGCCCAGGTTCCAGGAGGACGTGCTGGCCGGGCGCGTCGCCGACGATCCAGCTCAACACCGACGCGACCCGCGTCGGGCAGGCGTTCTCGCGGCAGCAGCTACATTCAGACGATCGTGATGGGCGAGGTGCAGTCGTGGCTGCAGCGCTACCGGAGCAACTTCAGCTCGCCGGTGGACATCGAGGAGCGGGTGCGCTACAACCCCAACCTGAGCCGGTCCTGGTTCGGCGCCGTGATGTCGCTGATGGACCAGATCACCATCCTGTCGGTCCTGCTCACCGGCGCCGCCCTGATCCGCGAGCGCGAGCGCGGCACGGTCGAGCACCTGCTGGTGATGCCGGTGACGCCGTTCGAGATCATGACGAGCAAGGTCTGGTCGATGGCGGCTGGTGGTGCTGGTCAGCCTCCGCCGTCTCCATAAAGTTGATCGTGCGAGGGCCTGCTGGCGGTCCCGATCCAGGGTTCGGTCCCCCTGTTCCTGTGCGGCGCGGCGCTGCACCTGTTCGCCGCCACGTCGCTGGGCATGTTCCTGGCCACCTTCGCCCGCACGATGCCGCAGTTCGCCCTGCTGATGATCATGGTGCTGCTCCCCTTGCTGATGCTCTCCGGCGGCATGACCCCGCGCGAGAGCATGCCCGAGTGGGTGCAGCAGATCATGCTGGCGGCGCCCACCACCCACTTCGTGATGCTGGCCCAGGGCATCCTGTACCGCGGGGGCGGGCCTGAGTGCCGTCTGGCCGCAATTCCTCGCCCTCGCCGTGATCGGCACGGTACTTTTCGGCGTCGCCCTCGCGCGCTTCCGCAAGACCATCGGGTCGATGGCGTGAGTCGTGCCGCGGATGTCGTCGCGCCCTGCACTTCATTGGAGCAGTGTTCCAGGCGGGTCGCCGCTGAACCAATCCCTGCTACTGACCGAGGCCACTCTCCTCGCTTCGCGCGACATGAAGGGGTTGCATGCAGCCGCCGCGGGTGACCGGGTTGTTCGCCGGCGTGCTTCGGTTTCATCGACCGCGTTAGTCTATGTCGGCGGAACGGACAGTCCGCGCTCCTAGACGCCGGATCTGCATTCGCTCGCGGTGAGTCGGCGCGCTGCCTAGCTGGGTGGCCCATCACAGTGGGTCCTTCTGTGCTCCGAGTTCTTGGCCAGCAAAACCAATCTCGTGATGATGCTAAAGATCATCCCGAGAAAGAACCACAGCCATGGGTTGCAGTTGGTGTTCTGCGCCGAGAGAGCGCAGACGACCCCAAATAGAAAGAGCACCCCTCCTGTAGATTGATGCTCTTCGATGATCGTCTTTGTAGGCGGTCGTGACTCCAGCTGAGTGATGCGGTTGGTTAATTGATCCAACCGCCGGCTCTCATCGTTTTGTGCCGTGACCGCCTGGAGGCACCCAGCGGAAAGAACGAGAGCCAGCAACGCTCTGAAAAGAGAAAATCGCATCGAATGGTTTCTCTCCGACGGAAAACGCCCTCATCAACTGAACGACGGATAGCAGAACTCCCTATCATTCGACTAGAGTTGGCAGCTCGTCGCAGGCAACCGGGCATAATCCTACCCCTGGCGGATGTGTAAATCACAAATTAGGCATGGTTCGCGTTTCGGCGATGGCTGCACTCGATAAAGTTGGCAACGGAGTAAAAACCGGTGAAGCCGAAGAAGCCACCTAAACCGGACAGGCCTGACAAGCCAAACAAACGTTCGCAGCCGGGGATGAAGCCGAGAAAGCCCAAAAAACCAAGGAAACCCAGAAAGCCAAACCGACTAAGTCCGGCGAATGCGCGAACTTTCGGCCCTTGGGGAGTCGTGGATTGTCGCCATGTTCTGTCTTTTTTCCTTGTGCGGGTGAGAGGTTGAAGTGCTCATTAACAATTATCGCGCCGGCCCGCATAATCTCGCTCATCGGAGCAGTGTTCCACCTCTCTAACGAATTGTGCGCTTGCTGGGTTCAGGTACACAATAAATCTTGCTTGTTCGCGGTCTCAAGTTTACTTCAGAAGGCTCTTGAGCACGTCTAGGGTACTGATGACTCCGACCAACACTCCTGCCCGGTCCACGACAAACAACCGATGGACGTGCAGCGCCAAAAGCTCTTTCACCACCTTGCGTGCGGAACTTTCCGGAGCCACCGAAAAAACGACAGGTGTCATTACGCTGCTCACCGTGGTCCGATCCACATCAACGATTTGGTAGCCAACACGCAGGCCGCCTTTCTCGACTCTTTCCGGCAATTCCTGCCCGTAGTAATCGCTCGTGCAAATCGAGACACAATCGACTTTCTCGCGGTCATGAACGAGAAGATCGGTGCTACTAACGACGCCAATCGGCCTGCCGCCTTCATCAATGACGGCCGCGCCCGAGAATCCACGCTCCGAAAAGAGCACGGTTGCTTCCCCGACGCTGGCGTCGCCACGAATGGAGACGGGGTTCGAAGTCATCAAGTCCGCCGCAGTCAGGTTGTCCAGAAAGTCCAGAGAGTTCTTTTCCTTAGCCATTAAAGTTCGAGTCATGATAAACCTCCTTAGTTAGTTTCGATCGGGTGATAAACGAACACCGGGACTGTCGCCCCGCGGATCACTTTATCAGCGACGCTGCCGAGCATTAGCCTCGGCAGCCCTACGCGGCCGTGGGTAGCCAGGGCGATCCAATCTGCGTTGCTCTTTTGAACTTCCTCCAAAATCCCGTCTGCGGGATGGAAACTGTCTCGCGCCACAGTTTCGATAGTCTTTCCTTGGCTGCGTAAGGACGAAGCAACCCTTTCGAGGTACTGCTTCGCGTCATTTCTAAGGTCTTCGATAATGGAACGTTCTTTGGCGGTGAGCTTTTGCAGTTGTTCCCGCGGCCTGGTGTCAAAGGCTTCTGCCGGTATGAAGGGAGGATAGGAATCAAAAGTCATCATTTCCTGAAACGCTCGGAATAGTTCACACTGCGAATCAAGCAGGTTGGCCAAATCCAGCGCCGGTTGCAATACCTGCTCGGCGAGCGGGGAGCCGTCAGCGGCGCTAACATTTTCTTGAGAGCGATTTTTCTGTCCAAATCTACCGGTTCCTTCGAGCCGTGAACCAGAAAGACGGGGATCGGAGCGTGGCGAATCAGCCGGTCGGCGACGCTTCCCAGCCAGAAGCGGCCAAAAGCGCCTCGTCCGTGCGTCGTCATCACGATCATACCGGCGCTCACTTGCTGGGAGTAATCAACCAAGGACTCAACGGCGGCCCCTTGGTGCAAAACAAACTTGACCGGCACAGTTGTTCGCGATCGCAACTCGTCTGCTAACTTCTCCAGGTATTCTTCCTTGCGGCTGCGCATGGCTGGATCGAGTGGCCCTTCGAGAACCGCCATTTGAGGCGAATAGACCGGCATGGGAGTTTCGTGCACATGGACCACATGGATGGGAACTCCCGCCTTGTTGGCGATTTTCAGAGCATAGGGCAGGGCGTGTTCTCCGAACCTCGATCCATCAAGGGGAACAATAATGGGGCCGTTCATGTTCGCACTTCCTTTCTTGCAAGGGCGTTTCATGGAGTATTAGGGCCGATCAGGAGATCGGTTTCGCTACCATGTCTAGGCCAGAGAGCTCTTTGCGCTGGCCGCTGTACAAGCACAGGAACCAAGCGCCACGGACAACCTTGTCAGCGACACTCCCCAACAACATTCGACCCAGACCGCCGCGACCATGCGTTCCCAGGGCGATTAGTTGAGCCTTGTGAGCGCGGGCCTCCTCCAAAATGGCGAATGCAGCTCGATTGGTTGAGCACGACACACGTTTTCACGCGCAAGCGATCGATCCCGGAATTTCTCTGCGATGCGATCTAGATACAATTGGGTCGCGATGTTCGAGTTGGTCCAAGACTGGCTCGCCGTATTCTTCCATGGGAAGCAAAGGTGGCTTGACAACTCGTACTAGGGTGAACTCGGGTCGCGTCAGGCTTCCCAGTTCGATCGCAGGCGTCAGGATCTGTTCGGCCAGTTCCGACCCGTCCAGGGCGATCAAAATTCGTCGTATGGTGATCTCATCAGTCAATTTCGGCTTCTCTTCTTGCGGTCGCACCAGGAGAATCGGCATCGGAAGGCGGCGAATCAGAGCATCGGCAATACTGCCCAACCAGAACCGACTCATGCCATTACGTCCGTGCGTCGCCATCACCACCAGATCCGCACCTGCCGTGACTGCCCGCTCGTGCAGGGCGTCGGCGGCGAAGCTGTTCACAAGGACGCTGCCTATTTGTACGGGGACAATCTTCCTTAGTTTGTTGACCATTTCATCGAGGTAAGCGGTCTCGTTTTCTTGAATTTTGGTGTCCAGGCGCTGATCGACGTCGAATTCACTTTCAACTGAAAGCATGGCAACAGGTGAGTGCGCCCGGACGATTTGGAGAGCAGCATCGGCCTGACGAGCAATGCTTACCGCCAAGGGTAGTGCGTGTTCTGCGAAGTCGGATCCATCTAGGGGCACGAGTAATGTGCGAAACATGGAACGATCCTGTTCATCCGTGGCTTTTCCGCTCACACCAGTCCGTGGGGTCGTCACACGGGTCATTCGTTTGTTCGGAAACGCCAGCCCCGTTTGCGGGATCAAAGCATAGCTCTTGTCGCAAAATGGAAACGCTCTCGCGGCGCCCCAATGCCAAGACGAACGCGTTGCCCTTTCATTTCCAGAACCGTGACAGTCACGCCGCCATCGATCACGATCACTTCTCCGACTTTCCGACTGAGAACCAACATGGCACATCCTCCTTGATTGAAGCGATTCGAACTGCCCAATTTTTTGGCTAGCGAGGAACTACTTCGAGTGCGGGAAGTTTGGAAAGCAAACTAAATGCCGAAAAAAAAGAATCACTAAAGATCGAAATGAAAACGAGGAAATGACCACATTTCTGCAGCCTTGTGGAAGGAATCGTCAGATTGGGCGTCGAGGTGTGCTCGATCGCACATTAGGGGCGTTTCGGCACAATTCATCTCTCATCCGTTCAGATCACTTTTGGCGATCACGCAGCGAGTCGCGGCCCATCTGAATCTCGAAAGGACAAGGGTTTTCGTGACCGGTTTTGGCAAAGAAACTTCCAAATCCTCTGGGCTGAGACAACACCATTGATGCCCACGGTTGCAAGAATCGTCTGTAACATCCGGCTCTGGCACTAGACTTGCGTTCCAGCGTCGTCACTCATGAGCCTCGATTCACCACAGAGTGGCAGGGCGAGAGCTAGTGACACACCCCCGGCACGTCCGGGATGAGCCGTCAACAGGGCGTAATCGCAGGTTTGACCGGTACGGCCATCTGCGTGCACCTCCTTTTGCGATTCTGCCTGGCAAACAAGATCGAGGTATTTGGCCTTCAGATAAATACGCTTCCGTTAATCGCCGCGCTGATTCCTCGGCGGTGTCCCACTTGTCTTCAGTCTGGTCATCAAGCTGTTGAGACGAGAGTTCAGCTCGGACCTTTTGGCCGGCATTTCAATCGTCACGTCCGTCGCCCTCGGGGAATACTTGGCAGGCACAATCGTTGTCCTCATGTTGTCAGGTGGGCAGGCTCTCGAAGCCTATGCCCTGCGAAATGCCTCGTCAGTGCTCGAAGCTCTCTCGAAGCGCATGCCATCCCTGGCGCATCGCAAACTTGGAGGTGACATCCACGACGTTTCTCTTGAAAGCATTGCCATTGGGGACACGGTAGTGGTGTTTCCCAATGAAAGCTGCACGGTTGATGGCACGGTAGTGGATGGAAGCGGTGTGATGGATGAGTCGTACCTCACAGGTGAACCCTTCAAGATATCCAAGGCTCCCGGGTCCGCGGTATTGTCGGGATCGATCAACGGCGAAGCCGTCCTCACCATCCAGGCGGAAAAAAGGGCGCGTGATTCTCGCTATGCCAAGATCATGCAGGTGATGCGTGAATCCGAGCAGCAGCGTCCGCGCCTTCGCAGAATGGGTGACAACCTGGGCGCCTTTTATACTCCGGTGGCTGTAGCGTTTGCCACGATCGCTTGGCTTGCGAGCGGCGAGCCGATGCGCTTCCTAGCTGTATTGGTGGTGGCGACGCCGTGTCCACTGATCATCGCCATTCCGGTTGCGATCATTGGCGCCATCTCTCTCAGCCCGTCGCGGCATCATCATCAAGGACCCTGCGGTGCTCGAACGGGTCGCCAAATGCAGCACTGCCATTTTTGACAAAACAGGCACACTCACTTACGGCCAACCACGGCTGACGGAAATCGTCGTCGGACAGCGTTTCGTTGAATCGGATCTCCTTGCCCAAGTCGCAAGCTTGGAGCGCTACTCGAAGCATCCGCTGTCGGCTGCAATCGTCGAGGCGGCGCGGAAGGCGAACCTGATGCTGCGAGAAGCTGCTTCAGTCAGCGAGCGGCCTGGCGAGGGGCTTCGGGGGGCCGTGGCAGGACAGGTTATCCAAGTCACCAGCCGGAAGAAAATCGTGGCACAAAGGCCAGAGCTAGCGAACGAACTTCCCTCCACACGGGGCGGCTTGGAGTGCGTGATTTTAATCGATGACCATTATGCGGCTACCATGCGCTTTCGGGATGAACCGTGCGCCGATGGAGCGTCATTTATCCAACATCTAGGGCCCGGCATGGATTCCGGCGCGTGCTTCTCGTTTCGGGGGATCGAGAATCGGAAGTGCGCTACCTGGCAGAACAGGTCGGCATCCAGGATGTTTATGCCGGGCAAACGCCGGAACAGAAGCTGGAAATCGTTCGTCGAGAGACGGAACGGACAGACACACTATTCTTGGGGGACGGCATCAATGATGCGCCTGCCCTGGCGGCCGCCACTGTCGGCATTGCTTTTGGCCAGAACAGCGACATCGCCGCCGAAGCGGCTGGAGCGGTGATCTTGGACACGTCGCTCCAGAGAGTCGATGAATTGTTGCATGTGAGCCGGCGATTACGGACCATCGCACTACAGAGTGCGGTTGGCGGAATGGTACTGAGCCTGGTCGGCATGTTCATCGCCGCCGCAGGTTACCTGCCACCCGTGGCCGGCGCCATTGTGCAAGAAGCTGTCGACGTCCTCGCCGTGCTCAATGCTCTGCGAGTGGCTGTATCAAGAGGCGCCCTTTCAGATTATCATCCGCCCGCTGCTAGAAGGTAAGACTGAGCGTGGCTGGAGGTGCCGTTCATGTCGAGATTCTGGCGGACGTCAGTTTTCGCGTGACTTCTTTGACAGACCGCGACGCCGCCGAAATGGTCCAATCGATTCGCGGCTACCGATTGCTGCATGGCTACAGGGGCCATCCACCCATAAATATCGAAGACTTCGAGGAGGCACTCTTAAGGCTCTCCCGCCTTGTCGAAGAGCTACCCGAGATTAGTGAAGTGGACATGAACCCCGTCATTGCACCGGGAGCATGTGGCAGGCATCACGGCCGAATCGACGATGCCCGGCTGAGCGCGGAAGCCAATCCGGAATTGCCGATGGTAATCTGGTTATTGTGTAACCCAGTTCTTCCGAAAGAGCCAGCTCTTGACGATCTGCGTCAGTAAGACGTACCCGAATATTGTCACCGCGAGGAAGGGCCAATAGAGCCCGGGCAGCGGCGTGAAGCCGAACGCCGGTCCCACAGGCGAAAATGGCAACCAGGCGCCAACGATCATGATGATTGTGGAGGTCACGATGAGCGGCCAACTCGCCCAGCTCTGCAAGAAGGGAATGCGGTTCGTGCGGATGATGTGAATGATCAGGGTCTGAGTCAAGAGCGACTCAACGAACCAGCCGGTCTGGAAGAGCGATTCGCGGGCCGGGTCCCAGCATCCGAACACGTAGAGCATCAAGAAGAACGTGGTATAGTCGAAAAGGGAGCTGCACGGGCCGATGAACAGGATGAATCGGGAGATGGTGCCCATCGACCAAGGGCGTGGCCCGGCGATTTGTTCCGGGTCCACATTATCCGCCGGGATGGGAACTTGAGAGAAATCGTAGAGCAGATTGTTAGTCAGGATCTGGAGAGGCGCCATGGGGATGAATGGGAGGAAGATGCTTGCTCCCACAACGCTGAACATGTTGCCGAAGTTGGAGCTGGCTCCCATGCGGATGTATTTTAGGATGTTGGCGAAAACCTTCCGCCCTTCCCGAACGCCCTGCTCTAGCACGAGCAGGTCTTTTTCAAGCAGGATGATATCGGCGGATTCTTTGGCGATATCGACCGCCGTGTCCACGGATATGCCAACGTCGGCGGCTCGGAGTGCGGGCGCATCGTTGATGCCATCGCCCAAGAATCCAACGACATGTCCCGCCGCTTGCAAGATTCTTGATGATGCGCTGCTTGTGGGCCGGAGACAGCCGAGCGAGCAGGGTCGCCTTGACGGCGGCAGTGGTCAATGCAGCGTCCGACATCCCTTCGACTTGACTGCCTAGAAGCACATAGTCGGTGAGGATGCCGACCTCCCGGCAAATCTTGCGGCTCACAAGCTCGTTGTCTCCAGTAAGCACCTTCACCGAAATGCCGTCGGCCTGGAGTGCGGCGATGGCGGTTCGGGCCGTGTCCTTGGGCGGGTCGAGGAAGGCCACGTAGCCGCGCAAAACGAGGTCTTTCTCGTCGTCCTTGGAGTAGGCTGCTTTGGGCTCCACGTCGCGATATGCCATCGCGAGGACCCGGAAGCCGTCGGCGCTGAGCTGGTCGAACTCCGCCTTCAGATTTGTGGGGATCTCATGGTTCATGGGATGGATCTGGCCGTCGAGCTCGAAGCTGCTGCAGTGCTCGTACACTTCCTCAGGATCGCCCTTGCAAATGAGCCGATGAGCGTTGGCCGGAGTTTTGATCACCACCGACATCATGCGTCGAGCGAAGTCGAATGGGATCTCATCGACCTTGGCGTATTCTGGAAACGCGGGGTGTTCATGGACTTCGGTGTGGGTAAGGATGGCCCGGTCCATCAGGTTCTTCAAGCCGGTCTGGAAATGACTATTCAGGTAGGCCAAGCGTCAGTACTTCCGGGTCCTGTTTGAGCACCACGTCGCAGTGCTTCTCCAGGATGATCTGGTCCATAGTCAGCGTGCCGGTCTTGTCCGTGCAGAGGAAGTCCATGGCGCCCAGGTTTTGAATCGAGTTCAGGCGCTTGACGATCACCTTTTTGCGACACATGGCCAAGGCGCCCTTGGTGAGGCAGACCGCCACGATCATCGGCAACATCTCAGGCGTCAGTCCGACCGCCACCGCCAGGGCAAAGAAGAATGCTCCCTTCCAGTCCTGCTTGGTCAGCCCATTGATGACAAAGACCAGGGGAACCATGACGAGGATGAAATAGATCATCAGCCAGGTAAATTTGGTCATGCCCTTGTCAAAGCTGGTAGGGGCCGGCTGCTCCACGATGCATTTGGACATTCCTCCGAGGTAGGTGGTTAGGCCGGTGGCAACGACGATCGCCGTGGCGGCGCCGCTCTCGACGCTGGTGCCCAGGTAGCAGATGTTGGTAAATTCCAGAGGAGCCCGCCCGCTCGCTTCTTCGCGGGCCGCAAATTTCTCGACGGGAAACGCCTCCCCGGTCAGGCTAGACTGGATGAGGAAGAGGTCCTTACAGGATAGGAGCCGCACGTCGGCCGGGATCATGTCCCCCGCACAGAGTTCAACTACGTCGCCGGGAACCAAAGTCCCGATCGGCACTTCTTGGGGCCGGCCGTCGCGACGCACCGTTGCATGGACGCTGATCATGGCACGGAGCTTGGCGGCGGCGGAATCGGCCCGGGCCTCTTGAACGAAGCGGAGAACGACACCGAGGATAACCATCAGAAGAATCACGCTGCCGGCCCGGAAATCGCCCGTGACGAACGAGGAAATGGCGAGCACAAGCAACAAGATCACGAGCGGGTTGATGAGGGCTTTGCCCAGCAGATGAATGCGTGGATGACGCTCTTCACGCGCCACGATATTTGCGCGGCTTCTTGCAGGCGCCGCTGAGCCTCCGCAGTCAAAAGGCCCTCTTTTGAGGTGTGCAGTTTCTGCAACACCGCCTCAGGTTCATTGGCGGCGGCTTCGATAACCAGCGGTGAGACGTGGATAGCCTGCTCGTGGGGACTGCGCGGGAAATGCTTGGGCAGTACCGTAGTAGGCGAAATTGCCAAGGATTGCCTCGTTTCCACATGTCGGCTCGAAACACTCGCTCAAGCCGCCGAACCTGATCGGGCGAAACGCGGTTCACCCGCGAATGAGTGCAGGGCCACCCAGCTACTTGGGCTCGCAGTATCGCGCATTCCGCGACGAAAATGCAGCTCCAGCAGGTCTGCCGCTCGGCCGACCCCATCTTCCGCGCGGATGCGTCCGCCCAGTTCGGCGGCTCGGCGACGCATGTCTTGATCGGTGACCATGCGGCGGATGCCGTCGACCAATTTCCGAACGCTAAGCTGGCGGCGCGGAATCGGTTTCGGGCCAACACCAAGGGCATGCACTCGTCGTCCCCAGAATGGCTGATCGGCCATGAACGGAACCAACAGTGAGGGGACTCCGGCGCAATCCTGCCGCAGTGGTGCCGGCTCCGCCATGGTGAACCACTCCAGCGATCTGCGGAAATAGCCAAGCGTGCGGCACTGCAGCAGCACAATACAAGCGTTCTGTCGCAGGTACGGACTCCAGGCCCTCCCAGCCGGTCAGCAGCACGCCGCGCTGCCCGGATCGATCTAACGCTTTGATAACGATGTCCGTGACGCGGGCAGCATCGCGATTGTGCATGCTGCCGAACCCAATACAGATTGGAGGCGGACCAGCGGCGAGGAAATCGACCAGTCCCGGAGGCGGCTTCCAGTCGGGGTCGGCGTTGAGGAACCAGTAGCCCGTTACATGATGAGAGACTTTCCAATCCGGCGGTGGGGTGCGCGACATGGGCACTATAACAATCCAGACACAAACGCGGAGCCAGGAAGGATGAGATCGGGCCGTAGGGTGGGACCGGCGGCAGACCCAGCACGTCGCGTCGCGCCCGATTAAGCGCCGGTCCGAGCAACAACCACAGGCCCCAGCCGGTGAAGGCGTGCGTCAATAAATTGTACGCGCTCAAACCGGGGACCCAGCCGGGCAAAAGGGGGAACAAGCAACTTGGCTGCAGCCGGCTCGGCGCCAGAGGCATCGTCGAGGTCCACACGACGGGCAGATGTTCCCGCTCCGCCACTGCCTCAGCCAAGAGGAACTCGCTGCTAGTGGAAAGGATCACGTCAGCTCCACGGCAGGCTTCCCAGCAGCGGTGCATCAGATCGTTTAGAAGTGGCCGACGCAGTCGCGCAAATTCACGCAAGAACGTCCATCCATTGCTGCCGGCATGCTCCATGCGATCCGCAGTATCGCTCGCCTGGAGGACCTGACCGCTCGATATTAATGATTGAAACTCCAATCCGTGCCCCCGGATGATACTTTCGAAGTCCGCGTGCGTTGCCAAACAGACATCATGGCCTCTCGCACGTAGGGCCGCGCCGAGGGCGATATAAGGCTCCACGTCGCCACGGGAGCCCGTCGTTGGAATCGTGATGCGCAAGATCCATCCTCCGCCAGGTGTTGTTCCAGCATCCGATCTGGAACAGGTCCAATCCATTGCCGTTGGCAATTCCGCATGCGTAGCCGAAGGCTATCGGTTATCCGCACGTGTGCTGTTCCTGCGGCTGTTTCATGCTTTCCTTGAATAGCGCTTCAAACTCTGGGCTAACCTCTTTGGCCTCGCCCTTGAGTTCGTGAAGAAATTTGCGCTCTTCGTCCTGGAACTTACCGTCGGCAAAGAGCATCCGCCGGAGCCAGGCAGTTTCCTCAGGGTTGATCCGGCCGTGAGTCAGAATGTGGTCCTTGATGGCCTGGTAGAAAAACTTCTCCCAGGCAGGCGTGCGGTGTCGAACCCGCTTGTGCAGCTCCACAAGGAAGTCGGCTGTCTGACGTGCGATCGGGCCGCCAGCGTATAGCTGCGTTCGTAGCGTCTCCAATTCATTGCCATCAACCCGACCGTTTGCCAGGATGGCCTGTTCGATTTCTCGCAAGTGCAACATGACTTGTCTCCTTTTTATTTGGAATCGCCGGCGGCGACTTAACTGATGCACGTGGAAGAGCTCGACATTAGAAGCCAGATGGGATGTGCCCCAAAAGCAGGAGGATGATGACGATCACCACTACTAGCCCCAAGCCGCCGCTTGGACCATAACCCCAATTCTGGTTGTAACCCCACCGAGGAAAAGGCGCCCAAGAGAAGCAGGATCAAGATGATCAGTAAGATCAAACCCATAAATCGCCTCTTTCAAATTTCTAGGACCGGTAACAAATGCTGCCGAGAATAGCTCGCCACGCCACGATCAGTCGTTTGGCACTTCTCATGCCGAATGCAAAAAACCAAAGCGGATATTACAAGCCCTGGTTGCTTTAAGGCTTGTGTCGTGCAAACGGCTAGCGGGCGCCGATGAGCCCGACAGGAAATTCGTCAGGAGCTGCAGTGCTCATGAGCGAAAACGCACGCGGTGTGTGTCCTGCGGGTTGATTCATGCGATATGAAGGAGTTGGCCCAACGGCAGCCCGGAACTCACCGTTCGGAATCCCGGCATGGGGAAGGCCGAAAACGCACATTAGGCCTTCGCGGTGTTTTCGCTTCTACTCTGGCCAACTAACTGTGGCCAATTGGCCAGAGTTGGAATCGGCATATGTCAATCAATGCCATTGCCTTGCGATTGCTATTTCAACTCTGGCCAAGTTACCCCGACACATCAACCTTTGGCCAAAGTGCAAAATGCACGACCGCTCGAATCGATGTTGGTAGGAAAATGGGTTGCATTGCGCCGAATCACACACGGGCCCGCGGTGCCATGCAACCGTCCTGTGCATACTTCTGAGCCAGGCCGGGAGCACAATTCGAGCTTTTCACAGCTCGATTCTTCATCACCCACTACCGCCGTGACGATGGCCGCGTTCACCGTGGGTTTGGAACATCCTATTATTGTCCCTGTAGTGACTGCCCACGATTACTTTGGCTTCCTTGGCCGCGATCCTATCCTCTGGCTTTTCGTTCTCGCGGCGCCCATGCCGGCCGTCCCGCTGCACGGACTTTTCATTCTCATCTGTCTGGAGGGATTGCTCTGCTTCCAGCCAGAACTGGACACCGTCCCCGGTCGGTTTTCCAGCAGCTTCCCATTTCTGGTAGGCACAAAGCCGGATGTCCTCGTCTGAAATGGACTTGGCAATCGGGTTGCTTTGGCTGCGTGCCACAGCGGCTATTGCGGAGGTGCTGGGTGCAGCGTTTTCCTGGGTTGCATGTTTGTCGGGTTTGGTCATGATTTCGCTCCTTGTGGTCCTACAGCTCGTCTGACAGATCGAAAATCCCCTCGCTGGCCGCGTTTCTTACTTTTCCGATTGCACGTGCCTGGTCTTGTTGTGCCGGTCCGCATCCTGACTATGGTCGGAGCGGAGAGCGCGCTTCAGGACTTCTGTAGGGTTGTCGCACTCTTGTTGCTTGACCGCTTGGCGGTCCTGTTCGACCGCTGCTTCCCGCTGCGTTGGGACCTGGGGCTGCTGTTTGTCGGCAGGCTGTTTCAGTTTCTTTGCCATGGGATGTGCCCTATAAAAATGCTGTTGTACGTTCACTCGCACACTTTTTTCGCGGCTTGCTCGACTTTGTCGATGGCTTTCTCCGCGACTTGCTTGACCTTGCCGACCGCCTGGTCGGTCTTGCCTTCCGCCGCGCAGCTTGTCATTGCCGGTCAAAACGCCGGCGGCTTCCTTGATTCTGCCTTTCACCTCGTCTGTCTTGCCACTACTCATGATGGTGACTCCCTTTAACCAGAGATTGCGGAGAAAACCGAACTAGAGAACACCCAAAGTGTTCTCAGCGATTTCCACCGCTATCCATAACCGTTCCACTTCTTGGGGTGTCGATTTAGCCGCACTTCTTGTGCCGCTTGGGCGAAAATTCAATCGCGGGTATAAACGCCCTGTAAGGAACAGAATAATGAGCACGGAGAGAATCAAGATCACGACGAGTATCAGGACGATAAGATTCATAAATCACCCCTTTCGATGGTCTGATCAGCCGAAATGCTACACGGAGAAAAAGGAAAAACCCGCGCGTGGCAGAGGCCCCGCAAGGCGCCTCCCGAAGTGTTGCCTTCGTCATCCACCACAAGGATCATTGGCATTGTCGTCCCCTCGGTACGAGTACTTGCCCGGTTCATCCTTGCCATGCCCTGCCGGTGGGAGAAGGTCGGCGGGCACGCCCTTCGCCATCAGCCGGAGAATGTTCGCGAGTTCGTCCAGAAGGAACGGCTTGGCGATGACATACGCGGCGCCGTGCTGAAGTAGTTCTTCTGGCTTGCCAGGGCCGGTGTCGCCGTTCATCAAACAGGTCGGGACTTCGGGATTAAGTTCTGCAAGACCTCCAATGTCTGAAGACCGCCTAAACCGCTCGTGCGGACATCGAGCAGCACGACTTTAATTTCTTTCAGGTGCCGACGATATAGATCGATCGCTTCCTGGCCACTGCGGGCTAACCAAACGTCAAAGCCGTTTCGCTCCAGGCCCAGTTGCACCATGATCCGCACGAGATGATCCTCATCAACCACGAGCACACCGGGCTTTTCGCTTGGCTGCCGGCCCGTCGGCTCGGCTGCGACCGCAGGGCTTTTCTCCTCTGTCGGATCGCCGAGTTTGCTCGGTGGTTTTCGCATGTCGCAAGCCTCTTGGGGCCTCAGTTTGATTGGGCGGCGGTTAGGCCGGTGCAGTGTCAGGGTAGAAACAAATGCGCCGACCAGCGTGACAACGGCAAATGCCGTCTGATTGGTGCGCCGGCAGCGGCGATTTAGGTCAGCGTCGGCTGTAACCCAGCCAGCAGTTCCTTCCTTGCGGCGGCAGAGCGGACGCTCTCCAGCAGAGCAGTCAGCGGAAAGGGCTTGGGAAGGTAGTCCACGACGGGCGGCTCGTTGAATCCGGCCATTGCCGCGGCGTGGCAGCGGTGGCCGTGAGCAGCACCGGAATCCTGGGCGCCGGACTCTCCTCCCGCAGCCAGGCAAGCACGCCGTCACCTCCTCCCCAGAGAAGCTCCAGATCCAGCACGAGCACGGCAGGCGTCGCCTGACGCAGTTTCGCCAGGCAGTCCAGGCCATCCGTGGAGGTCTCCACTTCGTAGCCCCGCTCGGTGAGGAACCTCGGAAGACTTCGCACAGCTCGGCATCGCGATCGGCGATCAACAGGCGCTGTTTCATGGACAGCCTCCCGGCTCTTCTTGGTCGGTGCCCGCGGTGGATTCGTTCCCATACTACTTGCGCCGGCTGGCTCATGGCGATTTGGGCGGTTGGCCAGCCGGCGGCTTGCCACTGCCGCGCGACAGGCGCAGGCGAAGCCCCTCCGCTGCGATTGTTTTGGGCTTGGTTTCCGCGCCACCTGCTTTGATGGCGACCTTCACAGCATCTTCCATCGGGTCTTTGAAGGGCACCTCGATTCGGAGCAGGCCGTGGTCGTAGGTCGCTTCGGCTTTGTCAGGTTTCACCGGCCAACCTAAAGCCAGTGCTGCAACATACTCGATGTCCCTTGCCGGTGCTGTCAGGTGGATGCTGTCTTCCAGGATCTTCACATCGATGGTATCCGTTGGCGCTCCTGGGATGGCGAACTCCACGACGAGCTTGTGTTTCTCCCCGTCAGCATACGCTACTGTATCGGGCGCAACCTTAATCCGATATTCCGGCATCTTGGCACCTTCCTTTTAGGTAACGATTTCGAATTCGACGCATGAACTTATATGCACAATTGCATCATGCCATTGGTTTGTTCGCCTATTGCGGACACCACGCGAACAATCTCATCCGTACTATTGGCGTCACGGTAATCGGAGCGGCCAACGACCTGCCAGTCGGGGCCGTGGAAATCATGTTGTAGGGGAAACCCCGACACGCGGCGCCGGCATCGTCCGGCTCAACGTTCGTGCAGCGCTGACTACAATGAGAGGCGAGAGAGGTCGAGGGATGAAGGAGGACCGGCGATGGCCGCGAAAAAACGAGGGAAGAAGCGTGCGACGGCTTCCGAAACGGCCAAGCCGCCCCCACAGCCGGAACGTCCGATCGAGGTTCCTGAACCAGGCGACGAATTGCCGCCGACGCCGGCCGACGAGGATGCCTCGGCGAAGGAACGAGGCCGACTGGAGCTGCCCGTGGCCGGGATGGTCGCTTCGGCCGGCGGGCTCGACGCCTTCAAGAAGTTTTTCGCCGCCATGCCCGCGGACAGCGGTATCGCCTTCGTCCTCATCCCCCACCTCGACCCCCAGCACGAAAGCCTGATGGTCGAGCTGCTCGCCCGGCACACGTCCATGCCGGTCGTCGAGGCCGCTGAGGGCATGGCCGTCGAGGCCAACCGCGTCTACATCATCCCGCCCAACAAGAACATGACCATCTCCGGCGGCGTGCTCCGCCTGACCGGGCCGGTGGAGCGCGGCGGCTGGCAGACATCGATCGATCTCTTTCTGCGCTCGCTGGCCGACGATCAGCTGGAAAAAGCGATCTGCATCATCCTGAGCGGGACCGGGTCGCACGGGACGCTGGGGCTCAAGGCGGTCAAGGCCGCGGGCGGCATGGCCATGGTTCAGGACCCCAAGACGGCCGCTTCCCCCCGCATGCCCGAGAGCGCCATCGCCACGGGCCTGGCCGACTATGTCTTGCCCGTCGAGCAGATGCCGGAAGCGCTCGTCAAGTACGTGCAGCACTTCCACGTCAACGGGGGCAGGGTCGTCGCCGCGGTCGATGAGGCCCCGGACCATCTGAACCAATTGCTCGCTCTCCTGCGTGCCCGCACGAAGTTCGATTTTCGCTGCTATCGCAAGAAAATGCTCGCGCGGCGGCTGGAACGGCGCATGGGACTGAGCCACTTCGAGAACGTCGCGGACTACCTCGCCCACCTGCGCGAACATCCCGAGGAGGTCAAGCAACTCGCGCGCGATCTCTTGATAAGCGTGACCAGGTTCTTCCGCGACCCGGACGCCTTCAGCACTCTGGAGACGGAAGTCATCGCCCCGCTCATCCGGGCGAAGGATGCCGACGCCCCCTTGCGCGTCTGGGTCCCCGGCTGCGCCACCGGCGAGGAGGCTTACTCCATCGCCATGCTGTTGCTCGAACAGCAGACGGCGGCGCAGAACCCCTGCCGCCTGCAAATCTTCGCCACGGATGTCGATGAACAAGCGCTGGAGGTCGCCCGCCAGGGCATCTATCCCGAGGGCATCTCCGCCGATGTCTCCCCGGAACGGCTGGCCCGCTTCTTCACGCGGGTGGACGAATCCGCCTGGCAGATCAGCAAACAGGTGCGCGAAACCGTGACGTTTGCGGTGCAAAACCTGATCGCCGACGCCCCTTTTTCCAAGATGGACCTGATCAGTTGCCGCAACATCCTGATCTACCTCGAACCGGAGGTGCAGAAGAAGATCATCACCCTCTTGCACTTCGCTCTCAAAGAGGGAGGCTACCTGTTCCTGGGCCCGTCGGAGACGGTTGGCCGGCAAACCGACCTGTTCGAGCCGGTCTCCAAGAAATGGCGCATTTACCGGCGCATTGGCCCGAGTCGGGCGGCCGACTTGCAGTTCCCGGTGATGCAGACGGAGCCACGCCAGGCCAAGCCGCAGCCGGCCAGCCGGCCCCAGGCTCCTCCCAGGTTGGCGGAGCTGGCGCAGAACTCCTTGCTGCGCCGGTTTGGTCTGGCCTGCGTTGTGATCAACCGCAATTACGAGGTCCTGCACTTCGCCGGGCCGACCGAGGACTACCTCGTCCAGCCAGGCGGCCCACCCACCCAGAACCTGCTTTCTCTGGCGAGCAAGGGCCTCGAACCCAAGCTGCGCGTCGTCATCCGCCGGGCCATCCGCGAAAACGCCCCCCAAAGCATCAAAGACGTGAGGATGCGCCATGGGGGCGACATCCGCCGGGTGAACATCGAGGCGGAGCCTCTCAACCTGTCCAAACAGACCGAAGGTCTGCTGCTGATCTCGTTCCAGGAGCAGCCGAATCCTTCCGAGTGAAACGCTGGCCGAAGCAAGAACGCGCGCCGAGACGGCAGAGTCGGATCTGCTGCGCCAGCTCGAGCAGGAGCTGGAGACCACGCGCGATGACCTGCAAAGCACCATCGAGGAGCTGGAGAGTGCCAACGAGGAACTCAAAGCGTCGAACGAAGAAGTCATGTCGATGAACGAGGAACTCCAGTCCACCAACGAGGAGCTGGAGACCTCCAAGGAGGAGCTGCAATCCCTCAACGAGGAGCTGAGCACCGTCAACAACCAGCTCCAAGACAAAGTCGAGGAGGTGGAGGCGGCCACGAACGACATGGCCAATCTCCTCAACGCCACCGACATCGCCACCGTATTCCTGGACGCCGGCCTTCGGATCAAGTTGTTCACGCCCGCCGCCACGCGCATGTTCAATCTGATCGCCACGGATCGTCGGCCGGCCGATCGGCGACATCGTCAAGAAGTTCACCGACGACGACCTTGCTGCGCGAGGCCCAACAACTCCTGCGCGACCTGACGCCGCGAAAAGGAAGTGCGCACCGAGGACGGCCGCTGGTACATTCGGCGGATCATGCCCTACCGCACCCTGGACAACCGCATCGACGGCGTCGTGATCACCTTCGTGGACATCACCGAGCGCAAACAGGCCGCGGACGCGGTCGTCCGGCGCCTCGCCGCCGTGGTCGAGAGTTCCGCGGACGCGATCTTCAGCAAGGATCTCGACGGGACCATCCGAACCTGGAACCGGGGCGCCGAGCGGCTTTACGGGTACAGCCGCGATGAGGCCGTGGGCCGATCGGTCAAGATGCTCGTCCCGGAAGACCGCGTCGACGAATGGACCAAGGTCATGGCCATGCTGGTGCGCGGCGAGCATGTCGAGCAGCTGGAGACGGAGCGTGTCCGCAAGGACGGACAGCGTGTCGCGGTGTCGCTGACGGTTTCGCCGATCCGGGATAGCGACGGCAAGGTCGTGAGCGCCTCGGTGACCGGGCGTGACATCAGCCGGCGAAAGGAGCTGGAACGCGAGGTCGTGGAGATCGCGTCTCTGGAGCAGCGGCGCATCGGCCAGGACCTGCACGACAGCGTGAGCCAGGAACTGACCGCCCTCAACATGCTGGCCGGCGACCTGGCCGAGACCCTGCGGTCGGATCCCGCGAATGCGCTCGCAGTTGGTCGAGCGGCTGGTCCTGGGATTGCAGCGCAGCCAGCAAGAGCTTCGGGCCGTCATGCGCGGGCTGCTTCCCGTTTCGGTCGATGCCGAGGGGCTCATGGCCGCACTGTCCGACCTGGCCAACCGTACCCGGCAGGAGGACAAGGTGACATGCGTCTTTGACTGCCCCGAGCCGGTCCTCGTCGCGGACAACCTGATCGCGACCCACCTCTATCTCATCGCCCAGGAAGCGGTCCACAACGCCGTCAAGCACGCCCGGTGCCAGAACATCCGCATTTCCGTGGAGTCGAATCACCTCCTGGTCCTGCGCGTGCAAGACGACGGCATCGGCATCCCAGACCAGCCGACCGAGAACCACAGCGGACTGGGGCTGCGCATCATGCGCAACCGTGCCGCGATCATCGGTGCGACTTTGACCATCGAGCCGGCGAAGCCCGCCGGCACCGTGGTAACGTGTACCCTGGCGAGGAAGAAAAATGAGCCGTAACAACAGCAAGAAACGAGCCAGAGTCCTGATCGTCGATGACCACCCGGCCGTGCGCCAGGCGCTGGCCATGCTGATCGGTCGGCAATCCGACCTGGAAGTCTGCGGCGAGGCCGCCGACTTGAGCGAGGCCTGCGTCTGGTCGCCGACACCCAGCCCGACGTGGCCGTTGTCGATATCTCCCTCAAGACCGGCTGCGGCATCGACCTGATCAAGCGGATCAAGACCACAACGACACGGTCCGCATGCTGGTCTGGTCAACGCACAGTGAATCGCTCTACGCCGAGCGTGCGCTCTGCGCCGGTGCGCTGGGCTACGTCAATAAGGATCAGGCCACGGACAAGATCGTCGAGGGCATCCGGCGGGTGCTGGAAGGCAAGGTCTACCTGAGCGACGCGATGGTCGAGACGATGTTGCACCGCACCGTCGGCGGGGAGCGAAAGGAAATCACGCGTTCGCCGCTCGACGCGCTGGCCAATCGCGAGTTGGAGGTCTTTCGTCTCATCGGCCAGGGCGTAAAGACCGCGGAGATTGCCGAACGACTGCACGTGAGCGTCAAGACCATCGAGACCTACCGCGACCGCATCCGGGAGAAACTGGACCTGAGCGATGGCACGGAGCTTGCCCACTACGCCACGAAGTGGATGCTGGAGAACGGGTGAGCAGTCGCGTCTGATCTGCCGCCGAATACGTATGCAATTATCCTGCGTAACCATCCTGACCTGCCAGAGAGAGGTCAGGGGGCGCGGTGATCGGAGGCTGCTTCCCAGTGGTCTCGGAGAAGCTTCATGACCCGTAATGGAGTCGACCCGAATCCTGTAGTAGATGGGAATGAACGGCTTCGTCGTGTCACGGTTGATTGCGCCCGCTGCCCAGAGCGGCGCAGGCCGGCTGCTCCCACCCAGGATGGGTGTGGAGAAGCTGCCAGGCCCGTTCCCGCTCGCGAACGCGCAGGGCTCTGTCGGCCTTCAACAGACCTGGAAGGCATGACTTCGCTGACCTGCCCTGGTTCCTCGTAGGCACGGCGGCGCATGTCCCATTCTCCCGAGGGCCTCGGTCAATTCCTAGTAGCGGCCATTTGCGATGACGCTTATCCACTGATCCGAGGCTGCGATCTCGTCCAGCTCTACGCAGACCTGCGGGTTGGCCCGCATCCATTCGACTTTCCGGCCCGGGGTCGTAAAGCCGTAAAGACAGCCCGATGCTTCATCATAGACGAGTAAGACAGGAACGACGTAGGGCTGATTCTTACTCGCGCACGCCAACCTCGCCAACCTCGTTGCAGCCAGCACCCGAAGGCACTCTTGCTCGCTCATCTCTCGGATCACCATCACTTACCTCCGTCGTGGGCTGTCCTTTGTATTTCCCCTTTTCCGATATGTAGATCCGAGTCATCAACCGTTCCTGTCGAACTGAACTGATTCGCGAGCGGCGCCTTGGGTGAGGAATTCGAGCATAGTGTCAAATCGATAGGGCTTCGCCAAGTGGGCATCGAATCCCGCATCGTGGGTGCGATCTCGGATCTCCTCCTCCGCGTGACCTGTGGTCGCCACCAGCAGCACATTCTCCAGGCCGGGTTGTTGTCGCAGGTGTCGGGCCACGTCATAGCCGCTCAGCATCGGCAGCTCGATGTCAAGAAATGCCACCTCGGGGTTAAAGGTCTGTGCTGCGGCCAGTGCACCCTGACCGTCGTTGACCACACAAACCTCATGTCCGCGTCGCCGCAACAACAGGGCCATCGCTTCGGTCAAATCCGCATTGTCGTCCGCTATGAGGACGCGGCGATGCGGCGACTTTGCCATGGAATCTCCTGTCTTCCCCTGCTCGACTCTTGTCGCGTAAGCTGCAGGCAAAAGGGGAAGGCGAACGACAAACTCACTCCCCAGGCCTGGTCCATCGCTAAATGCATGCACGGTTCCGCCATGCATCTGTACCAAATGGCCAACCATCGCCAGGCCAATACCGAGGCCTCCATCCGATCGGTCCACTGCGCCAGGCGCCTGTGTGAACAAGTCAAAATGCGCGGCAACATATCCGAAGCGATGCCGATACCGTTGTCGCGAACCCGCATAACGACCATGTCACTCTCTTCAGCCGCGGCCAGCCAGATTTTGCCGCCATTTTCTGTGTACTTGGCGGCATTGTTCAACAGGTTGGTCAGGATCTGGACCAGCCGTGTCGGGTCAGCCGTGAACGGAATAGGCCGCGAAGGCAGGGAGACCGTCAATTGTTGGTCGCGGGCGGTATGGAGGTGGCGACAGGCCTCGGCGGCCTGGCCTACGATCTGACGAAGTTCGACCGTCTCGTGCTGAAGGCTGAGCTTCCCGTTAACAATTCGGGAAGCATCCAACAAATCTTCAACAAGGTGAGCCATGTGATCGGCCTGCCTGCCAATCACATCCTGCGCCGATCGAAGGCTGGAGGAGGGCGTACCACCCTGCTTCAATACCTGGACTGCGTTGCGGATGGTTCCGATGGGGTTGCGCAATTCGTGAGCCAGCTTCCCGAGAAACTCGTCCTCGTGGCGAGCCGCAGCCTCCAATTCCTCCGTCCGCTGCCGTAGATCGTGCTCCAAGCGTCGCTGCTTCGAGACGTCCCGGATGGCGCTGGCGATGACGAAACCATCCTCGGACAAGAGAGGACAGAGGCTGATCTCTGTCGGGAACACATGACCGTCCTTCCGCAGTCCCAAGAGTTGCTGGCCGGTTTGCATCGGTCGCGTTTTGGGGTCGGCGCAGTAAGCCTCGCGCCGTTCAACATGCCGCTCCCGGAACCGTAGCGGCATCAGGATCTCGACCTTCTGACCGAGCAACTCTTCGCGCAAGTAGCCGAAGAGATTTTCTGCCTGGGCGTTGATACGGATGATCTGTCCATCCCGGTCGACGATCACCACGGCGTCCGGCGCCGCTTCCAGGAAGTCCTGAAACTGCTGTTCTGGCCTCGGTCCCTCGACCTGTTCGGGCCCGCAGCTTTCCAGGTCTGCAAACCTACTGTCGCGGGGCGAGGCATCGTCGCTGTGCGTGAACTGACGGAAGAAGTGATCGGAGTGCTGGCCGTGTTGACGAGCGTACAGCGTGCATGGACCACGTTTTTCCTTCTTTCCGCCTTTGCATTTCTCTTCCGTTCAGGATTGCCCTGGCACTGCCTAGTCAAGCGCTTGCAAGCCGTCGTGCGGCATCCATTCACCATCGTTCGGCCGCGCCCTGATGCTTCATCGACTCTTGCTGCTTTCGAGGGGTTTCAGAAGTTTCGTACCAACGCGGATTCGTCAAGAAAAACCGGTCATAACTTGTTTGTTTGTCGGACTAGAAATGCAACACCGCCATGAAAATAACCGGCGAAGCCGTTTTCAATTTCAGCCTGATTCCAACAGAGACGAATTACAGAAACGAATTCGCGCATAACTGCCTTTGGCGAAAGGTGATCCGGGGATTCATTTCTCGCTACCTCAGACGCGCCCCCTCGTGCACGGCTTGGGATGGGCAAATCGGGACCGGTGATGCATAGCAAACTGAACCGCGTGGCTGCATCTTCCGACACCGGAGAGAGTGCTACTGCGCGGTCCCGTACAGTCGAGATGAAGAAAGGCCGTCTGCTCATCGTGGACGACCAAGTCGAGTTGAAAAACGTTCTCTGCGAAATGTGAGCAGACGAAGTCTATGAAACGGTGTGTGAGGCCCCTGGCTTGAAAGGGCACACCCTATCAACCTGCCGCTCGGCCCTAACGTAGTCGTGTCACGTTGGTGCCTTCCGTGAGCGGGAGAATGATACGGACCGTTGTCCCTTTTCCCTCTTCACTTAAGATCTGCATGGTCCCCTTGTGTTCTTGGACAACGCGGCGGCAAATCGCCAACCCTAGTCCCGTGCCTTTCCCCTCCTCTTTCGTGGTGAAAAATGGCTCCATCACTTTCTCCAAGTGTTCGGGCGAAATCCCCTTCGCCGGTATCGGCAATGTCAATTTGCACCGCGGCGTGGCCATTTTCTAGCGTATACAGCCCCGCCCGAAGCGTCAGAGTGCCCTCGTGCGCGATGGCATCGATGGCGTTGGTGAGCAAGTTCAGGAATAGCTGCCTCAATTTCTGACGGTCCGCAAAAACCGTGGGCAGGTCCGCGCTAGGTCCTGAACCATCTTGATGAGCCGTTTCCGCATCAGGTGCTGAATGAGATCGAGCGCTTTCAGCAATTCGTCGCGCACATCTACGCTGGACGATTCGTCTCGGCTGCGCCGGCTGAATTGCAGGAGACCGGCGACGAGGTCGGCCATCCGCTTCGCCTCTTGCTGGACAACCTCCAGGGGCCGGCGTCTTACGTCGTCCTCCGGGGTCCGGCTAAGGACGGATTCCACGCGCAGGCAGATGGTGGCAAGCGGGTTGTTCAATTCGTGGGCAATCCCTGCCGCCAGTTCGCCCACGCTGGCTAGCTTAGCCGCGTGCCATACCTGCTGGGTCATGGCCCGAACCTCTTCGGTTTTGGTGTTCAGGGCGCGCATGGCCTCTTCCAAGGTGTGATTGCTTTCCAGCAGCGATTCCTCCGCCTTTTTGCGTTCCGTGATGTCTGTGTGAGAAATGACGACGCCCATGCGCTCACCGATCAATTTGCCGACGCGCATGTGGAACCAGCGTTGTTTCGTGGGAGAATGACAAGGATACTCCTGCGAAAAAGCAGGCAAGTCGCCTTGCAAAACTGCTCGGATCCCCGTCAAAGCCTCGGCGGCTAAGCCATCACCCGCGTTGGCCGCGCTCGACCGCTTTGAGGTAGTTGTCGGTGAGCCACGAATGCCCAACCAGTTGGTTTTCCTCGGCAAAACTCTTCCACGATTCATTCACGGCGAGGTACTTTCCCGATGGGTCGAGGACGGCGATGTTGGCGTTCAAAGAATCCAGCACTGCCCGATTGAGAATATCACTTTGCCGTTTTTCCTCTTCGGCCCGTTTCGCTCGGTAATGTCGCGGAGGAAGAGGGTGAGCACGGTTGGCCCGTCACAACAGCATGGGTGACAGAAGCCTCCAGCAAGAACTCCTCGCCGTCTGCACGGACACCACGCAGTTCTTCCGGCAAGGACTTCTCATCGAGCCCCTCCGAGCCAGGATCCTTGGCGTGCTCGTTTCCCGACGCCAGGAAAGAGAATTTAGGGATGAAACGGTGGATCGGCTGTCCCATGGCCGCTGAATTGGGGCAGCGAAACAGTTCTTCGGCTGCCGGGTTGAACAAGCTGACGGCGCCGTCCGCACCGACCGTGATGACCGCATCCAGTGCCGAATTGATGACAGCGGCCAGCCTGCGCGTTCGACTCGGACAGTTGCCGTTCGGTGTGAACCTGTTCGAGCACGCGACGAACGGCTTCGGGGAGATAGTCGAGGTATTCCGAAGACTTGGTGACGAAATCGCGAACACCGTGCGCAGGGCCTTGACGACCGTGGCATCGTCGCTGAACCCCGTGACCAGAATCACGGGCAAATCTTGGCCACTGGTCTTCAAATGCGCATAGAAGTCGAGGCCGGTTGCCTGGCCCGGCAAGCGATAGTCCAGCAGGAGCAGCTCCGCACCGTTTCTCTCGATGTGAGCCATGGCCTCGGCGGGAGTTCCCGTCACCTTGACGGAATAACCAGCCCGTTCCAGGTGGTGCTGCTGTAACCGAGCGACACCGAGATCGTCTTCCAGAATCAAGATCGTTGGCTGCTTTCCTTCATTCATGTCCGATCTCGAGCATCGATCAAGTCGTTGCGGGTGATGAGGTGCTTTTTAACGCCGGATGTCACTCTGCCGCGTATAGTGGCGAAAGACTTCTCTCTATCAACCGCTCTCAGGGGGCACCTTGACGACGCTAAGAAACATGCCGAGGCGTTTGATCGCTTCGACGAATTCCTCGTAAACGACGGGCTTGGTGACGTAAACCCCGCAGCCAAGTTGATAGCAACGCGCAACCTCGTGCGGATTGTCGGTCGTCGTGAGCATGATAATGGGAAGTTTTGCCGTTCTCTCCTGGCTCTTGAGTTGCCGCAGCACCTCGATGCCATCTACGCGAGGCATGTTAATGTCGAGCAATACGAGCAAGGGGCCGTCGGGAATCCGTCCCTTGTACGGGCCCTCGCAGCGGAGGTAGTCCAGCGCCTCTTGACCGTCCTTGAGGTGGACCACTTCATTGACGATGCCGGCGCGTTTCAGATTGCGCTGGACCAAATTGGCGTGGCCCTCGTCATCTTCCGCCAACACGATAACGATCGATTGACTAATCATCGCGTCCTCGCTCATGCCGATACCGTATTGGTCCTTTCGACGCCGCTCTCCGGACAGAGTTCGTGCGTCGGAGTCGTGGGCAGAGACAGATAGAAAGCGGTTCCTGTGCCGGCCACCGACTCAAACCAGATTTTGCCGCCGTGACGCTCCACGACCCGCCGCACGATCGTGAGCCCTATCCCTTCCCCCTTGGCCTTATCCGGGTGTAAACGTTGAAAGGCTTGGAATACCTTGGGGCTATAAGTATCGGGAATGCCCAACCCGTTGTCCTTCACGTAATACGTTCGCCAGTCTTTCGAGAAGCCAGCCCCGGTTCCTTCCCGGCGCTCGACCGTCCCAATTTCAATCCGTCCCGGTCGATCCGGATCGAGATAGTTTAGCGCGTTGCCGATGAGGTTGGCGAAAACCTGTTCCACAGCGCTGGGATCGCCCCAGATGGGAGGCAGATCGGACATGGTGACCGCAGCTCCCCGTTGCACGATGACGGACCTCATGGAGTCGACGACCCGCTCCACAATCTTCTTGGCGTCCATCATCTCTTGCTGGTAGACAACCCGCCCCGCTCGCGACAGACGAAGGAGGGCCTCGATGATGTTGCTCAGTCGTGCGACAGCGGTTTGGATGAAGCGTACCGATTCCGCCATGTCGTTATCCAGCAGATTCAGGCCGCGCTCGCGAACCGCCTCGGGCAACTCGCTCGCGACGAGGATTTCCTTTACGTCGCGACCGACGAGAGCAAGTTCCTTGCTGAATCCCTCGAGATTCACCAGCGGAGAGCGCAGGTCATGCGAGACGCTGTACACGAACATCTCGTTCTCTTCATTTTTCTGCCTCAATTGGCGGTTACTTTCAGCTAACTCGGCTGTGCGCGCTATAACCCGTTGCTCGAGTTCCTGGTTTAGCTGCTGGATCGCCGCCTCGGCGCGCTGCGCTCGGTGATGTCTCGGAGGGTGGCCGTAAAGACGGTTTCGTTCATCAGGTCGAGTTTGGAGATGGAGGCATCGACGGGAAATTCGGACCCATCCTTGCGGAGCCCGTAGACCTCGTTGCGTTGCCCCATTCTCCGGGCCTGCTGGCCGGATTTGGCAAAGTCAGCCATGTGCTGCTGGTGCATGGCGACAAAGCGAGTGGGGATGAGTAGTTCGAGCGACTTGCCCAAAACTTCCTCAGCGTCGTACCCGAAAGCCCGCTCCGCCCCCCGGTTGAAGAGGATGATCTTCTGGTTGACGTCGACGGAAACGATGGCGTCCTCGGCGATCTCGAGAATCCCCGCGAAACGGGCTTTGGATGCTTGCAGCTCCTCCTCAGTCCGTCTTCGCACGATAATATCCCGCCGAATGAACCAGACAGCCACGGCGACGACGAGAACGGCCAGCACGCTCGCGGAAGCCGAGGTTGCCATGGTCGTAAACGCGGTGGGGCGAATCTGTTGATTGCGCTGTTCCAACAGTGCCTTTTCTTCTTCGCTGATCTCGCGGATGATGCTACGCATGTCATCCATCAGTTTCTTGCCTCTTGCCGACCGATCGATTGCTACCTTGGCTTGGGGGCCTTGCCGTCGGCGCAAGTCGATGGTCGCCCGGAGTTCGGCCAGTAAACGATCGAGCTGCGGTTCGAGGAGGTCGAGCCGTTGTTGCTTCGCCGGATTTTCCTCCGCCAGGGTGCGTAGTTCGACTACTTGCTGTTTTACCTCGGCAAGCGCGGCGTTGTACGGTTCCAGAAAGCGTTCGTCGCCGGTGAGGAGAAAGCCACGTTGACCGGTTTCAGCGTCGACGAGTTGGATCAACAGACCGTTGAGCCTTTGAAGAACTTCCTGCGTATGCGTGACCCACTCGGTGGTCTCGATAAACCTGACCGTGCTACGATACGAGACGACACCAACGGCGCCGAAGAGGACAATCGTTGCGCCGAAGCCCAGGTAGGCCCATTTTTCGGTCGAAAGCCGCATATGTCCCCAGACGAGATCCCTGTCGGCGGACGCCGGAATTGTCCCTTCCATTCGAAGTGCAGGTCAAAGTCAGAGTTCGAGAAGAGACTGCTCAGGAGGCATATTACCGTTCACTGTTTGAGCGTACAAGCAAAAGCCAGGGACCTCAATTTCCCAGTCAATTGAGGAAAATCGCCAGCTCGAAACCCGGGCCGGACTAAGCTCGGCGCGGACACCTGCTAAGAGCATTCTGTGTGCTCGAAGCGAACATGGTGTGGCCTCTTCGGCCGTTCGTCAGAGGAGATCCCCCATGCGCCTTGCTTACTCACGCGCATTCGACCATCATTTAACGGGTAGGGCTGGAATTGGGAATGTGTTCATATCCGCGTTGTTCCGTGTTGCCTTGTGGCCCGTGATGCTATCGATGCGGATCCTGTAGTAGACCGGAATGAACGGTCCGGACGAATCGCGGTGTGCGCGAGCCGCCCAGCGCGCACCAGCCCGGTTCGTCCCATTCAGGACGCGTCTGAAGAACCTGCCAGGCCCGTTCCCGCTCAGTGGAGGGCTGCGTATCGTGACGGTCCGCAGTCCAGGCAGGCATGGCTTCGCTGACTCGCTGCAAGGTCTCCGGATTCCGCAGCGGCGCACCCGAGTTCCCTGAACATTCGGGCAATTCCTCGTACGCCCAAAAACGATGACGCTTATCCACTGATCTGAGGCCACGACTTCGTCCACTTCGACGCAGATCAACGGGTTGGAACGCATCCACTCGATTTTCTGGCCAAGTGTCGTGAATCCATAAAGACAACCGGAGGCTTCATCGTAAGCAAGGTAGACGGGGACGATATAGGGCTGGTTCTCACGGCGCAGGCTAACCTGGCCAACCTCCTACCGGCCAGCATCCGCAAGCACTCCTCTCTGCTGATTTCATGGATCTCCATCATCCATCTCCTTTGACAGGCATTGGCCAATATTTCTCCCCTGCCGGGGAGTTGGGAATTGCATCGAGCTCTTCCACCGAACGGGACTTCTCCATCTTGGCGAGTTCATTCTTTGGGTCCCTGTCCCTGAGTTCCCTGGATTCGTCGTCCAGGTTCTCCGAAGCCGAAGAAGAGTCGACCTCCTTAGGTCTTGAAGCGGTGAAAAACTTGGCTCGACACGACGGGCAAACGCCGTGGGTCACTTGCGAATCTTCAGGCCGGTCTGGTCCCTCCAGCTCCCGGCCGCACCATGCACATAAGCGCTTCATCATTTTTCCTCTCTTTCCTAATGCAACAGGGGCAATTGTCGTACCAACGCTAGATTCTTGGAGGAATCATGCCGCAACTCCTTTGTTTCGCTATCGCTATAAATTGTCCCTGCGCTCCGAACCAATCCATTGCCGGGATGGTTACGCCCCATGGAGAAAGTCGAACATGTGCGGTATCGCTCGGAATCCGGATCGCAAGAGATCGCCTGCCTGTTCGGAGTTTTCTTGGTAAGATGGTTGCCCGAACCAATGATCTAACTTGTTGCTGCGTAGCGTTTCTGGTTGGAGCAGGACAAAATGGAGGCTGAAATTCCTGGGAACCGCCACGTCGGCCAACCTGAAGGTGCTCGCAAGATCTTGATGACCAGCGAAACCTGGATGAACGCTCTTCTGGATGCCGCGGTCGATTGCATCATCACCATTGACGAACGGGGCATCATCCAGACGATCAATCGCGCCGCCGAGCAGCTGTTCGGTTAGGCAAGGGAACAACCGTGCGTCTTGTGCTTCCGGTTAGAAATGGCGGCAACGTCGACCGGGTCCGCAGCACAGGCTTGGCGAATTGATTAACGCAGATGTAGTCGAAGGAGTGGATGAATGGCGCGAGCGACCCTGGGCCGATTGCTCATCGTAGACGACGAAACCGAATTGAAAAGCGCCCTCTGTGAAACGTTGACGGAAGAGGGTTACGAGACGTTGGGCGCCGGCAGCGGCAAAGAGGGGCTCCAAGCTCTCGAGAAGAGTGATTTCGATCTGCTGCTGAGCGATCTAATGATGCCGGGTATGGACGGCATCGAGTTGCTCCGCAAAGCATTGGAAATCGATCCGAATCTCGTCGGGATCATCATGACGGGCCAAGGGACGATTCCGAGCGCCGTCGAAGCGATGAAGGTGGGCGCGTTTGACTATTTGCCCAAGCCCTTCGATCTGAAAACCATGCTACCGATTCTGGCACGTGCCATGGAAGTGGGGCGGCTGCGAAGAGAGAATCTTCGCCTGCGCCAGTACGTGGGACAGCTCAATTTTGAGTCGCCACGCTATCATATGATCGGGTCAGGCCTGGCTATGCAGCGCGTCGTCCAGCTCATCGAAAAGGTCGCTCCGACCGACGCCACGGTTTTGATCCGCGGCCGAAGCGGCACCGGCAAAGAATTGGTCGCCCGGGCGTTGCATTTTAACAGCCCGCGCAAGGGCAAGCCCCTCGTTACCGTCAACTGCGCCGCCTTGCAGGAAACCCTGTTGGAAAGTGAGTTATTCGGTCACGAAAAGGCGCCTTTACCGGGCGCAATGCAGGCCAAGTTGGGCCTCATCGAGGTAGCGGAAGGTGGAACGCTCTTCATCGATGAAGTCGCCGAGATGCCTCCAGCGCTCCAGGCCAAAATGCTGCGCGTCTTGGAAGATGGCCATTACCGCCGGGTTGGCAGCACCAAGGAGTGTCACGCCGACGTGCGCGTGATCGCGGCCACGAACAAGCCGCTCGAGGAAGAGCAGAAGGCGGGACGATTTCGGGAAGACCTCTTTTACCGGCTCAATGTGGTCAGCATCCTGCTTCCATCCCTCCGCGAACGCCGCGAGGACATCCCGGCTCTGGTCGAACATTTATTGGTGAATCGTCCGCTTGGCGCCGCGCCCTGCAAGGTTGATGCCGATGCCATGCGGGCGATTCTGAGTTATGACTGGCCTGGGAATATCCGGGAGTTGGCTAACGTTTTGGAACGTGCGCAGATTCTCGCAGAGGATAATTTGATCACGCTGGACGACCTACCCGAGAATATGCAAATGGCGGCCCCTCCGTCGCCTGAAGTATCCAGTCCCCATTCCCTAAACTTGAGCGAGATCGAATTCCGGACTGTGCGGTCGGCTCTCGATCAAGCTAAAGGCAACAAAGTCCATGCCGCGAAAGCGCTGGGGATCAGCCGACGCTCCTTGTACAGGTTCATCGAGAAATATCGCCTTGAAGACACCGTGCCGAAGAACAATGTTTGAGCGGAGAACCTGGTTATCTTCCTGATCCGGCGAATAGTGGCCGATTGGGCAACTCGATCCGGACATTTCGAATTTTGCGCACATATTTGTGACAACGGACGCAGGTGAAGGTCAGCTGCACATACGCCAAGGTGGCGCCGTCGAGATTCTTATCCTTTGCGTTCTTGACCATATCCTTGGCGCTACGGCGAAAATCATTGCTAAAAAACTCGTATTCCGGCGTCCTCAAGGCCTTCCATTCCGCCTGATTGCTAAGGCTAACTAATTCTCCGGCGTGCTTGCCGATTTTATCGAAGTCATTCATCGCCAAACCTTCTAGCACTTTCTGTGAGCTTTCGAGTTTGCGCTTCATCAACGCGCTGAGTTCCTTGCTTGCTTCTTTGGGCTTCTTGGGCTCTTGCGTCGGGTTTGGGCCGTGCCCGCTGAACGCAGGCATTCCCCCAAGCAGGACAAACATCAGGGCGATGAAACTCAGATTCTTCATGGTCAAACCTCAGATCTTCAACCGACCCCCAGGGAATCAGCCTCTGCCCTTTCACGGTTTTTTGTCGCGCCGCACTTCACGGAGGTGCTTGTGACATTGGACGCATGTCATGGTGATGCGCATGTAATCGAGGGAAGCCGCTTCGAGATTCTTGTCTTTGGCATGGCGTTCCAGGTCGGCGGCTTCTTCCTGGAAGTTCTTGCTGTAGCGAGCATATTCATCGGAATCGATCACATGCCAGGAAGCAGCCCGGCTGATCATCCTCATCATCTTGGCGCTCTCGGCAAGTTTGTCGAAATCCTCCAAGGAAAGGCCTTCAAGAGCCTTGTTGGCATAGGAAAGCTTGTCGCGCATCAATACCTGATTGCTGGTAACGACGGGCTTCTTCTCCTGAGCTGGCACTCCATACGCAGTTTTCGTTTGAACAGGGAAGGTCCAAGCTTGGCCTCCACCTATGGCGAGCATCAAAGCAAGGCCGGAAAAAAATCTAGCATTCATGATTCCAATTTTCCTTTGCAGTAGTCCGCCAATTGAGAACCGGCATCCCACATCCTCCTTGATTGAACCGTTCCAGATTGGTCGATTGGCCGTGCCAGTGGTTGGCAGGGAACGACCCACAACCGTCGGTCCCGACTAACGCAAAGCAAGTGCCAGAAAAAAAAATCGCTCGGGATTGGAATGAAATGTGAAAAAAGCAGCCTTATGCGGTCTTTTCATTTGGGCGTTGCCGCCCAAATCTCTACCTGAGTGAGGCGATGTTGACTCCCACAAGTGTGCGGTGTGCTCGATCGCACATTGAGGCCATGACTTCCCTGGAAGCCGAAAGGGAAGTAATGGTCGAATTGAGCATGGAACGTTGTTTTCGAAACGACACGCTGGCTGAACTTGTTCCTGACTAACCAGGCGGCAAATGCGACTTGTTTAGCTGAATCTTCATTGAGAGGACTTCGAGAGATCCCGGGTTACCACGGAAAAGCAGAATGCCTGCGCTTTTTTTGCACATGAGCCTTCCTCCAAAAGAGGTGAGCCTTTTCAAGTGGCGGCCGCCGCTCCTCAATGAGCGCGATCACTTTAGGCGCTCGCGTTCCAACGGGGCATTGGAAATTGCCCTCGCCTCAGGACCTGCAGAGGTTGATGAACACTGATGAATAGCGGCAATTAGCATTCCCCACCCGGCGACAATCATCTTTCTTCAGTGAACATCCGAATAGTTCGGCTAGCGACAATTAACTTTCCCCAGTGAAAGAATGCACACGTCGCGCAGCTGACGTGGGACAACATCAGCAACCTTTTGCAAAGGAGTTGCTGATGAACGTGCCACGACGAGTGACAGCGGCGCAGGTCAAGGAACTGCGAAGGCAATTGCATCAAGGAGCGTCGCTGCGGACAGCGGCGATGAGAGCCAACATGGATCGGAAGTCTGCACGCAAATATCGGAACAATGGTCAATCACCAGAGGAAGCCCGCAAGCCGCACACTTGGCGGACACGGGTCGATCCGCTTGCCGAGGTGTGGTCGGCGGTCGCCGAGCAGTTGACTCAGGAACCGCGTCTGCAGGCCAAAACGCTTTGGCAGTGGCTGCAGCAAACGCAACCGGGGAAATGCTCGGTGTCGTCGCGGCGGACCTTCGAACGGCGCGTGCGGCAATGGAAGGCGCAGTTCGGCTCAGCCAAGGAGGTATTCTTCGCCCAGGTGCATGAACCAGGCCGACTGGCGGCTTCCGACTTCACGTCGATGAACGAATTGCAGGTGACGATAGCCGGTGTCCCGTGGCCGCACCTGGCCTATCACTTCGTGTTGACCCATTCGAACTGGGAACACTTCACGCTGTGTCTGGGCGAGGATTTCGCCAGTCTGAGCGCGGGATTGCAGAACGCCTTGTGGGCGTTGGGCGCCGTGCCCCAGCGGCACCGGACCGATCGCATGACTTTGGCGGTTCATCACGACGGCCAGGCAGAACAGTTTACCGCCAAGTACCGTGCCTTGCTGGGACACTATGGCATGCAAGCCGAAGCGACCAATCCAGCCAGCGGCCATGAGAATGGCGATGTGGAGTCGTCGCATCGGCATTTCAAAGCGGCGGTGGAGCAAGCGTTGCTGCTGCGTGGCAGTCGGAATTTTGCTGATCGAACGGAGTATGGGCAACTGGTGTCGTCGGTGGTGGAGCTGCGGAATGCCGGTCGAGCCGCCAAGGTCAGCGTGGAGATGGGTCACTTGCGGCCGCTGCCTGGCGGTCGCATCGAGACCCTGGAACGCGAACGTGTGCGTGTGCGGCGTGGCAGCACGATCCGGGTCAAACACAAGACCTATTCGGTGCCAGCCCGCTTGCGTGGCGAAGAGGTCGAGGCACGCATCGGCATGGAGGAGATCGAGGTGTGGTATGCGCAGCAATTGGTGCAACGCATGCCCCGTTTGCGTGGCCAAGACAAGCATTGGATCGACTACCGGCACATCATCGACTGGCTGGTGCGTAAGCCCGGCGCAGTTTGCCCGCTATCTTTACCGCGAAGAGATGTATCCGACGCTGGCTTATCGCCGGGCTTACGATGCCCTGGTGGAGCAGCAACCCGGAGGAGCGGACAAGGAGTACGTGCGGCTCTTGCACCTGGCCAGCAGCGAAGGCGAAGCCAAGGTGGAAGCTGCCCTGGTGCAACTGCTCGAGCAGCGGCAGGTGTTGAGCGTGCAGGCCGTGCGAACGCTTTTGGGAGTTGGTGTGGCAGAGACGGCGGCAACAGCGGCAGCGGTTGATGTGCCCGCAGTGGATTTGCGGATCTATGACAGCCTGTTGTCAGGAGACTACGAAACAACCAGAGCCCCTGGAGGGGCACTGGCAGACCGAGAACCGGAGGAGAGCCATGAACAAGGAAGTGTCCCCGATGTTGGTGAAATGCCTGCAGGAATTGCATCTGCCGGCGGTGCGTGCGCAGTACGAGGAGGTGGCTCGGCAAGCGGGCGCCGAGGCGTGGAGCTATGCGGACTACTTGCGGGAAGTGCTGGAACGGGAATGTCAGCAACGGCGTCAGCGGCGCGTCGATCGTTTGTTGAAGGAATCGCGGCTACCGCTGGAGAAGAGCTGGGCGACGTTCGATCTGAAGCGTCTGCCTGCGAAGGCGGTGCAGCAATTTCGGGGCCTGTTGAGTGGGGACTTTGTGGATCGCCGGGAGAATGTGTTGGTGTTTGGCGCGCCGGGTTCGGGGAAAACACACGGACTATGCGCGGTCGCTCAGGAACTGGTGCGGGCGGGCCGCAGTGCCTTGTTTACGACCACGGCCTTGTTGGTGCAGAAGCTGCTGGCGGCCAAACGCGACCTGAAGTTGGAAGCCCTGTTGAAGCGGTTGAATCGCTGGGAAATCTTGATTTTGGACGACCTGGGCTATGTGCAACAGAGCCGCGAGGAGATGGAAGTCTTATTCACGCTTCTGGGGGAACGCTACGAACAGAGCAGTGTGTGCCTCACGAGCAATCTGCCGTTTTCCAAGTGGGAACAGATCTTCAAAGACGCCATGACGGCGGCGGCAGCGACCGACCGTCTGGTGCATCACAGTGTGATCGTGGAGCTCAATGTGCCGAGTTACCGGGCGGAGGCGGCGAAGAGAGCAAAGACGAACTCGGAATAGTGGAACAGGCGAGCCCAGCAAAGGAGGACGCGCAGCGGGGGCCTGGCTCCGCTCCGGGCACCGTCGCTGCGCTCCGCTGCCCTCCGCTCCGCCAGGCCCCCGCTGCGGTGCGGGAGGCGGGCTCGTGGTGGGGAATGATAATTGTCGCTGGCTTGGTCTCGTTTGTACGAAGCCGATGCTCGCGTGCCCAAAAAGGGGAATGTTAATTGTCGCTCAAGTGGAAAGGTATTTGTCGCCGATCACACTGAGGCAGGATCGGCCCTGGCACCGGATCGGCGCCCAATTGAATCGTGGCGGAATCGAATACGTCTCGTAACCGGGTGGCGACATTTGGGGGAACGGCCTGAGTCGTCACGTCTCGGACCAGACCAATCAGCGTTGCGATGGCCAGGTTTTCGAGTTGGGCCATCGCGGGAGCCAATCTTTCGGGGAGAGCGGAGAGGGAATTCTTGGATCCTTTGAACGGCAGCCGCTCTTTTTTGCGTGGGCTACTCAGACCATTACCGCTTGCCGGAATGTCGCCAGCCGCTGCAGGACTGCAGGGCACCGGAACGCGCAGTCTGTGCTCGGCCAAATAACCCAGCCCGACACAAAGGCCGACCATGGTCCATGGACTTCGTCGCACGTGCTCTTTGACATCCAGAGCGCCGCTTATCGCCTGCGCCAGTTCGTGGGCGGCTTCGCTGCCTTTTGTCATCGTTTCTCGTGCGGTGTTGGTAGTCTCAAGAACCGTTTCCTGGGCCGCTTGGGTTGTCTCCTGGATGACTCCGGTGACGGTCGCGACCGTTGCGCCAATGTTATCGGCAGCGCCTTCCATGGTGTCGACGAGATGATCTTCCAATGCTTCAAGCTTTTCTACGATCCCGCTGCGCGAAGCCATGATTTGCTGCTGCACTATTTCGTTTTCACGAGCCATCCAAAGTTCTCCTCGAGCGCCTGAATCGATTCTTCGGGCAGCAACGAAATCGACTTCAGCTTTTTGTGTCCGGAGTGCACCAGGGGGCTCGCCTGCAATAAGCAAGGGGAGGCCCACAATGCCATAACAAGCGGAAAGTGGGACTGCCGGAACGAGATCGTGCAAAGCACTTACGACGGTGAACACCACACAGAGGCTGCCCACAACGGCGATCTCTCTTCCGATCTGCAGGGCTTGCACGCCCTTTTGGGCCGTTTCGGACTTGTTATTCATCTCCAGCTTGAAGAGGGCGAGGTGCTGGCATACGAGATCGCGCACATCTTGGATGATGCCGGCGATCAAGGTAGTCACCCGAGCATCTTGCCCACTTTCTTCTCTTGGATCGGCCATACTTCAACTCCGTCTGGTACGAGCGATCAGAAAGCCGACGCCCATGCCCATCAACACTGCCTGAACCGGGTAACGACGGATCAATTGGGTAGCCTGTTCGCCGAGGTCCTTCAATCCTTTGGTCTCGCATGCCAGTTCACGGATTTCCCTTGCAAGTGCGCAAACGCATTCCTGGGCGGTTCCGCATACAGGCTCTGCCTTACTGGCATCCTCAGGTCCGCATGAGGCAAGCACATCCTGCAAACCATCTGGCCCAGGTTTCGCTTGCTGCATTTCAGAGGTGATCTGCGAGGCAATTTTTGATTCTTCTTTGGTTTTCAATTTCGTCTCAGCGTGACTTGCACAACTAGACGTCCTCGGTTCGGTAGTCGTTCGTGCACTCATGATATGCTTCTCTCCATCTATTTCGTTAAATCCCAATACTCGCCAGCGTGTCCACAAAAACTCTGGCAATGCCCGCCACAGTTGGGAACTGAGTCTGGACGGCAAGTATCGCCTTCTCCAGTCTTTCTCCGGCTGCAGCACGAGCTTCCTCGTTCGGGTGTTGTTCGGTTTGAAGCAGATGAACTGCACATTCCGTCAGGTGTGCAAGATCACTTGACGGAATCGGAGTGGATTTCAGTGTGTTGCGCAACTCGTCAAGGAAGTCCGCGAGAGCCGCACGTGCTTGGGGATCTAAATTTCCGCCGTTGTGAAGCATTTGTGCAATTGCACGTAGATTCGTTTGCACTGAGGAGTCCTGCCCTTGCGAAATAGAAATCGGACCGGCCATGTTACGCTCCTTACCCTTGGTCTTTAGTGTGGGCATTCGTTTGGGGTGATGTTCGCGCCAGATACCGTTCGGGTTATGCCTCGTTCGCAAATACGGTGCCAGGTTCTTCGGATCAACTGAAGTCGCGCATACTGCATCGCAATCTGCTGACGGCGGTTGCAGAAGGTATCTGTTGACGCAAATCAACGAAGAACATGCGGTGCCCGGAATGCGCGTTATCGCACAACCGTGACGATTTCGCCCGCTTTGGCCCTTCGGCAAAGCCCGGGGACCATGGACACACACAGGAAACACTGGACTGGCAGGCAGCAATCCTGGCTTACTCGTCGATAGTCCAGTTCTGGCGCAAGATTTGCTTTCGGCTTGATCGAGGAGTAACGAATCATGTATCACACGATCGAGTTCGATCGCGCGTTGACCCTGGAAGCCGATGTCAAAATTTCTGCCAAGCACCGCCCGGAGCCGCTGCGGATCCGGAGGGCAACGCGGGCCATTCTCCGCCTTCGCCCTTATGTCTTGGAGATGAACAGACAGCTTGTCGAGGTTGCCGATCTTTATTTCGAAGTTGGCATCGTGGCATTTCAGGTTCCCTTTGAGCGATTTCATTTTGTCGAATAGCCGCGTTCGCCAGGTAAACCTTGCGGATGTTGTAAGGCGAGAATAATTGCGAAAGCGAGTTTCTTGATGTCTCGAGGATTCCGAGCTTCTGCGTCCTTGGCTGGTCGCCGTTTGGCCGGGTATGGGCCACTCTCGGCGACTTCAAGGACTACGAGGACCGTTTCCTGGATCTTTTCAAGAAACAGGATTGATGGGCGTGCCGGCGCCATGCCTGTCGTCGATGAACTTGTTCCAAATTGATGCCTCTATGAACCCGGAGGACCTCATGTTTTCGATTCGGACCATTCTACATCCGACTGATTTCTCGGACTTCTCGAAGTATTCGTTCGTATTGGCCTGCTCTTTCGCGCGAAGCTACGGCGCTCGACTGATCGTCCTCCACGTCGCGAGGCGCCGCCGATTGTGGCCTGCTGCCAAGGGGTAGTCCTTCCCGAGCAAGAAGCTTGCGATGAGCATCTGCTAGAGAGTCTTCAATGCTTGCAAGCAGGTGACCCGAGACATCCAGGCCCAGATGGAACGCCGTTTGGTTCGCGGGGACGCAGTCTCAGAGATTTTACGGGCGGCGGAAGAAACGAAATGCGACCTGATTGTGATGGGTACACACGGGCGGACGGGGCTTGGCCGGCTGTTGATGGGGAATGTCTGCAGAAGAGCGTCTTGCCAAGGCTTCCTGCCCTGTGTTGACTCTGAAAACTCCGCAACCATCTGGCTTCCTCCGACGAATCGATTGCTCTGCTCGTTGGCGGTGAGGCAGAATTGGCACACTAAACGACATGGTTCACGAGGATAGAGCAATCTCCAGAGGCAGGACTATGCAGGGCCAAACTGAGGATCCCAGGTTTGAAAAAGGATGCTGAGATTCCCGACATCGACCTGGAGATTCACATGCAGTGCCAGGCTGGGCGGTCGAATTCGCAGATTTTGTCTCATACGAGTTGATGGCGGCGTAATTCTGCGCGGCTCTTGTTCGCCGCACCTATTTCGAGAAGCAGTTCGCCCAGCATGCGGTCATGCAGGTAACCTCGTTGCCGATTTTGGCCAATGAAATCGAAGTCGAATGAGGCCAGTGATGCATGCAATGCTGCTTGATGCCCCTGGGCTAAACCGTCAGTCCCGTGATAGCTCCGGCATCTATCGTCGGAGCCACGCCATCGGCGCCCCAATACCGCGGCAGCCGAAAAAGCCAATAGACAAGCCACAGCCCAATGCTTGGACAACACCCGATGCCATCCCTGATAGGCTGTGCCCACAACACCACCCAAGACAGTGAGCAACAACAAGTCCCAGGGGCTCTCCTGATTCACGAAGCTGCGATAGGCCACGAGAAGCAAGAGCCCAAAAGAAAAAAAGGTAAGCCCAGCGGTAGCTCGCATTTTCTACGATAACCGTCCTCTCGTCACGCCAGGCCGGGGAATTGGCACTCATGGTGCTCCTCCTTCGAGAAAGAATAGTTCATCCACTCGTTTGCCCAGTTGTTTCGCAAGCACGAAAGCCAGAAGCGCGGACGGACCGTACTGCCGCGTCTCAATGGCGCTGATAGTTTGCCGAGTCACCCCCGCCAGGGCGGCAAGTTCTCCTTGGGAGAGACCTGCGTTCCGCGCGGGCGACTTTCATCGGTTGCCCAGCTGATGGGTTGCCATAGGTCTCCTTCTCTCTCACTTATAGTAAAGTAAAGCAGTCAATATGTCAAGTATTCATTGCATAATGACTGCTTTTAATGTCGATAAGTGGCCGCGGTGCTCCATGGAGGCACCGGTGCCTACCGCGCGGCAGGAGAGAAGGACTCGAAAACGTCGATACCCTTCATTCAAGATGATCCGCGATTAGTTATGACGCTTAGCGTGGAATGGTGGCCCATTCTAATGTTCCATCAGGGCAAATCCGACATCCCCTATGCGTTCGCCGCCTGGAAGGAGCAGGAGGGGTTCGCCGTCCTGTCCACCGAGTAGGTAGTTCCAGGTAATTCCCGCTAGTTCGGCCTCCTGGCGTGGATGCTTGGCGCGAAAAGCTAAAAGGCGCTCCTGTTGCTTTGCCGGGACATGCCTGTAGAGTGGTTCGAAGGGCCTGGATTCCATACTCACCCGCTTATCCGTTCGCCGCCGCCTTGTTGAAGAACTCGTCAGAGGCCATGAATTCCTGAGCGATGGTCATGAACGGCGCCTTGCTGTAGCTGTGTCACCCAAAAATTGGGTCCCGGAGCTGTCGGCCGCTCTAGGAAGACCTCGTAATTACCCTCGACGAGTCGCTCGAGCGATTCCTCCGAGTAGAGGAAATCGTGGACTACCTGCGCGTGTGTCAACGTCGCCGCATGTGTCGGGTTGCCCGAGACATCATCGCCCAGCGCGTTGAGCCAGGCTGTCTCACCAGCCGGGTCGAACGATCGACCCAGCAGCGACTGGTACATGGCGTCCACAAAGTGCTTGTCGCCTTTGTTGAGATATTCCGAGGAGGTGAGGAAACTGGAAGCGACTTGCTCCTCCGTGGAACCATTCTCCAAAGCCGAGATCCAATTGGCACGACCCTGCGGATCGGCAACGCGTCCGAGCAGCGTTTGGTAGTAGGCGTCGACCTCCTGGCCAAAATGTTCTGGCGAATTGGAAATCCCTTGCACCACTTGCATCCGCCTATTTGCATTGCCGTTCAAAATTTCGGTCCAGTAACTCAAACCGCCCGGATCGGCATTGCGGTTCAATTCGCTGCGATAAATCGCCTCGACATAATCCGCGTTGGCATTTCCCTGAGCCGGGAATGCGGTGCTCGGAGGCAGGGTCAGCGGCACGACGGTGCTGGTAAGTACGTCGCCAAAATTCTGGTTCGTGAAGTCGGAGCCGCTCGCTATGGTCAGCGTGTAGCTGCCCATTGACGGCGTGTGAGCAAGACGCCGCCAAAGGCAACTTGGCGGACAGTATAGGAGCCGGGCGCCAGGCCTGAGAAACTATAGGCGCCGTTGGCATCCGTGGTGGCGGTCGGTTCGCCCGCATCGAAGACGCCGTTATTGTTTAGATCCAGGTACAGGGTCTGGCCTGCCAACCCGGGCTCAGCGCTTTCCTGTTGGCCGTCGAGATTGTAATCGCGGAAAACGACGCCGCTGATCGTGCCGATCTGGGTCACGGTGAGGGTGAAGGCTTGCGTGGCATCGCTTCCGAAACCGTTGCTTGCCGTGAAAGTGATGGGATAGCTGCCTGCTGTGCCGGCCGTGGGCATGCCGCTGAGGACGCCGCTGGCGACGTCGAAGTTAACGCCGCTGGGTAACGCCCCAACCTCGCTCAAAATCGGTGCCGGGAACCCTCTGACTGTGACCGCGAAAGAGCCGGCCGTTCCGGCAGCGAACGTCGTGCTGGCCGCGCTGGTGATGGCTGGCACCTCGTCGACACCGAGACTGATCACTGCGGAGCCCCAGTCGCCGAGGTCATCGGTTGCAATCACGGTAAAGAATAGGGGATTGGGCGAAGGCAGGCTCGTGACAATGCCCGAGAAGGTTCCATCGGCATTAAGGGTTAGCCCAATTGCGGATAGCTTACTGGCGTCGCCGGCTGAAACGGCAAAGCTGTGTAGACTGGGTGTTGCTTTAAGCACTAAGTTGGTGATATCGTTGGCTACGTAAAGGTTACCACTGTTGTCGAACGCCAAGCCACTTGGGTCCAACAAGCCAGTGGAAGGAGTAACGAACGTGCTGATAGTGCCGCTGGGCGTCACCTTGCTTACTGTGTTGTCTCCCTCGGCCACGTAGAGGTTATCGTTACCGTCGATTGCGAGAAACTTTGGGGAAGCGAAGGCAGGAACAAGAGTGGTGACGGTACCGCTGGGCGTCACCACGCTTACTACGTTGGTGAACCGGTTGGCAACGTAGAGGTTGCCGCCCCTGTCGAAGGCCAGGCCTAATGGTTCCGACAGTCCAGCTGAAGCAGGAACAAAAGTGGTGACGGTGCCGCCAGGCGTCACTTTGCTTATCGTGTTGGCGAAATAATTGCTCACATAGAGGTTGCCGCTGGCGTCGAACGCCAACCCCTGCGGATAGGACAGGCCAGCAGAAGCAGCAACAAACGTGCTGACGGAGCCACTGGGTGTCACTTCGCTAACCGTGTCGTTGCCGAGGTTTGCAACATAGAGGTTGCCGCTGCTGTCAAAGGCCAAACCCTCCGGGCCGGACAAGCCTGCTGAAGCAGGGACAAAGTGCTGACCGTGCCGCTGGGCGTCACCTCGCTCACAGTGTTGCTGTTATAGTTGGCCACGTAGAGATTGCCGCTACTGTCGAAGGCCAAGCCAGTAGGGTCATACAACCCAGCGGAAGCGGGAACATAGGTAGTCACCGCGCTTCCTCCCCCAGTCGCGGTCAGGGGAGGCAATCGTGTGGCGTCCTCGCCGACACTCGCTTCTAGTGCCGTGGGCAAGATGGACAACTGGCTCACGGTCAGGGTGAAAGCCTGGAACGCGTTGTTCGACACGTTGCTCGCCGTGAAAGTGATTGGGTAGCTGCCTGTTGTGCCGGCTGACGGGCGTGCCGCTGAGGACGCCGCTGGTGGCGTCGAAGGTGACGCCGGGAGGCAGCGCTCCAACCTCGCTCAACGTCGGCGTTGGGACGCCCGTGGCCGCGACCGTGAAAGTGGAGGCCACGCCGACGGGGAAAATCGTGCTGGCGGCGCTGGTGATGGCGGGTGCCTGGTTGACGATGAACGTGAACGATTGCGTTGCGTCGGGAAGTACGCCATTACTGGCTGTGATTTCGATTGCATAGACTCCGGCCGTTGCAGGCGTGCCCAAAAACCAGAGGTAGGGAGGGTGAGCGTTGACAGTGAAATCCAATCCTGGGGGAAGAGCCCCCGATTCGCTCAACCAGGGGTTCGGGAAACCCGTTGCCTCTATAGTGAAGTTCACTGGGATGCCCACCGTGAATATCATCGTGCCGCCGGAGGGGACGAGCGACGGCGACTTGAGACACGATGACCGTGATCCACTGACTGGCATCACTGCCGGAACCGTTGTGGGCCAGGATTTGGAACATGTAGCTGCCGCCGTAAGACCCTGCAGGCGTGCCGCTGAGTGTGGCCGTACCGTTGCCATTGTCCAGGAAAGTGAGGCCATAAGGCAAAGAACCAAAACCTGACAAGCTCAGAGTCGGAGTCGGGAAGCCCGTGGTGGTAATGGTGAATGAGCCAGCCACTCCCAAGGGAAAAGTCGTTTGAAAAGCAGCTGGTGATGGCAGGCGCTCATTAACAATGAGGGTGAATGACTGGATCGCGTCGCTGCCGACGCCGTTGCTTGCGGTGAAAGTGATCGGGTAGCTGCCTCCCGTTCCGGAAGCGGGCGTGCCGCTAAGGACGCCAGTGCTGGCGTCATAGGTGACGCCGGTGGGCAGTGCACCACTCTCACTCAGGGTCGGAGTCGGGAACCCCGTGACTGTGACCGAGAAAGTACCGGCCGTGCCAACGGTAAATGTAGTGCTCGCCACGCTTGAGATGCCCGGTGGCTGGCTCACAGTGAGGCCGATCGCTTCTGAGCTCCAGTCGCCAAGGGCATCCGTTACGATCGCGGTGAAGGTCATTGGGTTGGGCGAAGGCAGCCCTGCGACGGTGCCCGAAAAAGTACCATCGGCATTCAGGGTCATGCCCGATTGCGGATAGCTTAGCGGCATCAGCGGGCGAAACGGCAAAGGTAGGGCTGGCGAATACGACGCTGTATAGTGTGTTGTTGCCTTCGTTGAGCACGGAGAGATTGCCGTCGATATCGAACGCCAAGCTGTCCGGCCGGAACAAGCCTGCCGAGGCAGGAACACTCGTGCTGAAGGCACCGCCGGGAGTCACTTCGCTCACCGTGTTGCTGTATTCATTGGCAACGTAGAGGTTGCCGCTGCTGTCGAAGGCCAAGGCACTAGGGTAATCCAAGCCAGCGGTAGCAGGAATGAAGGTGCTGACTGTTCCAGCGGGCGTCAGTTCACTCACCGTGTTGTTGTTTGCGTTGGCAATGTAGAGGTTGCCGCTACTGTCGAAGGCCAAGGCGCTAGGAAAATCCAAACCAGCGGTAGAAGGAACAAGAGTGCTGACTGTGCCGCTAGGCGTCACTTCGCTCACTGTGTTGTTCCAGGAGTTGGCCACGAAGAGATTGCCGCTGCTGTCGAAGGCCAAGGCATCAGGCCCATCGAAGCCGTCAACGAACACGCTAACCGTGCCGTCGGGTGTTACTCCGCACCACCCCGCGGCATAGGCCACGTAGAGGCTGCCGCCCTTGTCGAACGCCAAGGCAAGCGGGTCGTCATCGATACCACCAATGATCGTGACTCTGCCCGCAGGCGTCAGTTCAAAACGCTCTCTATGTGGCCGGCGTCGGCCAGGTAGAGGTTGCCCATGCTGTCGAAGGCCACCGCATCCAATTCAGAGCTGCCACCACCCCAAATTCCGCCGTTCGTCAGCGTGTTCCCAAGTCCCATCACCGTTAGGGCCGGCAAGCCAGGCGTGGCACCGACGTTGGTTTTCAAGACGGCAGGGCTGATGACTGGCTGCGTGACCATGAGATTGACCACCACGGAGCCCGAGTCGCCGAGGGCATTCGTGGCAATCACAGTAAACGTCAGCGGATCGACGGAAGGCAAGCTCGTGACCGTGCCCGAAAAGGCCCCATCGGCATTAAGAGTCAGGCCAATTGCGGACAGTTTATAGGCATCGGCAGCCGACACGGCAAAGCTGGATAATGGCACTACTTTGGACACCAGAGAAAAACCGGCCACGTAAAGGTTATTGCTGCTGTCGAACGCCAAAGCCATTGGCCCAGACAAGCCAGCGGAAGCCGGAACAAACGTGCTGACCGTACCGTTAGGTGATACCTCGCTCACCGTGTCGCTCCGGTGATTGGCCACGTATAAATTGCCGCTGTTGTCGAACGCCAAACCGAAAGGCCATGATAGGCCAGCGGAAGTAGGAACGAACGTACTGACCTTGCCGCTGGGGGAAACCTCACTCACCGTATCGTTGCCGACGTTGGTCACGTACAGGTTGCCGCTGCTGTCGAACGCCAAACCAGTTGGGTCAGACAACCCAGCGGAAGCGGGAAGGAACGTGCTGACTACGCCGCTTGGCGTCACTTCACTGACCGTATTGTTGTCGTTGCCGTTGACCACGTAGAGGTTGCCGTTGCGGTCGAAGGCCAAACCTTCTGGCCAAGACAATCCAGCGGAAGCAGGAACAAACGTGCTGACTATCCCAAGGGGCGTCACTTCGCTGATGGTGTTGTCGCCTAAGTTGGCAACGTAGAGGTTGCCGCTGCTATCGAACGCCAAGCCACTCGGGTCAGACAGTCCAGCGGAAGCAAGAACAAACGTGCTGACGATGCCGCTGGGGGTCACCTCGTTCACCGTGTTGCTACTGTAGTCGGCCACGTAGAGGTTGCCGCTGCTGTCGAACGCCAAGCCCTGAGAGCTGGCTTTCAACATGTTCCCTGATACCGTCGCCGTCAGTGGCGGCAGTTTCGTCGGGGCGGCCACGCTGGTTTCCAAGTTTATGGAGGCGCCGACAAGTTTCGTGACCATGAGGCTGATTACCGCGCTGCCCGAATCACCAACGGCATCCGTAGCATTGACGGTGAAGGTAAGTAGACTGGGCGGGAGGACACTTGTGACAGTCCCCGAAAAAGTGCCATCCGGATTCAGAGTCAACCCGATTCCAGACACAGGCTCCGGCATCCGCGGCCGACACGGCAAAGGTGGGCATAGCGGGCACGACTTTGGCTATGCTGAATTCGCCCGCGTTGGACACATAGAGGGTGCCGCTGCTGTCAAAGGCCAGGCCAACCGGATTGAACAGGCCAGCAGAAGCAGGGACAAAGGTGCTGACTGCGCGACCAGGCGTCACCTCGCTCACCGTATTAGCACTACTACCGGCCACATAGAGGTTGCCCTGGCTATCAAATGTTAGTGCATCTGTTCCAGACAAGCCGGCGGAAGCTGGAACAAACGTGCTGACAGCGCCGCCTGGGGTCACCTTGCTGACTGTACTGCTGGAGTAGTTGGCCACATAGAGATCGTTGCTGCTATCGAAGGCCAGGCTAATTGGTTCAGACAGGCCGGCGGAAGCAGGGACAAATGTGGTGACTGTGCCGCTGGGCGACACCTCGCTGACGGTATTGTCGCCTTCGTTGGCTATATAAAGGTTGCCGCTGCTATCGAAAACCAAACCAGTAGGGTCGGATAAGCTAGCGGAGGCAGCAACGAACGTGGTGACTGCGCCGCCGGGCGTCACCTCGCTCACGTGTGTTGCTGCCACCGTTGGCCACGTAAAGGTTGCCATTGCTGTCGAAGGCCAAACCGGTAGGGCCAGACAAACCAGCGGAGGCAGCAACAAACGTGGTGACCGTGCCGCTGGGCGACACTTCGCTGAGCGTGTTATTGCCTTCATTGGCCACGTAGAGATTCCCGTTGCCATCGAATGCTAAACCATTTGGTCCAAACAAGCCTGCGGAGGTGGGAACAAACGTGGTCACCACGTTTCCCGCCCCCGTCGCCGTAAGGGGATGCAATCCCGTCGGCCGACGCTGGTCTCTAGCATTGTGGGAAGGATGGTTAACGGCGCCGGCAAATCCCGCCCCTCGAGATGTTCCAGGAAGAGGCGAACTCGGCCCCCACTTACCTTGGGATGCCGGCCGTATCGGACTCGGCGTGTCGAGGATGATAACCAGCGGGCAAACGACGTTGCAGACATGGCAATACTCCGCGCGTCTGGCGTTCTCCGCGCTGCAACCTCAGGCGCGGCAAAAAAGCATATTTTCGAAGAAGATCACGGACCCAGCTAATGGCGCATCCAAAAGCATTAATCGCGCCATTGGCCAACTTCTTTGGAATCACGCCCTTAACTGCTCGTCAGTAATGATTTGCGTCTTGATCGTTTGGCGAGAGGCTTTTCTCGCATGCGAATGCCAACGGACAGGCTTTGACAGAACCGCTCACCCGCAACTGTATAGGCACAGATCGGTTCCATAGAGTAAGCTTAGATTTCTTCTTCTTTTCGGATCGCTGAATTCCTCTATTTCACGTCCCTTAACGGACCTGAGATAGGCAATTTGACTTTCCCATCTGAAACCATGCTTCGGGTCTCTGACAGGAAGCCTGCCAACTGATCGGGCCAAACGAAAGAATTGCAGGTGCTTCTCTCCTGAGGCGAGTTTTGGAGCCTCTGCGGTTTTGGCAACCGCCGGCACCTTTCGTCAAAAGCACCCTCGCCAAGAACCAAGCCTCTTCTTTGCGTGGCTGCGATTCCATTGGTTTTCAGCGTCCAGCAATTTGCGGAAGGGTTAGTTTGGATCGGGCTCGGGCGGGACGATGCTCCATTGACGTCACTGGCCAGCCTGGTCTTCCTGGCTTTTGCCCTGGCATTCTGGCCATTTTGGATTCCATTTTGCGGTTTTCTCCTGGAACCCCAACCGAAGAAAAAATGGCTGCTCGGAGGCTTCACTCTTCTGGGGCTGACAGGCGGTTTGTTCTTGTTCCTTCAACTCATTCTGACGCCCGAAGCGATCATCACGAAATCGATGCATCATTCGGTTTATTACGACATGCATCGATCGCCGGCATTTCAGTGGATGCCCTTGGCCGTGTGGGAGCTTCTGTATGTCGCCCTGGTCGCTGTGCCGCCCATGATGACGCGAACGAGCGACTTCTTTCTTTTCAGTGTCGGGATTGTGCTCTCACAGCCGTAAGTCACGCCTTCT
>CAVVHZ010000041.1:0-71118 GCA_963748025.1 uncultured Gemmataceae bacterium
AAACGCGGATTGGCCATCACGATCTTCTGAACCGATGGATCGAGCAGAGCTTGAAACCCTGGCTTGGCAAATCGATTTGGAAGAATTGGGAACCCAGAGGACGATGCGACCCAAAGCATAAACGAATTCCGAGCCGGCTTCACCTTGTCCTCCAGCGACGAGTTTGTGCGGATACTCCGAGTCGGCCGAGAGGAAGAGATCGAACGGGCGGCGGTTCGATAGCTGAGCGAAAAAACTGCCTGAAGAGCCAAACGTTGCTTTGATGTCGATTTCCGGACGTTGCCTGGCAAAGGCCGCGGTCAAGTCGGGAAGACATATTGCAAATCGGAGGCTGCAGCGACACGAACTTCGTGCTTGGTTGGAAGTGGCGCCGGCGGCTTGGCGCAAGCGCTACAAGCAACAGCAAGCTAGCGAAGATCAATAGGTTTCGCACTTCTGGCACCGATCAATAAGGCGGAAACGGCCGCCGGAATCCGTGGAACAAAACGTTAACCATGAACAATAGATTACGGGGAAAAGAGCAACCCAGCGGCCGAACCGATGGCGGTTCATGGAATATCCGAATTCGCGCCACGGACCGGACGCCCGGTTCATAGCAAACGCCACCGCCAGACGGCCGTCGGTGAAGTAACGGTCGCCGCCGCCGTTCTTGCCTTCTTGGTTCTTGTGGAAATCGTCCAGCCAGTAGAAGTCTTGCAGCCGGCCGGTTTGCCGCCAATCGTCGATAAGATGGTCCCGCTCGGCGTCAACATCCCCATCAATATGGTGCGTCACCTGCAGCGTCGTGTGGCTCAAGCCCACGCTTCGGTCATAGGTGGCAGCGCCAATTCAGACGGGCCGACCGTCTTCGTCCTTCGGCACGCCAAAAGCGGACGTGGTGGCGACGACTGGGATCGCCGCCTACCGGTTGCTGATAAGCCAAATCCTGCTTGCGGCCGAAGAGCATCAAAGAGCTCACGGGCGCTTGCTGGTACATTTTGCGCAAAACAGTGGCCGCCGAGATTTTCACGCAACTGGCAAAGGTGATGGGATCGGCCGGAATCCAGCCCACTTCAAGCATGAGATGGTTGAGGTCCTCTTCTGTAGCGATAAGAGCCACGTTGAGCGGGTCGCCATGTATGCCATTGCGAGTTCGTGTCACGTGCGGAAAAGTGTCGAAACTAGGATGCCGGCTCGTCCGCCAGCGCCACGCCAGGGGCAAGGAGACATACGCGAGCAGGCCATAAGCGAGCATCATGTAGATTAACGCGTGCAATGCTCGCTTCGCACGCGAGCGTTGTGCTGGCGTTTGAGCACGCAGGTTCATCTGAACATTCAGCAACTCGGCCAAGCCGGGATTTGAGCGTGTATCGGGCATGGTTTGCATGAGTAACCAAGATAATGCACGGAGCTGGTTTCCGCCAAACATTCCTTGTCGGACCGCCTGCGATGGCTAAACCTATTGCAGGTAGATCCTTCCCGTTCCACGGAGCCAACTCATGTTTCGCAATCGTACGCTGCTTGCCACCGCTCTTGGTTTGATCCTGGGAATCTTCGCCATGAGCGCGTATCGCGCCGGACTGAACGCCGCCCCGGCGGAAGACAAGGAATTGGCGATTTCCCACAACGTCTATTTCGCGCTCAAGGATGCCTCGGCGGAAGCCAAGACGAAACTGGTGGCGAGCCTCAAGAAATACCTCAGCAAACCGGAAGGATCGATCGCTTTCGCTGCAGGCACGCGCGGCGACGAGTTCACCAGCCCGGTCAACGACAAGGACTTTGACGTGGTGCTGCTGTTGGTCTTCAAGAACAAGGAAGCCTTCGACAAATACGTCAAGTCCGAGTCCCACACGCAATTCGTAGCCGAAAACAAGGACAACTGGAAGGCCGTCCGCGTCTTCGATTCGCGGGTTTCGCATTAAGAGCATTCGGAAACAATGACGGTTATCTTCGAGAATCCGAACCTTGCAATTGAGAGGCGGAATCCGTTTTCCTCCCCCCCTTGGCAAGGGGGGGTTGGGGGGGCAGACGCGACTGCACCATTCCGTGAGGACCTGCCACTGCGGCAGTCTTCCGAATTTCCCCGGATGCCGCTCATGGGTTTAGATTCTGAAGACCCCCCTGCCCCCCCTTGCCAAGGGGGGAGAATTCAAGGCTGGCGCCTTTTTCATTAGTTCCGGACGCTCTAAGGCGATTCACACCACTGGTCGCTTCCGCATGCCAACCGCATCGCGAACGAGCTCCATGGTCGCCTGGGCTTCGGCCCGGGCGCGCCTGGCGCCCGCTCGCAGCACTTCTTCGACATAGTCCAAGTCCGCTGACAACTGCGTCCGCTTCGCCCGAGCCGGTGCAAAGTAGGCGTCCATCTTGCTCAACAGATGTTTCTTAGCGTCGCCGTATCCCATGCCGCCCGCTCGGTATCGTGCCGCCATCTCGGCCTTTTCCGCATCGTTCGCGAACAGGCTAAATAGAGCGAAAACGTTGCAGGTTTCGGGATCCTTAGCATCGGCCACGGTTTTGCTGTCGGTAACCACGCTCATCACGGTCTTTTGCAGTGCCTTGCCCTCGGCAAAAATCTCGATGGTGTTGCCATACGATTTGCTCATTTTCTGACCATCGACGCCGGGCACCTTGGACTCCTTGTCGAGTCGCGGTGTCGGAATCGGGAAGATCTCCGCGTAGGCCCGGTTGAAACGACCGGCCATGTCCGCGGTCATTTCGATGTGCTGAACCTGGTCGCGGCCCACCGGCACCACATGTGATCGATAGATCAAAATGTCCGAAGCCATCAGGACCGGATAGGTAAAGAGCCCCACGCTGGCGTCGATGCCTTTGTCGATCTTTTCTTTGTAAGAGACGGCTCGCTCGAGCAAGCCCATGTTGGTGACGGTGCTGAGAATCCAGGTAAGTTCGGTGACTTCCGGGACATCTGATTGCCTGAAAAATACCGCCTTGGCTGGATCGAGCCCCAGGGCCAAGTAGGCCAAAGCGACGTCCAGCACGTTCTGCTTCAGCGTTTCCCGATCGTGCACGGTCGTGAGCGCATGATAGTCGGCGATGAAATAAAACGTCTCGGCTTCATGCTGCAAAGCGATATGCTGCTTGATCGCGCCAAAATAGTTGCCAAGATGCAGTTTTCCTGAAGGCTGCACCCCACTGAGGATGCGTTTGGGGGCGGGTGCCGTGGTCATAATCTCCAATCTCCCTTGTGCAAATTCCATAGCCTTTTGTACCTTGTCATGACCAAACGACCAAGGAGCCAAGGACGATGGCCGACAAGGTAACGGAAGTGCTGTTGGACGTGCTTAAGCAAGCCCTAACCGAATCGGGCGAGCATCGCCTCTTTCGCACCGGCAAGCTCGATGGCCTGTTCGCGAGCCACACGGCCCTCAACAATGATGCCGCCGATCTGGCTTTGCGCGACGGCTTGCTCGAAGTGGTGCGCACGGAAACCAAGGGCAAGGCGACCACGCAGTGGGTGCGTTCGACCACCAAAGCGGTCGAGTTCATCCATCAGCACGAATCGCCTTTGCAAACGTTGCAAGAACTGCAAGCCATTCTGCAAACCTCCGCGATGGCTTGCCGCTCTGGCTGGATGACATGCGGCAACGCTTGAACCGGCTGGGCGACGAATTGGCCGGCGAGGCCCAGAAGTGGACGCAACGCCTGGAAGCGCTGCATCGCCAAGTCGGCGAAGCCCTGGAAAAAGCTCGGCCCATGGTCAGACAACTCCGGCCGGGAGATGAGGACGGGCACTGGGCTCAGGAATCCCTCGGTTACCTGGAACGCCGCAAGGCCAGCGGCGCTGCAGGCGACTGTTCGTTTCCGGAACTTTTCAGCGCCTTGCAAGCCGGCCGCAGGGATCTCTCTATTACCGGCTTTCACGATCAGCTTTTGCGTCTGCAGGACCGCCGGGCATTGCGTTTGCTGCCATTTCCTGGTGAGCCGAGCGCCATCCCCGAACCGGAATATGCCCTGCCCGATGGCACGCAATTGCTGTATTACGTGGCGGAGCATGCGAATTGAAAGGCGAGCGTCGAGGCGTCAGCCCGACGAGTCTGCGCGCTTTTTGGCGAGCGTCGAGGCGTCAGCCCGACGAGTCTGCGCACTTTTTGGCGAGCGTCGAGGCGTCAGCCCGACGAGTCTGCGCACTATCGGCAAACGTATTTGTTGTTTACTACTCGTCGGGCTGACGCCTCGACGCTCGCCAGGGCTTTAATGGTGACATTTACAGGTCATTGTCCGGATCTTCCTGGTCAGAGCACTCTTTCCCCTTCCGCTGCCCCTCGAAAAATTCAAAAATCGCCGGCATCGAAGATAGGCCGATCGAGAAGTGATCGTCCCGCGGATATTCTCGATATTCGAAATGCCTTAAGTGCCGCCGAGCAATTTGGGCCCATTCGCTCGTCTTTGCCGGCGTGACGATGACATCGTTGAGCCCCGCCACGAACAGGACTGGTTTTTCCGGGGCTTGGTCCAAAAACGGAATCACCGAATCGGCCGGCCGGCCGGCTACCGGCGCCAGCGCGGCAAAACGGTTGGCGTAACGGAAGCCGAGGCTCCAGGTTCCCATGCCGCCCATGCTGTGGCCGGTAAGAAATACCTCTCGTGGATCGACCGGGAAGAGCGACTGTAAGCGGTCGAGCATTTCCAACACGTCACGCTCGCTGTTCTCCGTATACATGCCGAACGGTCCGCGACCGTTGGGCGCCGCCAGCAGAAACCCGAACTCTTGTCCCAGTTTCTTGAAAAGGTTCTGCGCGGTTTTCACTTCCAAATAGCGGTCGAAATAGGTGTTCTCGTCGCCAGTCGCGCCATGAAGTGCTATCACAGCCGGAAACATTCTGGCACGCTGCCGTGTCTCCGGAACGAAGACCCGGAACGGTTGCAGTTCGCCATCTAACTGAGAGCGAAAGGCCAAGCGCATGTCGCCGGTGCGCGCGCTAAACGGATCGCGGCCTCCTTCTAGGTCGGCCATGAGCGATTCGACCAACGGCAGATCGCGAGCGCTCTCGAAGGGATCGTTGTCGTAGCGGGCCATGTCGACGCCGCGAAGCTTTACGGTCATGGGGAATGACTTGTGATTCATGGCCGCATGGTATGAATCCAACGCTCGCCGCATCTGGATAAGCACGAACTCAATGGTCTCCCGCGCCGACGTGACGGCAATGGGTTGCTCCGATTTCGTACCAAGCCGCCCAAAACCATCCTCCAACACCTGCAAACGCTGGCGGGCGTCCGGGTCGACCACAAAATCACGGGGGCATTCGACCAAGCTGCGGCCATCGGGCCCGTGCAGTTTGTAAATAATGCTATGGCGCCCGGCGGCCAGCATGGACGTATCGACGGGAACGCGATAGATCCGCATTTCCTGCACAGCGATGCTCGGCAGCGCTTCCTCCATGCGGCCGGCCCGGTCCCGTAGAACGAAGGTGGCCGTGAATTTGTGGCGAGGAGGCGATTCGAGCTCCAGAATCGGCTCGAGGGTTATGGTGAGCGGATCGCCCGGCACGAGCAACCGGCGATCGAGCTTGAAATCCAGAGCGGTGGCAACTTCGGTTGCTTCATTGATCTCGAACCCTCGGTGCCTCAGAAGCAGCCGCGTCATGAAGCGATAGGCCAGGGCGAAATCGTGGCGTTCGAAGGCAGTTTGTCGCCGCCACGGCGAGCTCGTGCATTTCTGCGGCGCAGACGAATCGTGCAGATACCTGGAAGTGATTTTTCGATTGAGGATGCCCAGGAGACGGAAGTCGTTCGAATGGAGTTCGCTAAGCATACTGCTCGCTTAGGCAGATGGAATTGCACTTACCGTTCTCACCATGGCCGCCACATCAAGCCATATGAAGGGGGTTGAATTGTCCTGCAGACTTAGGCCCAAAAGAATCCCAAACATTTTTTCTTTTTTCATTCGGTTGCCGTTGCGAACCCTTCCGGGCCTTGCTCAGCTGTCGTTTTTCACCCCAATTCACGGTTTCGTATCGGTGGTTTATTCCGTGCTTGGTCAAGCCCAGGCGCACTGCTTCTTTTTACATGTTAACTTTGTTGGTTCGGGAGTGCCAGGTTAGCTGTTGACGATTCTGCGAGGCACGAGACAGGCCGGACGAGCCGGCAGGGGTCGCGGAAGGATGAGCATTCCGACTATTAGCTTTCGAACTGATTCACCTGCCGGACGAGCCGGCAGGGGTCTTCAGAACGATTTCTTCTCTCTCCAACAATACGCGCAACATCCAAACATGGGCGTCGGGCTCATGCTGTGACGGCTATACATCATTGCAGAAGTTATTTCGGCCCGAGCTCTAATCGATTTTCTGTGTGCCAGGCTCAGCCGGGAGTAGCGCCGGACCCACCCCAATCGACGAGCAGGGCAAGCAGGGCGGCATCTTCCTTTTCATCCCATTCCTTCATGACCAAATCCACGGCGGCGAAACGGTCACTCGCCGCGGAGAATCCGCTAGCTAGTGCGGATTCGCTTCCGGGAGTCACCACCTGCGAAGAGAAAACATTGCTCGGCGCACGGGGTGTCGGGCTGAGTGAAAAGTCCCTTTAGGTTGCCTGGGGCTGACACGGGAGCAAGTGGCGCAATCGTTCCTCCCGGGGGAGTCAGATTCCGATATGTCGATATCATTTCGGCGGCAATCTGCGCGTTCGGTACGTCATTGACGGCGAGCACGAAGCGTGCCCCAGGTTCGTTCGTGACAGATTCTGTTCCATACGCTCCTCCCGTCATCGGAGGTGTGTCGGCCACAGAGCCAGGATTCTCACGGAGGTCCGACCGCGCTCGCGCCAATGCCTGGGCTGTCCGCGGTCAAGGCGGCAAAGACACAGAACGCATTATTTGGATTATTGGCATTCGACCCGTTGTAATCGGGATTGGCATTGAGTGTGGCACTGATCGGCGCCACCAGGCCGCTAGAGGAGAGGTTGCCGGCCACCAGGTCCGGTACCAGCAGATTAGTCACGGGCGTTCCCAGGCCGGTCACCAGATTGTAGCCCCGAGCCGCGTTGTAACCGCCGTTAGTCCCGCTCGAAATGACGTTAAAATCAGTCTGCGAGAGGCGGTAGAGATCTTGTTGCGCCTCGGTCGGGGTGGAGTGATTTAGGGCAGGGTCACCCGCGGCCGCACGGCCTTGGTCGACGAGAGCGATCAGGCCGGCCCAGGCGGGAGCCGACAAGCTCGTGCCGCCCACGACCTCGAACGGATTGCTTGGATCCAGGTTATACGGGTCGGCAATCCAGGCCCCCGTATTCGGATCGGCGACGAAGGACACGTCGGGCGTCGACCTGCTGCCCGAGGATTGAACGCCAAGTTGGTAGGCCGGCTCAGATTCGTATTGGCTGAGGCCGCCGCCGGAGCCGATGAAAGTACCATAGGCGCTGGAGTAACCTCCCCATCCTGTCTCGCTGCTGTACGAGTTATTCGCGTTGAGATTGAGGCTCGTACCGCCGACCGCCAGCACGTTGGGCGAAAAGGCAGGATACTCCGGATCGGCCGTTCCATAGTCGCCCGTGCTGGCCACAAAGGTCACGCCGGGAGTTGTGAAATAGCTGTCGTAGGTTGCTTCGTCGCTCTGAAAAACGGCCTGTCCCTCGGGGAAGCCCCAGCTCATGGAAACCACCGACACACCCGGCTGTCCGGCCGCGGTCGCCACGCCGGCCATCAGGTCGGACAGCAATTGGCTATTGGCTTCGACGAGAATAATCTGATGCCCGGAGCGATAGCATGGGCCCACTCGACGTCGAGCGCTTCCTCGACCTCCCAGTTATCGGCGCCAGGGCCGCTCGGATCGGAGGCAGGTAAGTTGGTCGGTTGACCAGTCTGGTTGAGCACCGTCAGAAACGAGGCTGCCGGGCCAAATTGCTGGTACAGCGACGGTCCGGATGACGTCAGCCCGAACTGCGTATCAAACGTGTCCAGGGCCAGGTCGATGTCCGGGTCGTCGTAGGCATCGACGATGGCGATGGTCTGGCCCGTGCCATCGAGGGACAGATTGTTGATCCCGTAAGCTGCCCGGATCTGGGCCGGCGTAAACGCGATTGTTCCGGCGGGTGCAGTCGGAGTTAGCCCATTAGACACACCGTTGCCGCTGACCACAATCGTATCGACAACGACGGCCGCATTGAGCTGGGCATTGCCGCTGAGAGTTAGCTGTGCCGACGGGGCCAAAACAGTGCCGCTCAGCGTCGTGGCATTGCCGCTCATGCTGAGGGCCTTGGCGTTGTCGCTCGGCTGCACGAACACGAGGCCCGCATACGTCCCGGTCGCTGGCGCACTGAGATTGATGGCGCCGTTGCCGCTCAGGGAAATGGCGCCATAGGCGTCGCCCGTGTTGGGGTAGCTGCTGCCGGCATTAAAAATCACCACGCCCGCGCCTTTGACCGTGGCATTGCCCGATACGGTGAACCCACCCCCCTCGATGAGGTAAATGCCCGCGCTGAGCGTTACGGCAGCGTTGCCGGAAATGGCGATCTGCTTGAAGATTCCCGGATTAAGCGTCTGCGAACTGTTGCCGCTGACCGTGGCGGCGCCAAAATTCTTCATGCCGGTCGTGCTCGGCCCGGTGATATTCGCCAGGGGATCGGCCAACGCGGCCGCGCCAGTGACGGGTGCGGGGCTTAGGCTGGCGTTGCCGGATTTCTGCACTTTACCTACCACCTGGATGCTGCCTGCCTTGATCGTGGCATTGCCGCTGGCCGACAGGGCGCTCGTCGAGCTGGAGTCCACAACCAGCGTGCCCGGAATGTTGATGCTGCCATTGCCGGAAATCGTGAGCGCTCCGCCTGCCGTTGCGTCCAGCAAGATGTCCGACTGCGTAACCGTTTCCTTGAAGGTTACGGGCGTGGCCGAGGCGCCTGCCGAATCGGTGACCGTGAGCGTGACTGTGTAGGCGCCGGTCGTTGCGTAGACATGGCTGCCGGCCACGCTGCCGGAGCCGTTGTTCTCGGTGACGGTCCCCGCCGAGGTGGTGTTGTCGCCCCAGTTGATCGTCGCGGTGTGGGTATCGAGGAAACCGGGATCGGTGAAGTTGGCGGTGAGAGCCGCGGTTTGGCCCGGTATGACCTGCGCTGTGCCGCTGATTGCTCCGGCGGTTGGCGCCACGTTCAGAACCGTCACGACGAATGAGCCCGTGCCCAGGTTGTTGTGGCCATCGTTGACGGTTACCGTCACGGTGTAGACGCCGCCTTTGCCATACGCGTGACTGAGCGTGAACGTCTTGTTGGCTGTGAGCGTGAGCGACTGCGGGCCGCTGCCATCGCCAAAGTTCACGGTGGCCGAGTAGGTTGCCGTCGTGCTGCTGTCCGAGAACGAGCCGGCACGGCTGAAGGTACCCCCTTCGTTGACGTTGCCGCTGGACCCCGTACTGACGACGGGCAGCACATCCTGGGTGGTCACTGTGGCGGGAAGCGCTCCGGTGACCTGGACCTGGTTGGTGCCGCCGCCGGATCCGCCGGAAATGGTAAGCGACGAGACGGAGGAGCCAACGTTGTTCAGAACAATCGTATTGTTGCCGCTGCCGCCATTCACGGCCAGATTCTGAACGGGCACGGTGAGGGCGGACACGGTGATCTGGTTGTTGCCGCTGCCGCCGTCGACGGTCAGGTTCGTTAGTGGGGCCGTGTCGGTGATTGTTTGCGCTCCGGAGGTCACCTGGTTGCCCGCGGCGGTGATGGTGTTGTTGCCGGCCGCCCCGTCGACGGTCAGGCTATTCGTGGCCGCGCTGTTACTATTCTCGATCGTGACCGGCCCGGCGAGACTGCCGAGGTCCACTATGTAGGCATTGGCGCCGGCACCGCCATGGATGACGACGCCGTTGCCGGTGGTGGCCGTGATGGTGATCGTATTGGCCCCTGGGCCGCCGTTGATGGTGGTGTTGCTGCCAGGGTCCGTGATGAAGTTCGTTCCCTCCCCGCCGGAAATGTTTGTTGTCAGGATGCCGGAGTAAGCGACCATCTCCGCCGCTGGTCCTGCCGATGGGCCCCAGGTGATGGTGGTTTGGCTACCGGTGTTCTTAGCGATGTAATTCGTCGTGGCCGCGTCGGTCGAGCCGTTGACACTCACCGTGTCGGTGTCGGCGCCGGCCAGGGCAATCGGGATGGTCAACGTGCTGCCGAAGTCCACCGTGAATGTATCGTTGCCACCCTGGCCGGAAATTAGCACCAGGTCGGTCGGGCGTGTCCGTCGGTCGGATGGTGAAAGGGGGACCCCGTCCACGGATTCAAAGACCTGCCCCGAACTCAGCGCCGCCCCTGACGTCAATGCTGTCACCGCCACGGCTGGTGAGCACGACGAGACCGGTTGCGGCGGAGCTGACGGCCCCATTCGTATCGGTAGCCGTAACAGAAACCAGATAGGAACCATCCCCGGCGTAGGTGTGGCACACCGGTGTTCCGCTGCCGTTGTTGGCGGTTGCGCTGATAGTCTGCGGAGTCGTGCCGTCGCCCCAGTCGAGCGTGTAGGTGAAGCCGGCCGCAAGGGCCTGGTTCATCGTGTCTGTGGCGGTCAGCAGTAAACTTGCTTTGTCCGGGGCTTGGGTCGCATTCGGGTCGGCGGCGATATGTGCCGTTGGCGTGGAGTTTACGATCGTGTAAACCGGAACCGTGTTGATGAATACGCTCACGCTGAGCCTCCTCCTTGGCGGTGACGATGTCGGGCTTGCCGTCGCCGTTCAGGTCCGCCACGGAAACCACGTCTGGGAAGTAGTTGCTCAACTTCAGTGGGTTTTGGAAGGTGCTGTCACCATTACCCAATAGGACACTAATCCCTCTGTCGACGGCGGAGAAGTAGCTATAGACCTTGTCGGGAACGCCGTCGCCGTTAAAGTCCGCCACCGTTACCGGAGGCGGTGCCGGATAGGGACCGCCAGCGAAGGGCTGAGGGCCTCGAAACGTGCCGTCGCCGTTCCCCAAAAGCACGATCTCGTTGCCACCGTAAAAACTGAGAACTAGGTCGGGCTTGCCGTCCCCGTTCAGGTCCGCGACCGCCACGGAGCGAGGACTCTCCGTAGTGAAAGTTTCTGGTACTTGAATGTCTGGGCGGGCTGAAAGGTGCCGTCGCCGTTCCCCAACAGCACGCTTATCGTGGCGAAGGGGTTATCGGAAATATAGGAGTAACCGAGGGTGATGATGTCGGGTTTGCCGTCGCCGTTCAAATCAGCCACCGCCACCGAGTACACGATCTGCTCACCTTGGTATGTTGAGTAGGTCTGCGGGGCCAAAAACGAGACAGGGACATTGTCGCCTTGTATGAAGCTGTTGCCGGCCAGGTCCTGAATATCTGCTATTATTCAAAACGTCCAGGCCAAGCGTACCGTTGCCAGTGACGCCGCTCACCGTAACGGTGTACACGGCACTGCTGACCGGCGTCACCTGTGTAAGGGCCGTCGCCACCGTGCCGGTCTTGGCCAATTGGAAGTCCGTGGCATCGACTCCCGTGACCGGCTCGCTGAAGGTGACCGTGAAGCTGACGCTACTGGCGTTGGTGATTGGGCTCGTCGGCGGGGGGTTAATCGATGTCACGAACGGCGGCGTCTGGTCGATCGTGTAGACTTGCCCCGTGAAGTTTCCATTCGATGCGTTTAGCAGCACGCTCACGCTGTTATTTTCAAAATCGGAAGTAACCAGGTCGGGCTTGCCGTCGCCGTTCAAGTCTGCCACCGCCACGAACGTACGGATCTATAAGCCGACGGCGAAGGAACTGCTGGTTCTGGAAGGTGCCGTCGCCGTTGCCCAGCAGCACGCTCACGCGTATTGCTATTCTCGTTGGCGACGACGATGTCGGGCTTGCCGTCGCCGTTCATGTCCGCCACCGCCACGGACGTCGGCGCACCCGGCGGCGAAGATCTGCTGGTTCTGGAAGGTGCCGTCGCCGTTACCCAGCAGCACGCTCACGCTATTGCTGTATTGGTTGGCTGACGACGAGGTCAGGTTTGCCGTCGCCGTTCACGTCCGCAACCGCCACCGAGTCGCTGGCGTCGAGCGCCGGTGGCGAAGATCTGCGGGTTCTGGAAGGTGCCGTCGCCGTTGCCCAGCAGCACACTAACGGTGCCGCCGCTCAACGTTCGCGGCGATGAGGTCGGGCTTGCCGTCGCCGTTCAAGTCGGCCACCGTTACCGAATGAGGTCATAATCGCCGACTGGCAAAGTCTGCGGGTTCTGGAACGTGCCGTCGCCGTTGCCCAACAGCACACTCACGCGTAGTCGCTATCTGAAGTTGGCTGATGACGAGGTCGGGCTTGCCGTCGCCGTTCACGTCCGCCACCGCCACGGCAGAACGGCTCGACACCGGCGGCGAAGGTCTGCTGGTTCTGGAAGGTGCCATCGCCGTTGCCCAGCAGCACGCTCACGGTGTTATCATCGGCGTTGGTGATGACGATGTCGGGCTTGCCATCGCCGTTCACGTCCGCCACCGCCACGGACGAAGGGAACCGCAGCTGGTGGCGAAGGTCTGCGGGTTCTGAAAGGTGCCGTCGCCATTGCCCAGCAGCACACTCACGCTATTACCACCAGCGTTGGCGACGATCAGGTCGGGCTTTCCGTCGCCGTTCACGTCCGCCACCGCCACGGAGACGGCACGCGACCTGGTGGCGAAGGTCTGCTGGTTCTGGAACGAGCGCAGTCCGCCCACCAGATTGTTGCCGGCCAGGTCGTGGATGCTGCCATCGTTCACCAGGTTCAGGCCGAGCGTTCCGTTGCCGGTGATGCCGCTGACCGTCACCGTGTACACCGAGCCACTGACCGGCGTCACCTGGGTTATTGCCGCGGTCAGCGCGCCAGTCTCCGCCAACTGGAAGTCCGTGGCATCAACGCCAGTGACGGTCTCGCTGAAGGTGACGGTGTAACTGACACTACTGGCATTCGTTAAGGGGCTAGCCGGGTTTGTCAGGTTTATCGACTGCACCGCCGGGTTGGCTGAGAACAAATCACGGTTTTCAAGTCGCTCCAGAAACAGGCGAGATTGCCGGGAGTATCGACGGCGCTCATTGACGTGGGTTGACGCCTTCGACGCTTGCAACCCGAAGGTCTTCTTGATCCAGTGTGATAACAGTTTCGCAGACATTTTCATCCCATTTCTAATGAGGAGAATCTGGCCTAGAGTGCCCCTTCGTCGTTGCCTTTTTCTTCAGTCCCGGTAGGGACGGCCGATAATAGCCCAGCGATTTATCGCTGGGGACCGCATCCATTCGCCGTGTTAGTCCCGGTAGGGACGGCAGAGGCGGCGTGCCGCAGGCGACGCGCTTCCCCTTGGCAGCGGCGTTGTTTTGGGACGCCGATTCTGCCGTCCCTTCCGGGACTAAATCCTGCTCCGCATGGCCGACCCAGCGATAAATCGCTGGGCAATTTTCTTTCGTCCCTCCCGGGACAAAATCCTCCCTCCACATGGTCCACCCAGCGATAAATCGCTGGGCAATTGCCGGCCGTCCCTACTGGGACTAAAAACGCATTTAGAAAACCAACGGAGGTTGCGGTGGCTCATTCGTATACGTCGTGTTTTTTCCACTGCGTCTTCAGCACCAAGGAACGCGCCAAGCTTATTACTCCGGAATTACAGGAACGCCTTTGGCCTTACATGGGCGGCGTCGCGCGCGACAATGGTATGAAGGCTTTGGCCATTGGCGGTATTGAGGACCATGTACATATCTTGTTGTCGTTGCCGTCCACCTTGGCCATCTCTAAGGCCATCCAATTGATCAAAGGCAATTCCTCCAAATGGATGCATGCAACCTTTCCGCACATGTCCCATTTCGTCTGGCAAGAGGGCTACGGGGCGTTCAGCATTGGCGTTTCCCAGATCGACGCCACCGTCGTCTACATCCAAAATCAGCAAAGCCACCATCGCAGGAAAACATTTCAGGAGGAGTTTTTGAACTTCCTCAAAAAGCACCGCATTGAATACGACGCCCGCTTCATATGGGGATAGCGTTGTCTTCGGTCCCGGTATCGCCCTACGAATCGTGGTTGGGTAGCGCGGCATTTTTTAAGTCCCGGTAGGGACGACCGACAATAGCCCAGCGATTCATCGCTGGGGACCACGTCCGTTCATCGGGTTAGTCCGGGTAGGGACGACCGACAATAGCCCAGCGATTCATCGCTGGGGACCGCGTCCGACGCCGGGTTAGTCCCGGTAGGGAAGGCAGAGGCCAGGACGCCGTGCCCGCCGTGTCCCACAGGCAGTGGCACCGCGAGGCGGGGCGATTCTGCCGTCCCTACCGGGACTCAGTTTTTGCCCCTCGCTTTTCTCCCAGCGATAAATCGCTGGGCTATTGTCTTTCGCCCCTACCGGGGCTAAATGCCCCTTGGTTTAGAGTGTGCCTTCGTCATCGAAGGCCAACACACGTTGGATCTCGTCGCTCTTGAAACCCAGCGCCATCGGCCGCGTCACGCCCGGTAACGCCCCAACGTCGTACAGTTCCGACACGTCCCCTTGCAGCCGCAGAAAATGCACGACTTCGCCGCTAGTTCAGATCGATCACCTGCAGGCCGCACTGCGGCTCGGCGTTGCGGCGTTTGAGTTCATCCTGAAGGGCGAGACCACCGAAGGTTCCATCGTGGCGAGGTCGCGACAAGCCCACGACGGCGTAGTCCCCTACAAACGTCAGCCCGCGCAAGTAGCCGGGGCAGAACGTCATAGGCACAAAACGGCCCAGCTCGAGGTCGATGTGGCCCAGGTATCCAGTGCCCGAATTCAGCACCCAAAGCCGGTCCCGGTACCAGCGCGGCGAGTGCGGCATGGACAGCCCGGTGGCCACGACTTGGTTGGACCGGACGTCCACCACGCAACCGCCGTCATTCCGCTTATCCCGCCAGCCGTCGGCCACGTCGCTTTGGGAAACTGCGGTCACATACGCGGATCGACCATCGACCAGCGCCAGGCCGTTCAGATGGCAGCGGTCCTGGGGTACTGATTTGCTCACGAAAGGCGGCCGCCACAGTGGCTGAAAACTGTAGCGCTGGCTGACCGTGGCCAGGCAGTTAAATGCCGTTGCGACGAAAACAACGCGGCCATCCCGTTCGACGGCCAGGTCGTGCAAGTCGATGTCGCCGGTGGTGAAACCCTGGCGGGGGATGTACAGGGCGTCATGACCGTTATGCAGTTGGCCAGGCTTGAGACCGTTTTCCAGCCGCCAGAGCTGGTAGAGGGAACTCATCCAGATCGTGGGGCCGTCGGCCCTGAGGCCCATGCAGCGATTGAAGGTCCGCTCGAAAACTGAGATGCGCCCGCCCGTTTGCCGGCCGATCAGGAACAGCTTGCCGGCCTGGTAGGTGGTGAGCGCCAAGCTGACGTTTTGCTCGGCCAGCCACCCTGCGAAGTGCCGCGACCCGAGAACTTCCAACCATGGCTGAGCCGCGGGGGCAACCTCATTGGGTGCGGCGGTGACTACCTGAGTCATGTGTTGTCTCCGTCCAAAGGAATCATGCTTTGCTCCCTGTCTTGGTCTGCGTTGGCGCGGCGGGCTGGAATGTGGCGCGAGCTGCAATGAGGCGGCGATTGGTTCCGCTTGAGAGGACTCGCGAGATCGGCTAACGTAAGGGAGCACCTGCCATTCGTGAACCAAGCCGCGCAGGAGGGAGTACGATGCCCGATCTGGTCCTGGAAAACGTATCGCAGGAGCTGTACGACGATCTGCGGCGGGCCGCCGAAAGCAATCAGCGATCGGTTGCCGAAGAGGCGCTGGCGCGACTGACGCCAGCGGGCCGCCACTTGCCGGATGAACCGACCTCCACGGAAGGGGTTCCCGCACCTTGTACCATTCCCTTGCCCGGTAAGGGGAAGCCAGTCAATACACGGCGGGGAGGACAGCACCTTCCCGATCCGCCCTGGGTCACGACCGGGGACCGCTGAACGATGTACGAACAACAAAGCGCCGCGAGCCTCTCCCAAGGCGACATTCTTGACCAGTGCCCCGTGTTGGTCTGGAAGTTGGCGCCGCCCCCGCTCGATTTGGATGTTCCCCCGGAAGTGCGAATCATCCGGGTAGTGGTATTGACCCAAGCTTGCGACCTGGCCCAGGATAAGACGACGCGTGTGGTTGTCGCGCCGGTCTATGAGGCAACAGAGCTCGTCTCCCGGAACATCCTTAAGCCCGGCGCCATACGTGACCAAGTTCGCCGCGGACACGTGTTCGGATGGTATTTTCTGCCGGCTGCGCCGCCCCAATTAAATTGGCGGAATCGATCGTTGACCTGCGGGAGCTGCACACTATCGAACGGAGCACCCTCGAGTTTCTGGTTGGGACCGGCAAACGGGTTTGCTGCATCCGGACTCCCTGGCGCGAACATCTGGCTCAACATTTCGGCACCACCTACACGCGGATTGCCTTGCCCGAGCCATACGACACGCAGCCGTGACCGCTTGCCGCCTGGCATTTCGGAGCGTTAGCGGTCTGCAGGACGATCACCGCGTCAGTTCTGCCGGCGCGCAGACCGAGCGCCGGGGCCTGTCAAGGCCCGTAAGGGGCTTGCTTGGCGGTTAGACCCCAGCGGGCGCTTTCTGTCTCTTCTCTGATCCTCAATGCCTCGGCATGCATTTGTTCTTGCCCATTTATCAATCTCAGCAGATCGCGTCGATCAGCCCATCCGATGGGTCTGCGAACACCTGATCAACGGCCCATTGCGGGATGCTGGTCCCTCTCGAACCCGGATTTGACGCCGGCGTGGTTGCTGCCGCGCACCAGATCGATAGCGTCGCTTCGCCAAACGGCATGACGGTTGCGTTAAATGCTGGTTGGCTGGAAGCGCTTGATGAAATGGGCCCGGCTGGCGTTCTCTGCACAAGCCAGTCAAAAAGCTCTGGCGACGGCGAAAGGTTCGCCACCGCAGAAGTCGCGAGAATGTCCGGCAAGCTGCGCACCTCGGACGGAAGGGTTTCCGCTATCAGGCCGTCGCCCGCCTTGAGTTCCGTCCCCGGAGGCGGCGGGTCGGCGATGCCCTGCGGGTTGGAGTCGCCCGCGGCGAGAGCGAACGTCGCAGCAGCATTCTGGCTGCCCGAGGTGCGGCTGGCCGCGGCCGTATACTGGTAGACCTTGAGTGTGGCGTTGTCCACGATCCAAATGTCGCTGACGTTGGTCGGATTGATCGTGATGCCGGTCGGATGCTTGTTTGCCGAGTCGATGGCCCAGCTGCCCAGCGACGAACCAGAGAATGTGTACTTGAACACCTTAAGGGCGGTGCCATCCACTACCCAGATCGATGTGCCGTCGGTCACAAGATCCTGGGGATTGCTGTCCCCGTTTCTGCCGCTGACGAGGCTGAAACTGCTGGCCGCAGTCTGGCTGCCGGAAAGCCGGCTGGCGGCGCCGGTGTATTTGTAGACCTTGTCGGCGTAGCTATCCACCAACCAGATGTTGGCGCCGTCGGTGGTGATGCCGGTGAGCTGGGCGGAGGAACTCAAGCCGCCCGCCGACCAGGAGCCGAGCAGCGTACCGCTGCTGCTATAGACGTAGACGTTATTGTTCGCGTCCACGACCCATTCGGTGGTCCCTGCCGCCGTGGTCGCCACGCCGCGGGGGTTCAGGTCATTCAGGTTGAGGGCGTAGGGCGCCTCGGGGCTGCCGGAGGCCTCGTATCTGTAGGTCGTGTTGGTCCCCCCGATCGCCGAGTTCGCACCGTTGACCACGTAGAAGTTGGCGGGCGTGTCGCTGGGGAGAATGGTGCCGACGGCCTGGCTATTCGACAGGGTTGCCGCGAGGGGATTGGAGAGATTGACCGCAAAGGTCAGGGGGGCGGTCTGGCTGCCACTGTCTAAGATCTGGACGTCGACCGTCGCGGTCGTCCATCCGGGAGCGAAGGTCAGTGTGTCGCTGGTGGCCGTATAATTGGTGCCGGCCAGGGCCGTGCCGTTGGCGGTGGCGTAGTTCACGGTCAGCGGCAACGTGCTCGGCGTCGTGTTCGTGACCGTGAAGACCGCCTCCCTTTCGCTGCCGAAATCGAAGATCTGACTGTCCGCAGGGTCCGTCAATGTGGCGGTAGCCGACACGTATAGATCCCCGTTGGGGCCGAAGGCCATGGCATAGGGACTGACGATGCCGCCGCTGCCGGCCGGAACGTAATCATCGACGTACGTGCCGGTCGCCGTGTAGCGGAGGATGCGATTGTTCCCGCTGCTGAGGACATACAACAGTCCGTCGGAACCGAACTCGATGTCGGTAGGGTCCGACACCCCGGCACTGGCAGCAACGCCTACATAGGCACCGGTCCGGGCGTTGTACTTGAGAACCTGGTTGGAGCTGGACGTGACGTAGAGATAAGTTTCGCTGGAATCAAACCTCATTGCATTGGCGCCGCTTAGCCCGCCGGACCCATTCGTGATATAGGTTCCCAGATACGCGCCCGTGGTACCGTTGTAACGCGACACGCCGTTCGACGTGGAAACGTAAAGATCTGTGTTGGCATTGCCGTTCGCGTCCGGTCCAAAAGCCAGGTTTTTGGGGCTCACGCCGCTGATAAACACGCTCACGAACGCGCCGGTGGTCCCGTTGTATTGGAACACTTCGTTGTTGCCAGGACTGCCAACATAAAAGTACCCTGCATTGAAGACCGTGCCCCCCACACCATACTGGATTTGTCCATTCACCGGCTGCACAAACACACCGATCAGCGCCGGTGGTACCGTTGTAGCAGGTAACGGCGTTGCCGCCCTCCCCCGGTCCAGTTGTCGTGTAGAAGTTGCCGTCCGGTCCCGTCGTCATGGACCGGAAACCAGACTCGGGGGTGCCCTGGACGAAGGCACCACGATAATGAGCCGTCGGATCCCCTTCGATGGCCGAGGTGTTGGCAATGGAGAATTGCCGTGTAGCGTCGTCTACGGTAATGTTGACCGCCGCGGTTCCATTGGCAATTGTGGCGCCACCGGTTGGGTTGCTAATTTGGACTGAAAAGCTCACGTTGCCCGTTGCTTGGGGATCCTCCTGGGTAGCCAGCAGAATCATCTGCGACGTCTGGCCCGGATTGAAGGTGACCGTCCCAGAAAGGGCATAGTAGTTGGTCCCTGACAGGGCGCTGCCGTCCGCCGTCGTGTAATTCACGCTCACGGGCGTCGAACTGGGCGCGGACAGGGTCACGTACACACCGCGGTCGTAGCGCACGACCGTGTTGGAGTCCCGACAGGTAATGAGAAGATCTCCCTGAGCGTCCAAGGTCAGCCCGAACGGTTTGGAAAGCGATGGGTTGACGGAGCTGACAAGCAGATCGCCGAGGGAATTGCCCTGGGAGTCGTAACGATGGACGGCGTTGCCCGAGTCGCCTACGTAGAGGTTGCCGTTCTGGTCAAAGGCCATGCCCCGGCCATAAACCCACACGCCGGCAAGGCCGCCCCCAGCGAACGTGTCCATGAAGGCGCCGGTAGTGCCGTTGTAACGCAGAATACCAGCGGTTTGGCCGCCATCGAGGTACAGGTTCCCGTCAGGTCCAAAAATAAGGTTCTCAGGTTCGACGAGGCCGCCGCTGGACGGTGTGACGAACGTCGCCCCTAATTGACCCGGGGCCGGCAGCGGTGCGCTGAGGAGCCGGCCAGGGGGCCCTGAAAACGCAGGACCGAGTTCGTGTTTAGGCTGCTGACGTAGAGACTTCCGTCCGGGCCGAAAGTCAATCCCTCCGGGGAACTGAGCCCACTCGAACCGGCCAAGATGAATGCCTTGATGAAGGCGCCCGTGCTGCCCTTGTATTCGAGGACCTGATTGGTTGATTGGGAGGTGACATACAAGTTGCCGTCGGGACCGAAGGCCAGCCCGGCGGAACTGCTGAACGCCAATCCGCCCGAGCCCTGGGAAACAAAGGTGTTGATGTACGCTCCGGTCGTACCGTCGTACCGCAGGACGGCGCCGCCGTCGCCGGCGACGTACACATTGCCGTTCGGCCCCAGGGTGATACCGAACGGCGAGGAGAGGCCGCCGCTGCCTGCCGTGATGAAAGACCTGGGGCTGCCGATCTCGTTGAGAGTGGCGCCGGCGACGGAAATCGACACAGTTGGCACCATGCGATCTTCCAGAGATTCGAGGCGAAGTCGCGTTCGTTGTTGGGGCCGGCCGACGCTTGCCTTTGCGGGTGAACTACGTAAGAGGCTCCCCACGGGGATGCGAATGTATCGAGACACCGTTGAAAGAAGAGAGTTCATCGTTTGTGCCTGTTAACGGTCCGCGATACTCTAAGAAAGACCGCACCGCACCGCAGCCAGAGCACAGGGGCGTGTCGAGGCCGGTGAGGGGCTTGCTTGGCGGTAAGACCTCACTGGCCGGTAATGTTCAGCTCTCTCGCGAATCACTTAACTGCGGCGGATCCTTCGCCCGGCAACTTGCCCTTCAATTTAGCCCGCCACTCGCGGACTTTCTCCGGCTGGTTGGTGACTTCGTAGAAGTGGACCACCCGTTCACCCGCATCGTCAAGCTCCCATTTGTTACACCACTGGGTCGTTTCCCGCTGCTTCATGGCTTTGTAACCTTGCACGATTAAGGGCTCAGCTTCTGCGCACTTTTCCTGTCCCAGCAGCACCGCACCCAACAAGTTCACCCAGTAAAACGTTCGCGTAGATTCGGGAAGTTCCTTTTGATGGAATGCCAGAGTTTTTCGAATGAGGGCCTCTGCGTCGGTATATCTCCCCTTCAAGTACATATTGAGAGCCAGCCAACCCAGTGTATTTGACATTTGCGTTCCCCGGACACGGGCTGGTTCCCGTTGCCGCAGTTGCTTGAGTACCTCCTGCAAAAGTGGTTCCGCTCGGTCGAGCTTTCCGGCCCGCAGACAGAGCTGGGCTAAGTCAAACATGTACCCGGTTTTGGTTTCGTCCTCAGGACCACTCCCGGGTTTTTGGCCGTCCAAAAGCTTCTCATACAGGGCGATGGCTTCGGTAAATCGGCCCAAGTAAGCATAGTTCCCTGCCAACAAGCGTATTGTTCCAAGCGTGGCGGGGTGTGTTGGACCACAAATTGTCCGCTGTTTCTCTAGCAACTGTTCCCCAAGCCGCATGCTCGTGTCCCACTGCCTGCCTTCGTAATAGGCTGCAGCAAGGTCGCCGATGGCAGCCAGCGTCTCGGGGTGGTCGGGTCCGAAAACTCTTCTGCGAGCCTCCAGCAGACGCTGGAGCAAGGCGATGGCGTCCGCAGAGTGGCTCAGCACATGTGAGGACACCAAGGCGAGTCTGTACATACTGGCCAAGGTGTCCGGATGGTTTGGCCCGAGGTGGGCCTGGCGAAGCGCAAGGGCCCGCTCCAAATGAGGAATCGAGAGCTGGCCTTCGTCAAAATGGTATGATTCACCGATCACCATCTGCATCGCCGCTTCCACTAGCGGCTGGTCATGAAACCGCTCGTCGACCTTGCCGGCGGCCCGGTTCAGAGCTTCCTTCACGGTCAGCTTATAATCCCCCCCAAACTGCATAGGGTTCTCCGGCGAGCCCCATGCCTGCCGGAGCAGGTCATTCTGAAGAAAGTTGTTGACTGCACGGGCGATGGCTGCCTCGGTGGCCGCCCGACCTTCGGCGGCCTCGGCCTTTCGTTGAGACGTCTCCGCCCGGTCGCGGTCTCTTTCGGCCTGGCGCTGGGCATCTGTCGCCCGCAGAGCTTGCCAGGTGCTCACCGCCGCGGCGGCAAGCAGAGTTATCGCGATCAAACCTGCCGTCGCCAGTATCCGCCCATGCCGCCGGGTGAACTTCCTGAACTGATAGACGGACGAGGGCGGGCATGCCTGCACCGTTTCGTCGTTCAAATATCTTTGCACATCCGCTGCGAAGCTCGTGGCCGTCTCGTAGCGACGATTGCGGTCTTTCTCGAGTCCCTTCATCACGATCCAGTCGATCTCGCCGCGTACCAAGGCCGTCAGCCGCCTGGGCTCGGTTCCGCGATTCGCGGCCAGCGTCGGCAGCCCGTGTGCCGTGCTCAGCTTGGTGCTGGGCCTCGAGGGTTCCTGTTCGCGAATCACGCGTAGCATTTCGAACATCCCGGCCTGCGTCAGCTCCTTGCGGCTGAACGGCGTGCTGCCGGCCAGCAATTCGTACAGCAGAACCCCCAACGAATAGATGTCGCTGCGCGTATCGATATCCAGTTGGTTGAAGCCGGCTTGCTCCGGGCTCATGTACTCAACCGTGCCGACCACCGCCCCGAAGCCGGTGTGCAGGGTCAGATCGGTAAGTTGCTGGCCGATCGCCTTGGCGACGCCGAAATCGATGACCTTGGGCACGGGCTTGTCGTCGTACATGGCCACGAGCACATTCGACGGCTTGATGTCCCGATGGATTATGCCTTTCTGATGGGCGTGTTGGATGGCCAGGCAAACCGGCACAAAGAGTTCCAGGCGCTCGCGCATGGTGAGGCGACGTTCGTCGCAATACTTCGTGATGGGAACGCCCTTGACCAGCTCCATCACAAAGTAGGGTCGGGTCTCCGGCGTCGTGCCGGCGTCGAAGACCTTGGCAATATTGGTGTGATCCATCAGCGCCAGCGCTTGGCGCTCGGCCTCGAAGCGAGCCAGCACTTGCTTGGAATCCATGCCCGGCTTGATCAGTTTGAGTACCACCAGCCGCCTGACCGGCTCGGTCTGCTGGGCCATCCAGACGGCGCCCATGCCGCCCTCGCCGATTTCCTCGAGCAGCTTGTAGCGGCCGATCACCTTGCCGGGGTGTTCGCTGGCTGGATCGCCGATCGGCCGCACCCAGGTTCAAGGCGGGCGTTTCGAGGAACGCACGCGCCGGCTCATGATGTGCCAAGAGTTCAGCAACTTCGCGGCGCAGCGCTTCATCGTCCCCACACTGCGCCGCAAGATAGGCCTCTTGTTCGGCGTGTGAAGCGATTTCCGCCGCATTCAGAAAGATGCTCTTGGCTCGATCTAGCTCGGCATTCATGGTTGCGACTCCGCGAGGAACGCCTCGCCATTAAGCAGTGCGACGAATGCATGATTGGTCCGCCAAGAATTGCCGATTTTTCTTAGCCGGCGTCCGAAGGGCAGGGCGACGCTTCGGTGTCGGTAAGTTCACGGTGCAACCAGGTTTTGGCGTAGGTCCAGTTGCGTTCGGCGCTGCGGAGAGAGATGCCAAGCGCAGCGGCGGCTTCCGGCATGGTCAGGCCGCCAAAATAGCGAAGCGTCACTAGTTTCGCCGCTGCGGGGTCCTTGTCCGCCAGGCGACTGAGCACTTCGTCCAACGCCAACAGATCGTCCACAGGAGCGGCCAGGTTAACAGCTTCCTCGAGATCGACGCGGTCCAGATCGCCACCGTGTTTTTTCCGGCGCTTGCGACGGGCTTGTTCGACGAGAATCCGCCGCATCGCCTCGGCAGCAGCGGCGAAGAAGTGTCCCGGCTGTTCCAGCGATCGGCTTGCTGCACACCGACCAGCCGGATATAGGCATCGTGGACCAATGCCGTTGCTTGAAGTGTTTGACCAGGCTTTTCCTGTGCCAACCGCTGGGCGGCCAGTTTGCGCAGCTCCTCATAAACCAGCGGCAAGAGCTGCTCGGCAGCTTGCGGGTTGCCTTCTTCGATGGCCGACAGGATGCGGGTCACTTCGCTCATGAATCGAAAGTAACCGCTGCGCAGGAGACGGGGCACGCATTATCCCCGAAAGTTCAATCGGTTACTTTCTCGACGCAGGGAGTAGTTTTGACCAAACAGGCAAGTATGAGCATGTGCCGACCAGATAGGCTCTTTCTTGTGAGAGCAGGCACTGCTAGACTGGAGGCCATCGCGTAACTACCCTCGTACCCAAAGGAGTCCATCTTGTCTCGCAAGAGCCCAGGCGCCCAAGTCCAAGCCTCCGGGCGGACCGCGCTTCAATCCGACTCGCAGCCGGAAAAAAGAATCACCTATCTGCTCAGTTACATCACCCGTATCAACCGGCATGCACTTCTCGCCCTCTATCAGCTTTACGGGGCGCCCGATTGTCAAGTGGGAGAGGTTCCGGCCCTCCTGAGTTTCGATCATTATTTCGAACCCCAGAATTTCCATGCCACCGGTTTCCTGACGAAACCGCAAGTGGCAGTGCTCGAGAAGGCGGCCAATCAATCGCTCGATGCACTCATGGCGCAAGCTTTCCAGGTGGCGCTGTCGCTTTACCAAACTGTGACTGCCGCTGAAACGAGTCTGGTTGCGGCCCTGATGAATCCTCCGAACTTGAAGGGAGGCGTTGCGCCGAGGGACAATCCACCGCCCCCACCTGTAACGGGGTGTTGTTATTACACAAATTCTCCGCCGGTATCCAACGTGCCCCAAAGTTTATGTGAAAGCGACCCGGATTACTTAGCCTGGGTTGGGGGCGTCGCATGCCCTATTTGTTAGGGTGAGGCAAAGATCCTGGCGGGTTGGAATTCACTCCCCGCCAGGAGCGCCCTTGAAAACCTTGGATCGATCGGCATGCAATCCCTTCCCAATGATTCGGACGACTCCCCTCCGACCAAACCGCTCGGGAGCCGACCTCAGCTCCGTTGTCCACATTGCCGTGAAAGTGTGATCGAGACGGCAAACAGTGCCTCGAACACCTGTCCCGTTTGTGGTAAAGAACTCCGCCCCTCAGCTGAAGATCACCACACCGGGCTCGAGGCCGGCCAGGAGTTCGGGCGCTTTGTCTTGTTGGAAAATATCGGCTCGGGCACTTTTGGGGTCGTTTGGAAAGCGCACGACATTCACTTGGATCGCATAGTCGCCCTCAAGATTCCGCACAAGAGTTGGCTTTCGTCACAAAACTATCTGCAACGATTGGATCGCGAAGCTCGGGCGGCGGCTCAGTTGCAGCACGCGAACCTCCTGAATTTCATCGATGTCGCCACCGTCGACGGCATGCCGATTCTGATAGCCGCGTTCATCCAAGGAGTCACTCTCGAAAAATGGCTCGCCGACAAGGAGCCCAGCTATCGCGAAGCAGCGCGTTGGACTGCCCAAATAGCCGACGCGCTCGCCTATGCTCACAAGCTTGGTTTCGTGCATCGCGATGTGAAGCCAGGCAATATCATTCTCGAACCGATCGCCGGCTCCAACTCCCTCAAACCGGTGCTCATCGATTTTGGGCTCGCGTTGCGCGACGAAGCGGAAATCGAGCTGACGCTGGCCGGCCAGATCGTCGGCACGCCGGCTTACATGAGCCCCGAACAGGCACAAGGCAAGGGCCAGCCGGTCGACCAGCGCAGCGACATCTACAGCCTGGGGGTCGTCCTCTACAAAATGGCGACAGGCGTTTTACCGTTTCACGGGCCGGCGCCCCTGCAGATCGACCTGGTGGTGAAGGGGGAAATCCGTTGGCCGCGCAAAATCAATCCGCAAATCCCGCGTGACTTGGAAACCATTATTCTGCCGCACGACGGCCAAAGAACCGAGCCGGCGGTTTGCGACCGCCGCCGACATGGCCGCGGACCTGCGTCGCTTTCTCGAGGGGCGGCCCATTCTGTCCAGGCCTGTCGGCCCGGCCAAGCGCGGACTGCTCTGGGCGCGGCGAACCCGGCCCTGGCCCTGGCTTGCGGGTTCGCGCTCTGCCTTGCCGTCGCCTTGGCCGTTTCTTCGGTTGTTTTCGTCGTGAAACAGGGCAGCTTCATCGAAGAGCTCAAGCGGAAAAATGCCTGGCAGGCGCTGGAAGCCGGGATCCGCGAGTGTCGCGAATCGCACCATGTGGACGCGGGCATGTTCTGGTACATTCGCCCCTTGGAGGAAGCGCCGAAAAGCTCGAGCGACATCGATCGCCTGGCGCACCTCAACTTGAGTGCTTGGCATAGCGAGTTGCTGGCTTTGGAGAACATGCGTTCTCAACCAGGAAGCAACCTTCAGTTCGCAGTCTGTCACCAACCGTCCGGCACTGGCGTGGCGATTCTGGCTACTGAAGGGACTCTCACGTTTTGTGACAGCAGCCTGGCAGAAAAACAGCTCGAGGGGTGGAAACCACCAGCAAAATTACGGGCCGCCGCTTTTCGTCCGGACGGTGGCTTGCTGGCCACCGGCGACGCGAACAATCGGATCTGTATTTATGAGCTCCGGGCAGGCTTGGTTCGCGAGAAAATTAGTCTCGAAGCTTCATCAACCATCACGTGCCTCACCTTCTCGGCCAAGGGAGAACTGTTGGGAATAGGGACCAGCACCGGCGCCCAGGTTTGGGATGTTGCCACGGGAAAGATGGCTTCGCCACTGCTTGGTAACGGGGAACACGTCGCGGACCTTTGGTTCGTTCCGGATGGTTCACTTCTTGCCGCTATGGGCCGCAAACTTGTCCACTGGCTCCATCCAACGACCTCTTTCAGAACTCCGTGGTGACGCAACATCTACCTGCCAGAGGTCTCCGTCCCAATGTTGCAGTGTGGGGAGACACCATCGCCATTCCTCAAGGCAACCAGGTCGATTTCATCGACCTCAACGCCAGCGAGCAAGAGGGGCGACCCGCGATCGCGCTGACGGATACTGCGAACCTAGTGGTCTTTTCTCCCGATGGAAAAACCTTGGCGACGGTAGTTGGACAGAAACGCTTACAGCTATGGGATGTGGCAACTGCCCGGCCGATCACTTCTTCCCAAAACTATCGTAATCGAATATCCGACATCATTTTCGATTCTGACGGCGAATCGCTCTTGATTGCCAGCACGAATGAGATTGTGCGTCGCGTTCACATCCCCAGAATCTTGCACACTGTCTTCGAACTCTCGCGCCCTGAAAGTCTCCGTTGGCTGGAATTCTCCGCGGACGGAAATCGACTTATGACGGCATCCAGATCCAAAAGGAACTCACCCGGCCTGATTCAATTTTGGGACGGCCCCTCCCCATGGAAGCAGACAGGCAAAAGCGCGCTACTCAAGAGGGAGTTGCCGCTCCTCAGATGAGCCCGGACGGCAAGCTCCTGGCCCGCGGCTTGTCCAATGGATCGATCGCTGTGGTCGAAGTCGAAACTGGACGCGTCGTTTTCGAGGTCCCCAAACTAGACCCGATCGACCATGTGGCTTGGGCCCATAATGGCAATGGCCTCGTCGTGGGCGACCAACGCGGCGCTGCCTGCGTCTGGGACGTTGCCCAGCGCAGTGCGCCGATTCGAGCCTTGGAAGCATACGGGATCGGTTACCGAACTGGCCATTAGTCCCGATGACAAGAACCTGATCGTGGGAACGAGCGGCGGTGAAGTCAAGGTCTGGGATCTCGTTGACGGCAAGCTCAAATACTCCTGCCCCGGACATACCGACCCCATCGCTTGCGCCGCCTTCAGCCCCGATGGTCGTCAATTCGTCACCGCCGACAATAGGCGTTTTGCCCGAATTTGGCAGGTTGCTGACGGCAGCCCTGTTGGGGAGGCCTTGCTCCATGTGAGTTCCGTCAGAAGCCTTGCCTGGAGCCCCAACGGCGCAATATTTGCCACCGGCAGCGAGGACGGCATTGCGAGACTTTGGAATGCCGCTTCCGGTGCACCGATGGGAACTCCTATCGATGTCGGAAAGCCGGTCTACAACGTCGAGTTCAGCCGCGATGGACGGACTTTGCTGGTATTCAGCAGCGCCGGACCTACGGGCTTTTGGGACGTGGCAACATGCCGGTCGATGGGACCGGATTTCGGACCGCGTGCAGAAACCTACTCGGCGTCTTTCCATCCGGGCGGCCGGTTCGTTGCAGCGGGCGATCACGAAGGCGCCGTCCGCTTTTGGCCGGTACCCGAGCCCGCTCGGGGAGATAACGCTCGATTGCGGCTCTGGGTTCAAGTCTTGACCGGTTTGACGGACGATCCGGCAGCCGGCGGCATGGAATTGTCGCCAACAGAATGGGCAGAAAGCAAACGGCTGCTAGACGCCGGGGGTGAGCCGCCGGTGCAGTAAAGGGCTCGTGCGCGTCTCCAGCGCATTTCAGCGAGCCTCCCACGCAAGCGAGCCTCCCACGTTAGTGGGGGGAGGTTGTCGCTGACTCCCCCCACTAACGTGGGAGGCTCGCTAAACACAAAGAGATTAGCTGATTCGGTAATTAAGACTTGTTCGCCTTACAAACTGCTTGTTCCGCAGCGCTAACCGATCTACAATCGCCATCCATTAGCCAGGCCCGAGAAATAAGGAAGCACTTCAGCCCAGAAACGCGCTGACTTCTTCCAAACCATCAGCCTAGGGGAGGACCACCCATGCACGACCCGCGCGGACCGAACGGCTCAGGGCCGTCCAGGCGCGATTTCCTGAAGGGATCGGGCGCGGCAGCCGCTGCCACGGCTCTGGCCAAGGCGGCCGTTGGCTGCGGCCGAGGCTTATCTGCCGCAGGCGGGCGTACCGGCGGTCGGCCCGGGGACAGCTCGCATTCAGCTCCACGTCGACGGCAAGACCATGACGCAAAGCGTCGAGCCGCGCGTCACGCTGCTCGACGCCTTGCGCAACTATCTCGACGTCACCGGCTGCAAGCGCGTTTGCGACCGCGGCACCTGCGGCGCTTGCACGGTCATGCTCGACGGCAAGCCCGTCTATTCTTGCACCATGCTGGCCGTGGAGGCTCAAGGGCACGAAATCAAGACGGCCGAATCGCTGATTGCCGACGGCAAGCTCGACGCGGTGCCGGCGGCGTTCGCCAAATACGACGCCCAGCAGTGCGGCTTCTGCACGCCCGGCTTCGTGGTCGCCATGCGGGCGGCCTTCGACAAGAATCCGCAGGCGAGCCCCGCGGAAATCGAAGAAGGCCTCTCGGGCAACATCTGCCGTTGCGGCACCTACAGCCAAATGCGCGATGCCATCGCCTCGCTGTGCAAAAGCCAAGGGAAGGGGGAATAACCATGCCTTACACCTGGCCCAAAGAGCGCCGCTTGATCGGCACCAAGGTTCAACGCCTGGACGGGCCGAAAAGGCAACCGGCCGAGCCAAATACAGTTTCGACATCAATCGGCCTGGCATGCTGCATGCCAAAGTGCTGCGCTGTCCTTACGGCCATGCCAAGATCAAGAGCATCGACACGTCGGCCGCCGAAAAGACGCCCGGCTTCAAGGCGGTGCACCTGATCGCGAAGATTGGGGCAGAGCTGTCCTATGCCGGCGAGGAAGTTCTCGCGATAGCTGCCGATACCGAGGAGCATCTGGCCGACGCTCTGCAAGCGGTCAAAGTCGATTACGAGGTTCTCGATTTCTTCGTCAATGAACAGGACGGCCTCAAGGCTTTCATGACGGCTGAGGGCAAGCTCAATCCCAACCGCAAGGCGACGGTCACCGGTCGCGGCAATCTGACCGTCGGCAATGCCGCCACCGCCGGTGACGTCGACAAGGCATTTAAAGAAGCGGACGCGATCGTCGAGGGCGAATACGGAGCGCACACGATCTCCCACCAATGCCTGGAATCGCATGGCAGCGTTGCGGAATGGGACAAGGAAGGCAACTTGACCGTTTGGTTTTCGACCCAGGCCACGACCGGCATAGTCGGAGACTTAGCTCGGGCTTTCAAGATTCCGCAAACCAAGGTGAAGTGCATCACCCACTTCATGGGCGGCGGGTTCGGCAGCAAATTCAACGCGGGCGCTCATGGATTCGCCTGTGCCGAGCTAGCGAAAAAGGCCGGAGCGCCGGTCAAGCTGATGCTCGATCGAGCGGAAGAAGTCACCACGGCGGGCAATCGGCCGTCGGCTTACGGCAAAGTGAAAATCGGCGGCATGAAGGATGGAACCATCACAGCTTACGAAGTCGATTGTTATGGTTCGCCGGGCGTGGGCAGCGGCAACACGGTCAATTTGAATGTGTTGCCCTACGTGTATGCCATCCCCAATTACCGCCGCAAGCATACTGTCATTCGTCTGAATCACGGCGGCGCCCAGGCCATGCGAGCGCCAGGCCATCCGCAGAATTGCATTCTGACCGAAGGCGCGGTCGACGATTTGGCAGCCAAGCTTGGGCTAGATCCGATGGAAGTACGGAAGAAGAATCTGCCCTTGAATCTGCCCGAAGCCAAAATAACCGACAAGACGGCCTACAGTGCGATCCGGCACACCATTTATGTTGCGCAACTCGAGCGAGCGGCGAAGCTATCTGATTGGAAAGCCAAGTGGCATCCGCCCGGCAAAGGCCCGGGAAATGGTCCCGTGAAACACGGCATCGGCATGGGCATGCACACGTGGGGCGGCGCCGGCGGCGGGCCTAACGATATGACCGTGAGCATTGCCTCCGACGGGTCGGTGCTGGTGCAGTCGTCCACGCAAGACCTGGGCACCGCGGCACGCACCGTGCTTGCCATCATCACGGCCGAAGTGCTGGGCCTGCAGCCCACCGACATTACGGTCCGCATCGGCGAGAGTCAGTTCGGCCGATCCACGGGCTCCGGCGGCAGCACGACCTGTCCCGGCACTTCGCCGGCCATTCTGAATGGCGCTTCGACGGCTCGCGATGCTCTCTTCGAGAAGATTGCCCCACGCTTCGGCGCCAAGAAAGAGGACTTGGCGATCGAGACGGGCAAAATCGTCGACAAGGCCAGCGGCAAATCCAAATCATGGCGGGAAGCCTGCGCCTCTCTTGGGCATGGACAATATTGTCGGCAAGGGAAACTGGTCGTCTGGCCTATCCAACAACGGCGTCGGCGGCGTCCAAATCGCGGAAGTCATGGTCGATACCGAGACGGGCGTGGTCCGCTGCACCAAGTTCGTGGCCGTGCAAGATTGCGGCTTGATCGTCAACAAACTGGCCTGCGAATCGCAGGTGGCCGGCGGCGTTATCATGGGCGTCAACTACGCCTTGTTTGAGGAAAACATCCTCGATCGCGTCACCGGCCGACAGGTCAATCCGGACATGGAGTTCTACAAGCTGGGCGGTATCGAGGATATGCCGCACATCATCGTGGACATGATGGATATGCCCGAACGAGGCGTCATCGGTATCGGCGAGCCGCCGACCATTTCGACCGCCGCCGCCATCAGCAATGCCATCTTCAATGCCATCGGCGTGCGCGTGCCTTTCGCACCCTTCACGCCGGACCGCGTTCTGGCCGCTCTCTCGAAAAAAGGAGCCGAGGCTTAATCATGCATAATTTCACTTACTATCGGCCGCGCAGCGCTGCCGAGGCCATCGGACTCCTGGAACCGCACTGGGGAGCCGTGGAGCTGCTGGCCGGCGGCACCGATCTGCTCGATCTGCAGAAAGAATACATCGCGCAACCCGACAAGGTTGTCAGCCTCACTGGGATTGCCGACCTTGTCGGCATCAAAGTCGGGCCGGGAGAAGTCGTGATCGGCGCTGGAACCAAGTTATCTGCCATCGCGGAGCACCCGGAATTGCGTCAACGCTTTCCGGCGCTGACGACGGCTGCCGGCGACGTCGGCGGTCCGCAGATTCGCAACATGGGAACGTTGGGCGGCAATCTCTGCCAGCGGAACCGCTGCTGGTATTTCCGCGACGAACATACGCCCTGCTTGCTCAAAGCCGGCCCGAAGTGTTATGCCCTCGAAGGCGAAAACCGTTACCACGCCGTTTTCACGCAGGGACACAAGTGTGTCATCGTGCATCCTTCGACCCTGGCGCCCGGCTTGATTGCGTTGGGAGCCGTGGCGACTGTTCTCGGCCCGAAAGGGCAGCGGACAATCGCGCTCGACAAGTTCTTCAAAGCGCCGGTCACGGAAGTCGATCGCGAACATGTGCTGGAAGCTAATGAAGTCGTCCTCAGCGTCAGCATTCCAGGCGCCGCGACGAAAAACGCCAGCTACGAAGTCCGGCACAAGCAGGCTTACGATTGGCCGCTGGCCCAGGCAGCGGTGAGCATGAAGCTGGCGGATGGCAAGGCTAACGACGTGAAAATCGTGTTGGGCCACGTCGCTCCGACGCCTCACATTGTCGAAGCCGCGGCCAAAGTGGTCGAAGGCAAAGCTGTCGACGAAGAAACTGCGGCCGCCGCGGGCAAAGCAGCGGCGGAAGGAGCTAAGCCGCTCAAGCAGAACGCTTACAAGACCAAGCTGATCGAGGTGGCTGTCAAGCGAGCCCTCCTGACGGCGGCGGGCATGAAGAAGTATTGGGAAGTCTAAGGAAGGTGCAAAACATTTAACCGTTCAATGATAATTGGTTGTCAGCTAGTTAGCCCGACGCGCAAGCGAGGTTTACTTTGCGGCGCCAGCATTCAACGATAGCACTGCCGATTTTGGGATATCTGAGTTGAAGGGATCGCCAAATATGCCTCGCTGGCGCTTCGGGCTAACGAAAGGGCAGCCAGTTCAGAATAGAACAGTTAATTCTTGGGTGGCTTCTAAGCAGGAGAAATCCGGAAATCGAACCCGAATTAAGGCAGGAGATCTTGATTTGGATTTCGAGTTTTCCCGGGTTACAGCTTTTTGGAGAAGCGATTATGTCCGATCCGGCAACTCCCTATCGGCCCCGTTGTGTCAACCTTTCTTGCAAGTCGATGATGGTTTATGGCGAAGCCTTCGAGAACGACCCGGAGTTCCAAGCCGGTATGGTCGAATTCTGGTGCGTTCTGACCAGCAAAGGCGTCGGCCCGGACAGCGCCGAGGCCGAGTTGGAGGCTTGTTCCAGCCCCGACCGTGCCTGTTTTCAGGCATTTTGATTAGAAGAATCCAGAGGATATTCGAGGGGACACTCCCTGCATGTCGCAAAGCATTTGAGTTGGTTAAAATGCACATGAGTAACTGTCCCGCAGGCTGGATTCCCGGGTGTTAATATTTAAGCCCTGGAAGGGCGGAAGTTAATAGCCAGGGGCGTTAGCCCCTGGTAGAGATTGCTTACAGCTACAAGCCCCGAATGGGGCGACAGTTCTTTCGCCCCCTTCGGGGCTGGAAATGCCTGCGGGCAAGGTCCAGGGGCTGACGCCCCTGCGCTATTGACTGCCGCCCCTAGCGGGGCTGAAGAAGAGTTCGCGCATGTCTGATATCGTCAAAGCAACCTGTCCTCAGTGCAAGCATTCGTTGCGCATACCAGTTGAATTGCTCGACAAGAAAGTGCGCTGCAAGCACTGCAATGCGATCATCCGGCCCAAGTCCGCCAGCATTGCCAGCGCTCCGCCGGCACCGCCCATCATCGCTCCGCCTCCGGTGGTTGCTCCAAATCCCGAAGCCATTCAACCTGTCTTACCCGAAGCTCCCGAACCGATCATTCGCCTCGCGCCCCGGCCACAACGCAGACAGATTCCAAAATGGCTCCGCTTAGCGGTAAGCCTCGGCCTTCTGGCGGCAGCCGGTGTTGTAGTAGTGATCTTCTGGGATCATTTTCGTTCGGCGGGACAAAACTTACGCGACATAGTCGAAGAACAGATCGATTCGAGCAAGGGCAACTCGGGCAAAGATAAGGCGATCAAGGCGCGTGAACCGGTGGTTGCGAGCGGGCCCGTTTTTCCCCGCCGGCTTCTGGCGATCTTTCCCAGCGAATATCTCTATGCCAACCGCGTCAGCCCCGGCGTTTTCGATCGCAGCTTCGCGAGCGTGGTGGAGCATCTGGTCCGCGGCTTGCACATCGATCCGGGCCAGGTGTTCGTCGTCAGCGATGAGTCGGCCGACGGCATTTCCGCCCGAAAACGCGAAAAAAACAAGAAGGGACCGCCAGCAACGCCTCTCAGTTTTCAGCGAAGCATGCCAACGCGGCCCATGATCGAGAAAGCCTGCACGGAGTTCTTGGCCGCCTCGCGGCCGCAGGATCACGTGGCCATTCTGTTCATCGGCCACATCGCGGCCATCGACGACAAGGGCTACCTGGCGCCCCTCGAAGGCGACTTGGGGAACAAGGAGACATTGATTCCCCTCAGCTGGCTCTACGAGAAGCTGGGCCAATGCAAAGCGCGGCAAAAAGTGCTGATCCTCGACACGTGCCGGCTCGATCCGGGCCGCGGAACCGACCGCCCGGCCAGCGGGCCGATGTCCGCGGCTTTTGCCAAGGCGCTGGAACAGCCCCCCCTGGCGTCGAAGTCTGGTCGCCGTGCAGCGCGGATCAATATTCCTACGAAATCGATGGTCAAAGCGTGTTTTTGGACAAGCTCTGCGAAACGCTGGCGGCCGGAGGCTGGGTCGCCGGGGATAAGCCCGAAAACGCTCTGCCGCTGCCAGCGGTGCGCGAGCCCGTCGACACATTGGTGGAGAAAGAAGTAAGCAAAGTGCTGAAAGTCGCGCAAAAACCCTTTGGGGCGGGAAAAATAGCGGCACAGGGCGCCGACTACGATGCGGGAGAGCCAATGCCGCCCCGGCTCGTTTTGACGGCTCCGGAGCCGGCCAGCCCGCCTGCTGCTGCGGAAGACGTCCGCCAGATTCTCAAGGAATTGAAACTGCCGCCCATCCAGCTCAGCATGGCGGAGGACAAGCGGCTGGACCTGAACGGCGTGGTGTTTTTTGCTAAGGACAAGCTGGCCCCCTATCTGCCCGACTATCGCTCCCTCGACGAAATCCGCAAACAGCCCGACAAGTATCTCCTGCGCATCGCAGTTCTCGACACGCTGCAACTGCTGAATACGGAGTTCGGCTCCGGGAAAGCGAAAGAAACGATTCGCCAGTTTTACTCGGCAACCGGCGCTCCCGAGGCCAAGAACCGGATTCTGAACGAACAGAAAAAGCCGGCCCAGTTGCTGCTGAGCTTACAAGAGGCGCGTGCTCGCCTGGAAAAAGCCGGCGAGAGCCGCGAGGAGGAAAAGACCAAACGCTGGCAAGCGAACTACGACTACACCTATGCCGAACTATTGGCCCGCATCGCCTTTCTCGAAGAATATAACCTGATGCTGGGCCGCATCCGCAAGGACGAGCTGCCGGAGTTGGAAAAGGGGGTCGACGAAGGCTGGAGATTAACCCCGCGCGAAAAATTGCAAAGCCCCAAGGATGTTCGCGATATTGCCAATCTGGCTCACAAAACTTTTGACAAACTTGCCAAGGATCACGCCGGCACACCCTGGGAAGTGCTGGCCCGACGAGAAAAGGCAACAAGCCTGGGTTTGCAATGGCAGCCGTCGAAGCGATAGGGATTTGGCGTTGGCTGTGCTGAAAACCACCTTGACCTGCGCTGGGAAAGGCCAAAATGATCTAAGGCTCACCTGCCCAAGAACCTAGTCCGTTAGCTATACCGGAGGCCGCGGTTATGACGCATTTCATGGTCCTTGTTGCCCTTCTACCCATCGGGCCCGCCAAGTCGCCGCCGCGCATCACCGGGCAATACGTGGAAGCGCGAACCTGCGATGTCTGGACCGGTCCTTGCTTCGCCAACTCGGAAATGAACCTCACCGGCAAACACGCCGTCATGGGTTGGAAAGTCGACCGCGGCTCGAATGCGGGCGTCAAGCTCGATGGTTTGGGGGTTGTCGCGGTCCTCTCCGCCAGCGATACGCTGGGGCTCAAGCAAACTGCCCCGGGTAAAGCAATTCTAATCGTCGATGCCAAAGCAACCCCGGCTCAACGCGATGCGTTGGTCTCATTGGCCAAGGGACAGGGCGGCGACCTGCTTAAAAACGTCATCTCCGTTCAGTCGGCTAAGATCGACATGGAAGTGATTCAGTGCAAAGAAGGCGGCTGCGCTCGTCTGGAAGCCGGCAATGCCAAGATCGAAACGCGCTGCCTCGATCATCACGACAAAGTTTGCGGCAACGAGTCGGCCTTTTATCCACCGTTGAGCAAAGGCGTGCAGGCAACCGCCGCGATGGCGGTCGAGCACTCCTTCGACGGTAAGGGCTTCAACGAAACCTGGTCCGATGCCGAACGGCGCGGCGCTTACGTCGGCAAGTTCGAGATTAAGTGACGTTTCGAAATGAGCTCGAAAGACGAAGGAAAAGCCGGATATGCGGGCTGATCCTTCGTCTTCGTTTTTCCCGATCGCCTTTGGGCACTAAGAAAGGCAGTCATGATTCGCACCGCGATTGGCGCCGTGGCCTTGAGCCTAGGGTTGTGTTTCAATGCGGCCGCTGACGCCAAGTATAGCTTGAAGCCTGCGACTACGGCGGCGCCTTCGGAGTTGGCGGGACCGATCCGCTCGCTGCTGGCGGAGGGCTCGCTGCAGGTTCTCGATGCGAAAGGAAACCTGATTTGCGAGTTTTGGGTTCGCAAGGAGGTCCCCACCAAAGCAACCCCCGAGCAGGTGAAAAACGGGCTCACTTATCGTGAGCTGGACGAATCGCTCGTGGTCGGCGCCATCCGTTTCGACCAGATATTTACCGATTTTCGCAAACAGAAGATCAAGCCAGGCGTCTACACGCTGCGCCTCGGATTTCAGCCGATGGACGGCGACCACATGGGCACAGCGCCCTATCAGGAATTCTGCCTGCTCAGTCCCGCCAAGGCGGACGAGAAGCCCGACCTGATGGAACCCAAGGATCTACGCGAACTGAGCGCCAAAAGCACCGGAACCGCCCACCCTAGCGTCATGTTGCTTTTCCCCAACGAGAAGCCAGAAGAAATGCCCAAACTGGAAGACAAGGGGAACGACATTTTCGTCGTGGATTTCAAGCGACCGGTGAAAGCGGGCGCCGAGAAGACATCAATGGGCTTTGCGCTCACCGTCGTGGGACACACGACGGCGGAGTAGATCAATCTCTGCGAAACGGCCCGATAGGGGCCTCAGCATGTAGCCTCGGGTGGAGCGGCGCGGTGGCGCAGCCACCTGCCGTGGAAGCCGTGGATGTTCCACGCGTCCTATTACCTTGCCCCGGCAGGGGCAATGGAGACATGCTTCTCCACTTGATAAACTTACTCGCTGAGCGAGTTGCGCATCCGCCGCCTTTCCGGGGGCGGAATGATGTGCGCGAACTCCACGGGTTACACTTCATTTCACCCGTGGCTACATTCCGCGGCCCCTATCGGGGTCAAGGAGATGAGCCCGTGCAGTTCGTTTTTACGCTCTGCGGCCTCTACCCGGCCTAGCATGAAAACCAATAGTTAGGCCACCAAAAAAACTACAAAACTTGTGCGGGACTGGCATGCGGGCAACTACTTTAACCACCAAATCAAAAACGCCACGACAAGTAAGGCGGCGACGCCAGCCCCTGCGATCACCAATCTGCCTTTCAGGCTTTTGACAAATGTGGGCCGTGGTTGCTTGGGCCGGCTCTTGCGTTCGGGCCGCTCGGTGTCGGCGTCGGCGTAAATCTCTTTGGTTTCAATGCTCGATGCATCCGGATCCGGCTCGATCGGCTTGCGGGGCCTGGGCGTTCGCGATCCGGGCAGCGAAGCCGTCCGCGTGGTCTGAGCCGATACGGGCGATTCCTGGCCGCCGTTCACGTTCTTTGCCGCCTTGGCGGTTCCGGCGTTTGCGAGGCGCTGTCCGGCCGGGGCGGCCACGGGTTCGATAGCGGCTGGTAGGCAACCCGCCAAAGCCTGGACCACTTCCTTGGGGTCCTGATAACGCTCGTTCGGATCCTTCGCCATCATCTTCATCAGAACGGCTTCCAGCGCGGCAGGAACTTCCGGCCGAACGCGCCGGATCGCTTTTGGTTGCCTGGTCTGGTGCCAGATCAGTTTCTGAGGAATGGTTCCTTCAGCAAAAGGCGCCTTGCCTGCCAGGCAGTAGTAGAGGGTTGTCCCCAGGCTGTAAACGTCTGCACGAATATCGACGCTATGGCTGTCGAGGATTTGTTCGGGTGCGAGATAATCGGCTGTCCCAAGCACGGTTTCGTCGTATTTCTGGGTAATCGACTCGTTTTCTTCGTGGAAGAAGCGAGCCAAACCGAGGTCGAGAATCTTCAGAGTGCCTGCCTTGTCGACAATCAGGTTCCCCGGCTTGATGTCGCGATGCACCAAGCCCGCGGTATCGTGGGCGTGCTGCAACCCCAGGGCCGCTTGTCGCATCAATTCGGTGGCTCGCGCAGGAGCTAGTGGGCCTTCCTTGCGGACCAGGTCCTGCAAACTCAGGCCTTCGACATACTCCATGACCAGGTAATGCAGGTCATCGTCTTGGTCGACGTCGTAAGCGCGAACGATGTTGGGGTGATCGAGCGCGGCGACGGCACGGGCTTCGAGATAAAAGCGTTCGAGAGCCGCGGGGTCCTCGGCCATGCTGGTTGGCAGCACCTTGACCGCAGCCCGCCGGCGCATGTATTTGTGTTCGCAAAGATAGACGCTGCTCATGCCCCCTGAGCCGATGCGCTCGAGCACGCGATATTTGCCAATGACGAAACGGCGCCATTTGCCTTGGAGCAGTTGTTCGGCCTGAAAGGCAGTGAGAACGCGTTCGCTCACCAACAGAGCGGCCAGCGACTTGGCATCGGCCGGCATGTTGCCGGCGGCTTTTGTCAAAGCGGCATTGAGCCGTTTTTCGTCGGCCACACCGCTCTTCTGAATCAAACTAAGAAGTTCTTCCCTGGTTTTGGGCTCCATGAACTTGCCCTTCGTAGCGGAGCAAATGCCCTACAGGAATTCAGATAGGGACGCGAAACCGGCTCCCCCGCCAGAGACCGGAAGGTCGCTCCTACTTCTTGGGCTTTTGGCCGCCAGATGGGACATGCGGCCGTCACTTCCATGCAATAACGAGTCTGCCAGGCTCGGGGGAGAAGTGCAAGGGTCAAAATGATAGTTTTTTCATCAACTTCGGCACCGCCCGCATGAAATGCCCATTTTGCAATTATAAACTGCGTTTTGGTTAAATGTCGGACTGGTCGAGAGATTTCTTAGCCAGCCAGTGCCTGCTGCAAGTCCTCGCGCAGATCGTTCACATCTTCGATGCCGACGCTGAGCCTGACCAAACCGTCGTCTACGCCTCGGGCCAGCCGAATTTCCAGGGGAATGCTGGCATGGGTCATGGTGGCCGGATGGCCGATCAGCGATTCGACTCCGCCCAGGCTCTCCGCCAGGCTGAAGAGCTTCGTCCGCGACAGCATCGCCAAGGCCGGCGCCTTGCCGCCCTTCAGGCGGATGCTGATCATGCCGCCGAAATCGCGCATTTGCCGGGCGGCGATGGCGTGTCCGGGGTGGCTGACCAGGCCGGGATAATAAATCTTTTCGATCTGCGGTTGCTCGGCTAACCAGGCCGCCAGCTGGCGGGCATTGCTGCAATGCCGCTCCATGCGCACGGCCAACGTTTTGATGCCGCGGAGTGTCAGCCAGCTGTCAAAGGGGCCCGCCATTGCCCCGGCAGCATTCTGGTAGAAGGCGATCGGTTGCATGATCTCCGCGTCGCCCACGACCGCCCCGCCAACCACGTCCGAATGGCCGCCGAGATATTTCGTCGTGCTATGGACGACCAGATCGGCGCCCAGGCGCAGCGGTTGCTGGAGGTAGGGCGAGGCGAACGTATTATCCACCGCCAGCTTGGCGCCAAGGTTGTGAGCCATTTTGGCAATGGCGGCGATATCGATGATTTGCAGAAGCGGGTTAGTCGGCGTTTCGAGCCAAACCAGTTTGGTCGCCGGCGTCAAAATGCGGGCGAAGCCAGCCGGGCTAGGGTCTTCCGTATAGCGCGACACCAATCCCCACGGTCTAAAGACCCGTTCGAGCAAGCGGAACGTGCCGCCATAGAGATCTGCTGCAGCCGCCACCTCATCGCCCGGCTTCAGCGCAGAGAGCACGGCCGTGGTCGCCGCCATCCCCGAGGCGAAAGCGAGCCCGCGCTGGCCGCCTTCGAGAGCTGCCAGGCAAGTTTCGAGGGCCTCGCGCGTCGGATTGCCGCTACGTGAGTAGTCGAAGCCCTTGTGCTTGCCGGGTGCTTCTTGCGTATAAGTCGAGGTCGCATAAATGGGCACCACCGTCGCCCCGGTCGCCTTATCGGCCTCCTGCCCCACATGAATCGCCTGCGTCGCAAACCCGTGATTCTTGTTGTCCGCCATGGCGCCATTCATTCCTTTCCATATCCCTGCGACCTTACACTCCACCCGCCACCCGTCACGCATCTCATTTCGGCCGCATCTCATTCCAATAATGCACCAAATCGATACGGGTGATGATGTCAACCACCTTGCCGCCGTCGATAGCCAGCACGCCGGTGTTGCCTGACAACAGCAGGCGATACGCTTCGTCGAGCTGGACGTTGATGTCGAGCTGGGGCAACGGCCGGGCCATGATTTCGCTGACTGGTTTCTTGGCAGGATCGCTATGGTCGTGCAACAAGCGAGCGAGTGTGATTTCCTGAATGCTGCCCACAGGCTTGCCATCCTGCACAACAGGAAGTTGAGAGATGCCGGTGGCTTGCAAAAGCTCGATCGCCTCGGCGGCGGTGGCCTCAAGTTCGATGGTAACTATCCGACGGGATCCTCGGGATTTGACCAAATCGGCGATCGTTAATGGTTGTGGCACGTTCCAGAGCAAGCCGTTGGCGGCCAGCCATTCATCGGCGAAGAATTTGCTCATGTAGTTGCGGCCTGTGTCGGCAGCCATCGCCACGACCAAATCGTCGGGTTTGAGGCGTTGCGCGTAACGCAAAGCCGCCGCTACCACGGTTCCGCTCGAACCGCCCACGAGCATGCCTTCCTTTTGAGCTAAGGCCCGAGCCGTATGGAAGGATTCGGCGTCAGTTACTCGAATCCATTCGTCGACCATTTGGCCGTTGAAAGTTTTGGGCACGAAATCTTCGCCGATGCCCTCGACTTTCCAGGCTTTAGGCGCACCGCCCGAAAGGACCGAGCCATCTGGGTCGGCGCCGATGATGCGGATATCGGGATTGCGTTCTTTCAGGTAATGAGCGACGCCGGAAAGGGTGCCGCCGGTGCCGACGCCGGCGACGAAAGCGGTAAGTCGGCCTTCGGTTTGTTCCCAGATTTCCGGGCCGGTGGTGCGATAGTGGACCTCCGGATTGGCCGAGTTGGTGAACTGATTCGGTCGCCAGGCCCCCGGGATCTCACGGGCCAAGCGGTCGGCTACGCCGTTGTAACTTTCCGGAGAGTCGGGGGCGACGTTGGTGGCAGTCACGACGACTTCCGCACCGTAGGCTTTGAGCAGGCTGATCTTTTCCTGGCTCATTTTATCGGGCAGCACGAATATGCAGCGATAGCCTTTGACGGCCCCGGCCATGGCCAGGCCGACTCCGGTGTTGCCTGCGGTCGCCTCGATGATGGTGCCGCCCTTCTTGAGCCAGCCACGGCGCTCGGCTTCGGCGATCATGGCGATGCCGACTCGATCCTTGATGCTGCCGCCGGGATTCTGAGATTCGAGCTTGACGGCAACGCGAGCGGGCAGACCTTCCGTCAGACGCTGCAGAAGCACCAGTGGCGTGCGGCCAACCGACTGCAGGATGTTCTCTTGCATGAAACGCCTCCGTGGCAGGGATCCTCAAAGTGCTGTCATTGTTGCGTTTGCATGGCCATTCGAGCAAGATGAGTCTTCAAGTAGGTCCTGCGAGCCGAGCGGGACAGCGGCTCTTCACGCCTCTGCAAAGAGCAGTAGCGCTCGAGTAGGTCCCGCGAGCCGAGCGGGACAGCGGGCACTTCACCCACCTGCAAAGTGCATTATCGCTCGGCGCGAGATTGGTTCACTCTCATGCAAGTGCGCAGTTTCCGCTGACCCGCTCGGCTCGCGGGACCTACCAATGCAACAGTCCGAGTTTGCGATCCGGCCCGCCTGACGTAAAATATGCGGGTAACCGCCCCAAGAACTTCGACTTAGGTGACCTCTGTGGCCAGTTCCTCTTCTTCACCGCCTGCGATTCGTGGCGAGCCCGCCTGGGAAATCGCCCAGCTCTTTCCACGTCAGGGCGAGTGGACGGAAGCAGACTATTTCATGCTGCAAACCAATCATCTCGTTGAGCTTTCCGAGGGAAGTTTGGAAGTTCTACCCATGCCCACTCACGCACATCAGATGATCGTGGCTTTGCTCTACGGGTTGCTCAAGGCTTTCGTCGACGCCAACGATCCAGGCGGCGTCGTGCTCTTCGCACCACTCTGGATCCGCTTGCGGCCGGGAAAGATTCGCGAGCCCGATCTGGTTTACATGCGCCTCCGATCATCGCTCGCGGATTCACGATTACTGGGAAGGCGCCGATTTGGTGTTGGAGGTGGTGAGCCCGGGGAACCCTAACCACGATCGCAAGACTAAGCGCGGCGAATATGCTCGCGCCGGTATCCCTGAATATTGGCTTGTCGACACGCTCGAACGGCAGATCGTGGTTTATTCCCTCAAAGGCAAAACCTACCGGCAAGCCGGGGCCTATGGGCCGGGAACGACTGCTTCATCCGTTCTCCTCGACGGTTGGGTCGTGAACGTCGATTCGGTGTTCGCGCTTCTCGATCAGAAGTAAGCCTGCCTCTCACCTCTCGACGAACAGAGTCCCTCTCTGTTAGGATCTGCCCTGCCGCCGTTATCTGGCTATTGGGGAGAACGCTTCCGCCATGTCTAGCGATGCCGTGCCGTCGTCCGTTGCTTTGAGCGAAGAGCCGGAGAATATGCCGACCAGTCCGCGAGCTTCCGTCCACGGCGGAAGGCGCTGCAGGCAAGTCGGTGCTGAGCCAACGCCTCATTTCACTCGATGCGCTCCGCGGTTTCGACATGTTCTGGATCGCTGGCGGCGATGCCCTTTTCCGCGCTCTCATGAAGTGGCATCCCTGGTCGTTCACGCTGGGAACAGGCGACTGGTCCTTCACTTTGAGTTCCACGAAAGTTCTCGAGCAGCTCGAACATGTCGAGTGGGAAGGATTTCGCTTTTACGATCTCATCTTCCCGCTGTTCATCTTCATGGCCGGCGTAGCGATGCCTTTCTCCCTGGGCAAACAACGCGAACGAGGCGTGCCGGTTTCCAAGCTTTTCTGGCGCGTGTTCCGCAGGATGGTGCTTCTCTTTGTCTTGGGGTTGATGTGCAACGGCATCCTGCAGTGGAACCCGCCTTTTCGCATCATGGGCGTCCTTCAGCGAATTGCTCTCGCCACTGGGTGCGCGGGCTTCATCTACCTGCTCGTCAGAACCCGCGGCCAGGCGATCGTGGTTGCCACTATCCTGCTCGGTTACTGGGCTCTCCTCGCATTCGTCCCGCCGCCCGGGGGAGTGGCCGGCGATTACACCAAAGGCGGAAACTTGTCCGCTTACATTGACCGCATGGTCATCAGGGATCACCTCGTCATTGGCGGCACCGCTTATGGCAAGGTTTACTACGGCGAAGGCGAAACTGCGGGCGAGAACGAGGGTTTGCTGTCGACTTTCCCGGCCATTGCCACGGCTCTGCTGGGAGTTTTGGCGGGCGAATGGTTGCGGTTCTGCTCTTGCAACCGGCGCAAGGTAACGTGGCTGGTAACGGCGGGAGTTGCCTGCATCGGCGTCGGCCTGGCCTGGGGCCAGGTGTTCCCCATCGTCAAGATTCTTTGGACAAGCTCGTATGTGCTGGTGGCCGGGGGTTGCAGTCTACTCCTGCTGGCGCTCTTCTACCTGGTCATCGATGTCTGGAAACTGCGAGCCTGGGCCTTTCCGCTCGTCGTCGTCGGCCTGAACTCGATTACCATCTACATCGTGCCCAGGTTCCTCGACTTCAAGAAGTTAAGCATGTACTTCTTCGGCGGCGTGATCGGCCATTCAGGCGAATTGGCGCCCGTTTTGGCTCCCTTGTTCGTGCTGTTTTGCGAATGGTTGTTTCTCTATTACCTATATCGTAAACAGCTCTTCTTACGGGTGTAGCCAGGTAATCATCTTAGGCACCGATATCGTGATGAATGATGCGTTGCCGGCAATCATGAATCGCCCTGATGGGCGAGCCATCATCGCCATTGGGCTCGATTTTTCTACTTCTCGCGACTTTGGAGATCGCGATTTAGAAGGCGTCCCTTTGCCGGCTGGTTCAACAGGTTAGAACCTGGGTGGGACGCCTGCTGGTAATCGGCGTTGGCCTGCCTCATGATTAACACAGGGATGTAATGGCTTGGGCTGCCGCCGTTGTAATCCCGATTTTGATTCATCTATTAAAAGGACTCCCCATGCTCTTTCTTGCAAGCTTTCTCGTCTGCCTGGGTCTGGTTCAAGCTTCCCAAAAAGCCCCCGCGGTCGAGAACGGCTTCTTCGATTCCAATGGCGTCAAGATTCATTACACCGTTCAAGGCTCCGGCGAACCGGTGTTGCTCATTCACGGGTTCGTGGTCAATGCCTTTTTGCAATGGGATCAGCCCGGCATAACTGCGGCCTTGGCGTCCCATTACCGGGTAATCGAGCTCGACAATCGCGGGCACGGCCAAAGCGGCAAGCCACACGATGTCAAGAAATACGGCAAAGAAATGGTGGAAGATGCAGTGCGCTTGCTCAACCACTTGAAGATCAAGAAAGCGCATATCGTGGGCTATTCGATGGGTGCTATGATAGCCGGCAACTTGCTGGTCACTCATCCCGATCGTTTGCTGTCCGTCACTTTGGGCGGAGCAGGGATCATTCGCAAATCGTCGAACACGGCGTTCTTCGACATCTTGGCCAACTCTCTGGAGAAGGACAAGAGCATTGCGCCGTTGATCGAATACTTGACGCCGCCCGGGCAGCCCAAGCCGACACCCGAGCAGCTCAAAACTATCAATGCTATGCTGACTTCCTTCAATGACGTGAAAGCATTGGCGGCGGTGGTGCGCTCGTGGAATGGGCTCGCCGTGAGCGACGATCTCTTGAAGGCGAACAAGGTTCCCGTGCTTGGCCTGGTGGGCGCCCTCGACCCGCTCAAGCAATCGCTCGAGGATATGAAAGGGATTCTGGCGGGGCTACAAATCGTCACCATTCCGGAGGGCGATCACATGAATACCTTCGAAAAGCCGGCATTCCTCAAAGCCCTTGAGGACTTCCTCGCCAAGCATGCTGCCAAGAAGGCGGCTCAATAATCGGGAAGCACCTGCCCGTCGTTGCGATCGACCAGCAGCGCCATGGTCGTGATGGCGATCGATGAGTTAATGGAGTGTACGCTGCCGTCGGCGAAGTTGTATTGCACGGTGCCGACATGGGCGCTGCCGAAGGCCCAAATGACCTGGCTCGGGTTGGTGGCCACCGGGTAACCGACGCCGGCCGAGCGACACGAACAGGGATAGTAGTCGCCGTTGTACTGTGAGCAATCCCACCAGCCGACGCCGAACTTGCCCAGCGGAATGTGCTTTTCGCCAACCATGATAGTGTTGCTGGTACCATCCGTGATCGAGCCAATGGTAACGCCCTTGGGTCCCAGCTGGAAGCAGCCGTTAGGCGCGACTGCCGGAGGCGGGCCGGCATAATCGGCGCCCGTCGTGCCGATGCTGGCGGCGTAGTCGCCCAAGGCGCCCGGAACGTTCGTGGTGCCTTGCCCAAAGCTCGGGTAATCGCCGGAAATGCTCAAGGCGGGGTCGGAGCCGGAGCTGCGCCGGCTGGGACAATAGTAACCCTTGACTGGAGTTTGTTGCGCTAGGATGGTCTGATCGTAATAGGTGGCGGTCAACACCCATTGATTGTAGAGATTGTCCTGTTCGACATAAGGCATGAGCAGCACGAGCCAAGTGGCCTGATAATCGTTGAGCCGGCTTGGTGGAAACTGGTTGAAGTTGTTGTGATAGTTCGCCAGGGCCAGGCCCAACTGCTTCAGATTATTAGCGCAACTGAGCTTGCTGGCCGCTTCGCGGGCTTTTTGCACGGCGGGCATCAGGAGGCCGACGAGCAGGGAGATGATGGCAATTACCACTAGCAATTCGATGAGCGTGAAGCCGCGCCGAAGGCGCAAAAGGTAACGGGATGGCATGCCCTGTCTCCAGTCTCGACGAAAAGTAACGCGTTGCGAAGATACTGAATTCTAATCGGTCACCCGACTGAGGCAAGCCGTTTCGCGGGAGAAATCCATGTCTGCCGAGGAATGGGTCGACGTGCTCGATCGCGACGGCCAAGTGGTCGGCGTGACCACGCGTGCCGAAATGCGGGCTCGCCATTTGCCGCACCGCTGCGTTTATATCCTGGTTTTCAATAGCCGGGGCGACTTGTTCATTCACCAGCGCACGGCCACCAAAGACCTCTTCCCTTCCTATTGGGATGTCGCGATCGGCGGAGTGGTGGCGGCCGGCGAATCATTCGACCAGGCGGCCGCGCGCGAAGGAGCAGAAGAGATTGGCGTCTCGCTCGCAGTCGAAGTGCTCTTCCCTTTCACCTTTGCCGATGCCGGGACGATTTGTTTCGCGCACGTCTACCGAGGCATCCATGACGGACCTTTTCGGCTGCAACCTGAGGAAATCGTCCAAGGATGTTTCGTTCGGCCTGAAGAAATCGCCAAACGTGCCCAAGAGAACGCCTTCTGTCCGGACGGGCTGAAAGCCTGGGCAGAATTCGAACGCAGAGGGCTGCGCTCAACCTGCCCCTTTCCAGCGGAAAGAGGCGAGCGTAAGGTGACAGAATGCCTCGTTCCTCGGATAAGGAGATTGAGCATGTCTCAGGCAAAATCGTACGACGATCTGGTGCTTGGCAGCGGCGCGGGCGGCAAGCTGTTGGCCTGGCACCTGGCGCAGTCTGGCCGCCGGGTGGCCGTGGTCGAGCGCCGTTGGATCGGCGGGTCCTGCCCGAACGTCAATTGCCTTCCCAGCAAAAACGAGGTCTGGAGCGCCAAGGTCGCTGACTTGGTGCATCATGCCGCGCAATTCGGCATCGTCACGGGCTCCGTCGCGGTTGACATGGCAAAGGTGCGCCAACGCAAGCGGGAAATGGTCGAGGGGTTGATCGCTCTGCATCTGGACCTATACCACAAAAGCGGCGCCGAGTTGATTATGGGGGACGGCCGGTTCGTGGCCCCCAAAACGCTCGAGGTCTCTGCGCGACGGCGGCACACAAGTGTTGTCAGGCGAACGCATTTTTCTCAACGTGGGCACGCGTGCGACGATCCCGCCTGTCGCCGGCCTCGCTGACGCGGGGCCGCTCACGAACATCGAAACGCTCGAACTCGACCGGTTGCCCACGCACTTGATCGTGCTCGGCGGCGGCTACGTCGGCCTCGAGTTCGCGCAGGCCTACCGCCGGTTCGGCAGCAAAGTGACGGTTGTCCAGCGCGGGCCGCAGCTAGCCGATCATGAGGATGCCGACGTTTCGGAAGCCATCGGGCAGTTATTCCGCGATGAGGGAATCGAGGTGCTCCTTTCGGCTGAATCACTCAAGGTCGAGGGGCGATCCGGCAAGAGCGTGCGCCTTCATCTGCGGACGCCTCCGGGCGAGCGCGTCATCGAAGGGAGCGACATCCTGGTCGCCACGGGACGCACACCCAACACCGCGGGGATCGGACTGGACACGGCCGGCGTACGACTCGATCAGCGGGCCTACATACAGGTCAACGATCGACTGGAGACGAGTGCGCCGAACGTCTGGGCCATCGGCGAATGTGCCGGCAGCCCGCAGTTCACTCACGTATCCGAAGACGATTTTCGGGTCATCCGCGATAATCTGGCCGGGGGCAACCGATCGACGCGCGATAGGCTCATCCCGTTCTGTTTGTTCACGGACCCCCCGTTGGCGCGGGTTGGCCTGAGCGAAGCCGAAGCGAGGCAGCGCGGCGTGGCGGTGCGCGTGGCGAAGTTACCCATGGGCGCCGTGCTGCGGACGCGGACGACAGGGGAGATGCGTGGCTTCATGAAGGCGCTTGTGGACACGCGGTCCGACCGCGTCCTGGGCTTCACGATGTTCGGCCCCGAAGCCGGAGAAGTGATGGCCGCGGTGCAGACGGCAATGCTTGCCGGGATGCCTTACACCGGATTGCGCGACGCCATTCTTGCCCACCCGACGATGGCGGAAGGCCTGAATGGGCTGTTTTCGGCGGTGCCCCCAGCCACCGCCGGCTGACAGGGCGAAGTCTGCATCCGCGCAAAAGAAAACCGGGGTCGCGAAGACTCCCGGTTCGTAAGGGCGGCTCATGTCCGAAACTTTACCAACGACGGTAATTGGCTCGCCATCGATAGCGGTTGAGCAGGGGGTTGTAGCGCTGCCGATACAAAACAGAGGCGCCCGTCCAGGGATTGCGCAAAACTTCCGTTCGATAGATGGTTCCGGTCAGCGGGTTTTGGCCGATTCCTACGGCAGCCTGCTGGCCGGTGACGGGATTGATAACCATATTGCTCGCCCCATATTGGTTGATCAATGGGTTATAACCAGCACTCGAACTGTAAATCTGACCAGTATAAGGGTTGACGCCCGTGCTCCCGATGATCTGGGCATTCGATCGGCTTGCGCCAAAAGGAAAACGCCAGCGCCGATAGCCGCTATCTGCATGAATTGTCGAAAGTTTCGCATGACTTCCTCCTTTTTTCGGTTTCAGGCAGTTTGCAGATTTCAGAGTGCTTCTTCCTCTCCCTTCGCTAACGAAAATAAAAGGGCAACTTGTGCGCCATTTTTTGCGATGAGCAATCATTCTTTGAGGGCGAACTCTTGCCAGTTTTGGGAACCAAGGGCGATTACTGCCAAGTGGACCGAGCAACAGGCAGAAACCTGCTCGCCCAGCTGCCTTCCACGCTGCCAAGCGTGGTATTCTTGCCCCGAGCTTCGCATGTATACTTAAAGGTGTCCGCCTGTTCTTTACGAAGGAGAAATACCATGCCTACCGCGCAATTTCGTAAGAACCGATCCATCTTCCCTTTGGTCGAACTTGCGAAATATCAAGGCCAATGGATCGCGTTTGACCCGGAAGGGACAAAAGTCATTGCCGCCGCTCCGACTGTCGGTGCGGTTCACCAGAAGGTTATGGAAGCCGGTTATGACCCGGAACAAGTGTCGTTCGAAGGAGTGCCCGGTCCTGAGGATTTTCTGGACCTCGACAACGGAGAGATTAGTTGATGCTCCAATTCCCTTACGTAGAGGAGCATCTCATCGGCCGTGCTCCGCTAACGCTGCCACATGGAGCAATCTCCCGCTGGCGTCCACTCATTCCAATTAGGATTGGCGGACCAGCCGGATTCTTCGACGCAGGCAAAGCGTTGCTGGATACGGGAAGTGACGACACCGTGTTACCCTTGGATTTGTTGCCTATTCTCGGGATAAAACCGCTTCCTGATAAATCACATCGCATCCGCTGGCGTGGCCAAGGCTACGCCATCGAATACGCCGAAGTCTCGCTGACCCTGACGGGCGAATCCAGCATCTACCGTTGGTCGGCTCTGGTCACTTTTTCAGCTGCCCCGCTTCCCTACCCAATCCTGGGAAACAATGGCTGCCTCCAATTTTTCGACTCTCGGTTTTTTGGTGCGGACCGCTCCGTCGAGTTGGAAGCGAACTGGACCTATCCTGGAACCAAGTAATTTGTCGTCGCCGGCCCTTCACTATTCGTCGAATAATTGCTTTGTTTTCTTGACTCTGGCACGCGACGGTTTCGGCGTGGTGGGTGCGCTCATGAGTGGTTCAGGGCGCCGTTGAGTGGGTCACCCGATCGCGCCTTCTCCGTGCGGGCCGTGCCTCGTTTGACGTATTCGGGCGAGAGTTCGAACCCGATGAACTGGCGGCCTAACTTCTTCGCAACCACCAAGGTAGTTGCACTTCCTGAAAAGGGGTCGACGACTACCTCGCCCGGATGGGAGCACATGCGAATAATTCGACCCAAGAGCTGTTCCGGCATTTGGCAGCCATGAAATCCAGCCCTTTCGATGAAGGTTCCGGCAACGCGTGGGAAATACCAAGTATCCTCGGCAGGCGTGAAGCAGTCGACCAGATCTTGCGGCCGAAGAATCCAGGTATCGTCCGGCAATCGGCCTTTCGGATTGGCTCTGCTGTCGTTGTAGACCAGCTGTCGAGCGGACGGGATTCTGTTCTCGAGTTCGCCCTCGCGAAACGTAAATTCTTTCGGGTTTTTGACAAAATAGAACAGATGGGCATGCGATCGCGTGAACTTGCGCGTGCAGTTCACCCCGAACGTGTAATACCAGATCACCCAACTCCGCGTGGTGAAACCGATATCCTGCGAAAGGATCTTCATTTCGGCGGCGTATTCATCCCCGATCGCCAGCCAAAAAGTTCCCGACGATTTGAGTACCCGAAAGACTTGATCGATCCACTTCCGGGTCCAGCCGAGATATTCTTCTCGGCCCTTCTTGTCGTGATAAACGTCGTACTCGTAGCCGATATTGAAAGGCGGGTCGGCAAAAACGAGATCTACGGAGCCAGCTGGAAGCTTGGACAGCGAAGCGATGCAATCGCCTTGGACGATGGTGTTGAGGATGCTCGGTTCGATTTCGCCCTGCATGATTGACCTGCCACTCGCCCAAAACAACTCTCGGCCTCTCTGCTCTTCAGCTAGAAGTAACCGATGGACGGTGTAACTTCAAGGAACGCCGGTCGACGGATATCTGGGAGTTACTTGGTTAGCCGCGACGCGCAGCGGAGCGCTGCCAGGCACAAACGCTCCGCTGCGTGCGCGGCTAACCCAAGACCGTTCGCGCCGTTTGGTCGACTAGTTCGGCGAGTCGCTGGATGTTCTCTCCGCGTGTATGCAGATTCACGAGATTGAAGCGCAGCCAGGTTTGACCAGCGTGAACGACGGTACTGAACCAGGCTTCACCCGAAGCGACGACCTCCGCGGTGATGCGTTTCTGCAGGCCGTCGAGCTCCTCTTCGCTGAGATCGGCCGGCTCGAATCGCGCACAGCAGATCGATAGCTCGCCGCCTTCCATGACGCGGAAACCGCGCGCTGACAGCAGGCGCTCGAGCAGCCGCATCAACCTTATGTCGCGCTCGACGGCCTCGCGGACCACTGCCAGGCCATGAGCCCGCAAGCCCATCCAGACCGCCAACCCCGACGAGCGCCGCGTCGTCGGCATGCCGCGCTGCCAGGCATCGACTTCGCCATCTTCCGGGATGTAAGACCCGTGCTTCGTCGCGAACGCGCGGCGAGCATCTTCGCGTTCCCTTGTCAGCAGCAAGGCGGCCGTCACGGGAATGAAAAACCATTTGTGCGGATCGACGGCGATCGAATCCGCGCGTTCGATCCCGCTCAAGCGCGGGCGTAGCGTCTCGGACAAAATCGCTGCTCCGCCGTAGCAAGCATCGACGTGAAACCAGACTTTCTCCTGCTCACAAATGGCGGCTATCGCGGCCAGAGGATCGAGGGCGCCCGTGCCCGTGGTGCCGGCCGTCGCCACCACTGCCACGGGAGTCGCTCCCGCGCGGCGATCTTGTCTGATCCGCTCCGCCAGAGCTTCCGGAATCATCTCCCCCCGCCCGCGAATGGGAATGGCGACGACGCCGGCTTCAGGGATTCCGGCAATGAAGGCTGACCGAGCTACGGAAAAATGTGCTGCCTCTGAGGTGTAAATACGCGGCTTGCGCAGCTCGCCATCGGGAAACGCGCGGCTGCGGGCCAGCACCAGTCCCTGCAGTGTTGCAAAGCTTCCGCCCGGCAGGATCATGCCATCGGCGCCGGCAGGGAAACCGAAGAGTTCGAGGAAAAGCCGCACCACTTCCGCCTCGCAGGCCGTCATGGACGGGCTTTGGTGACTGGCGCCGCCGTTATTGTTGAGCGTTGAGATGAAAAGATCCGCCAACGCCGCGGCGGGCAACGGCGAAGAGTTGACCAGTCCCAAATAAAGCGGATGAGGCGTCGTCATGCAATCGGGCAGTATCAGTCGCTCGAACTCGTCGAGAACAGACAAAAGTCCGACGCCCTTTTCGCCCAGGGTTCCGGCAAAGCGCTCCTGAAGAACAGACCGCTTTTTTGCCGGAGCGACCCGCCGCGTCTCGAGCCCCCGTTCGATCGACACGAACAACTCGGCAGCTCGTTTGGCGGCTGCCTCGATGGGCTCCCGCGCGTAGGTCGAATCCAGGAGGATGCTCAGCGTCCGGGGCCTTCGACTCGATCATTGATTTCCCTTCGGCACAAATCTCACCAGTCCAAGCGTGGCCCAGGAACTCGCGGCGCAGTTGATCGGCGTCAGCAGTTTCGAGCTTCCGGGAGAACCGTCGGGGGTCGATCGAGAAACCATCGGCCAAGTCCCGTCCGGTTTTTGCGTGGCGACCAGGAAGTCAATCGCTCGCTTGATTTCGGGCCGTTCGGCCGTGAAACCCGCCAGCGCCAAGACATACAAAGTCTGGCCGGTGGCAAAAGCGTCGCTCTTCAATTCAGGCACGGTTTGGCTCCAGCCGCCGTCGGGGCGTTGCAGGGCCAACAACTCGTCGATCGAGGGCTGCATCTGATCGCGGGACTTTCCGGAGCGAACCCCCATCAGCACCTTCAGTACCTTGTCTTGATGGAGGTCGGAGGGCTTTTGAGCGCCATACCAGGCGATCGCTTTCGACAGCGCCGCGCACTGCGTTTCCGGTGCGTTGAGCCCCTTCTGCCCCTCGAGCGCCATAATTATCCAGGCGGCGTCAGTGGTTTTGGTTTCGTTAATCGGCGGCCGCCTGAGTGTTGCAAAGAACTCCCAAGAACCGTCCGGTTGTTGTTTCTTGACGATCTCTTCCACGATCAGCTTCAGGCTTTGTTTTTGTCCCTCGTTCAGGGAGGGCAACGACTGTGCAGCAACGGCCAGGAAAGGGAGCCCCATGTTCAGCCCTCGGCCCTGTGGGCGCGGGTCGGGTTTGTCAGCCGGATTGGGAAAGATTCTCGAGGCCATCAGCTTGTCCTTGCTCCCCAGCAACGACTCGAACGTGTCCGCCAGGTACTTCTTGTCGATTGCGTACCCCTGCCGGTCGGCTTCGCTCAGCGCCCACAGCGGCATCGGCACGTGATGGCAGGCGGCGCATTTTCGCGTGTTCAACCAAGCGGCGCTTTCCGTTTGCATATAAGCAATGGCGCGACCGACCGTTTGGTGAACCTGTTGCCTGGTGGCGCGGGGAATCGAAGTCGGATCATTCGCAAGTGCTGGCCGTGCAAGGCAAAGTCCCAGAAGAAGCCACGCGAACCCGGACGTGCGAGCCATGGATCGATCCCCCCCGTAAGACGATTGATCGGCGCCAAATGGCATTTTACAGCGCCGCCGGGCGCGCCTACATTTGCCCCCCGGAAATCGCTGCGGAATCTCGCACCGTGTAGAATAAAACTTAGCTACGACGCGGCAAACTTCATCGTTCTGCCGACGCCTTCCCAGGAACAGAATAACCCTTTCTGACGAGACCAAGTTCAGGAGCGCCTTCCGGCCCGCCTCCTCGCAGGATTTGAAAGTTCGACCATGAATTATCTGCATCTGCCCTCCAGTTCGCGAAGCACCGCGACGTCGTGGAACTTCCCGCTGGGGATCGAAGGTTTTCGCTACGCCGACCTCAATCGCGTGCGCCGGCTGATGGCCTTGCATCAGGTGTTTCGCGATGAGCTCCGGTCGGCGGACCCGGCACTCGCCGATCGCTACGAACAGAGTTGCGAGCAGTATGCTCGCGGCGAGGGCAAAGAAGATACGCCACTCCTCATCGACGTTGCCAGGCATCTGGATCGCTTCATCGCCCGACTTTTCCACATCGAAAAAGAAGTGACTCGACCTGAATCGGCACACTACCGACGACCGGGCGGTATACGAATTCAAGAAACGCTTCCTCGATCGCCTGGTGCTGAAGATGCCTCCTGCTCCGCTGGAGTTGGCGGCCATGAACATCGCCGACGTCGAGTTTCGCTATCGGGAACGGGTGGCGGAAATCCTCACGCAGGGCGAATGGGCGAACGATCCCGAACGAGAACTGGCCGAGGTTGTCCTCGAACTGCTCGACCGCCAGGCAACCGCCAAAACCAGTAGGCGATGCTGCCGAGTTGGCGCGCTGCGACGAAGCGATCTGCGCGACGTTTCAGCCTGGGCGCAGGCGCTGGCTTTTCACCCGCAGCTGAAACAGCGACGCCGCCTGTTTGCTTCGTTCGTGCATCCCGGAGAAGCTGGACTTCGACAACCTGGTGGCGCGCGAGTTCCATCATCCGGAGCTGCCCACGCTCTTCGAAGGCCCCGCCGAGGGCCGCCGCCACCGCGACGGCTTCGGCCTCACCGACCTGCGCATGGCGCCCCGCGAAGCCCTTCGCGAGATGCACTACTGCATCATCTGTCATCCCCGCGACAAGGATTCCTGCTCCAAGGGATTGCTGCGACGCAGGATGGCTTCGATCAAGAAAAACCCGCTGGGAATCGAGCTGACGGGCTGTCCGCTCAAGGAGAAGATTTCCGAAGCGCACCTGCTGAAGCGGGAAGGCCATGGCATCGGTGCGCTGGCCATGATCATGGTGGACAATCCCCTGTGCGCCGGCACCGGCCACCGGATTTGCAACGACTGCATGAAATCGTGCATCTACCAGAAACAGACGCCGGTGAACATTCCCCAGATCGAAACCAGCATCCTGTCCGATGTGCTGCATTTGCCGCTATGGCTTCGAGATCTACTCGCTGCTGTCGCGCTGGAACCCGCTCAACCTCCGCCGGCCTTGCCCCTACCCTACAACGGCAAGAACATTCTGGTGGTCGGCATGGGCCCGGCGGGCTACACGCTGGCCCATCACCTGCTGAACGAAGGCTTCGGCGTGGTCGGCATCGACGGCTTGCGCATCGAACCACTCTCCGTGCGCATGCGCGGGGCCAAGCGGCGCGTGCCCCAACCGATCAAGGACATCGACGACGTCACCGGGCCGCTCGATCGCCGCACCATCCTCGGCTTCGGCGGAGTTTCCGAATACGGCATCACGGTGCGCTGGGACAAGAACTTCCTGGACATCAATTACCTGCTGCTGATGCGCCGCAAGAAGTTCCGCCTTTACGACGGCATCCGCTTCGGCGGGACCGTGACGCTGGACGACGCCTGGAACCTGGGGTTCGACCATGTGGCCATTTGCGCCGGCGCCGGCAAGCCGACCCTGGTCTCCATGAAAAACAATCTGCTCCGCGGCGTGCGCCTGGCTTCCGATTTTCTCATGGGGCTTCAGGCCACCGGCGCTTACAAGGCGAATAGCCTGGCGAACCTTCAGCTTCGGCTTCCCGCGGTCGTGATCGGCGGCGGCCTGACCGCCATCGACACGGCTACCGAAATGCAAGCCTACTATGTCGTGCAGGCGGAAAAGGCGCTGGACCGCTACGACCGCCTGGTTCCGAAAATCGGCGAAGAGGCGATCTGGGCCAAGCTGGATGAGGAAGAGCGCGGCATCGTCGAAACCTGGTTGAAGCACGGCCGGGCCATTCGCGCGGAACGCTCCGCCGCCGCGGCCGCCGGCACGGCAGCCGGACTTCAATCGCCTGGTCCGGGCCTGGGGCGGCGTCACCATCGTCTATCGCAAACGCCTGCAAGATTCGCCCGCCTATCGCCTCAACCATGAAGAAGTCATCAAGTCGCTCGAAGAGGGCATTCGTTTTGCCGAACGTCTCAACCCGGTGGAGTGCATTGCCGACGCCTATGGCGCCGTCGCCGAACTGCGCTGCGAATATCAGGCGCAACAAGGATGGCCGTTGGAAATCGTCGGGCGAATTCGTGACGCTGCCCGCCCGCGCCGTGATGATCGCCGCGGGAACGCACCCCAACACCACCTACGATCGCGAACATCCGGGCACGTTCCAGCTCGACGACAAAGGCGAGTTTTATCGCGGCCACAAGCTTCATACGAATGGCGAAGTGAAGCAGCTCGTGCCCGCCGGACCTGGAGAAATCGGCTTCTTCACCTCCTACGAGAAACAGGGCCGCTACGTCACTTTCTTCGGCGACAATCATCCTCACTATGCAGGCAATGTGGTCAAGGCCATGGCCTCGGCCAAGGATGGCCATCCGCGAAATCGCCCGCGCTTTCCAGGAAGAAATCGCCCGAGCGAAAAACCCGAAGACCAGTCGGAGCGCGAACGGAACTGGGTCATGTTCGCCGAATCGCTGGACGAACAGCTCGTCGCCGAGGTGGTCGACGCTTTGCGGCTGACCCATCAAATCGTCGAGGTGGTGGTGCGTGCTCCGCTCGCCGCCCGCAATTTCCATCCCGGCGAGTTCTATCGCTTGCAGAACTACGAAACCTTCGCCGAAGAGGTCGACGGCATCAAGCTCACCATGGAAGGGATTGCTCTCACGGGAGCGTGGGTCGATCGCGAGCGCGGGTTGATCTCGCTCATCGTGCTGGAGATGGGCGGCAGCAGCCGGCTCTGCTCTTTGCTGGAGCCGGGCGAGAAGATCGTCTTGATGGGGCCTACGGGCACGCCCACCGAGATCCCGCACGACCAAACCGTGGTCCTTGCCGGCGGCGGCCTGGGCAACGCCGTGCTCTTTTCCATTGCTTTGGCCTTGAAGGAGAACCACAACAGGGTGATTTACTTCGCGGGCTACCGGGCCCCGACCGACCTGTTCAAACGCCAGGAGATCGAAAAAGCATGCGACGTGGTGGTGTGGAGCACGGACCGCGGCCCTGGCATCCAGCCCGCCCGGCCGCAAGATCGAACCTTCCTGGGCAACATCGTCGAGGCGATGGCAAGCCTACGCTTCGGGCAAACTGGGCGAACAGCCTATCCCATTGGCCGACGCCCACCGCATCATCGCCATCGGCTCCGACCGCATGATGGCGGCCGTGAAGCACGCGCTCGCCGACAAGCTGCAACAGTACTTCCCGAACCAACCGACTGCCATCGGCTCGATCAACTCGCCGATGCAATGCATGATGAAAGAAATCTGCGCCGAATGTTTCCAGCGCCACGTGGACCCGCAAACGAAAGAGGAATCGTTCGTCTTTAGCTGCTTCAACCAGGATCAATCGCTGCAAGCGGTCGATTTCCCAACCTGAACACGCGACTCCGCCAAAACAGCGCCGCGGAGAAGCTGACTTCACTGTGGATCGATCATCTTTTCTCGGCGCGGTTGGTGCAGACGGTTTAGAGGACGGTTCGCAAACGCGCCGCAATCCCAATTGCAGTGCAAAATACTTCACGGCGACGCCCATTGAAGCTAAAATCGACGCAGTGGGCATAGCACCGAATGCAAGAGAAGGTCATGACGAGCGGGATGCAGAGCACAACCGAAGTCGTCTCCGATTCGGATTGGAACGATCTTCTGGGCGAAATCCTGCCGCCCCAAGGAAATTGGAGCGAGGAGGAATACCTCGTGCTGACGGACCACCGCACTCGCTTGATCGAATTCACGGACGGTCTTCTCGAAATTCTTCCCATGCCAACGGACAAGCACCAAGCAATTCTTGGGTTCCTTTACTACTTATTTCTTACCTTCATCGAGCCGCGTGACGGCACGGTTCGTTTTTCGCCTCTGAGGCTTCGCATCCGCCCTGGCAAATTCCGTGAGCCGGATCTATTGCTTTTGCGTTCAGCCACCGATTCACGTCGGCAAAACCGCTACTGGCTGGTGCGCCGATTTGGCTCTTGAAGTGGTCAGCGTAGACAAACCCGATCGAGACTTGATCGAAAAACGAGGAGATTACGCTGAAGCAGGCGTACCGGAGTATTGGATCGTGAACCCGGCCACAGAAACGATAACCGTGCTCCGCTTGCGTGATGAAGGCTACGAGGAAGCTGGCACCTTTCGACGCGGCGATTCGGCTGTGTCCGTCCTCTTGCCGGAGTTTGCTGTCGCGGTTGCTGCAGTTTTCGATGCGGATTGATTCAAAACTGTCTCGTCCGCTTCAAACGTTCCAGGCCATCACGACCATCGCATCGTTTTCGCGCGACAAGGGACGGCGCTCGAAGTCGCCGGAGATTTCCCAGCGTGTGTAGCCGGCGACGCGCAACAGCAGCTCCATTTCGTGCTTGTAGATATATCGAGAACGAACTTCGGAGCGATGAACGGTCTGCACGGAGCCGTCGGCAGCCAACAATTCAATTTCGTTCAACGAGTGCTGCTCTTGCGCGACGCGGTCGAAGTCTGCGCGTGTCGTACATGCGCATGGGCAGGCCCGTTTCCGGGTGCGGCAACTCTCCTTCCAGCACACGCGTGTTCTGAGGCGCGCCGACAATCTCCAGGGACGGAAAAAAAGCATCGAACGCCAGCAAGCCGCCGGGCAAGAGGTGCTCGCGGCAGAGCTGCAGGCAGCGGATTTGGGTTTCTTGGGTCATGTTGTGAATGAAGGCGTTGAATGGAATCATAATGAGTGCATAACGGCGCGACAGAGAAAAGTCGCTCATGTCGGCCAGATGCAGGCGGGGTTTCAAGCCCAGAGCAGCCGCCTTGGCGCGCAATGTCTCGAGCATCGGCTCGAACAGGTCAAGCCCCTCGACATCGACACCGGCTTGCATGCAGGGCAACAAAATCCGGCCCGTACCGCAGGCGATGTCCAGCACCGGGCCATTCGCCTCGCGCGCCAGAGCGACGTAGAAATCACGCCCGTAGGGGATGTCCTTGAGCACTAGATCGTACGCCTCGCCATCTTCGAAAATCGACGGCAAGCTGTCGGAGAACTGTTCATTCACGCCGGGCACCCGATTGGCGGTTTGAAGCAAACAAGACCTGACTTTTTGAGAATACGTATCCCGATCAGTAGCGAGGAATGAATGTTACGACTATTCCACTCCGGAAACTGACTCCGGCGGATGGCCGGGGTCAGATGTCCGTGAGCACTACAGAAAAGTACATCCCTCGAAACTCAAGAAACTGGTAAAACGCCCCGCAGAGACATGATACCGGGACCCAACCAGCGCCGATCATTTGTCGGTGACGAATGCGACCTCATTGGGCTCCGCCAATCTCCCGCGGTTCACGGCACATTCTTTCCCGCGTTGGCAAAGAACTCGTCCGAAGCCAGGAGCGAAATCGCTACGCTGGCGTAGGTGGCCTTCTGGGAGCTGATCTCGGCAACCCAGTTCGCTCGACCCGTCGCGTCCGAGGCCCGCCCCAGATAGGCGCCGTAGTCGCTATCCACGGCCACTCCCGCGGCTTCAGCCGAAAAGACGAGATCCTGGGCGACTTGCTGGCGCGTTACGCCGTTCTGCAATTGTTGGTTCCAGTAAGTCACGTCGGATGACGCTGCCGCCCGGCTCAAGGCGCCTTCGTAAAGCCGTTGGATGAACACGGTATTGGTAGCTTGCAATTCCTCCGTGGAAAGCAAGAAGCTGAACACAATCGATGTCTCGTCCACGCCGCTCGTCAACTGCGCGACCCAATAAGCGAGCCCTTGCGAATCGGCCGCCCGGCCAAGGAACGTTTGATAATAGGTGTTCACTTCGCGCGTGCGATTTTCTGGAGAATTCCAGAACGAATTGACCAAAGCGAGATGTGACACCCCGGCGTTGAACTGGCCGATCCAATAGGCCAGGCCGGTGGGGTCCGCATTACGGCCGAGCACCGTATTATAGATCCCCTTGATGTAGGCTTGTTGCGCCGAGGTGTTCGGATGGGGGCCGTAGATATCCGGAGACACGACAACCGGCAGGATATTGCTGGTGAGGATGCTGTTGAAAGCCGCCGATTTGGTAACCTGCGTTCCGGTAGTCGAAGCCTGGAGCGTCAAGCCGATTCCCGGTCCATTCACGACCAGGTTCGAGAAGACAGCCACGCCATTCGAGCTCATCACGTTCGTGGTGCCGCCAAGCGTCGTAGTCGATGCTGCACCACTGAGGGATACCGTAACCTGGTAAGAACCGCTCGTCACCAGGTTTGAGTAACTGTCGAACAAGCTAACGCTAACGGATGGCTGCATCACGACGCCTGACGCGTGGGAAGTCGGTTGCTGAGTGAAAGTGACAGTTGTTACGGTTCCTGGGCTGACTGCAATCGTGCTGCTTGTGCCCATGAGTGAACCCCCGATGCCCATGCCCGATGTGTCGGTTACGGTAATCGTCTGATTGCCTGCAGTCTTGAGGGTCGCGGAGTATGTGCCAACCCCGTTCGCGATGGTGGTATTGGCCGGCAAAACGGCTTGCGCGTCGGTGCTGCTGAAATGCACCTTGGCGCCGAAGCTTGTCACCGTGTTGTTGAACTGGTCCACGCCTTCACGGTGAAGCTAAACGGAATGCCTGCGACGGCGGTTGAGGGCACGCTCACAAGAAGCTGGGTTATATTACCGGGGTTAACCACGATGCTGCTGCTCGTGCCCGTGATGCTGCTGGTCGTAGTGTCCGTGGCCGTGATCGTCTGATTGCCTGCCGTCTTCAGCGTCGCGCTAAACGTGCCTGTGCCGTTGGTGAGGGTAGCATTGGCCGGCAGCACGGCCTGAGAGTCGCTGCTGGTAAAGTGCACCGTGCCGCTGTAGCCGGCCACTGCGTTATTGAACTGGTCCTGTGCTTTCACAGTAAAGCTGAAGGCAGTTCCCGCCGTGGCGCTGGTAACGGCGCTAACCACGAGTTGGCTTGCGGCGCCAGGGCTGACCGCAATCGTGCTGGTCTTGCCGGTGATGCTGCTGGTCGCGGCATCGGTTGCCGTAATCGTCTGGTTACCCGCAGTTTTCAAGGTCGCGCTAAAAGTGCCTGTTCCACTGGTCAAGGTGGCATTGGCCGGCAGACTGGCTTGGCTGTCGCTGCTAGTGAAATGCACGGTACCGCTGTAGCCGATCACTGTGTTGTTGAACTGATCCAGGGCAGTCACGGAAATGCTAATCGGAGTTCCCGCGACGGCGCTGGCGACGGCGCTAACGACGTAGTGGCTTGCGGCGGCAGGGCTAACCGCAATCGTGCCGCTCGTGCCGGTGATGCTGCTCGTCACCGTGTCGGTAGCCGTGATGGTCTGATTGCCGGCCGTTTTCAGGGTCGCGCTAAACGTGCCTACCCCGCTGGTAAGCGTGGCGTTGGCCGGCAGGACGGCTTGACCGTCGCTGCTGCTGAAGTGCACTAAACCACTATAACCGGTGACGGCATTATTGAATTGGTCCAAGGCACTCACCGAAAAACTGAACGACGTACCCGCACTGGCGCTGGCTACGGCGTTAACCACAAAGTGGCTCGCTGCGGCAGGGCTAACTGTGATGGGGCTACTCGTGCCTGTGATGCTGCTGGTCGAAGTGTCGCTGGCCGTGATCGTCTGATTTCCCGCCGTCTTGAGAATCGCGGCAATGGAAAAAGTATGGGAACCGTTGTCGGCCACCGTGAAAGTGTAATCGGCTGGCAGGGTTGCCGCTGCGTCGGTGCTGACAAAGTGCACCGTGCCGGTGTAACCAGTTGCCGTGTTGCCGTTCTGGCCTTTGGCAGTCACGGTGAAGCTGATCGGCGAGCCGGCCGTGGCGCTGGACGGCACGCTGCTGAACGATAAGGTTTGGGCCGGGACGGGATTGACGACCTGGCTCAGCGCGCTGGAGGTAGAACCGGTGAATCCGGAGGCCCCGGAATAGGTGGCGGTGATCGATTGCGTGCCGACGGCGAGCGTGGCGATCGCAATCGCCGCCTGCTGGCTGGCCAGGTTGACCGGACTACCTATCTGGACGTTGTTGTCGAAGAAGGTCACCGTCCCTCCTGACGCGCTCCCAGACATTGCCGTCACCGTGGCCGTAAACGTTACCGACTGACTGAAAATCGAGGGATTGACCGACGACGCCAGGGCGGTAGTGGTCGAGACCGGTGCAGGGCTGTTGACAACCTGGTTGAGCGTGCTGGAATTGGATCCGGCAAAGCCGGCCGCGCCTGAGTAGGTAGCGGTTATCGTTTGGGTGCCGACTGGGAGCGTGCTGAGCGTGTACGCCGCCTGCTGGTTGGCTAGGCTGATGGCGGCGCCGATCTGGACGCCATTCTCGAAGAACGATACTGTCCCTCCGGATGCGGTTCCAGTCGCCGCCGTCACCGTGGCCGTAAACGTCACGGATTGACCGAATGTCGATGGATTGAGCGATGAGGTCACGGCGGTCGTGGTCGACACCGACGTGGCGCTGTTGACGACCTGGCTAAGCGGGCTGGAAGTTGAAGCGGCAAACCCAGCGGACCCTGAGTAGACGGCGGTGATCGATTGCGTTCCTACCGCCAGGGTGGTGATGGTCAAGGCCGCCTGCTGACTGGCCAGGCTGACGGCATTGCCGATTTGGACGCCATTATCGAAGAACGTCACCGTTCCTCCGGATGCGGTTCCAGTTGCTGCGGTCACCGTGGCAGTCAAAGTCACCGACTGGCCGAATATCGATGGATTGAGCGATGAGGTCAGGGCGGTCGTGGTCGACACCGGTGTGGCGCTATTGACGACCTGGCTAAGCGCGCTGGAGGTGGAGCCGGTAAACCCTGGGGCTCCGGAATAGGTAGCGGTAATCGATTGGGTGCCCACCGCCAGGGTGCTGATCGTCAGCGCTGCCTGCTGATTGGCGAGGCTGACCGCATTGCCGAGCTGGACGCCGTTGTCGAAGAACGTCACCGTTCCCCCGGATGCGGTTCCAGTTGCCGCCGTCACGGTGGCGGTCAAGGTTATCGACTGGCCGTAGGTCGAAGGATTGACTGACGACGTCAGAGCTGTGGTGGTCGATACCGCCGAGACGTTATTGACGACTTGGCTCAGCGCCGTGGAGGTGGAGGTGGCGAACCCGGTGGCGCCAGAATAGGTGGCAGTGATCGAATCGGTCCCGACAGGCAAGGTAGTGATGGTGAGCGCTGCTTGCTGGCTGGCCAGGCTGACGGGGCTACCGATCAGAACGCCATTATCGAAGAACGACACCGTTCCTCCAGACGCGGTGCCGGAAGTCGCCGTCACCGTGGCCGTCAGTGTCACGGACTGGCCAGCGTTCGAAGGATTGAGCGACGAAGCCAAGGCAGTGGTGGTCGAGACCTGGGGCGTGCTGGTGTTGAGCAGCAAGCCGACGAGATTGGAGGCGTGGGCGACGATCAAGTCCGGCGTGCCGTTGCCGTCGAAGTCGCCGACCGCGAGATACTGGCCGCCGCCGATGTTCGTCTTGGTGTCGTAGGTGCCCGGCGACCCGGGCGTGAACGACCCCGATCCATCTCCCAGATAGATCGACACGAACGCGGCCGGCTGCGAAGAGAGTTGGGCGCCGTAATTAACGGCTGCAATGTCCGGCTTGCCGTCCAGGTTAAAGTCGGCGATGGCGACCGCGAAGGTTCCGTGGCAGTTGGCCGTCAAGCTGTTGGTGACGCCGAAGTTCACGTTGCCGCCGCTGCTGACATTGAGCAGCACGCCGACGGAATTGCCGCTGAATTCGGGAGTCGCAGTCGGGTCGCCGGCATTGGCGATGACGAGGTCCGGCTTGCCGTCGCCGTTGAGGTCGGCGGCCTGGATATTCACAGGCAAGACGCCGCCGGTATCGTATTCGTTGGCGCCTCGAATCCGCCGCTGCCGGTGCCTTGGAAAACCCAAACGCTGCCGTCGGGCTGCGGGTCGCCGACATCTTGGGCCACGCCTGGGACGGCGGCAGCGATGTCCATGATGCCGTCGCCGTTGAAGTCGGCAACGGCCAGGGCCGTAGGGGTAAACGAAATATCGGGTGCCAAAGTGGTCATGGGGCTGGAGTTGAAGGTCAAATTCCCTTTCCCATTGGCGCCGACGTTCTGCTGAAAGATGGTGACGTTGTTGCCCGTGACGTTGTCGCCTGCCGAGTCTGCCACGCCAAAGCTGCCCACGATCACGTCGGGGACGCCGTCGCCGGAAATGTCGGCAATCCCGATCCAGGAGGGGTCGTTGCTGAACGTCGAGTAGGTCCCCACCAGAGTAAGGTTGCCGGACCCGTCGTTTTGGAACACCGAAAAGCTGCCGGTGTTTTGACCGTTCTCGTTGCACACCACCACGTCCGGCGCACCATCGCCATTGAGGTCGGCAATAGCTACAAAGCTCGGATTCGTGCCGCCGGTGTTGAGCGCAACTCGATTGAACCCACCGCCCGACTTGCCGTAGAGGACCGTGATCGTGCTGCCGGCACCGCTCGCCCCCGTGGTCCCATAGGCGATGCCGAAGTTCGTCAAGATGGCGTCCGACAAGCCGTCGTGGTTCAAATCGGCCACGGCTACACAGCCGTTATTGTTTAGACCGGAGAACGACAGCGGCGTTTGGACGTTGAACAGTGCCGGCGTTATCCGGTCTTCGAATTGCTCACATTGCAATTGGGCAAACTTCGCCGGTCGACGACGCGATTTCGGGGCCAAGATGCTATGACGGGATGATTTAGTCTTCATGATTGCCGCCTCCCGGATAAGAAATTTACGATGTGAAGTCTGACCGCGGCGGGCGATGTGTACCGCAGCTGCCTCCCGAGCGACGCACGCATGCGGATCGCTCAGGGAAATCAGAGATTACGCGACCTTCCCCAGTGAATGTCCTTGGACATTCAGCCGCGCTGATAGCGGGTGAGCTTACCCACACGAAACGGCAAATGCAACGAATTAACTGAAAAAGCGCGGGCGATTTCCGCGATGGCGCTGCCTGAGAGCAGCGCAATTGGCATTCTCTGAGAAGGGCGCCTGCAACCTTGAGGGCGTGAAGCCTTTCAAAAGCTACTTCCGCGTCAAGCGATCGATGAGATAGTCCGTGCTGTTCTTGTATTTCTCACTGGGTCGGCCTGGGTAGACGAGGATCACCTCCACGCCCGTCGCTTTCAGTCTCTCCTCGAGCTTCATGCCCAGAATGACCGAGTGGGTCGGATCCTTCGGAGAATCGCCCACTTTGACATCTTTGTCGCCCGTGTAAAACAGGGCGATCGGCGGATCGTCTTTGGTGACGAGTTCGATCGGGGAATATTCCTTGATCCACTTCAGGACTTTCTCCCGATTGTCGATCAGGCTCTGAAAATTCGGCAACCCGAAAGCGTGCGCCCCGTAACCGTAGTTGGGCATCCATTCACGCAGTTCCTTGGGATCGAGCGAAGTCTGGGCGGCATTGACAGCAGCACAATAGAGTCGGGTAGATTCGCGAGCGACGGGGTCCTTGCTGGTTGGTTCAGCCATGTCGTCGTGGAAGGCGAGCCAGAGCGACGAGCAGCCGCCGGCCGAACCGCCCGTAGCGCCAATGCGCGTCTTGTCGATATTCCACTCTTTCGCTTTGGAACGCACGAACTGCAACGCGCGGGCGGCGTCCTCCAGCGGCGCCTTCACGGGCGGCACGACCATTTCCTCCACGCCCTGTTGCACATAGCGATAGTTGATGGCCGCGACGGAAATGCCCTTGGCGAGAAACGGCTTGGGATTGGTTTTCTTATCCCCATTGCGCCAGCCGCCGCCGTGGATATAGAAAACCACCGGCGTCGGCTTGTCCGATTTGGCCTGATAAAAATCCAGCACCTGCCGCGGATGCGTGCCGTAGGGAACGTTCAGGAACTCCTTGGGATCGTCGGCCCGAACGGCCGTTCCCATCACGAAGAGGGCCAACAAGAAAAGAATGCGCTTCATGGGAGGAACTCCTTGGCAGGGAAAAGGATCTCCATGACATTGTAGGAACGGGCTGCCCGCGGCGATCAGATCGGCCGACACGTGGGAAGGCAACGAATTGTGGAGAACATCGAAGGCGTCAGGATGAATAGGCCATGCCCTTTACTTCACTTTGGTCACTGGCTGGTCCGGATGGGCTGGATTCGGGATCAATCGGCGATTGGCGCAATCGGCCAGCAAATCGAGTTTCTCGAGGACGGTCTGGCCAATCAACACTTCGTCACCCAGCACCAGAGCTTCTTCCAGCGTGTCTCGCCCCATCACTTCGAAGACGATGGGCTCCGTGATGGAGACTGACTCGGTCCTCCCGTCGGCATATTCGGCTACTCGATTGCCGCGCGACATCACTCCCAGAGCCTGCATGACGTGGGAAGGGATAACTGATCGCACCGCTCCCGTATCGACCAGGGCGTCCGCCTCGTAACGCCGCACCGCCGACTTCTTGAGCTTTCTTCGTCGGTTTAGCACCTCGTCTACCGAATTGGTGAGCAGTACCTTGATGCGGATTTCACCCATCGAACACTCAGATCGCAATTGTTGTGTGGAACTCATGCCTTGATTCTACAGATCACGCAGGTGGTGATGCGTTTACTTCACAATGCGCGCCACGGGAGCCGGGGACCGAAGCAATTGTTTCGAGACGGCTTTGCTTGTCCGGCAGGTGTTTCACGGCTAGAGTTAGCCCAAATCTGGTTCTCGATTCCCAGATCTCGTGGGCGGAAATGCCCGTCTACCGATGCAACGCACGAATTGGAAGAGCAAGCCATGCAGCTCGGCAGCGCCTATTTGCCCGGCACCAAACCGCCCTGCGCCACTACAAAAACCTGTTCCGTTCGGAGCAATGCGAGGAGTTGGCTGCGGCCCGACGCGAAGCGTTCTATAGCGAACCACTCGATCAGCTTGGCCGTGTGCACGACTTGATTAACAAGGGACGTGCCTACCTGAAGAAGCGGCTCGAAGACCCAGAACTGGCGACACCTATTGGGAACGCCACTTCGAGGCCAACGCGGTCGCCAATTTGCCGACAACGTTCGGCTGAAGTAGAGCATCAGTGCATCGGGCTTGCACTTGACCTCGGCGGCGACTGGAGGTAATTCATGCGGTTCGTTTTTGGGTGGCACGACGCCAGACTCAATGGCTTCGCTTCAATAGAGCGCATTCTTCTGGCCACTGCGAAAGTGCCCTGCATCCGGGTTTGTCGTTCGACGTGCGTGCAAGGCGTAATGATTTGAGGGTGCGAGGAGGCGGCAGCTTGAGAATTCTGGTCCTGAGCAACCTGTACCCTCCCGATTTTATGGGCGGATACGAGTTGTTGTGTGCTCTCGCAGTGGAGTTTCTTCGTGGCCTTGGGCATGAGGTGCTGGTACTTACGGCAGCTCCGCGTTTTCCGGTTCCGGAGGCGAGTCACCTGGCTCGCGATTTTCGTTTGAGCCCGTTTTACGAAAGTGAATACCTGGAAAAGGTCCATCCGTTCGCACGTAAGGTATATGAAGTCGAGTCACGGTTCGTCAGTGCCTTCAATGTGCACATCCTGCTCAAGCATCTCCACGCATTCGCGCCTGATGTAGTCTACCTGAATAACCTGGTGGGAATCGGCGGCCTGGGGTTACTCGGCTGTTTGCAGCATCTGAAGGTCCCCTGGGTTTGGCAACTGGGAGATGCGGTTCCTTACCATCTTTGCAGTCTGCATTCCAGAATGGCCAATGCAGGGAGACTTTTATGGCAATGTATTACCCCACTTGGCTAAGACCTTTAACGCGTATGTGCAAGGTGCCTACGTCGCCTGTAGCAGTCGACTTGTTGCCGAAATAGCATCGCATGGCCTGGAATTGCGCGGGCACGTGGAAATACTGCCGTATTGGTTTCAGGGCACCCGCCACGGAGGGCGCGGCCGAATTCCTCGAGAATGGGAAGTTGCACATTGCCTCGGCCGGCTCACTCGCGCCGAACAAAGGCACCGACCTCCTGATCCGAGCAGCTGAAATCGTGCGCAACTTGGGGCGAACAAATTTCACGCTCGATCTCTATGGAAGTGTCGACTCTCCGCGTTGGCAAAACTTGATCGACAAGGCCAAATTGCGGCCGCAGGTTACCCTACACGGATCCAAGACCCAGACTGAATTGAGCAATATCTACCGCCATTGTGATGTGTTTGCCTTTCCGACCTGGAGCCAAGAGCCTTTTGGAGTGGCGCCTCTGGAGGCTGCTGCCCAGGGCTGCGTTCCGATCATGTCGGAATGCTGTGGTTTGGCCGAATGGATGTTGCACGGCGTTGATTGCCTGAAGGCCGAACGAACTGCGGAAGGATTTGCCGACCTGTTCATCGAGATCCTGGATCGCAAGCTCAACCTGACTGCGCTCTCGCAACGGACCACAGAAGTAGCCTGGCACTATTTCCACGTGGGGGCTGTCATTCCGCGTATTGAACGCATCTTGCAAAATGCCGCAAAGGCTTCCCGGCTTGGGGCGGGGCGACCCGAGGAAGTTTACCGGCTCGCAATTCTAGCCGAAAAGACGTCTCAGGTTGTGCTCCAAGAGAGCCTTTGCGCGTAATAGGGCGCCTCGAACTCCACTTGCCTCGTAAGGCCAAATTGTATATACGGCCCGGCCATGCACGCAGAAATCCGTCCGTCTGGCGAATGGCAATCAGCCATGGGAACGAGCCGTGTCGCCGAGGCGTGTCAACACCCAGAAAGCCATAAGGCCATCCTTGTGCTTGGCGCGGGCGTCACCGGCCTTACCGTGGCTTGGCGGTTAGCGCAGGTTTACCCGGGGAAGGTCGTATTGCTGGAAAAGGCCGCCGCGGTCGGCGGGCTTGCCGCCACACATTCCAAGAACGGCCTCTCGTTCGATATCGGCTCACATAGGCTGCATCACGGCAACGAGCCCGAGGTCAACGCGCTTGTACAAGACGTCTGTGGCAACGACCTGCTGCACCGCGAACGCCGCGGCGTGATCTACCTCGCGGGCCGAGCCCTGCGCTATCCCCCTTCTGCTTTCGATATCTTGTTCGCGTTCGGGTTCTGGCGCTTCCTTCGGTTCGCCGTCGACCTCGTGTTGGCCAGGCTGTTCCGACGCACGCGCCGGGACGCGACGGAAAACTTCGCGAGCTTCACGGCCCGCAAAGTGGGCCGGAGTCTGTACAAAGGCTTCTACCGGCCCTATGCCCAGAAGTTATATGGCATGTCTCCCCGGGTGATCGCCAAAGACCCAGCAGTGAACCGCGTGCGCAAGTTCGCCCTCGGCACGGCCTTTCAGGACTTGAAAAGAAAAATTTTCCGGAAGAAGCCCACATACCTATACCCCGCGAAGGGCATCGGGCAATTGGCTGTCACCATGCAGGAGCGGTTCTTGCAATGCGGCGGGAAGCTCGTTTACATCTCACGAGTCGATCGGCTGACATACAAATCCGATCAGCGCATCCGGTCCGTCGAATTCACCACACCGGAAGGACGGAGCGAGAGCGTGACGGCAGATGTGGTCATTTCGACGATACCGCTGGACGCACTTTACCACCTCGTGGTCGGGAAGCCTGACGGCCGTTCGGCACTCGACCTGCGCTGGCGGTCGCTGCGCGTTCTCCATCTGGTTAGCCGAGACCGGCTTCCGGCCGTGCATGAAACTTATTACTTCCCAGAACCGAGTGTTATTTTCGGACGGGTGTCGGAGCTGAACAAATACAGCCCGACCTTGAATCCAGATCCGGAGGAAACGGTTCTCACTCTCGAGATCCCTTGCTCGGAGAACGATGATAAGTGGAATATGTCGGACGATGAGCTGGGCGGGCTCTGCGCGAAGGAGTTGCAGCGGTTCGGCATCCTGAAGACGCCTGCCACGGGCACCAAGGTGCTCTGTTCCACAAAAGTCAAGAATGTGCTACCCCGTCTACGACATCGGCTGGCGCGAGAGATTCAATACCATCTACCAACGACTGAATGCACCGGGCAACTTGTACATGATCGGCCGGGCGACCCTCTTCCTGCATTGCAATATCGATCATTGCATTCTCATGGCCCTGAAGCTTGCCAGGCATCTGTCCGAGGGCAGTGCCAAAAGCGAATGGGATAGGACGGCCCAAACCTTCTTCGATTACCGTGTGCGGGAATAGCGAGCTCTAACTGTGACCGTTGAATTCCGAATCCGTGATTTTTGCCATCCCTGGTCGCTGTTCCGACTGCGGACACAGTTCAAGCGCAGCCAGTGGTGGTCCGAGCAGGAGTTGGTGCTGTACCAGGAAGAGCGACTCCGCCGGGTGGTCGCCCACGCATCGAATACGTCCCTTACTACCGCGAGCTCTTCCAACAACACGGACTGAAGCCCGCTGCGATCCGAACGCTTGCGGACCTGCCCCGGATACCAATCCTGTCCAAGAACACGCTTCGGCGAGAATTTCAACGCCTGCGGGCAGCCGGTAGCAGTGGACGCGAATTGAGAACGAGCGGAACGAACGGGGCGCCGGTGCAGCGTGCTCATGGATAAATCGGCGAACGTCCTCGAATTCGTCTATTACTGGCGACAGTGGAGCTGGGCCGGATACCGGCTGGGCGACCGCTTCGCCGAGTTGACCAGCCACTTCTTCCTAAAGAGCGAAGGTCGCGCGGGCCAACTCATCCACCTCCAGAGATTGACCAGGCGGCTTCTGCTCAACAGCTTGAACATCGGGCGCGAGAACGTTCGCCTGTTTGCCGGCGCACTCAGGGACTACCGCCCCAAGTTTCTCAAGGGCATCGCGTCAGCACTCTATTATTTCGCACTCTTCTTGCGCGAGTTGCGGGCTGACGACATCGCGTCCAAGCCGTCTTCTCTACGGGCGAGATCCTGACCAAACATCAGCGGGCCACCATCGAGGCGACCCTCCACTGCAAGGTCTATGACCTTTACGGTCACATGGAGCGGACCGTGGCGGTGTCCGAGTGTCCCAAAGGGGCTCTGCACATCCATCCGGAATACGGCATCCTGGAGCTGGTGAGTAAGGTTCCGATGGGCCTGCCTCACCGTGCGGAGAACGGATTTTTCAGGCTCGGGTCGTCGGCACTTCGCTACACAATTTCAGCATGCCTCTCTTGCGCTACGACGTGGGAGACGTTGTGGAAGTCGCGGTCCCCCAGTGTCCCTGTCCATGCGGACGCCGCATGCCTCGACTGCATCGCATCCTGGGCCGCCAAGAGGACGTAGTAATCCGTCCCGATGGTCAGGTCGTCACGGCGTCCTTCATCGTCTTCGACAGGTCCCGGAAGTCGCCCAGGGACAAATCGTCCAGGCCGATTTGGACCGCCTGTGCATCCGGGTGGTTCGGAATCCTCAGTACACAGCACGAGTCCGAGGCAGAGCTGTTGAGCTGCCTACGCCGTTTTGTCGGGCCTGAAATGACGATCGAATTCGAATATCTCCCGCCTGGCGTCTTCCACGAAGAGACGGGGGCGGGCAAGTTTCGCATGATCGTCTCGCAGCTTCGCCAGCCGCCAGATACATGCGTTGGTCGCGAGCACATCCACCAACTGGCAGGAGGCTAACCGATGCCTATTCCCACGGCTGCAAGCATGCTCGGGGTGGTGTTCCAGCATCCGCACTACGCGCAACACCTGTTCCTCAAGAAGCTCTCATCCCTCACACACTACCCGCTGGGCCGGGCCGGAAACGCGCACCTTTGATAACCGTCTCCCTGCGCCTTTGGGCTACAGAACACCGTGCTGACTCTCCGAATATGCAACGTGCGTTGCATCATGTGTTATGAATGGGGCGAAGTCGGCTGGTGCCACGAGGCGCGCCAAACGGGCCGCAGCCCAAGAATTGGATTGGAACCTACCTTCAGAAACTGGTCGCCGATGGGGGTGAAAAGCGGGCACCCCTATTTCATTCTCCACGGGGGCGAGCCTCTGCTGTACTCGCGATACGGCGCAAGTGGCAGGAGACTCTCGAACAAGAATCGCTGCTTTTCGATCAAAGCGTGCACGAACGGCATGCTCCTCGATAGCCAGCTGGATGTTATTGGCCGACAATCCATACGCCACCTTTTCTCATCTCACTGGACGGACTGCCGGAACAGAACGAGCACTGACAGGCCAAGGCGTCTATCAGAAGGTGATAGAAAACATCCGGCTATTGAAGCGGTTACGCCGCCCACCTTACATCGGCATCCAGTTCACCATCCGCCCCGAAAACGTCGGCGTGATGTACGCCTTCTGTAAGGAAATAGCATCCGTGGGGGTCGACTGGGTGCTTCTGAACCCGTGTTGGTTCATCTCCGAGAGTCAAGCTCGTGCCTACGAGCAGTTCATGGTGAAGCATTTCCAGA
>CAVVHZ010000042.1:0-196439 GCA_963748025.1 uncultured Gemmataceae bacterium
CTGATTTTTTCCAAGCCTTCCTCAAGACTCGAAGCGACCCGAGGCGATGCCAGGGCAATGATCATAAGTGGTTTCCGATTCAGGGCCTTGGCTTTTCGATCAGACTGTCAGCACGATTTTACCTGTCAGGCTGCCATGCTTGTGAAGCGTGTTCTCCTCTTGCAGCCGATGTGCGGCCGCGGCATCGCGAAGCTGAAAAGTCTTACCGATGATGGGCTTCAGTTTCTTCTCTGCAAGCCAGCGGTCCATGTCGGTGGCACAGACGCGTTGTTCATCAGGAGTGGCGTTGAACATGGCGAAACCGAAGAGCGACATGTCGCGCGTGTAAAAAGGGACCGACGGGAAATGGCGGCTGCGCCTGCCGGCCTGCCATGACGATAATACGCCCACGCTTGGCAGTCAAATCGACCGTCCGGACCAAATCATGCTCGCTCTGCGTTTCGAACCAGACATTGACGCCTTGACCGTTGGTAAACGACTTCACTGCCGCCGGGATATCGTCAGTCTTATAGTTGATGACCAGGTCGGCGCCGAGCGACTGGCACACTTTCGCGTTGTCCGAACTGCCCACGGTGGCGATGGCTCGGGCACCGACGGCTTTCGCCATCTGCACCACCATCGAGCCGACGCCGCCGGTGCCGCCTTGCACAAAAACCGTTTCGCCCGCCTGAAGCTTGGCACATCGAAACAAACCCAGATGAGCCGTTATGCCGGTCAAGGCCACGGCAACCGCATCCGTATCCGCAATTCCAGGCGGCGTCGGATAAAGAAAATCTTCGCGAACGCAAGCGTATTCGGCGAACGTCCCTTGCCGGCCAAGGAGCCCTTGATTCGATCCCCAAACGCGATCGCCAACCTTGAAACGAGTGACACCCGCACCTGCCAGATCGACCACTCCGGCCAAATCGCAGCCTGGAATAAACGGCTTGGGCAAGGCCATCGACACGATGCCGGCTCGAATGTAGGTGTCGATCGGGTTGACATCGACCGCGGCAACGCGCACGCGCACCTCGCCATTGCCCGGGGTTGGTGTCGGCAGCTCGCCATATTGGATGACCTCGGGACCACCTGTCTTTTCAAGGAAAGCAGCCTTCATCGATCGGTACCTTTGTGAAAGTAATGTCTGCCGACTGACGATTCTCGCCGCCGCCATTGGCCCAGGCGATCGAAGGACCCATAATAAAAGATAGAGACGCCGAGATGGCCAATATTGTTTAACCCGGAGCCAGCGGCGACGGCGAACAGCATCTCATGCCGAATCATGGTGGTTGATACGGAAGCCTAGAAGTCCGCCGTCGCCGTTGGCTCCGGGTTAAACGAACATCTGCTTCCGGCCCGAGGCATCCATATGGTTGATACGGAAGCCTAGAAGTCCACCGTCGCCGTTGGCTCCGGGTCAAACGAACATCTGTTTCCGGCCTGAGGCGCACCCTGGAATACTAGTAGCGATCGGCGTTATCGCACACGGGAAGGGAACCATGGCTAGCGACGATTTACCTTTGCGGGGCATCGATCACGTTCGATTCTTCGTCGGCAACGCCCGGCAATCGGCCTATTTCTATCGCAATGCTTTCGGTTTCGATGTGGTTGCCTATGCAGGGCTCGAAACGCATTCGCCCATGGAGGCGGGTTACGTTCTGCGCCAGGGGAAGATCACGTTCGTGCTGGCTTCGCCGTTGACCAAAGAACACCCGGACAACAAACGCTTGGTGCTGCATGGCGACGGCGTGCAGGACATTGCTCTCGAAGTCGCCAGCGTGCCGGCTGCATTCGAGGCGGCGGTGAGGCGGGGCGCTCAGGCCGTCAAGCCTCCGACGCTCCTGGAGGATGAATTCGGCGTTTACGAATTCGCCACCATTGCCGCCTATGGCGACACGACGCACACCTTCATCAATCGCGACCGTTATCGCGGCGTTTTTGCACCGGGCTATAAGCCACTCGATGCCGGCCGTTACGGTCCGTCCAAGGCCCACCCCACAGGTCTCAAGGCGATCGACCATATCGTGGGCAACGTCGAAGAAGGCAAGATGGATGATTGGGTGCATTTCTATCAAAAGGTCATGGGTTTCACGCAGCTCGTTCACTTCGACGATCAGGACATCAGCACCGAATATACCGCTCTCATGTCCAAGGTGGTGCAAGGCGGCAATGGCCGCATCAAGTTCCCGATCAACGAGCCGGCCAAAAGCCGGCGTCGATCCCAGATCGACGAATACCTGCAGTTCTACGGCGGCCCCGGCGTCCAACATATTGCCATGGCGACGAAGGACATCGTGGAAACGGTGCGTGCCCTGCGCGAAAACGACGTTTCCTTCCTGCGCGTGCCGGACGCTTATTACGACCTGTTGCCCGAACGCGTGGGGCCGATTAACGAAGACTTGCGCAATTTGCGGGAATTGGGCATTCTCGCCGACCGCGATGACGAAGGCTACATGCTGCAAATCTTTACGAAACCGGTGGAAGATCGCCCCACGCTGTTTTTCGAAATCATCGAGCGCCGCGGTTCGAAAAGCTTTGGCAAGGGAAACTTCAAGGCATTGTTCGAAGCCATCGAGCGCGAGCAAGCTCGCCGCGGGACCCTGTGATCATGTTCAACGTCGCATCCATTCGTGACTTTTACGCCTTCGAACAGCACGTCAAAACGTGCCGGAAACACCGGGGCCTGGAGATGGCCCCGCAGTGGTATCAGATTCCCGTTTTCTATTTCTCCAACCCGGCTTGCGTGCTGTGGAACGAACAAACCGTCAAGGCCCCGCAGGGCAGCCAGGCACTCGATTATGAGTTGGAAATCGCCTGCGTGGTCGGCAAAGAAGCAAGCAATTTGCCGGCTGACGACAGTGCCATGGAGTGCTTGGCAGGCTTCACGATCATGAATGACTGGAGCGCGCGGGACATCCAGCGAGCGGAGATGGCAGTCGGCTTGGGGCCGAGCAAAAGCAAAGATTTCGCCACATCGCTCGGGCCGAATTTGATTCCCTTCGCCAGTTTGATCGATTGCTACCGCGATGGTCGCTTACATCTTGGCATGACCGCCTCGGTCAACGGCAAGGAATATTCGCGCGGCAACGCCGGCGCCATGTACTGGACCTGGCCGCAGCTTCTCGCCCACGCCAGCCGCGACACGGTCTTGCGGCCGGGCGACGTGCTGGGTCGGGCACGGTGGGGACGGGCTGCATCCTGGAACTAACGCCTGAAGCAGTGGGCGGTTGGCTGCAACCCGGCGACGTGGTCGAGCTAACCATTGAACGACTGGGCACCCTGCGAAACAGAATTGTCTGAAAGCGGAGGTCAATACCATGCCACACTATCTGCGTTTGGGCTCGGTTCCTCGGAAACGGCATATCAGTCATCCGGTCAAGCCGGGCTATCGTGGGGAAGGCATTTATTACGAAGAAGTGGTCAGCACGGCCGGATTCAGCAGGGCCTACAGCATCGCTTATCATCTGCGGCCGCCAACGCGCGTGCGGCAGATCACGGCAGCGGGAAGGGCCGCCATCGAAGAAGCGCCGCTCGACGTCTTACGGCACGTTCATCTCGAATCGGATCGGCTCCCGGCAAAGGGCGACGTCGTTACGGGGCGCGTGCCGCTGCTGTTCAACGACGACGTCATCATGAGCCGGTGCCGGCCGAACAAGTCGCAACAAGAGCTGTATCGCAACGCCACGGCGGACGAGGTCCTGTTCGTTCACAAGGGCAAAGGCATCCTGCGCACCATGTTCGGATTGCTGCCGTTCAAACCCTGCGACTACATTGTCGTTCCGCATTGCACGACCTACCAGATTGAGTTTGATCCGGAAATTCAAGCTGAGCTGCTCATCATCGAGGCGCACGGCCGCATCAATCTGCCGGAACGCTACGTCAATCAAGACGGCCAAATCCGTCTGGGCGCTCCGTATTATCGAGCGCGATTTCCATGGGCCTCGCGAGACTCTGGTAATCGACCAAGAACAAGATGTCAGCGTGCTCATAAAAGACGGGAGCCGGTTGTCGCGCTATGTTCTGGCCCAGCATCCGTTCGATGTGGTCGGTTGGGATGGGCTGGTCTATCCCTTTACCTTTAACGCCGACGATTTCGAGCCCATCACCGGCACCGTGCATCAACCGCCGCCCGTGCAGCAAACGTTCGAGGCTCCCGGGTTCGTGATTTGTACGTTTGCCCCGCGCATGCTCGACACCCATCCCGAAGCGATTAAGGTGCCTTACGCCCACTCCAATGTGCAGGCGGATGAAGTGCTCTATTATGTTCGTGGGCGGTTCGGCAGCAGGCGGGGCGTCAAGGAGGCCTCGTTCACGCTCCATCCCCGCGGCATACCGCACGGTCCGCATCCTGGCACCATCGTTGCCAGCCGCGAAATGACGAGGACCGACGAGTTGGCCGTCATGCTCGACACGTTTCAGCCCTTGCCTCTGACGAAGGCCGCGCTGGAACTGGACGATCCGAAATATCCCATGAGTTGGCTCGAGTGAGGAGAGAACAACGTGCAGATTGAGGTTGGGCCGGGAAACATCGTCGAGGTCTATCAAAAGCTCGTCGATATCGTGACGCCCCGGCCCATCGCCTGGGTGACGACCATTGATCCGGAAGGTCGCGTGAATCTTGCGCCTTTCAGTTTCTTCAACACGTTTGGCTCCAATCCGGCCGTGGTCGGATTCGCACCCGGACTGCGTCGCGACGGCACGAAGAAGGATACGCTGCGAAACGTGGAAGCCGTCGGCGAATTTGTCGTTCATTCGGCAGTGGCTTCGCTCGCCGAAGTCATGAACTTGTCATCCAAAGAGCTGCCGCACGAGGAAAGCGAAATCGAGCTGACCGGTTTGCACACTCGCCCGTCGGTTCACGTGCGGCCGCCACGCCTCGTCGAAGCGCCGGTCGCGATGGAATGCAAAGTCTTGCAAATCTTGCATCTGGGTCAGGGACCCATCGGCACCAATTTCGTCCTTGGCCAAATCCTCGTTATTCACGTCGACGATCGGGTCCTCAACGAACGTGGACGCGTGGATCCGCGCAAATTGCAAACGATTGGCCGCATGGGGGCCGACTACTATTGCCGCACGAGCGATTTGTTCGAAATGAAAAGACCCTAGCGAGAAAAGCACGAAATCCGAAAATCGAAATCCGAAAGAAATCAAATTCAAAAGACATTGAATTTAGAAGAAAATGGCAGCAAGCCTGCCCCTGCTTTTATTTCGGGTTTCGATTTTCGGATTTTTGCGAGGCCTTCCGTTTTCCGGATTAGAGCAGAGAGAGCGTTTCCTCTTCGTTCAGAGGACGCGAAAGCTTGCAGCCCAAAAACCAGCACTTATCCGGAGTTTCATGACAGCGCATCACCGTTGCGGAAAGCATGCACGAGAGCCCGGTATTGGCCACGCGCAGTTGGATGGCCAAAACCGTTCCCGGCTCGAAGGCACGTTGGGCGGACAATCCCAAGCCCACTCGAGTGAAATCCTGGACGTATGCAGTAAAGGAGAGCATGCTGGGCCGAGCTATGATGCGAACGGAGTGAGGACGTGCGCAGACGAACCGATGCAGCGAACGACGATCCTCGTGCAGAATGGTGTGACTTTCGTATGATTCCGCGTCTGGACCAACGGAATCCATGTTTTCTCCAGACGCTGGGGCAAGTATCATTCAAAGCCTAGGTCACGTGACTCATTGGGTCAATTCCGGCCCCCAAAGCGAGCATCGAATGTCTGACGATGTCATCTACCAAGGCAAACCGATAAGCGAGTGGTTGAACATTCTCGAAAGAGGAGATCCCGCTCAGCGCGAACAGGCCATCGAGGTCTGGAAGCGCATCGGCAGGACCATGCAGGACGCCATACCGCGACTTTTGCTGGTGCTGAAAGGTGAAGACGAGCCTTTGCGCTTGCACGCCATGGGCGTACTGGGCGATTTGGGTCAACATGCGCACAAGATGGCGCTGGCGTTGCGGGCGGCCCTCCACAATATCGCTGCGCGACACGAATGACGCGGTGCGGCAAAGTGCCGCCGACGCGTTAAGCCAGATTGGACCACTCGCAAAAACGCCCATTCCGGCGCTGATTGACGCACTGCGCGACAATTTGGCAGTGGTCCGGCAGGGAGCTGCCCATGCCCTGGGCGACTTGGGGCGAGAAGGAAAATCTGCAGCGGCAGCGCTGATCGCTGCGTTGCACGATCAAGATCTGTCAGTCCGGCTTCAGGCAGCCTCGGCGCTCTGGAAGATCGACCGGCGGGATCGGATCGCGGTGCCCGTGCTCATTAAAGTGCTCGAAGAAGGAGATGATTTCCAACGTTGGATGGCAGCCGATTGCCTGGGCGATATGGGAGAATATGCCGACGACGCTCTGCCGGCGCTGACGCAGGCGCTCGCGAAACCGACCAAGGCCGCGCTCGATCCGCAAAGGGATTGAGATAGCGATCGAACGGATATCCGCGCCGCCGAAGTGAAATTGGCGTTCATTTTCCAGTGAGCGAACATTCCAGCGAGCCTCTCACGTTAGTGAGGGAAGGTTGGCGGAAACTCCCCCCACTAACGTGGGAGGCTCGCTTATATCGGGAGGCTCGCTTATATCGGGAGGCTCACCAATTCATTAGGCTCACTTATTCAGGAACTCGTTTCTAAATCGCGCACTATCACTTACTTTCCGAGTTTGTCTTCGCCCGGCGGATTTCTTTGCGAATGGAATCGAGAAGCTTAGTCAGATCGTCGAGCTTCTTTTCCATGTGATCGAGCCGGTTATTGACTTCGGCATTATTGCCGCCTACAAATCCGCGTCCCCCCCTGCCCGTGCCTTCTCCGCCGAAGCCACCGCCACCCGCCCCACCACCAAAGCCACTGCCACCGCCGAAGCCATTGCCTGCCCCAGGACCAAAGCCGCCACCACCCGCCCCACCACCACCGAAGCCGCCGCCAGCTCGGCGGACGCCGCCGCCAGCCCCGCCAGCCGGCATACCCGGATTACCAGCGGTGCCGGTGCCGGAAGATGCTCCGCCTGAACTGGACCCCGACGTTGCGCCTCCAAAGCCACCCGCCCCTGCTTGCCCTGGTGGCATGCCGCCCATGCCCGGCATACCCATCGTCATTCCGCCCATGGCGCCAGGTTGCCCCGGCGTGCCCGGCATACCCATCCCCATCGCGCCTGGTCCCGCCATTCCACCGCCCATGGCACCCATACCACCGGCAAGTGGTCCATTAGCGAATCTTCGCTTGGCCTGTTTGATGCGGAGATCCATTTCCTTGACACCCGCTTCCTTGGCCATGGTTCGGGCCTGTTGAATCCTCACTTCGGTCTGGGCATTTTCCACCTCTTCGATTGGAAGTTGTCCGTTCTGGTGCAGTTTGTTCATGCGCGACAATTTCGTCGACGCCTGATCCAAGAGCGCCTTTGCTTCCATGAGTTCCGAGCTTTTCTGAATCTTCTGCAGCTCGAGCAGCTCGATGTCATCTTTGGCTTGTTCGCTTAGCGCCGCTCGTGCTGGCCCGCCCTGCCGGCCTACGCCGCCTGCCCGCCCCCTCGTGGTGGTTGCCGTACCCGTCTGCGCTGATGGGGTTGTGCTACTCGAAGAGGAAGAGTTTCCCGGAGGTGTTTGAGCATCCGCATTAGACGCCATGAAAAAGAAAAGGCCGAGACAGCCGAGCGCCAAAGGCGCCCCTGTCAAGTGACTTCGCCAACCTCGTACACCAGTTCTCATGATCGATCTCCCACAAGTGGTGCGTGTCGCCCAAACCGTTTGTGCGACCACTCCAAAACGAAAACCTCTCAGTAAATCAGCCGAACCTCAACAAGGGAATCAGGTGTGCGTGCAGCCTGAGCGTGCGGCAATGCGGTTGCCCGTTTCGCTTCCTATGAACAAGGCACGTTAGATTTATTTTTCTTGAGCACGGGCGTTTTTGAGCTCCGCCTCGAGGGCCATCGCCTCCGCAAAGAGGGTGTCCAACCTCTTTTCCATTTGATCGAGACGCTTTTGCACGGGCGAAATCTCCGGCGTTGACCGATTCCTGTCCGGTTCCGGATTTTGAGGTGCATCCGGTCTGGCAGCGCTGGCAACTGCTCCGGCTGCCGCAGTCGCTGCCTTTTGTCGAGCTTTCCGAAAATTGTTGAGGCGGGATTCTTCTTGTTTGATCCGCAGCTCGAACTCTTGGACATTCGCTTCGCAACCGCGCACGCGAGCTTCTTGTATCTTCTGATCGGTTAAGGAAGGTTCGATGAGCTCCAGCGTGGTCTTCCCCTTTGACAGGCTCTCCGTCCCACGATTCGCTCTTTTCGCTGCCCGGTCCAGCAGCGATTTAGCTTCGGCTAGATCGGCTTCTTTCTGAACGAGTTGAATGCGCAAGACGCCAGGTTTTCCTCGAGTGGGTCAGTCGAAGCCTCGGGTTGATTTTCTTCTGTGCCGGGCGCCATGCCAGCCAAGCCCAACAAAGGAATCCCGTCCGTTACACGCCCAGCGCCTTCGCCGAGCGAAAGCCCAGGACTTGCCCGGCCACGGGCAAGTTCTTCGGCAGATGTCGGAATCAACGGCAACAATCCACAGCCAACCAGCAGCAGCGTTAGCCAACAGAGCACGGACAAACGCGGTGACCCCGGCCCCTTGAGAATGGCGGATAGGCGCTTGCGCACATGCTTAATCTGTCCCAACCCAGTCGCCAAGGGCGGGAGTGCGGGATTGCGGCGTTGGGATAGATAAGCCACCGTTTCGACGATCAGGTCCGCATAGTCGCCTGCGCTATCGGGTAAAGCCCGCACAACCCAGGCATCGCAACACTCTTCCTCAGCTTCCTGCAATTCGTGGCGCGCCCACCAGGAAACCGGATGCCACCAGTGCAGCACGAAAACGAATAACTCGAAGTGGCGAACCCAATGGTCGCCGCGGCGTAGGTGAGCCAACTCGTGCAGAATCAAGGCGTCGCGCTGAGTGGCGGTAAGCGAGTTCCACAAATCGGCAGGCACAAGCAACTCATGACCGCCGCCAAATCCCCAAGTCATCGGTGGAACGCAAGCAGACAGAAACCGCAAGGTGGGTGGGCGCTTCAAACCGATAGTGCGTGCCAGCTCAGCAACGCGGAGCGATTCCGCGGCGCCTGCGGGAGTCGCCAGCAGCACCAAACGCTTGAATTGGCGGAAGGCGCGCCAGCAACAGTACCAACCAAGCACAGGAACCAAGCGCCCAAACGCCAACTAAACCTTGCTGCCACGTGATCCAAGAAATCACGCGCGGTTCGTCGGGCAGCGGAACCTCCGACCTCAGAGTGCTCTGCGCATTCTGGGAGGAAGTAGAAGTCACCGGGCCACTGGCGTTGGAAGCATTTGCACCGGCGTCAAATCCACGGCCGCTTCCATCGGCCTGTTTTCGACTGATCCGGACGGGCTGGAACTGGTCACCGACTTTGGAACCTGTGCTTCCTCATGAGGCGGGCTATAGGAATAGCCTGGGCCAAAGCTGTCCTCGACTCGAGCATGGGCAGCTTCGTGGACGGGCCATGGCACCGAAACATGCCACAGCGGAGGCGTCACCAGCTTGATGAGAACCAGCAACCACAGGGCATGGGCCAAGGCGGGACGTCGAAACCATGCCCGGCGGCAGCGGCAGCAAGCGCCAAAACCAAAGCCACTGCGGCGTTTTTCCAGGCCAGCTCGAGAAGGAAGTCCACGGCAGCCTCCTACCGTTGAGGTTCGTCGCGAGATTCTTGCCGACGCAGGTTCTTGACGAATTGCGCAACGCATCCAGTTCTTGCGGGGAAACCGAGCGTGTTTGCACCAAGTTCATGAGCAAGGGCGTAAGGGAACCGCCGCAAAGCTTGTCGGCCACATCCCGCAAACGCCGATTGATCAACTCTTCGCGCGGCACGGCAGGACGGAAAAACAGTTGAATGCCTTCCTTTGCATGAGTAACGAAACCTTTGTCTTCCAGCCGCTGAAGCAATTTTTGCACCGTAGCATATTGAGCGGGGCCGCCGCCGGGATAGAGCACATCGACAATCTGCCGCCTAGTCACCGGGCTCTTTTCCCAGCAAACTTGCATGATGGCCAATTCAGTGTCGGTAACGTCCTGATTTCCGTGCGCCACGCTGCTGTCTCCTTTCCTAGTCAACTTGACTAGATGCAGTCTAAGACACGCTGACTAGGCCGTCAAGAGGGAAAATCCTTGAGATAGTTGTCGCCCGCACCGGGGGGCGTGCTTTAGGATGGGGTCGCTTGGGAAACATCCGATACCTTAGCATTCTGGGAGACGGGCATGACGATGGGGCGACGTGAGCTCCTGGCGATGGCGGCTCTGCTGGCATTTGGTGTGGCCGCGGCTCGCGCCGATAAGCCACGAGCGATCAAAATTGACGGCAAATTCGACGACTGGGCTGGGATCAAGAGTTACACGGATCCGGCCCACAACTGTCACGACACCGACCATAAAGGGAGGGACGACAAGCCTGACCCGATCGATAACCCCGACACCGATTTGTTGGAATACAAGATCACCCACGACAAGGAAAACCTTTACGCCTACTTCCGGTCGCGCGGCAAAATCGGCAACACGCAAGTGGAAGGCCCGGGCAAATTGGCGGGGCGCTTCTACGCGGTTCTGGCCCTGGACGTGGACGACAATTCTAAAACAGGCTATTGGATCAACGAGGGCGGCTATTATCCGACGAGCAACGGTTACGACGTGAATGCGGAAATCGAGTGGTTCAACGGTCAATTCAATGCCGGATGGTATCTCAATCACGAGTGCCTCGACCAAGCGGAGCTGGATCAGGCTTTCTTGGATCAGTCGGCGGGAAAATACCGCACGAACCACGACGGTCCCTATCCAGCCGGTTTCATCCGTATGGGGCCTGGCACTTACAAATATTACACGCAGTGGGTTTATCATAAGAACGACACTATTACATTCACCCGGGACAAGGGGCTGAAATTGTCAGGCATAGTGGAAGGCGCCCTTTCGCCGGACGGCCACGAACTCGAAATGCGCATTCCTTTCAAAGGATTCTTGAAGACGAAATCCGGTGCGCCGCTCGTCAAACTCGGCGCCACGATCAATATCTCGTTTTCCTTGGAGGCCAGCGGCGAACTGTGCAAGGACAAGCGCTGGTCATCGAACACGGGGAAGCCCATCAAGGGTTATGTGCTCGAGCCCTAATGCTCCCGTGGAAGGCGTTGCGCGGCTGTACTGGATGGTGCCATGCCCACGGCTTTGCGTGGGCATGTGAGGGACTTCACCCTGGAACGGGGCTCCTTCGACCGTGCTCGAAACTGGATTACATTCTTGGAACGTGACCAAAAGCATCGACAACCAGCAATCGCCAGAATTCCTGGTTGATTGAGAAGCTCTTTAGCAATCGTAGATGCAAGTTCCCGACCAAGCATCGAGCGACTCACATGCCCACGCAAAGCCGTGGGCATGGCACGAAGCAATCATTCCAGCCATCACTCCTCACTCCCCCCCTCCACACAATGAAGACATCTTCTGCCTTCAACCCCACCCGCCGGTATGCCTGGGCTGTGGTGTTCATGCTCTGGTGGATTTCGTTTTTCAATTATGCAGATCGGCAGGCCATCTTCTCGGTCTTCCCGTTGCTCGAAAGCGAAATGGGACTGACGCTGAGAGAACGGGGCTACCTTGGGACTTCGTTCGCAATTGTCTATGGCGTGAGCGCTCTTTTTGCTGGCATGGTCGTGGACCGGGTCCGCCGAAAGAACGCAATTCTTGGAGGCTTGCAAGTCTGGAGCCTCATTTGCATGACGACGGCCGTTTCCAGGAACTACATCCAGCTCCTGCTCTTTCGGGCGGCAGAGGGCTTGGGCGAAACCTTTTATTATCCGGCTTCCACTTCTCTTCTGAGCGACTATCACGGTCCAGCGACGCGCTCGCGTGCGCTCGGATTGCACCAGACCAGCGTCTACATCGGGACCATTGCAGGGGGATTCCTCGCAGGATTCATAGCTCTCCATTACGGCTGGCGAGGTTCTTTCGTATTCTTCGGCGGGCTAGGAATGGTCTTGGGCGTTATCCTTCAATTCACCCTCATCGAGCCCCCGCGGGGAGCGGCGGAAGATGGCAACCAGCTAACGCCAAAACGCATGCCTTTGGGCGAAACGATATTCATCATTTTGAGGACTCCGGCAGTTCCCTTTTTCATGTTGGCCTTTGCCTGCTCCAACTATGCGGCAATGGTCCTGCTTGCCTGGATGCCACAATACCTGAGCTCGAAGTTCAATTTGCGGCTTGATTGGGCCGGATTGGGCGCGACGGGCCCGCCACAACTCGCCAGCATGGTGGGTGCACCGTTGGGAGGTTGGCTTGCCGATTCTTGGAGGTCACGACGGTCCAGCGGCCGCGCAGGTGCAAGCACTTGCTGTTTTTGCCTGTGCACCTTTTGTTTACCTTTGCGGACATACCGAATCTCTTCCCTGGTTTTTCTTTTTCCTGGCCAGTTGGGGATTTTTCAAAGGTTTCTACGACGCCAACATTTTCGCTGCCGTGTTCGACGTGGTCCCGCCGGAGGCCCGAGGAACGGTCGCCGGGTTCATGAATACTTTTGGCTGGCTTCTCGGTGGAGCAGCGGCGCCAACGGTCGTTGGTTGGCTGGGAGATCAATATGGTCTGGGTCCCGCCATTGGCACATCGGCGGCAGTTTATCTTGCTGCCGGCTGCCTTCTTCTTGCCGCCAGCCGATTTTTGACAGGGCGAAAGAAGTAACATACGGTTGCAATAGGATTTCCTATTCCCACTGCAGGTACTACTTCCATGATGACCTCGACCGTCTTCGGTAAGACCCATGCCACGGCAATCCCCTCATCTTCTCAATCGGAGCGGCGCGATTGGGTGCGCTTCCCTAGCGACCTCGAAGCTATCGTCTGGATCCCCGGCAATCACGATCAAGACGCCTTTGGCGGAGTGGTCCGCGATATTTCCGCCGGGGGCATTGGTATCGTTTGTCGCGATGAGCCCGAAATGGGCTGTCTGGTTCGCATCAAATTGCACAGCCAGTACGTGAACCTTTTGAAATCGCTCGCTGCCACCATCGTTTCGGTGACGGCGGTCGGAAAGGGCGAGTTCTTGGTAGGCTGCCAATTCGAGCGCGAGCTGAATCAGGACGAACGGCGGCAGATGCTTTAGTCCGAGATCCGAATTCTCACGAATTCGCCTACGCTCCGTCCAAAATCCGAACGCTCGCGAATTCAGCTACATTCAGTGTTTCTGCCAATAATTCCAGCGCCCAGCCAGGTATTTTCGGCCTCCAACCAAAAAAGTAGTCGGCATTCATCGGCTTCTCATGTCCGGATGGTATCAATGGAGTGTCGACCGGAACGAAGGCGTCACACTTCTGTTCCAGAGACAAATTCGCCTTGCTTCGATTAGCAAGGAAGGCTAGATTTCTGACCCCCGAAGAGCTCAAGGGCTGTCGCGGGACTTAAATCTCGATGCCCAGCCAGCGAATTCATGGGTAGATCCTTAGCGGCCTTCCGCACTTGCTGGAACGATTATTCCAAGGAGACCTTATATGCGTGAACGCATTGATTTTCGCTGCGCAAGCTGCACCTCGCAGGCTGCGGGCGCCGGTTCGCCTGGCTGGCCGGGCCTGTTCTTGCCCTGGGTGCGGCGAAGCGGTGATCGTACCGGTGCGGCCCCCCGCTGAAGAGCCGCCTATGTTGGTGATGGATGACGGTTCCCCGCGTTCGCACGCTGTCATTCGCTGAAGACAAACAATTCACTATTGAACGCCCGGCAGAACTTGCTGCCGGGCGTTTTTTATTCGCTAGGCGCGAATTCTTCCGACCTCAACGCGCCAAATAACCTAGATTTGCATGAATCGGCCACTGCTTTGGGCCTATGCCGGCGGGTAAGCTAGGCGCATCCCCTTTTCGCCATTCTCCCCGCCTCGCTAACGCCGCCCCAAAAAGCCCCTTCGAATTGCAGCCGCAGGTCGGAGCGAATTGCTGAATCCCACCAGGGTAAATCAGCCTTTGGTGCCCTGGAATAGGCTTATGTCCACGAGTCTCTCTTCACCATCGATTGCCAAACGGTTGCAGACGTCGCCCTCGTTGCCTTCGGCGGATTTCGCGCATTCCGGATTTCTCCGAGAAATGCTGGATCAACTACGCCCCCAATCGATGGTCGAGTGCATCTTGTGGATGTCGATCGTCGTGGTCGGTCAACGCTATTGGCTGGTGGCAGCCTTTCAGCGTCCCCACGATTCGCTAGGCGTCGCCGCCATGTACCGGCACCACGACATACAGTATTACCCGTTGATCTCTTCCCTGGCTCAAGGCAATCTCGGCGAGGGCAACCTTTGGGAAAACCGCGGCCAAGGATTGGTTTCCTTTCCGTTCGCTTCGGTCTCGCTCCACGCCGCCTGCCTGCGCCTCTTCGGCATCGTGGGGCTCATGGTTGCCGATGGCTTGGGGACGCTTTGCTATTACTTGGTCGTACTCGCGTTTCTGCGCCTGTTCGTACGCTCCTCGCTTTTGGCAAACTGCCTCGCCTTCCTCATCACCGGCAACATCCTGGATATTTCCCTGGTCCACCAGCTGCACGCATTGCCTGGCGTACCCGAAGAGTTACGCTTTCGGGGCTATCGCATACCGCGACCTTTCATGACCGAAATTCATTTCGTAGCCTGCATGGGGCTCTGTTTGTGGGTTTTGGGCCGACCGGAGGCACGCCGCAATAAGTGGGTCTGGGCCTGCCTGGGCGTTTTTCTAGCTTTCCTTCTGCAAGGCGATTTTCACGGTTTCGTGGTCATGGCGATGGCCGCGGGGCTAGTCGGCGCAGTGAGTCTGGCATTCAAATACCGCGGGTTGGGAAACATTCTGGTTTGCCTGTCGCTTTGCGCTGGATTGTTTCTGGCCGCTTCGTCTGTATTCTGGGCCCAGCGGTTCATGGAGAATCCGGATGTGCCGCGGCGGCTCGGCATGTTCAGCGTGGCCCGCGGACAGATCTGGCACTTGCAAAATCCACTCGTACTGCAGAAATGCTTGGAAGCCACCGCTTTCATGGCGGGCTTTTCGTTCCTCATGCGCCGTGGCTGGAAACAACCGTCTCACGGCGTTCGAGCGCTGGCCTTGGGCTGCTTTGCCGTGCTGGCTTATGAGGCGATCTTCGTCCTCGGTTTTGCGACCGGCAAAGGCATCCAGCTCTATCACTTTGTCGACCGGCTCGCCGGGATCGTCAGCTATTGCTGGGTCGCACTCTTGGGCTTTCTCATCGAAAGTCTGTGCGTGCTGATTGTCACCCTTCCCTGGCGAGCCTTCACCGAACGACTCGATCGCTGGGCGCCGTCGGGAGTGAAAGCGGTCGCCCTGGCCATCGCGATCGGCGGGGTTTTCTTGTCCTTCCTCGACGAAGCGCGGAGCGGACCCAATCTGCAGCACATGCGTTTGACCTGCTATCCCGAACTGACGAATTACCGCGACGATTTCGCCGCTTTGACCTCGGAGCTTGCAAAGCCGGCCTACGCCGATTGCAAAGTGCTGGCAACGCTGGACCACCAAGTTTTCGCTTGGTGGGTTTCTTTTCGCAGGGGCTATTCCTTTTTGCCCGATCCTTTTTCGACCACCGTTCCGGATGCAGAAATCGAGCGGCGCATCATGTGGTTTCTTCACGAAATGAACGTCTCGACTGCAACTTTCAAAGAACTTCTGCATTCGCGCATGTTCCGCACCATGTGGCTGGGCCACGACAAATACCAGTGTTCGAAGGCTTATCAGTTCGCGCCGTTAGACGACTACGATCAAGGGGCCCTCAAAGCTTACGAAAACTCGACCATCCTCGATTCATGGGCCCAGGCTGTGCCGTTGAGCGAACAACGACGCCTGACCCGGTTGTTCGAATGCTCGGCCGGTGCTGCAGAATTGGGAACCAAACCCCGTCTGGATCTTATTGTGAACCTCCGCTCCCCGCACCTTCCCGACCCCAACAGAAACGAATACGAGCTAATTTTCCGCAACACCACTTTCGACGTCTGGCAGCGCGGGCACGGGGTCAGCGCGGAGCGATGAAGTTCCCGCGCCTGCCCAGAAACCCTCGATTCGCCTAGAGCATTCCTGGCCCTCTGGGTACACTGCTGTCGCTATTGGGTTCCATCCAGGCTCGATGAGCGGAGAATGCGCATGACGACTCTTGGTACGCCGGAGCTTGGCCTTCTGGCAGAACGCGTTGCCCAACTCGAGAAACAAAACCGCCTTTTCAAGCGATTTGGGATCTTGCTGATTGTGCTTTTGGGTGGCGCTACGCTGGTGGCCGCTCAGGAACGCGGCAAGGAAAGATCGATCGAAGCCGAGCGATTCATTCTCAAAGACTCAAACGGACGTGTCCGCGCCGACCTGGGAATGGACAAGAACGGCGTCCGCCTTTTGCTTCAAGACGAGAACGAAAAAGTGCGCTTGAACGCTGCCGTTTTCGCCGAGGGGCCGGGAATTGCCCTGTTCGACGAGAACGGCGCTATCCGTTACACCGTAAGCCACTCGAGCCGCGGGCCTTCCATGGTGTTCAACGACGAAAACCAAAAACCTCGCGCCGTCATGCGGCTTTTCAAAGAAGGCCCCGGCTTAGCATTCCTCGACGAGAAAGAAACCGATCGCTTAGTTCTCACCTTCACTAAACACGATGGTCCGGCCCTGGATCTTTACGAAGCCGGGAAACAGCTTCTGGTGGCGCTGCGAGCACGCAACGGCGTCAACGGCTTGGCCATTTTCGACGGGAGCGGACGTCCCCGAGCTGCCATAGTCGACAGCGCCAAGAAGGGCCCGCAAATCGAACTGCTGGACGAAAACGAACAGCCGCTTTTCCGGAAACCGTGATGCACCTTTGGGCATGCCGTTTTTTGTGCGCCGGGGGCCGGCAAAGTGCTGGCGGAAGCCTGGGTAATTATGATAAGGTAAGTAGGTATTAGGAAAGTCCTTTCATCACGATGCACGAAGCGTCTTTGCGCGCTGCTCACGGAGGAGCATATTGCGGGATTAAGGTGAGTAAATGCCGGCGCCTGCATCAGCAGACGAATTGGTTGCGCTCATGCGGCAAAGCGGGATCGTCGAGCCCAGTAGGCTGACGGCCGGGCTGCCCGATTTGCCGTCCCATCCCAAGGAAGCGGCGCGCGTTCTCGTCCGTGAAGGCTGGCTCACCTATTTTCACGCCGAACAGCTGCTCAAGGGAAAATGGCGCGGCTTTTCGATCGGCAAATACCAGATTCTGGAACGACTCGGCTGCGGCGGCATGGGGGCAGTCTACCTTGCCGAACATTCCTTGATGCGCCGGCGCGTGGCGGTCAAAGTGCTGCCGTTGCATCTTGCCAAGGAAAGTTGGTTTTTGGATCGTTTCTACCGTGAAGCTCAAGCCGTTGCCGCGGTTGACCATCCGAATATCGTGCACGCGCACGACGTTGATCGCGATGGCGATTTCCACTTTCTGGTCATGGAATATGTGGACGGGTCCAGTCTCCAACAAATCGTCCACGATCATGGACCATTGTCGTACCCGCAGCGCCGCTCACTATCTTCGCCAGGCAGCGCTGGGACTGGAACATGCCCGCGGCGTGGGCATCGTGCACCGGGACATCAAGCCCGGGAATCTTCTGCTGGATAGACAAGGAGCCGTGAAGATTCTCGATATGGGCCTGGCCTGTTTCCAGGAAGGGCCGCGCAAGAACCAAGTCCAGCCAAGCGAGCGCGTGATGGTCGGCACCGACGACTATTTGGCGCCCGAACAAATCGTCGACAGCGACTCTGTCGATATTCGCGCCGACATCTATGGCTTGGCGCCACGCTGCATTACCTTCTGACGGGCAAACCGCCCTTCCCGGAGGCCCCCTCCGCTTCGTTGAAACTGATTTGGCACCTGACGCGTACCCCGGCGCCCATCCAGCAATTGCGCCCCGATGTTCCGCCCGGGCTCGACAAACTTTTGCGCCAAATGATGGCGAAGAATCCTTGGGATCGGCCCCAGACTCCGGCGGACATTGTGGAAGCGCTCAAGCCGCTTACCAAGCAACCGATTGATCCGCCTCCCGCCAAAGAGATGCCGCAACTCAGTCCCGCCTTGCGCGTCGGCCGCGGTCCCGGAGTGCCTCTGGGCGGCGCATCGAGCAGGCGGTCCTGGGTATTCGGTTCGCAAGTTGCTTCGAATGCCCTTCAAGATACGCCGCCGCCGTCGCAGACGCCCACCAATGCCTACCCCAAAGCGGGCTCAGGCTCCAACGGCTCCAGCAGAGAGTCGAACCCTCCGCGGGTCTGATAAGCGCATTTTTCTTGACGACTTTATGGCAAATGCGCCCCTTTTTCAGATCTGAGACGAAAGCCGAATTGCTGCAAAACAATAATGATGAGGCGAATTTGCTCGCCGGCAAATCCAAAGCTAGATATTGATTGTCCAACCCTTTTGGGGAGAAGGGAAGGATACTTTGGGCCGTGAACAGTGAGGGGATTGTTCACGGCCCTTTTTGTTTTTGCTCGATCATTTCGACCCGATTTCCAAAAGGATCGCGAAACTCAAGGCGGTCGTACCCGGGGATCGGGATGCCAGCCAAAATCTCAATGCCGGCGGAGGCCAGCTTGCTCCGCCAACTTGCAAGATCGCGGACTTGGTACGCGATATGGGCTTTAGTCGCTCGCCGGTCCACATCAGGTTCAACGCCGATGTGCACCTGGCGATCGCCGACCTGGAGCCAAAGGCCGCCCCGAGCTTGAAGACTGGCCGGCTTGGCAATCTCAGGCAGACCGAGCGTATGCGCAGTAGAATTCACGCGCAGATTCCTCCGCGTTCGGCGGAACGGTCACTTGAACGTGGTGGATGCCGAGAATCATGGAGTCGAATCTTCCTTGGAGTTTTGGCTGAAATTGGTCGAACTCGAAGCGTGGTTCGCCCTCGATATCGTGCTATTCTAGGGTAGATTTCTGAATCGCCTTGGCGGATCGATTCCAACTAGAAGGGCAATGGGCATGGGGCGGAGCATTTGGTCAGTCGTTTTCGGCCTGATCGTGGCCATCGCTTGGGTATTTGCTCTTGAATTGGTGAATGGCTTCATCTTTCCGCAAATGGCGGGAATCGATCGTGAAGATCGGGAGGCGGTAGGGCGCAAACTTTTGGAGAATCCGGGAATGTTGGTTGGCTTGGACCTTGCTTATTTCATTGGCACCTTTATGGGCGCCTGGATTTGTGCACGCACTGCCAAACGCCAGCACCTAGTGCATGGATTGATCGTTGGCCTATTCCTGTTTTGGCATCGGGATCGTGAATTTGCAGGCGCTCCCACACCCCACTCTGGTTTTGGGTGAGCTGTCTGACAACTTTTCCAGTTGCCGCACTCCTGGGCGGTTGGGTAGCGAGCAAAACTGCGGCTAAACCCAGTGCCTAGTGGAGCCTCAGTTTTTGCACAAGAAATTGATTTGTAGCCGCATTCGCCAGAATGCGGGAGTGCACACCGCATTCTGTCGCTATCCAGCCGTAAGCATGCCGATCCGATTCGATTCCCTCGGATACTTCTCGATTAGTTCGCCACGCAAGCCTAATTCAAAGTCCGCATAATCGAAGCCCGGCGCCATGGTCGTGCCCATCAAAGCAAACTCGGCTCCCGGCAACAGCCGGCTTCCTTGCCACACGCCTGCCGGCACTACCACCTGGGGTTGTTGACCAGCGGCCAGGTCGCTGCCGATGAGCACGACATTGCTCCGTCCGTCCGGCCAAAGTTGGAGCATTTCGACCGGGCCGCCCAGGTAATGATGGAAGATTTCGTCGGTAGGTAGGCGGTGGAGTGCGGAAAACGTTTCGGGAGTCAGAAGATAATAAATCGCTGTCCCCGCAGCCTTCTCTTGCCGGTAGGGAGCACCCAAACAGGACGGAGCCAGACGGAGCTTCGAGCGATAGGTTTCACGAAAGAACCCGCCTTCCATGGCCAGCGGTTGCAAGTCAAGCACGCGGATGACATCAGCGGCATTTAACATGAGTTTCAAGCTCCTCTGGACTGGCGCGTGTGATGAGCGCTCCGCTGCGCGTTGCGGCTAACCGGGCCAATTATTTTTTGCGCGGCGCTCAGCACGACGTAGCCACGCGCTTCGACAGCGTCCACTTCCCGGAAGGTTTCGCTCAACAGGTCGCCGAATAGCTCGACCAGCTTGGTTACCAGGTAGAGCCGGCCTTTGGGTCGCAACGCCGCGCGGGCATGTTCGACGAATCGTGCGGCGATCTCGCCACGGCCGAAATAGGGCGGATTGGCGAGAATTACATCCGCGCTTTTCACCGCCAGTTTTTCGGGCTGCCACAAGGTTTGGGTAGTGAAGTTGGGTAATGCGTTCCGCGTCGCATTCAGCGTGGCAACAACCACCGCACGGGTGTTGCTATCCACGAAGTGGACTCGAGACTCGGGGCCGCCGCGCACCCCCGCAAAAATGCCAGTGGCCCCGCAGCCGCAGCCCAAATCGAGGATCTGCTCGCCCGGCTCGATGGTCATGCAGTCAACGAGCGCGCGGGCGCCATCGTCCAAGCGCCCATAAGAGAACACCCCAGGCCGCGAGACGAACACGCACGAGGGTTGATCGCCATCGCGGGCGTGAAACTCGACCTCGTGGCGACGTCTGGGGCGGTCATTCTTGCGAACGCACCAAAAAACAGTGCCATCCGTTACCGGCGACGCATGAACGGGACCGAAAACTTTCTTGAGAACCCCTGGGAAAAACGAATCGGGTTGGTAAGGCGACAGAACATAAAAGGTCCCGCCGGGCCGCACCAGGTGAAATCCTTGCTCGACCATGTCCAACTTCAGACTCCGCTCGCCGGTTTCCGGAGCCAGGTAGACTACGCTGGCGAAAGAGCCTGGAACATCCCAGGCATCTGCCCCCGCCACCACTTCCGCTGGCAGCTTCTGTTCTCCCAAGGAATCTCTGAGCCGATCGGCCGGGTAGAGATCCATTTGGTAGCAGACGGTCGCATCGAAACGCAAATGGTCCAGAAGTGCGCAGACTTCTCCCGGAGTGCCCAAGACAACCGCCATAGGCGGTCTCACTTTTTTGCGCAGAATCTCGATGAATCGCTGCATGCTCGTCATCAATGCCTTCTCCCGGGCGGATTCCAAAGCGTTTTCGCTTGATTGGTTCCCCACGGCGCGTGACGATTTGCCCTCTTGCGTGCACGCTGCAGGAAGCCGATGAGGTCGCCTAAATTGGAGCTCATCCCATGAATCGCTTCCCTATTGCCTTCGGAATCCTGACTGCAATCGTCCTGACATCCTCCGCCTTTTCGACTGCTGCCGGGGCCCTCACGGCCCACGAACCGTCATCGTATGTGCCGACGCCCGCCAAACCAACGAGGCCCGCGGCTGCCGTGGTACTTGCTCAACAATCGCCACTGGGACTCTTCGAGAGTCACGCCGATGTCGGCGTGGTCTTGCATCCGGGAACTTTTGCCTTCGATCCCACCGCGAAAACCTATACGGTGACCGCCAGCGGCGAGAATATGTGGGCCACCAAAGATGCCTTCCACTTCGTCTGGAAGAAGATGTCCGGCGATTTTGCCCTGACCGCGGACATCAAGTTCGAGGGCGAGGCCGCCGAGCCGCACCGCAAGGCGTGTCTCATGATTCGGCAGGGGCTAGACGCCGATGCCGCTTATGTCGATGCCGCTCTGCATGGCGACGGCTTGACATCGCTCCAGTTCCGCGAGACCAAAGGCGCTGCTACCCATGAGGTTCAGGCCAACGTTTCCGCTCCCGCTCGGCTTCGACTCGTCAAGCGCGGCAACTATGCGCTGCTCTACTTGGCCGGCAAAGATGAAGAATTCCGCTATTCGGGAGCAGCGGTGCGCTTGTCCGTTTCGGATGAACCGCTGAACGTCGGCATTGGGGTATGCGCATAACAAGGACGCGGTCGCCAGGGTAATCTTCTCGAATGTGCAAGTGGAAACGATTGCATCGGGCGGTCCGCGGCCAACGAAACTTTACAGCTCGCTGGAAACGCAGGCGATGTCCTCAACCGATCGCCGCGTCGTTTACGTAACTCCCGGCCGCATCGAGGCGCCTAACTGGATGCATGACGGCAAGAGCCTTATCTTCAACAGCAACGGGCGCATTCACCAGATTCCAGCGGCAGGCGGAAAGCCGACGCCGATCGACACCGGCTTTGCGACGCGCTGCAACAACGATCATGGCATCTCGCCCGACGGCAACACACTGGTCATCAGCGATCAATCGCAGGGCAAACGGCAGTCGCTCATCTATACGTTGCCCATCGCAGGTGGGACCCCCAAGTTGATTACGCCGATTGGTCCGTCCTACTGGCACGGTTGGTCGCCAAACGGCAAGACCTTGGCTTTCTGCGGCGAACGCAACGGCGAGTTCGACATCTATACAGTTCCCGCTGAGGGTGGACCCGAGACTGCGCCTGACCACTGCCAAGGGCCTGGACGATGGCCCGGAGTACAGCCCGGACGGCAAATCGATCTAATTTCAACTCCGAGCGGACGGGCCGGATGCAAATCTGGCGCATGAATGCCGATGGCAGCGAGCAGGAACAAGTGACCAACGACGATTTCAACAATTGGTTTCCGCACCTTTCGCCCAACGGGCGGACGATGGTATTTCTGAGCTTCGAGAAGGATGTTGTCGGCCATCCAGCCAATAAAGACGTGACTCTGCGGTCGATGAATCTAGGCACCAAGAAAATTGATGTCCTGGGCAAGTTCTTCGGTGGCCAAGGTACAATCAATGTTCCCTGTTGGTCGCCCGATGGACGTCGGATTGCCTTTGTGACCTATCAGTTGGTTCCGTAGAGTTCCGAACTGGGCGTTACTCGCTCTGTTTGACGAACGCTCCGCTGCGCGTCGCGGCTAACCGTTCGTGGCTGGCCGCGACTGCGCAGCGGAGCGTTCCATGAAAAATGCCGAAAAGGCCCTCGAATATGTGGAAGACGGAACCGTCATCGGCTTGGGCACCGGCCATGCGGCTGCCCACTTCATGCAGGCCCTTTCCGAACGGATCCGCCAAGGGCTTCGCGTACGCGGCGTCCCGACTTCCAAGGCGTCGCAGACGTTGGCCATTCAGCTGGGCATTCCGTTGACGACGTTGGAAGAAGGCATGCCGTTGGCGGTCACCATCGATGGGGCCGATGAGGTCGATCCGCACGTTAATCTCATCAAAGGATACGGACACGCGTTGTTGCGCGAGAAGGTGGTTGCATCGGCATCGAAAAGCTCGTAATTCTCGTCGGCCCTGAGAAACGCGCGCGAAAAGTGCGTTACCACGCTCGGGGGACGAGGAAAGCTGCCTATCGAAGTGGTGCCATTTGCGCTGGCCTGGTGCCTGAGACGGCTGGCCGAACTTGGCTATTCCACGGAGGCATTACAAGAACATGGCCGGCCCCTTATGAGCGACAACGGCAACATCCTTGCCATGTGCAGCATCGGGCCGCTCCCGGATCCCGCTCGGACGAACGCGGAAATCCGTTCGGTCCCAGGAGTCGTAGAGACCGGCTTGTTCGTTGGCATGGCCGACGTGGCGCTGATTCAAGATGGCGAACACCTTGAAATACGAGAGAAGGCGCCGGCGCCCGGTAATCCAGTGCGCAAAAGCAATTCAAGGGCTATGTGCCGGGGCCGGCTTCTCAACAGCCTGCTGTGCAGCTGGCGGATCGTGGTTTTCTGGCCCATCATCGTCGGGTTCTAGGAGGGCGATGAAGCCCATGAAGATGACGCCTGCCAGCAAGGCCGAAGAACAGCAGCAAACGATCGTGCCGATGAAACTGAACTTCCGGCAGGAGATCCGAAAGGGCAATAAAGAGCAATGTGCCTGCCGAGATCGATAAGGCGGCTCCCGTCAACTCCGACCTTAAACCAGACTCGATGTATTCCGAAGCGAAGTAAAAGGTCATGGCCCCGATGGCCACGGTGATGCCAAAGCCGACTTGAACTACCGCAATCGTAGATCTGCTGACGCCTTTGCGGGAGAGCACGACGGAGATTGCCAGCGCGTCGGCAGGCTTGTGCAAAGCGATGGCGGCAAATAAGGCGATGCCCGGCAAGAACAGCCAGGTGCTCCCATCGGGCGTGAGCATCGCGCCGCAAATCCGGCCCGGACCGCCGCTGCCATGCCCACCCCGTTCATGAAAGTATGCATGGTGAGGCCGAGCACCGCCGTCCACCCTGCGACGGCGGGAGCAGCCCGTCTTTCCTGGAGCGGAGTGTGCTGATGTTCGGGCCCATAATCATGATGTTCATGGTCTTCATGGCCGTATTCGTGCTCATGATTGTGGTGGCCGTGATGATCGTGGCCCCCCACGCCCACTTCATGGCTGTGCGGCGCCACGAATCGCTCGATGCAAAACAGTCCGACCACGCCGAGAGACATCCACCAGCCAAACAGCCCCTTTGAGAGCCGGAGGGCATCCGGCATGAGATGAAAGAACGAAGCGCCCAACATAACTCCAGCAGACACACTGAGATAGAGCTGGAGGTTAGAATGGGTAACTTTTTTGCGAAAAGGAAGATAACCCCCGAACAACGCGGCCAACAGCACCAAGGAGCTATAGAGAAATAGCCAGCCGATTTCGGACATCGCACACCTGAGTAAGCCGAGAAACCGAGAAAAGCGTATGCCTATGTAATACCATACGTGTGCGGCCCGTCAATCGGTTCAGTCTCGGTTACCCATAAATGACGGACGGCGACTGCATCGGCTGGCCAAGGATTGGCCCGGTCCGGTGCAGTCGCCGTCGGTCGGCAGCTTAGCTTCGCGCTTAGCCGACTTCCTGCATGGCTTCGTTAAGGGGCGGCCATTGCTCTTCCAACCCCTCATCTTCGATTTCTTTCAGCTGGTTGTCGCTGATCTCGAACTTCTCCATCATGAGCTCGCGAGACCGGCGCACGGGATTCCCCGAGTCCTGAACGGATACCAGCTCGCGGAAAATGTCGCGCTTTTGTTGCTTTGTCAACCGTCGTATGGCCATGGAACCTCCCTTTCCTGCTCGTGGGTTCTCCACCCGAGCCGGAGTTGCCGGACCGAACAGGGTAAAAACCGCGGCGCATTCAGGCCCTGCCTGAATCTCTTGTGGTCTCCCACGAAGACCGCTTTTCTCGGAAATCGCGGCCTCGCACGCGAGTGGGTGCAAGACCAAAAGATCCGGTGAAGAACCAGGCAGGCGCCATCCATTAGCCCCTGATTCCACCGAGGTACTCTACCTCAATACATCCATTATATGGCTCCCCCATTTTGTCAGAAGGAAAAAACCAAATTTTTCCATGCAGCTTTACCTGCAGGCAGGTAACTTGGCGATAGCAGCCGATGCAACACTCCTGACGATTTGCGCATAGAAGGAATTGAAATGAGGAATGCGAAAACACCTACTTCACTTGCACTTGCGAACTTGGCTATTTTCCTTTTCTTGCTCTTTTTGGGTCTGAAGCCAGATCGGGCAGCAGCCGATGAATCCCAAACGAAACCATTTGCCGAAAGACTCAAAGAGGTCGAACAGGTAAACAATCCATATATCACTGAATTGGTAAAGATTTATAAAGACATCCATTCCCACCCGGAACTGTCTCTCCAAGAGGCGAGAACGTCGGCTAAATTGGTGGGCCTGATGCGCGAATTCGGCTACGAAGTCCACCCCAACGTAGGTGGCCACGGAATCGTTTGCATCCTTCGCAACGGCACGGGCCCACGATCATGGTTCGCACCGATATGGATGCGTTGCCGGTGATCGAAGCAACCGGGCTCCCTTACGCCAGCAAAGTCCGCGGGCGGGATAAAGCCGGCAACGACGTGGGTGTGATGCATGCCTGCGGCCACGACATGCACATGGCCTGTTGGCTCGGAACCGCCAGAACGCTCGCTCATCTCCAGAACCTGTGGCACGGGACACTTGTGTTCATTGGCCAGCCGGCCGAGGAATCCGGCTCGGGCGCTCGCCTCATGCTCGACGAAGGTAAGCTTTTCGAGCGGTTCCCAAAACCGGACTTCGCCTTGGCATTGCATTGCGATTCGCGGACGGCCCACGGACAAATCGCCTATTCCGACGGCCTAGCCATGGCGAATGTCGATTCGGTCGACATCATCGTCCGCGGGCAAGGCGGTCATGGCTCCGCACCGCAAACAACTAAAGACCCCATAGTGCTGGCGGCCCGCATCATTCTCGATTTGCAAACCATTGTCAGCCGAGAGACCAACCCGCTCGATCCCTGCGTCGTTACCGTGGGATCTATCCACGGCGGCACCAAGCACAACATCATTCCCAACGACGTGCACCTGCAGTTAACGGTGCGCTCCACCAAAGACAGCGTCCGTAAGCATACGCTCGAAGCCATCGAACGCATTGCCAAGGCAGCCGCCATCGGCGCAGCAGCGCGCCCGAGCCGATTGTCACCATCGATCCAGGAGAGTTTACCCCCGCCCTTTACAATGACCCGGCGCTCACAGCCAGGGTAGTTCCCGTGTTTCGTCAGCTACTGGGAGACAAAAATGTCATTGCCCGGCCGCCCATTATGGGCGGCGAAGATTTCAGTCGCTACGGCAAAGCGGGCGTGCCGATTTTTCTCTATTTCTTGGGCGTTTTTTCACCGGAACGCGTGGCGGATTCGCTGAAACCAGGGGCCCGTCCCTTGCCGGGGCTGCATTCGGATCTCTTCTATCCTGTGCCTGAGCCGAGCATTAAAACCGGGGTAACCGCCATGAGCATGGCGGTGCTGAGTTTGATGGGGAAGTAGGCGGGCATACCCCCCGAATGGGGCGTTTGATTGTAGCCACGGGTGGAGCGGTCGCTGCGGCAGAGCCGCCGCCGCGCAACCCGTGGAACTCCTCTCGGATTCTTCGTCGCCCCGCAAGGGACGACGGAGAAGTAAACTTGCGGAAGACGTCATAGAGAAATGACTATATGCCAGGATGTGTTGTTTCCGCCGCCCCATCCGGGGCGGAGTCGTCATCCGGATCACCACGGGTTTCGCTTCGCTCCACCCGTGGCTACATTCCGTGGCCCCATTCGGGGCCAAAGAACCTGACGCTGCCGGGCTCAAAGGGGCCGACTGCAAGTTACTAAGCCGCCCTCGCCAGCACCTGTTGCTGCTGAACTTCCAGAGTCCGCTGGCGATTCCGGCGTTTGCTCCAGACGCGTAGCACGGCCGGCAGAAACACCAAGGCCGAACTCATGCAGCAACTGACGCCCAGGGTCAAAAGCAGTCCCAGGCCGAAGAGCCCCTGATGTCTCGAAATCATGAGCAGGCCGAAGCCCAAAATGGTCGTGAGATCGCGTACGAAGATGCCATGGCCGATCGTGTGACTCAGCAAGTAGCGTTTGTCGGCGTTTCGCCGCGAAAGATAATCGTGGAGGACGTGCACCGCATTGTCGACGCCGGCGCCGATGATGAGCGGGAAGGCGATCATGTTTGCCGGGTTTAGGGGCAAGCCGAACAATCCCATGATGCCAAGGGCTGTGAGCATGCCCATGGCCAGCGGCGCCAAAGCAATGAGTACATGAGAGGGCTTGCGAAAATCGCCGGCGAGCACCAATACAATGGCGAACAGTGCATAGGCCCCGGCCCAGAGGTAGCCAAGCCGCATGCCCTTCAGGCCTTCCAACGTTGTGAAGGGTTTGCCGGTCGCTTCCGGATCGACCGATTGAATCACTTTGCAGAAGTGTTCGAGCGGCCCGAATTCCCACAGCGAATCTTTGCCGAAGACGCGCAACAGCCAATTACCGTTCGAGCTGACGTAGCGTTGGCGGAATTCGCTAGGCATATCGTTCAATGTGATCGCTCCGGGCTTGGAGCAATCGCGCAAGCGATAAAGGTCGCCGATCAGATCGGCGGTCATGCGTTGCTCGAAATCCTGCAAGCGGATCTCAGCCTGGCGCGGGCTGGCTTCCTCGATTTTGTCGCGCAGGGCAACCAGGCTGCGCCGCAAATCGTGTAACAACGGCTCGGGGCTGACATCCGCCAGCGGCTGAAGCTGGCCGACCAGGACCCCGGCTTCCGTTTTGAGCTCGCTGGGATTGGGGTAGAAATGCGGAACCGTGCTGCCGCGTTCGGGCAGGTTGTGCAGACGCCGCTGCACGTCCTGGAGTTGCTTCTGTTTCTGCTCCTGGTCGAGAGGAATCAGCGAGGCCATCTCCACAACGCGGGCCACCTCCGGCAGCTTTTCGAACCGAGTCTTGAGGGCCAACGCCTCCTGCTGATTGGTCGTGTAGCTGAGTGCATGCCAACTGGCGCCGGCTGTGCGCTCCACCAGCTTCAACTCCCACTTCACCGATTCCAGCCCCGCGCTTGCAGATGCAACAGATTGTGATCGTAATGCACTTTGATCGCCGAGTAGCCAAGTATGACGGCCACGGCGATACTTCCGGCGATGACCCAGCGCGGCTTGCGGGCCAGGAACGGCAGCCAGGGAGAAAGCGGCGGTTCGATGGTTGCCGCAGGCTTGCGCACAGGCCCCGGCGGTCGGTGACGGCGAGCATAGCCGGCATGACGATGAGACAGGAAAGCGCACACAACAGAATGCCGCTGCCGACGATCCATCCCAGCTCCGCAACGGCCTGGAAATCGACCAACATGGCGGCGGAAAAAGCCAGCGCCGTTGAGCCCCCTGCGGTCAAGATGCCCGGCCCGACGCTGCCGGCAGTGTTGCGATTGGCGTCGCGGACATTGCGGCCTGCCGCCCGTTCCTGTTCGTAGCGCGTGACCCACAAGACGCCATAATCGCCCATGGCCAAGAGCATCATGCCGAAAGTGGCCGACAAGATATTGAGATGGCCCACGGTCAGCGTCATCCAACCGCCGGCCCAGGCGGTGCCCACCAGCAGCGAAACGGTAATCGCAAAGGGATAGCGGATGCCGCGCAGGGCAATCGTGTAAATGCCCAGCACACCCAGGAGCGCCAGCCATGAGGCGGTCTTGGTGTCTTGCTGCAATGCGCTCATTTCGTCCGTTTCCAGGACGGGCAAGCCGGTCATGCCGAACGATAGATCGGGATACGAGTTGCGCATGCCGGCGACAATTTCGCTCATGCCGTTGACGCTATCCTGGTCGGCCGTGAACGAACCCGCAGTTTCAATGGGCCGGGTCAAAAGGAACGCCAGCTTGCCGTCGCCACTGAAGAAATATTGCGGCACCGCCATCAGATCGGACTGCTCGGGAGACGACGGCAACAGGCTATGCCACGGATTCTTGTAGCCCCCGGGATTGTCCAACGTGCTTTTGGCAGATCCAGCCAAGGCCAAGAGCTGATCGAATAATTGCCGATCCGCGAGCGTAAGTGGCTTGCCTGGCGAGATTTTCCCGGCGCGCTCGCGGGCCTCGTGCAGCAACCGAAACAGCGTGAGCTGCTGCCAAGCAATGGGGCCGACCTCGAGCAGCAGGCTCATACTCTTGAGGTTGTTCTGAATTTGAGCGATCTGATCGGAGGGAAGATAGAGAAGTGAGCGATCCTGCAAGGCGCGCAAATCGACCTTATAAAAGAGCCGATCGAATAACGCCGGCCGCTTGCGCACTTCGGAGGCGATGTTTTCGAGGGCTTGCTTCATCGCGGTCGGTGTCGTTACCCTCCACGACGACGACCACGTCATCGTCTTTCCCGAATTCGGCAACGTATTGCTTCCAGCGTTGCAGATAGTCCTTATTGGGACTGATGAGATCGTTCCGGCTGGTATAGCATTTGAGGTCGGCACAAAAGAGATAAGCCGATACGCCTGCCAGCCCTAAGGTGAGGACCAGCGTAGGGTAAGGAAACCGGCAGACCAGGTCCGCCTGCCTTACCAGCATGCGTGCGACAAACGAAGTACGCTGTCCCGGATCATTTTCCAAATTCATTGCGTTCCGCGTGCCTCCATGCTGCGGTCCGAAGAGCGGCAGGGATTGTAGGCACGGGGGAAAATTGGTGCAAGGCGAAGCCACAGGCGGCCCAAACGGATCGAGAAGGTTAGCACCTGGCTTTCAGGGGTGCGATTGACTGTTCCAACACCAAGTTGACTCCGGACAAGCGAAAAGAGTGGTTGCCGGAGTCAATTCGACGAAAGCCTCGTATCTGCAAGGCATTACGAAATCAGGTTTTCACTCCGGCTGTCCGGACAGAGGGCGGCCTCGCCGAACTTGCGGAATGCCCTAAGGCGATCGGCATGAATTGGCTTCCCCAAAGTAGACCTCACGCTCCGCGTGAGGCGTTCCTCACGCGGAGCGTGAGGTCTACTTTTTCTGCCGCTCGCCAAAGGGAGACACATCACACCATAGCGGCAGACCTACAATACTGTACACACTTATATTATGATGTAGCAGTGGCCGGGGTTCGATGCTTTCGTGTGAATAAACGCCGGGTCGGCGGACGCCGCAGTATCCATGGCTCCTCCCAACTCCTCAATGAATCGGTTACGCGTTCGCGGCCAGTCAGGTCGAGCGGCGCGAACTGGCTTGGCTTTGGCGGGGCTGGCTGCCATTTGGCAAGCTCGCGCTGCTCGACGGCGATCCGGGCTTGGGCAACAGGGCATTCAGATCAGCAACGATCAAAGCGTCCGGAGGGCGCTCGGCCCCCTGAATCAGATCGCTGCTCGGCAGGGATGCGTCTTCCTCTTGGTGCGCACATCTGAACAAGTCGAACAGCGGGCTGGCCCGTTATCGCGGCGGCGGCTCGATCGGCTTTCAGGGCGCCTGCCGTTCGACCTGGCTGCTGGAGCGGGACCCCAAGGAGCCCGAGCGGCTTGTGTTGCGCAGGTCAAGAATAACTTGGCCCGGCTGCAGAAAAGCCTGGCCTTGACAGTGGCGTCGCTGACGCCGGCCGAACTGGAGGATCGGGCAGACGCTGCTCTGGCACGGGCCCAGCCCTTGGAGCGCCGACCAACTCCTCGGCGCGGCCCGCGGTCATGGCTCCCGCGCCACCGAAACCGACCGGGCTTGCCAGTTTCTGAAGAAGTTGGTGGAAGACGGTCCCCAGAGAACGCCTGTCATCTGGCAAGCAGGCCAGGCCGAAGGCTTTTCCGAGCGGATGTTGCGTCGAGCCAGAAACCTGTTGTCCGTTGAATCAAAACGTGAAGGCAACGGCCGCGAGCATCGTGCCTTCTGGTCCCTCAAAAAAGAGGAAACGACGGCTCCCTCTGTGACGCCAGAAGAAGACGCCGAGGGCGATTTGAGCCGTTGGCTCGACCCCTTGATCGCGGCTTATCCCGCGGCAACGCCGTTGGATGAGGATTGAGGGCCAGCCTCAGGAGGCCAAATGCCCATCGACCAATCGCGTCCGCCCGCTGTCGCCCCCTTGCGCAAGCTGGGCATGGAACCCTACCCCTGGCAGGTCGAGGTGCTCGACGGCGATCAGCCTAGGCTGCCGTTGAACTGCAGCAGCCTGTCCCAACTTGCTCGCCGAGGCCTGTCTCTATCGCTATCCCGAGAATGGCGCGGGCGGAAGCGAGAACCCATTGGACGAACACAATCACGCCCTGGCAGCGTTACGCTACCTGATCAGCCGGCTCGATGAACGTCGCATGGCACAGCACAGCCCGCCAACCCATTTCTCAGAGATGGCAGAGGAGGAACCATGCGAAGCCCCGCGAATAGTTGAAGAAAAGAACTTCCGTAAACGACAGCGAGAGCATTTGTGGACGCATCCGGGGGCTTGGACGGTGCTCGGTTGAATGGGGTTAGGGGGCAGGGGGCAGGAATCAGGAGTCAGAAGTCAGGGGTCAGGGGTCCGGTGCCGGAAGGCAGGAGCCAATTGGGTGTCAGTGAAGTGGATCGATGAAGGAATTGCTAGGCACGCTGTTGTTGGTAAGCAGCAAAGTGGACTTCCATTCAAAGCGGCTCCAGCCGACAATTTAGCGATGAGCACCATTCAAGAAAAACCGACCGTCGATCAGCAAGAACTCCGGCTGTCGTGCTCGTACAACCCGTTTCCGGCGATTTCGACGAGGTCCTGCGGCTTATCGACTCGGCGCACACGTGCGTTTGCGGCAGTCAATCAGGAACTTGTCGGCCTTTACTGGCAGATCGGCGAGTACATAAGCCACAAGTTGGAATCCACCGCTTGGGGAGAGGGAGTGGTTCAGCATTTGGCTGATTACATTGCCCGAACCCATCCCGGCCTGCGGGGATTCACCCGCCGTAACCTGTTTCGGATGAGGCAGTTCTACGAGACTTACCGGAAAGACGAAAAAGTGTCAGCACTGCTGACACAATTGACTTGGAGCCACAATCTGCTCATCCTTGGAAAGTCGAAGCGGGCCGAAGAGCGTGAGTTCTACCTCCGCATGGCGACTTCCGAAAAGTGGTCGAGCAGGGAACTGGAACGCCAAATTAACGGGGCGCTGTTCAGCGCATAATCATGTCCCCTACAAAAGTCTCCGCACCGCTGAGACAATTGCATCCAGCCGCGGCCACCGTCTTCAAGGACACCTACCTCGTCGAGTTCCTCGAACTTTCGCCGGGGCATTCCGAGGCTGACCTGCAACGCGGCTTGGTCGAGCAGCTCAAGAATTTTTTGATCGAACTCGGTCGCGACTTCTGCTACGTCGGCAGTCACTACCCGGTCCAAGTTGGCACACGAGACTTCGAACTCGACTTGCTCTTCTTCAACCGCGGCCTCAACTGCCTGGTCGCATTCGAACTCAAGGTTGTCGAGTTCGAGCCTGAACACCTTGGCAAACTCCAGTTCTATCTGGAAGCCCTCGACCGCGATGTGAAGAAGCCGCATGAGCAGCCGTCCATCGGCGTACTTCTTTGTGCGACGAAGAATCACGAGGTCGTCGAATACGCACTTTCGCGGGCGATGTCGCCCGCCTTGGTTTCCGAATACCAGACTCGCTTGCCGGACAAGAAGCTACTTCAAGCCAAGCTCCACGAGTTTTACGAACTGGCACAGGAACAAGCGGCACTACCGGCTATTGAAAACGAGACGCCGGGCACTAGCCAACCGGCGAAGTTGCGAAAGGGACGCAAGAGATGACCGCAGACTCCGCACAAACCAAGGCTCGATGATAATGAATACGATGGATCACGCTCGACAATCGCTCATCGTATGCGTATTATGGACCTGACAGGAAAGAAGTTATGGCAACCGAATTAGACGCGGTTTTTGAAAACGGGGTGTTCCGGCCGTTGGAGCCGGTGCATTTGCCCGAGCATTTGCACGTCAGAGTTACCATTGATGAAGACGTCATTGACTCACTGCCCATTGATGAGCAGGTCCAGTTCCATTTGTCTTCTGACCAATGGAAGGCCTTCTGCAACGCGCTGGACGCGCCGCCGAGGGACATAACCTCATTGCGAAAGCTCCTGACTGAACCGAGCGTGGTTGATGAGCAGCGGTCTTCCGCTCAATGATCCTGTCCCGCTGCACAAGTCGCACGACCTGGCTACCTTCGATTGTGGCGTCGTCGCACTCAACGGAGCAAGGCAAAGGTCTCGGCAAGGCCCTCCTCAAGGACGCCATTCTACGTTCTGCTTGGGCAGCAGACATCGTCGGTTGCCGTGCACTCGTGGTCCATGCCAAGGATTCATCGGCACGAGCGTTCTATCAAAGGTTCGGATTCGAGCCCTCTCCGATCAATGAGTTGCACCTCTATTTATTGATGAAGGACATCATTGCCAGTCTGACAGCCGGGGGCTAATCCTTAGACGTAGCTGAAGTCGTTAGACTTCGGATGTCCGAACTCTCACGAGTTCGGCTACAGTAAGTCACGGAAGCTGAACGTCGGTAAAGCTGAAGGGGACTTCGACGGTGGCCGTGTGTTGGCCAAGCCATTCCAGTTTGTGGATTTTGGACGCTCCATGGGACGGCTTCACTACCAGCGTCACGGTTGTGGCAATCATGTTGTCGACGAAGCTGATGGAAGTTTGGAAGTTGGTGTCGAGCGAAACCGGACGGTCGTTTTCATCCTTGATCAATAGATCCGCGTGGAGATCGCCATCGGTTCTGGCGCCCATGCGATTGAACACGACTTGCCGGCCTCTCAAGACGAGATTAGCCCGAGCAGCAATGCGGCCATTGCCTGGTATGACGAGCGTTGTGGGCGGTTCCATGAGCCGGACTTGCAGCCGAACTGATCCATCGCCCAAATCCTTCACCTCGGTCACTTCTAGTTTCTCGCCATAGCGCGTTCTAAATGTCTTGCCTGCCTGCTGGCGAACGTTTTCCACCGAAACCAGAGTCTGTACTGGCGTGCGGCATTTGGCCGACAATTGTGCCGGAAAGGCTGGCGAGTTTTCGCGAACGGAACTCGGCGCATTTGAGCCGAATAGCGCCGCCTTGCTCGGCAATCGGTTCCAAGAAGCCTGTAGTGGCGTTCAAAACCATGCCATTGCCCAAGCCCATCACCAATTGGTTGATCTGCATCGAACCCGAATCCATGGACGGCGACGATTGGGTCAGTTCCTGACCGCGATCGTCGAGCATTTTCGATGCGGATATCCGTTAGCTGCTCCCAGATTACGTTCGGCTGAGGCGACACTTCGATCGGCAAGAACATCTCACCATTTTGCACCTTCACGTTATGGCCAATGCGGAAGCGTAGCGCACCGGCATAGCAAACGGGCGAGCACGCCGATTTTTGGTCGCCCCTTTTGTCCAAGGAGCGCAAGTAATATTGCGTGGCGCCCTCGTGAATGGAGCTCGGATACATGGCGAGGCGTTGGCCGCCTCGGATGATCTGCAAGCCTGCGTCCGGACTATTGCGCCACCGGACGCGGTTCCAGGGTAGGCACCGTGCTGTCGATGAGGGCCGCTTGACGGTTTAGGGCGTCCAGAGCTTTCCAGAAGGTGGTTGCCCCGGTATCCAAAGTGATTTTTTGGTTTCAAACGCGCTCGACGGCACTGCGATCGATACGCACGGAGAAACCGCTTTGTTGGGCAAGGTCGGCAACTGCTTTTTGAAGAGGAACGTCCTTAAGCTGCAAATGCACCGTGCCGCGGCAGAGCAACTTTGCGGTTTCCTCGCGGCGCTCGATGACCTCAACCAAAGTCTCGGCGCACGGCACACTTCGGGATCTTTGTCGTGAACCGCCTTGCGCAATCCGTTCAATGCCGCACCGCCCAAGGCGTCCAAAGCGTTCATTGCCGCTTCGCGTTCGCGGTAATCTCTACTGCCGAGCTTGCCGATCAGTTCGATGCTGCCGGTCCGCGAACCGGCAGACGCCCTCGAGCGATTGGGAAGCCAAAGGAACTAAAGCCCAAACCAAGAGCAAGAACGAGGGAAACATAAAGGCTACCTCGCCCAGCAAAATACAGAAGCACACGTGCTGCAACCAAAGAAATAGTTTACCACTCAGGATCGTGGAGCGTGAATCGTGAATCGCTTTTGGTTAGCCGCGAGTCTACGACGAGCGCGAACTCGCACCCGGCAGGACCGGGCGATTAAGCGAGGGATATAGTTGGGCAGCGTCGCGACAGTGGCAAGTCCGCGCTCGTCTTCGACTCGCGGCTAACCGGAGCCCGTTCTACGACAGCATTGCTTTCATCTGCCCGGAGCAAATGCCAGTGGTCGGCGCTCCTTGCTCGAACGCTTGCGCAATGGTCGCCTCGAACCGGGCAACGCAATGCTCCATCAGCGCATGCCCTTCTCCGGCGAGGAAGTCCGTGTCGCCAACAGCACGGGCGGCAATGCTTGCGAATTCCTCGGCGTTCTGATCGAAGTCAGCTTGCAGCCGATCGAAGGCGTCGCGCATGTCGGGCCAGGTTTCGGATTTATCGGCCGTCATATTTGCAACATACGCAGTTGCTCGATCAGCGATTCCGGCCCGGAGCAAGTAGCGGCCGCCGGCAATCGTCCGGTCAAAACGACAGGAAAGAACACCGATTGGCACGGCGGGCCCAAAGGCCACCCATGCCATGGGGGGACTAAGCAACTCCTGGTCCAGGCAGGTCACAAAGCTAGCCTGAGTTGCACCGCCGGCGAGCATGCCTGCATGACGGCAGGCGCCAGTGGAAACTTGATCGAGCGCGGGCAGCCAGGCGCTTCCATGTCTTCCCCGTGATCGCGCATGAAGCGGCGGAGAATGCCGGCGTCGATGTGCCCGTTTTGTTCTTGCAGAAGCAACATCGCCCGGCCCCACCGATTGAACGCCAGTGGATGTTGCTCAGGTGCGTCGCCAATGGCGCCGACAAAGTCGATCTTGCTGCCGTCCGCCGGCCAAGCGCCTTTGCGAATCATGCATTCAGATAGCTCGTGCGAGATTTTATCCCAATCCTGGCGAATGGTGCGTACCGAAACGAGGGCCCGGGCTTCACCAATCTCTTGAGCCACCCAGTGCTTGCCCGCCGTTTCAACCAAGATGGCTTCGAGCGGGTCGGCGATCAGAAACGCGTGGTCGCAGCCGGTTGTGCCAGCTTCCATAGCCATGCCGCCCTGGCCGTAGCGATCGATCAGCCCGACCAGAACCTCAACCGCTTGGCAGGCCGAACGGCTGCGCTCCAGCACCAGCCGCACCAGATCGGGCCCCGTCAGGCCCGACTGTACGCCGCGCAGCCGGACCTCCAACGGCAAACAACCCGCGACAACTTTGGCTGCGTTCAGACCCACGCGGTAGCCACCGGAATCCTGAGACTGCAGGCCGAGAACGGTCTGCGTTCGTGCGCACTTGCGGCACATCCACTGCGGGCGTGCCGCTGAGCTCGCCCGGAACGAAATCGCGACCCGGTTTCAAGCAAATCCGAGGCGAGAATTGATTGGAGCCGTGTAGATTCTGGCCGAAGAGCGTTTGTCCGTCGACTGTAGCTCTGCCCCGAGCCACCACCGCATCGCTTCCCATGGCTTTTGCCTCCTGGCCGGGAACGAGGGGAACGAGAAAGGACCAGCGTTGATGCTCCACCTATTTGAGCACACGCAACGGGGGAAGGCAACGGTTCAGAGCGTAACGTGAGCAGTTCCTCTACGAAAGCACCGCGTGACTCAAGAACCCCGGCGGCTTCCGCATTTTGGTCGATTGCTCGAAGGCGTAGGCCAATTTCAGCAGCGTGGGTTCCGACCAAGCCCGGCCAAAGAAGGAAATGCCGATGGGCAAGCCGAAGACGAAGCCCGCCGGAACGGTGATGCTCGGATAACCTGCCACCGCCGCTGCCGTTGTGCTCGAACTCAGAATCCGGTCGCCCACAACGAGGTCCGTAAGCCAAGCCGGCCCTTCCGACGGCGCCACCAAAGCATTGAGCTTGTGCTTGGTCATGACCGCATCAATGCCTTCGTGCGTGCCAGCCGTCGACATTTCGCCAGAGCATCGAGATAATCTTTGCTAGTCAGCGGACCTTTCGCCTCTGCTTTTATGAAGCGATCCTGGCCGAAATAGGGCATCTCGGTTTTCCGATTCTGGTCATCGTAGGCGATGATTTCCTTTAATGAGTGAACGGTGCGCTTTGGGCCAAGCCACGCCAGGTAATCATTCAAGGCTGCCTTCAATTCATAAGAGAGGACCTCGTTTTCTGCTTCGCCCACCTTGTCCATGTTGGGGATCTCGGCCGGATCGACGATGATCGCTCCCTGGGCTTTCATGGCCTCGAGCGCCTGGCTCATGACCGCATCGACGGCATCGTGAAAGCCAAAGTAATTGCGGGCCACGCCAATGCGCGCCCGCGCAGGCCCTTTTCATCCAGGGAAGTCGTATAGTCCTGAACGATTTTCTCTTTTCCCGCGGCCGTGATTTTATCTTCCAGATCGAATCCCGCTAAAGCTCCCAGAAGAATGGCGGCGTCGCGAACCGTCCTAGCCATGGGGCCGGCGGTATCTTGCGTAGGGGAAATGGGAATAACGCCCGTTCGGCTCACCAGCCCAATTGTCGGTTTAATCCCCACGATACCATTGACGGACGAAGGGCTGATGATCGAGCCATCCGTTTCGGTGCCTACCGCAACGGCACACAAATTTGCCGTTACGGCTACGCCCGAGCCAGAACTGGATCCCGAGGGATTGCGATCGAGTGCGTAGGGATTTTTGGTCAGGCCGCCGCGGCCGCTCCAGCCGCTAGTGGAATAGCTGCAACGGATATTGGCCCATTCGCTGAGATTGGTTTTGCCCAGCAAGACAACCCCGGCTTCGCGCAGTTTCTTCACCAAGAAGGCGTCGTGAGGAGGCTTACTGCCGACCAGCGTTAAAGATCCCGCAGTCGTCTCCATGCGATCGGCTGTCGCGATATTGTCCTTGATAAGTACGGGGATGCCATGGAGTGGGCCGCGCGAGCCTTTTTGCTTTCGCTCCGCATCTAAAGCGTCGGCTAGGGCGAGCGACTCGGGATTCACTTCGATAACTGCGCGAAGTATCGGGCCCTGGCGATCGATCGCTTCGATACGGGCCAGGTATTTCTCAGTTAGCGAGCGCCGAAAATCGTCCGGAGCGCATCGCTTCTTGAAGGTCGGCGATGGTCAGTTCGCTTAGCTCGAATGATGGATCTTGGCGAGTCGCAGAACTGGCATTCGCCGGCCGCGCTGCTGCCACGACTGCGCCAGACAAACCGGCTGCCAAAAAATGTCGCCGGTTGGGATGACAGGGGTCACCGACGTTTTCATTCATGGTGATACTCTTGTTTCGAAAATTCGTTTAACCCGGAGCCAGCGGCGTCGGCGGTCTTCACGCCTAACATCACTTCATCGATCCTACTCTCGCCAAAACCATACGGATCCGCAAAGTGCCTGTCCGCCGTCGCCGCTGGCTCCGGGTTAAACGAAATAACTGCCACATTGTGACTCTGTTTTGTCCTGATTGGGGCCTTACGGCTTCCACCCCAAATCCTGGCGCAAGGTTTCTACCAGTTTCTTGGCCATAATCTGGTGCGTTTTGACGCTCGGATGCCAGTCGGCGCACCAGGCCGTCTTTGCGATCCTGCGGGGCGAAATCGATCTCGTGGACCTTCCCATCGCCAGCGGCTTTGCGATCGGCGACGATCTTAGCCAAGTATTTCTTGAGGGTGGTCAGTTGCTTGTTTTCACCCCAGTCGCCCATCATCGAACCTGAGGCGACATAGATTTCGGCGTTGGGATAGTTTTTGCGAACGTGTTTCAGAAAAGATTCATAGGCGCCGGTCCAGCCTTTTTCATCGGGGATCTTCCGGCCGAAATCGTTGGTCGCCAGGTTGATCAAAACGACATCCGGAACCCATTTCGAGAAATCCCAGTGGCTCTTGGCATCCTCCGGCAAGGTCCGATCGTAGATGGAGGGAATGGTGTTGTCCGGCCACATTTTTCGGCCCGACCAGGCGATGCACACATATTCGGCGCCAGTTCTCGAGCCGCGATGGCGCCGTAGGTTTCAAAAGCGTTTTCGGTGTTCAGAGCAAAGTGCTCGTGCTCATTCTTTCCTTCGCTGCCGTAGCCGCAGGAAATCGAATCGCCAATCACTTCGATCCGGCGATGGGGGGCAGGAACGGGAAGCAGCTTGCCGCCGGCGCCGAGTTGGAATCCCAAGAATTGCGTCCTGCCTGCGAAGGCCTCGGTCCGCCTGACGAGCTCGACCGAATGTTCGCCCTCGGCCAAACCCGTTGCCACTGGATAAACGGCGGCCTTACCCTTCGATTTGATGATGGAGGTCGGCTTGCCATCGATAACCACTTGCCACTGATTCTCGCTGTTTTCGGCCAGCTTGACTCTCATTCCGGTTCCTTTGAAGCTCAAGCGGACGGCACTGTTCGACCATGCGCAGCTCGGACCCCCTGGAGTTGAAGTGTCGAATCGGCCTACATAGCGAATGTTGGGGTCGGTTGGTTTGACTACGACGGGGAGCTCCGAGTCCGCCGCCGAACCTAAGGCAATCCCCAAGAGACCGAGCAGCGAAATCAGGCTCACCGATAGCTTTGCGACCATTTGGCATTTCTCCTGGCAACTCTGCAATTCACCGGTCCGCAATTATAAGGGGAGATGGCAGTTGCAAGCAGAGCTTTCTGCACCCAAGAAGGCTTTGCTCTTAGTCCGTGGTAATTTGTGATGCGAAATCGCGCAAGGCTCGGGTTTGGACGCGATAGCGCACGGACAGGAGCCGGATGACGAATACGGCCCCGATCGTAACCCAGGCCGCCTTGGTTTCATCGAGCCAACCGGTTTCCAGCAGCAAGAGAAAGATACCGCAGCCGATCAAAGCGGCCACCGCTTCGAGAGTTCCCGGTTTGAACAAATGGGGTTCGCGTGCAACCAGAACGGAACGCAAAATGGCGCCGCCCACGGCATTGACCATGCCGACGAGAACACTGCCGGGCAAGCTAAGGCCCAAAGTCATGGCCCGGTTCGTACCGACAACCGCGTAGGCGCCCAAGCCGAGTGCATCTACGAGGCTGACGATTGCTTCGAAGCCTTTGAGTTTTTCGACCCGTTTGCCAAAGAGCAGGACAATGGCCGTTCCCGCAGCGACTATTCCCAGATAAACCGGCGACCGCACGAGAACCGGCGGCCCATCCTGAAGAAAGAGACCATCGCGGAGCAAGCCGCCCCCGGTCGCGGAGATCATCGCCAGAATGAAAATGCCGATGAAGTCGTAACCACGACGCGCCCCCATGAGGCGCCGGTGATCGCCCAAAGGAACGTGGCGCCGTAGTCGAAGAAGGACGGCAACAGGAATACGTGGGGGTTCATGAAAGCTTGTTATGAGACTTAGGATGCACTGGCTATCGTATTGTTCATAGTGGTTGGCGGATTGCGCCGTAAGACAGGCAGTCTTGCCTGTCGGCGTGGCGAGAAGACAGGCAAGGCTGCCTGTCCTACGATTGTCAAACCGTTTGGCGCTTGTAGTTATCGACTCGCGAGTGGTTTCACGAATGGCAAATGACACCGAAGCTTTGCTAAATCGCGGATGGCGACCGGCCCACGGCTTGGCTTTCCTGGCGATTATGGGTTTGTTCGGGTTAAGCCCCGTTTTCAGAAGTTGGCCTTGGTTTTGGTTAGCTCCGCTGGCGAGCTTATTACACGCTGGTGTCCCTGATTCCACCGCTGCGTCGCAGTTTCCTTGGCCGCGACTCGGCAATGTCAGTCCGGCGACTGTGCTGCCACCGCGTCGATCATCGTGGTGTCCTGCGTAACACTTGTCGCCTATCAAATCGTTTTCCAACCGGATTTGACCTCCCTGGAAACCGTCCTGCCGATTCGAGTATTGGGCGGAGTCTTTCTTGCGGGCGTCATCTTCTCTCTACTCAATGCCACCTTGGAAGAATTGGTTTTTCGTGGCATCCTGTACGACGCCATTGAATCCGAGTGGGGTTGGCGAACCGCAATCGGAGCCACTGCTGTACTTTTTGGGCTAGGACACATTCATGGCTACCCGCCGGGATGGCCCGGCGCTTGCCTGGCGGGGGTTTACGGAGCAATGCTCGGAGCGCATGCGAGCTCAAACGGGCGGATTGTTCCTGCCGATCATCGCCCACTTGGCGGCCGATGCGACGATTTACGGAATTTTGGTTTGGGCGGAAGCGGCATGAGAATGACTACGATCTGGCTCCGTATCTCCGAATCCTGAACCTACCGCCCAAAGCCCAGCTTCTCGAGAAACCAGTCCCAGCCGCTTTGCTGGCCACGTGACTTTACGACGATTGTTCCAGCGACCAAATCGTGAATGCCACGCCGCCGGACGGTCAGGGGAATCAGGCAGCAGCTAATGGCCCAAAGGATGCAGGTTAGATAAAACGTCCCCGATAAGATCCAGAACGAAATCAACCTCCAGCTTAGTACCGCCTCGCCCGCAAGAACCTGCATCGACCAAATTGCTGTCCCGATGCAAGCCGGATAGAGAACGAGCATGCGCAGGAAGGCACGCCCGAAACCCACCTGCAAGCTGCCCGGTCGAATGACCTTCAAACGCAACAGCCATTGGCCGGGAAGCGCCCCCAGCGGCCCATGCCGATTACGTAGGCCCAGAGAACAAAGTGACGTTCAAAAGCAATGCCGATGCCAGCGCAGCTTGCTGGTCGTTCATGAGCCATCTGAACAACCACACGATGCCCGTTCCAAGATAGAATACGAGTAGAAAGTTGATGAGGGTGGCCCCGGCACGTCGGCCAAACCGGGCCACGGTGGGCGGCTTCGGTGCAGCGGCGTCCAGCTCTTTGAGAAGCTCTTCATAATTCTGGAAGCGTTCGGAGCGATCCTTGGCGATCATGCGACGCAAAACGGCGTCCCGTTCGTGTGTCCAGCCTGCCACTTTGCCCGTCAGCGGAGCCGGCTCCTCGTTGCACTGGCGAATAACCAGGTCATAAATGTCGCCGCCATCGAAGGGCGGCCGCCCGCTCACCACGAAATAAAAGGTCATACCGAGGGAGTAAATGTCGCAACGCCCGTCGAGTTTCTCGCCGCGTGACTGCTCAGGGGAGAGATAGAGCGGGGTACCGAGCACCGCGCCGGTTTTGGTCAGGCTAGCATCACAGGGGCTTGGAGCCAGCCCTGCAGTTGTAATGGTTTTTTCTTCCTCATCGCCTAACGAACGCGAGATGCCGAAATCGGTTACCTTCACCACGCCAGTCGCGTCGACCATGATATTGGCCGGTTTGACGTCGCGGTGCACGATGCCGTGACGACTGGCTTCGCGCAAAGCCAGGGCCGTTTGCCTGATGCATTCCCAGGCGCGGGCCAGGAGCATTGCTCCTTCGCGCTGCACGAGTTGTTGGAGGTTTTCCCCGTCTACGAACTCCATGACGATATAGGGCTGGCCGCCGGTCTCGCCGAAGCCGAAAATCTGGGCAACGTTGGGATGGCCGAGTTGAGCAGCCAATCTAGCTTCGCGTTCGAACCGCTGCAAAACCGTTGGGGTTGCGCCGGTAGAACAATTCAACACTTTGATGGCTACGCGCCGCTCGAGCAGCGTGTCCCGCGCTTTGTAAACTGCTCCCATACCTCCCTGACCCAAAATGCTGAGTAGCTCATATTGATCCATCCGCCCCAGCACTTGACCGGGGGCCACCGTCTCCAGCCCTGGAACATTGATGTTTCGGTAGGGCCTCCCGAGCACTTTCGCCGGTTTCCTCGACGGTAGGTTCTTCCTTGGGGCGGCGTTGGAACCAAGAAACGCCCGTCAAGTAATCGTGCAGTGGTCTACGATCGGGCGTACACAGGCTGGTCGAATAAAGCGCTGCTACGCGCCATGCAAGGAGCGAGCACTACCAGGCTGAACCAGTAAATAGGTAGGCCGTATTCGAGCAATGTCGCCGCGTGCTGGCCCTGGCCCCAGATTCTCCACAAGGCATCAAATCCGAGTTGGCTGATCCCCAAACTGACTACCAGCAGCACGGCGAACCGGCACAAGCAACGTACCAAGATGCGCGAACGCGGCGCTCGGCTTCCCGTGACATCTCTAAGTCGAAGACCGCGCAATCGCCGGCCTGGCGTCCAGCCGAACGCCGTTTCGAAAAACAAATAGGCGGCAAATACCATCCCCATGAAATAAGCAAATTTCCAGCTTTCTTCGCCCGTTAAGGCGTCATCCATTTTGTTTGCAAGTCCAAAGGGATCGCTGGCCACCAAGAGGGTCGTAATGCCAACGATCGGAATGGCAAAGGCCGCCACATCGTACAAATGGCTACCCGACCGATCGCCCCATTCTGCGGAAACGATTTCGTATCTGGTCAGTTTCTCGACTTCTTGCACCAGCTCCTGAACGTCACTAAAGCGGCGGGCGGCTATCCGTCGTCAGGCAACGCTCAAGGATGTCGGCGAGCGGGCGGGATAACCCAGGGTTCAAACGGCGTAAACGTTTGGCGCAGGCGCCGGGAGGGCCGCCAAGCACCGGCGTTCTTCCGCAGATCAATTCGGCAAAGCTGGCCCCTAGATCGGCAAGGTCTTTTTGAACGGCCTCTTGCACGAGTCCTTCGGACATGGGCGGCGCGAGGTTGGATCCCGCAGGTTCTTCTCGTAAGGCCGTGAGACAGACTTGCCCCTGACAGCCCCGGCGCAAGACAGCGCGGTGATGTGGCCATGGCGGAGGCCGGCCCGATGAATTTCGGCGAGCCCGCGAGCCGCTTCGAGCAGTGCTTGAGCTAAGGCCCCGTTTGGATAGAGAAGTTCGCGCCGACGCTCGGCACGATTGCGTGGACCAAAGCCGTCCACCAGGTCCAGTACGGCGCGTCTCGGGCCACGAAGGTGACGCCGCCGTAGGTGGCTGCTTCGAGGAGGCCGGTCTCGACATTGGGATGATGAATGGCAGCCGCATTCCGTGCCGTCTTCAAGAAGGCTTCCCTGCCGGCGGCGTCCAGGGCCGGGTTCCTTGGTGAGCGAATCGTCGTCGAGAACCAGCAACTCTACGTGCCGCCGAAGCCGCGGATGCACTGCGGAGTAAACGGTGCCGGAATAAATCGAGCCGGATTTCCAGGCGCAAGCGCCGCACTTCGCGGTAAGGCCAAGAATTCCGGCGGCCAAATCGACGCTGCGTGCCTTCAGCAGGCTTGGATTCGAATTGGCCAGAAAGACGGCTGGGCGGCGCCAGCGTTGCGGCTTCAGCCGCCATGGCGCAGGGCGGGTGCAACGTCGGCGCTCGGCGGAGGGCTGCGATGGCGAAGCGGTGCGTTTCCTTCACCGACGTATCCTGTCCAGGCGCGAGCGTCTGAACTTCCTTTGCCGACTTTTCCGTTTGAGGAAGAGACATGGACGCAGTTTCCCAAAAAACCTCTGCCCAAGCACATCAAATCTGCCTCCTGCTATATTCCAACCAAAAGCATGCTTGAAAAATCGCCATTTCCTTACCGACCAATGGACAAGATCCATTGATACCAATATCGCGACTGTCGCCGTTCGGGGAGCTGGACGACCGTGGTGCCGGCAACCAAATCGTGTACGCCGCGCCGCCGGCAACTGAACAGGATGAACAGCAGCTCGTGATCCAAGCAATGAATGTCAAGAGATTGATTGGGGTTTGAATCCAAAAAAGTTTGGTGAGATCACTTGCGCTGCCGGCAAGCGTCCAGATCGACCAAGACATCGTCCAAAACAAAGGAGGGTTGAAAATGAGCAGCCGGACGAATGCACGCCAATAGCCGACCTGCTTTCCGTCAGGCCTAATCACCCTGAGACGAAGGTTCCATTTGCCGGGCGTCGTTCCCCAGCGGCCAACGCCTATCACATAAACCGCGACGACCAGAACGCAAATCAACAAAGTCCAGAATTCGTTCAACCGATCAAGTTGCGAAAACTGAGCAGACAAGCAAAACACACCAATCAGAGCCAAGCCCAAGCCTACTCCGGCAGCAAGCAGGAAGTCGATAATTTGAGCGGCCGCACGCGGCAAAAACCCCGCAAGGGTACTTGGCCTCGGCGCCTCGGCGTCCAGTTCTTGGAGCAAGTCGTCGTAGTTCTGGAATCGGGCGGCCCTATCCTTGGCGATCATGCGTTCGAGCAGGCGGTTGCGCAGAGGGGTCCAGTCTCCCACGCTTCCGGCAAGTGGAGGCGGCTCCTCGGTACACTGACGCACCACCAGATCAAACACATCGCCACCCTCGAAAGGAGGCTTACCACTCAAGAGGAAGTAACACGTCATTCCCAAGGAGTAGATGTCGCTGCGCTGATCGAGTTTCTCGCCACGGGACTGTTCGGGCGAAAGGTACATGGGCGTGCCCAGCAAAGCGCCGGTTTTGGTCAAGCTGGCGTCGCCCGGGTTCGATGAAGCGGTCCCGGCGGATTCGGGCTTTTCTTCCTCATCGCCGAGGGCACGCGAGATGCCGAAATCGGTCACTTTGATGGAGCCGTTCTCGTCGAGCATGAGATTGGCGGGTTTGATATCGCGGTGGACGATGCCGTGCCGGCCTGGCTTCGCGAAATGCCAAAGCCGTCTGCCTTACATACTCCCAGGCGCGAGCCAGCGGCAAAGGTCCTTCGCGCTGCACATATTTCTGTAAATCTTCTCCACTAACAAACTCCATAACCATGTACGGTTGGCCGCCAACTTCGCCGACGCCGAAAACTTGGGCGATATTGGGATGACTCAACTGGGCGGCCAAGCGGGCTTCACGCTCGAAGCGACGCAAGACAGTCGGTGTCACGTTTATGGAACTTGTCAAAACCTTGAGGGCGACGCGCCGTTCCAGGAGCGTATCGCGCGCGTTCGTATACCGCTCCCATACCGCCTTGCCCCAGCAGGCCGCGCAATTCATATTGATCCATCCGCCCGAGCACCTGAGGAGCAGCAGGCTTAACGTGCCCGGAGCAGACTTGCCCGTTTCCTTCGCTAATTCAACGTTTTCCACAACCGCCACTTCTGCTTTTGCTCGTCGCTGGTACCACGAAATGCCGGTCAGATAATCGTGCAAGGGCCTCCGATCCGGAGTGCCCAGGCTGGTCAAGTAAAGGGCCGTCACCGCCAGAACTGGCAGTGCCCACCCTTCCCCTGCTTGGATGTATTCAGGGACTTTTACATGCGCCGCCAAGGTTCCCAATGCTTGCCCAACCAGAAGAAAAAAGCCAACCAGCCAGCCTATCCGGAGGGCGCTGCGGACCAAAAGACGCCAGCGTGGCGGCCGCTCTCCCGCCACGTCTAGAAGCCGCAAGCCGCGCAGGCGTCTGCCTGGCGTCCATCCGAGAAGCGTTTCCGCCAGAAGGTATCCGCCTAACGCAGGGATGAAAATCAAAACGCCAATGAGAGCCTCTCGCGCACCTATACCACCGTACCTCATCAGCGTCTGGATCGCACCGAAGATGGGCACGAACAAGATGAACGCATCGAGCAATTGGGTCCCCGCCCTGTCCCCCCAGCCGACTGGCACTAATTCGAATTTCGCCTGCTTCTCGACTGCTTGGACCAATTCCCCTGCGTCCCGAAGGCGGCGATCCCCGTCGACTTTGAGACAGCATCCAGGATGCCGGCAAGGCCGCGCGACAATCCAGGATTCAGGCCGCGCAATCGCTTGGCAATTGCACCTCGAGGTCCTTCGAGCTGCGGCACGGTTCCGCAAACTAATTCGACAAAGCTACAACCCAGATCGAAGATGTCCTTATGAATGGGATCGTCAACGATTCCAGGGAGATTCGGGTTTCCAGGGCCAGAATCAACGGGTTCCAGCGCCAATCCGGAGATGCATATCTGTTCCTGACTGCCGCGCCGCAAAACGGCTGGCGTGATGTAGCCGTGGTGCAGGCCGGCCCGATGAAGGGCTGCTAACCCGCGAGCAGCATCGAGCAGCGCTCGAGCCAGCACTCATTTGGATAGAGGGGTTCTCGCCGGCGTTGTGAACGATCGCGCAGACCAAACCCGCCCAGTTGCGCGAGACCCGGAGTGTTCTCGGGCCACAAAGGTCACGTCGCCATAGGTAGCGGCTTCCAGCAGGCCCGTTTCGACGTTGGGATGGCGGATGGCGGCAATCTTTCGCGCCATCTGCAAAAAGGCCTCACGGCTGGCCGGATTGGGGCCATTCTCCCGACCGCGACCGCCCTCATCGAGAACCTGCAGCTCAACCTGTCGCCTAAGTCGTGGATGGATCGCCGAATAAATGGTTCCCGCTTTCCAGGCCCGTAGCGGCCGCACCTCGCGGTAGGGACCAAGAATCCCGGCGGCCAAATCGACGTGCGTGGCTTCAGGAGATCTGGGTTCGAGCTGGCAAGTAGCATAGAACGGGCGGTACCAGCGTTGCGGCTTCCGCTTCGCTGGCGGCTGGCGGGATAAGTGTCGGCGCTTCCGGGGGGGCTGGTGAAGACGAGACTGACGCCGCCTCGGCCGGCGTGTCGTGGCCCGACACGAAAGTCGGAACCTCGTCTGTCCACTTTTCGGATTGCGGGAGGGGCATGGATAGAGTTTCCCAAGAATCTACCTATGTACTAATAAATCAACTTGCATGATTTCGCAGTACAAATCTTACTGGCAAGGACAAACCTAATTTCAGCGAGCCGTCCACGTTAGCGAGCCTCCCACGTTAGTGGGGGGAGTCCCCCGTTTTCTCCCCCACTAACGTGGGAGGCTCGCTAGGGAGGCTCGCTAGAGATGCGGTTTCCGGCGAACTGACAGAGCCTTGAAAAGCCGGCCCCGCGCCCAGGTTCATTGGGCAATCGGATGACCAACGTGCCGGCTGCTAAATCGTGCAAGCCGCGTCGTCGCGCCACCGAAAAGGATCAAACAGCAGTTTATCATCAAGAGGATTATCGTCAGAACAAACCAAGGCTCGGTGCTGTCCGAGTCCTTACCGCCCGCAAAAATGCGTATCGACCAAAATGCCGTTCCCAAGATCACGGGATAGAGGACCAGCAGCCGAACGAATGCGCACCCATAACCGGGTTGCGGACTGCCTGGCCGGATCACCTTAAGATGCAGGAGCCATTTGCCTGGCGTCGTTCCCCAACGGCCTACGGCGAGGATATAAATGGCGCAGAAGAGCAAGTAATTCAAGAGTTTCGATACGTCTGCTGCGGTCTGTTGGTCTCGGATGAAGACTCTGCATGGCAACGAAGGCGCCCAGCTCAAGGATGCCGCGAGTAAAAGGTCGATGGCTTCAGCCGCACCGCCCAGCCAGGCCAAAGTGGCTGGCTGCGGCGCCGTGGCGTCCAGTCTTTTCAGAAGCCCATCGTAGTCCTGAAAGCGATCGGCACGATCTTTGGCAATCATGCGCTGGAGCACTGCGTCTCGCTCGGGCGACCAGCATGCCACGCGGGTCTCCAAGGCGGCCGGCTTCTCGTTGCAATGACGCATGACTAGATCGTAGAGGTCGTTGCCCTCGAAAGCCGGTCGACCGCTTACGAGGAAGTAAAACGTCATTCCCAGGGAGTAGATGTCGCTGCGCTGATCGAGCTTTTCACCGCGCGATTGCTCAGGCGAGAAGTACTGCGGCGTTCCCAATCAAGCCGCCAGTCCTGGTCAAGCTGGCGTCGATTGTGGCAGGAGCGGCGGCACGGGAAGATTCGGGTTTGTCCTCCTCTTTTCCAGACGCGTGCGAGATGGCGGAATCGGGCTTTTCCTCCTCCTCCCCAAACGCGCGCGAGATGCCGAAGTCAGTGACTTTGACAATGTCGTTGCCTGCAAGTATGAGATTGGCTGGTTTGATATCACGATGAACGATGCCCTGTCGAGCAGCTTCGCGCAATGCCAACGCCGTCTGCCTAACGTAGTCCCATGCACGGGCCAGCGACAAAGGCCCTTCGCGTTGCACAAGTTTCTGCAGGTCTTCTCCGTCCACAAACTCCATGACGATGTAAGGCTGGCCGCCGGCTTCGCCGACACCGAAAACTTGGGCGATATTGGGATGGCTAAGCTGCGCAGCCAAACGAGCCTCCCGCTCGAAGCGCTGCAGGACTCGGGCATCGCGCTCACGGAGCCGCTCAGCACCTTGAGCACCACCCGCCTTTCGAGCAGCGTATCGTGCGGCTTCGTAAACTGCTCCCATTCCGCCTTGACCCAGGAGACCGCGCAACTCGTACTGATCCATCCGGCCCAACACCTGGCCGGCACGGAAGCGGGCGTCGCCGGCAAGCGCTGGATTGGCCGGGCTTTTTGGTCCGTGCCAACCATTTCCAGGACCGTGTCTACTCTCCTGGAACGGCGCTGATACCAAGAAATGCCTGTAAGGTAATCGTGCACCGGTCTGCCATCGGGAGTCCAGCGACCGGTCGAGTAGAGCACAACAATTGCCAGCAGTGGGAAGACGACAACCATGCCGAAGCCCACAAAAGCCTTGAGGATGTGCTCCAGTACTTCATGTTGCTCCGTTCCCACCAGCTTCAACAATTCAGAAATCGCTTGTTCCATCGAATAGACAACGAGAAATAGCCAGGACAGGCGGATCAGGCAGCGGACGAAGAGACGCCAGCGCGGCGGGCGCCGCCGCGGCGTCGAGAAGCCGCAAGCCACGAAGCCGCCTGCCGGGCGTCCAGCCCAGCAGCGTTTCCCAAATCGGGTACATGAACAAACCGGCGGCGAGGCCATTCAAGAGAAGAGGCAATCCGATTGGATGCAAAATTCCCGTACCGAAAAGGCCAGCCACCGCGGCAAAGGCGGGGAGGAACAGGAGCAACCCATCGGGCAGTTGCGTCCAAAAGCGTGTGCGCAAGCTGAGGGGTCTCGTTTGGAGTTTTGTTTGCAACTCGATGGCATGGACCAGTTCCTGAGCATCGCTGAACTGGCGAGCGCCGGAAACCGTCAGACATTGCTCCAAGATGCCGGCGAGGGGGTGCGACAAGCCTGGATTCAACCGGCGCAAGCGATCGGCCAGCCTGCCGGGAGGCCCGCCAAGGCGCCGGCACTTTGCCGCAAACCAGTTCGGCAAAGCTCCAGCCGAAGTTGAAGATATCATTCCGAGTCGGGTCGCAAACGATTTCAGCCGGTGTCGGCCGTTCCTGGTTGGGATTCGTGGGTTCCAATCCCAATCCGGCAATGCAAGCCTGTCCATGACTGCCGCGGCGCAGCATGGCACATGTCATGTATCCATGGTGGAGGCCCGCGCGATGTATCTCGGCAAGCCCGCGTGCCGCGTCAAGCAGAGTCTGCGCCAACGTCTCATTGGGATAGAGGGGTTCCCGCCGACGTTGCGAACGATTGCGGGGACCGAAGCCTTCCACCGGCCCAAGCCTCGAGAGCTCCCGGGCCACGAAGGTCACGCCACTGTAAGTGGCGGCTTCCAAAAGGCCCGTCTCGACGTTGGGATGGCGAATGGCGGCAGCCTTCCGCACCGTCTGCAGAAAGGAGTCGCGGCTTATTGGATCGAGGCCGATTTTCCTACAGTGGCCCGCATCATCGAGAACCTGCAATTCAACCTGTCGCCTGAGGCGAAGATGCACTGCCGAATAAAGGGTACCCGATTTCCAGGCCCGTAGCGGCAGCACCTCGCGGTAGGGACCAAGAATCCCGGCGGCCAAATCGACCTGCGTACCTTCAGCAGTTTTGGGTTCGAGCTGGCAAGTTGAATGAGCGGGCGGTACTAACGTTGCGGCTTCTGCCTGGCTTGCGGCCGGCGGGACAAGTGTTGCGCCTCCGAGGAGGCCGGGGAAGACGATGACTGACGCCGCCTCGGCTGGCGTGTCTTGCACCGGGGCGACGGTGGGAACGTCTTCGACGGATTGCTCGGGCACCATGGATTACACGCTTACGCCCTGGTATTTGCCGATCCGTTCCAGTTCGGCGACCAACTCGGCGGGAGTCTGGAAGCGATCCGAGGGTTGCTTGGCAAGCATCTTCATCACCAACCCTTCGAACAAATCAGGAATCGAGAGCTGGAACTTTTTCGGCTTCACCGGCTCGTCCTGACGGATCTTCTTGATCGTTTCGGGCAATGAGCCGGCTTCACATGGCGGCCGGCCGGTCAGGAGCGCGTAGGTTACGCGCCCAGGCCGTAGATGTCGCTACGGCCGTCCACGTCGGCGTCGCGGCGGGTTCGCTCGGGCGAAATATAGCGGACGTCGCCTAACAGTTCGCCGGGCTTGGTAATGTCCGCGGCCATGTTCCCTTCGAGCAGCTTTGGCCAGCATCAAGTCGCCCAGCTTGGCCGTCTTGTCGCTCGACTGGATAAGGATGTTCTGCGGCGTCAAATTGCGATGAATGATGTGATGCTGTTGGGCATAGTCGAGTGCCCTGGCAATATGCACAGCCACCCGGTGGGCATAGCGCCAATCGAGCATGCCTGCCGTGCCGATTCTTTGAATGACTTGGGTCAGGCTTTCGCCCTTTACATATTCCATGGCAATCCAACAATAAGTGCCGGTCTTGCCCGCGCCATAGATCGACACCAAATTCGGATGGCGCAAGGGCAGCATGGTTTTCATGGCGCGAACGAACCGCTGCATGTCGTCTTCGCTCTTGGAGAACTCTGGCCACAATACCTTAAAAGCGACTTCGCGGTCTTCGTTCAGGTCTTTCGCGACGAATACTAAGCCCGATTGCCCTTTCGCGAGGACGGACTCGATCTGAAAATGGCCTACGGTGCTGCCCACCAGATCCTGCAGTTGACCAACTTTTTCCGGCGTCGGCCCTGCTCGGCCCCGGTTGGCACCATGGTCGTGCCGTCGACATCGGCTTCCCGGACATAGCGGATCTTGGTGCTGCCGATCTGAAAAACCTCGCCCGAACGCAACGTGTGCTGGGTGACTCTCTTATCCCCGATCAGCGTTCCGACCGCGCCGCCCGCATCGATGAGCAGCACATTGCCGTTCTGAACGCGCACCTCGCAGTGCTTGCGCGAGACGTGCGGATCGGTGAATTTGGAATCGCTCTCCTGGCCGCGACCAAGCTTAAGCGTTTGACCCTCTTCCAGTTCGAATTTTTGTCCTTGTTCCGGACCGGCGACGACAACCAGTTGACCGAGCATATTCCGCCTCGCAAGACGTCAAAGAAGGTGACTGAGCTGGCAGTTCCCCTGGAATGCGCTGCTTCGTGAACGCTAAATGAAGCTTGATTCTTCCGCATCGACGCCAGGCTGTCAAGAATGCAGGCGGTTCTAACTGCCGTTTCAACTTGCGAAGTTACTCCGGCAAATTGCTGGGGGGCATTTGCCGGAGTTAGATCGACGTAAGATTAAATCCCATTCATCGATGCGTTGGATTACTCTCAACTCCGGCACTCCGGCGGGTGGGTCGAGGGAAGTCGATTTGCAGCGGATCAGGGGATCGCGATGACGCTAATGGGCGAGTTCGATGGCATCGAGCGTTTTCGGCACTACCTTATGCTATTGGCCCGCGGCCAAATGGCGGGGCAGGCGCACACCCGGATCGATGCTTCCGATGTGGTGCAGCAAACACTTTTGGAGGCGCACCGCCAAAGAAACCAGTTCCGCGGACGGACCGACGCGGAACTGGCCGGCTGGCTCCGCGCGATGTTGGCGTGCAACCTGGCCGACGCCGGACGCGCCCTGCACCGGGCCAAACGAGATATAGCTCGCGAGCGCTCATTGGAAGCGGCACTGGAGCAGTCTTCATCGCGCCTGGAAGGCTGGCTGGCGGCAGCTCAATCCAGCCCTAGTCAGCGCAGCCCAAAGACACGAACAACTGGTTCAACTGGCAGACGCCATCGCTCAGTTGCCCGAGGACCAAAGAATGGCTGTCGAGTTGAAGCATCTCCGGGGTTGTACCGTGGCTGTCATTGCCGAGCGCCTAGCGAAGACTGAAACAGCCGTAGGCGGCTTGTTGCGCCGCGGCATGACCAAGTTGCGTCAGTTGTTGGCGGAGCCGGCGTGAGGCAATGCTCTTTCGGAGTGTACAATAGAAAGAAGATTCAGAGTGCGGGTTCGCGAGATGTTCAATCCGTACCGGCTGCGAGGGTAAGTCTATGCCAGTTGTCGTACAAGCCCCGCTTGAGATGGTTGAAGCCGTTGCAGACTTGCGCCTGCCTCCGAGAACAGACCGGCTCCTGCAAACCCTTATGGACCGCAATAGCAACGGCCTCCTGACTTCCGAGCAGCGCGAAAACCTGGAAGCGCTTGTGGAGCTAAGCGAATCGCTAGCGCTAGTGCGTGCGAAAGCCCTCCATCTGCTTGGACGCAAGCCAGTATGAAGCCCACGAGGGAGACTGGCCAGGCAGTGCGCGCTTGAGCCGGAGACCGTTGCGAATACTGCCGTATGCACCAGGCATTGCAGGGCGGCACCTTTCATGTCGAGCACATCTTGCCAGAATCGCGAGGCGGTGACTCCAACCTGGAAAACTTGGCGTGGTCTTGTCCAGGCTACAATTTGCGCAAGTCAGATCGCGTCGAAGTCGCTGATCCGATTTCAGGCGCGAATGTTCCAATCTTCAACCCGCGAGTAGACCGGTGGCCTGAGCATTCTTATTGGGATGGCCATTTTCTGAGCGGACTGACTTCAAAAGGGCGGGCAACCGTCCAATTGCTTGACTTGAATCATCCCCGTCGAGTCCTAATCCGACAGGCCGAATCTCTCTTTGGCCTTTTTCCGCCTTGACGCGGTCCCAGCTCTGCCCAATAAATGTCGCCGCGTTTCATGGCGATTGCCGGGCGATGACTTCCAGGCCTGCCTCTTCCAAATCCCAGTCACGCACTTCACCAAAAGCGATGGCTTGCCTGACCATTTCTTCCATCGCGACGGCGTGGCGAGCCTGCTCTTCCTCCTCGATCACCTCGATCAGTTTTTGCCGCGCGAACTCGGCAGGTTTTAGGCCCGACTGCTCGGCCAACATGGCAAGTCGCGGCTGATACTTGGCAGGCAGCCTGACAGTCATTCTCTTCATCCCTGGCCCTCCAAAAATAGGCAACTTGATTTCGGCTGCCTTCGGACAGTATCCAAATGGAGATTCTCTGCCAAGATTTTGCGAATAACGACAGTAACCGGATTCTCGAGAAACTTCATGCCATTCTTCCAGCCGAGGGTGTCTTTCAAGAGATACGAATTCCGTACCCAATCCTTGCCGGTGCAGCGCCGTGTCTACGCATTCTGAAGGGCTCTTGCGATCGCTTCGGAAGCTGGTGCGTCCGCCCGCTTCGGTTTCAAGCTCCGACGCCGAATTGCTGAACAGATTCGTCGATCACAAAGCTGGGATCTAACGGACATCAACAAACGGCCCTAAGACTAAGCTCGATGGAGAGAAGCAATGTGGGCCTGGACTGAATTCAAGAGTGGCAAAGTCCGCAGAGCCTTCGCAGCTCGTGTCATTTTGGCGGCTGACCAGTGTGGTTCTGGTATACTTTGAAAAGCCGATGGGAGAACTTGTCATGTTGACGCAAACTGACCTCATCACCAAGACCCCTGGCATCTGCGGAGGCGATCCCTGCATCCGCGGACACCGCATCCCGGTTTGGGTGCTGGTGAACTACCGCCGCCAGACAAGCAGCGACACTGATGTCTTGCGCGCCTATCCCTCCTTGACAGCCGAAGAGCTGAAAGCGGCCTTAGACTACGCGACGACTCATGAAGACGAAATCGAAAAAGCGATTCGGGAAAATGAATCGAGTGAAGAGGTGTAGGCGGAGTTGGCGAAGATGCAGCTCTATGCCGACGAGGATTTCCCGTTACCGGTCGTCGAAAAGTTGCGCTGGCTTGGACATGACGTGCTGACCGCACAGGAAGACGGTCGTCAGGCATCTCCCGACGCCGACATCTTGGCCCGCGCATTGAAGTTGGGTCGGGTTCTTCTGACACACAATCGCCGGCACTTCGAACGCCTTGACCGCCAAGGCATTCAGCACAGCGGGGTAGTATCGTCAACTCAAGACCCGGACGATCCTACTGCATTGGCAATTCGCATCGACACATGTCTTATCGGCCGTGTACCGGGGCGCTGGTGTATCCGCGTCAATCGGCCACCAAAGCCATAACAGGTTACCTCTGATTCTCCCCGCACGCGCCGTATTACATTGCTCAGAGTGCCCTGTGGGAATAATTCCGCTAACGCGCCCGATTCCCGCTCACTTGACGGCTATACCTATAGTGAAACGCGTTGGTCGATTTCATCCACGAGGTAGCTATGCCGAATCAGCCCCCCGATCCATCAGCCGGCAATCAGCACCTGGACGAAGTGGTTACCGCCTACTTGAAGGCAGTCGAAGCCGGGGAAGCACCGTTCAGCAAGCTTGGCTGGCGCCTATCCGGAACTGGCCTCCGAATTAGCAGCGTTCTTCGCTGGCCAGAATCAGGTGGAAAAACTGGCAGCGCCACTGCAGCAGGCCATGGCTCCCGATACGGCGTTGCACGAAGCACCAACGCTTTCGCCGAGTCCGACGCAGGGGGGCTCGCCTTCGACCAGAATCCGCTACTTCGGCGACTACGAACTCCTCGATGAAATCGCCCGGGGCGGCATGGGCGTGGTCTATCGTGCCCGCCAGGTCAGCCTCAATCGCATCGTCGCACTTAAGATGATCCTCAGCGGCCAACTCGCCTCCGCGGAGGACGTTGCTCGCTTCCACCGGGAGGCGGAAGCAGCGGCTAATCTGGACCATCCCAATATCGTGCCGATTTACGAAGTCGGCGAGCACGAAGGCCAGCATTATTTTAGCATGAAGCTGATCGAAGGCAAAAACCTGACGGACGTGGTGGGGAGTAGAGACTGGGGGGTAAGGAGTAATGAAAGACAGAGGAAAATTGCCGAGCTGATGGCGACGATTGCCCGAGCGGTCCATCATGCCCATCAGCGTGGCATCCTACATCGTGACATCAAGCCGGCAAATATCCTCGTGGACGCACGGGGCCAACCCTATGTGACGGATTTCGGGTTGGCCAAACGCGTCGAGGGCGACCCTGGTCACACTCGCACCGGCAGCATCGTGGGCACGCCGAGCTATATGGCGCCGGAACAAGCGCACTCGGAGAAGGGGTTGACGACAGCGGTTGATGTCTACAGCCTGGGGGCAGTGTTCTACGAACTGCTAACCGGTCGGCCTCCGTTTCGGGCCGAAACGGCATTGGACACAGTATTGCAGGTTCTGGGCGCCGATCCCGAGCAGCCTAGCAAGGTCAATGCGAAGGTCGACCGCGATTTGGAAACAATCTGCTTGCACTGCCTGGAGAAGGAACCGGCGAAGCGATACGGCTCGGCAGGCGCTGGCCGAGGAACTCGAGCGCTGGCTAGCGGGCCGACCCATTCAGGCGCGGCCCAGCGGTCCGGCCAAACTGGTCTTGAAGTGGGCGAAGCTCAAGCCGGCTTTGGCGTGTCTCCTGGTAGTCCTGGCACTTTGGTATTTTAACGTGCACCTGCCCTGGCAATGGGTGTGGCTCGAATGGGTTTTCTATGGCCTGCTGGTGATTCAAGGCTTGTCACGCCTGGCTGTGTTGTGGGGCCAAGCCGTCGGCAAATTTCGGAGCACTCCGCTGGATTTATCCTTGGATGGTTTCTTGCTGCCCGGCGCAGTGTTCGCGGGGCTCGTACTGTGTTTCTACCACGTCGACTTGGCCGATCGAAAAGCGCTTGCCGCCAACATTATCCTTTGCTCCTTTTACTGGGGAGATGTAGTTCAGTGGCTCTGGCGGAGATCACGGGCCGGCGACCTAGCCTTGGCGCTTCGCACTCCTTTGAGCGTCGTATTGCTGCTAGCCTGCGCCCTTGGCCTCACCGTTATTCAAGAGGCATATAAGCTCTTTCCAGAATCCGGCCAGACGGGTGATCTCGTATATGTCTCATCTCGAATTCAGGTCATCAGCGGAAGTATCTTCTTGTTCTTGCTTCTGAGCGTCGGAATCGAGATGAGAAGTCAGGGGTGTGTGACCTTCTTCCGCTACATCCGCTGGGAAGAAATTGAATCTTATGATTGGAGACAAACAAAAAACGCGTTGTTCGTTCGCCTCAAACTGCACAATAGCCCTCTATTGCTCGAGAAGCTCGTTTATCCCGCCAAGAAGAAAGCGATAGTTGATCAGATTCTGCAAGCGCGTATTTCCTTGATTGGACAAGACATCGTGCTGACGGCAGAAAGTTCGCAAGCCGTCGATTGGTCAGCCCCCACCCAGCAGGTTCGATATCCGGCCTCACTGCTGCTATTGAGCGGAGCCTTGCAGATTCTCACGGCGTTTCCTTTTGTGATTTTGGGCCTTGCGATGATCGTGAACCCTCAGTTCGACAAAGGAACATGGGAAGTGTGGAAGATCATCGGCCTAGCGATTGTTATCCTGTCGGCGATCGCACCCTGTCAGGCGTAGTCGTCGTCATCGGATCTCAGAAGATGCGGAATCTGAAAAGCTATCGCTTCTGTCGCGAGTTGTTTCATGGCCGTGTTACCGTTGGGCTTTGGCTTCGTGGTCGGCTTGCCCAGTGGATTCTGGGCTCTGCGCGTATTGAGCCGGCCAAAGGTGAAGGGGGCGTTTCCTGAGGGCAATGCCCGAAATTAGACGCCTCTTTCCAAGGTTTCTCTTTGTTCCATTGAATTTCATGGGCGGATCCATGTCGCCTGAAGTCCACGCCATATTCGCAATCCATCCCGCCCTGCGCCCGATTCCCGCCCGTCTGACGGCTATACCTATAGTGGAACGCATTAGTCGATTTCATTCACGAGGTAGATATGCCGAATCAGCCCCCCGACCCATCAGCCGGCAACCAACATCTAGATGAAGTCGTCACCGCCTATTTGAAGGCAGTCGAAGCCGGGGAAGCGCCGATCAGCAAGCCTGGCTGGCGCAGTTATCCCGAGCTGGCCTTCGATTTGGCAGCCTTCTTCGCCGGCCAGAATCAGGTGGAAAAACTAGCGGCACCGTTGCAGCAGGCATTGGCTCCCGACACAGCTTTGCACGAAGCACCGACTCTGTCGCCCAGTCCGACGCCTCTCAGCCCCGCCTTGGGCAAGGTCCGCTACTTCGGCGACTACGAACTCCTCGATGAAATAGCCCGCGGCGGCATGGGCGTGGTCTATCGCGCCCGGCAGGTTAGCCTCAATCGCATCGTTGCGCTCAAGATGATCCTCACCGGCCAACTCGCCTCCACGGAGGATGTGGCTCGTTTCCACCGGGAGGCGGAAGCCGCGGCGAACCTGGACCATCCCAACATCGTGCCGATTTACGAAGTCGGCGAGCACGAGGGGCAGCACTATTTCAGCATGAAGCTGGTCGAGGGCGGCAGCCTGGCTGGAGTTGTGGCCAGTGGTCAGTGGTCAGCGAAGAGCAAGGAGGAACAACGCAAGGCGGCGGAGTTGGTGGCGACGATTGCCCGGGCCGTGCATCATGCGCATCAGCGAGGGATTCTGCACCGCGACTTGAAGCCGGGCAACATCCTGTTGCAGAGAGTTGAAAACAGAAAGGAGAGAGGAGAGAATCCAAAACAAGAAACCGCCCCATCGACTGACGCCTCTTCTGCATCTTTTACGGACTACCGACTACTGACTACCGACTACCCCCTACGGTTACCGACTTCGGGCTCGCCAAGCGAATCGAAGGCGATGCTGGTCACACGCGGACCGGCGGCATCGTCGGCACGCCCAGCTACATGCCGCCGGAACAGGCGCGCTCCGAGAAAGTGCTTACGACTGCCGTGGACGTGTACAGTCTGGGCGCCATTCTTTATGAGATGCTCACCGGGCGGCCGCCGTTTCAGGCCCCCACAGCATAGATATCGTCATGCAAGTTCTGGACGCCGAGCCTAAGCGTCCTTCGCTTCTCAATCCCCGAATCGACCCTGATCTAGAAACCATCTGCTTGAAGTGTCTGGAAAAAGAGCCGGCCAAACGGTACGGCTCGGCCGAAGCGCTGGCCGCGGATTTGGAGGCGCTGGTCGCGTGGGGAGCCGATCGAGGCCCGGCGAAGCGGTGTTGCGGAGCGTTGCATCAAATGGGTCCGGCGTCGCCCGGCTATCGCTGTTTTATCTGCTTCTTGCCTCGTCGCGCTGATCGGAGGGTTGAGCGGTGTCTTCTACCAGTGGTTCCAGACGCAGCGAGCGTGGCAAGCGGAACACATTGCCCGCGGCGAAGCCGACGAGAAAGGGCAGCTAGCAACTAATCGGGCCGAGGAATTAGCACGGCAACAGAGTCGATTGCAAGAAGAGCTGTATTTGAGCAACCTGTTGCGGAGCGACCTGCTGGTACAGGGCAAGGATTTCACCCAGGCGGAAGGCTCTGTTGTGGAAGGAATACCTCAATCGCCCGGATGAAAAAGACCATCGAGCTTGGTGGCGGCTTTGGAACCTATACCGCGATCGGCCAAGGCTACGGCGCGTTTTTGCCACATGCGCCTTAACTGTCTTTTCGCCGGATGGCCGGCATGTAGCAATCGCCTTCGGTGGAGTCATTTCGGTCCACGCCTCGCTCAGTGGCCGCGAGGAAACGTCGGTGCGCATCAGCCCTGCTACAGCCGATGACATAGCCTTCGCACCGGACAACACTCGCTTAGCCGTGACTCACCAGCAAGGCGGGATAGTCACCGTTTGGGGAATTGTCGGGCCGTCGGAAAAAGTCGCCGAGGTGCGCTCGGACATGCAACCAAAGGTAACCGCAATGAGGCACTGGCTGCCAAATTTGAAAGTGGACGGACCAAACAGCCCCTTGATTCGGTGATCGAACGCCAAAATGCGAACCTTCGCTTGCGACCGGTGGCCCTGTTCCTCCGCCCTGACATCTTAATGACCGTCGATAATGTCGAAGCAGTGGTGTGGGACCTTTCCCGGCAAGTCGTTGTCGGCCGATATCTATGGAAAGAAGGCCTTGAGGACCTGCCCTTTTTCAAGCTAAGCAAACGGGCGGGTCACGACCAGATAGTGCTCACCACTCCAGACCAATTGGAACTGTGGACAGTGCCTCTATCGACGGGCCAGCCATTCATTCGGAAGGCACTCCAGCTCTCGGAGCCCAACACGCTCGCCCTCATTGAGCCCCCCGTGATGGGCATCGATCCGTTCGGCAAGTCGCGTGAAGACTTGATCTCAGGCATGGAATCAGTGGTCAGCCCCGACGGAAAATGGCTCGCAATTCAGCGGAGGGGCAAAATATCGTTGTGGGATTTGCAACAACTCAAGAAGCAAAGGGAGTTGGAAACAACCGGTGATCTGGCGCTGTTCTTCCCATCAGGCCAACCAATCCTCGCCGGAGTCGCGAAGGACCGTATCTACACGTGGCAGTTGCCGGACCTTCGATCGGAGCCGGTCGTGTGGCGTTTCGGTGGTCCTGTGAAGGCCCTGGCAGCCACCTTCTGGTTCATCCTGCCTGCTCGTGGTCGAAGGCCCTGAAGTCTTCAAATACGAACGACAGCCGATTCATGCCGTCATCCCGCTTGCATCGTCCGATTCGTTTACAGCCTTAGGGATGGCGGCCGGCGGACCAACCATAACTGGCACTGGATGGCATCTCGAGATTTGGAAGAGCAATGCGAAAGGAGTGCCCCAGAAGAAGTCGGTCGAGCTGCCCAGAGGATTCATCGCCACCGGAGTGGTGCGGGACTTGTTAGTCTTGCCGGGCCGGCAGATAGCAGTGGCTTTGCAGGAGGGAGGCTTGTCCTCCCCTGCCTCAATTACCTTCTTTGACCTCGCTACGCTCAAAGTAAAGGGAAACATTCCACTCCAGCTTGGCGAGACAAAGGCTCGGTCCTTTTCTGGAGCTAGTAGGTCGCTCGTGAGCAGCCCCGATGAAAAAACCTTGGCAGCTCTGACGACGGATGGCGTATTCCTGGTAAACGTGGGCGAACGGAAGATCGAACGACTTCTGCCCGGCGCCGTCTGGACTGTCGATTTCAGCCCCGATGGCCGCCAATTACTCTACGTGCAAGACATCCCCTCCACATCTCAGGGAGAAGAGAATGTTAAACACGGCAAAGCCATGACTGTGGTTGAGACGGCAACGGGACAGAGGTTGGCGGAAACTAGGGAAGACGTTGGCATTGATACGAAATTCTCACCGGATGGAACGCTCATTGCCAGGGCGACAAGCGACGGGATCATGCTCAGAAAGGCGAAGGACCTTCAAATCATTGTGTGCCTAAAGGGTAGCGGTGGGAATCCACGGTGTCTGGCCTTCGCCCCGACGGAAGGACCATTGCAACAGGCGAACAAAATGGCAAGATCCGCCTGTGGGACCTGGATCGCCGCGAGGAAATGGCGACTTTTACAATTGGAGACAGTGCTGTCTTTCACGTCGTTTTCACTCCGGACGCCAAACGCATTCGCTACCGATGCGGAATGCAGATTGCGGAAATCGACTGACGGCGTTCGACCCGTACATCGAAGGCAACCGTGCCTGGCATGTGAAACTGTTGGAGAAGGAGGCAGCCGGCGCACGAAAGGCGCCTGCCGATGGGGAGCAATGAGACCTTGGAAAGCTGCGGGGATCATTTGAGGATCTGCCCCAAAACAGGCTACCGGTTTTCTCGTACGGATACCAGTCCGTCGGCGCAAGCAAGGGTCGGGGATTTTCCTTGCTTGCGCCGTTGCGCTTTTCGATCGGAATGAGTCTTTGGCCCCGAATGGGGCCACGGAATGTAGCCACGGGTGGAGCGAAGCGAAACCCGTGGAACTTCGGATAACGATTCCGCCCCGGACGGGGCGGCGGAAGCATCCCGGTCTGGCATCTCTTCGATTTGCTGCCACGCCTTTCACAGCGATTGCTTCTCCGTCGCCCCTTGCGGGGCGAGCAAGGATCGGAAAGGAGTTCCACGGGTTGCGCGGCGGCGGCTGTGCCGCAACGCTGCTCCACCCGTGGCTACAATCCGCCGCCCCATCCGGGGAGAAAATGCAGGTCGTCGGCTCAACAAAATTCATCCAGGAATGAAATGCACAACTCCAAAATGCGAGAGAGAGGGGCCCGTCGCACGGCTGGCCTCGCTCTCGGTGGCGTTTCGGGCTAACACTCTGTTTCCATATTCTTGCCGATCATAGTTGGTTCCCACTCGCGAGGCATGGCAGAATTGTTCACCGAGCACCGCCGAATCTCACGTGTTTGACGGCTATACCTATAGAGGAACGCAATGTCCGATTTCTCCGCGAGGCAGACATGACCAGTCAGCACCCCGACCCATCCGCAAGCAACCAACACTTGGATGAAGTGGTAACCGCCTACCTGAAGGCACTTGAAGCCGGCGCTCCGCCCGACCAGCAAGCCTGGCTGAAACGTTTTCCAGAGTTAGCCCAGGAACTGGCGGCGTTTTTCGCCGGCCAGAGGCAGGTCGAGCAACTGGCGGGACAATTGCATCCAACGATTGCACCAGCAAATGCGGCGCAGGAGGCTCCGACACTGGTTCCAGGCGAACCACTTGCCAGCCCATCACTCGGCAAAGTCCGCTATTTCGGCGACTACGAGCTGCTGAACGAGATCGCCCGCGGCGGCATGGGGGTGGTCTATCGGGCCCGGCAGGCCAGCCTCAATCGCATCGTCGCGCTCAAGATGATCCTGGCCGGTCAGCTTGCTTCTCCGGAAGACGTCGCGCGTTTTCATCGTGAGGCGGAGGCCGCGGCCAACTTGGATCATCCCAACATTGTGCCGATTTACGAGGTTGGCGAGCACGAGGGACAGCATTATTTCAGCATGAAGCTGGTCGAAGGCGGCAGCCTGGCGGAACGAGTGGCAAGAGAGGAAGGGCGAGGGGCGAGTAGGGATGGGCAGAAGGCGGCTGCGGGCATGGTGGCTACGATTGCACGTGCGGTCCATCATGCCGCATCGCGCGGGATTCTGCATCGGGACCTAAAACCGAGCAATATCCTCTTGGACCCCCAAAGCCAACCGTATGTGACCGATTTCGGCTTGGCCAAGCAGGTGAAAAGCGACCTTCGACAAACCCGCTCAGGCAGTTTCGTCGGAACACCAAGTTACATGCCGCCGGAACAAGCCCGCTCGGAGAAGGTGCTCACGACTGCCGTGGACGTCTACAGCCTGGGCGCCGTGCTGTACGAACTGCTGACCGGACGGCCGCCATTTCGGGCGAACACGGCGCTGGACACGATCATGCAAGTTCTCGATCGTGAGCCGGACCGGCCAAGAAAGCTGAAGCCCACGATCGATCGAGACCTGGAAACGGTTTGCTTGCATTGCCTCGAAAAGGACCCCGGCCAAGCACTACAGCTCGGCTCAGAGCTGGCAGAGGACTTGAAGCGCTGGCAGGCCGGCGAGCCCATCCTGGCGAGGTCGAGCAGTCGCCCGGAGCAAATTATCGAGTCGGCACGGCGCAAGCCTGCATTGGCTGGGCTGGTAGGCGTAAGCGCCGTTGCGGTCGTCATCCTTGCGCTCGGCAGCCTCTTCTACGTTGCCCAACTCAAGGAGTTCAACGATGGCCTGCAAGGCGCGCTCCACGAGACCAAGAAGGAGCGTGACGAGGCCGATACCCAGCGACAGCACCCTCGCTCAAGAGCAGCTTGCCTTGCAACAAGAATTGACCACGGCCGCAATCTTTACTCGGCACACATGAACCTGGCCCAAAGGGCTTGGGAGATGGACAACGTGGTTCGAGTGTTGGATCTCCTGAACGCACACCGTCCTGAATCGGGTCGAGTGGACCAGCGTGGCTTCGAGTGGTATTTCCTCTGGCGCCAATGTCATAGCGACCGTTGGACAATTCCGGACCACCAACAGGTTGTGACTTCAGTAGCGTTTTCCCCAGACGGCAAACTCCTGGATCCACGGGTGGGGACCTGAAAGTCACCTTTCGAAATCCGGCAACCGGCCAGGAGTTGGCCGCCCTCAAGGGATTGGAACGGCCCGCCAGAGCCGCGGTTTTCAGTCCAGACGGCAAGACTCTGGCCACTTTGGAAGCCGGCGGCCCTGTTGTGCTTTGGGATGTGGCCAAAAAAGAGAAGCGATCGAGTTTCCCGGCCCAGACCGTCCGCTTACCTGCATGGCAATTTCCCCCGACGGACAGACGCTTGCCACCGGTGGACAGACCTCCGATGTAACGCTGTGGGGCATGCTCGACGGACAGAGCAAAACTCTAACCGGCCTGAATGGCTGGGTAAACGCAATCGCTTTTTCCCCCGACGGCAAAATGTTGGCAACGGGAGAGAATTGGAAGGAGCTTCCCAACTCATACTTTGGGACTTAGCGACCGGGCAGAAGCGGGCCATGAAGCACACGGCTGAGGCCAATTCGCCCGCGCCGCACTGATACCTGAACCTGTGCGGACGAAGCATTTTTTGGTGGGAGTGGGCAGCATCACCTCTCTGGCCTTTTCCCCGGACAGCAAGCTCCTGGCGGTCGGCTTTGGCTACTCAATCGATAATGGGAATGGGGAATCGGTCCTGCACATTTGGAATGCGAGCACCGGCGAGGAACGAGCGACACTCCGCGGGCACCGGGCAGCGGTTTTCGGCGTGGCTTTGCGCCGGATGGTAAGACGATCGCCTCGGCCAGCGGCAACAGCACCGTGCGGCTGTGGGACTCGGTCACCGGCCGAGGGGGTTTCCCGAGGCAATAAGAGCATCGTTTTGACCGTGGCATTCGCCCCTGATGGTGCGACTCTTGCCTCCGGCAGCACCGACGAGCGGCTGAAGCTCTGGGACGTGGCTCCTGACCTCGCCAGGAACACGCTGCACAGGCCGACAACTAGGCGTCACTGCCTTGGCGTTTTCACCCCGACGACCGGCTTCTGGCCACGGCGGCCAGGATGGAAGCACGAAAGTTTGGGATGTGGCGACGAGGACAATGCTGGCCACTCTCAAGGGAGCGAACCTCGGGCCAGCGACGACCGTGGCCTTCACACCCGACGGCAAGCTGTTAGCCACAGGCGTGGGGAATGAGGTTCAGCTATGGGACTTAGGGACCAAAAAGGTGAGTAGAGCTTGAGCGGGCATACGGAAACGGTTACCTGCGTCGCTTTCGCCCCCGATGGCAGCAAGCTGGCCTCCGGGAGCGAGGACAAAGACGTGATCCTGTGGGACACGAACACAGGGCAGCAGCGTTCCATACTTCGAGGCCAGCCGAACGACATCAACGCTTTGGCTTTTTCGCCCGACGGCAAAACCCTCGCCGTTGGATCCGGCGAGCCAATTTATCAGTTCAACAAAGCCAAGGAACTCCGGTTGTGGGACCTGACCACCGAACAGCCGCGGCTGATAGTTTCCAAGCTTCCTGGATCTGCCACTTCCGTCGCTTTCTCGCCGGATGGCTCGCTGCTTGCGGTGGCCCACGCCGATGCTCAGAACCAACGATACCCCGGCGTGGCTACGCTCTGGAATTTGTCTTCAGGGCAGATGGTGGCAACTCTAAAAGGCCACAAGAGCATGATCTGGTGTGTGGCGTTTTTCACCAGACGGCAAGACCCTGGCAACAGCAAGCCACGACGAGTTGGTGAAGCTCTGGGATCCGGTTACAGGTGAAGAACGAGCTACTCTCAAGGGACATACTGGCCCCGTAAGCTCGCTGTCGTTTTCGCGAGACAACAAGATACTCGCCTCGGCAAGCGGGGCTCCGATGCCCCTGCTAAATATGGGCGGCGAAGTTATCCTTTCGCACACTGCCGGAAAGGACGAAGTTGCAAACCGTATCGAATAAGCCATAGGCAGTTTGAACCATGCCGATCCGTTCCAAACAGCCAAATTCACGCACGGTCATTTAGTTTTCGTGTTCGGCACACCCGATTCCCGGCTGCTTGACGGCTATACCTGTATAGGAACGCGACAGCCGGTTCATCCCCGAGGCAGACATGAGCAGTCAACATTCCGACTCGGCCGCCAACAACCAGCATTTGGACGAGGTGATCACCGCCTATTTGAAGTGGGTCGAATCCGGGTCGGCGCCCGACCAGCAAGCTTGGTTGACACGTTATCCAGAGCTGGCGATGGAACTGGCGGCATTTTTCGCCGGCCAGAAGCAGGTCCAGCAACTGGCGGGACAATTGCATCCAACAATTGCCCCGGCAAATGCAGCCCAGCAAGCTCCGACACTGGCTCCCGGCGAACCGCCTGCTGCCCATCACTTGGCAAGGTCCGCTATTTCAGCGACTACGAGCTGCTCAACGAAATCGCACGGCGGAATGGGCGTGGTCTACCGTGCCCGGCAGGTCAGCCTTAATCGAATCGTGGCACTCAAGATGATCCTGGCCGGCAATCTGGCCAGCCCGGAAGATGTGCGCCGATTTCATGTTGAAGCCGAGGCCGCGGCCAAGCTCGATCATCCAGGGATTGTCCCCATTTTCGAGGTCGGCGAGCAGGACGGGCTTCACTACTTCTCGATGGGCTTCGTGGAAGGAGAGAGCCTGGCTCATCGTATTGCCGCAGGAATGTTGCAGCCGCGCGAAGCGGCTAACCTGACCAAAGGCATCGCCCAGGCGATTGCCTACGCACACGCACAGGGTGTCGTTCACCGAGACTTGAAGCCAGCAAACGTCCTCCTCGACAAAATGGGACAGCCCCGCGTCACTGACTTCGGCCTGGCCAAGCATGCCGACCGGCGCGGAAACGTGCGCGGGGCTCCGCGAAACAATTAACCGCCTCCGGTGCGGCCCTGGGCACGCCAAGCTACATGCCCCCGAACAAGCCAGAGGCCAGGCGGCAGAGATCGGTCCACTGTCCGACGTCTATTCGCTGGGAGCAATTCTCTATTGCCTGCTCACCGGTCGACCGCCGTTTCAAGCCGCCACCCCGTTGGACACAATTCTGCAGGTAATCGACCAGGAGCCAGTCCGCTGCGCCAGTTGAATCCCAGCATTCCGCGCGATCTGGATACCATTTGTCTCAAGTGCCTGGAAAAGGAACCGCGAAAACGCTACGCCGCGGCGCAGGCACTGGTCGATGAACTCGGGCGTTTCCTCGCTGGCGAGCCAATCCAGGCTCGGCCCGTCGGCCGGGCGGAACGGCTTTGGCGCTGGTGCCGCCGCAATCCTGCAATTGCTGCGTCGCTTGCTTCTATAGGCTTGATTCTGCTGACCTGCACTTGCGTCGCCGGCTATTTTGCCCTTGAAGCCTCAAGGCAGGCCACGCAGGCAACGATTGCGGAGCGACAAAAGGACGAGCAGTTGTCACTTGCAGAATCCCGCGAGTACGACATGCAGATTGCGCGACCGCAACGTGACCTGGAAGACGGCAACTTCGCTGGGCAAGCAGACCTTCTCAGCGCTTGCAGAACGGACCTCCGGCATTTCGAGCACGGCTATCTCTCGATGCTTTGTCAGCGCGGATGCGAATGCTTCGCGGACACAGCAACCCCGTCATCAACGTGGTATTCAGCCCCGACGGGAAGCTCGTAGCAAGCGCTGGGACCTTGCTGATATTAGGCCAAGTTGGAGAACTGAAGGTTTGGGAGCGGACAACCGGCAAAGAAGTCTTAGCGCTGAATACGACGCCCGTGCACCTCCACCAGATAGCTTTTAGCCCCGATAGCAAAAGGGTGGCGGGCCTAGCCGTCGATGATAAGGCCACAAAAGATGGGCAGTGGCAGGCAATCGTGAGAACCTGGGATGTGGCGACGGGGCGGGAACTCTTCGCGATAAAGGAATATTCTCAAGCCGGCGGGCTTGTAGCGTTCCGCCCGGATGGCAGTCTGATCACCGTATTCGACAAATCCGTGAAGGCCTGGGACAGCCTGTCCGGCCGCGAACTTCAGTCCTTCGAATCCCGCGAGAGTCACCGCAATGCCGGCGAGCTCATCATAAGCTCGGACGGTCATCTTCTTGCCGGGTCAGTACGTGGTCAAGAGAGGGTAAGTGTGTGGGAATTGGCCAGCGGAAAGGACATCCTGTCTCTGAATACACAAGGCAAAGGATCCGTTAATACACTGGCTTTCAGTCCGGATGGCAAGCGGATTGCCGTGAGTACCGCCGATCGAGTTATCAGGATTTGGAACTTTCGGGAAGGGAGCCGATTTCCCTGACAAGTCTCGCCGGACAAAGCATAGGGTTGGCCTTCAGCCCGGACGGTAATGCTTGGCTAGCGGTTGCGAAGATAGGACGGTCAGGATTTGGGACACCACGAACGGCCAACAAATCAGGGAACACAAAGGACACCCGGACAGCCGCCTTGTGTGTTGCCTTTGGTCCAGATGGCGAGAGCCTGGCAAGTGGAGACGGCGCCGGGAACGTAATCCTATGGGATGTGGCATCCGGGAAAGAAGCTCTCGATTGCCCATGCGGTTCGGAAGCCCGAGCCGTCGCGTTCAGTCCGGATGGCAAAACACTCATTAGTGGCTCGAATATGGTGAGAACCTGGGATGTGCTAACTGGGCGCCAGGTTCTGGCGTTCGCGGAAGCTACCACAATGGTGTGAGCAGCCTAGTCTGCAGCCCGGATGGTCAAAGGGTGTTCAGCGGCCATCATGATGGGACGATTAAAGCCTATGAAGCTGCCACCGGCAAGGAGACCCTCACTTTCTTGGGACACAAGGGGCTAATTTATGCCTTGGCGCTTAGCCCTGACGGCAAGCGATTGGCGAGTGCCAGCCACGATCAAACAGTAAAAGTATGGGATACGACAGATGGGCGGGAACTTCTCACTTTCACGAAAACGAAGAACACCCTCATTGCCACCAGCGTCGCGTTTAGTCCTGACGGGCTGCGGCTCGCGAGTGGAGACAATATCGGCAGGCTGGATGTCTGGGACGCGACCACGGGCCAGAAGATCTTCAGTTGCAAACCTACCGATATGATCTCTGGAGTTGCGTTCAGCCCTGACGGCAAATGGTTGGCCAGCGCATTGTTCGATAAAACGATTGCGTTTTGGGACGCCAATACGGGTGAGGAGCTCTTCTTGCTGAAGGGTCATAGCAACCCAGTAACATGCCTCGCCTTCAGCCCTGACAGCAAGCGTCTCGCCAGCGGCTCGCAAGATCAGACGGTGAAAGTCTGGACGCTGACCACGCGGCAAGAAATCCTTTCCCTTAAGGGACACCGAGCCGAGGTTTTGAGCGTAGCCTTCAGCCCCGACGGCACGCGCCTTAGCCAGCGGCAGCGCCGATAAGACGGTGAAATTGTGGGATGCATCACCGGTCCCGAAGATGCAAGCATTAGCCGCTTCATCCACGAGGTAGATATGCCGAATCAGCCCCCCGACCCATCAGCCGGCAACCAGCATCTGGATGAAGTCGTGACCGCCTATTTGAAGGCAGTCGAAGCCGGGCACACGCCCGACCAGCAAGCATGGCTGGCGCGTTATCCGGAGCTGGCCTCAGAATTAGCAGCGTTCTTCGCCGGCCAGAATCAGGTGGAAAAACTGGCAGCGGCCGTTGCAGCAGGCATTGGCTCCCAACACAGCATTGCACGATGCGCCCACGCTGTCGCCCAGTCCGACGCCGCTCAGCCCCTCGCTGGGCAAGGTCCGCTACTTCGGCGACTACGAACTTCTCGACGAGATCGCCCGCGGCGGCATGGGCGTGGTCTATCGTGCCCGGCAGGTCAGCCTCAATCGCATCGTCGCCGCTCAAGATGATCCTCACAGGCCAGCTCGCTTCCTCGGAAGACGTCGCCCGCTTCCACCGAGAGGCGGAAGCCGCGGCGAACCTGGACCATCCCAATATCGTGCCGATCTACGAAGTCGGCGAACACGAGGGGCAGCATTATTTCAGCATGAAGCTGGTCGAGGGCGGCAGCCTGGCCCAAGGAGTGGCGGCGGGTGAGGGGCGAGGGGCGAGTAAAGAAGACCAGAAGAAGGCGGCAGAGTTGGTGGCGACGATTGCGCGGGCGGTGCATCATGCTCATCAGCGCGGGATTCTGCATCGGGACTTGAAGCCGGGCAACATCCTCATCGATGCCCATGGCCAACCCAATGTGACGGATTTTGGCCTTGCCAGGCGCGTCGAGGGCGATCCGGGCCACACGCGGACCGGGAGCATCGTCGGCACGCCGAGCTACATGCCACCCGAACAAGCGCGCTCGGAGAAGGTGCTCACAACCGGCGTTGATGTCTATAGCCTTGGGGCCATTCTTTACGAACTGCTGACCGGCCGGCCGCCGTTCCGGGCGGACACGCCGCTGGACACTGTCTTGCAAGTTCTCGATTGTGAGCCGGAACGACCTCGAAAACTCAATCCCCGGATCGACCTCGACCTGGAAACGATCTGCTTGAAATGCCTAGAAAAGGATCCAGCGAAGAGATACGGCTCTGCGAAGGCGCTGGCGGAAGATTTGGAACGGTGGTTGCGCTGCCGAACCGATTGAGGCCCGGTGCATCCGTTGGCCTGGCCGGCTCTGTGCTGGTGTCGGCGCAATCCAGTCCTGGCCACGATCAGCGGCCTGGCCGCCTGGTTTCTCCTCCTGTGGGCAGGGAACGAGATCTCCATCTATCGCTCAGGTAGAGATCTCAAGTACCAGCAATTAATGCAAAGAGCCGAACAATATCGTCAACACAATGAGCCCGGAAATGCCACAGCTATGCTCATGCAGGCTCGATCTCTCTGGGTCGACGAGCGGTGGCGTGGAGAAGCCATTCAAATCTTCGAGTTGAAGTATGCCCCCCGATCTTACGCGGTGCCCGTCCTCAGGGCCACTCACGCTGTCTCCTTCCGGTCGGCGACTGGCCTGTGGCAATACCCTCTGGCAGGTCGTGTCGAAAGGCGATGAGGTTGTATTGGATCTGATCGCGAAAGACCTGCATGGGAATGCCGAGTGTAGGTCTGATGGATCGATCTGGGTGACGCGAATTGACAGTGACAAGACGAACTACCGCCAAACCTTCTATCTCAATCGTCTCGAGCCCCAGCCGTTGGAACTATTTCTGTCGTTGCCGGAGACGGCGGCGCCAGCCAAGAATAAAAGTGGATTTCGCCAGATTGGGCGTTCGGCGTTCGCCGGCGACGGCCGGCACGCCCTGATCGCTCTTCATCCCGCGGAAATGCTTCCCCAGGGTGGCAACTCGCCGAGGCTTCAATTCGACGGCGACCGCTATCGCCTGGAATGGTGGGACCTGGAGAACAGGCAGCGGCTGGCCGTCTGGAATGAAGGTGCCGATGAGACTGGCGGCTTGCTCGAATTGAAGTTGGTCGCGGATGGACGTTTCGCGGTCACGGAGAGTGAGAATACGATCAAGCTTTGGAATGTCGCTAAAGGAAATGTGGAAAAGGCGTGGACGCGGAAGTGGGTTTGGGACGGTCTCATCTTCACCCCGGATGGTCAACACTTTATTCATTACCAAACTGCCGTCCTGAAGGACAATCAGTTGGACCCCCCGTTTGAGGATCTCGGGCTTGGGATATACGAGACCGACACGCAAAAGCTCCTTCGGCGACTGAAGCTGTCGGACTCGTCGAGTTTGAAGGAGTTCCTGGTGGTGCCGTTAGCCTTGCATCTGCAAGCTGGCTGGCTGGTTGCCGCCAGAATCGGCGAGCACGTCGGGGACCTCAATTTGTGGAATGTGAAGACAGGTGAACTATGGGCAACCTGGAAACCGCACGACGGAGCGGACTTCTTGGCCAACTTTAGCCACGATGGCAAATTGCTCATCACTTCGAGCCACGGAACGATTCGCATCTGGCCGCTAACAGAACTCGAGCGCGGTGTCGAACAATTGGAGCGGCACTAACTGTGCCCAAGCGGTCGACCTAGGCGGAGATGACACGCTCCATTTTTACGATGTCCTCTCAGTGAAGATTGGCGGCTCAAGGTCTCGAAAACATGCCCTAGACTACTCCCCCTTCGGTAACATCAGCACCACCTCATCTCGAACCTCAATCGTCAAGCCGTGCGGCTCGAGCAGCTTGGTCAACGATTGGCGCAGGTTGCCGGGGCTTATGATGCCGGTGACTTTTGCCTTGAGGTCCAGCTTTTTTGCGTGCATTGCCTTGGCATCCAGAGCGATGGGCACGTCGAATTCCTGATTAATCAGCTTGATGGCGTCGATTAATGGCAGGTCCTTGATCGAGAGAGGCTTCGCGTTCTTGAGCTGGGCTGCCGCGGAGCCATGGTCGAGGCGGTCGTTGATTTCTCGGCAATGCAGCTTCTGAAAATACGATTCTGCTTCCTTGGTGCTCGTCCGTTTGGTGATGAGCAGCTTCTTACCGTCCGGGGAGGGCACGATACCAAGCCCGTGTGGGGCCAGCAACAGCTCTTCGATGCTTCTCATCGTCATTCCCACGCCGACCACAACGCCGGGCAGTGGGCCTTGAGGATTCAGACCACAAGCTTTGAGAGCCTCGGTGTCTAACTCAATGGGAGAATTCGAAAATCGTTTGAGCAAGTTGGCGAATTGAGTAACTGTGGTTTTGCTCGGCTCGAATGTCCACATCACATTCTTGTAAAGATCCCGTTGCCGCGCCCACCGTTTCGTCAGCGGCAGGGGTGGAAGTTTCGCTTCCAAATCGTGAGCTGACGCTTCTCCCACCAGCTTGCCTTCCGGATCGACGAGCAGGCCAGTCGGGTAACCAGAGATGCTGTACAACTCCGCCGTTTTGCCGGTGACATCCAAAAGCACAGGGAAGGGCAGATCTTTGTCTTGCCAGTAGTGTTCCTTGATCCGCCGCAGTCTGTTATCCACCTCGGCGAACGTTTTCGCGTTGCGCTCGTGGATAGCTATGATGGCGAACTTGTCGCGGTCGCCGGCATGATCTTCATAGAGGCCGATCAGTTCCGGCAAGCTGCCGGCAACACAGGGGCCGCACCACCAGCCCCAGAATTCGACGAGCAGCCATTTGCCTCGATAGTCGGACACCTTCACATCCGCTTTCACGCCGCGAGCGTCGGCGATCACCCAGTCGGGCAAAGGCTTGCCGCGCAGCTTGGCAATCTCGCTGGCTTTCATGTCGATCGTGCCGAGATCCTTGATGGACTCTCCGCCTACCAGATTCACGGACTGATTGACTTTTATGACGTCCACGCCATAACTGCCGAGTTTGTAATTGCCGGCAGGCAGCACAAATTCGAAAGAGGCAGACTCGGTGGTGTTCTGCACGAAATATGGCCGGTAGCCCTCGACGGTCACCAAAGTGTTAGCCCAGGTCGGCGCGGTTAAGCTCTTTGCACGCCATCTTGCCCTTCACGCGAACAGTCGGCCCAAGCGTGAGCGTAAGTTCCTTACCATCGTCTCCCTTGCTTACGCCGACGATCGCTCCAAGTTTGAAGTCAGCCGACAGAACCAACACCGGCCGTTTCTCATTCCAATTGTCCACGCGGAGGACTGCCTTGCCAGCCGCATCGGTGACGTTCGGTTTCTCCCCGGGGACGGTCATGACGCCATCTTTAACGTCCCAAAAGGGTGAAACGCTGGCCTTGGCAACGGGGTTCTTGTTGGCGTCGACGACCTTCACGGTGACCGTAAACGATTCTGCGAAGGCGGTCGAACCGGTGATCGCCGACGACAGGAGGACGGCAAGATAGCGGTATTTCATGGCATTATCCTTCGGCATTCGATTTTTGTCGCGGATGCGTTGCATTGCGCGGCAACACACACACGTTCGGGCGGCAGTGTAGCCTTCCATGCTCTATCTCGAGTGTATCCCCATCAGTTGGCTTGCAAATTCCACAAGAACAGACTGTAACTTATGTTGCGACCGCGACCAAGCAAGATCCAGGACATGGTTCAAAACGTCCGAGTGGGGGTAACAGTTTCTGACAGGCGAGCCGGGAGCGTCAATCAGCGACCGGAGAACTTAGCCCAGAAAACACTTATGTACTCCGGTCGCTGACCCTCCAGGCTCGCCCTTTGTTGGCTTGTTCTGAGCCATGGTGCATCCCAACCAACCGTCTTATCGAGTATACTGGCAAATGAGTGCCCGTTCTTTCCAAGGAGACAATCATGACCGTCAGACCAGCGAGCAAACCCACCGAGTTTCCACCGGAAGAGTTGCTCAAGTATAAAGGCAAATGGGTCGCGTTTAGCCCGGATGGCAGCCACATTGTTGCTGCTCATGAAGAGGTAAAAACCCTGGCGGAGTTGGTGAAGGCGGCCGGCTATGAGCTGCAAGACGTCTTGTTTGAGGGCGTGCCCGAGGAGGACACCATCTACGGCGGAGGACTCATTTGATGCTCAACATTCCGTACGTGTCTCGCCCCCTCGCTCAGCCATCTCCACCTAACCTGCCGCCCAGCACCCGTTTCCGCTTCCGTCCAGTTGTCCGCGTCACTCTTGTTGGTCCCACCGAGACACGCCATCGAGCCAACGCCGTGCTAGACACTGGAAGCGACGAATGCCTCTTTCCGATGGACTTTCTGGATTTGATCGGCGGCACACCTCTCCCCGAATCTACCCATCACGTCACCTGGCGTGGAACGCGCTACCCAATCCAATATGCGGACATATCCCTCATGCTTGCCGATGATGCCAGTACATACCGTTGGTCGACCGTCGCGGCTTTCACTCGCGCACCGATCAAGTTCTCACTGCTCGGCCATACGGGCTGCCTGCAGTATTTCGACGCCAAGTTCCTTGGCGCCGATCGCGCCGTGGAGCTGGAAGCGAATTGGACATATCCCGGAACCAAGTAGTCTCCCGCCGCAGGATAGCCATTTGGGACTCGACCCACAAAGTTTGAAGCAATGAGCGGGAGGAAGCGTCCGAAATCAGCTGACAAAAAAATCTGGGACACAAATATAATCAATTCATTTTTTGTCCAAGATTTTTTGTCGGCCGTATTTGTCATTTCGTGCGCCGGCGCCCCCTCCGCGGCCATTCCCCATTGACGCCTTGGTAACCAGGGGCTGATAATCAGCCTCCAGTGCAGGGCTCGCACCCAATTCACCCGCAGTAGGGATGGCAAAAATGGACTTGAAGAGTCATCTGCGTCGTGGCGCTTTCGCGTTCGTAGGGTTGACCATTGTTTGCCTCGGGGGGTTTGCGAGCACCGGGCCTGGCGCCGATCAGGAGAAAGAGGCCCTAGGCTTCAGGCAAGGAATTATTCACCCGCGAATGGCTGCATGGCGACAAGCGCAGCTTTGCGGGCGATGGACTTGGACCAGTTTTCAATGCGCGATCGTGTGTGGCTTGCCACCATCAGGGCAGCGTTGGCGGTGCTGGCCCCAAAGAAGTAAACACCACAATTGTGAGCGCTTTCGTGCGGCACGACTCGGGTTCCAATGCTGCGGAATCAACGCAGCAGCCGGATCGAGCGACTCTTGCGGAAGTCCACCCCGCCTTACGTACCCAAAGTTCTTTCCAACTTCATCGCTTATGGCGTGAACGAAGAATATACGAAGTGGCAGACACAACTTTTCGAGAGAACGCGTTTTGCCGATCGGGCCAAAGCAGTTTCGAGGAAGTGCTCGAAGGAATTGCCAGTCACTCATTGGGTGAAGCGCAGGGGGCGGTCCATTCGTTCCACGTTTGATCAGAAAGGCCGCAAAATCCAAATACAGGTTCGGAATGTGTACGTGACGCTAGTTTTGTCGGAACGAAATCCCCTACCTCTTTTCGGCACCGGTCTCATCGAGCAAATTCCGGAAATGGCAATCGAAGAGGTAGCGGCTGAACAGGCGAGGGCCACCGATGCTCTGCCTAAGAATGAGCCGAAGGCAAATGACAAGCCAACGGAGCCGGGAATGGATGAGGCAGTCGTGCTGGTGGACCTTTCAGCACTCCCGGTGAGAGGTCGCGTGGCACGCCTGCGGAATGGTCGGGTCGGGCGCTTCGGTTGGAAAGGCCAAATGTCAAATCTGCGCGAGTTTACCCTTCAGGCTTGTTCATCGGAGCTTGGTCTGGAAGTGCCAGGCTTTCCGCGAGCCGTGCCGCCCTGGAAGAAAGAGTATGAAGCGCCGGGACTCGATCTCTCAGCGGAACAGTGCGACCGGTTGACACACTACGTGGCTTCTCTTGCCAAACCCGTGCAGCGTCACGCCGAGACGCCGCAACATGCTGCGGAAATTGCCGCTGGAAAGAGGCTCTTTTCTAATATTGGTTGCGCGGCCTGCCACCGGCCAAAGTTGGGCGACCTAGACGGGCTCTATAGTGACCTCCTGCTCCACGATATGGGGCAATTACTAAGCGACGCCGGCTCCTACGGAACCAACATTACTGTCGCGGCTAAAGCCAATAATCCAGATCCGTTGCCCGTAATTGTGCGAATTGAATCCCAGGGCGCCAAGGAACAACCGCCCAAGTCCGGCGCCACGCGCCCGGGAATGGCGGACGCCGCCTCTCTGGGGCCTGCGCGATTCCGCACCCTATTTGCACGATGGAAGGGCAGACTCGATCACGAACGCAGTGGCTTTGCATGGTGGCGAAGGCATGCTGGCAGCAGAGGGATTCTTCAAACTAGATCCGCGCGAGCGTCAGCAGGTTGAGTTGTTCCTTCAGTCGTTGGCGGCTCCATCTCAGGACGTTCGCTGACAAGGGGAAAGACTTCCAACCGCAACAACAGGTGGGAGCAAGAAGCTCATGCGAATTAGGGTGGCAGAGTTTAGCCGTCGAGTGGCTCGTTGGAGCGCGGGGCTTCTGCTGGCTCCCTTGGGTTTGTTGACCTTTGGTTTGTTCTTTACCACCGGCGGGCCGGAGCCACATGAATTCATCCCTATCAATCGACTGGGTTTCAGCATGGCGCCGTATAATGGCCGCCCAACTGATAACGGCAAGCCTGCCTTTTTGGGTCTAAGTCTCAGCGGACGATGTTTCATCACTGTTTCGCCATCCACATCCGACCATGTAGTTGGGATTGAGAAGGAAGTGAGCGCGAAGGTCATTGACACGTCTACGATGCAAATGCGGGGTTCCTTTCAGGGAGGAATTGAATCCCGATGGCACTTCGAAATCAGCCCTGACCGGGAATCCTTGTTCACCGGTGCACTCGATCGACTCCTCGTTCGCCATTTCAGCTCCAGCAAAGCAGAGATCACTTCGATCGAAGTGCCCTGGCAAAAAGGTGACCGCAATGGCTTTGGCGCCAATACCGTTTTCGCACAAGGCGGTCGGCAGTTATTGATTCACTCCTTCAATCGGGCTTTTCATGTGGATTTGATTGAGCATCGCACGCTTGCTAAATTCGAGCTTTCGGGACCGGGCAGCATATTTGGTTGCTTCTTCGATTCCAACAATCGCCCCAAAGTCCTTGCATTTACTGGAGACTGGGAAGTCTGGGATCTCGCTTCGAATCAAATGGACCTGACGTTGTCCAAGTCATTGCCAGAATCCACAAACCAACTTGGAAGTCCGGTGATTTCGCAGGGCGGACCTGGGAATCCACCCGTCCTGGTACGATTGACTGAAGATTCGAAAACTTTGTTCACTCGCTCGCTTGAAGACGGGCGCATTCAGCAAACATGTGCCATCCCCGGAGAGAGTGCCATACCCATCAAACTTAGTCCGAATGGTCGTTTCTTGATCTGCGAGTATCGTCGGCTTCATCCTCTAGTCGGCTTTATGGGCGGGCGGTTTGAATGGCTTGACAAATGGATGCGGAATCACAACTTCCATCCAGAGAATCGTCTTGCTCTCCTTGACTTGCAAACCGACAAGACATGGCGGGATATTGTAGGCGGGGAGCGAACCGCTTTCAGCGACGCCGGCTACCGCCTGATCTCCTTCACCGATGAAGGCCGCTACGAATATGACCTTCCGCCGCGGTGGCAATACTTCACCCCCTGGGCCTGGGCATCTTTCGGTGCCTGGATAAGCCTGGCTGCCCTGTGGTGGAAGTTGCGGAAGCGCCGGCTTGGTGTAGCGGCGGTTGCCTGAAACGCGCAGTTACCTCAATCGGCTCATTTTCGTATTCAAGAGCAGCTCTGGCCAAATCCCCGATCTAAGTCGTTTTCAGATTTTTCAGTCCCAGGCGGCGCAAGCTCAAGCGGAACTTGCGTTCCTTATTGACACTCCGAAAACCACCGGTTGATAAACAGTAGCGAGGCTCGCACTTACGTTGCTCGCGGGAAGGATGGCAAAAATGGACCCGAGAATTCAGCTACGTCTTGGAGTTGTCGCGTTCGTAGGACTGGCTGCTGTCTGGGCTTGCGGCGATGCAGGGGCTCGACCTGAGCCCGACCCGGGGAACGATGCCCTGCAAATAGGAAAGGAATTGTTCACACGCGAATGGCTTCCGAACGACAAGCGCAGCCACGCAGGCAACGGGCTAGGGCCTGTATTCAATGCACGGTCCTGTGCGGCCTGCCACCATCAAGGGGGTGTTGGCGGGTCCGGACCGAAGGAATCCAACGCCACGATCGTGAGTACATTCGTTATTTCCGTTCCTCGGGCTAATATTCAGGTCCAAATCACTTCAGGCGTTTCTGTCCACAAAATCCTGGCGCCGGACAATCAGCTGGATCGCTCCAAACTTGCCGAAATCCACCCGGCACTTCGGACCGAAGGTTCATTTCCGCTTCATCGCTTTAGCCTCGAGGAAGGCTTTCAAGATTGGAAAACCAAGAAACTTGGCACCATGGACCGCGATTTTCATGGCTTTGATTTCGGAGCCGGGGGCATTGGAGGCATTGGAGGTGGCGTTGGAATGTTTGGAGGCTTTGGGGGAATGGGTTTCGGAGTCGGTGCCAGAAACGTTGGCAATGTCAGTGTGACGCTCATTCAATCGGAACGAAATACTCCGAGTTTATTTGGCATCGGCCTTATCGATCGCATCCCCGATCAGGTGCTGAAGGATGTTGCTGCTGAACAAGCAAAGGCATCGGTGAATCAGGCCAAAACTGCCAATAAGGAGCAGCCGACTTCTGTACGAATGAACCGTTTTGGAATGGGCGAACCGGCGCTTCCGGTTCGTGGGCGCTTGGCGATTCTCAAGGATGGCAGGATTGGGCGCTTTGGCTGGAAAAGCAACATGGCCACGCTGCGCAAATTCACTCTCCAGGCTTGTTCCAGTGAGATTGGGTTAGAAGTGCCGGGATTCTCACGGGCCGCTCCTGCTTGGATAAAGAACTACAAAGCGCCGGGGCTCGATCTGACGTCAGAGCAATGTGACTGCCTCGTCCAGTTCATCGCATCGCTGCCGCGACCAGTGGTTCGCCCTTCCGAAAACGCCCAGCATGCGGCCGAGATCGAGGCAGGACAAAAGCACTTCGCAGCCATTGGATGCGCTGATTGCCACCGGACCAAACTGGGAGACGTAACCGGTATCTACAGCGATCTCCTTCTCCACGACATGGGACAATCGATGAGTGGCACCGGCTTTTACGGCACGACTATTGAAGCCGTAAAATCTGCAGGAGATAAAGATCCAGCGCCTGCAAAGATCAGTGCCACAGCGAAGAAGAGCAAGGAGACACAACCTAAGTTTGGAGCCGACGCGCGAGAATGGCGGACGCCGCCGTTGTGGGGGCTGCGCGACTCTTCGCCTTACATGCACGATGGCCGCGCAGACACCATCACAGATGCTATCTTGATGCACCGCGGTGAAGGTTTTTCGGCCGCACAAAGGTTTGATAACCTGAAGCCGCGAGAACAATTCCAAATCGAACTCTTCCTGCAGTCACTTGCGGTGCCAGCACCGGATAGCCGTTGAGACGGCGAAAGGTCTAGCGCCGCCTCAACTGTTGGGAGCGTGGTGCTTCTGATTGACACCTTGGAAACCAGGGGTTGATAATCAGCATCGTGGCTCGCACCTATTTCGCTTGCGGAAAGGATGGCCGATATGCGCCCGAACAGTCATCTTCGTGTTGGCATTGTCGCGATAGTGGGATTGCTAGCCATCTGGATGGGCGGGGCTGCGGACGCCGAGCCGGGCCCTGAGAAGGAAGCCGATTCCTTGGCCGCGGGCAAGGAGTTGTTCGCGCGCGAATGGCTCCATGGCGACAAGCGCAGCTTTGCCGGCGACGGGCTTGGACCGGTGTTCAATGCGCAGTCGTGCGCGGCTTGCCACCATCAGGGCGGCATCGGCGGTGCGGGCAGCAGAGAGACGAACGCCACCCTGATCAGCGTGTTTGTGGCTAGGGAGGCACCAGGCATGCTCACAGGCCGTGGTCGGAACCCAGCGCAGATCAAGCAAAAGGCATGAAGCAACCGGACCGTGCTAAGATGATAGAGATCCATCCCGCGTTGCGTACCGGAAGCACCTTTCCACTTCATCGCTTCGGCTCGGAAAAAGCGTTCTTGAAATGGAAGGCCCAAATACTTTCAGGGGACAGCTTTTCCAATGAGGGGGCAGGCGAGGCAACAGACTTGGAATTAAATGCCGGTCTGCTCTTGAATCAAGACCTTTCATCCAGTTTCAGGGGGGAAGGTACGAGGAAAATTGGTGGCGTCACGTTGGCGCTTATCCCTTCCCAACGCAATGCTCCGGCTCTTTTTCGCGCAGGACTCATCGATCGAATTCCAGAGCGGGTGCTTGAAGATGTAGCGGCTGAGCAAGCAAAATCTGCCCAGGCTCAACCAAATGATAAGACTTCTCCAAAGGCCGATGCCTCACGGCGAAGAAGCTTCCGGGGCATGATCCCTGAAGATAATCCTCTGCCCATCACCGGGCGGGTGCTACGTCTAAAAGATGGCCGGGTTGGCCATGCCGTTGACTGACGGCGCACTGCTCCAATACGCTCAATTCAGACATGAGAACCCTCTCAAACAGGGAACTTTTGTTCAGAGCCGGCCGCGTGTTACTAGCACCAAACGGTTTTTTCTGTCCTGACCATTAACCTCCGGTCGCTACGGCATATACTATCGTGCAGCTGCACGGAGGTATTGCTATGGCGATCAGGGACGACGCGTTCAATCAATGGCTCACTCAGGCTGATGTTCCCGCGGATGGTTTGACGGTCGAGCAGACCGCCATTTTGCAGGCGGCTTTTCGCTTCCGCGAACGGCTGGGCACGGATTACTATTCGACGCGTTTGCTCAGCCATTTCTTGTTGCACTGCGGCTCCGGACTCAAGATCGCGCAGATCGCCCGCCTGGTCGGCATCAGCCGGCCCACGGCCTCGCATCAACAAGGCGTTTCTTCCAAGGAGGCGATTCAGGCAGCGCATCATCGCCTGGCCGGTCGGCCTCACGGCAAGCTGCTGCCGCGTTATGCCGGCCCCATCGCCGAGTTCATTTTGAGTCATACCGACGCCACCCGCTACGACATCCTCGACTTCATCGAGCGCACCTGGGGCGTGCACGTGTCCACGGTGGCCTTGTACCACTTTTGCAAAAAGTTCGGCCTGGACCGGGCCGCGCGAGCCGAAGCAACAGCTCCCCGGGCCAGCGCAGATCGCCCACCCGCCGAGCCGCTTTCGGTCCAACCGAACCAGCCTGTGCCGCTGCCGCCTCCCCCTTTTTCTCGACGCCGACGCAACACGCGGGGGCGTTCCTGCTGATGCCGTCCGCCTTGAACTGGTTGGCCGTAGCCGAGCAATGTTTCGCGGATGAATACGGCTCCTTGCGGCAGGGCCTGTTGACCAGCATCTTCGCTTTGGTCATCGGCATGGAACGCATCTTCCATCTGGATGAGATGGAAGACGCTGGCTTTGCCCGGCTGTGCGGCGATCGTCGCTGTCCGTCGCGTCACACGGTCGGCGCTGGCGTCGGCACCTTTCTTGGTATGAGGTCGATGCCTTTTGCCGCCGCACGTGCCCTTGGCACTTACTGCGCAACGAAGACGCGTTGGTGAGCTTCGACGAGCACACCATCCCACGCTGGACGCGGAAATTCCACATCGGCAAAGGCTACGTGACCACGCGCAACAAGTACATGCGATGCGAGAAACTGTTCACCGGCTACGACCTGATCCGCGGCCGTTTCCTGAGCGTGCGCGGCACCCCGGGCAACGTCAACTTGCAGGAACTGGCGGTGCCGCTGGCGGAACAGGTGATGCGTCAGGGCCGGCCACGCAGCTTGCACGCCTTGTTCGATGCCGGCGCAGGCAAGTCGGACGCGGGGGTGCGGGCGTTGTGGGACTTGGTCGACCAACACACCGACTTGGATATTACCCTGCGCGCCTGTCGCTACCCACACCGCATGAAGGTTTGGAAGCAATTGCCCAGCGGCTTGTTCGTATCGGTCGAAGACCCCGGCGTGTGTGTCGGCGCTCCACCCAAAGAAGTCCGTCTGGCCGAAACGCAGACGGTGCTCAAAGGCGAGAATCCCGATCAGGCGATTCGCACTATCGTCTGCCGAGAAATTCGTCCGGGCCCCAAGAAGGACCGCTGGCACCCCCTGTACACGACGAGCATGGGCGAACCGGAGGATCTCTTGCCCCTCTTTCGTGCCCGGCAGAACCATGAGCAGGGCCATCGCGTCGAAGTGCACGATCTGATGGTGGATGCGACGCCTGGTGGTTATGACAAGGAGAGCCCGGACCGGAAGCGGCCGCGTTTTCATCGCGGCCCCTTGCAGATGATCGGCTGGCTGGTGGCATTGGTGTACAACGCGGTGGCTGACTTGGCGGAGTCGTTGGGACCCGACCACGTCGGCGACCATGTACGCACCCTGCGACGCAAATTCTTCAATCGACCTGGACAGTTGTACGAAACGCCCGAGGCACTGATTGTGTACCTGGATCCGTTCACTGGGCAGGAGGATCTGTTGCCGGTCATTGATGAATTGAACGCCGGCAATCATCGTTTGCCTTGGTTGGACAACCGCCGCCTAGTGATATCGCTCACGCCCCGCGGCCAAGCCCGGCCTGGCCCGTAGCGTGTCATTGTTAATCGCAAGAGGCCATAAGACCATTTGGTGCTAGCACGCGGCCAGCTCGTTTCGCCTCTACTAATTACAAGTGATGTCAACCAGCGCCGTTTCGCGACCGATCTCGAGCTAATGAGCGCACGTTCGCGCCTTGCTTCCAGGCTGTTCCTCCCCTGTTTTTCCGCTCGTTCCTAGGTTTTTCCGCATGTTTGGTTTCAAGGGCGACGCTTCACACCAGTTTGGCCGGTCGCGCCCTGCGCGAAGTGTTGAGGAAAGACGGGCGGCCTGATCCTGTGGATTTTGAGCCACACCACCCCCCGTTCGAGGCGTGGGACACCCGAATTAACCACCGCTCTCTGAATTCATGGGTTTTGGCGTGTCAGCGTGCAAGAGGTGATAACGAAGGGTCCCGTTTCCCGGCCTGCTGTGCAGGATTGAGCCACACCACCCCACCTTCGCGGTTGGGACTCCCATGCTTAACTCCCTCTCCTCGGCTTCATGGGTTTCGGGCGGCAACGCTGGTTGGAGTGTACGTACGGGTACGGGACCCATTCCTGGGATCGGTCCAGACTGTTACCACACTACCTGGCGTCTGGGAGCAGGTCCCGGTGCCTTATCTGCCGCTCTTCCGAGACACTGTTTATGGTGGGCCGAGCCTTGTGATGGGGCGCTGAGAGGTAGAGGCCAACCGCTTGCGAGCGCCTGCTGCGCGATTAGAATGACCATCGGGACGTCGGGAGTAGCTACCCGATTGACCCGCCCTCCTTGTCGCGGAAAGTGTTCCACGCGGCTCGGAAGGCGGGTTTGCCCATTTCTAGGAACACAATATGGTCACGGTCACTCTGTTTGACGGGCATGAATTCGACTTTCCTGTTTGGGTAATGGTGGATTCGGCAAGATTTTTAGAAGTTGGCTTGGACGCTTACACCGGATTCACTGACATAAGACTCGGCATGGTATTTGGCTTTTTCACGGACGAGGATTTGGCTCAGCAATACATAGAAGACAAAGCGTGCAACAACCTCAGGCCGCAACCTATCGAAGACTTGGTTAGCTTTCGGGAATTAGTGGAGGTGGCAAATGATGGAGGACTTATCCATGTCACCCTCGACCCCACCGATGCGGGAAACCTCAAATCCAAGGTCTATCGACTTGACGAATTCCTTGAAGCTCTCCGAAAGGCCGGAGAAGAAGAAGGTTAAGCTGCCGGCCAAATTCGTCGAAGTAGCGTTTCGGGCGACGGGAACTTGGTGTCTCGCCGACCTAAGAAAAGCCAAAGTCAGCTAGCATCAAGCTCGTTCATCAAATCCGCAAATGACCATAGCTTGTCAGTGACGCCGGCGCCTCTTGCCGGCTTGATTCGCAGGTTGCCCGGCCTCAAGCAAGTGGTTGCGTGCCGGCTCTTGTCGGCTGGTAGCGGCGGCTCCTGATTTGGCCGGACGCATTTTGTACGAAAGATTCATGCGGAAGAAAATACGCAACAAAGGCCTGTCTGCCCTCACCGAACGGGCGCTGCTTTAGCTGAGGGTCTTTCGTCGGCCTGCAACTTCTGGCCGTTATATTGCACGGCAACAACCGAAATGAAGATGCCTGCCGACACTACGGCGATCAGCAAGACTACGATAAACCCTCCAATCCCAGGTTGGTCTACTGGCTCTCCCTCGGAAAGAGGTGAAACGACTGCCGGGGCCGGGGTAGGCAGTGGCAGTTGAGGAAGTTCCGAGGCTCGTTCAGGCGCAAGTATCGGCCAAGTCGATATGCCCCTGGTCAGGTAAACGCCTGCTCCGGTAGCTAGCATGACGAACAGCAAGGGCATGATTTGTCGGGCCAAGTCCACGCTACATCCGTCGATCGGCGCCCAGAGGAACGAGTAGCCTCGGGCATTGCCGTAGTGCGAGTTCTTCCAAGGGACGAACACCGCCAAGAGCCCAAAGCAGAAGAGGCCGGCGCAGAGCACGACATAGTGCCAGTTCAAATGAAAGAGTACGCGGCGCTCGGGAATCTCGGGCATTCCATTCTCCAGTGAACCGTGGATGCTCAAGCATAGTTCACTGCCCTCGTCCCAGGCTGACCTTTGCCGCTGGTGGCAGGCCCCGACGCCATCGATTCCTACACATGCGCGTGCCTCGAATGTCAATGAAGTGAACGAACATCCTCTGGGGACGCAAAATGGCCGAATCGGGCAAAAGTCGGTAGTGCATAACTCCCGCCGCCTCTCCCCCCACAAACTGACGTCAGGGATGGCTGCGTCACTACAGAACTCCTGGAAGCCTGGAAATGACACAAACATTAAGCAAATCATCCTTTCGGCGATTCCGCGGGCGTATATACCAAGCCTGGTTTGTACGGACAGCCGACGCATTTGTAGCCACCAGGCCAAGCGAAGGTGCCTGGCCTTGAGATCCAGCGAGTAATCCCCAACAATTCCCAGAAGTGATCGAATGTCATTTCGGGGGAAAGCTATGCCACGAGGTGAAACGAAGCACCTGGACGGTAAGCGATCGGGTAGGCCACCAGGAACTGGACGGCGTTCCACCGTGCTGGCAGACATGCGCTGGGCCTTCAAAACGTACATGGATCCGGACGCCAGACCGCCAACGCATACTGCTAAAGCGTTCAAATTATTGGCTCAGCAGAACCTGTTGGCATTTGCAGAAGTGCTTGGACGGCTCGAAGCCGGCCTAAACGCGGAATCACCTGCCCAAACCCCCAAGAGCCAACCGCCTAAGCACCAGAAGCCGGCCGACGACTCGAAGAGCGGCCAATCCGGAGAGGAGGCCCTTTCTGGCCCGGTCAAAATTGTCCGGATCTACGAACGCGATCTCCTGGATTCCATCCGCGGAAATCGCCCGCGATGGATGGCAAACCTACCTTCGGACGCGTCGGTGATTGAATTTGGGGTTTCCGCTTCAGGACAGCAAATTGAACTGACACTTCGCTCTAATGCATTCGGAATGGTCGCCCCTGGCGAACCAGTCCCGGGAATTGAAATGGTCTACGTGGGCAATTACGCGTGACCCGCCTTCAGGAAACGGAGGAACTCTAAACCACGTCAACGCACTGTCCTGGGGCGTGGCCTACACTTCAACGGTCCCGAAGGGCGCCCGTTGAGCATCGAAGTTTTGGCTCTTTTTCCTCGTCGCCAGAAGAACGGTGCCTTATGACCGACAACCGCTCCCTGTCTGCACCCACCTTAGCTACCTCGTTCACTATCGAGCACATGAAGGAACTCGACTTTCTGAAGACCTACGGGTCCGTCTCGCCTTTGACCGCGAACGAAGAACAGATCCTCGACGACATCGCAGCCGCGGGTTTCGCCAGGAAGGATGGCCCTGCGTACGTCTACCTGAGCGTCACGGACAAATATCGGGACAACCGTCAGACTGAGCAATCGGATGCTGTCCGCATGGCAGAACGTCCGGAGAACTCTCACATGATGTCTGGGCCAATCCTAAAGGCCCCTGAACGAGTCGATGATGCCGCGGTGGCTCCCCCGATACCACCCGTGGCCGCTTACCCGAACCTTGAGGGGATCGCCGGTTGGCTAGCCTTTTTTTCGCTGAGCTTGGTTTTCTCGCCGGTTTTCATGGCCTGGTCGGTTTTTCAGAATGTTATGTTGCTGGCCGGTCACCCAGCACCAGATTTGGCGACGGCGTTGGCGATAGAAAACTTCCTGTTGATTGCGATAATCATCTTTCAAATCTTTGTCGCCGTTAACTTCTTCCAATGTCGGTCAACAGCTCCGAAGCTCGTAATTGCGTTGCTTGTCACTCAAGGGCTTTTCACCCTGATCGACCTGGTGCTGTGTACATCAGTCCTAAAGGCGAGTCTTGATGCAAGCGGAATAGTCCGGTCGTTGGTCTATGTCGGGGTTTGGATTCCTTACTTTCTCATGTCGAAGCGAGTGAAAGCCACATTTGTTCGTGGCGGCACGATGAGTACCGACGCTGACTCCCTTCCCAGATATGTAAACCCTGTACCGACCGTGATTCGCCCGGAAGCCAAGAACAAATGCACCGGTTTCAGTCCGGACAAGGGAGCACGCGCTCATGCCGACGAACGACTGCTGTCAAATCCTCTGTCCGCGGGTCCGCGGGCGGGCAACACTCCAAAGCTCCACCCCGACCCTCATCGTCGGCAATTGTCATGGTCGGCCAAATTTGCCATCTTTGTCGCCGCCTTCATCGCAATCCTAACTGCATTGTGGATCGCAGGCGGAAATCCCTCGGAAACGACGATTTTTGCCCAGAGTTCGCCTGCGGTTGTGCAGGTGGTGGTTCAAGATCGACAAGGCAAGACCGTAAGCAGCGGTTCAGGCTTTCTGGTTAGCCGAGGGGGCTTGTTTGCTACCAATTACCACGTCATTGAGAAAGCCCACTCGCGACACGTCGTCCTCGCGGACAATACGAAGTTGACCGTTGTGGGTGTTACTTCACTGGACAAAGAAGCGGACCTCGCGATCGTCAAAGTTGCGGAGCACTTGGTTGCTCGTCCACTGGAGTTGGCCGGCCCCGACGTTCCATCTGTCGGCACCAAAGTATTCGCCATCGGAAACCCACTGGGCCTTGCCAACTCGATGAGTGACGGCTTGGTGAGTGGGATCAGAAAAGTCGGCCAAATTGCAATGATTCAAACTTCAGCGCCGATTAGCGTTGGCTCCAGCGGCGGCCCCTTGCTGGGGCCTGACGGAAAAGTCGTTGGGGTAACGACCTTCCTTTTCAAGGAAGGCCAGAACCTGAACTTTGCTGTTCCAGCTTCCTGCGTGGCAAGCCTCCTTCACCGCGCCAAGGGCGAGGGGCAAGAAAATCAGATGCCGTTGGTTCGCCGGCTTGACGCCATTGCATGTACCGACCGTGGGCAAGCGTTGTTGGCAAAAGGAAAGTACGACGAGGCGATCGAGGAATACGACAAGGCGGCTCCGATTCGATCCCGAAAACACACTGGCTCTCGTCAAGCGTGGTATCTCTTGGTCGGGCAAGTGGGACTACGACCGCGCGATCAAGGACTATGACGAGGCTATCCGGCTCGATCCGACAGATTCGTTCGCGTACGACTGCCGTGGTAATGCCTGGGAAAGAAAAGAAAATCATGATCGTGCGATCAAGGATTACGACGAGGCGATCAGGCTCGATCCCAAGAACGCGTCCGCCCACACCAGACGTGGCTACGTCTGCGCGAAAAAGGAATATGACAAGGCGATCAAGGACTATAGCGAGGCCATCCGGCTCGATCCTAAAGACGAATCTGCCTACTTTGGCCGCGGCAATGTCTGGATGTCCAAAAAAGACTACGACAAGGCGATTGTGAACTATACGGAGGGCATCCGGCTCTTACCGGATCTTGCTTTCCCTTACACCAGCCGCGGCGATGCCTGGATGGCGAAGAAGGACTACGACCACGCGATCAAAGACTTCAACGAGGCTATCCGAGTTGATCCGAAAAGCGCATCAGCGTACTCCAAACGGGGAAAAGCTTGGTTCACCAAGAGTGATCTGGACCGGGCAATCGAAGATTACAACGAAGCGATCCGCCTCAGTCCAGGAGACGCTTTCGCTTACGACCGTCGGGGCGATGTCTGGATGGGCAAAAAAGATTTCGATAAAGCGATCAAAGACTACAGCGAAGCCATTCGCATTGATCCCCAGGACTTTTTCTACAGTGGCCGTGGCAATGCTTGGATGGAGAAAAAAAACTACAACGGGGCGATTGTAGACGCCACTGAGGCCATTCGCCTGAATCCGGAGAGCGCCTTCGCATACTACACCCGCGCAAAAGCCAGGATTGAATTGAAAGAGTACGACAATGCAATGAAGGACTGCGAACACGCCATGCGCCTTGAACCGAAAGAATCGCTGTATTGGGCAATGCGAAGAAATCTGGGTCGCTCAAAACGATCTCGACAAACTAATCGAACGCTATACGCAGATTATCCGCATCAATCCTACGAATGCAGTCGCCTACAACAACCGTGGCATTTTTTGGATGAGCAAGAAGAACTTCAACAACGCCATCAACGATTTCAACGAAGCCATTCGGCTCGACCCGAGTAACTCCTCTCTACACGGCGTTCGCGCAAGCGAGAGAGGGCCTTAGGTTATATGGGAAAGCCATAGAAGATTATCATGAAGCGATACGGCTCGACCCAAAATCCTGGCGCCCTTACGCCAGCCTTGCTTGGTTCCTATCTACATGCCCTGAAAAGTCAGTTCGTGACGGAACGCGTGCTATCCAGTTGGCAACCAAGGCTTGCGAACTAACCGATTGGAAAGGTGCTTCCCAATTCGAGACGTTGGCCGTGGCTTATGCCGAGTCGGGGCGGTTCGAGGAGGCTATGCGGTATCAGCGAAAAGCGTTGGAAGATCCTGACCTTGCGTCAAATGCCATATCTAGGCGCTGTATTGAACTGTTCAAGCAAAAGAAGCCGTACCATAAGGAAAACTAGACCCATGTCTGCGGGCCGACGCATTCGGAAGTCGTCACAGGATGATTGTGACGTCCTTGCTGGTGGCCCTCGCTGCGATCAGGTTACCGTCCAACCCAATGTTCTCCGCCGATCTCAGTCGCAATCAAAGCAGGTGACCGCGTAAAATTACGGGACGTGAGACGGGCTGGCCTCATGAACCAGCTTAGCTTGCTCGGCTGCCTTTCTTTGCTGTTTCCTGGAAGGGCCGCCGGGCAGGTGCTCACGTCAAGGAAACAGCAGCATGTCCTCCCAGTCGCCTCCACTTACTCGCTGCGCTAATCGCCTACTTCTTGCCAAAGAGGAATGGCGACGTGATCCCTCACTCTTAAATTTCCTGCGCGTCCTTTTGATTCAGCATGTTGAGGCGGAGGCTGCAGCGAGCCGGCAATCGGCTGAGAACTGGAAGGCTCATCGAAAACGGGTCGAAGATCTTGTGATTGTTCTGAAGAGTTCCGCTCTCGGCGAGCAAGTAATCGCCCCAAGCTTTCTCTTGAATTTCGGCGCCAGACGACGTCGCCCCTCTAATGCGGCAAGTGCGGCTGGACGTGCTTGCTATATTCTTGCGACTGGTCGCATCCAATAGTCGATCCAAATTGCCTGGAATTCTGAAGGGTAGATTTCAATCAGACCGCCTGAGAGAAATCGTCCGTGAGTATCTAAAACGTTTGAATGCCGCGAACAATCCGAAACCGCCCGAGTCTCGCGACAAGCCAAATTGGGGCGGGCTCGCTGTCGACCTAATTTCCAAGCAAACTGCAGTTGACGAAGTTAAGCCGTTACCTTGGAAGCTCGTTCTGGAAGCAGCGATTTACCATGAAATTAAGAACGTCGAGGATGCACGATCCTTGCGGCCAAATTCACTTGTAGAGTCGAATTGGCCGGAAGTCGCAAATCGCATCTTGGGATTCACTAAACTCGGTCAGGGGTTGCCAGAGGAGGCTCGGGAAACACCTTGGAAGCGCGTTATGCGCATTCTTAAACGGAAATGGGAAGGACCTTCTTTTTCACGAAAATACTTCACGGAGGAGGGGGTCTTTGTTGGATATATCCGGGAGTGGATTGTCAGGGACGGCGACTTTCCAGAACCTGACGAGAGGACCACACAACTCGCACAGTTGGATAGGCTTGGTCTCCAAAATGACTTGCTTAGAGACATGAGAGCCAAGTTCCCGCAAGAAGCGAATGATTGGTTTGGATCGCCAGAGGCTCAGGAAGCTGGTCCGGAATTGTCCCCTGAGAAGATTCCGTCAGGGGCCTCCTCCAGAGGAAGTCGGAAACGTGGCGGGCCTGTTGATCCGAACCCAGAAGAGGATGGTCAAACGACACTTCCTCTGGGAGCCATCATCATTTCACACGGCAACCGGCAATACAGCATGGCCGGACATACGCTACTAACGGTCGATGACAATGAAGATAGTGTGCTACAGGCATTCTTGACTCAGCCCAGCATGAACCATCCTACACTCATTCAGTTGGCTGGCTTTGATTGCGCCCCCCGTGTGCTGAAAGGGCTGACGGAAAAGTACAATGCCGTTTTTGCTCTGGCCGTCCGATTGCCTCGGCGGAAAGGTGCAGGCGGCTACACGGTCGCTATTCAAAGAGCCAGCGCCGCCGGCGGTGGCATAAATCCGCCTGAATAGCGCACGTATCAGGCATGCAAATCAATCTGCGGCAAACTTAACATGCAGGCATGACACCTGCTCACGCATCAACGCCGCACGATCCTGCCGCGTTCTTAAGATCCCTGAACGCTGATAACCTCGCCGCGAGAATCGCCGAGATGGAGCGGGAATTACGTGCTTTGCGCGTACTGCTTCGATCGGCCCGAGCGCGGCAACGCCCGAAGAAGAGGGCACCATCATGCAAATAGCGCTGCCTGGATCCGATCGAGAGACCGGCGGAAGTATTCCTCCCCTACTTCTTCGCCCAGCAGAAGCCGCCGGGGTCTTGGGAGTTAGCGAAAGACTGCTTTGGTCGATGACCTCGCCACGAGGAACCATTCCTTGTGTGAGGCTTAAGAGGTCCGTCAGGTACTCGGCAGAAGCCCTCCGCATCTGGGTGTCCCAGCAAGGAGGCCGGCCATGAACAATTCCAAGTATGTCACCCTGGAAGCGCTGGCAGCCGAAGGCTGGACGGAAGCCGACGTACGCTCGCGATGTCCATGGGCGGCTGAATACAGAACACTGGATCGCCAACCTTGCTGGTTGCGTGAAGAGCTTAGCCCGTTACTAGGCGATGAAGACGGGAGGGATTCATGAAGACCAACTTTCCCAATAGCTTTCCCCAAGATGGACGCTCCGCAGCAGCGCTATACCTGACTAAGGGCTTGGCGCCCATCCCGTTGCCGTCGCAATCCAAAGATCCAGGCTACACAGGGTGGCCGGCTCTGCGCGTACAAACGGACACTCTGGACAAGCACTTCCCAATCGGCAAACCATGCAATGTTGGAATTCTGAACGGCGTGCCGTCGAACAATCTGCTCGACGTGGACCTGGACTGTCTCGAAGGCCGTTTGGCCGCGCCGCTCTTGCTTCTCGAAACAGCTTGGGTATTTGGTCGCCAGTCCGCTCCGCGGTCGCATTGGATTTATCGGGCAGATCGTTCTCTGGATTCGGCGCAGCTCAAGTTCACGGACCTGGACGGGTCCGACTTAGTTGAGTTGCGGGGCACCGGCGGCCTGACTGTGTATCCTCCCTCGACGCACCGGGAGACGGGGGAGTGGATCAAGTGGGATCGCTTTGACAATCTAGTCGAAGTTCGCCTGGCGGACCTTCAGGCTGCCGTTGCCTCGGTGGCCGCCGCGGCTCTCCTGCGCCAGGCACTGGCCTGCAAAAAGGTGCGCGGGACGAGACGGCCATGGCCCTATCCGGCGGCCTGGTGCGCGCCGGCTGGTCGGGAGAGAAAGTATCTCGATTTATTGAGGCTGTAGCCGTGGCCGCTGGCGATGAAGAAGTGCGAATGCGCGCCGGCAAAGCTGGCGCCACTGCACGCAAACATGATGACGGCAAGAAGACCACTGGCTGGCCAAAGCTTGAAGGACTTCTGGGTCAGGACGGCAAGGAGATCGTTAGGCGCGTCCGTGAATGGCTCGGAATGATCCCAGCAAAGGCAGTAGCTGCCAGCGCGCGAACCAAGAAGGCCAGGGAGCTACCGCGCTATCAGGACTTTCCAGTAGATGCGCTGCCCTTTCCGCTAAAGGAGTACATCAGCCAGGGGGCGTTGGCCCTGGGTTGCGACCCGTCCTACCTGGCGCTGCCGGCCCTGGCGGTCGTCGCGTCCTGCGTAGGCAATACGCGCACCATCCGCTTGAAGCGCGCACTTGGTTCGAACCGAGCATCATTTGGTCTGTTATTGTGGGCGATTCCGGAACTTTGAAATCGCCAGCCTACATTTTAACAGTCTCCTATCTGTTCAAAATGCAGAAACGACTCCTCAAGGAATTCCAGCACAGGTTGACTGAGCACGAAAAGGAATTGGCGGAATACAAAGAGAAAAAGAAAAAAGTCAAAGAGGGCGGGCCGGACCCGGGCGATGAGCCAGGAAGACCGGTACTCGGGCGCGTTGTCATCAGTGACTGCACTATCGAAAAAGTAGCCGAAATCCTGGCCGACAACCCTCGTGGCGTGCTGGTGGCGAGGGACGAACTAGCGGGATGGCTTGGAGGGTTCCAACGCTACAAAGGCAAAGGGGGTGGCAGCGACCTTCCGAACTGGCTTGAAATATTTCGGGCCGGACCAATTGTTGTTGACCGAAAAACAGGCGAGCGAAAGCAGTACTTCGTCGAGCGTGCTTGTGCATCTATTACCGGCGGGATTCAACCTGGCGTTCTGGCAGGCTTGTTGACGGCGGATGTTCTCGACAGTGGCGGCGGAGCACGTCTCATCATGGCGATGCCCCCCAAGCAGCCAAAACGCTGGACGGAAACGGAAATCGCCCCAGAGACAGAAGAAGCGTACTACGAGCTACTCGATAAACTACTCCACCTCGAATTCGCTCTAACGGACGACGGCCAGGTTCCACACCACCTACATCTTTCAAAAGATGCCAAGGCCGTTTGGATTGACTTCTACAACCGATGGGCCAGGGAACAGGCCGCGGTCGAAGGAGAAATGGCAGCTGCCTACAGCAAGTTGGAAGGGTATGCGGCAAGGTTCACACTACTCCATCACGTTGTCAGCCTTGTGGCACGTGGGGCAGATGACAAGATCCCCATCGAGAAAGAGAGTGTCGAGGCTGGCGTGATTCTTTGTCGCTGGTTCGCCAACGAAGCTGGCCGGATTTATGCCTCCCTCACTGAGACAGAAGCGGACCGGGATGTTCGTCGCCTGGTCGAATGGATTCGGGGCCAGGGTGGCGCGATAACCGCCAAACAGCTCCAAAGGTCCAATAGCCGCAAGTACCCGAATTCCGATGCGGCTACCCTTGCATTGGAGGCGCTGGCCGCTCGCGCACTGTGGGCATTGGGTGGACCGGCTCTCGGACGCCAAAGGTGGCAGGCCGACCAGGGATTTTATCTTGCTACCAACCTCTGACGATACCGACGAAACCCTTGCGAACAAGTCAGCAAATGATGGCGATGCGCCGATCCACGCGTCCGACGATACCCCGCACTCATTTGGAAAGAACGGTGAAATTCTCGGGAATGCGGACGATTCGTCGGTTTCGTCGGTAGTTGGGAAGGAAAATGCCGGCCTGGTGTTTGGAGGGGCATCGGTATCGATTCCGCGCGATGTTTCGTCGGACACGACGCCTTACATGCTAGTCACCCACCGAGCCGGTCTCAGGATGGTGCTGACCGCCCTCGACGAGAACGAAGTCGTTGGCCTGGACATCGAAACAACCGGCCTTGATCCGCGCCGATCGCGTTCGGTTGCTATCGCTAAGCGTCAAGACCGTGGACGGTGGCGCTTACTCGTACCTGGTCGACTGCTTCGAGGTGGACCCGACGCCTTTATGGGAGCGGCTCGCGGAAAAGGAGCTAGTCATCCACAATGCCGCATTCGATCTCGGATTTTTGACCCGGCTCGGGTTTGTGGCTGGCAAAGTTCGGGACACGATGCTTCTTGCGCAGATGCTGGCCGCGGGCACAATGGACAGGTGCAGTCTGGCCGCTTGCTGCGTGCGCTATCTCGACCGCAGGCTGAATAAGGCGGAGCAAACTGGAGACTGGTCAGGTGTTTTGACCGCTGCACAGTTGGAATACGCTGCCACGGACGTTGAGGTCCTGACACCACTCGGGAACGCCCTTGAAGCCAAGATCCGGACTGCCGGCATGGAGCAGGTGGCGAAAATTGAATTTAGGTGTTTGCCTTCACTCATCTGGATGGCGGGGATGGGTGTCGGCGTAGATAGTTCCACCTGGCGAGCGCGACGCTGCCCAGGCGGGCGAAGAAGCTAGGCAGCTTAGCGAACTGCTGGACCAACAAGCCCCTCGACGACCTGGCGAACTATACGAATCTTCCTGGAACTGGAGTTCACCGGCCCAGGTAAAGGAAGCGCTGGAGCTTGCTGGCTGTCGGCTTGATTCCACCGGCGACGATGCCCTGGCGGCGATCGATCACCCTCTTGCGGATCTGCTGCGCAAGTATCGCCTGGCTCACAAGCGATCGACTACTTACGGCGCTGGCTGGCTAAATCATGTAGCAACCGACGACCGAGTCTATCCGAGCTGGCGTCAGCTTGGGGCCTCCTCCGGCCGAATGAGCTGCAGCGATCCGAATATGCAACAACTGCCGAGAGGCGAGTACCGCCGTTGCATCATCGCCCAGGCAGGGCGAGTTCTGATCAAGGCCGATTATTCTCAGATTGAGTTACGGATTGCTGCCAAAGTCTCCGGCGATAGGCCGCTCCTGGATGCCTACCTCGCCGGGGAAGATCTCCATACGCGTACAGCCCGGAGCGTGTTGGGCATTCAGGAAGTAACAAAGCAGGATCGCCAGCTAGCCAAAGCTTTGAATTTCGGCCTGCTCTACGGGATGGGCGCTAATGGCTTCAGGATGTACGCCAAATCGCAATACGGGCTGGATCTGAGTGAAGGCCAGGCAGCCAGATATAAAGCTGCCTTCTTCAAAACCTACCCGGGTTTAGCCACTTGGCATAATCGCGTTCGTCTACGAAAGACTTCAGAAACAAGAACGCTAGCCGGGCGCCGGTTACTGCTGAACGAAAAGACACCGGACACTATCCGCCTCAACGCTCCCATCCAAGGAACTGGCGCGGATGGCCTCAAGCTCGCTCTCGCACTTTTATGGGAGCGACGTGCACACGCACCCGGGGCGTTCCCTGTGCTGGCCGTCCACGACGAAATTGTAATTGAAGCGGACGCGGACCACGGGGACACGGCCATTGCCTGGCTCAAATCCGCAATGGTGGACGCAATGGGTCCCCTTATTGATCCCGTCCCTGTTGGGATTGAAGTGAGGACCGCCAAGACCTGGGCGGGTGACTAAGAGCCGGCCGTTTTCCCAAGTAACCACAAAGTCCCGGCGCGATTTGACGCCGGATCCTTAGATAGGAAGCGGCTCGGTATCGATTGCTTGGCACCATTTGAATTTCTCGATTCCAAGGAGCCCTGCACCACGAGCTTTCACAAGAGAAGAATCACCATGGGAAAGAAACGCAACCGCGGAAATGGCTCAGGTAGTATCTTCAAACGGCGCGACGACGGTCCGTACTGCATCGCCTGGTACGATGCCAACGGCAAGCGCCGCGAGCACAACACGCTTACCACCGACAAGCAATCGGCGGAGCGCATCCTGGCGAAGAAGCTGGACGACGTCGCGTTGCGGCGCGACGGTCTCATCGACCAGCGCCAGGAAAGTTTGATCACGGAAGCTGCCAGGTCGATTGAAGAGCATCTCGCAGACTTCAAGGCGATGATGACTGCCCGGCAACGGAGCGAGGACCATGTTATGCGAACCGAAAAATTCGTGCTCGAAGTTTGCTCGGGGGCCGGATTCGGGGCGGTTCGCGACATCAACGCGGATGGGGTGAACAAGATCCTTACCGAAATGTACGCGAAGAAGAAAGCGGCCCGCACCATACAAGGGCGCGTCGTGGCAATGAAGGCTTTTACGCGCTGGCTGACGGATCATGGCAAGCTGGCCCATGATCCCCTCCGGAGCGTCAAGTCGCCCGAGCATCAAAACCGATCGGCGCCTGCGCCGGCGTATGATGTTGCCGACCGAATGGCCCTATCTTTGCGCTGCAACAATTGGGAGCGGCCCTCAATTTGGGATGAATCCTCTGGAACGCGTCGCCTTGTACGCGACGGGCGTCCAGACCGGCTTGCGCTCCGCGGAGCTACGATCTCTAACCAAGTCCGATCTCTTCCTCGCCGGAGACAAGCCCTACGTCCGTTGTCGAATCGAGAACACGAAAAACCAGCAAGAAGCCCGGCAATACATCCAGGCGGATCTGGCCGGGGAACTCCAGCGTCTCGCGAAAACCAAAACGCCGACCGCGAGCGTCTTCAATCTGCCGGCGGATTGGGAAATGGCCAAAATGCTTCGTGGTGACCTGGCAGAAGCTCGGAAAGCCTGGCTGAGTGAAGTTAAGCACGATCCCGATGCCCGCGCGGAAAGGGATGAAAGCGATTTCCTACTGTTTGCCAATCATGTGGGGGAGGTTCTCGATTTTCATGCCCTCCGGCACACGACCGGGGCCTGGCTTGCCCTGCAAGGCGTTCACCCGAATGTCATCAAGACCGTCATGCGGCATTCGTCGATTACCCTGACGATGGACACATACGGGCACCTTTTGCCCGATCAGCACGCCGACGCCATCGGCGGCATGGTCAGCATGCTGTCGGACAAAACTCCGTTGGCGGCAACGGGAACGCTTGGGAAAGCGCCCGCAGTAGGATCAGCAGTAGGGGTGCAAAACGGTGCGACGGGATGCGAGACGATGCGACGGGAAGAGGGGGATAGCGACACCCCGGCAACCTTAGGATTTCCTGGGAAAAGCGATGATTCTCTAGGGGAAAAACGTATTGGCGCACCTGGATTTCGAACCAGGAACCAAGGGATTATGAGACCCCTGCTCTGCCGTTGAGCTATAGGCCCGCTAAAGGACTTGCGCCATTGCTACTTTTGGTTTCACACTGGGTTTACCTCCGTCTCTAGCGAGGGCTTGAGCAGGTGTCCGCTCCAAGGAAAAATCGCCAATTAGCAAGTTTACCGAGGCACGAGCCAAAATCAACGCCGTATCCGCGAAGCCAGCTGGTCCTGAGCGGATTTCCCTCTGTTCCTGCGCTAAACCAGAAAAATAGCCAATCGCAATCACGTCATGGGCCGGCGAAAGACGACATGGCGAGCCACTATCGTGAGCGCACAAGCAACAATCAGCTGCGCGGCTTCCGAGCATGTGCGGGCCTGGCTGTTCGAAGGGCAGGCAGAGATGTAGAATCATAAGCACCAGAGCAACACCGGTCCAGATTGCCCGATGCCGGTAATGGCGCACGCCGGTAATAACCGTTGGCCTTTATCATGACTGCTTCCTGCAGTTAATTGCGCTTTACTTTTAGCACGTCCGGTTGAGTCTGCGCTTCGCGAGCATGTCTGGAAACCTGTAGCCGTCCGCCGGATTAAGCTTGCACGCTGCCCTTTAATAAGAAGGTTACTATGTCCCAAAACCGGCAGTGGATGGCATTTTCTGAGAATGTTTTGGATGCGATAGGAGTTCTTTGGTCACGCGTTCGCTCCAAGAATGGCCTTCGTTCACCTTCATTGGCTAAGGCAAGCAGCCATCCGAATCGACGTCTTCTCGCCGAACCACTCGAAAGTCGCGTTTTGCTCTCCGCCGGCGGCGGCTTCAGTGGGGCCGGCATTATGGGCCAGTATTACAACAACACGACGTTTTCAGGAACGCCGGCGTTCACGCGAACGGACGTGGCGCATCGATTTCAATTGGGGGACCACTGATGCCCCTGGCGGCTCTACCTCTCTCGGTTTTTCGAGCATCGGCACCACCAACTACTCGGTTCTCTGGACAGGGCAGGTAATTCCCAAGTACTCTCAAACCTACATTTTCACGGCGACCACCAACGGCGACGTCCAACTCTACATTCAAGCAGTTGGCGCCACCATGTGGACTACGCTGGTCAATCAGCCCAAGCCTCAGCAGACCCAAAGCAACTACTCCGGCAGCTTTACCGTAACCGCCGGAGCTTCCTATAACATCAAAATGAAGTATGTGGAAACTACCGGCCTGGCTACGGCCATCCTCCAATGGTCGAGTCCATCTACTCCAGAAGAAGTCATCGAACCTGTTGTCCAGACCGGGGTCAACGGGGCTACCGCGGTAGATTACGACGCAGGTGTCATGTTTGCGGACGCCATGAAAATGGCTCGCATAGCCTCGCCTGTAAACGGCGAGTCCACCAGCCCAATCCCCCTCGACGCCAATGGTTGGCCAACGAGTGACGGCAGTTTCGTCGTCTTTGCCGGCCAGCCCACGGATACCAGCGGCACCTACACCATGAGCTTTACCGGCCAAGCCAACGTCACACTTAGTTACGACCCCGTGACGGTGGTGTCCGACGTCTATAATAGCTCTACCAACACTACTACCATCGTCTTCAACGATACCAGTGTTTTTGGCGTCAACGGCGGCAATCTGGGGGTCATTTTCTCTAACACTCGGCGTCTGCCCACTGACACTACCGCCACCGGCATCACCAACATTAAGATCATGCGACCCACCAGCCCGGGGGCATCCACCAGCTATCCGCCAACCACACTCTTCACCACCGCCTACAAGAATCTGGTCTCCCAGTTCACCGTCATTCGTTTCATGGATTATCTGGCCACCAACAGCGCCGCCGGATCTTCCGGCAGCAATGCCATCATTAACTGGAGCGATCGCCTCCTGCCGAGTTTTTCCACCCAGGCCGGCGTTAACGGCGGTTACCAGGGCGTGGGCGGATCGATCGAATATGCCGTCGAATTGTGCAACGAAACCGACCGCGACCTCTGGTTCAATATCCCGCTTCAGGCCAGCGATCAATATGTCGCCAATCTAGCCGAGGGACTCAAATATGGTTTCGACGCCAATGGCAACCCTTACACCGCCTCCACGACCAACCCTGTCTATCCGCCATTGAATCCCAATCTCAAGGCATACTTGGAACTGTCCAACGAGGTCTGGAACGGCAGCTTCTACCAAAGCGCGCTGGCCCAACAACTGGCCGTCGCCGCCGTCACCAATAACACTGCCGACGGCCAGATCATCAACTACGACAGCATTGGCACTGGCAATTCCTACGTCCTGGCCCAGCGTTGGCAGATTCTGCCACCCAGCAAATCAGCGACGATTTTCGCGCCGTCTGGGGCAACGCGGCCATGATGACTACCATCCGACCCATCCTTCAGTACCAATACGGCAACGCCAACAGCACCGCCGCCAACCCTTTGCAGTTTCTCGACAACTATTACAATAACGCCGATGGCTACCATGTCGCCACGCCTGAACCCGTGAACTATTACCTCTATGCAGCTGGCGGCGGGTGGTACAACTCGGTCAACGATGCCTCCGGTCTGGGTGCCGTAACCATCGGCAACTTCAGCTTCGAGACGCCGACTTTGCAAGGATCCAGTTACCAGGCCAACCCGGCAGCAGCGTCCTGGACCTTCATCGGCACCGCGGGGATCGTCAGCAACAACACCAATCTGGCTCCAGCTTCAACTGCAGTCACGCTGGGCACCCTACAGTCTCCGGGGAGCACCGCCACCTTACAGGGCTACAAATTCACCGTCGGGTCCCAGAACATTTACCTCTACGAGATCGGTCTCTACGTCGCCGCCGGCAACAGCGGCGACCATCAAATGTATCTTCTGGACGCGAACGAGAATCAATTGGCCAACCCTAGTATCCATACTGCCGGTCAAACCGCTGGCCAGTATGTCTATGGCAGTGTCGGACCGATCGAGCTATTGGCCGGCCAGTCCTATTTCCTTTTTGGCATGGAGGCCACATGGAACGGCAACGACCAGTATTACGGCCAGGACACTACCGAGACAACCACCTCGGCCATCACCATCAACAACGCCGAATCCGTCAACATGGGTAGTAACTGGTGGGACCCGTCCGGGTGGACTTGGCTCCCCGGCGCCAGCGGCAACCACGAGGGGCGGACCTGTTAATTTCCTTTACGCAACGGCCCCCATTGGAGCCCTTGGCTACCCGCCTCTCGCACAAGACGGCAACCAATCGGCTTACATACAGGGCACGGGCAGCATCCGCCAGAGCATCACCTTCCCGGCCGGCGTGTCCGACCTTACCTTCTATGCCGCCCAGGGCGTTACTGGCTCCGAGAGCTTCACTGTGGCCATCGACGGCGTCATCCTGAACGCCAATTGGCAGGCGGCGTTCACGCCGGGAAGTACCTATTACGCTTCCTATACCACTGGTGCCGGTGTGGATCTTACCGCCGGTGCGCACACGCTGACCATCCAAGGCTCCGGCAATGGGACAGTTTTCTTGGATGACGTCCAGGTTCAAAGCGCTGCCGCTACGTACGCCTCAGGCGTTCAAGTCATTACCTCTACGGTCCGCACCGAAGTGGACTGGGATATGGCCTATGGTCTCCAAACCGTCGGCTATGAGGGAGGATTCGACGTCGGCGGCGACAATCCAACTGCTGCCGATTTCGCCGCCAATGTCGATCCGCAAGCGGAGCAGGCCACTCTCGCGACCATTAACGAGTACCTGCAAGCAGGCGGCAATCTGCCCGTTGTTTTCAATGCCGCGGGGGAGCCTACGCCGTGGCCGCTTCCACGCCTTTCGGAACCAACAACGTCTATGACCAGGAAACGCCAAAGCTGGCCGCGTACAACGCCGTGATGTCCGCGGCCCGCCCCCAGCAATAATGCCATCGTTGTCCCGGCATTCTGACTCCTGCCGACATGAGCCTCTATTACTCCAATAGCTACGGCGGCACTTACGCCGACTCGGGTGGTGGCTGACCAGAACACCGGCTGGCTGAGTTGGAATATCGATATTCTCGTCGGGGGCACTTATACCATTACCAGTGCCACCTCTGGGAACGGCGGCGCCTACGTCATCCTGGTCAATGAGGTCAACGTTGCCAGCGCGCTTCGGCGGCAATGTCTCCGGCTCCATCGCTCTAGCCCCGGCTATTATGACATCAAGATTCGCAGTACCAGCAACGCCGCATTCCAGGTCAATCAAGTCTTGGTCGCTTTGAGCGGCGCTCCGGCTAGCCCTACTCTTATCTCCGCATTCTTCGCCAATGTTCAGAGTTCGCTGAACTGGTCTGCCGTGCCCGGGGTCGCCGGTTATATCATCGCCTACGGCAACGCCACCGGGGCCTACACTCATTTCGTCAATGTCGGCAATGTTCTCGGCGCCACGCTGTCCGGCTTGGATAAAACCCAGGTCTTACTATTTCGCCGTCCTGGCCTACAACTCTTCTGGCCTCCGCAGCCTGCTCTCAAATGAAATCCGTGCTGCCGCACACTCGACGGATCCGGAGGCGGATCTGACCTTCGCAAACCTACCTTGGGCGTCTGCAGACTTCTTGGGATATCAACGGGTATACTATCCAGGGAATCGGCAATACCGGGATGCTCTCAGGTCCAGAATTCAACCGCGACGAATTTCACTACCCTACCCTACCCTGGCAGTTGGCCTTCCACAGTCCTTTTCGGAACCAGTTGGGGAACAGCACAGATCATTACCCAAGATGGAGGCAGCTCGTTTGATTTGTACGCCTTGGATTTGGATGCTTTTGCGGCAGACTCGCCTCCAATCACACAAAGTGCCGTCATTACAGGCACGGACCCTTCCGGAGCTACTCTAGAATATATTGTTAACTTCCCCACTTGGTCCGCATTAGGCCACGACAATGAGACTGTGACTCTGAATTGGATTGGGATCGCTCAAGTATCGATTGCCTGGTACGACGGCAGCAACGGGGCCGGCAACCAGATTAACGGCGCCATTGGCAACATCGTCATCGATAAACAGCTCACAGCGCTTAGTTTCGTCGCAGAACTGTACCAGGATCTGCTTCGGCGCGCCCCCGATCTTGCGGGCGTAGCCTATTGGCAGTCCAAGCTCGATCAACAACTCCTAACACAGACCCAAGTTGCACAGGCGTTCATCGGCTCACAGGAATATAAAACCCGGCAGGTTCAGGATCTCTATCTGAACATCCTAGGTCGCCCCGCCGATACCGGAGGCCTCCAGCATTGGGTGGCCGCGCTGGCACAGGGCCAAACCGTCGAACAAATCGATGCGGCTATTTTTGGTTCGACGGAATACGTCGTCGCCCACGGCATCCAGACACCTTCAATTTTGGTTCAGTCCTATTACCAGGCCATCCTCGGCCGCTCCGCTGATACGAGTGGGGTGGACTACTGGGCCAAACAACTCCAGGCAGGAATCGCGCCCTTGGTCGTGGCTGAAGAACTGCAAACCAGCAACGAAGGCGTGGAGCATCTTATCGACGACATCTACCAGAGCATTCTCCAAGCCGATCCCACTGCATCCGAATTGGAAACTTGGACGGCCAGGCTGCAGCAAGGCGAGTCCGCGACCGACCTACTGGTCTCTCTTCTGATTTCCGGATGATTTTTTATTGTGTGATCTGTCGAAAAGGGGATGCTGGCGAAAACCTGAAAACGCGGCTCAAATGGCTCGAGCCGCGTCCCCATGGCAAGATTAGTATCGTCCGCCTCGCTCTCCGCCGCGGTCGCCACCGCCGTAGCTGCCACGGCCGCCACCCCTGCCGTAACCACCGCGATTGCCGCCGCCATAGCCACCGCGACCGCCGCTCCCTCCGCCGCCACCACGCTCCTCGCGCGGCCGGGCTTCGTTTACCGTCAAGGGGCGGCCTTGATGTTCCTGCCCGTTGAGTGCATCAATCGCTTTTTGGGCTTCGTCGTCGCGTTCCATTTCGACGAAGCCGAAGCCGCGCGAGCGGCCGGTTTCGCGATCGGTGATTACCTGGGCTCGAGCCACCGCGCCGTGTTCTTCGAAAAGAGCCAACAGGTCGTCGGCCGTGCATTCCCAAGAAAGGTTGCCGACATAAATATTCTTAGACATCTGAGAACCTTTCCCGGCCCTGACAATCAGCAGTGAATCCTTGGTCCTCGCACTCGTTAGACCCGTACCCTTTTCCAGCCAAGCCGCAGGGCCGGATAACCTACCTTCTCGGGATCTTTCGGGAGGGCTGCTCGTCGAGAGAAGTCATCGCCATCGAAAAAACGCAGAGGAGGAAGGGCTCGAACTGGACAGGACACTACATCTCCAACCAGCGCATTCTCCGTTTGGCAACCACGACAAGAAAATCGCGTTCCAAACGCCCGCAATTATAAGCGGATCCGGAATTCTAGCCAAGATGTTTTCGGAGAGAGCGGCTGAGCGAGGCAACCGGTATAATTGCCGCCATGAGCTTGGACTTTCAACAAGAACTCCGCCGGTATGGCCCCACGACGGTATTTGCTCCACAGGACCTGGCGCACGCCCGGCGATATTGCGCGGCTCGCCCGGTCCCATTACGAGAATTTCACCGTCGCTTCTGCGTTGTTGCCGCGGCGATTATTACGCCATTTTCACGCCGTTTATGCCTATTGCCGCTGGGCCGATGACCTGGCCGACGAAGTGGGCGGCGGTAGTCACGCACTGCAACTTTTGCGTTGGTGGCGCGGCGAACTACTTACTTGTTATGAAGGCCGGCCGCGTCACCCGGTCATGGTTGCTTTGCAGGACACCATCCGACGGTTTTCGATTCCGAGCACGCCGTTTCTCGATTTGCTATTCGCTTTCGAACAGGATCAGATCGTCAAACGCTATCAGACCCATGCTCAGTTGTTGGGCTATTGCCGCAATTCGGCCAACCCGGTGGGGCGGTTGGTGCTTTATTTGTGCGAATCGTTCAACGAAGCGAATGCCATCTTGTCCGATCACGTATGTACCGCCCTGCAACTGGCGAACTTCTGGCAAGACGTGGCCCGGGATTTCGCTATCGGCCGTGTCTATTTGCCTGAGGAAGACCGCCTTCGCTTCGGCTACACGGAAGCAGACTTGCAGCACCGGCGGACCACGCCAGCCTTTCGTGAATTGCTTCGTTTCGAAGTGGACCAAACGAAGGACATGTTCTACCGCGGTTGGCCTTTGCTGGACCACATCGACCCCGAGATTCGGCCGGACATCGAGTTGTTCATTCGTGGCGGCCTGGGCATCCTGAAGAAAATCGAGCAGGCCCATTACGACGTCTGGACCAGCCGGCCAAAGCTTGCCAAATGGGAGAAGGCGGCACTATTTGGCGGGGTCATTTGGAATCGCGTGCACCGATCGATATTCCCTCCACCTAAAAAACGAAGCGATCCATTCGAATCGCATCGAAATCCAGTTTCTGCAAATGGATCATCGGAGTCGGCATGAATTCTGTCGTTGCCGAATCCTACGCTTACTCCGAGAGGCTGGCCAAACGTCAAGCCGGCAACTTCTACCACGCCTTCCGCGTGCTGCCCGGAGCGGAGCGTCGAGCCATGTGTGCGCTGTACGCATTCATGCGCGTGGCCGACGACTTGAGCGACGAACCGGGCTCGGTTGAAACCAAACGCGCAGCGCTCGCTGAATACCGGCAACAGTTTCGTGCATGCTTGAACGGCGCCTACAGCCGCCCCTTTCATGCCGCGCTGCACGATGCGATGACGGTTTACGGCATTCCGCCCCAATATCCGGAAGCGGTGGTGGACGGTGTCGAGATGGATCTGACCACCGACCGCTACGCAACCTTTGACGAACTCTATCGCTACTGCTACCGCGTAGCCTCCGCTGTCGGTTTGTGCTGCATCCATATATGGGGATTTAAGGATCCGGAAGCCATCGCCTTGGCGGAAAAGGCCGGCATCGCCTTTCAACTGACGAACATCTTGCGCGATCTGGCTGAGGACGCCGGCCGGGGTCGCATTTATTTGCCACAGGAAGATCTTGTGCGTTTCGGCTACGACGAAAACCTTCTGCAAGAAGGCGCCCGCAACGCAGCATATCGGGCGCTCATGAAATTCGAAGCGGAGCGGGCGAAAGGTTCTATGCGGAATCTGCGCCGCTCGTGCGCATGTTGCCGGCGCCAGGCCAGGCTGTTTTCCAGATCATGTTTCGCACCTATCGCGGCTTGCTCGAGGCGATCGTGGCTCGCGATTTCGATGTGTTCAGCGAACGCGTTCGGCTCAGTCGCTGGCGCAAAATGCGGCTGGTTTTGCAGGCGCTGCCCACACGCTTCGGATGGAGCGGGCCTCGAATCGAGAAAGTCTGAGCATGGCGGAGCGGGTATTGATCGTCGGTGGCGGCCTGGCCGGCCTGGCTGCTGCAGAATCGCTGGCACCGCGTGGTTTCGAGGTGCGGATTTTGGAAGTGCGCGGCCGCTTGGGCGGCCGGGCGGGCTCCTTTCAGGATGGCTCGACTGGCCAACTCATCGACGCATGTCAACATGTCAGTATGGGCTGCTGCACTAACCTGGCCCATTTCTGCCGGCAGGTGGGCATCGATCACTTGATCGAGCCGCAGCCTACACTTTATTTCATGACACCCGACCGGCGTGTCAGCCGGTTTCAGAGCGATCCGCTGCCGGCTCCTTTGCATCTGGCGCGAAGCTTCTTGCGGGCTCACTACCTGACTCTCGGGGAGAAAGTTCGCATCGCGCTGGCCCTGCGCAAGCTCGAACGCGAGCCGATCGATGAGGATCCGCCATTTCTCGACTGGCTGAAGCGACACCGCCAAACGGAGCGGATGATCTCCCGATTCTGGGGCCTGGTCCTTACCAGCGCGCTCAACGAAAGCACTGAACGAATCGGACTACGTTATGCCCGCAAGGTGTTCGTGGATGGCTTTCTCAGCAATCGGCGCGGCTTCGATGTCGAAGTGCCTAGCGTGCCGCTGGGCAGGCTTTATGGCGAGGAGCTGCAAGCGTGGATGTCGCGTCACGGCGTTGGGATTACGCTAAAAGCTGGCGTCCGGGGCGTGCAAGTTGATGGGGATCATGTAACCGGTCTTGAAATTCGCCAGGGCGAAAACAACACGGCCGATTGGTATATCTTGACTGTTCCTTTCGATCGTCTCTTGGACCTGTTGCCGCCGGATCAGATTGAGGCACACCTCTGTTTTCGCAATGCGAAGCAGCTTGAAACCTCACCCATTACCAGCGTTCATCTTTGGTACGACCACCCGGTGACCTCGCTACCGCATGTCGTTCTTATCGATTGTCTGAGCCAGTGGGTTTTCAATCGCGGCGAAATCGCGCCGGGAGAGCACTATCTGCAGGTTGTGGTAAGTGCCGCTCGTGAGATCCGCAGCCTGGGTCATGAGGAGATCGAACGCCGCGTGCGGTTGGAACTGGCGAGCTTATTTCCGGAGGCAAATGAAAGGGCGATCAAACGGGCCCGTGTGGTGACGGAACAGGCGGCAACTTTCAGCGCGGTTCCCGGCGTCGATCGTTGGCGTCCCAGTCAAGAAACGCCGATCCGCAATCTGTTCCTTGCGGGAGATTGGACTGCCACGGGTTGGCCCGCCACCATGGAAGGGGCAGTACGGAGCGGCCGGATGGCAGCGGAAGCGCTGCTGAAACTCAGGGGGCAGCATGTCAAGTTGGTTGTGCCGGATTTGTGAGAGCTCCGAAATGGATGGCGTTTATTCGTTTAACCCGGAGCCAGCGGCGACGGTGGTCAGGCATCCGGTCGGGTTGTGTTAGTTTCGGCAATGGCTGCATCCATGCAGTGACGTGAGGCGTGAAGTCACCGTCGCCGCTGGCTCCGGGTTAAACGAAACATGGATCCGTCGCGTCCGCTCCCTACCTCTCACGCCTTCTTTTTCGGCGCCTTGAACACCGCTGCCACTTGAGCGGCGGTTTGCGTGTTGAAGACCTCGTCCTTGCTGATCCAACCGCGGCGGGCGACATCGATGCCGAAGCGGGTGAGGCCGATGTCGCCGGGATGATGGGCATCGGGATTGATGACGAGCATGACGCCCAGCGATCTGCGCTTGCAGTGAATCCAATCGATATCGAGCCGCTGGGGATGGGCGTTGATTTCGACGAAGGTTCCGCTTTCCAATGCCGCTTTCAGAACCGCATCGAGATCGACCTTGTAGCCGTCGCGACGCAATAGCAGGCGGCCCGTGGCGTGTCCCAACATGCGGACGGCTGGATGGCGCACCGCCCGAACGATGCGTGCCGTCATTTCGGCTTCCGTCTGATTGAAGTGCGAATGCACGCTGGCCACCACGTAGTCAAATGTGGCCAGCACCTCGTCATCGAAATCGAGCTGGCCGTCAGGCAGAATGTCGCATTCCGTTCCCTTGAAGATTTTGAAGCCTTTCAGTTTGGCATTCACTTCATCGATTTCCGCTTGCTGCTTGCGAACTCGGTCAGGCGTCAGCCCGTTGGCCACGGTCAGCGATTGCGAATGATCACCTATGCCTAGGTACTTGAAGCCTAGGTCGCGAGCCGCGAGGGCCATCTGCTCGACGGTCCCCGTACCGTCGCTCCAGTTGGTGTGACAGTGAAATGTCCCGCGAAGATCACTGTGCTCGATGAGCACAGGCAACTGATGATGGGCCGCCGCTTCGATTTCGCCTGTGTCTTCGCGCATCTCCGGCGGGATAAAGTCCAGGCCCAGCGCTTTGAACAAGTCGGCCTCGTCCTTGCAAGGGACGCTCTTCTTGGGACCGGCCAGCTCGTATTCGTTCAGCTTCAGGCCATGCTTTTGCGCCAGCCCTCGGACGGCGACGTTGTGCTCCTTGCTGCCCGTGAAGTAGTGCAAGGCGAAAGGAAACTGCTCGGGCAAAACCACGCGGAGGTCGGCATTCATGTAGGACTTGCCGCCGCCTTCCGCCCTTTCGACCATGACGCTGGCCTTGGTATCGCCGCGGCCGACGATTTGGACGACGCCCGGCAAAGCTACGAACCGGTCCATGATCGGCCCGGCATCCTTGGCGGCCACAAGCAGGTCGATGTCCTGAATGGTTTCTTTGCGCGGCGGAGGCTGCCGCATAACTCGATTCTCTCGACACCAGGAGCATCGGCGATGCCGGCGCAACGCCTCGGCTACGGCCATCGCCTCGTCGATCCGGACCCGGTGGCCAACCTTCTCCAGAAAAGCGAGGCCTTCGAGGATCTTTTGTTGAGTTTTGGCGCCGAAACCTTTCAGACCGGCAACCGTCCCGGCTTCGCAGGCCTGTTTTAACAGAGTCAGGTCGGTGACCGCGAGTTGATCGGCCAGCACGCGGATCTTCTTCGGTCCCATCCCCGGCAGCCGCAGCATGTCAACCAGGCCCGACGGAATTTTGGCTTTCAAGTCCGTATAGAAAGCCAATTCGCCGGTGGTCATCAGCGTAGTGATCTTCTCTTGCAAAGTGGAGCCGATCCCTTTGATCGAATCGAGTTTCTTGTCCGCCACCACCTGGGCCAGATCTTCTTCCATCTGATCGATGGCCCGCGCGGCACTATGGTAGGCGTTGCACCGGAAGGGATTTTCGCCCTGTAGCTCGAGCAAGGTGCCAATTTCATCCAGAATTGCTGCGACTTGTTTCTTGTCCATAGGCGTCATCGTACAACGGCGCGGGCTACAAAAAAAGAACGCAGGAGGAAGACGCATCCGTGCGTGCTTCGTTCCTGCGTTTGCTGAGCTTTCGATTCAATGGCACAAGGAGTTCGCTCGAATCACGCGGCCTTTGCGAAGTGCACCTGTCGCGAAGGATGGAGCAAGACTTCGAGAGCCGTGACCATGCGGTCCAAGCCCCGGCCATCGATAAGTTGGCGACCGCATCGGCTCATCGCCTGGCGTTCGCAGGGATCCTGCACCAGGTTTTGGACGGCCAGCCGAATCGTTTGTGCGGAGACGTTTTCGTGCCAGCCAAGGCAAGTGGCGGCACCTTCCTCTTCCAACCTTTGGGCGGTTGGCCAATGCGCTTCGTTCTGCACGATCAGCAGCTGAGGCACACCCACACAGGCGAGCTCCAACGAGAAGCGCCGCTCCGCGCTTACGGCGAAGTGGCAGCGGGCGATTCGCGAGGTGATGTCCGCCCCCTCGCTGGCGAGCGTCAGGCGATCTTCATGGGCGGCGGCGAATTCCTGAAGCGTAACCAAGTCCGGGTGCTGCGGACGCACGATCATGTCGACGCGTTCGATCTTCGGCATTGCCAAGAGTTGCTTGGCCAGTTCGAGGGTTTGGCGATGCGGATCGTCGTCGCCCAGGGCAACCAGGGCCCGAATGGGGGCCGGCTGTTCCTGCGCCGGGCCGGCCGAGCGCGGCGAATTTCGGGCCGCACGATGGCGTAGCGGGCGCCCAAGAGCAACTGAGCGCCCGGCTCGAAGCTGTAGCCGTCCCGTCCCGGGCCCAGAAGCGGATTGATAATCAAGCCGCGACGGGAATTTCGTCGCCGGCATGATGATCGATCGAAATGACGGGAGCGCCGGCCTTCTCGATAGCCTCGAAGATAGTCGTCGCCCGCTTCGGGTGCATCGACGATCACGGCCGCGGGTCGAAGCCGGCGAACTTCCTGAACCACTTCGCTGAGGTCCTCGGGTGTGCCGGCCGGTGCGTCCGCGTCGAGCCATTCCATGCCGGACCGTTTCATGGTGAAGGCCATGCTGGTTGGCTCGAGTTGAGACAGAAAGTAGGTGGGTCGGCGACGTCGCTGGAGGGCCGCCGCCAGCGACATCGTTCTGGCTAGCCGTTCCATAGCCCTTGGCAGCCGTGCCGTCGACCCGGAAGAGAATGGGGTCTCGATTCATAGATCCTCTGTTCCGTGAGGAAAGGAGCGGAAGGGGGATGCCGATCGTTCGCCTCCCGTGCGAACGCATCGGCGTCGAATCCTTGCGGAGTCGGGAAAGAGTCGAAGGCGGCACGACGCCCATTGCGAACCGGGGTTGCCGCCTGGAGTTTCTTCTTGATTGCGAATTCAGCGATGGGAAACCCAGGCCGCGCCTCTTGCAATATTTTGGCCTGGCAACTTGAACTTTCGAGTCTCTTCTCCGCGGCCGTCCGTGGCCTTTTGCCGGCAGTTCCGCGTGCCGGCGGAGAGGGATCTTAACCCACCCTGCGTGGACAAAAAAAGGCCAACTGGGTTCGAATGCGACCAGCCGCGAAAACAGTGTCAGCCCCTCGTCACCGGCGGCGCGGCAACGCATCGATACATCAATATTGCTCGATGTCTGCGTGTTGTTCCCGCCGCAGCCGGCTGGCAGCAAAACCCGCTTTGGGGTCGCGTCGAAACGGTCGTAGGGAGCGTTTCACGTGGAACGTTTGGCGCTCCTTCGCCACCTCGCACGAGTGCTCCGAGAAAGCCACATTGTCCGGTTGGAGCAGCCATGGTTAGAATGCATTCGCGAAGGGATTCGACGACCGGAAACGAAGGAGTACGCAATGACGAATGAGAAGCGTCGACTGGGCCGCGGGCTCGGCGCCCTCATCGGTGAAACAGAGGGCGGCGCCGCTTCGACTGTCATGGAACAGACTGAAGTGGGGATCGATCGCATCGACCAGAACCCGAATCAGCCCCGCAAGACTTTCGACGAAGACGAGTTGGCTTCGCTTTCGGAAAGCATCAAGAATCATGGCGTGCTGCAACCCGTTGTCGTGCGTCAGGTGGGGGAGCGCTTCCAGCTGGTCGCGGGGGAACGTCGGTTAAGAGCTGCCCAGGCAATCGGCGCCGAATCGATTCCCGTACGCATCGTCGATTTCAACGATCAGCAAGTAATGGAAGCGGCGTTGGCGGAGAACATCCAACGCTCCGACCTGAACCCCATCGAAAAGGCGCATGGGTTTCACGAATACCTGGGTCGGTTCGAAATGACCCATGAGGAGCTGGCGAGCCGACTGGGTCTCGATCGTTCGACCGTGACGAATCTGGTCCGGCTGCTCGATCTGCCGGATGCCGTTCAGTCGGCTGTACGCGTGGGCCAGATTTCGGCGGGACATGCTCGGGCTTTGCTGGCGGTGCCCGATCCGCAACGGCAAGAAGCCTTGTGCAAAGAGATCATCGCCAAGGGATTGTCGGTGCGGGCCACGGAAGCGATTACCAAGGAACAGAAGGCTGAAGCCCCTGCGGAGCGGGCCGCCAAGCCGAACCCCGACAAGACGAGCCATGTCCTAGCGTTGGAGGAAGAGCTGCAGAGGGGCTTGTCAACGCGGGTAGAAATCCGTTTGAAGAGTAAAGAGAAGGGTCAGATCATTTTGGCCTTCGATTCCAACGACGATTTCGAGCGGCTGCTCGAAGTCTTGCGAAAGGCGGGTTAGCCGCCAACCGGGGCGTAGCTCAGTCTGGCCAGAGCGCGTGGTTTGGGACCACGATGTCGCAGGTTCGAATCCTGTCGCCCCGATTTTGAAAGCTAAGCGGTCGCAAGTGAGGCCTCTCAATGCCAGCAACAGTGTTTGACCGAGATTCAATGGAAGCGATGGTACGCCACAGAACATATCAAGACCGATCCCGGATTGGTTTCGGTTTATTACCTGCCCAAGAACGCTTCGGAAAGGGAGATTCGCCTCGTCGAAGTAAATCGTCTCATGGGCGATCGGAACGATACGGTCTTTGAGCCGATTGATTTTGGCGTCGACACTGGGATGGACAGCGCCCACCGCTTGTTCGTGTTGGATGTGACTCCGGAGCAATGGGAGCGTATCCAGAAGAAAAAACTCGGGCTGCCTGGGAATTGGTCGCTCGACAGAGCAATTCGTTTCGGCAATGAATAGCTATCAAAGGCTTTGGTGGGGCAGGCCCGATCCGACCACGTTGCTTTCAAGTTGCTTCGGGCACAAGGCATTGCACAGTGCCATCTGTTGCATTACTTGCAAATGGTCACCAAAAGCTAGCGAAAGCGTACTTCTGGCGCAGAGGGTAAGCCTCCCGATAAGAAGCATGCCGGCTTCGCTAAGTTCCTGAGATTCCAAGGTCAAATTCGGCAGAGTGATCGCGAACGGAGTTGCCAATCTCTTTTCGTTCAAAAGGTTTGAAGATTACCGAAGCTGGATTCGTGCAGTCCTCCCCATCGCCTACGACCTCGAACGCCTTGCACCGGCATTGGCCAACGATGGGCCAAATCCTGAGTATCCGTGGAGCATCGCCCAGTCGAGGCGCCTGCAAATCACAACTTTGCTATGTGGACTGTACTGAGATCCGGTCAAGGTCGTGATTTGATGAGGGTCATTGGCGTCGCAATAGACCGGTTCGCGGAATACGCCGACACTTAATTCGCATAACCAGGCTCTGTCAGGCCCCCACCGCCAACTGCACGATGACCACCCCCAGCAAACCCACGCTGATGATGCCGTTCACTTGGAAGAATGCCTGGTTCACGCGCGTCAAATCGTCAGGTCTTACCAGCAGGTGTTCGTAGACGAGCAGGACCGCAATCGCAGCGACCCCGACCAAGTAAATCCAACCCAACAATGGCGCGGCCGCCCAGTAAAGCGCCATCAGGAAAACCAACATTACCAAGTGCGAGGCGGCTGCAATCCGTAAACTTGCCGGCACGCCGAAGCGAGCCGGCACGCTGGCGAGCTTGGCCTGGCGATCGAAATCAACATCCTGACAGGCATAGAGAATGTCGAAGCCTGTGACCCAGAAGAGCACAGCCAAGCCCAACACGACAGGAGTGGCTAGCGCCTCGAGTCCGCGAATCGCGATCCAGGTAGCCACTGGTGAGAGCAAGAGCGAGGCGCCAAGCCAGGCATGGCACAACGCCGTGAATCGCTTGGTGAACGAATAGCAGCAGATGAAGGCCAGCACCGGCACCGACAGATAGAGCGGCCACGGATTGTCGTGCAGCAGGAACAGAGCAGTCGACGCAAAGAATCCCAGAGCAGCAAAGGATCGTAAAGGCCCAGACAGAAGACACGCTGCAGGAGCCCGCTCGGCAGATGCCGCGATTCGGGTGCGCGGGTTAAGGGCATCGAGGCGGCGATCAATCAGGCGATTGAAAGCCATCGCCGTGCTGCGGGCGAAGATCATGCAGAGAAGGATGCCGGCCAAATCGAGCCAACGGAAAGGCGCCGATTGCCAGGCGAGAATGGCGCTCAGCAGGGCGAAGGGCAGGGCGAAAATCGTATGGCTAAACCGGATCATCTCCAGAATGAGTTTCAAACGTCGAACCATCGATGACCTCAGGTTAATCTTCCTACGGGAGTTTGTAGGCATCAGCAGGCAAGTCTACTTTGGCGCCGCCACTTGGCACCTTCTCTTTCAGGGACCAGAGGATGGCTTGAACCACAAACCGCCGATAGTTTTCGTTCTTCCAGTTTTCGTGGTAGTGCAGGCCGGTAAATCCGCAAGAGCGCCCACCATCGGGGCGGCTGTAAGCCCAGGCCACCATCTCGTCTTTGCCTTCGAGCTTGGCTTGCAGAAGCGGCGTAACGCGTTCTGGAAGCGGCACCAGCTTCAAGCGGTAGTACCATTCATCGGGCACACGGAAATCGGTGAGCCCCTGCATAATGGGGTGAGTCTTGTCGACGACGGTTACTTCCACGTCCGTGTCGTGAGCCTTGCGATCCGGCCCGCCGTGACAGGCGCCGAATAGCTTCACGTAAGCCGGCACGGGCTCGGCAATCTTGCTGCCCATCGCCCAGTGAAGGGCTACCAAGCCGCCTCCGCGAGCCGCCAGTTTCTCGAACGCTTGCTGTCTGGCCTGGTCAGCCGCCAACCAGCGGGCGCCTTCGGAGAGATACAGGAAGGCGCCGTCTGCTTGTCCCAGGAGTTCAGGGCCATTGGCCCAAGGTGAGTCGGCCTGGACGATTTGCACCTGCAGATTTGGATAGCGCTCGAGCATTCGAGCCACCAGGCGGACGCCAGCCATATACTCGTGCGACTGAGGCGGATGGCCGTCGGGCTTCTGTCCAAGAAGGAGAATCCTCTTGGGGGGATCACCGAATGCGGCGGGCACGAGCGCCAACAAGGCAAATGCGACCCATGCCATGATCGAGTGTTTCATCCTTTTCTCCCTCTCTATCTCTCACCGTGGTGAATGCGTTCGGTTAACGCAGGCAGCCGGAAGGCGGCGACAGGTCATTCGGCATGGTACGTTGGAGTCATGAACGAGGCGAGTAGCAAATGCCCGGTGTTACGCATCGCGATATGGGAACCGGAGATCCCGCCGAACACGGGCAACGTGGCCCGGCTTTGCGCGGCGACCGGCGCCGAATTGCACCTGATCGGCCGGCTAGGTTTTCGGCTGGATGACCGCAAGCTGCGCCGGGCCGGGCTCGAATACTGGTCGCAGCTCGTAATTCACCAGCACGCCGATCTGGCCGCTTTCGAGGCTGCCCTGGCTGGCGTCCGGCTCTTCGCCTTCAGCGCTCACAGCCAGCGATTGTACACCGCAGTCCAATATGAGCGCGGTGACTGCCTGTTATTCGGCGGCGAATCGCATGGCCTGCCCGGGAGTTTCCTCGCTCGCATGGGAACCCATGCGCTGTGCCTGCCGATGCCGGCCAACACGGTGCGGAGCCTGAACTTGGCAACGGCGGCAGGAATCGCCACCTATGAGGCGTTGCGGCAGATTTGCAGGTGGTAATCATGTAGGTCCGGCGAGCCGAGCCGGACAACGGGTGCATCACGCAGCTGCCGTGGCATCATCCATGCTATGACCACGCTCTGGACGCGTGGAGGTTCCGCTGTCCCGCTCGGCTCGCAGGACTTACTTGGCCGCAGGCTCCTCACCCGCCTTCACTTCCACCACCGGCGCGATCTTCTACAAGCAGGAAGAGTGGGGATCGCTAGACTTTGATGTCATGTTTCTCGGCGAACGATTCGACCGCAGCAAGCACATCCGCAGCGCTTTGGAAGCGTTCCTCGGGACGCCGGGCCATCATCATGAGCACGGCTGTCTCCAGGAGAGCGGGAATGCCCCGCTGCAGCTTCGACGGCGGCACCACTTTGCCCTGGTTGATCTGGGACAGGACTGCCTTCGGCGTGTCGCCGGTGAAAGGCGGCTTTCCGGTGAGCATCGCGTAGAGCACGACCCCCAAAGAATAAATATCACCCAGCGGGGTCGCGGAGGCATGCGGATCTGTCTGCTCCGGCGCCGCATAAGGCAGTTCGGTCAAAAGCTTGTTAGGGAGGATGGTCTTCTGGAGCTTGCTGCCTTCCAGGGCGCGATTGAGCATCAGATCCGCCAGCTTGGTCATCTGGTCGCGGGTGCGTATCAGGACATTACGCGGGGTAATATTCCCGTGGGCGACCTTGTGCTGGTGAAGGAACTCCAGCAACGAAGCCAGGTGCAGGGCCAGACGACAGGCGGCCTTCCAATCGGGCTTGCCACCTTCGCTCAGCCGCCGGACTCGGCGCATCAGGCTTTCTCCCTCGAGATACTCCCGTGAAAGCCAGCAGTAGGCGCCACTCTTGCCGGCTGCATAGACGGTGACCAGGGCTGGATGGTGTAGGCTCGAAGCCATCTTTACGGCGGCGACGAAACGAGACAACTCAGCCTCATTGGCTGGAAAATCGGCAGCGATCACCTTGAGAGACACCGTCTGCTTGGTTTTGAAATCCTGAGCCCGAAATACGAGCCCCGACTGTCCGCGGCCCAAGAGATTGTCGATCTTGAAGTGGCCGAAGTTTTGGCCTTCCAGTTCCAGCAGCCGGTCAACGGGGGAGTGGGGCAATAAGTAGGAATCCGCTTCCGCCTCAGATGACTCGTCTACGGTTTCTGCGGAGGAGACGCCGTCTTCATCTTCCAGTACGGTGAACCCTGTCGCATCATCGTCCGCGGCCTCCTGGTACGCCTCAACCTTTTCTGTTTCGGACATTCCAGGCAAGGGCGCCTGCAGTTCCGATGCATCGCAGGATTCCAAGCGAGGTGGGTATTGCCAACGCGCAGCACGGACCCAACGTGAAGATCCTTTTCCTTAACCTGCTGCCCATTGACGAGTGTGCCTGACTGACCTTCGACATGCCGGACCACGAGGTGATCCGCCTCGACGCGCAAATCACAGTGAACGCGCGATACATAGAGATCGTTGAGGATGATGTCGGCGTGCTTGTGGCTTTTGCCGACCGTGACCAAGCCGCTGTCCGGGAGCGCAGAAGTGACGGCCTTTGTCGGCCCCGTCCACGACCAGGAAACGGAAACGCAGCCGGTTCTCGTCGGCCGTCTCCGGCAAAGCCGGCTGCCCTGGCGGCTCGCAATCCGAGTCGTCCAGAGCCAGCGCGGACATATCATCGTATGGAGTCGCGCCAACCGGCGCCGCTACGGCGATCAATTCCTCGGATTGGAAACGAAGATGCGTGAGACCGCAGTGCAGGGTGGCGCCCGGCTGCAACTTCTGTGGTGCGCCCCCGGATTTGGGGTTATCCGCCATAACCTGGGTTTCGTCGACCTCAACCTCGCAGTGCAAGCGAGTGACATGAAGATCGCGCAGCACTATCTCGGCCTCATTTGCCGAGGCGCCGATGGTCAGGATACCGTCATGGACGGCGAGCAAGAACCGCCCCTGGTCATCGCGGTCGATGACCAGCAGTCGCTTGGACATGTCGGACACCCCCGTCCTGGAGAGTTACGCCGGGAGGAGCCCACTGAACGCATACGTAATAGACTGTGTGTGCGATAAAAGCGAGCGCACAATGAGAATACTCTGATCGCATGTTCCAGGCATGTCAAGAGCATTCGGTGGTGGTTCAAGGTCTTTCTTGAAACGCTGGCGACGTCGTTTTCAGACTTGGAGTGCGGCGAAAAGCCCGTGAACGACGGAAACTCGCCACACTCCGCAGACGTTTCGCAATAGATTTGGTGACTAATAGCACCAGGTAACGCACTTGGTGCCTTTGGCAATTCCCTGTAAGAATTCAGGCCTCATGATGGCGTTGGGATCCGTACAAGTGCAGGGATTGCCCTGACATCTGGGAGTGCCATCAGAGATAAAGCTGGCGCCGTCCCAGTTGTAGCCGCAGGTAAAATTGTCGCAGTTGCCATCAATGACGTTGTCCTTAGGCTTGCAGCTCAAGAGCAGCAACTGCAGCATGAAGTCGCCCTTAATGCACAATTTGTTAGGATCGGGACATACTCCACCGTTGATGCAGGTGGGCCCAGTAATGGCGGCCAGCGGATCGGGCAACCACACGCCCAGGTTCTCATCGCCAATCCAGAGCCAGGCAGTTTGGCCGTAATCGACCAAGCTTGGTTTTCGGGAGCTGGACTTTGTCTTGGGTTTTGCTTTGCTCATCGAATCTCCACTTTCTGCGAGGGGTCTGGGTCGCACGTTTTCACAACGCGGAATCCTACGTAGGGAACGGGAACGGCAATGGTCTCCATTCGAAAAGAAGAACTCACTTGCTTCGCTTTATGCCAATAGGAGGCGCCGCGATAAACTACTTTCCGATCTCGTTTCGATCTTTCGATATCTGAGCTCAGTTCGCACCATTCGCCTAAATTTCCAAGGACGTCAAATAGTCCGAAAGCGTTCGGTTTTAGCGTTCCCACAGGCATGGCAGCTTCATCGGTATTATCGAAGCACCAAGCATAGCGATAAAGATATTCTTCGGTTTCGCCATAGCAGCGCCGCGTTTTGGCGCCTCCGCGACATGCGAACTCCCATTCTTCCTCTGTGGGCAGCCGGTAGCCTTTGAGCTTGGTGAACCCAGGCCGGGGCAGCCATTCGTCGCCCGTCATAGAACGCTCATAGCACCATTCGTTAGGCGAAATCTTCTCGCGCTCGCTCAGCCAATTGCAATAGGCTGCTGCGTCGTTGAAAAGGACGCCGGCAACCGGCAAAGTCGGCCGGATTCTGTCGAACCCTGCCGCTTGGGAACCGGCCCGAAAATGCTCGAACTGCTCTTCGGTAGTTTCACATGCAGCAATGGCGTAGCGATGCTCGCCGGGCCCAGCAAGAACGAGCATCGTATGGCCTTGGGAGTTCAAAAACCACTGCCGCCCACCTCGCGGACCACGGGAGATCAAGTCTTTATAATTGGCGATTACCTGGTCGTGGCGACCCTGCCGTTCCAATAGCCATGCTGCCGCGGAATGAACGCCTGGGTCCAAATCGTCACGGAAGCGAGCCAAAAGCAATTGTGCGAGACTCTCTCTAGCTGCGGATGAGAATTGTTCCATTTCGTATTCACCCAGACTCAACATAAGGGCGGCACGAATGGAAGCATCGGCTTCTGAATTCAGCCGACGCACCAGAATCTGAGGATCCAATTGCACGCGGGCGAACCGATGAATCAGGATGGTGCGCAAACGCGGATCATCACGGGAGCGAAGCAGGGGCCAAACCTGCTGATCGGCGCTCAAAAGAAGAAGGGCCAGCGCAACATTGGCCTGTCGATGGGCAAGGTCCTCCTTGGCAAATTCTTCCTCCACTGCAGTGAAAGGCGGGAGCAATTGCTGGTTCAGCCAAGGGATGGCCGTTTCGGAGGATTTTCGCAAGGGGCTCGTGAGTATCAAGAGTTGACGATCGTCGGCCGCGGGGATCAACGCGAGCATTTGGGGAATTTGATCGGCTAGATAATCGGCCAGAATCTGCGCGGCGGCATAGCCAGACTCGGCCCGAGGTTTGTTCAAGAAGGCGACGATCAAGGCTGGTTGTAAACGATCCTTGACCGGCGCAACAGGTCCGCCCATTGTCTGATCGATGGTGCACCCTCGTGGGTCATTTCGCGGACGATGTCGGCGGCGACCTCGTTCCAATTCGAGCTAGAGGGTTCGAATGCCGCCAGCGCGCAGGCAGCTCTGAAACGCCGGCTTCCCTCTGAATTGCGGTCCTCCACGATTTGCCAGAGTTGCGGGCTGAGCTCGGCGGCTATGGCTCGACAGCTTCGCACGCAGGACGAATAATTCGCCTGGTTCAGCTGTAAGGAGCCGCTGCTTCAGGTATTTCACTTGTCCGCTGTCGTGAGGGAGCAAAGCTAGACTGGCGTGAAGGCGCTGTTTGGGAGTGCTCGATTCATCTTGGAGCACCTGCACAAGTCTTGGGGCAACCGAGCCGTGTAAGCCGTCCATTTCCGTCAACAACTCGGGCAGCTGATCGGTTTCTGAATGCATCAAGGTGGCGACCAACTCGCCTGCGCGCCTCGATTGCCATTCGCTCCGAATGAACAGCCAACCTCCCGTTAAACCAGCGACCGCCACTATGAAGACAAACAAACAAGCGGCGTAGAACCGATTGGCAGCCCACAAGAGAGTGCTCTGTTCGCGAGTGCGCCGCCAAGCCGGAACCGCGGAGTGGATCCGCAAGAATTCTCCGGGCGAGGGCAAGTATCTCCGCTCGTGTCGCGCCTGCCATTGCTGCGTGCGTTCCTCCAAGCACAACTCCGCCCGCCCCTGCCAGGTTTCTCTCTGCTTTCGAGTCAACCATTGCCGGAGAGTGTGGACCAGGTAATCGTGGCTGAGCTGGTAATAACGAAAAGATGAGGGATGAAGGATGAAGGATGAATCGGACGGCAGGGCGATATCTTTTTCATCCTTCATCCTTCTGCCTTCATCCTTTTCCTCTGGGTCTGTCGGAGTGATAAGGCGGAGTTCGGCATCGAGGACGCGAATCAGTTCTCGGAATTCGTTAGGTCTCCCGGCATAGCCAGATGCTTCCAAGAGCTCGGCCTGAGAACGCTGATGTCCCTTCAGATCGGTTTTGGCATTGGGCAACAGCGCATTGCAGTACGGCGCGGGCCGCTTTTTCGTGACGACGATGTTCGGGCGGAGCCGTCGAAGCGCGTAAAGGTCTGTTCCAGGAAGGAGACGCCGACGCCTTCCGCGCCGCCCACCGCCCGCAATGTCTCGGGCGCCCAGCGTTGCGCCTTTACCATTTCTGCAAACAGGCTGAGCCGCACCGGCACCACGTTGCCATCTTGAGCCAGCCCCGCCACGGCGCGTTCCACGAATGTTTCCTGATCGGTGCTCAAGTCGCCTTCGGGTAGAGCGCCAAAGGCCCGGCCCAGAGCGATCAGAATCCTCGCGCGCATGCCTCGGATCGAACAGATCCACGGCGGCAGAATTCTTCCCCTCCACCAAGGGCACTTCCAGTTCCCGCATGAAGCGCAGTGGTCGCCATCCAAAAGTCGTCGCGCACCAGCACCAGCGCTGCACGTGCTCGCCATCGCATTGCCGCAAAGCGCGGATCAGTTCCGTGGCTGGGACGTCACTTTCGCGTGCAACCACTGCTCGAATTGATCCAGAACGAGCAGCACCTTTTTCCCGCCGCCATTCCTCGGCCGTCGCCGGAGCTGGCCCAAAGTGTCCACCAGGTCTGCATCGGCCGGCAACTCGACGCAACGCCTTCTGATGGCGAGCAACAGGCGCTGCTCCATCCCTTCTTGCATCGATTCGAGATAGACGACGATGACGCGTTCCGCCAAGCGGGGCAGAAGCCCGGCTTTGACGAGAGACGATTTGCCGCAACCGCTCGGCCCGTAAAGGACGCCTACAAGGAAGCTTCCCTCGGGTTCAGTAGGTTTCGATGCGGTTCTTCCAAAAGCGCAGGCTCTCGGGCAAGCGATCGCGATCGCGCGGCCCCGGCAGGAGCTCCAGAAAAAAATCGGCGTCACCGGCATCGAACGAACGCAGCCCTTTTGGCACGATCAAAATCGGTTGTTTTTCGCTGCCGGAACCTGACAAGGTTGGAAGGAGTATTGCTCGATGATGCCGGCACGGGCAGCGGCAGGGACGCCCCGGCAACGGGCTCGACTGCCCCGATCGGCGAGCCAATGGCGTAGATCCTCGGCCAGATCCTGGGACAGTGCTATAGCGGTCGGAAACAGCGCTTGGAAAGGCATTTGAGACAAATTCGATCCAGTTCGCGATCGATGGCGTCGTCCAGTTGACGCGGCGGCTTCGGTCCCGCGTACAGACCTGTTCCATCAATTCTGCGCGATCGTCGGCTACGAAAGGGCGCTGCCCCGTCAGTAATTCGTAAAGCACTACCCCAAGACTGTAGATGTCGCTACGGGCATCAACCCGATGGCTTTCACCGCGAGCCTGCTCGGGGCTCATGTAACCCGGCGTGCCGGCCAGACTGTCGGCCCCTTGCCAAAGTCTTCCTCACGTAAAGCCAACCCAAAATCGGTGACGATGGGATTGCCTTGCTTGTCGAGGAGGATGTTACCCGGCTTGATGTCGCGATGCACCAAATTACGCTGGTGTGCGTGATGCAGAGCTTCGGCCACGGCAACGGCAACGCGCACCGCTTCCACTTGCGAAAGCCTGCTCTGCTTGATGCGGGCGCGGAGATCGCTCCCTTCCACATATTTGGAAACGACGAAACATTTGCCGTCGAGCGTTGAGTCCCGAATGATAGACCGGTACGATGCCGGGATGATCCAACTGGGCCAGCGTCTGGCCTCGGCCAGAAAAAGCTTGACGTCTCCCGGCAACGCAATGCGGTGCGGGTGTGGCATTTTGATGGCAACCGGGCGCTTTAATTCTTGGTCGATGGCTTGGTAGACCACACCGAAGGTACCGGCGCCCAACCGGGCAATCAGATGGTAGCGCTGATTGGCGTCATCCAGTCTGGACGGGGAAATCAGCAGACGAGTCGGCAACAGGCGTGATGCTTTGTTCGTTGGCAGGCTCGCCCGCACCGCCGACCATGTCAACGGTTTGCATTTCATCTTTATGCGTCGGCAAACTCATGATCGACTCATTATTGCCTGCCACGCAACAAAGGCAAAAGCAAAAGCGACGCCTCGGGCAAAATGCAGAATTGAGAAGGCGGATATTACGCAATGGCTCAGGCCGCTGAGGGAAGTGCCTGTTTTTCCTCACGCGAAAAGACGCCGGTGGGAATCGAACCCACTTCGCCCGGGTTGCAGCCGGTTGCCTGGCCGTCTGGCTCCAGCGTCAAATGAGGGGCGAGAATATTGGGGCGAGAGGCGAGCGACAAGTAAATGGCTTGATGCTGATCAAGCCGTTCCTTTGCCTTACAAATGAACATCCTCGTCAGGAATCGAACCTGATCCTCGACCTTCGCAAAGTCGCGTGCGATCCGACCACACTCCGAGGATAGGCTCGCCAATGCCCAGCCGACGCAAGTCTTCAGTAGCACGGGTGGGAGTTGAACCCACAAACAATCACCAAGGTTTAAGCTTGGCCGCTTTGCCAGGTTTGCGTACCGTGCCATCGAACGTCCTCGGCGGGATTTGAACCCGCGACCTCAACCGTGACAGGGTGGCGAGCACTCCAAACTGCTCCACGAGGACAGCAATAATGGCGAGATTAGCCTCCCGGAGCTCCTGGTTAATCACTGAGAATCGCCCAAGACTGACTGTTCAATTCTTGACTTGCTGCCCTGCGTTAGCTCGAAACGCACGGGAGGCACTTCGCCGGTCTCCAGCTCTTCCATACCAAAAACGGCAGTGCCAACGTTGACTGCTGCGTGGCGACAAGTAAACCCGCTTGCGGCGATTGAAGTTCCGCTTTTTTCATTCCTTTCCCCGAAGAGGATAATAGCAAAACCCAGGGTAAGCAGAAGCAAACCCTGGGAAAGACAACAACCTGACCTACCCCGAAGGGGTTGTATAACCAGCATGGCTTAGGTCTATGTAACCCACTTCGGGTAAATCTCATTGCCGGTGTTAGCCCAGGGTTACGCTTCGCTTACCCTGGGCTATGCAATATCACCCCATTCGGGGCGACAAATGCTCAAGAGTATTGGTCTTGCGGAGCAGTTGCAGTCCCTTCTTAGAAAATGCGCAAAATCAAGACTTGCACGTGGGCTAGTGAACTGACATCGTGTTGTCATTGGGCAGTCATTCTTCTGCACCTCCTAACCGTTCCGTCCCTAACCACTATTAATTTCCGAGGGCTGGAGTCGAACCAACATCAACGGCTTCAAGACCGTCGTCCTACCAGTTAGACGACCCCGGAATAGCTGCTACCTTGACCAAAACCCCTACCAAATGGGTCGGGGAGAAGGGGTCGAACCTTCCAAACGAGCAGCTTCAAAGGCTGCCGGCCTACCGTTAGCCTATCCCCGAATGAAAAAATCAGGACGGTGGGATTTGAACCCACGCTTTCCGGTTCCCGAAACCGGCGGATTTCCAGGCTTTCCTACGTCCTGAGGGAGAGCACCCAGCGGGAGTTGAACCCGCGCGTCCTGCATGGCGAGCAGGTAGGCTTCCATTACATCATGGGTGCGATTTGGGACCTGAGGGAGTAGGGCCGGAGGGAGTTGAACCCCCACCTTACCGCTTAAAAGGCGGACACGCTGCCATTACGCCACGGCCCCGAACCGGAGTCGGACGTATAGGTTTCAATGGATAGCGACGGATCATGATCTTCCCCTGGGTTGGATCAAGCAATCTAAGGCAGCTCAAACGAAAAAAGGCCCGGCATCTCGTGACGCCCGGCCCTCAAGAGTAGTCTCGTGAAGAAGCAAGCATCACAAGCGCAAGGGATACACCAGGAGCGCGGCCGGTTGCACGGCTTTGCCCTGGCCGGGTATTTGATCACACTTGCGAATCGAACCTGAACCGGTCATGAGTACTCCAATTCATACGCCGCAAAGCGGCGTTCAGATAATACGGTTGATGCCGTTCTCTTAATAGACGCAGGAACCATGCGCGAAGTTCGCGGTTATTCCGAGATTTCTTCGATTCAAGGCACTGCACCCTTTTCCCGATTCTTCTCCAACCACATGGCGCCTATCACTTCTTGCATCCAATTGACTGAACCTATAAGAGCCGATTTCTTACTATTTTTGATCTTTTCCGAACGTGCCCTTGATCGTCACGCGGCGTGAGGTCGTATTATCTCGTCGTGGTCGCTTAAGAACCAAGCGCCAAAAGGAGGGATCGTCATGCGGTTCGAAGCTCTGAAGGTTGGTGAATTGGGGCGGCGGACGGGCTTGACTGTTCGGGCACTCCATCATTACGACGAGCCTGAGTTGAAGCAGGCTATTCAGAACAACTACACACAAGGCAAGTTCGAAGACCATGCCCACGCGCCGCAAGCCGCCGACTCCGCCTTCATTCAGAGGGTAAAGGCAGCACGTCAGATCCGAGAATAAGGCGGCAAGGACGGCTGTTAAGGTGGCAGTAAGACCAATCGGCTGCGGGGAAAACCGAAAAGGATGAATCGCGTTAGCGCGTCCAATTTCGCAAAGTTCTCTTGACTAAAATCGCCTCGTTTTGCAGGCTAGGCGAACTTCTTCCTTTTCCTGTGACCATGGAGGGTCTCTCCGAATGTTCTACCAAACGGAAGCCAAGCCACAGGGGTGGCGGGCGGTTGCCATTTTCGACGATCGCGACGATTGCCTTCTCTTTCTTGGCCGTTCTTCGAAGCAGGTTCGCGAAGGTTTTGTCCAGTCGTTCAACGAATTGCTCGACGAAGAGGAGCGCGACCACGTCCGCTCGATCTCCCTACAGCGCTGGCACGGCGCGGCGGACGCCGGCAAATGGATGCATCAGACCAACCTCATGATCCCGATGACCGCACGCGTGGCCCGTAGCGCCTGATTATTCGTCCGCAAGCCCCCCATTGGCCTCGGCCCAATTTCAAAGAACTGGGCCGAGGCCGTTGCTTTTCCTGAGGCCAGAAGCTTCCGTTAAACGGAAGACAATTCCGCGTCCTTCCCCTTCCGGTCCATTTTTTCGCTCCACCCTTCACCCACAACCGCCCAATTGCGAACTCCGAGCTACCTTTGCTTGTCCGAACTACAGCTACCCATTCGTTTTCCGCAGCTTTCCGAACCATTCGACGGTACTGCGGGCACGGTCCGCCAGATTTAGCGAGGCAGGGCTTGCATTCGCGTGCCAAAAGCCGAACAATACCTGCTGGGTTCAGCCGGAGAGTGAGTTGGTTGTTGTCGTTGGTCTTTTCACCGAGGAACCCGCAATGAATCCGTATAGTTCCCTTTGCGACGACTTTGGCTTGTACACCTATTTGAACAGTAGGATGGAACTGCCAAATCGCCGTGAGACGGTTCTCCATTTTTTCGATAGCCTGCAAAAAACCATCCCGACCATGACCGACTTCGAGTGTCGGGAGAGTGGCGAATATGCTCTGGAAGAGAATCGCGAGCAAGGCTCCTATCGTTGGGTAACGCTTGAGACCAAAAGGGTTTGCAGCGGCTACGTGAATCCGCCGGAACTGGAGCTCGCGGATGTCCAGCACCAACGCGTGCTCGAGGTCGTGCCTTACCACCTCGACTTCAGCAACATCGATTGCGAAGCTTTGGACGTGCTCTTTGCGTTCGACTTTATGTTCCAGGGCAATCACGATGAAGTCGTGGCCGAGGCGCTGGGCTTCAACGGCACGCTGGATCGATTGGTGCAGATGCCGGGCAGCAAGGTCATCAATTACGAACCATCGGTGATGCTCAGCCTCGACGAGGACTGCCGACTTCAGTGCCGCCTCAGCATCGAGACGCGCACGAACGCCTACCAGATTCGCACCGGGCAGTTCCCCGAAGCTCCGATCAGCGTTTATTTCACGGTTCGGCAGTATTGGGGCCGGCAATCGTTCAAGAACTTTGGTGAATCCTACACCCATCAGCGCCGGATTCTGCAGGAGTTGGTCGACAACCACATCGTTCCAGGCGTGGTCCGTCCTCTGCAGCAGGCAATCGCGACCAAGCAATAGGCAAAAAAAGGAACAATCTCGAAATCCGAAAATCGAAATCCGAAATGGATGCGGGGCGACTGATTATTGCGTCTCTCTTCCGATTTCGGTTTTTTTCGGATTTCGGATTTCAATTTTCGGATTTTCAGACATAGGATTTTGGATAAACATGGCTTCTTCGTCGAAAATGAGCAGCGTAAATCTAACTGCTTTTGCCCGCGGGCTGACGTCGGAGGGGGCATTCGATGTGCTCGCCATCGCTCGCAAACTCAAGGCCCAAGGCAAGGATGTCGTCGAGCTGCAAATCGGCGATAGCCCATTTCCCAGCACCAGCCACGCTCGCGCGGCCGGCATTCAGGCGATCGAACAAAACGCAACTCATTATGGGCCGTCCCCCGGCTGGCCGTCGTTTCGTGAGACGGTGGCCAACAATTATCGAGAAGAGTTCGGCATTGAAGTGGGACCCGAGAACATCATCGTCGGTCCCGGCGCCAAGATTTTCGAGCAGCTTTTCTGCGAAGCGTTTGTCGAGGCGGGCGATGAAGTGCTCGTCTTCAGCCCTCATTTCCCAACCTATGGGCCGAACATCGAGCGGCGCAGCGGCCGCATCGTTTTGTCGATGCTCCGCCAAAGTAATCAGTTCCGGCCCAACCTCAACGACGTTGAGTCATTCGTCAAAACGTTCGACGCGCCCGCGAGCCATCTTTCTGAATTCGCCACATAATCCAACAGGCGGAGTTGCCACCGCCGGCGATTTGGCCGCCATCGGCGAAATGGTACGCGGCCGCGACATCGCCGTTTTCAGCGACGAACCTTACTGTCACATGGCCTGGGAAGGTAAACACGTGCCCATGCTGGCGGTTCCCGATCTAATCGACCAGACCATCGCAGCCTATACGTTCAGCAAATCGTACAGCATGAGCGGCTGGCGCTTGGGCTATGCCGTCACCAGCTCGCGCATCGCTCAGGTGATGAGCAAAATGCTCAACACGACCGTTTCCTGCGTGCCGCCGTTCGTGCAATTGGCGGGGCAGGCCGCCTTGCAACACGATCGGGTGGAACGCGACGCTGTCATGGTCAAGTTCCAGCGCAAAGTCGTTTTGCTCGTTGAGGCTCTGCAGCGCGTTCCCGAAGTGACTGTCCGCATGCCTGCCGGCACTTTTTACGTCTTCCCCAACATTGCCAAAATCTGCGCGCACCAAACTGACTTCGCATGGCGTGGCCATGTATCTCCTGGAAGGGGCCGACGACCATCGAGGAGTGGCTTGCCTAGGCGGCGAATGCTTCGGCACAGCAGGCCAGGGCTTCCTGCGCTTCAGTTGTGCCGAACCGGACGATCGCCTCGTGAGTGCCATTGAATTCTTCGCAGAAGCCGTGAAGCGAGATGATCGCCTCCAGACCTATCGCGACGGTCATCCTCAGTATTGTTTGGCGAATTGAGCCCGGCGGGTTCCGGCGTAGTGCAGACTTCTGATCCTGCAAATTGCACGTGGGCACTTAGAACCAACTCGGCTTCAAACTTCCCGATTGCGGTTCCGCGTCGCTGCTGGTTCCGAAGTTGGAACGCATTTGCATGTTGTCCCCGCGCAGATCCTTCTTGAAGGGTGCCCAGGGATCTGGCCCGTTAGCGTCATCGGTGGAAGCGCAGCCAACCACGGCAACGACAAGAATAGCCACGCTCAAGAGCAAATGTCGCATTGCCCCGCTCCTTGTGTTTCTATTTCGCCTGATTAACAAGCCGCCATAGCTTTTTCAGCTCACCGGCACAATGCCAGTTTTTCGCGTCAACGCATGGCCTTTGGCGATTGCTTTCTCCTCTTGCTAATGGCTACCCGGCAGGCTATGAACCGGCTTCCTGCTGCCAGGTAGGGTGAGCCGAGCATGAGTGGATACGAACGAGGCGATTGGCAATGGCGAAGGAATGCGCGAGCGCGCACGGTTTTTGTTTCGCTCAGCCTGATCGTCATCGCATCTTGCCAGGGTTTCCCCGGCACTGTTCCGACTTCACCAACTGGCATTTTGGGCGATGACGTGCTCTCGACTGTCGTAACGGGCATGTCGCCGGAGCAGATAAGTCAACTCAAACAGCATCGGCTCTCTCTGCAGATCAAGAAGGCGGGCGGCGACGTCAATATCAACATGGCGCTCTACCCGGCTAGCACGATCGTAGGGGTGGATCTCCATCAAACGCAAGTTTTGGATGAAGATCTCTTGCAGTTGAAGGCTTTCCCCAACCTGCGCACCTTGAATCTTTATGGCACGCGCATTACCGATGCCGGCTTAGAAAACCTTGTCGCCTTGCGGGGCTTGCAGACTCTAAGGTTGGCATCTACCGAAGTCACCGATGCCGGGTTACACTCCCTCCAAAAGCTGCCCGATATTCGCGAACTCGGTCTGACCCACACAAAGGTTACGGATCAAGGGTTGGTTACCTTGGCCACTATGAAAACCCTGACCGAGCTGACTCTGAGCGGCAGCCAAATCACCGATATCGGGTTGAAGCAGCTTAGCAGTCTGACCCATCTCAGAAAGCTCGTGCTCATCAAAACAAGCGCTACCAAAGCGGGCGTGCAGCAGTTCCAGCGAGCGGTGCCGGATGCGCATGTGTTCTTTGGATGACGCAGTTGTGATGCTGCTCACAGCCCTGCAAATTGGACACTTATTCCGCGAGAGGTAAGCGTTCATCACGCGGAGCGTGATGGCCACTGAGTCATTCCGCGGAGGCAGGGTCGCCAAGGTTCGGCGCAGGTTGGCAAAATCGACTGGTTTGATTAGGTGAAGGTCGAATCCGGCGGCGTGGGTTTGTTGGTGATCTTCGTCGCGGCCGTAGCCGGTAAGAGCGATGATATAGGTCGAATGGAATGCCGATTCTTGCCGTAACGCTTTTGCGACATCGTAGCCGCTCAGTCGCCCGGGCAGCCCGATGTCGCAGAGAATCACTTGCGGGAGGAAGGTCCGAGCCAGGGCGATTCCCGTTTCGCCGTTATGGGCAGTTTGAACCTCGTGACCGATCAGGTTGAGCAGCATACGCGTGCTCTCGGCCGCATCCTTGTTGTCCTCGATGACCAGTATGCGAAAAGATTGCCCCTTCGTTGGTGTTATCTCCGGCTCGACCGGTTTGGTATCCGGGCCTGCATGAAGCGGCAACCGGATCGCGAACTCCGAGCCCTTGCCGAGCCCGGCACTGCTGGCATGAACCGTTCCATCGTGCAACTCGACTAAACCTTTGACGAGAGCGAGCCCAAGACCGAGTCCTCCCCGGCTACGAGCCAAACTGCGGTCCGCTTGGGAAAAGGTGTCGAAGATGCGGGCGATCGTCTCCGGCTGCATGCCAATGCCGTTATCTTGCACCGCTATCAACGCCGCATTATCTTCCAGGCGCGTGCGCACGGTGACCGCAGCCGCCAACATCAGTGAATTTCTGAGCGTTGTGCAGAAGGTTGCCCACCATTTGGGCCAACCTAGTTCCATCGCCATAAACCCAGAGGGGTTCAGCGGCAAGATTGCAAAGTCAGACCTATGCCCGAGGCTTCGAGAATGCTGCGATAGTCCTCGGCAGTTTGCCGGATGAGCCGGCCCAGATCCACTCGCTCTTTCCGCAGCATAATACTTTGCCAAGACTCAAACGCGAGACGTCCAGAAGGTCGTCAATTAGTCGCGCCATGTGGGTAACTTGCGCGCGCAATGATATCGCGAGCTTTCTGTAGGCCCGGGTCGGGAGATTTGATCAATTGCAATATCTGCACTGCATTGCGGGTGGGGCCTAATGGGTTGCGCAACTCGTGGGCGAGCATCGCCAGGAAATCATCCTTATGCTGATTTGCCTCGGTGAGGGCGGCCGCCCGCTGTCCAAGCTCCGCTTCGCTGGCAACACGCTCGGTTACATCCTCGATTAGGCATAGAACCCCATGCACCACGCCCTGTTCCAGGCGAGGCACCAGGCGGACCGTCTGCTGCATGAAACTCAGGCCCGCATCTCCAACGGTCGGCGGCATCGGCAGTAGATACTTGTGCAATCGCTGAGACAAAAGAAAGGATTGCCCCTCGAGCACTCGCTGGAAATAACGTTCCATTTGTCGCTGGGCCAAGTCCGGAAAGAGCTCCAACAGATTACGGCCTTTGACGTCGCCGGCTGCCAGCCCGGTGTGCTTCTCCAGCCAACCATTCCAGAACGTCACCGTCAACCCCTGGTTCGTGGCCAGCACGCCCCAGGAACCGAGCAGGTCCAGCTTCTCCAGGAACGTTTGATCCAATTCCATGGAGCGTATCAAAGAACGATCTTCCTCCATTTGCGGAATCATAAAATCGTTTCGTCCTCGGCCTGAGGACAGCGAGCGCTCGGCCCAGTTTTCGACGGCTTCCACGAATAGAGAAAGCGAAGTGATGCCGAGCACCAGCACAAGGCAGCCGTTCACTTCACTGTGGCGCACGCGAAAACGAGCCCCAACCACCAGGGCATGTTGCAATTCTTCGCGGTCGATCGCGACCGATTTGACCAAGCCTTCCAGTGCGTCGAGACTTAGCCTTGGAACCGAAAAGGAAAAGCGGATTTTGAGAAGGTTCCCAAATACGCCCAGGCAGGCGTTCATGAGAATGTTGCCCACCTCGGTGATGACCTCTTTCGCGGAGGCTCCGAGGTAATGACTGGGCGCCGACGATTCCGTCAGTAAATCGACGAGCCGGGCGGCGCCCTCGAAATTGAGCAAGAGAAAGGCGTCGCCGGCCACCGGTCCCGTGAAAACTTGGTGTACCGAGGCGACTTCCCCCTGAACCGAGGGCCCAGCGCAAACCATAATCGATCGATCGGGTGGACCGAGATCTGGGGAACTTCCAGATCGACGCGGTTCTTGGTTATTTCGGATAAGGAGGCCGCCGTGCGCGAGAACGCGATGTTGATCAACTCGGTTACGGCGTCTTCTTGTAGGGCAGTCAATTGCACGGCGTGACCCCTCGCAGGGCAGCGTCGACAGCCTGAAGAATGCGGCTCGACTGATATGGGCTTGGTCACAAACCCACAGGCCCCGCCTTCTCCTGTCAACTGTCGCGTGGAGTTTTGGACGTCCGCCGTGACGATGATAACCCTCGCTCCGGGATCGAGCTCGCGCAAGCGCAGCAACACTTCGATGCCGTTCATACCCTTCATGGTAACGTCGAGGAGCACTAATTCGGGCCGTTCGAGGAAATAGCGTTCGAGGGCGGCCATGCCATCTTCGGCGTCGACGACCAGGTGGCCTACATCCTCCAAGATCTTTCTGGAGACACGGCGCGAGAGCCCCGAGTCGTCCACCACCATGATCTTCGCCATCACACCGCCTCCTGGAGTGCCTCACCCATTCTAGTAAGTGGCACGGCGAGGTCACTCAGGCCAGCTTCTCTTACTGCACGCGGCATGCCGTAAACTACGCAAGATTCCTCCGCTTCGGTAAATACTTTGCCGCCTTGGGCTTTGATCCAGGCAGCGCCCTGGGTTCCATCGGATCCCATTCCGGTCATGACTACGCCCAAAACGCGGCTCCCGAATAATTCCGCGGCGGATCTAAATAGCACGTCCGCGGCGGGGCGGTGCATATATTCCATCGGCTTCAAGTCGAGATGCGTGACTACCGAGCCATCGACGCGGCGTACGAGAGTGAGGTGGTATCCGGCTGGGGCCAGCAATACCAAGCCGGGACGAATCACGTCGCCCTCCCTGGCTTCGGCGACCTGCACGTGTGAGACCTCTGCAAGGCTGCGCACATAGAGCTCGGTGAAACCGATGGGCATGTGCAACACGATAACCAAAGGGACCGGAAAATCAGCCGGGAGTTGCGGGATGAGATACTTGAGGGCCTGGGGCCCGCCGGTCGAAACGCCCAAAACGATCACATCGATGGAAGTCGGCCGCGCCGAGAACGCCTTTACGGGCAACTCCTTGACGACGGGCGGCGAACCGAGGCTCTCGAGGCGGGCACTGGCGGCTGCCTTGACTTTAGCCACCAATTCGTCGCCCATGTCCAAGACTTTTTCGGTGGCCAGAGCGGTCGGTTTTTGCACGACGTCGACGGCGCCGGCTTCGAGCGCCTGAAGAACCTGCTCGCCATTTCGGCTGGCGATGCTCACGATGAGAACCGCCACCGGCCGCCGCGCCATCTGTTTACGAAGAAAACTCAAGCCGTCGGTTCTGGGCATGTTGAGGTCGAGCGTCACCACATCGGGCCGGAGTTCCTCGACCATTTCAAGGGCCTCGGCGCCGTCGCGGGCGACGCCCACCACGTCCAGAAAGGGACTGCGCGAGAGCATCTGCCTGATGACTTTCCGCACGAAGGCGGAATCATCGACGATCAGAATGCGCACCAATTGTTCCACACCGTCTCCCTTGGCAGGGCACTTGGATCATTCCAAGACGTAGAGAAACGCACCGCCCAGCTCCCGCAAATCGAATTCCGTGGAAAGGCGAACCAACGATTCCGAAACTCCTGTGAACAGGTAGCCCGGACGAGGCATGCCTTCTGCAAAACGTTGTACCGTTTTCGCGATCGTGTTGGGCGAAAAGTAAATGAATACATTTCGACAAAACACGAACGGCGACCGAACGAGCGGGCCAATTTGATCGGCAGCCATTAGATTGGCCAGTCTCCAGTCGATTCGAGCATGAAGGCCATTCGCAACCTGCCAGCCGCCTGCCATCTCGGTGAAGTATTTCTCCTTCGGCGCTGGCGGAAGGACGCGAAACGAACGTTCCCGATAAAAACCAGCCCGAGCTCGGTCCAAAGCCGCCTGACTTGCATCACTCGCATGGATGCGGAATTCGGCACGCTCGAACCAGCCGGCTTCGGCGAGAGCCATGGCAATGCTGAGCGGTTCCTCGCCGCTGGCGCAAGCCGCACACCAGATGTCGACCGGTTTGCCCGGATGAGCCGCCACATAGCGAGGGATCAGCACCTCGACCAGGACGCGCACCTGGTCCATCTCCCGCCAAAAATAGGTTTCGGGCACCGACAGGGCATCCATGATGAGGGACCATTCCTGTTCCCCATCGGGACCATATTTCAGCAAGTAGTAATAGTCGAGGAACGAGGAAAACCCGCGTTCCAGTGCTCGGGGCGAAAGTTTATCGGCGAGTATGCCGCGCCGGTCCGGTTCGAAGTGCACACCTGTGCGTTCGCGGATCAAGTCGCGCAGAATGGAGAATACACCTTCGGGCAAGTCCAATGCTTCAGAACCGAACGCCATCCCGCGTAACCTTCCCGGCTTCGAACTGAATTTTCTCCTCGCTCGGTCCCGGCGAGCGCCCGGGTGCAAAGTTTGCGCAGCCTAGCTCGGAGCCCGTGCCTGGGCCAAAGCGGTCGTGGCTGCGTGACGAACAGCAGGTTCAGCATCCGATAAGGAGCCTTGAAGACAGAGGGTGGCAGCCCGATCACGCATGCGCGAAAGCACTTCGACAATGGAACGACGAACATCCGCATCCGGATGTTTCAGCCCCCGCGCTAGCCAAGGCATGCGTGCGCTCGCCTTGCGAGCAAGAGTGTTCATGCAAATTTTACGCCACCGAGGCCAGCGCAGGCATTCAACGATAGCCGCCACGGCTTCTTCGCGATCGAGTTGGCCCAGAGCCTCGAGTGCGTAGGTAGCCACTCCCCTGTCCTCGTTTTGGATGGCTCGCGTCAGAGGTTCAATCGCCAAAACCTGTTGGCTTTCTCCCAATGCCTGAAAGGCAGTCCGGCGTACTTCGTCTTCTCCTCGTTCTAAGGCAGCCATAAGAATCGGTAGGGCATCACTGTTATGGAGGGCCCCCAAACCCTTTAAGGCTGCCTTGGCCAAATCACTTTCAGCCGAATCGGCGAGCGTAGAGAAGAGAGGCAGCAAATCGGCCTGCCCGGAATGTGCGAGAGCCTGAACGGCCGCAATCCGCACCTGCATAGCCTCATCTTGGAGTGATACTTGAACGAGTGCCTTTGTCCCCGATTCATCGAATGCGGGCGCCGATCCCAGCGACTTAGCGGCGAAATAGCGTACCCACACGTCCAAATCCGCGAGCGCCTCGGTGAGCAATTGGCTGCTCTCATCCGGCGCGCGATTGCCAAAGCGCGGGCTGCTGCCGCCCGAACAGCCGGGGTACCGGTTCGGAGTGCCGCGGCAAGGAGGGCGGGAATGCGTTCGTCATCGAGCAAGGCGATGTTTTCCATGGCTGCTTTGCGAACTTGTTCGCTTGCGTCGTCGCAGCAAGCAAGGATCGGTTCGATGCTCTCCACACAGCCGAGATAACAGGCGATCTTCAAGGCTGATTCGCATCAGTGGTGAAGAATCGTGCAGCCAGGCTTGCAAGTCGTTAGCCCGGTTTGGATGGGCGACCGAATTGATAGCAGCGACGGCTGCTTGGCGAACCATCGCAAGGGGATGCCCCAAAAGCGGGCACAGCGCCGAGTAGGCACGGATATCTCCGATCATCGCTAGCGCCGGCGGCAGCTACAGCCAACTCATCGTCTTCGGCAAGGAAATCGATCAGTGTGGGAACCACCGCCGCATCGCCAATGCGCCCCAGTACCTCAATCGCTTGGCGAACCACTTCCGGATCGCTATTGTGCAACGTCGCGGCCACGATGGAGGCAGCTGCGGCGCCTTCGCGCACCAGGGCCTCCGTTGCCTCGTGCCGGGCCTCCGGCCGGGCTAGCAATCTGGCGAGCGCCGTGATGACCTCTTCGCCATCTAGCCAACCCATTATCCTTGCCAGATAGGGAACGTCGTTGGACGGGGCATCATCCGCGGAGGCCAGCAGCACCTCGAGAGCGGTCGGCGCAAGCAGCCGCCGGACAATGCCGACAATATAGGGGCCCTTCCTATAGAGGTCGTGATAGCGCTCGTGAATTTCGGCCAATGCACGGACGACTACCCCAGCCGGCACCCGTTTGGTGCTCAATAGCGCGACAAGCGGCGCTACAGCCTCTTCGTCACCCAATTGGCCGAGCGCCGTCACAGCCGCTTCCGCCAACAGTTCGTCCTGGAGCAAAGGGAATAATCGAGGCCCGATGCGGGCGTCACCGATGGCGGCAAGCGCATCGAGCGCGGGCCAGGCGGTAGCAAAGTCACGGGCCTCGGCGATGGCGATTAGATCATTCGTCGCGGCGGCCGAGCCCAGCTTTCCCAAGGCTTCGATTGCATGGCTGCGGACATTGACGTCCGCGTCTTCAAGAGGCGCAGGAGAACCGGAACAGCCCCCGGGTCGCCGCGCTCGCCTAGCACCTGAGCTGCGTAGATGCGCAATCCGCGTCGGGATCATTTAGGAAGTCGGAGAGGGCTGGAACAATATCCAGATTGGTGCGTTCAAGGACTGCGCAGGATGCCGTTCAAAAGGCCAAGGTCGCGGCAACCGGTGCGCAACGCATGCAGAACTGCACGGAGCGCGGGCTCAGGCGCAGGGCAGCGGGCCAGAGCATCGGCCGCGGCTCGGCGTACGCGCCAGCGGGGGTCGGCAAGCCGTGCAGTAAGTTGCATGGCGCTCGAGGCATCGCCCCGCCCTGCCAACTCGGCGATTTCTTGAAGCCGATCGCGCTCCCGGATTTCTTTCGAAATCTCGGCTGTTGCGATTCCCATGGTCCGGTCGGGCGAGTCCGTGCCTGACATGGCGCTCATCTCCTGCGTGGTGGTTTTGCACCGTTTTGGTCCATACGATCGGCGAGCGCCCCAGGGCTTGCGTGCGCTCGCGCAGGTTTTCCGTAGCCGTTTGCGATTCCTGGGCGCCGCGCGTGTTGCGTTCGGCGATGGAGCGAACCTCGACCAATCCTTTCAAGATATCTTCGGCGGCGATGGAATGCTCGCGATTGCTGCGCGTGATCGCCGCAATCTGTTTCGAGACATTCTCCGCGCCACCGCTCATTTCGCGGAGTGCCCGGGCCTGTTCGACCATGGCCTGGGTAACTTGGCTCGGATTGCTTGCGCATGCCTTCCACGGACTTGGTGATCTGCTTCGCGCCGGCAGCTTGCTCGTTCATGGCCTTGGCGACGTTGGTCACGTGGCCCGCCAGGCGATCGAGTTGACGAGCCACGTCTTCCGTCGCTTTGGCTTGCTCCGGCGATCCCCCGGGCTGATGCCGCTCCTTTGCCGCATGGAACCTAGCACCTGAGTCATCTGCGTCGCAGCCGAGGCCTGTTCGCTGGTCGCCTTGCGCACTTGTTCCGCAAGCGTGCGCGTGTTCTGGCCGGCGCGGATGATGTCGCGGGCGGTCCGTCCTTGCTCGTTCATCGCTTGCGCGACCTGCTGGGAGATCTTGCGCATCTGCGAAGTTGCCAGGGCAAGCTGCTGGGCGGTTTTGGTTTGCTCGGCCGTTGCCGTCGCGACTTGGCGGGCCTGAGTTGCGGTGGTATTCACGGCGGTCGAAACGTGTTGACCGGCGGTAATCTGTTCTCCCGGCAGCGTGCGAGATTTGAGAGACGAGTTGGGCCGTTTCTTGGACTCCTCCCAGGATCTTCTTGAGGCCCTCCATGCCTCCTTCGACGAATTGACTGCTCTCCTGGGAGATTTTGACCCCTTCGTTCGAGGTGGTGACAGCCTCCTGCACGACATCCTGAAGTGCCTTGACGATGGCGGCGATGTCGGAAGTCGCCTGGGCAGCTCGATTGGCCAGGTTGCGGATTTCCTCGGCGACCACGGCAAAACCGCGGCCGGCTTCGCCTGCCCGAGCAGCCTCGATGGACGCATTCAGCGACAGCAGATTGGTCCGCTCGGCAATCACATTGATAGTTGTCACAATGCCGCCGATTTCTCCCGCGCGTTTGCCCATTTCCTTGATGACGCCGGCAGATTCGGTCATGGCATCGCGAACGCGGCCCAGGCCCTGAATCGACTTTTGGATGGCTTTGCCGCCTTCTTCCGCTTCGCGAGCGATGCGCCGTGTCGTATCGTCGGCCTGCTTGGCGAGACCGGAGACCGAATGAAGCGAGCGTTCCAACTCGGTGGCGCTGCTGGCAGCGCCCGTAGCCGCTTCGGTGATCTTTTCTGCGTTTTGGGCAACACCCGCCACGGACCGGGCCATTTGTTCCACGGAGGTGGCGACGCGTTCCACTTCGGAGGTAAGGTTTTCGGTCGTCGCGCCGACTTCCTCGATGGACGACGCCATTTCATTGATGGCCGTCGCGGTCGAATCTGCGGCGGCGGTCAGCTCGTCGGCATTGCGTGCCACGCCTTCGATCGATTGGGCAATTTCCTCGATGCTGGCGGCGCTCTCGTTGACCGAGGTGGACAGCGCTTCCGTTTCCATGCTCATGGTTTTGGCGGAGGCGGCAATCTCGGCCGTGGCGGTCTTGGCCGAAGCGGCCGGTGCCGTCATTTCCGCCCCTTGAGCGGCCACGCTTTGAATGGATGCGGTCATTTCTTCGATCGATGCCGCGGTCGCAACGAGCATTTCATTGAGTCTTGAGGTGTTGCCTTTGACCTGCTCGCCGGAAGCAGCCATTTCGTTGACTGCGGAGGTCAACTGCTCGGCGGAGCTTGCCACCGAGGCCGTTTGCGTGGTGGTTTCCTTCAATGAGGTGACGGTTTCGTTGGTGCGGGCAACGGTCGAATCCAAAGCCCGCGTCTGGGCCGAGTTCCGTTCGTGGACCTGTTCGGCAAGGCGTCCCAGCTCGACCGCCACGGTGGTAACCAGGGTCGTCTGTTCGCTCAAGAGTGCAGCGTCGCCATGAGGTTTGGGGCTCGAGGCCGGAGTTTTACGTGTCGCCATGCTTTCTAGCTCCTCGGGCCGGCGTGAGGGGATGCCGGTTCCGTTTCATGAAAGTTCAGGACCTCATCCACGTCGAGAATGAGAATGAGCCGATCGCCCAGAGTGGCGATGCTTTCCAGGTATTTGCCGCTCAGGCCCGTAACCGCCTCCGGAGGCGGTTTGATGGCTTCGGGTGGAATCGTCAGGAACTCGCGGGCCGTGTCCACCAACAGTCCCACGGTGCGCCCGTTGGCGGCGATAACGACCAGGCGCGTTGCGAGATCGTGGGGGATTTTTTCCATGCCGAAACGCCGGCGGAGGTTGAATGCGGGAACGACCTTGCCCCGCGAAAACACCACTCCTTCGACGAACGACGGCAGCATTCGGCACCGGAGTAATATGTTCGACCATTTCCATCTGTTGCACCGTCCGGCTGCGCACGGCATAGGTCGTGCCGGCAAGTTCGAAAAGCACAAACGGTTCCCCGGCGTTCTTGACTTCGCTCACGGTCATGCTCCTCGTTGGCGTGCGGGTGAAGCAGCGGAGTTACCTGCGGAAGTGCCGGCCGCGTTGGCTGCCAATCCCGATCGAGTCGCCTGGCTGTGCGCGTCAAGCCGGCTGCATCCAGAATGAGCACAACACGGCCATCGCCCAGTTCGGTGGCGCCGCCAATGCCTGCCACCTGGATCATCTCGTCGCCAATCGGCCGCACGACGATTTCCGGAGCCCGAGAATGCGGTCCACCGTGAGCCCGATGGCTTGGGCTCCTTCGCCGAGCACCAGGACATAGAAATCGCCCTCGTGCGCGAGCGGCGGCTCCGAAGAAGGAGCCGAGCCGAAGCAGCGGCAGCACGCCGCTGCGGTAAGAAATCAGCTCGTTATGCTCCAACAGCGTGAACAGCGCTGGCAGTGATGTGGAGGACTTCACGAATCGCCGATTGTGGAATGGCGTATTTTTCGCCCTCGACGGTGACGATGAGAGCGTCGGCGATGGCCAAGGTGAGGGGCAGTTCGATGATGAACCGCGTCTCTTTGCCAAGCACGGTTTGCAAGGCAAGCGAGCCGTTGAGCTCCTCCACAGCACGTCGAACGACGTCCATGCCGACGCCGCGGCCGCTTACGCGGTCCGCCTCTTCGCGAATCGAAAATCCCGGCGAGCAAAGAACGTCGAGCACCGTCGCGGGATTTGTTGGAGCATCGGCGGGAAGCATGCCCATGGCCCGCGCCCGGGCAAATACCTGCTCGGGGTCGATCCCGCGGCCGTCGTCCTCCACTTCGAGGGTGACAGTTTCTCCCGGTCGTTCGGGCTCGCAACGCAATGTGCGCTTCCGCGGGTTTGCCGGCGGCGATGCGTTCTTCCGGCGGTTCCAGACCATGGCCGACGGCGTTGCGAACCAGGTGCAGGAGCGGGTCCATCATCCGCTCGACGACGAACTTGTCGATTTCCGTTTCTTCGCCGCTGAGCTGAAGAACGACCTGTTTATGAAACTCATGAGCCAAATCGCGGATCACGAATTGCATGCGGGCGAAAACTTCGCGAAAAGGAACCATGCGCACTCGCATGACCCCTTCGCGCAAGTCGCGCAGTTGCCGCTCCATCGCCTGGTTGGTTTCCTGCAAGAATCGCCATTCGGCCGGAGGGATCGCCACGCGCAGGCGGCGGACGCTTTCCTCGAGCCGTGGCGCGACTCAAGACCAGGTCGCCGACTTTTTGCATCAGATCGTCGAGCCTGGCCAGATCGACGCGAACCACATTGCCGGCGGCCAAAGGTGGTGCCGTTTTTCGTTCCGGATGGGAGACTGCCGAGGGCGGTTCGGGGGGGGTTCCCGCCACTGCGTCGGCTGCATACCGTGCGACAGATAGCCCTTCTTCCCGCCATTCTTGAATTGTGCTCTCGGGTTCTACCGTTCCGACGATGAAGGAAAAGGAGATCTGCCCGCCTGGAAGCACCTGGGGGGCAGCGTGGAGGATTTCGCCGATTTCCTGAAGACGGTTGGCGCACGCTGTTGACGTTGACGCCGCGTTCCGCGAGAGCAGGCGACGGCACAAAGGTGAAGTGCCATGCCTGCATTCCTGGTTTCAGGCGAGCCGCAATCTGGGTCTCCAGCTTCTCCGCTGGAGGCGTCGCCTTAGGGTGCTGTCTTAAGGGTTCGGGATTGATTGTTGCAGGTGCGGACTGTTCTTGAAGAATCGCTTTCAGGTCGGCCAGCACGGGCCCGCTGTCGGGACCGGAAGCGTGCGCGCCGTCGAGCAGCGAGGATATGATCCAACATTTTTACGCCGGCGATCATCACCTCGAGCCCATTCGCGCTCAGGCGTAGACGTCCCTTCCGAAGATCGCCCAAGTAAGTTTCGAGCTGGTGGGCGAGGACCTCCGCTTCGCCCACGCCGACCATGGCGGAGAGGCCTTTGATCGAATGGAAGCTGCGAAATAGCTCATCCAGAAGCTGGCGGTCCGGTTCGGCGCTGCCAATGCACGCTTCCAACGCCAGCAGACTGTGGCGCGAGGCGTCCAAATGTTCGTCGCACTCAACGAAGTATTCTGCGAGGAACTGGTCGAAGTCGGGACGGTTCACGGCATCGTCGGACAAGGCGATTCCCCGTCATCATAAAGGGAGCAATCGTCGAACGTGTTCGGACATGCCTGGGGCGTGAAAGGCTTGGTCAGATACAGCGTAGCACCGCTGGTCAGCGCCGCCTCGCGACTTTCGTCGTCGCCTCGGGTGGTCAGAACGACAATGGGGATATCGCGATAGCGCTGATGCTCGCGGACAAAATGCACTACCCCCAAGCCATGCATGTCGGGCATATTCAGGTCCAGGACCATGAGATCCACCGGCCCAAGTGCCAGACGCTCGATCGCCTCGAGTCCATTCCCGGCTTCCTGAAACGCGATGTCCTTCAACCCTCGAAGCGACACCATTACCATCCGCCGCAAGGTCGCCGAATCGTCGACCACGAGGACCTGCTTCATAGCTTCTTGCTTTCTGCCGGGCATGGTTCGGACCATATAGCGAGCCGGGAGCGTCAGCGACCGGAGAACAAAAAATGCTTGCTAGGCCATGTTCTCCGGTCGCTGACGCTCCCGGCTCCGATTTTATCACCGCCCATCTACATTCACCAATGCCTCAAGTCCATTCATTTATCCCATTTTAATTGGCGCGGTTTAATCCTGGCGTGTTCGGAATAACCAGCAAAGCCGTCAGCGCTTGTGAAAAAATCGGGACTGGCTCCGCCAAGCGTGTCGAATCCTTGAAAAAGTGACGTGCCAGCCGGTGCCTGTCCCGTTTTTTCACAACCTCTAGCGCTGCCAACTGATCTCGGACTTTCAATTAGCCTTTTTTTTCGCCGGTGTCACAGCCTTTTCCAATTGGCGGATGATCTTGGCCGGCTTCGTGGGCTGTTCCAAGCCGGAATCAGGCCCGGTCAAAGGAATGTCGAGCTTCTTGCAGATTAGCCGGAGCAGGATCAATTGCTCCGTGTTCTCCTGCGGTCGGCCAAGAGGTTGATCTGTAAATCGAGCCGGTTGCGACGTTCACTGAGCATTGCTTGGCGGTTTTGGCTGATCATGATGATCGGCGTCGCGTAGGCGGCTTGGAATGAAAGTGCCAAATTCAAAAGAATGAAGGGGTAGGGATCCCAGTGCCGCCACCAACCGACCAGGTTGAGAACTATCCAAAGCGCAAGGAGCACGCTCTGCCCAATCAGAAACGGCCAACTTCCAATCCACCCGGTGACGTTGTCGGCGACTCTCTCCCCCGTGGTGCGATGATCCTGCGAAGCCTTCTCGATTTTGGCGATAAGATCGACATTTTGTGCCGTGCGGTGATTGAGCGAAGTAACACTTTTCATAACCAGGCTCCGAGTTGGGTCAGTACAAGCTAGCTGAATAGCAAATGCCGTGCCTTAGACCACCTCGTTGATCCTCCATGGTTAGCCGCGACGCGCAGCGGAGCGTGGGCCGGATGTCCGCCTCGCGTCGCGGCTAACCAAAGAGGGCGACAAGGAGTGAGGCTGAACGGGTCACGGGGAGGAGGCAGCCAGTCGTTGCTGATATTGCACGCAATTGTCGGGGAGGCTAGCATCCGCAGGTTCCGTTCCGCGGCCCTCGCTCACGAGATTCTTCTAGCGAGCGGTAATACAAGGAGAATGTGGCATGGCGTGCAGGTATCCGATATTCGCTCATCTGATTCTCTTTGGGTCCGTTAGCACCGCGATCGGCCAAAACCAGGAAAGTGCCAAAACAGCGATAGAAGCGCAACGAAAACTACTGGGCAGCATAAAACCCGCTATGACATCCGAAGAAGTGATAAGGATCCTTGGCAAACCCGATGAAGTACGTCGTGTTGCCGATCCAAAGTCGTCATTCCATGACGGCTATTATGTGGGCGAAAACGAACGATGGGTCTATGGCATTCAGAAGAAAGGAACCTTTGCTCGTGTTGGATTTGTCAGCATGGGCGCCGATGGTAGGGTGTTTCTGACTGCCTCCCCCACGAGTTCGGATACTCTTGGCGACTGGGACAAATCCGAGGGCATCAAACGGGCCGACGGGCCGCATTCGAAGCTGAGCATTCAAATCGCTACTGACCCAATGGTCGAACAAGCTGAGGCCCCAGGCTACATTAAAATAAGAGTCACACTGAACAACTCCGGTGATGCACCTTTCGAATTGAAAGCTAATGGCGCCTCAAACATACGTAGCCTCATGATTTTCGAGATCTTCGATTCGGCCGGTGCATTGCTCTTTTGCGAAAACGAAATGATGGGCATTTCGCCGTTCGCCAGGATCCGAGCCGACATTATTGATTCCCGCAGGCAAGAAGATCTCCGATGAATTCGAATTCTGGCCCGGATTTTTTGGACCCTTGCCTCCCGGCAAATACGCTGTCCGCCTTTCCTTTCCGTTCGAGAAGTGGAAATTCTATGCTTTGAATCTTGCTAGTTTCGAGGTGAAAGAACCTGAACGAAAAAGGGAGAATGAGTTAAAGCCAATTACGGAACAAAAACAGGGCAGCAAGAGGTTGCCGGGCATTTGGGTCGGAAAATGGGCGGACGAACCTGTCAGGCTGACTTTAGGGCCGAACAACGTCGTCAAAATTGAAGCTGAAATGACAACCGAGGAAGGAATCTATTCGGTTGACTGGACCACTTTTCCAGTTCATTTGGATCTTGATTTCGGGAAAAAAGGAAAGGTTACGACGATCATTCAACTCACGGAGGAGAGCTTGAAGATCGAGAATATCCAGCCGGGCGAGGCACGTCCCAAGATCTTCACAAAGAATGCCAACAAATTGAAAAGAGAGGAAGTCAAAGACACTTCCAAATCGCCGGCGATTCCGTCGCCTAACCGCGAAGGACAGCGTTGATCGCTTGGGATACTCCAAAAAAGCTAGAGCCTTACTCCCCCTAACGGTCTTCCGCGCTGCCTGTCAGGACCAAAGCGACCAACTCCCCGTGGCCAGGACATAGAGGCCGACCAGGAGGTTGGCCGTGCCGTGGGCGATTACGGCAGTCGGCCAGCTGGCCGCGTCGATAGGCGGCCAGGGAGAACAATATGCCGGCGATGCCGCCGGCCAGCCACCGGCTGTGCAGCGCCGCGAAGGCCGCCGAGGTGACGCAGGAATGACAGCCAGGTGAAATCGGCCCACCGGACACCTTTTCAAAATCGGCGGCAATCAAGCGGCGCTGCAGGTAGCCGCGGAACGCCAGCTCTTCCACAAGCGGCACAACCACCACCGAGCCGGCAAGCCGAATGAGGATCCAGCCGCCAGCGGCGACAGTACTCATTTGCTGCAGCGCACGACCGAAGACCTCCGATCGCGGCCGGCAGCGGCGGCAGGCTCCAGCAGCAGCCAGATAAGAAACGTGGCGACACCGAGCCCCGACGGCCGTCCACGACCAAGACCAGCGCAAGCATCTCGTAGTCGCGGCGAAAATACCAGAGCGCGGCACCGGCAATCGCTATCCGCAAGCGGATAAAACCAGTCGAACCCAACCGTGAAAGCGGCGCTGATCATCATGCTGGCCGTAAGCACGAGCAGCGGCACGAGATAAGGCGCCGCCGGGTTTCTCCCCGTGTGGCCCTGGCCAGCGTCCAAGTGGAAGTAACGCCATCTCCTGCGCCAGCCACGACCAGGCCCAGGGCCACGGCGTTGAAGGCCAGCCAACCCGCCTGCGAATGGAAACCCTGCTCGGCGAATGGCTGGCGACAGCCAGGTCCCGACCAGGATCAGGCCGGTAACACGCAGGCTGTTGGCCAGCCACATGAAGACCGTGCCCAGCGGCAAGAGGAGCCAGCGCCGCGGGAAAACGCAGCCGGGCTTGCGGTCCAGCCAGAGGTAAACTCCGAGAAAGACCCAGATCAGGCCGATGCCCTCGTATCCCGAGCACTGGGGCGCGATGGTCACGGTGAACGCGGGCGTGCCGATCGCGCGGCTGGCGGGCTCGCACACGACCTCCGGCGTAACCAGGGTGAAAAGCCCGCGAACGACCCAGAGCGTGGAATCGCCCAGCGGCTCCCAGAGCCGGTCGGCAAACATGGCGACGACCCAGGCGGCGACGCCAACGGCGAAACCCGCGAGCAAGGGAACAACCCGCGCCTGGCCAGCGGCACCCAGTAGTTGACTGGCAGGACAGTCGCCCCCCAGAACACCAGCGTGAAGAACGGCGGCTGCGACCCAGGCCAGCAACCAGTGCACCGCCCAGGCAGAGGAAAGCAGCCCGCCTTCCAGTACCAGTGCTGTTATCCAGGTGAAGAGAGCGAGGGCGGCGAGATGGCAGAGAAAAAACGGCCAGGTGGGCCAAGCCCCGCAGCCGCGTCGAGTTCACGGAATGCGGTCCGGAGACGTTTCCCGCCGAAAACGAAGGTTGCCACGGCGAGCGACCACAGCGAAACGCGGCACCTGGCCGCACTTCGCGAATGAGATGGTATCCGGGGACTGACGGGTCATTGAGCGCCGTCGCGTCGAAGCGAATGCTCAACGCCATGATCTCGCCAAGCAGCAAGCCGACCAGCAGGATGCCCCGGATAACCGAAAACGACGGACGGAAGCGGATCGATGACTCAGGCAGCTTCGCTGACATGAGAACACTCCAGAACACGAGGGATCATCGAGCCTCGTGCTCGAAACCAGAGTATTTCGCAACCGCACGCACCGTTGGAAAACAAGGCGGCCCGCGAGTTATTCGCGGGCCGCCCCATTTCTCCTGGCATCCACTCCTCGGCGTCTGCCAGGTCGCCAGGGAGAACGCCGGCCGGCGACCCGAGAGCATCGCCGCGGACGGGCGCCAAACAGCCCGGCGAACATGCCATCCATTGTTGCCGTGCCACCGGAAGGATCGTTTCCAGCGGAGAATAGGTCCTCCGGTTCCTGCCCGTTCGCGACAGGGACCCAATCAGTCAAATGTTCGAGCTTGCCGATGTCGGACACGGGAAGGGCGAGAAGCGATCCCGGTAGGGTGTCCTGCTGGCGTTCGATAAAGACCTGGTCGTTGAATTCCCGGACCGGGGCATGCCTGGCATCTGCTTGCGGTGCAGGTGCCCATCCAATAGTTGGGTTTTCGTCGGCCGTGACCATGACGGCAAGGCAAACGAATTGTGATGCGACTGTAATCGGGAAGTGCCGAATGTAGGGAAAACCTGGTGCTAGCCAGTTTGTATCACGGAGTCAAATAGCCCTTAGCCACGCCATCACTGATGATCGCTCGCACTTCCGTGGTGTCACCTGGCCCACGGAGTTTTTCGCGAGTTTGTTGATTTGAATCCGTTCGGTCCGCAATATCGCGAGTCTGTCAGTCAGTCAAAACTGCCGCGGACGGCTCACTTGTTCCGGATGCGTGACAATGCGAGTAGCGTCCCGCCAATCAGGAGGGTCAAGGCTGAAGAAGCGGAGCCCGGGTCGATTTCCGGGGCGTGGTTACTTGGTGTGGGTGGTCCCCCGAAAGCGAGGCCCGCTGTGCTAGCAAACACGAGTGTAAGGCCGGCCAAATACAGCAACCGACGGGAAGCTAAATGCAAGTAAGACATCTCTGTTATATCCAAACGGTGTTATCAGGGGAGGACACATTAAAAGTTGTAATGCGTGTTCCTGAGGTTGTCAAGATGGGGAAAGTGGATTCTAGGGGATTTTTCGATGATGAGTTCATTGACGGTCAAGTCAGCGGCCGTTGGAATTTGCGGCAAGCGCCGGCCGGCCGCCTCCCATTCCGTGATAACCCGGGCATACTCCATCCGGCTTTGCTTGGTGCCGTGTTTGCCGAGTAGGACATCCTTTCGACCCCCCAGCCCATCGGGCAGGGTGACGACGGCTTGGCCGCTTTGACGGTGCTTTCGATAGGTCGGAACGCGCGTGAGAATTGCCATGCGGAAAACCCTCTTGCGCGGAAGACTTCCGCGCTTGATCGAGGCTTTTGGCCGCACCGCCTAACGCAGACGGGTATCCTAACTCAAGGATTCAGCAAGGTTTCTGTCGAATACCGACGGGTGGGATCGAACCACCGACACGCGGCTTATGAAGCCGCTGCTCTAACCGCTGAGCTACGCCGGCAAAGTTTTTATCTTAAAGGCTTTACGTCACTTCGCATTTTCCGAAAAGCTAACAGCTTGACACCCGATTGCCTTTCTAAGACGTCAAGATTTCCCTGACGTCGTACTACCCTCCCAGGGAACGAGCAAGTGCCTTTCAGGACCACTGCTATGGGCCAGTTTAGCAACCCTCCCTGGAAAGGGAAAGGCATCAACCCGCGGAACCCCTACCCAGAGTGCAGGACCTCCTTTGCGCACCAAAGTCCTTCGTCTAGAATAGGTGGGCGAAATTCACTTTATGCATTTTCCCTAAGGTCAAGGATGACAATCTCATGGCAACACGGAAGTTCACACAGGAAGAATTGCAGGCCGTTGGCCGGCTTGCCAAGCAGTGGGGAAAAATTGTCGTTCGACAAGGATTTGGCGCACAGGGGCCGGGTCTGGATGTCGATCTCACGCAGATGGAGGAGATCGCCCACGCGGCGGTGCAAGGATTGGCGGCCGGAGTTCTGGAGGAGGCGACGGCTCGACAGGCGGAGAAGTTAGGGGAAACGCAGCTCTGCCCCCAGTGCCAGGAACCTTGTCGTGTCGAGAGGGAGGAACGCCCGATTCAAGCGAAGGGCGGCGCCTTTCAACTCTGCGAGCCGAAGTGCTACTGCCGGACCTGTCGGCGGGCATTTTTTCCCTCAGCGTCCGTTGCTCAAGCTTGATGGCCACGGCTACAGTGCCACGATCTTGCACAAGATTCTCACCGCGACGGCAGAGGTCAAATCGCACCAGAAAGCCGCTGAATTACTGGGCATCTTGTGCGATCTGCTGATTAGCGGCCGCCATGTGAATCGCCTGGCAGAAGCTATCGGTCGTGAGCTGGCGAGCCAACGCGATCAGGCAACCGAAGACTACATCCACCATCGTCGGAAAAAGCCAACGGTTCCCGTTCCCGAAGTCGTGGCCATCGGCATGGACGGTGGGCGTGTTCTGACCCGGACGCCAGACCAAGGACCCGGTGTCCATGGTCAAGGCTGGAAGGAAGATAAGGTCGCTTGTCTTCTCAGCCTGAAAGGAGAGACGTTTAGCGAGGATCCGCACCCGGAGCCGCCCCGGTGTTTTTTGGATGCACCGCAAGTGGATGCCATGGTTCGAGAGATGCAAGCCCATCACGGCGTACGTCAAGAAAACGAGTTGCCTCAGTTGGAAGAATTGAGCCTGGGCAAACAGCAAACGTCGCCCGCGTCTCAACCGGCATGGCCGCTGACCAGATCCCGCCCAAGCAAGCACCGGCTTGGCCACCGAAACGTACGAAGAACAGTCGAACCTGCCTGGCCACCATGCAAGACTGCCAGGCCTTTGGGCCGATGGTGGCGGCGGAAGCCCACCGCCGCAACTTCCAGGAAGCAGAGCGGGGCGCGTTGTTGGGGGATGGCGGGAGATGGATTTGGACGCAGCATGCCAAATGGTTCCCCTGGCTGACCCCGGTCGCAGATTTTGTACATCCGTTGACCTATCTGTACGTCACCGCCACGGTGTTGGCGAGCAACGTAGCCGAACGCTGGCAAACCTACCTGGCATGGATGACGAACTGTTGGCAGGGACGCGTGGCGGAGGTGATTGCCGACATGGAGGTTCGATTGGCCCAACGCGGGCCAATCCCAGAAAGCAGTAAATTGCCAGCGACAGACCCGCGTGAGGCCTTGCGGCGAACCATAGAGTATCTGCGCAACAATCAAGAGCGCATGAAATACGTCGAATATCGCAAGCAAGGACTGCCCGTGACCTCCAGCATGGTGGAGTCCCTAATCAAGGAATTCAATTATCGCGTGAAAGGAACCGAGAAGTTCTGGGACAACCCCGATGGCGCCGAGGCCATCTTGCAATTGCGCACCGCCGTCCTCAGCGACGATGACCGTTTGCAAACGTTCATCGAAAACCGGCCCGGCTGCCCATTCCGCCGACAGAAGTCTGCACAAAATAGAAAAGCTGCGTAAAGAACTGAAAATCACAGAACGGGTCCTGCACTCCCCTACCCAGATTTCCCCCTCTTTTCGCACGAAACGAATAGACCTCACTTTCCGACTGACTTCGCAGGTGGTGCCAGTCCGGTTAGAATGCTGTCCAGGCAAGGGAGGCCTGAACACCCGAACGGCCGGAGCCTCATCGGTTCCCCAGATCTTTTTCCGTGAGATTGTCGATCATGGCGTCGACGGGGAAGAAGGTGAAGCAGAAGCGAGAATCAGAAGCGAGGAGTGATCATGACAGCAACTACGTCCGTCGTGCACAGAGATCCCGTCATCATGGGAGGCACGCCCGTTTTCGTCGGAACGCGCGTGCCGGTCCGCTCGCTTTTCGACTACCTGGCGGCCGGGGACACGCTGGAGGAATTCCTGGAGAACTTCCCAGGCGTTTCCAAAGAGCAAGCGGTAACGGCGATCGAGGAGGCTAATAACCTACTGGTGGCTTGTGCGCGCACTCTCGATCATGAGCCTGTTGGCCTAGATTGGAGCTCGGCCTGATCACAGCAATATTCGTTGAGCAGTTCCGATGAACCGACCTACCCAAAATGACGAACCGTTTTTTGTACCCATGCAGATGGTCTATGAGATGAGCCTCACGCCGGAGAACTTGAGCGGAAGCGATCCCATGCTAAAGAGCGTGTGGCTCTGTGCAGCCGATCGCCTGGCCAGCGATGCTTGGCTCGCCCTCGCGGTGGCGGAGTATCCGCTCTCAAATGCCGAATTGCTAAACATTGCGAGGTTGAAGAAACTCGACCCGCCCCAGAGTTGGTACGACGAGGATCATGAGGGCCTCTATTAACAACAATCGACGGAGGATTTCCCGGGGGCGCTTTCCCCGTATTCGCTCAACCCACCTCCCATTCCGCCTCCTCGTAACCCGTCGCCCGCAACCACCAGCCGCGGAGTTCTGGTGTCGGGCCGGCCAAGCCTAAAATGAAGTTGATCACGCCCTCGCTGTAGTTGCGATCCAAGTCCTTCTTGCTCGGCACGGGAGGTGACGAGGGATGCGAGTGATAAACGGCGAGCACGTCGATACCGTGTTCACGCATGTTGCGCATAGCGTCGAACATGCTTCGGGGTTCCGACAAATACTCGGTCGGACTTTGCAGTTCGTTCCGCAGGGAATAGCGAACTTCTACTCGTACCGTGGCCTGCGAATCGCCTCTCTCGGGCAGCCGCCCGGCCAATAGCCCGCAGCATTCGGCCGGCAATTCGGCCTGCGCACGCGCAACCATCTCGTCGTGGATCGAGTGCGGCAAGAGCAGGCGGAAACGGGGCGGGGTTGTCACTGCCGATTCCCTGGAGGCGAAGATGGAAACCAGTGCGCAAGATTGCTATCTTCAGATGTAGATAAAGACAGCCAAAGGGGAACATTGCTACGGCGGCTTCGTGCCGCTTTCTTTTTTGCGAATGCGGAGTGAGCCCGATTATGGCGCGCGATAAGGTGATTTTGGCTTACAGCGGCGGTCTCGATACCTCGGTCATGGTTCCCTGGATCGGCGAAAAGTACAACCTCGACGTTGTGACGTTCACGGTCGACCTGGGCCAAGGCGAGGATATTCAGCGGATCAAGCAAAAAGCCATGAAAACGGGGGCCGTCGATGCCATCGCCATCGACGCCCGCAACCTCTTCGTCGACCACTTCGTCTTCCCCGCGCTGATGGCCGGCGCCATTTACGAGGGCAAGTACCCCCTGGCAACCGCCCTCGGCCGGCCGCTAATCGCCAAGCTCATGGTCGATGCTGCTCGGGAACACAATGCCAAGGCCGTGGCTCACGGCTGCACTGGGAAAGGCAATGATCAGGTGCGCTTTGACGTCACTTTCCAGACATTGGCGTCCGACCTCAAGATCATCGCTCCGGTGCGTGAATGGAAGATGACGCGCGACGAGGAGATTTTGTTCGCCGCCAAGCATGGCATTCCAGTCGAGGCGACTAAGGAAAGCCCCTATAGCATCGATCAAAACCTGTGGGGCCGAAGCTGCGAGGCCGGCGTACTCGAGGATCCCTGGGACGAACCGCCGGCTGAAGCCTTTGCCTGGACGACCGACCCTGCCAAGGCGCCCAATGAGCCTGAATATGTCGAAATCGAGTTCGATCATGGCGTGCCGCAAGCGACTTGACGGCCACAAGATGGACGGCGTGGCCCTCATTGAAAAACTCAACAAATTGGGCGGCAAACATGGTGTCGGCCGCATCGACCATGTGGAGAATCGCCTGGTGGGAATCAAGTCGCGCGAGCTTTACGAAGCCCCGGCGGGCGTCATCCTGCACGACGCCCACCGCGAGCTGGAATCGCTCGTTCTTTCCAAGCAGGCACAGCGATTCAAGGCGACGGTAGCGCAAGAATATGCGGATCTCATCTATAATGGACTTTGGTTCAACGCATTTCATCAAGATCTGGCGGCTTTCATCGTCAGCACCCAGCGGTTCGTGAACGGCGTTGTGCGGGTGAAGCTCTTCAAAGGCAAGGAGACGGTCGTAGGCCGGAAGAGCGAAGACAGTCTCTATAGCAAGAAACTGGCCACCTACGATAAGGGCGACCAGTTCGATCATGAGGCTGCCATGGGCTTCATTCGCCTGTGGGGCCTCGGACAGCAAACCCAGGCTCGCCAGCAGTTGCTCAAAGGCGGCAAAGGATTTGAGCTTCCTGGCCTGGCTGGGCCGGGCCGTTGATCGGAGCGACGAGAGGAGGTGCGGCCATGAGCAATGAAACGATGGATCTGGACCAGCTGGCCACTTACTTGCAACGCGACGTCCGCGAAGTGATTAAGCTGGCAAGCCGTGGTCATTTGCCCGGCCGTCGCGTGGGCGGCGAATGGCGCTTTGCACGTGCCGAGATAAACCACTGGCTGGAGACGCAGCTTTCGAGCTATTCGGAACATGAGCTGACGGCGGTTGAGAAGAGTCGCCATGAACAGCCGCACGAACAACCGCTGATTAGCGTGCTGCTCACTGAAGCAACGATCGCGGTGCCGTTCGAAGCCAAGACGAAAGCCTCGGTCTTGCGCGAGTTGGTCAAGCTCGCCGAACAATCGTGGCAAGTCTTCGATCCTGAAGCGATCCTGGAAGCCATCCGCCAACGGGAAGAACAAGCGAGCACTGCACTTTTGGGCGGCGTCGCCTTGCCTCACCCGCATCGGCCCCTGCCGGCCGCTTTGGGCGAACATGTGCTTGCACTGGGAATCACCTCGAGCCCGGTGCCCTTTGGCGGCCCCGGTGCATCGGGCACCGACATTTTCATTCTCGTCTGTTGCCGTGACGATCAAACGCATTTGCAGGTACTGGCCTGCTGGTCGCGTCTGCTTCTACGCCCGGGTTTTGCGGACGATCTGCGGGCCGTCGCCCGATGCCAAAACTGCCCGGCAGTGCATCGCTCAGGCCGAATCGGACTTACTTGCCGGCGAATGAGCCATGGATTCCGCTGTTTATCGCCAAATTGCCGCCATTCATCAAACTTCTTGCACTTGTGTTCTGGCCATAACCGGGGGCGGGGCGACGGCCGCTAGCCAGTTGTTGGCTGTGCCCGGAGCTTCTCGCGCACAATTCTCGAAGTTCAGGTGCCTTATTCGGAAGATTCGTTTTGCCAATTCTTGGCCAAACGGCCTGATGGGTTTTGCTCGGCCCAAACCAGCGTCGACATGGCGGAGGCTGCCTGGTCGGTGCGCTGCTTCTCCGGGCCAGTTCCCGCTGTGTAGGCCTGGGCTGCACCGCCAGCCTGGCAACGGATCGGCCCAAACGGGGCGAGCATCGGTTCTTTGCGGCCGTCACATTCGAAGATGTGATCAAAATCCAGAGCGTGACTTTCGAGAAGGGTGCCCGCTCTCGGGCTGAGGAAGAAGACTTGGTATCCAGGGCGATCCTTAACTTACTTGCCGACGCCGTGGGGGTAAGCGAAAGGCTGAAAATCCCACTGGGGCAGGGCGAGGAGTTGAAGGAAGAAACTCATGACAGGGGTTCGCTTCTTTCGCGATTCGTTCGGCGAGAACTGCGTTGCTTGTATGTCGAACCCGGCGGAAGGATTCGCGAGGCAGCACAGCCTCCTGGCATCCTTTTGCCGGGTTCGTTCAATCCTTTGCATGCGCGCATGGCGAGTTGGCGCGGTTGGCAGCGGATCGTCTACGATTGCCGGCAGCCTTCGAATTGAGCATCTCCAATGTCGACAAACCGGCCTTGGGATTGGCCGAGGTCCGTCGCCGGTTGGCTCAGTTCCATGGAAGATCCGCAGTGTGGCTGACCCATGCACCCACTTTTGTGGAAAAAGCCAGGCTTTTTCCCGGGTGCGCATTCGTCGTGGGCGTCGATACCGCCGAAAGAATTATGTCGCCACGCTATTATCTTGGCAACGAACCCGGCATGGCGAGTGCTGCGGACGAACTACGCGCCAGGGATGCCGTTTCTTGGTAGCAGCCCGCGTGAACCGCGAAGGACAGCTCTTGGGACTTGAAGACATTGCCACGGCAAAGCATTTCGATGGGCTGTTCGAGGCGATCCCAAAAGAGGCCTTCAACATGCCGATTTCGTCTTCTGAACTGCGCGAACGTGCCAACGATGGGATTATCGCAGCCGCGGATTGACGCGCTGGAGGGCTCGGTCCCATGAACGCGAAGAAGCCGGCCATTGGCAAACTGGAAGTGCTCTTGAGTTTGGCCAAAAATGATATTGGCAGCCGGCGTAAATCGCCATGGCGCTGGATTATTTTTGGCAGCATCCCCTTTGTCCTGATCGCAGGTTTCTTTTGGTGGGTCGGAACTCCTGCAATAGCGCCTAAAGCTTTTCTAATTATGGCGACCGATGCGATCGCTTTGCCGGATGAACCGATTGCGCTGGTCGGGAAAATCGAAACCGTCAATGATCCAGCCGATTTTCAAGGCATCGATCGCACGCCGCTGGATTTTCAGGAGACGGTGACGAATCGTCAGCAGACAGTGACTTGCGATTCTCGAGGCATCGCGCGATTCGAAGCTTCGTTCCCTTCGAGCTTGCTGCCGCTGACTTGGTTTGCTCGCTATGCCGGTTCCGGTCGGCGGCCGCCGGCCTTGGCGAAGGGTGCTATCTATGTGCGGCCTGTGTCAACGGCCTGGTTAATTGTCGATGCGGATCACGCATTGCCGGCCATTTCAGAAGAAGAATTCTGGACTCGCGAAGCACTTGACGTGCAGTTGATGCCGGGGTCGTTAACGGCATTGCGTGAAGCGCGCCAGCACCGCGAAATTGTCTACGTGGCGAGTTCTGCCGATACGGCGAGTAAGCATCTCCGATTCAAGGCCTGGCTGGCACGCGGCTGGGCGCCGGCCAATCAGCAGCTTCCCGATGGGCCGCTCCTCACGCGGGCGGCGACCGATTTGCCTGCACAGGAATTTCTTCAACGAGTAGCTACCGATCTGCAAAAACGATTTAGGCCGCCGGTGGTCGCGCTGGCGGCCCGACCCGAGGAGGCCAAGGCCTTCATCGACGCGGGCATCCGGACACTTTTGTTAGGTGACGGGGATGGAGCGCGGATGGGAGCAATCGTGGTCAAATCGTGGGCTGACAAGCTGGCTGAAAAAATCGGAGGCGCAGCACGATAGATTTTGGGCAGAGCCAATTTCAACCCGACACGCAAGTTTTGAAGTTGCGCTAGCCGAGATTTTCGGGGCCTCATAGCACGTGCCCGTCAGGTTCTTGTCGCGACGCAGATCCTCGATACGTGGGTTCCCACGCGGAGCGGAGCTGGGAACGAGGGGTTGGTAGCGATAATTGTTGCACCCATGGCGAAGGGGGCCATGCTACCGTAGCTCTTGAGCCTTCTCCCCCTCCTCCACTTTAGCTATTGCGCCTTCGCCCGTTTCTCCGCCGGTGCGTTCAGCACCGTCAGCTTGATATCCTTGAATCGAACTTCCATCGGTCCGCCTGCGTGAATCTGAAAGCCGAAGACGCCGCGACGGCTCATGAAGGCATCTTCCAAGTCGACGCAGAGGTGGCCGTTAATCCAGGTCTTTACGTGGGCTCCCTTGGCTTCCACGACGTATGAGTTCCAATCGTCCACCTTCACGAAGGCTTCACCGGATTGTTTCCAAATCAATCCGCGGGCGTCTCTTCGTAAAGCTTGCCCCACCAGCCTTGCCCCACGTCGGCTTGCGGGCCGCGCATTTCGCCGTCCGCCAAAGGCACGCTCCGAAACTGGATGCCGCTGTTCTCCTTATTCGGCACCAACTTGATTTGCACCGAGAGCTTGAAATCCTCGGCTTGCACCTGACTGACCAGGAATGCGTTCTTGCGGATCCCCTTGCTCTTTCCCACAATTTCACCGTTCTGGACCGACCAAAGTGCTGGATCGCCGTTCCAACCCGTAAGATCCTTGCCGTTGAAGAAATCCTTGGCGGTTTCGGGCGTGACCAAGAGCGGCACCTGCGAGGGGCTTTGGAGATAGGCAACCAGCGAGCGCACCTCGTGTTCGCTCATCGGCTTGAGCTGATCTTCGGGCATCATCGATTGCTGAGTCAGTTGCCGCGAACTGACCTCATTCCGCGGAATGGTCAGCGTTTCATTGGCGGTGACGACCGTGAAAGCGGCTGGGGTCTCCGATTTGAGAATGCCGGTAACGACCCGGCCGCTATTCAGCTCGAAAAGCGTGACCGCATATTCCTTGGGTATCACGGCGCTGGGGTCCAACATGTTTTCGAGCAAGTAGTCGAGATTGCTGCGATTGGCGCCAGTCAATTCAGGCCCGATCTTGCCGCCGGCGCCGAACAGCGTGTGGCATTGCGCACAAGTCTTGGCATAAAGGCCGCGGCCCAGGGCCAGATCCGGCGGAATTTCCGGCACGGATTGCAGCATCCTGCGGTAAGTCACTTGCTGTCTCAGGCGATCCGCCTTGGTGGCGCGCACGACTCCCCATACTTCGGCGATGCGCTTATCGAGATCCTTGTTTCTCAAAATCCGAAGCTGGCGAACCAAATCCGCGGTAACATCTTTGGCGTCGATTTTCTTGGCTGCCACCGCGTCCAGTAACGCCTTGCCATAGGCAGGCCGCGAAGCCAGAGTGGCTAGCGCATCGCGACGCTCGGCAGGCGTCAGTTTTGCATAAACCCCCAGAATTGTTTTGGGCGTGTTGGCATCATCGTAAGAAGCCAGGCCGCGAAAGCGCCTGCCCGCGCACGGTTTCATCCGCCACCAGCCCTTGCAGCACCGAGCCAGGTTGGGATCGCGCAGCCAACAGCGCGGCCAAAGCTTTCTGTCGGCGTGCGGGATCGCCTGCGCGTTCCCCAGCCAGCTTGCGCAATGCCTCGAACGCATGAGGATCGCCGAAGGTTACCGCCAAGGAATCGGCCTGATCGCGAACTTCGGCTTGGGGGCTCTTGGCTAACTTGGCATAAACCTCAGTCCAAGCCGCGGGCATGGCAACCCGACGCCGGCCTTGGAGTGCTTCCTTTATGCCTTCGAGAAACGTCGACTGCACGGCAGGGTCATCGATAGAGGCCATTCGGGCGACGAGAAGCCCAATAGCCTGCGGAGTACCTGAAGAAGCAATACGCCTGACCATAAAGGGCAAAATTGGCAACTCGGGGTGACCTTGGCTCAGCGCAAGCGCCCGCTCGGTGTCCAAAACGCCCAGGGGCTCGGCGGCATACCAATACATGAGCGGCAGATTGTGATCGTTGGCGTCTTCCTTATGATTCAGCAGACCTTCGACGATGTGCCAGCGGTCCGCTACGGGAAGGCGAATCGCTGCCGAAGCTAGATAAAGGCGAACGACCGGCGACGGATCGCTTTTGGCCATTTCAGCCAGCTTGGATAGCAGATCGGCCGGCACCGTGCCGCCTTCCAAGGCGAGCTGAATCGTCCAGGCCCGAACGAAGGGGCCCGCGTCGGCCAGCCCTTGCTGAATCCGTGCGGCGTTCAGGCCGCCGGTCACATGCAGTGCCCAAAGTCCGCGCAGGCGACGGGTTTCGTCCGGATTGCCAAAAGCAATCTTGGCCAGCGCCTCATGCACCGCCGGGCTGCCACCCCGCTCGGCCAGAATGCCCGCGCATGGCGGACGTACCAGTCGTTAGGGTTGAGCTGCAATTCGACCAATTCCGCGTCCGTTTTCTGCGCTTCAAATCCACCTGCACCGGTTTGGTGCCCTGGTAGCTGATCTTGTAGATGCGGCCATTGGTCCGATCCCAAATCGATTCTTGCGGGGTGTGGCAGGCCTGCTTGTCGTACCAGTCGAGCAGAAAGACATTGCCGTCCGGCCCATAACGGAAATTGATGAACCTGGCCCAGGCGTCGTTGGCTAGCAGAAAATCGTGGCCGTGCGATGCGACATAGCCGGAGCCGGCCGGGTGCAGCAGATCGGTGTTGAGGCGATGGCCGTGAATGTTCCCCATCATCATTTGGCCGCGATATTCCTTAGGCCAGGCATCGCCCAGGTAAATCATCAGGCCGCAGTGGGCATGCCCGCCGCCGGCTTTGTCGCTACGGTTATTGCCGCCGTGAGGCGTGGCGCCCAGATAGTGGCGATGATCGGCTATCGTTTGGATGTCGGCATAGGTGTAGGGGTTGAAATGCACGCCGCCCTGGCGCTGATAGCGGGCGTTCTGAATCATGTGGAAAGAATGCGGAATGACGCAGGCTTCAATGAAAGCCTGGCCATGATCGTCAAAATCGAGCCCCCAGGGATTGCTCGTGCCCTCCGAAAATAACTCGAAAATGTGCTTGGTGGGATGATAGCGCCACACGCCTGCATTGATCGGCGTGCGCTGATCATTCGGCGTGCCCGGCTTACCGACGCGCGAATGGGTGAACACGCCGTGACAACCATAAAGCCAGCCATCCGGGCCCCAGGTAAAGGTGTTCAGCGTCTCATGCGTGTCTTGGTAGCCCCAGCCGTCCAGGAGAATCTGCGGCGGTCCGGCAGGCTTGTCTTCGCCGTCCTTGACGGGAACGAACATGAAATTGGGGGCAGCGCCGATCCAGACGCCCCCGTAGCCGACTTCCAGGCCGCTCACCAGGTTCAGGTTGTCCATGAAGACGGTTTTCTTGTCGAACACGCCATCGCCATTGGTGTCCTCGAATATCAGGATGCGATCGTGAGCATCTTTGGCAGCCCGGCGAATGGGATACGAATAAGCCTCGGCCACCCAAAGCCGGCCGCGGTCATCGAGGCAAAAGGCGATCGGCTGACGAATATCCGGCTCGCCGGCGAACAGATCCACGCGGAACCCGGCGGCACCGTCATGGCCGCGGCAGCTTCTTTGGGAGGCAGTCCCGCGTATTTCACGACGTCGAGCTGGCCTGCGCTGCGGAGATTCGCGGTCGGGAACATTTGGCTTGGCGGTGTGAAAGCGGAAATCGTCGAAATTGATGTGACCCCAGCCGCCTGAATTTCGGTCCACCACGCGGATGAACATCTCCTTGCCCTGCAGGGGCCGCAGGTCGACGGCCACGCGGAGCATGCCTTCGTCTTCCAGTCCGGAAGCGCGAAAGAAAACGGCTCCCGTATCCTTGCGCACCAATTCGACGCAGGTGGCCAAATCGGTGCCGCCGCCAACCAGGAACGAACCCCAAGGATGCGTTATCGGGAAGGCGTCGGAAGTCAAAGTTCCCTGCGGCTTGTCGCCCTTTCGCTCGTATGTGCCGATCCAAAAACGCCCCTGATGCCGGCTTTTCATGTCGCCGCGGCGTGCGGCCACCGTATCGCCCTGAATCGGCTGACCGCTAAACGCGTCGCCTTGGGCCGTCCAATCTTGAAGCGTGCCGGTCTCGAAATCCAGGTTGAGTGTGCGGCCATCGGCAGCCTTGGGCAGAACGCCCGGATCGACGGCCTTTGCGGGGGTTTGAGCCCATACGGTTGTGGTTAGAGTGAGGCTGAAAACGAAAACGAAGGAGAGGAGAGGTCGAGCCATGGGTGGGTTCCAAAAAACCAGGTGGTAGGTTTACTCATTCTGGACATGCCGGCGGCTAGCGTCAATGAAAGAGTGGGAAACGCCGAAGAAGTGATACGCGCGAGAAACGTCAACGGCCCAAATTCCTCGAACAGGCGAACTTATTGCTCCATCGAAGAACCCTTGGGCGTTCACCTGGGTTTGGCAGCTTCCAAACGCAGGCGAATGCCGGCAAGCGTGTTGTCGACCTCGGCCATTAAGGTGACGGCTTCCTTGTCGGTTATTCGCCGCGCCTTGGCATGCTCGGCAATTTCGCTGCGCAGGAAGGTGTTATACCGCAAAAGCCGAACTTCCGCGGCATCCAGCGTGCGCCGCATTTGCCGCAAAAACGGACGTTTGGCCTTATTGGCGCGGCACACGACCAGCACTGAGTGCGCGAGGGAAGCGACTTATCCTGCGGCGCGGGCTGTCCGGTCTCGGCTTGACGCGCCATCCCTTCGCGGCGAACCCGGCTAGCGTCGACGATCGCCCGATATTCGGCTTTGTTCACGCCGCCGGACAGGCTCCAGTAATGAAACTGGCGAATGCTGAAATCGAGCGCCCGCATCCAATCCATCCATTCAGCGGACGTGCCGCAATGCGGACAATCTTGTAATCCCACGTCCACCAACTCGGCGCAAATGGGGCATGGCCACGGAACATTCGCGCTCGACATGAATCACTCCGGCTGATCTACCCCAGTTGCGGCCTGGCCGCATGACCATGCCAGCCGGCTCAGGCAAAACGTTCTCGCTATTATCGCCTGGTACAATAGCCCGGCAAGGCATGGCGGAGCCAGCCTTACGATTCTGTTGGAGGATTCTTCGTGATATCCGTTACCCGCTGGTTCGGGCTACTCATTTTGGCTTCGGTCGCCTGGTACTTTCTAGGGGCTTGGCTCCCATCGCCTTCCGAGCGGGTCTATTTGCTCGTACCGCCATTGTTCATCATCGGTGCGCTCAGCTACGGAAGGACAGGCGCCGCCGGACTGCGCAACCGGCTTCTCGACATTCTGATGCTGGCTGGCGCCGTTCTTCTGGTAGCCGCTGCCTACGGGACCTATGCCCCTGGGATCGTCGGTCCATCGTGGGGGAACCTGCGACGCGTACTGCGCCTCCGGCGAAGTCTTTTTCGCTGCCTATTTCATGTTTTCGCTAATCCTTGTCATCCTGACGATGCGGACGCTCTTGCAGCGGGCATGCCGATTTTCGCTCACGCGCAAAGATTCAACTGCTAGACGCCTGGTGATTGTCGATCTGATCGCTTACGCCCTGCTGTTCGCCATCGCGATTCCTTACGGCATCGCGCGATTTTCATTCATCGATTCAAGGTGGCCGACGGTCAATCCCCTGTGGATTGGGTGCGACCTTTCGAAACGGTCGAGTTTCATACAACAGACGGCGTTCGCCTGCAGGGTTGGTTTGTGCCGGCCAAAGCTGCGTCGCCACGAACCGTCATCCTCTGCCATGGCATCGGCACTAATTCCGCAGCTTTTCTGGGCTACCTAAAAACCCTGGAAAAGCTCGACGCGAACGTTTTACTTTTTCGACTTTCGCGGGCATGGCGCACAGCGATGGGCACACGGTTTCCATGGGCGGTCGCGAGAAACTGGATGTGCTGGCGGCAGCTCAATTTGTCAGCGAACGCTGGCCCAAAGAATCTCAGCAGCTGTTTGGTTTGGGGATAAGCATGGGATCAAGTGCGCTAATCTTGGGAGCCGCAGAAGTTCAGCCGCCGTTCGATGCTCTCATCATCGACAGCGGCTTGGCCTCGGCAACCGACATGGCCGAGAACGTCCTCGCGCAATTCCCAACGTGGCTGCGCCCAGCAATGGCGAGCATCGGCTTCCCGATGGCCTCGCTGGAAGCCGGCTACGATCTCCGCAACGTGCGCCCTGAAGACTGTATCGGTCAAGCCCGCTGCCGAGTCCTCCTCGTGCACGCCCGAGGCGATTTTCTCATCCCTGTGGCGAACATGCCGAACGCCTTTTAGCCCATGCAGAGGATCCGAAAATGCTCTGGATCCTTGAGAAAGTACAACACGGCGGCGTGTTGATCAATGCGCCCAAGGAGTGTTTCGACTTTGTGCTGGGAAGAGAGTCGAAGTCCGCAGAAGCAGTATCGGAAAAAACCCAAAATTGATTGATATCGACCACGAACAACTTGACACGAGGCCTCGCCTTATATATAACCATATAGTTATATATCCAGTGGGCTATTTAATGAAGCGTACAAGCCATCTCGATGCCACCTTCGCCGCCCTTGCCGATCCCACGCGGCGGGCCATCCTCACGCGCCTCGCAAGAGGCGAAGTCTCGGTGATGGAGTTGGCCAGGCCGTTCAAGATGAGCCAGCCTGCCATCTCCAAGCACCTCCGCGTGCTGAGACGCGCCGGCCTGATTTCCCGCGGCCGCGATGCGCAACGACGGCCCTGTCGAATTGAAGCCAAGCCGTTGGCCGAAGCCGACGAATGGTTGGAACGTTACCGCCAAATATGGGAAGGCAACTTCCAACGCCTGGACTCCCTTTTGGATGAATTGCAAACCGAGAGCAAGAAGCCCAACAAATCAAAAGAGTGAAGGAAACTGCCAATGATGAACCTTGGAAAACTGGAAGTCACGACGCCCAGTGATCGCGAAATCGTGATGACACGCGTCTTCAATGCGCCGCGCACCTTGGTGTTCGATTGCTGGACCAAGCCCGAGTTGGTGAAGCGTTGGTTGACCGGCCCGGATGGCTGGTCCTTCAGCGTTTGTGAGATCGACCTGCGCATGGGCGGAGCTTATCGCTGGGTCTGGCGTAATCAGCAAGACGGAACGGAAATGGGCATGGGCGGGGTCTACCGCGAAATAACGGCCCCGGAGCGGATCGTTAACACGCAGTTGTTCGATCAGGATTGGACAGGAGGCGAAACGGTGGGAACCCTCATTCTCACCGAAAAGGCCGGCCGAACCACCGTGACGAATGCAGTGCTCTACTCTTCGAAAGAAGCTCGGGACGGCGCCTTGAAATCCGGCATGGAACATGGTGTGGCCGCGGGCTACGCCCGGCTCGACGAGATTTTGGAAGCGTCCGCAGGCAATATCGTGGCTACTCCGGATTTCGAAACCTCGTTCAGTGCCACGCTCTCCGTCAGGAACTGGGCCCGAGCGGTCGAATTCTACAAAATGGCCTTCGGTGCCAGCGAAGTGTATCGGGTCCCGGGCGGCGGCGTGGCTCAGCTTTCGGTGCATGGAGCCAAATTCTGGGTGGCGGAAGAATCCGCACAGCACCTAAATTTTAGCCCCGAATCACTGGGCGGCTGCTCAGTTCGCTTGCTGCTTATCGTGCCCGACCCTGATGCCGTCTGCATACAAGCGGTCACCGCAGGAGCAACGCAAATCTCTCCAGTCGCCGAAGGGCACGGTTGGCGCATGGGGCGAATCGTCGATCCGTTCGGACATCACTGGGAGATCGCCAAACAATTGAGTTAAACCAAGTATCATCTACTACGCACCGAAAGGAGAACTGGGATGCAAAAGATCACCCCGTTCTTGTGGTTCGATGGCAGAGCCGAAGAAGCCATGAATTTCTACATGTCGATCTTCAAGAACTCCAAGTCGGTCAACGTTTCCCGTTATGGTGAAGCAGGGCCGGGTCCCAAAGGTTCGGTGATGGTGGCGTCGTTCGAAATAGAGGGCCAGGAATTCTGCGCTCTCAACGGCGGCCCCCAATTCACCTTTACGCCAGCCATATCGTTTCTCGTGAACTGTGAGACGCAAGCCGAAGTCGACCATTTTTGGAACAAGCTGTCCGAAGGCGGAGAAACGATTCACTGCGGCTGGCTTAAGGACAAATTCGGCGTGTCCTGGCAAATCGTTCCCACGATCTTGGGCAAACTGATGCAAGACAAAGACCCGGCGAAATCGAAGCGAGTCATGGAAGCCATGCTGAAGATGACCAAGCTCGACATTGGGGGTTTGAAGAAGGCGGCGGAGCGGGGGTGAAGTATATTCTGAGCGACGACTTGTAGCGGAACTCGCCAGAGTTCCGTTTTCGCACCATCATCGACAATTTATTCCCGCGTGCCAGCACGGAGGAAGTCTGGCGACTTCCGCTACATCGTTTGGTGTAGCGGAACTCGCCAGAGTTCCGTTTTCATTCCCTCTTCAACAGCTCAGTCTCGCGTGGCGCATGCGCAACGGAAGTCTGGCGACTTCCGCAACAAAGATCGCGCTTGACATGCAACCGCATGGTTGCATAATAGTCGTGTGGACGCAGACATGGATTTGGTCTTCAAGGCGCTCGCCGACGCTAGTCGTCGGCAGTTGCTCGATAGTTTGCGCTCGGAGAATGGGCAAACGCTCGGTCAACTATGCGCTCGTCTGGACATGAGCCGCCAGGCGGTGACCAAACATCTCAAACTCTTAGAGAATGCGAATCTTGTCGTCACGCTTTGGCAAGGCAGAGAAAAGTTGCATTATCTCAATCCTGTGCCGATCGAGGAAATTGCCGACCGCTGGATTGGAAAATTCGAGCGCCATCGAGTGCGGGCTCTCGATGATCTCAAGAAAGCACTCGAGAGGGGAACCGATGGCTAATTCGCGATTCGTTTATGTGACCTACATTCGCACGACGCCCGAGAAGCTCTGGCGGGCCCTGCTGGAGCCGGAGTTCACCAAACAGTATTGGTGCGGGACCACGCAAGAATGTGATTGGAAAGTAGGCTCGCCCTGGAAGCTCATGATTCCCGATGGCCGGATCGCCGACAGCGGTCAGGTGCTGGAAATGGAGCCACACCGGCGACTCGTTCTTTCGTGGCGCAAAGAATTCAAATCCGAGTTGTACGAGGATGTCTATTCGCACCTGACCTACGAGTTGGAAAAACTCGGCGAATCGGTCAAACTTACCGTCATTCACGAAAGCGAAAAGAAAGACTCGAAGCTCATTCAGGCCGTATCGGATGGTTGGCCACATATTCTTGCCAGTCTTAAGAGTCTTCTGGAAACCGGCGAATCTCTGGAAGAAACTCGCAGCTGGCCCAAGGGCGTGTGAACGGCTGGAGCCGCTACGGCCGCGAGCTCCGCCATCCGCCGAAGAACCGGCCATTTCCGACCAATGCACTCTAGAAACGAAATGCCGATTTTCGTAACCAGAAGTGGCAGTTTGGTTTGTGAATTCTTCGCTTGCGGCTGAGCTGCCGATGGCTCATCAGAGTAGGGTGTTCGAGTGTCAGAGAAACGAACAACCACAAGCGCCATTCCCCCAATGACTTCCGGTCGTCGGATTCGTTTCACCCCCGATGAAGTGCAAATCCCGAAGGGGAATGATCGCCGACAGATCCGACGGAACTTCAAGCAACTTGTCGAAATCGCAGGTGGCTGATGCGTCATTCTGCTCGGCGTGTCGGATGAGGCTCGTCACGCCTACGAGATTGCCATCGGCCTCGAACGCGACCCCGCCGTTCGCAAATTCTTGAGAGGACGGCAGGCCGACTTGAGGCTTCCTGACTATCAGATACGTGGGCTGGCATCAGGAGGGCCGAAGGGTTGAAGAATTGATGGCAAAAAGATGTATGGCAAAAAAATAAACTCAAGCATTTATTTTTTTGCCCTACATCTTTTTGCCATTGAAAACCATCCTAGCTCGTCGTCAATATCCTTCCCCCACACTCGGCAGCGGCGCTTGCCGGGTTCCAATGCCGCGGCGAAAATTGCTCTTTTGGTCGACTCTAACTCCCACCCAATAGCCGCGATAGGCACCTGATTCTTTAGCAGAGACTTCCCGGACAGGTTGACCCATGAGACGCACCGCGGCTAGCACTTTGCTGTCGAATTTGCCGCTTTCCACCTGGGCGTCTGCGGGGCCGGCAGAAAACGCAGGCAACAAAAACGCCGGCTGTTCCACAGCCGCTTCGGGATCCATGTTGAAATCAAGCACGCTCGTCAGCACCTGCAGCGTCTTTTGATGAAGGCCGCCGCCGATTGCACTGGAACCAAGAACAGGCTTGCCATCCCTCAGCACGATGAGGGGGCACATGGGGTCGGGGAGCCGTTTGCCTGGACCTGCCTCCTTAATGGCGGCCTGCTGAAATGTGGCGGCATCGGGGATGGAAACGCCGCCCACGAACAGAGCCGTGCCTCCCCAGAGGGTTGTGTTGATCGAATGTGTCACCGCAGCCATGTTTCCCCATCGATCCACCACGACGATACCATCGGAATGGTTGGGCGGCGCAGCGCCATCCTTGCGGAACTTGGATGCGAAGGTCCAGTTCCCCTCCTGCATCCGTTGCCAGATGACGGCGGCGGTTTCGCGTTTCACACGCGAAGCCTGAGTCAGATTCAGCCCATCGAAATTTTTCAGCGTCTTCGCCGGCAGGAAATCGAGTATTTGACAATCGCTGATCTGCATGAGCCAAAACAGACTTGCCGGCGTTGTTGCGTAATACCCCCGCTTGGGTAGATTCGCCAACTCGAGCAAGTGCAAGGCTTCGATCATTGTGACCCCACCCTTTGAAGCGAAGCCCGGCACACACACTTGATTGCCTCGGTAGTCAGTTCGGAGCGCTTCATCCCAAGTGGCTTGGTAAGCTTTCATGTCCTCCAGGTTGATCTTGCCGCCTTCTTTCTGCACGGCGGCAACGAACTGATTCGCCCAGTGCGCCGGTGTACATGAAGGCGGCTCCTTGGTCGGCAAGGTTGCCAGGGTCTTGGCGAGTTCCGGCTGGCGAAACTGCTCCCCTTCTGCGTAAAACGTGTCGCCCGCCTTCGTGAAAATGCGGCGAGTCTCCGGAAGCCGGCTGAGCACGGCTTTCCGCGATTGCAAAAACCTAGCCAACAAAGGACTTACTTTGAATCCCCGTTCGGCCAACTCGATCGCCGGTGCGAACACCTCTTGGCGCGGCAGTTTGCCGAAGCGATCGTGGGCTGCTTGGACCCCCGCCATAAACCCGGGGACCAGCGCGGTTCGGCCGCTTGGCTTGCCGCCGCTGGGAATAGTAGTTGGATCCTTTTCCTCGAGCGGAGTATTGAAGCCAGCATTCAGATGATAGACCTTGCCGGTAGCCGCCTCATAGTAGACCATGCCCAGAATTCCAGCATGGCTGACATAGCTCCCGCCGCACTCCACCACCTGGGCCAGAACCGTAGCCATGGCTGCATCCGCTGCACTGCCGCCCTTCTTCAAAATCTCTAGTCCGGCATGGACGGCCATCGGACTTGTGGTGCCAACGATCACTCCGTTCTTGCCCTGGGCGAGGGCAGCGGGCGGCTGATCCTTGGGTAACAATGGTGGTTCTATGAGCGCGGCAGACAACGCTCCATTGAACACCATGGCGAGCAAAGCACTGCGGATCATGAGAAGCACGGAAATACTCCGATCAAGAATCGATGGCAAAAAAATGTAGGGCAAAAAAATGAATGCATTGAATTATCTTTTTGCTATCGATAGCAGTCACAGGCATGACGAAGGCGCTTCTGGGCATTCCCGAATAAGCCCACTACACCATCCGCGAACCGAATTAGCAGTTGAATATTCAAATTGTTCTGAATCCAACGACAAAAAACCCGGGGCAAGATAAGAATTGGAATGCAACTTATTGCCCCAGATCTTTTTGTCGTGAAAACCATCCTTCTCGCGGCATCAATTACCCGCCACAGGTTGTTCCATTCTTACGAGCGTCCATTGTTGGGTGCGATCTTTGCCGAAGTGGACCAGGATGGGAGTTTCTGGTTCGGTCAAGTTGCCGATGCCGGTTTCGTAGACGGTTTCCTTCTTATCACCCACAGTCCAGGCGGCGCGCTGCGAGCTTTTGTCCACGGATCCATAAACGGGCGTCGTCGTATCGGTAAGCGCGTTATAATAGTTGCCCCGGATGATGCCCTGCTTGTTGACAGCCAGCTGAAAGATATTGTTGGCGTCCTTCTCATCACCTTGAACCATGCCGAAGACGCCGAGGGAGACCCAGCCTTCAGATTCGGGTGGCTGCGATTGAGTCGCCTTGCGCTGCGATTTGAGCCGCCTGTTGGCTATATTCGTCAGCCGTCGCAACGGGCTCGCCGTTGTAATAAACCTGGTCCCCTTGATATACCACAGCCGACCCGTAGTCGTAACTCGCAGGTGCTGCCGGATAGCCGCAGTAACTAGCCAAAGTAGCCCAGCTAGCGGTGGTCCAAACAGCCGCTGCCGTGGTCCAGGCGGCGGTGCGCCAGGCATTGGGATAGGATCGATACCACGTGGGCGTGAAGCAGTTGTAGTGCACGAAACTGTTGCGCACATAAACGCCTTGCGTATGAAGCGAGCCCGCGGCCACGAAGCGAGTCCCATAGGCCGCCCCACCCGCTACGATCCCGCGTGAACTGTAGCCCGCGAGGCCATAGGGGCCAGCGGCGGCTCCCCAACGGCTGCCACCTGCCACCGCGCCGCCAGGGCCGGCCGCAGCGCCAACGTGCGCGCCCTGGCAACGGTACCTCCGGGGCCCGTTGCCACCGCTCCGCGCGAGGCCCCCGCTGCTACGCCATTCGGGCCGCTGGCGACGCCCACGGAAGAACCGCGAGCCGCGCCATTGCCCCCGGGACCGACAACTCCGCCGGCAGTTCCCACCTTGGTGGCAGTTTTACCTCCGGGAGTGGTCACCTGAACGCCCCCAACGCCGCGACCCGCTGTGACACCTCCCGGCCCAGTGGTTGACCGTCCTGCTGCGCCGTAATCGATTTCTGTCCCTCTTGGCGTCGTGCGCGATCCCGTCGTGGAACCCTGGGAAGCGGAACGGCCTCCAGGCCCAATAACGGATTCTCTTTGGCTGGAGCGGGAAGCGCTACCTCCATACGGCCCAACCACGGCCCCGCCACGCGCGCCGCCGGCAAATCCGCCACCGCCGCCGCGTCTTTGGCCAAGCGACCGAGAGCAGACGAACGCAAGCAAAAGGGCGAGCGATCCTATGACGAGGTAACTAAGCTTGATCTTCATGGGACTGACCCTTTCCTGGCCAAACTGCCTGTTCCGCGATTACTTGACACGAGTAACCTTGATCGGCGGCACGTTGGGCAGCTTCTCGCCGTCCTCAGTGCGGTCGATCGATTGCCAGGAGAAATCATCCTTGTCGATCGGCGTCATAATATTCTTCGCTGTCATTTCGCTGCCGTCGGCTTGGACGCCGCTCGCGTCCAGAACCCAGCGTTTGCCGTCCCAGGTCCATTCCGCCTCACCGAAGCCTCCTTCGCTCTCGAATAGCCACGAGTGGAGACTGCCGGTGCGCGGATCGCGGCCGATCATCTGCATGCCGGAAAAGGCCTGATCCTTGTTCTTGGCAGTAAACCGGCAGCGGATGAACTTCTTGGATTCATCCCATTCATAAGTAGTGCGGATTTCGCCGTCACCGGTTTTGGCCGCCCAGGTGCCGATCAGCCAATCCATGTCGCGTAAAGTAATGCCTTCGTCCGGCCATTCGCGCAACAAAGCGATGAGCCAGCGCCCATTCTCGCGGACACGCAAAATGCTGTAGCGGTTGCTGATGGCCTGGTCGGCTTTGCCTTTTTGCGATCGGGCCTGCCCTTCCTCGATCGAGCTATCGCGCGAAACGAAGCGAATCGAGTCGATCGTAAACTCGACGTTGCGTCTGGGGTTCTCGGCCAAATGTTTGGCATAGGCCTTCTCGATCGCAGCCCGGCCGCGAATGGTCGTGCCATCGTGGCCGACATACTCGCCTTCCTCGGTCCACAGGCTGGCCAGCGCTTTGGCGTCACCCTTCTGCAGTGCGGCGGCCAATTCGCCGGACGCTTTGCGAATGGCTTCTTCGTCCGCCTTGCGATTGGCGTTTTGGTCGTCGATTCCGGTGGTCGGCTTTTCCGCTGCCCGCGGCGGCGATGCCAAGAGGCCGACAGCAGCCGCGGCGCTCAGCCCGCAAATCAGCAAGAGACTAACTCGCCTGGTAATCATGATTTTCTCCTCCAGAGAAATGCGAAGCCTGCCCGCAGAAGAATCCGGATCGTCCGCCGACTGGGCGAGCCAAAATAGAAGTGCTCGTTCGCGGTATTTTCACCCTTGGAAATATATGTTGGTGGTTGAGGATCGCCCAGCGATGAAGCTGATGGGGGATGTACGGAGAATCAAGTAGGTCCGGCGAGCTGAGCCGGACAGCGGGAACTTCACGCAGTTGCTGGAGCGTGGTATCTTACGTTCCAGCCAGCCTGCGGGTGCAGGCACCGCTGTCCCGCTCGGCTCGCGGGACCTACTGAAGCCAGCCTGCAGTGCAGTCACCGCTGTCCTGCTCGGCTCGCGGGAACTCTGAAGTCAGCCTGCAAGCGCAGGCACCGCTGTCCCGCTCGGCTCGCGGGACCTACTGAAGCCAGCCTGCAAGCGCAGCCACCGCTGTCCTGCTCGGCTCGCGGGACCTACTGAAGTGAGTATTTCGCGAATTGGGTTAGGTTCTGAAGAGTTAAAGTTTCAGATTTGATGGCAAAAAGCCCTCTAGCAAGCAGGGACCTAATGGCTTGGAGCTGCGGAAATCAACCGCCCGTTACCGCGAGACCGGATCCACGCCCAGAATAACGCTTTCGGGAGTTGCCAGGTCGACGATTACCGGGTTGGCGGTCTGATCGCTGCCGACGTTGCCGGCTCGGTCGATGGCGTGCACGCGCACCAGAAATCGATAGGGAGTTTTGGGCGGCATCTGCCAGACGAATTTGCCGGTGTTGCGGATCCGCGAAGCGATGGGCTTCCATTCGCCGGTCGTTTCCTCCGCATAGGAAATCGTGATCGGGTCGGGGCCGAGATTTCTATCCTTGGCCGTCCAGGTGATCGTCAGTTTGCCGTTGTCTCTGCCGACGCCGACCACCGGATTGTTCACCTTGATTTCGGGCGGCGTCAGGTCGACTTCAACCCAAAGCTGAGGCGACTCGCCGTCCACAGGCGCCTTGCGAGCCAAGCCCACGCCGCTGCGCGGAATGATGGTGAATCCGTAAAGTCCTTCCTTCTCCACTTCGACCAGGAAGGGCGGCTTGGCGTTGGCTTGCTGGGCATATTTCTCCCACTTGCGACCATTGCAGGTTCGCCACACTTCAACAAGAGCCACGCCGGAAGGACCAGCATTTCTAACCTGATAGTGCAGGCTGATTTTCTTCGAATTGACCAATCGTTGCGGGGCTTCCAATGAAACCGGTGCGAAATTGGCGTATTGAATGTAGGTGTCGCTATCGCCCTTGCTGAACATTTCCGATCCATAGCCATCCGTTTTGGACTGGCGTTCCGGCTCCCTCACGTCCTCCGCGAGCGGTCGCTGCGGACCTCTGCGGACGGGCGGCACATCGTCATCATTGTCGAAGGGATTCGGTCTGCCGCGCACGGTGGCAGGACGGTTGTCGTCGTTGTCGAGCAAACGCTTGGGCGTTGGGCGAACGGGCGCGACCGGTTGATCGTCGTCGTCATCGTCGGCGCCTGGCTTCTTGCGCCAGCCGGCTATAGCCTCTTCAGCATCGTCATTACCCGTGCCATGTGCTGGGGAAGCAGTGCTGGCCGGCACAGTGAGCCCGCGTTGTGGCTGCAGGCGCAAGGGCCTTTGGTGCATATAGAGCGAGAGCGGTGCGAATTGTTGCGAGTATTGACCGAACCCGCCGTTTTGCTGGACGATTGCCGCCGGAAACGGGCCGGCTTGTTTGTTGAGCAAGGGTGACACTGGATTGGGCTGCTGCAAGACAGGCTGGTCCAATTGCTGAGGAAGCGACCCGGATTGCTGTTGGCCACGAGCGCCTCGCGGTCCCAAACTGATTGCCAACCCAATCGTCAGGCCGCCGGCCGTCAGAATGCCGATAGCTGCCCTTCGAAGGTTCATAGTGCATCCCCTCTCGCAATACCCCCAACCTGAACCGGCCCCCAAGCGGCGGCAAAATAGAGATAGCGTTGGCCGTTGTAAAGATGACTTGGTCGATTTTCAGGCCGATTGGCAGGGGCTATCGACCGCCGCATCGGCAGTGCCTTTCCCCTTCAACCTGTCTTTACTTAGTCAATGCTGCCGGTTTGCCGCGGTAGAGGCAAGCCGCATGGGTCAGGTAAGTGAGGGTAACGCGTTGCTTTTGCTCGATGCGCGTCATAAATCGTTCTCAATGCAGGCAAAAGAATTGATTCTGTTGAGTCCTCACCGTTTTCCCACGGATACCAGTCCCATCTTGGGGAGCGAGGAGATCGCCTGCTTCCTGAATGCTTGGTCCAGTCTCTGGCACCCCGCCGTGCTTCTGGGCGCCGCTGAACCTCCCCGCGTCGCGTCCCCTTACGATCACGAAAATCCCATCGCCGGCTGCCTTTACGCTTTGCCCGAGAGCCCTGCCATGGTTTTGCCGGACGATTGGCCGCAGCGATTGGCCGACGTCGGTGCCTTTTCTTACAAGGCTCTTCCGGATAAATCCCTCACGTTGACGCGCCTGCGCGAGGCTTTGCCTGGTGCAGCCGACGGTCCGGCTCATTGGGATTTGTCACCCGAAAGGCTAGCGCCCTTTTTCGCCCTCGGCTTCGGCTTCGCCATCATCAACACCTTGTTCGAGGCGATGGAACACGCCAACGTGTTGGCCGTCGCCGATTTCTGGAAAGCCATGCAACAGGCGGCGGAGGCTGTTGCCCGCGGCGATCAAACCGCCACGGATCAAAGCTTGCAGGCAGCGGCAGATTGTCTACGGAGATGCACGAGAGGTCGTGTATCCGGTCGAGATCTTTTGGCTCGATCTCTGCCTGATCGGGGACAAACCGGAAGAAAGGCTCTTCCCGCAATCGCTCGGGGACAAAATCCCGGTCAATGTTTTGTGCGCTGCGGCCGCTTGCGAGTTGCTGGCCCAGGAACAGCCCCAGGCCATCGCCGCTCTTCGCGCGGCTGTGGAAGCAGAAACGGCCGACGTCTGTGGCGGACTGTTCTGCGAGCACGATGACGCCGAGTTGCCCCTGGAATCCCAACTCTGGAATCTGCGGCGCGGTCAAGAGACTTATCGTCGGCTCTTCGGTCGGCCTGTAGCGGTTTTTGCGCGACGCCGTTTCGGCATGCATCCGCTTACGCCGACACTGTTGCAGGCGGCAGGCATGCAGCAGGCGATTCTCCTAGCCTTCGATGATGCGGTGATACCGAGCTATCGCGGAACCGTCGTAAACTGGCCGGCCCCCGATGGGAAACAGGTCGCGGCGCTTACGCGCACGCCGTTTGCGGCCGACGAGCCGGCGACCTATTTCCATCTGGCCGCCCACTTACGGCGAACCATCGCCGACGATCACTCCGCCACCATGGCTCTCGTGCATCGCCGGCAACCCACATGTCCTGAATATGCCGACCTGCTAGGATTGAGCAAGCTTGGCTCGATATTTGGCAACTGGTTCACGGTTTCGCGCTATTTGAGCGACGTGATGGCCAGCGAATACGCCTCGACGGCGACGGCCGACGATTTCCGCGGCGACACGCTGGCTCGCCGAGTCGATGCCCACGAGCCAGTTCCAGTCAGCTACTTTGCCACTCACGTGAAGGAACGCCGACGCCTTGATGTCACTCGCACGGTTGGCGCTATGCTCCGCGGCTTGGCAGGCCCCGGGGATCCGCTCCGGCAAGAAGCAAATCTCGCGGCGATCGAAGACCAGTTCGAGAAAACCGGCGTCATGGGACCAGCCCCTGAAGATGTCGAACGATCCAGCATGGAGGCTTTGGCCGCGAAGCTGCTTAGTCGAGCCCGAAGCTACGCCGGGGCGGTTGCTCATCAATCCTTGCGGCTACGCACGTCGGATCGGGCTGGAGTTGCCGCACCACGGCGAACCGCTGCCGATTGGCGGCCCGCTCAAGGCTGCACAGTTCACCGACGGGATGGCCCGGCTCGTGGTCGAGGTACCAGGGCTCGGGTTTGTGTGGATTCCTCAGCAAGGGCCTGCGAACACGCCAGCGCCAACGGTGCGCATGAAACTGGCGGACGAAAGGTGTGTGCGCAACGAGTTCTTCGAAGCCGAAATTGATCCCGGGACTGGCGGCCTGCGTGCTTTTCGCGATACGCGAACGCGCGTCAATCGCCTTGGTCAGCAGCTGATTTACAATCCGGGCAGTTCGATGAAAGCTCGCTCCGTTCGCATCACCTGTGCCGGTTCGGCCCTGGGCGAACTGACCAGCGAAGGCGACATTCTAAGCACGGAAGGCGACGTGTTGGCCACCTTTCGCCAACGGTTGCGCGCCTGGCTAGGACGGCCCTTGTTGGAAATGCGCATCGAAATCGAGCCGGTGGTGCCGCCTCACGGCTACGCCTGGCACGCTTACTTCGGTGCTCGTTTTGCTTGGCGCGATGAACGCTCGCTGATTCTGCGTGGCGTTGTCGGGCCCGGTTACACCACCACGACCACACACCCGGAAACGCCCGACTATTCTGGAAATTCGCACCGGCAATTCCAATGCGCTCATTCTTCCGGGCGGCCTGCCGTTCCATCAGCGCCAAGGCACGCGTATGATCGACGTGCTGCTGATTACCGAAGGTGAAACGGCCCGAACGTTCGACCTGGGGCTTACGCTCGATCGCAATGTGCCCATGCAAACGGCCCAGGCGATGATTAGTCCGATTCCTGTGCTCGAGGTTGCCAAAGGTCCGCCTCATGTGGGTGCTGTAGGTTGGCTCTTTCATCTAGACGCTACCAATCTCCTGCTCACCTCGCTCGAAGCTGCAGCGGACGGCGCCGATGCCGTAATCGCTCGCATGATTGAAACCCATCTGCAAGGCGGCCAGGCCGAACTGCGCTGTCCACGCAATCCTACGCGAGCCCAACTCATCGACCTTTTGGGCAACCATCTGATGGACGCCCGCATCGACGGCGATTCGGTCGGTTTCGATTTCGCTCCCGGCGATTTGATCAACTTGCGGATTGATTTCAGCTAATCGATTGCGCCGGCTACACCGGTTTAGCCAAAGAAAACCTGCATGCGCACAGCGACCGTTGCGCCATTTTCTTCGAGAGACCGGGCCGTGCGGCGCGGGACGCCTGCTCTCTGCGTCGTCTCCACAACTTCTGACGAATCGTCTGGCAATGTCGAAGAACATGGGCAATGGTTCCGTGCCCAGTAAGGAAGCGCGCTCAAAGGGAGTCGCCAACTGGGTTCAGGAGGCCATCAGGAAGACGACTATGAACAAATTCACGTTGGCGGCTTTGCTGACGCTGCCCCTGCTGGCGGTTGGCCAGCAACGCGCGGCTGCGGATGGTTGGGGCTTTGGTTGGACCAATAGAGGCGGCGCCGGTTGCGCCACTTGTAATGGCGGCGCCCCGACTGGCAACTCGGCGCCTCAAGGTTGTGCCACATGCGGCAAGGGCGGTTGCGGTGTGGGTTGCTGCGGCCCGTTGGGTTGTTTCCCTGTATCGCTTGGCGCCGTGTCCAATTTCTTCCATTCGCCACCGCCTTGGGCCGGACTCTGCACTCGGGGCTGCGGCGGACCGGGAAAGAACGATTGCTGCGGCAAAGTCCCCGGCCCCTGGTACCTCTACTGGCCTGATCCGCGCGGCGTAGGCATCCAAACCGGCCCCGCCTACCCGAACTGGACCTACGAGAGCAACTTCACCGGTTCGGTGATGGGCTTCAATCCCGCCGGTGCTAGGCCGCAATATCCGAGCTATTGGTACGGGCGGTGATTCGGGAAGATGGGCATTTTTCACCCCGAATGGGGTGAGTTTGCAGAGCCCAGGGCAACGCCCTGGGTTTCAGCGGCAAGAGAATTTACGCCGAAGAGGTTAGATAGACCGAGCCCGTGCTGGCTATACAACCCCTTTGGGGTAGATCATGTGGCTTATTCACCCCAGGGTTGCGCAGCGCTTACCCTGGGCTTTGCTATTTATCCCCTTTGGGAAAAGGAAGGAAAAAGGTTCAGCTTCGAGCAGTGATCGTTTCTTTTTTCCCGTACGCCCTTATGCCGGCACCGACGACGGCTTTCCCGTTTTATTGTGATAAGCCATCTCGGCGAAGATGCCGTTTTGTTCGACCAATTCATCGTAGGTTCCGGTTTCCACGACCCGTCCTTGATCGAAAACGAAAATGCGGTCGACGTCTAGCAGCGTAGAGAGCCGATGAGCTACCAGGATAACGGTGTGGTCCTTACGAGCGGCTTCGATGGCCCGCTGCACGTTCCTCTCGCTGATCGAATCGAGTGCGGAGGTTCCTTCGTCGAGAATGATCAAGGGCGGGTTCTTCAAGAAGACACGCGCCAACGCCAAGCGCTGCGCTGGCCTCCCGAAAGATTTTGACCGCGTTCGGTGACGTGGGCGTCGAAGCCGTTCGGCATGGCCATGATTTCGTCGTAGATGAAGGCCGCCTGGGCAGCCCGGCGAATGGTATCCTCGGTGGGATCGGCAACACCGTAGGCAATGTTCTCGGCAATGGTGCCGGAAAAAACGAAGGGGAACTGGCCGACATAGCCGATCAATCTGCCGATGGCTTCGCGCGAAACGCAAGCCAGAGGGACGCCGCCCACATGCACTGCGCCGCTAGTGGGATGGGTCAAACGCATCACGGTGCGCAACCAGGTGGTTTTGCCGCAGCCCGAGCGGCCGACCAGGCCGATGGTTTCGCCGTGGCGGATCGTGAGATCTACTCCGTGCAAAGCCCACTTAGGCCCGCCTTCCCCACAAGGAAAGGCCACCGCGAGACCGTCCGTCGCGATGATAGGGCAGCCATTCTCGAGGCGAGGCTCTTGCACGGAGGCGGGCGAAAATGACGAATCAACCGGTTCTTGGAGCATCTGTAAAAGTTCCGCGACCTGCAGGCTGGCTTCGTGTCCCTCGTCGAGGCCTCGATGGATTTCGTTGAGCGGCGACATCACGTTCAGGAACAGAATGGAAAACGTCAGGATGTCGCCATAGCTGATGCGGCCCAGCACGGCCAAATAAATGGCCAAGCCCAGAACGATGACGTGGAAGAACCCTTCATTGAGCGATTTGTGCAGCCGAACAGCGACATCTGAAAATGATGCCGAATCTCCTGTCGCCGGCGTTTCTCGGCGACTTTGCCAAGGCGTTTGATTTCATAATCGAGCGTGTTGGCCGCTCTCACGAAGTCCAATCCGGTGAGAAGCTCGACCATCGTTCCGTCCATGGCTTCCTGGCTATGGATCAGCCTGAGACGTACCCCTTTCTGGGAATAAATCTGCATCACCGTCAGCAGGAGCGAGAGCGGCACCACCCCGACCATCGCCAAGGCCAACCAGGGCTGCTTGGATAGAGCGGCACCCAGAGCAAAAACTCCTCCGAGCAGCGGCGGAAAGAAATCGAGAAACCCCAGGCGCAGAAACTTCACGAATCCAACGACGCTTCGGGTGATTCGTCCTTGCAGCGTGCCGACCATGTCTTTGCTGAGGCTGGCAAGATCGGCCCGCATCAAGTGGGAGACCACTTTCACCGTCATGGTTTTTTCGATGCGCAGTGCAAGAATTCTCCACCAAGAATCGTCTGCCCACGTTGAGGATCTCGCGAACCACGTAGGCCGCAGCAATCAAGCTGAGGTAGAGGAGAGCGAAGCGAAAGATCGCCGGGGAGGCCACGCCTTGGTCGCTGTTGGTCTTCACGCCATCGACCAATTGACCCAGGAGAAGCGGAATGGCGGTATTGCAGGCGGCCGTAACCGCCATGACCAAGGCAGCGCCTCCGAACATCGCTTTGTGCTTGGCTGGAACGAGTCGCCAAACCTGAAAGGCGTACTTGAATACCTTCTTGACTTCTCGAAAGAACGCCTTAACCGGAAATGCTTGCCGGCTTTTCATGTTTGCACCTATGGCCAGGCGCAGCCGTGGAGAGCCGTCGCTGACAGGGAAACAGGGTCCCCGCGATCGAGCCTTTGAGGGCCGATCAGTCTTTAGCTTAGGAGCAAGAATTGTGCCATTTGAGCGTGCTTCCCACGTTAGTGGGGGGAGAAAACGGGGGACTCCCCCCACTAACGTGGGAGGCTCGCTAACCAAACGTGGGAGGCTCGCTAACCAGTGGAAGCTCGCCGCGCAAGAAAGGAGGCGAAGTTCACGAACCCTGAATGCGAAAGAGCTGTTTTTCGGTCCGAATATAAAGTGCCCCATCGGCCGCGGCTGGAGATGCCAATGCACGCTCGCCCAGGGGATTGCGAGCAAGCACTTTGAATTCCTTGCCCGCTTTCAGGACCACCGTTTGTCCATCCTCGGCGAGCAAGTAGATACGGCCCGAGCCAAACAGGGGAGAGGCGGAATACGTTCCACCTAGGCGTTCCTGCCAATGAACTTTTCCCGTCTTGGCATCCAGGCAACTGGCGCTGCCTCCATCGGAGACGAGATACAAATCGTCGCCGACGAGCAGGGGCGACGGCGTGTTGGGCGCCGATCGTCGCGTTTTCCAGGCGATGTGTGTGTCGGTGACGTCGCCTTGCCCGTCGGGGCGGATGGCGAGCAGCTCGGGCGTGTCGTAACCGGTGCTGAGGAAAACCAAACCGTGACCATAGACTGGCCGCGGGATAACGGAGTAGCCGCCGTGGCGCACCCGCCAGATTTCGCTGCCCGTTTCCAAATCGTAGCCGCCGATGACGCCGCTGCCGGCGCTTACCACCTGCTTTTTTCCGGCAACTTCTATTACCAACGGGGTATGGAAGGAGAATTTCTGCGGCGAGGCCGACTTGCGCGGCGTTTTCCAAATGACTTTGCCATTGAGGCAATCGAGTGCGACGAGGAACTGTTTGTCGCCGCCATCGCAACTAAAGATAAGTTTGCCACCGGCGAGAACGGGTGAGCCGCCGTTGCCGTGAACGGGCTGGTAAGAGAGCTCTCGATTCGTCCAGAGAATCGTGCCGTCTAAGCTGAGACAAGCGACGCCTTCGTGGCCGAAATGAACGTAGAGCCTTTGGCCGTCGGTCAAGGGCGTGGGGCTGGCGTGGCTGTTTTTGCCATGAATGCTCGGCGCGGTGGCAGCCTCTTCGCGGATGACCTCCTTATCCCAAAGGATCTTGCCGGTGTCGGCATCGAGACAGAGGGCGCGGAGCGATTGGTACGCTTCCTTGCCGCTCCCCTCCGGAACGGCGGTCGTCAAATAGATGCGGCCATTGATCAAAATCGGCGAAGACCAGCCTTTTCCTGGGATGGGCTGGTGCCAGCGAACGTTTTTTGTTGTGCTCCAGTCTATTGGTAGGTCTTTGCCTGCATAGAGCCCCTGGCCGGTCGGACCGCGGAATTCCGGCCAGTTTTCGGCGCTCGCAATGGTATAGCCTAAGGGGATGAGCAAGAGGAAAGCGACAGAATGCAGTCGTAGCAAGAGCAGCCTCCGGCGGCGAAGCGCCTCGTGGGTGGCGTGAACAGGGCCTAGCTTCTTTGTATGATTCCAGCATCCGGCGAGCGGCGCAGGCGCTAGGCATGCTCAATGCCGAGGAGATAAACAAGAATGGCCACGACGAGAGCCAAGATGCCAAGAATCCATACGGCGATCTTGAAGTAAGGCAGAACCTTTTGGCTTTGCCGATCGGAATGGCGCCAGAAACGGTGCTCGCACCTGCAGCAACGATAGGGCTTCATGGCCATCCAACCCAAGGGGAGCTCGTAGTAACGGCTTCGTGAATCGGCAACGGTTGCGCACAGACATTTCGGACACTCTCGGCTCGGCATGGATTGGTGAACCTGCTTGTCGACGTCGCGCGCGTTCCAACCACGGCTGAGCGATCGGACTCAACGCTTGGCAGTCCGTAAGTAGTCACTTGCTGCAATCGAACTCGCGATGTAAGGGGACGCGAGGGCGTCCCCGACACCTTGCAGCCAGGAACTACGTGCTTTAACGATGAAGAGCGAAACGAGATCTTAATATGCTCCAGAACATATCTCAAGTGTTCTTTAAAAGAAGCTTTTCGGCATCGATTGCTTTTCGTCGAGAGGAGCCGCAATCACGCCCGGTTGACGAGGCTGGTGCGTCAACGTAACGTACCCAAAAGGACAGGAGCAAGCATTCATGCCCAGTTACAATCCCAAAACCATCGAGCCGCGCTGGCAGCGGTTTTGGGAAGAGAACCAGACATTTCGTGCCTCAGGCCCCTCGACCAAGCCGAAATACTACATTTTGGACATGTTCCCCTACCCGAGCGGCGCCGGCCTCCACGTCGGCCATCCGGAAGGGTATACGGCCACCGACATTTTGGCTCGCTACCGGCGATGCGCGGCTTCAACGTGCTCCATCCGATGGGCTGGGACGCTTTCGGCTTGCCCGCGGAGCAATACGCCATCGAGACCGGCACGCACCCGCGCGGGAACGACTCAAAAGAACATCGCCACGTTTCGCCGCCAAGTCAAAATGCTCGGTTTCAGCTACGACTGGGATCGAGAAATCGACACCACCGATCCGCATTATTTCAAATGGACGCAGTGGATCTTCCTGCAACTGTTCGATACCTGGTTCGACGCAGAACAGAAGAAGGGTCGGCCCATTGCCGAACTGCCCATCCCGCCCCAAGTTTCCGCGCAGGGTGAAGATGCCGTCCGGCTCTATCGAGACAGCAAGCGACTGGCCTATCAGGCGGAAGTGCCCGTAAATTGGTGCGCGTTTCTGGGCACGGTTTTGGCCAACGAAGAAGTTGTCGACGGCAAATCAGAACGCGGCGGCCATCCTGTCGTCCGCATGCCGTTGCGGCAATGGCTGCTGCGCATCACGGCCTATGGCGATCGTCTGCTTGAGGACCTGGAACCGCTCGATTGGTCGGAATCGATCAAAAAGATGCAGCGCGATTGGATCGGCCGCAGCGAAGGCGCCGAGGTCGACTTTGCCGTAGCCGGCGGCGCCGGCCACCTGCGCATTTTCACGACGCGGCCCGACACGCTCTTCGGCGCGACCTATATGGTGCTTGCCCCCGAACACCCGCATGTGGCGGCGGTAACCACCGAAGCTCAGCGCCAGGCGGTGACCGCCTACCAGGCGGAAGCGGCGCGCAAGAGCGATATGGAACGCACCGAGTTGGCGAAGAAGAAGTCGGGCGTTTTCACGGGCGGCTTTGCCGTCAACCCGATGAACCAGGAGAAGATCCCCATCTGGATTGCCGACTATGTGCTGGCCGGCTATGGGTCGGGCGCCATCATGGCGGTGCCCGCTCACGATGAACGCGATTTCGCCTTCGCCAAGCAGTTCGGTTTGCCGATTCGCACCGTCATTCGGCCGTCGACGGCCTGGTTGGAAAAAACCAAAAGCACACTCGAAGATTTGCAGGAAGCCTTCGTCGGCGAAGGCGAAATGATCAACTCAGGGCCGTTCAATGGCCAACCGAGCAACGAATGGAAAAACCAGGTCGCCGACTGGTTGCAAGAACGCGGCCAGGGCTCGAAGAAAGTGAACTATAAACTGCGCGATTGGCTTTTCAGCCGGCAGCGCTATTGGGGCGAGCCTTTCCCCATTTTGCACGAGCTCGACCAAAACGGAAAGCCGACCGGACAGGTGCGGGCGATCGACGAAAGTGAACTGCCGCTCACGCTGCCCGAATTGGCCGACTTTCGACCCAGCGGCAGGCCCGAGCCGCCTTTGGGTAAAGCGACGGAGTGGTTGACCGTTGAGCGCGACGGCAAACGCTATCGGCGCGAAACCAATACGATGCCCCAGTGGGCGGGCTCGTGTTGGTACTACCTCCGCTACCTCGATCCGAAGAACGAGAAAGGCTTCTGCGTCTCCGACCTCGAAAAATACTGGATGTCGGTTGACCTCTATGTAGGGGCGCCGAACACGCCGTGCTCCATCTCCTTTATTCCCGATTTTGGCACAAGGTGCTCTTCGATCGCGGCCATGTCCACGCCCCCGAACCGTTCATGAAACTGGTCAATCAGGGGATGATCCTGGGCGAAATGGAATTCACCGGGTTCCGCAAAGCTGGGGTGAGCGACAAAGCCAAGGGCTGGGTGTCGGCCGCTTCCGTTGAGTTCGACTCCGGGCGCAACAAGACATCGGCCGAGGTCTACGAGCGGGTCAAGTTGCCCGAGGAAGACGTTGAAAAGCACGGTGAGGGATTTGTTCTCAAGAGCGATCCCAGCATTCGAGTCGATGCCCGCGCGGTCAAGATGTCCAAAGCCCGGGGCAACGTCATCAATCCGGATCACGTCGTCAACGAATATGGCGCCGACAGCCTGCGCCTCTATGAGATGTTCATGGGCCCCCTGGAAGCGGTCAAGCCCTGGAGCATGCGCGGCGTCGAGGGGGTTTATCGCTTTCTGGGTCGCGTTTGGCGGTTGTTCCTGGACGACCGCTCTGATTCCACGACGCTATTGGTCGCCGTGCAGGACATCGAGCCCGATCGCGAAACGCTCAAGCGGCTGCACCGGACGATTCAGAAAGTGACCGAAGATCTCGACGGCATGCGCTTCAACACGGCCATCGCCGCCATGATGGAATTCGTCAACTTTGTGACGCGGCTGGAAGTGCGGCCTAGGCGAGTGCTCGAACCCTTCGTTCTCCTGTTGGCGCCGTTCGCGCCTCATCTGGCCGAGGAGCTTTGGCACGTCCTGGGCCATGGCGATACGCTTGCCTACGAGCCCTGGCCTACCTTCGATCCGGCCTTCACGAAGGATGACGCCATCGAAGTGCCCGTGCAAGTTAACGGGAAGCTGCGCAGCAAGCTCAACGTACCGGCAGATGCCGATCAAGAAACACTGCGCACGCTGGCTCTGGCCGACGAAAAGATCAAGGTTTTTATTGACGACAAGCAAATCAAGAAAGTGATCGTGGTGCCTGGAAAACTCGTGAATATCGTGGTGGGGTAAATCACTCAACCATGTCCGACCAGGCGCAACATTGGAGCAAGGCGGCCGAGTTCTACGAACGCGAGTTCATCGATCCCTACCGCGAAGCGGTGCGCAGTCCTTTGCACGCAGCTTTAGAAAAGCTTGCGGATCCGGCCAAAACGGTTGCGGACTTAGGCTGCGGCCTGGGGCCGCTCCTGCCGTTCTTGGCCAAACACTTTGGCAAAGTGATCGCCATCGATTTCGCCGAAGGTATGCTGACTCGTGCTCGCGAACGTTGCGCCGGCCTAGAAAACATCGAGTTTCAGCAGCGCTCGCTCACCGATTTGAAAGCGCTGGCCGGTACGCTCGATGTCGCGACAGCCATCAACAGCATCGTCATGCCCGATGTGGCCGAGCAGGAAAAGGTGCTGCGTCAGATCCGCCTCAGCTTGCGGCCCGAGGGCGTCGTGCTCGGCATTTTGCCGGCAATGGATGCGGTCCACTATTACACCATGTTGCTGGTGGATCGCTCATTGGCCGCCGGCAAGCCCATCGCCATGGCAAGAAAAAACGCCGCCCACCACAACGATCACGAGCTCTATGATTTCGCCTTTGGTCAATTCCGTTTTCAGGGGATCGAACAACACTTTTGGCAGCCGTTCGAGATTCGCCATCGGTTCCGCCGCGCCGGCTTTCGCTCTCTCAAACTGAGCAAGGTATGGCTCGACTGGAAGCAGTTTTCTTGTGCCAAGGAGTTGATGCGTTATCGGCCGCCTTGGGATTGGTTCGTTTCCGCGACGGTTTCAAAGTTGAGCGCCAAAGGGAAGAGTCAGGGTCAATAACTCTCCAAGCGCTCTGCCCAATTGTTTGCCGGCCAGGTGCGTGTGACGGGTAAGTCGGGAGAGTTCCCCTAGAAGTTTCGGCGACCGCGCGACCGCCGCCATGATTCGCCAGATCGATGGTTGCCCCCCGGCCAGCAAGCCTTGAAGCTCCGACGATAAACTCGTGTGAGCATCGTCGGAAATGACGCGAACCGCTCCGAAAGGAATCTGCCGGCTCAGGCACCAGCGAGCCACCAGGACACTTTCCATATCCACCGCCAAAGCGGTGTATTGCTCTGCCAGCGCCTTTTTTTGTTCCGTCAAAGCCACGGGAGCGGCGTTCGTTAAAATGCGGCCGCGATGCGGCACGGGTTGCCAGACGCCGCTCAACTCGCCAGGCCAAGAAACAGGCACGACTGAGCCGGCTTCGTCGCAGATCTCGGTGGCGACGACGAGATCGCCGACTCGAAGGTCCTGCGCCAGCCCGCCGGCGAATCCGGCCGAGATTACAAGCTTAGGTCTGTAGGGAACACCACCAATGAGGGGCTGAGTTGAAAGCCAGCCAAGAGCGTGTTCGACGCAAGGGCGGCCCATACCAATCTGCAGAACCAGAACGCTCAACCAAGAGGGTCCGCAGAACTGTGCCCAGCATGGGGCCCGGGAACGCGCTCCTGCGGCGGAAATTCGCGCAGGAAAGCGCCGGCTTCGCGCCCCAAGGCGAAGAGAATGCACGGCTCGTCGAAGATCAGGTTATCGGCGGCAACGGGATTCAATGATCTATCTTCGTCTAGGTCGGGTTGAACTCGATCGACTCGAACGTCGTTCAACACTATGACGAAGCGGCTGCCTAGCGAACAACTTTTTATGTTGTCGGGTCGACGATTTGATTTTCGGTAATCGTTGGACGTTTCTGAAACTGCCTGCGGCGCAGCAAACGAGCCAGATCCACAAAAGGACCTGGCTCGCTGCTTACCAGAGAGAGCCGGAACTCCTCCCGGATGCCTCAATGATCCTTGCCGGCGCGTGAGGCGGTGGACCGATTGCCGCTGGACGCGCCATCCGTCTCTTCGTCCAATTCATCTGTCGGAGTGATGTCCTGGCCGATCGGCGTATCCTCATCCTCCTCGGATTCATTCTCCGCACGCGCCGAGGCGCCATTGGTCTTCGGATAAAGGTCCTTCTCGGCGATGTTCGTCAATTTCTCGTCCGCTGCCGACTCTTCGTCGAGCGTTTCCTGGAGCAATTGAACGGCCGAACTGTTGCCTAGTTGTTCGGCAATCGCTCTGGCGCTGCCGTAGGCGGAAATCTCATAATGCTCCACGCGTTGGGCAGCTGCGACCAAAGCCAGATCAATAATGTTGTCGGCGCCTTCGCTGCCGATGACCTCGGCGCCCTCCTTGATGAGACCTTCCATGGCCTTGCATTTCTTGCCGGTCAGCTTGACCCCCAACTCTTCGCCAATTTGTTCCAGACGGTTTACGTGGCCGCGCGTCTGTTCCAGGTGATCTGTGAAAGCGGTTTGGAGCTGCTCGGAAGAGGCAGTTTTCGCCATCTTCGGCAAGGCTTTGACAAGTTGCGATTCCGCACTGTAAAGATCTTTGAGTTCGTCCAGGAAGAGCTCCCGTAATCCATTGAGCTTCATCATTGACTCCTCGATGGTTTGCGACATATTTTCTCCTTCAGCCTCGCTGAAGACTCTCTTGGAATAGGCCGCAACTGGCGTACCAAAACGGCCGGCTGGTCAGAAAAACTAGAGACAGCTGAGGGAGAAAATGATGAGCTCTAGCTGGCTGAAAACAAAGAGCTTGCGCTCATTCGGTTGCAAATCTTCGGAAAAATGGCGAGCCGTGAGCGTCAACGACCGGAGTACCTAAGTGCTTGCTAGGCCTAGTTCTCCGGTCGCTGACGCTCCCGGCATGCCCATCAGAAGCCGTTGCCCCCCGCCTGGGCAGTTTGAGCCATGCCAACCTTCATCAAACCGCTCGGCTCGGATTCCTGGTTTCGCCTGGTGCGTAAGGACCTGCGCATGCCTTGCCGCAGCCCTTCTCACGCTGCTCAGCTCTGCGATTCGTCGCGCAGCGCACGGCTTCCTTTTTGTAAAGTGCGATGGCGTCCAGGAGGATCGGTAGGGCTTCTTTCGCTCCCAATGGAGCGTCAACCACAACCTGTTTTCCTTCGAGCACTTTGTAATCGAGGAAGAATCGCTGCACTTCGCGCATGGCGTGCGCAGGCAGTTCCGCGATATCGGTAATCTCCATGAACGCAGGATCGTCGACGTGGACCGCTATCAGTTTGTCGTCCTGTCCTTTTTCGTCGCGCATGCGCATCACGCCGATTGCCTTGCGCGGAGCAAAACTTGCGGCCCGACCTCCTCCTGCCCGAGGACAAGCACGTCCAGGGGATCGCCATCGTCGCAATAGGTGCGCGGCACGAACCCGTAGTTTGCAGGATAACTGACTGCGCTATAGAGAATGCGATCCACGCGCAGCAATCCGGTCACCTTGTCCAGCTCATATTTGACCTTCGAACCTTTGGCGATTTCGACATAAACCGGGAACCAAACACTTGGATCAGCCGGCAATGGCACATCGTGCCAGGGATGAGCAACCATATTCGCCTCTAGGAAGTCACAATCTGAATCCGAAATAATGACCGCTGCCCAAGTAGCGCAGCGACGTTCTGGCCATCATATTATGCGCTACTGTTGTGCGCGGGTCAGAGACCTGCGCACAACGCGAGCGGGCGATTGCTCGATTCCGGTCGCGTCGTGCTTCGGATTTTGCTTTTGAATTTCTTTCGGATTTCGCAATTCGGATTTCGTGCTTCCCTCCAAGGTTTGTTATTCTGTATCGGCAGGTTCGGCACGACGGGTTCGGTCGCGCCTCTAACGTGTAGAGACGGCCGGTGCCAAAAGGCTTCCTCGAGAGGAGAACGGACATGGGCCGACAGAATAGCCGCCGCGACTTTCTCAAACAGTCGTCGATGGCGGGCTTGGGGTTCTGGGTGGCGGGCGGCGTCGCGAGCGCCGATACTAAAACAGCCGCCAAGAGCGGCAAAGTGAATATCGCCTGCATTGGCGTGGGCGGCAAAGGCGATAGCGACAGCGATCAGGCCGGCGAAGTCGGCAACATTGTGGCCATCTGCGACATCGACGACAAGACCTTGGACAAAAAGGCCGCCAAATTCCCCAGCGCCAAGCGCTACAACGACTATCGCAAGATGCTCGAGGAAATGGACAAACAGATCGACGCGGTCACCGTCAGCACGCCCGATCATACCCACGCGCCGGCCAGCTTGATGGCCATGCGCATGAAGAAAGCCGTCTACTGCCAGAAGCCACTGACGCATACGGTGGCAGAAGCGCGCTCATGCGCGAAACCGCCGCCAAATATGGCGTGGCCACGCAGATGGGCAACCAGGGCACCGCGGAGAACGGCTTACGCCGGGCAGTCGAAGTCATTCAGTCGGGCGCCATCGGGCCGGTCCACGAAGCCCACGTCTGGACCAATCGTCCCATCTGGCCGCAAGCCCCCGGGGTGACCAAGCGCCCCGAGGGCGAAGACAAGATTCCGGCACACGTCCACTGGGACCTTTGGATCGGCACGGCGCCGATGCGCCCTTATAAGGCAGGCGTTTACCACCCCTTCGCCTGGCGCGGCTGGTGGGATTTCGGCACCGGCGCCTTGGGCGATATGGCCTGCCACACGGCCAACATGGCTTTCATGGCCCTCAAGCTGGGCTACCCGACCAGCATCAGCGCCGAGAATCGAGCCGGTCAACCCGGAAACTTATCCCGGCTGGGCGCGCATTACCTACCAGTTCCCGGCGCGGGGCGAGATGCCTCCCGTCAAGCTGGTTTGGTATGAAGGCAAACGCGATGGCCAAAAGCTGCTGCCCCCCGCGGAAGTCCTCAAGGGACAGAAACCTTCCGACAGCGGCTCGCTTCTGGTAGGCGAAAAGGGCACCCTCTATTCGCCGAACGATTACGGTGCCCGCTATATGCTTCTTCCCAAGGAATCGTTCGTAGATTACAAGGCCCCCCAACCCAAATTGCCTCGGAACGGCAAGGGCGACCTGGGCATGAAAATGGAATGGGTCGAGGCCATCAAGGGCGGCCCGCCGGCCATGTCCAACTTCAATTACGCAGGCATGTTGGCGGAAACCGTTCTCCTGGGGAACGTGGCCATGCGCGCCGGCAAACTGCTCGAATGGGACGGCCCGAACATGAAGTTCACCAACGCTCCGGAAGCCAACGCTTTCCTGAGCATCGAACCGCGTGCGGGCTGGAAAGTGTAACGGAGTAGCTCAAGCATCGAGAGCCTGGAGAATCAGCGCGAGCGACCTTCTCCGGGCTCTTTCGCTTTTCGATTGCGTAGGATTGCTGCGATCCTAGTTAACCCGGAGCCAGCGGCGACGACGGACGGCACCCCACGCCGTGCTTTGCTGTCTGACACGAGAGACTGTGAGTCCGCCGTCGCCGCTGGCTCCGGGTTAAACGAATCTGCTTTGGAGAATGGGATGCTCGGAATTGGTCTCCTTTTGATGTCTGCTGTCCTCGCTGATGTGCCCGAACTCGGCACCGACGGCTATGCCGATTCCCATGGCGTTAAGATCCATTACGTCACCGCCGGGCAAGGGCCGCTGCTCGTCCTCATCCACGGGTTCCCCGATTTCTGGTACACCTGTGCGACCAGATCCCCGCCCTGGCGAAGCACTATCAAGTGGTGGCCATCGATCAGCGCGGCTACAACCTGAGCGATAAGCCCGAGGGAGTCGACGCCTATCGCATGGATAAATTGACCGGCGACGTGGGGGCCGTGCTCGACCATTTCAAGCAGCAGAAGGCAGTCATCGTCGGCCACGATTGGGGCGGCGCCGTCGCCTGGAGCTTTGCCATGCTCCATCCAGAGAGAACGGATCGGCTCATCATTTTGAACCTGCCGCACCCGCGCTGCTCTGCTGCGCGAATTGGCCAACAATCCGGAGCAAGAAAAAGCCAGCGCTTACGCGCGGCGGTTCCAGCAAGCCGATGCCGCCAAGGGGATGAAGCCCGAGCAATTGACCTTTTGGGTCCGCGAGCCCGAGGCGCGCAAGAAATACGAAGAAGCCTTCAAACGCTCCTCCATGGAAGGGATGCTGAATTACTACAAGGCCAACTACCCCCGTGCGCCCTACACGGCTACCGATTTACCCAAGGTCAAGTGTCCTATTCTGCAGATCCACGGTTTGAAGGATCAGTTCTTGCTGGCCGGCGCTCTCAACGACACCTGGAAATATGTCGAAGGTGAATGGACGCTGGTAACCATTCCCCAGGCAGCCCATTTCGTGCATCGCGATGCGCCGCAAGAAGTGACCCGGACGATGGTTGGCTGGCTGACAAATCACGCCCAAAAGGAGTAAGCCGCCGGCTCGACATTATCGGCATTGTCGTCAACATTCATCCGCTAGGGACCACTGGCCGAACGATCTACAAGAATTGAGCAATCGCTCCAGTTCGCTCGTCAATTGCTGCTCCTGCATTGGTCGATAGGACCAATGCTTGGAAAGGAATCCCCCTTTAGGAGTAGCGACTTATGAAAAAAGCGTGGATTTTTGCCTGCGCTCGGCTTGCTGGCGGGGCTGGGCATGGCCATCCCCGAAAGCCGTGCGGACCAACCGCCGCTGGCGGGTTCGAGCTCGAACGGCGCTCCGGTGTTGGTGATCGGCAATAGCTGTGGCTGCGCTGGTGGTCAAGCTGTTGAGCAACCGCGGAAGGGCCCTTTCCAAAGAATGAAAGGCTTTTTCAGCGAGCCAACGGAAAAGCATGGCTGCTACGCGAACACCGACATTAGCTGCGGCACCTGGAAGCAGGAATACAAATTCCTCTTCGGCTCGTGCCGCGATTTCTTCGGCTGCCCTTGCTTCAAGACTCCCGAACAGCTCATGTCCATTTCGGAAGGCGAATACTTAGGCCGCACCAATCCCGGCCTCAACCGCATCAACAAAACTTACCCTTGAACCACGACGCTCAACGACCCCTGCCGGCTTGCCCGGCAGGTGAAGGAGTTCAGCAGCTAAAACTGAATTATGAAAGCATAACGACCCCTGCCGGCTTGCCGGCAGGTGAAGCAGTTCTTGAGCTGACGGAGTAACCTCAGCCGCGGAACTCCTTCACCTGCCGGACGAGCCGGCAGGGGTCGAACTTTATTCGAAATCAAGTGTTAGCGGGCGAACTTTCTCACCTGCCGGACAAGCCGGCAGGGGTCGCCCAGACCTTAGAATCCATTCCCCTTCGTCTTAAGTTTGATTCTGCACAGGTTCTTGTCGGCAGTCATATAGAGCGTCGAGCCATCGTCTCCCCATCCGCAATTGGCCGTCGCCACACCCGGATCGATGCTGCCCAGATGCTTGCCTTGGGGCGTGAAGACGTGGATCCCGCCCGGCCCGGCCGCAAAGAGATTGCCGTGCTCGTCCACTTTCATGCCATCGGGAAGCCCCTTCTTTTTCATCCAGGGCGTAGCATCAAAGAAGACTCGGCCATTCGCAATCGTGCCATCAGGCTTGACGTCGAAAGCCATCCAAACCGGCTTGGCCGGGTCCGAATTGGCAACGTAAAGCGTTTTTTCGTCCGGTGAAAACGCGAGGCCGTTGGGGCGAGTCATATCCTTGGTGAGCAGCGTAATCTCGCCCGCGGGGGTAACGCGATAGACGCCGCAGAAGTCCAGTTCCCGAGCCGGATCGTCCCAATTCTTTTCGAGGCCATAGGGCGGATCGGTGAAATAGAGATCGCCATTCGATTTGAATACGCCATCGTTGGGGCTGTTGAGGCGTTTGCCCTGGTAGCTGCCGGCCAGCGTGGTGTGGCTCTTGTCCTTTTCGAGCCGGCTTATGCGCCGGTCGCCATGTTCACAAAGAACGAGGTTACCCGCATGGTCGCGCAGCAAGGCATTGGAACCCGGCTCACCGCCGCGCGGCTTGGAACCTGAATAACCGCTCGGCTTCAGATAGAGGCTGATCCCCTGCCCTTCCTTCCATTTGAAGATGCTGTTTTTGGGGATGTCCGAAAACAACAGACAATGATCTTCCTTGATCCAGACAGGCCCTTCAGCCCAATCGAAACCGTCGGCGAGTTTTTCGATCGCCGCGCCAGGCGGCACCAACTTATCGAAGAGCGGATCGTCACGCTCAATAGTTCCCATGGAGGGAAATGATTTTTTGGTGTCGAGGTGCGCCGACGGAACGAATCCGCTCGTAAAAATCACGGCGACAGCCACGCCAGTCAGGAGCAGTGCGGAGCGCATGGGTGCATACCTTTTAGGTCACGGTGTGTTGAACAGGACGATTTTCGCTAGCTGCCAAGATACGCCCGGCGAGTGGTGGTCGCAAATTGAAATCGTGGAGCGTGTACGCTGCCTTGAGCCAGCGTTTGACTTCGGCGTCAATCGACTGGGTCGATTCGATTTTGATGCGGCATGACAGGTCTCTTAATGGAGGTTTTGCAAAAGCAATCGCAAGGCCGCCTGTCTTTGGGGGTCGGCAGCGGGATGGTCCAAAGGCAGGCTTTCGTTGCTGTCGCCCGGACGCAGATCCTGCCATTGCCACCAGGTGGCGAGTTGGCGCGTTAGCTCGGGCGAGATGCGGTATTCCAGGCCGCGGTCGGGTTGCACACCCCAAGCGTCTTGCAGCCGGCTATCGGGAAAGCGATTGAGGTTCTTGCCGCTGGGGCGCACGATCAGGCCGTCGCTGATTTTGATTTTCGCTTCGATGCGATAGCTCAGCATCCATGAAGGGTCGTCCAGCAAACCGATCAATTCCTGCACGCTGGCTTTGCCTTTGGTGCGTTGGCCCATGATATGCGCCCGGTGATTGTCCTGCAAAACGGCCGCAATCAGCTCGGCGCCGCCGGAAGATTCTCCGTTCACCAGCACGACCATGGGAACGAGGGGGAATCCCGCTCCGGGCGTGCGCGCCCGCGAATCCAGCCGGCCGTCTGGATAGCGCACGGCCGCGTTTTCGCAATGGTTGTCCAGATACGGATCGGCCTGGGCAGCAAAATCGTTGGGCGTGGGCAACACGAAATAGGCGAGGTTGTACTCGCCGACAAAGATGTCGGCAATGGTGCGGCTCTCGATCAAATAGCCGCCCGGACACCACCTGAGGTCGAGAATCAGGCCGGCCACGTGTTCCGCCTGCAGATGCGCAAGCACTTGGTTGAGGTCGCTTACCGTTTCGTGCTCCAAGTTACCAAGGCGAATCTGAGCAATGCGGTGCTGAGCGTCGAGCCAATAATCCCAGCTGTTGTCTGCCAGCCGAGACACGCCGAGAACGGTTTCGGGGTGCAGCGTTTCAGCCTTGAGGAAGCCATGCCTGAGGCGGGAGTCCCCTTCACGCCGGTAGGCGATCGGCGCTTGGCCCGATTGATTCCAGACGTTCAGGCCGAGGGGATTGTTGCGCCGGCTGGTGATTCAACTCGATAATTTGATCTCCAGGCCGCAGGCCGGCACGTTGTGCGGGGACTGCCCAGCGTAACCTTTTTGACGACGACGGGACAATCGACGGAACCTCCTACAAGTTCCATCCCGGGCCCGAACGGCACGCTTGGCACGCGCAGCGAACTGACGTTGCGATCGAGAATGAGGGCGAAGTAAGGATCGAGCGTTTCGACGAGAGCCTGCAGGCTGGCATTGATTGCCTTGGAATTGCGGAGATTTTCGTCATTGCCCAGTTCCATGCGCATTAGGGCGATCAGTTTGACCAGCTCGTGATCTTTTCGCGCAGGCCGTGGGATACGCTCCCCCAAATCGGCCGAGGCGGGCTTTTGAGCGGCCTTATCCTTCTTCACAGCTTCCGCAATGCGTTCGGCCAGATCGGCCGGGGCAGGCTTTTGGGCGGCCTTGTAGAGTCCCTTGAGGCCGCAGCGGCAACCAGGGTGGGCGCCGTTACGGGGCGAATGTACTGGTTCTCCACGATCTTGGCGACTTCGTAAACCTGGGTTGCATATTTGATAGCGTCCGCCGCGGAGATATCGTTGGCTTCCGGGCGCTGCTGGGCGCCCGCGGCAGCCGCCAGGGCCAGTGCCCCACCTAAAGCGATGACGGTCTTCCATGTCCCGCGCATCAAGAGCCCTCGCGCAATGAGAGAACAATCACACGGCAGCCATTTTAGGGCAGCCTGCCCGCGAGCTAAAGATCAGATTGATCGTGGCTGGAATTCTTTGGGACGACAAAAAAATCTGAGGCAAAAAGATGAGGGAGATTGCCTAGATTGCTTTCATTTTTGGCCCCAGATTTTTTTGTCGTCAATTCGGTTCTTAGGCGAACCATTTCCTGCCCTGTAATACAACAAGCAGATTCACCCGCACCCAGCCCAGGAGTTCAAGCCTTATGACCTTCGATCACGAAAGCCTGTCTCTTCTCATGGACGCCCTGAAGACGATGGAAGGCGGGTTCAGCCATTTGCCGGCTCTGGATGCTCCCAAGGACCTGGACGCTGTGCGCGAAGCGCTGCAAGCCGTGGCGGTGCGGATGCGCGACAACTATCCGTATCAGCATCCGCTCTACGTCGGCCAAATGCTCAAGCCGCCGCACGCGGTCGCCAGGCTGGCCTATTCCTTGGCGATGTTTCTCAATCCGAACAATCATGCCCTGGACGGCGGCCGCGCCAGCTCCGCGATGGAAAAAGAGGCGGTGGCCCAGATTGCCAAGATGTTCGGCTGGACCACGCACATGGGCCATCTGGCCGCGGGCGGTACGATGGCTAACTTCGAGGCGTTGTGGATTTGCCGCGAGCTGCAGCCGGGCAAGGCGATTGCCGCCTCGAACTTGTCGCACTATACCCATTCGCGCCTGTCGGCCGTGCTGGGCGTCCCCTTTCGGAGCATCCCGACCGATCGCTTCGGACACATGGACGTGCAAGCACTGGAGTCGGCACTGGCGGCCGGCGACATCGGTTCTGTGGTGGTAACGCTCGGCACCACGGCGGCCGGTACCGTAGATCCGCTGTCCGAGATTCTGGCCTTGCGCCAGCGTTATGCGTTCCGCATTCACGTAGACGCTGCCTACGGCGGCTATTTCACCTTGGCGAATAATCAGATCCCCAAACGCGCCGAGCATTTGATCGCGTCGCAGAAGCGGATTCCATCGTTATAGATCCGCACAAGCATGGCTTACAGCCTTATGGCTGCGGCTGCGTGTTGTTCCGCGATCCGGCAGTCGGCCGCTTCTATAAGCACAATTCGCCCTACACCTATTTCAGCTCAGACGAGCTGCATCTGGGCGAAATCTCGCTCGAATGTTCGCGTCCCGGCGCTGCCGCCGTTGCGCTTTGGGCCACACAGCGCATGTTGCCATTGGAACGGGGCGGCGTCTTCCGTAATCTGGAGGCTTGTCGGGAAGGGGCGCTGGCATTGTACGCGGGAATTGCAGGAGACAAGCGTTTCGTGCCGTTGGCCAAGCCGGAGCTCGACATCGTCGTTTGGGCCGTTCGCCGACACTGCGCACGCGGCATCCGCGGCGGCCCGGAGAATCTTCGAGGCCGCCGCGGAGCAAGAACTTTATCTAGCGTTGGCCAGCTTTCCGAAAGCGATGTTCGAGGGGCTGGCGCCCGTCGATCGGTGGGATGCAGAAGACTTAATGTGTTTGCGGGCCTGCGTCATGAAGCCCGAGCATCGCGAATGGGTGCCCGAGCTGCTGACCCGATTATCGCGGGCGATGAGAGGGGCCGACCCAATCTGATTTCTTCTGAGGCCCCTGCCGGCTTGCCCGGCAGGTGAATAAGTTCAGTGGCTAATGGGTCCCAACGTTCTCTCCTGCGACCCCTGCCGGCTCGTCCGGCAGGTGAGAAAGTTCACTCGCTGGATGTGAGCCGCAAGAACTCCTTCACCTGCCGGACAAGCCGGCAGGGGACGCTCAAAGTTGTGCATCAGCACGTCTAGCCGGCGAACTGATTCACCTGCCGGACAAGCCGGCAGGGGTCTTCCAGGCGGTTTCTGATCTCGCGGGCGAATAAACAAAGCTTCAAAACCGGCGGGCCAGGCCATCTCAATCACCGAATGCTCACCGCAAAACCTCGGTGCCTGTACGAGGCGGCCACCCGTTCGGCTTCGCGGTGATTGCCAAACCGGCCTGCCACTACCCAAACGGGATTGCAGGGATCGCGGTAGATCACTTCGAATGCGAAATGACGATAGCGATGATGAAGATCGTGGGCCTGGGCAACCGGGGCGAAAGCGAAAGGGGTCAGCAGACCGGCCAGGCGACTGTCGAAAGAAGCAGCTTGCGAAACATGGTTCTCTCCCGTTTGAGGTTTTCTCTTGTTCTCTTTGTCCCTCATCCACATGGGAGGGGCTTCACTGTAGCAACGCGACACGCGAAGCCTCTTGCATTCGCCGGGAGATCTCTCATCTTTTCCTCATCTGCTCCCATTCTTGCCTGGAAATCCGGTAGAGAACGTGCCGCCGCAACGGGTGGCCTTCGGCTAGGGATGGATGGTCGAAATCTTCGCCGGCTGAATGCGTCATCCCGATGACTTCCATCACCCGGCGCGATCGCTGATTAGCGGTGGCCGTGAACGAGACGATTTGATCGAGGTGAAGGGTATCGAAGCCAAAATCGAGCGCGGCGTTGGCGGCTTCCCGGGCAAAGCCCTTGCCCCAGTGCGCGAAGGCAAGCCGCCAGCCGATCTCGACTGCGGGCATAAAGGGCGCGTCGAATCGAGGCGTGTTCAGCCCCACGTAACCGATGAAGGGTGCGCCGCCCAGTTCCTCGACCGCCCACAGGCCGTAATCGTGTTCTGCGAAATAGGCCAATGCGAGCCACGTTGGCGTCGCTTTCGGTACGGGAGAGCAGGCGCCGGGAAATACTCCATAACGCGAGGGTCGGCATTCAGTGCGGCAAAGGGCGCACAGGTCCTCGTCGCGCCAGGGCGCAAAAGCAGACGCGGCGTCAAAAGTCTTGAGTTCATTGAGGTACCCAGGCGATTTGAGGCGCCCTGATCCCGTGTCGGCCTTGTGGACTAAAGTCCACACTCCCGGGCTCCTGCTCATTCCTGGCGCCAGCCGGTGCGAAGGGAGTGTGGACTTTAGTCCACACCGCGAATCCGATGGACTAGCGTTTTCGCTCTCGGCTTGTCTTTGGCACGACTTGTCGGGCTTGCGCCACAACGCTCGCCAGCATGTTATTTGAGACTCGCCAGATAATCGGCCAGCGTATTGATGTCGGCGTCGCTGAGCTTGCCGGCGAATTTCGGCATGCGCAATTGGGGCTTGTGCATTTTGGGATCGCGAATGTGTTCGGCCAGCCAATCCTTCGTGTGTTCGGGATTGGCGGCGACCTTGGCAAGGTTGGGAGCTTTGCCGCCGCGCATTTTGCCGCCTTCGCCCGGAGCAGTGGTCGAGTGGCACTTGGCGCAGTTTTTTCTGAACGTGGTCTTGGCGGCGGCGAATTTGTCGGAAGGATCGATGTCGGCCGACGGGGGCGGATTGCTGCCGCCAAATTTAGGAGGCGGATTCTCGGTGACGGGCGGAGCAGCCTCCTTCTTGCACCCTGCCAACAACGAGAGACCGACGATGCCGCACGCGAAGAAAAATACGAGTCCGCGAGTCATGATGGATCCTGTCTGTTTACCGGTTATCCCACAGAAGTGGGGCAGAATAGCAAACAGGGGCGGCCTGTGCATCGGGAGATCGACGAACGGTTAGCCGCGACGCAAAGCGGGGCGCTCGCTACACGCTCCACTGCACCGCGTTAACGAGCGGGAATCCTGGAATCGCCCGCACCACGCTCCGCTGCGCAGTTCGCGGCTAACCGGTGACCTTTGCGGCGCATCCACCGCACTACCCGATACCCCGCATAAATCGCCAGCACCCACGGCAGCACGAACAGGATGCCGATGATGACGACCGTCAGGCTCCACGAAAGGCCCACGAAGCTGGTCGACAAACCTTTGCGAACCTGCGGCCACAGGCCCTGATCGCTCGGCACGATGAGCTCCGAATTGAAAGGCTCACCTCGATCCGGGCGACGGCCAGCGGGCCGTCGGGCACCTAGAGGGTTGCGCAGCTTGTCCTGCACGCGGACGATGCCGCTCGATTTGAAGCCCTCCACTACTTCGGGGGCAGCCGCCAACGGCACATTGAAGCTGAGCTTGGAGGTCGCCTTGCCGTTGCGCACTCGCGGGAGACGTGCGATTCCACCGTGCGGCCGCCGGCTTCGCGGGCACGATGGACGTAAACAAGGTGGCCGTGGCGTCCACGTCAGTCGGTTCGATTTCCAGTGTGGTCGTTTCTCGCGGCGGGATGCGAGCCGCGTTGAACAATGCCACCTGCAAATGCACTTTGCTGTTGATGGCGCTATCGTTCTCGGGAACGCGCGTGACATCGCGCGACAACCTACATCGCCCAGGCTCGCCAACGTCTGCGCGGATGACCGACTCCTCCGGGCGGCGAACTTACCCAAAATCGAGGATACCGGTCGTGTTTTGCCGGTTTTGTTCGTTGGCTCGGGCACTGGGCAGCTGCAGCCCTTGGCGGCGGCGATGGTTTCTTGCAGCTTGCGATAGCTGGCTGGCACGTCCGGCGTGGCCAATTGCAACGCGGTGGTTTCGCGGGCCGGACGGCGCACCACGCCATGATTTGCACCAGGAAGCCACGCTTCGATTTGGTGGTGTTGCCCACATCCGGGCTTTCGGTGGTCTGATGCCGGAGCGTTTCACCGATGGCCTTCAGCTCGGCTACCAGGGCATCCGCTTCGGCGGCTTTCACCTGAAACGAAATGGTGCCCACGGTTTGATCGTTGTTCTCGCGATACAGGTTCGAGGTGACGATGCGCCCGCCCAGCTTCTGCACGCGGGTCAAAAGCGCGGATTTATAGGCGGCCTCGGCGTCGGGCGTGGCCAGATCGAAGTTGGTCACTTCACGCGGAGCGACGTTGGCCATATTTAGAGCGACAGGAAGAATTGAGCATCTTCTGCCGTCACCTTGCCGTCTTGCGGCTTGCCGGTGCCGCCCTCGGCTTCCATGATGCGGTCTGACGTCGAAGCGAGCCAGGTTGCCAGCTGCTTCAGGCGATCGCGCACTGGACCGGCGGAATCGGGCGGAACCTCGAAATTGATGACGGCGTTGAACTGGCCGGCGTCCAAATGCTTGAGTCGGATTTGGTGATGCGGCCCTTCCCGTCGGCCACGATGGTGAAGGTCTGAGCCTGGGCCTTTTCGACATCTTCCGTTTCGATGCCCATGTTGATGCGTTCAGTTTCGAGGATGCCGTAGGGAGCCTTGATCTCCTTTTCTGCCAGCGTGACGGTGAGCGTGCTGAGGGCGACTTGATGGGCGAAATAGCGCAGCTCGCCTTCCATTTCCTCGATCTTGGTGCGCCAAACGCCCAGCTCTTTCTCGACATTCAGCAGATCCTTGACCTCGCCTTTGCCGGTTTTGATGATCTGCAGCAGCCGTTCTTCCATGGTGCGGGCGGCCCGCAGCCGGCTTTCCAGATCGGTGAATTGCTTGGTGATATCCTGGCTGCCGATGCGCTGGCCCTTCAGTTCGCCGCTTTGGCCAAGCTCTCGGCGTAGGGCGATAACCAGTTCGTCGAGATATTCCGGCGGCGTGCGACGACGACGGCCCCGCGTAGACTTTGCCGTTGGGCAGCTTCTCGCTGTTGGTGGTCGCAACGAATCCGCCCGGAATGGCGTTCACCAGCCGATTGATGATGCGCGGTGGCGGCGTCGAACGATTCGACCTCGAACTCCACTCGCCGGTGCGGATGATGACTTTACGCGGGGTGGCTGGAGGCAACGGGGGGTTGAGTCTTCGAGGGATTCCTTCTTGCCCTTCGGCTTGGGGTCTGATCTGCCTTCCTTGGCCTTGATGGAGCGAAGAGCTGGCTTCCTTGGCGGCAGTGCTGCCGTCGGCGACTTGGGGTGACGCTCTTGCCGAGTCTTGGTTTCCTTCCCGTCCTTGTTCGCCTGGTCAACTCCAAAGTCATTCTTGCCGTCGGCACGACTTACCCGAGATTGCCAAGGCCCTGCGAAGCCACCGTACGTTAGGATTAGTTCCGAGGGCAGGCAAATTTCGGTGATTGCTTGAAATTGAATCCTGGATTAGCGAATGGATTGTCACCTTTGGCATTCGTCTGGCCCCCAATTCACCACCGATGCCGCCGCCAATGCCTCCAATTCCACCACCGATGCCTCCGCTGATGCTCCAATTGCCATTTCCGCCCGTCGTTCCTGGTAGCAAGATACTGGCGATGAATCCTGGTTGCCCCGAGCCGCCGTCGCCGAGCTTGACGTCATTGGATTGAAGGGGTGCAGGCCAATAAGGTCTGTACTTGTATCGCCAGGAATCTGGATAGGAGTCATGAGCATCCGGTCTGGCCGGATTGCTTGGCCGACGGTGCCTCGACCACCCGCAATGCTG
>CAVVHZ010000043.1:0-314651 GCA_963748025.1 uncultured Gemmataceae bacterium
CAATGTATTGCTAACTTTGACCGTTCGGCGAATGCCAGTCCGCGGACGGCATTGTGGTGTTGCAGCGTTTTCGATACCCCCGGCTCCGAGAGACTCCAAAGCTTGATCAGGCCGTCGTCCCCAGCCGTCGCCAACGTGTCGCCCTTCGGAGAAAATCGCACCGACCAGATATTGCCACGATGAGCATTGAAAGTCGATTTGACACTCCTGGTTGGCCAATCCCAGAGGCGTATGGAGCCATCCTCGACGGCCATCGCCACAGTGTTGCCACTTGGATCGAAAACCACCGAAGAAACCGCACCGGCGTTCGCACTGAGCAGCGCGACAGGCTCCACCGTCAGGGCGGAAGCCCTTGGCGTGGGCGTTCGATTGGCGATGAACCATCCACCCAGCAATCCAAGCGACAAGGAAAGTGGCGCCAACGGCAGCCGCGATCAAACGATTTCGCATTGCCTGTTTTTTGGCTTCTACCTGGCAAACCGTCGGGAGGTCGTCCGACGTATTTTTCGTGAGCGCCCATTCGTATTCGAGCAGCTCCACAAGCTGGTCAGCCGTCTGAATGCGATCTTCGGGCTTCTTGGCCAGCAGCATATCGATCGTCTCGGCAAGCCAGTCCGGAGCATCGGGATTCAATTCGCGCAGCGGGCGGTGCTTGGCTTCCGAAACCTGCTTGAGAATCGCCAGGGCCGAGTTTCCCGTAAAGGGCGGCTGGCCGGCGCACATTTCGTACATGATGGCGCCAAGGCTGAAAAGATCGGAACGGTGGTCGGACTTTTCGCCGTTCGCCTGTTCGGGCGCCATGTATAGCGGAGTGCCGGAAACGTATCCGGTGTGCGTGAGCCTTACATCTTCTGCCGCACGGGCCAGGCCGAAATCGGTCAGCTTGACCCGATCGTGAGGCGACTCCAGCATGATGTTGCCGGGCTTGATATCGCGATGCGTCAGCCCCTGGGCATGTGCCGCCGCCAGGCCATGAGCAGCCTGCATGCCGATGCGCACCACCTCCCTGAAGGGCAGTTTCTTCTCGCGGGTCAGGCGATGTTCCAGCGATTCGCCGCTGATGACTTGCATGACCAGGTAAGGCAAGCCTTCATCGGTTCTCTCGACCTGATGCACGGCAACGACGTTCTCGTGCGTGATCGAAGCGGCAGCCCGCGCTTCCCGACAAAAGCGTTGTTGCGCCACCTCATCGCCAAGAAGATCGAGATCGAGAATCTTGAGGGCCACATTGCGACGAAGTCGCGAATCGAACGCCTCGACCACCACCCCCATACCGCCGCGACCCAAGACGCGCATGACGTCGAAATGCGCCAGACGACCGAGATAGGCCGAGTCGCTGGCCGGCTGGAGAAAATGGAGGGAAATGTCGCGCGTTCGCGTGACTAGCTCCTTGGTCGGGACCTGCACAGCGGATTCAACTGCCTGCAGTGCCGGCCAGTAGGCCGACGTCGCCTGAGGCTCGGCTTCATGAAGACCGCGGACTACCTGGCAAATATCTGTTCCGTCGGTGGCAACCCCTTCGAGCCGTGCCTGACAACACGTGCACGTTTCCAGATGGTCCGTACACTCGAGCTGCCGCTCGTCCGAAAGCGAATTCGTGAGCAACTGCTGCAATTCTTCCGTGCAAGGGCAAGGTATGGTGGATTTCATGTTAGCTCTCCTCCTGCCGCTGCATCGCTTCTACTTCAGCTTTGACCCGAGCCAGTACGCGACTCTTGGCCACGTAAACGGCCCCTGCCGAGATGCCGATGCGCTTCGCTGCATCCGCCGGGGCAATGCCTTCAACCGCAGTGAGCCAGAAGGATTGCCACGTGGTCTCATGAAACTCGTTCTTGACGTGCTCCATGGCAAGTGATGCGAGCCGTCGCTGATATTCCAACTCCCATTCATCGGAGCTATCGTTCGGATCCGGCTGCTCGTCGAGCAGCCGCTGCGTCGCCGAATCGCCCGAACTTTGAGCGCGGTTGCGGCGTGTCGACAGAAACGTGAAAACTTTGTTGCGGGTGATCGTGAACAGCCAGCCGCGAAACGTCCCCTGGCTCGGATCGTACTCGAGCCGGCCGATAGCGCCCGAGACCGATCGCATCACCTCTTGCATAAGGTCCGCCGCGTCGGCATCCTGCAGGCCACGCTTGCGGGCAAAGCCATAAACCACCGGACCGTAAAGTTTCATGAATTCTTGCCAGGCGCCGCGATTGGAGCCATCGCGGATCTGTACCAGCAGGCTGGCCCTGGTCACTGGAGAATCGTCCACGGCCATCATTGCACCTATTGCTGCCATGCATTGGTCCTCGCGCCGCCGCGGTCTTGGGCCAACCGCACCAGCTTCCATAATAGGCGGCAATGAGCGCCAGGGCGAGCGGCGCGCCTAGGTCGGCAGCTAAACAGGTTACACCCTCCCTGAGATTCGCCAGGCTCCAAGAGTGAATACCTGACGGCGTCCGAATGCTTACGCGTTTTCTGGAGGTTTTCAGAAACGGATCGGAATTCGAATGCTCTTGGCGATTTCTTCGAATTTTCGTGTAAGAGAAGCCAGCCCACGCGGTAGTTCGCTTTGTCGTGAATCATCTCGTTTTCGCGTGACCGTCAATCGCCTTATTTAGGAGCCAAAGCCATGGGGAAGCTTGAGGGTAAAGTCGCCGTCGTGACTGGCGCTACATCGGGCCTGGCATTGGCGAGCGCCAAGCGCTTCGCCCAAGAAGGCGCCTATGTGTTCATCACCGGTCGCCGGCAGAACGTTCTCGATGCTGCCGTCAAATCACTAGGCAGCCATGCAACCGGTGTTCAAGGCGATGCTGCCAACTTGGCAGATCTCGATCGTCTCTTTGAAGTGGTCAAGGCGAAGAAAGGTAAAATCGACGTTCTCTTCGCCAGCCCGGGATCGGTGGGTTTCAAGCCATCGGTTCGGTTACCGAAGAGCAGTTCGACAAAACCTTCGACTTGAACGTTCGCGGCACATTGTTCACTGTGCAAAAGGTTTTGCCGCTTATCAAAGATGGCGGCTCAATCATCCTGACCGGTTCCATCGCCGGCTCGAAGGGGTTGGCCAACTTCGGCGTCTACAACGCATCGAAGGCTGCGATCCGCTCGTTTGCACGCACTTGGACGGTCGAATCTAAAGAGCCGAAAGATCCGGGTGAACGTGATTAGCCCGGGCCCATCGAAACGGCGGCATTCGATAATATCACCGACGATGTGAAGCAAGGATTCATTTCCATGGTGCCGATGGGCCGCATGGGTCAGCCGGACGAGATCGCCAAAGCAGCCCTTTTTCTGGCCTCGGATGACTCGAGCTTCATTACGGGTATCGAATTGTTCGTGGATGGCGGGACGGCGGAGATTTGAGTTCGGTGGAATTGCGTAGCGGAACTCGCCAGATTCCGTTTTGACGCCACGAAACTGGAGGCAGAAGGCACGGAAGTCTGGCGACTCCGCTACCCCTTTTTCAACTTCACGCACTTCGTAGCGGAACTCGCCAGAGTTCCGTTTTGACGCCACGCAACTGGAGGGACGGAAGTCTGGCGACTTCCACTACGAATTCGGTCAGCGATCGTCTTCGCCGGCAATCTGGCCCGGTGCCCCAGGTGTTGTGGGCTTCTTGGCCGCCTTCGGGTTCTTGACATAGTAATCGAGCCATGCCGTCCAGCGTGCCCACATGTCCAAAGTCGTTTCTTTGGCGATCGGGCCATGCCCTTCATAAGGGTACATGTAAAGGGCTGCCGGCTTACCCAGACCGTCTAGTGCCATGAACATGTGCTCGGCGTTCATCGGGTTGGTGCCGACGTTTTCGTCCTCGATGCCGTGGTACATGAGCAAGGCGCCGTTCACGCGGTTCGCCCACAAGATGGGAGACATTTCCAGATAAGTCTCACGGGCATCCCAAATCTGCCGGCGTTCGGACTGGAAGGTCATGGTGGTCAACGTCCGGTTATAGTTGCCGTCGCCGGCGATCCCTGCTTTGAAGAATGGCGTGTGGGCCAGCGCGTTGGCGGTGCTGAAAGCGCCATAGCTGTGACCGCCGACCGCCAGGCGGTCGCGATCGATGATGCCGCGTTTGTCGAGCTCGTCGATGGCGGCCCAGAGGCTGTTCCGTAAATCGGGAACGTAGTTGTCGTTCATGCGCCCGGCCGGCCCGACAATGGGCACATCAGGTTCTACCAGGGCATAGCCTTGGAGGGTCAAAATGGACATGGAACGCGGTCCGGGCGAAATGAACCTATCGATGTCGGCCGGGGGTCGGGCCATGGCGTTGTTATAAGCAGCTTGGTCGGCGTATTCGCGAGGATAGATCCAGAAGAGAGCGGGCAGTTTGCCGGTGGTCTTGGGCGGCGTGGTCACCTTGACCCAGAATTTGAAGCCGTCAACGCGCGTGACCTGAAATTTCTCGACCTTGAGCTGCGTGGCCCATGGCGCGGGATCAACATTTTTCGTCAGCTTGGTAACTTTGCCGCTGGCGAGTTCCGTGACGTAGCAATTCGGCACCATGTCTTTCTTCTGGCGCGTGGTAAAGACGAGCTTGACGTCGTCGCCATCCACCGCGTCGATGGATTCGGACGTCACCGCTTTGCCTTCGAAGATGCGCTCTTTCTTGCCGGTCTTGATAGAGACTTTGTCGATATAGGGCTTTGCAAAGCCGGCTGTCTCCACTGCTGGGCGGTCGCTTCCAGACAGATAGACATCGCCCGCAGTGGAAATCCGCACGACATTCACTTGGCCGCGGTTGCCGCGAACCATGAGCGTCGGCTGGCCGCCAGCCCCGCCTCGCAGACCGCCCCGACCTCCCGGTCCGCGCTGCTGTTCGAGTTGGTCGTCTTCGCCATCGTCAGAAGTTATTGGTTCCGTGGCAACTGGTCGCGCCGGGGCACCGGCTGCCGGCCGGCCCGCGGGATTGCCGCCACGACCACCGAGTTTGGCGATTACATAAACCTTTTTCGGATCAGCCAATTCGACAGCGCTGATTTGTTGTTGACCGTCGATCGTTTGCGTCAGGAACAGCATTTTGCAATTGTCGGAATATTGCAGGCTGCTAATGCGGTTGGGCGTTTCGTAGACGACTTTTGCGTCGTCCTTGCCGAAGGGAGGAAGCCACTGCATGACGCGATCTTTGCGAACCGTTTGTGCATCGGACTTAGGCGCTTCCATCTGCAAGAAGGTCATGCCGACGCCATCGGGCCGCCAGGCGATGTCGCGCTTGGCATTGAGGTCGACCGGGGGCGCGGCGGGAGTGTTCGGATCGGCGTTTGGGTTGGTTGGCGGCGTCATGGTGGGATTGGGAGCCGGCTGTTGGCCTTGTCCTTGACCGCCTCGTCCACCGCGACCGCCCCGTTGCCCGCGTTGTCCGGCACCGAAGGCCGGATTGACGCCGCGCTGCGGCTCGGTTTCTTGCAAATTGCGATCGTTGAGCGTGTAGAGACTCCTGCCTTCGAGGTTCCAGATCCCTTCTTGAGAACCGAAGCGGGTGAGCGGAACGTAATAGGAGAACGGCTTCTTCATCGTCGTGACGCGGAAGTTCTCCTCGTTCGGGCCCATGCTCACGCCGCGAATCAGGTTCGGAAAGCCGACTTTGGTAATCTTGCCATCGTTTACGTCGATAAGAGCGACCTGGCCTGTGACCAGGCTTTCCAGAAGTTTCATGTCGTAGGGAGATTCGAGCAGGAAGCGATAGGTCCGCGAGGGGTTGTTGCCGCCGCGGGTCACCCGTACCTTGGGTTCCGTGGCAATGGCGTTCGGTTTGGGGAGATCGGGAGCGCCGTCGTTGGGACGCAGCACGGTTTGAATCCGCTTGCCGTCCTTGGACCATTGGAACGAATTGACCATGGTGGCCAGGATGGGGGCAGCGGAAAGTCGCCGCGAGAAACCAGTCTCAGCGTCCGCGATATAGATATAAGTGGCATGGTCGAAATGAGCGAAAAATGCCAATCGGGTGCCATCGGGCGACCAGATGGGCGTGCTCACTCTGGCCTGCTCGGGCACCTGCACGGGAACGGTGCGTTTGTCGGCATGGTAGAAGATGTCGTAACCGGCCACGCTGCGGATCCACAAGTCGCGCGAACGGCCTGCGGTGTGATCGAATGCCATTTCGCCAAGCCGGGCCGTGGGCCGGCCTACGCGGGCCAAGGGCGGCATGCCGTCATTCTTGACGATGATGAATTTCTTGCCGTCGGGACTCAGGTTGGTCAGCAGGTGAATCTCATCCCGGTTCGCCAGCACGGCATCGGCAATTTCCTTGGCGGGAGTCAGATAGGCTTCTTTGGCCAATGGCGATTTTGCCAGCGGCTGATCCGCTTGAGCGGGCAGCCCGGCGGCAATGCCCAGAACCAGCGTCAGCAGCACGACTGCCGAGCGCCCGAACTTGCAGCAGTTCACGATGTCAATCTCCCACTGATGCGGCTGCCGCTAACTGGCAATCCACCCTTTTTTGCCCGGCAGGCTGGAATTCTTATTCCGGATAAACTATCACGGCCGCCAAGCGAATGCCCAGCAAAATGACTCCGACCAGGAAAAGAAAGACCGCCGGAAGTGCCACTTGTGCCGGCGCCAGGGTGAAAAGCATCGCCATGCCGCCGGCGATCAAGGCGAGGGACATGAGAATCAGGACCGCCTGCCATTCCGTGCAGCCGAGCAAGACGAGCCGATGAGAGGTGTGATCGCGGCCTCCTTGGGAAGCGGGTCGGCCGGCCCGCTTTCGCATGAGGGTTACAAAAGTCGTATCGAAGATCGGCACCAGAAGAACCAGAACGGGAATGGCGACGTTGGCTCCCACACGATTGGCTGGCGCCGTCGAAGCCGCCTGCATGGAGATTGCGGACAGGACGTAGCCGATGAAAAGCGCTCCGCAATCTCCCATGAAAATAGAAGCCGGGTTGCGGTTGTAGAGGAGAAATCCAGTCAAAGCAGCTGCTAAAGCCGCCGAGAGAACCGCCCACGCCGGTTCGTCGTTTTGCAGAAGGATCAGCGAAAAGAAACCGGCCGCAATCAGGCTGACGCCTGTTGCCAGACCGTCCATGTTGTCGAGCAGATTGATGGCATTGGTGATGCCGATGATCCAAACGAAGGTAAGCAGGCCGTTGAGGTACGCGTTTGGCGTCCAGGGCAAGAGTGGTTCAAGCGCGACCAAAACCGTTGCTGCGATGATTTGGCCTAACAATTTTTGCCCAGGCTTGATACGCCAAATATCATCGATCAGCCCCAGACAAAACATGAAAATGCCGCCCTGGTAGAGCCAGCGCTTTCGGTCCACGAAAATCCTTGTTCAAAACTTGCCGCCATGAAAGCAGCAAATATGCCGACGCCGCCGAGCAGAGCCGTGGGTTTGTTATGCCAGCGATCGGGTCGGGGCCGAGCGATCATGTTCAGGCGCCGCGCCGCCAGCCTAACGAGGGGCGTACCCACCAAAGCTACGCCGAAGGCAATGCCGATGCAGAACCAGTCTCGGGGGGTCATGCAAGTCTCGGAAGATTCGTGAAGCGTGACAGGGAGACTTTCTTAAGACCTTCACAGGAGATCACGGCCAACCGACCGAGTGCGGGACAGGGAGTTTGAACGGAGTTCATGCGAATAGCTTGCGGAGAGGTTCGCCCTCGGCAAGGCGATAAGGGCGGCCGGTGAGGTCGTGGATCTCGGTTTTGGCCTCAAGTCCGAATCGCCAGAAAAGCGTGGCCGCCAGATCACCGGGCGTAACGGGGTCGGCTGCGGGGAAGGCTGCCGATACGGTCGCTGCTGCCATGAATCGCGCCGCCCTGCACGCCGCCACCTGCCAGTACGACACTGAAGCAATCGGGCCAATGGTCCCTGCCGGCGTGGGCATTTACTTTGGGCGTGCGGCCAAATTCCGCCAAGACGACCACCAAGGTGGTATCCAAAATGCCCCGGTGCGCAAGATCTTCGATCAGGCCGAAAAAGCCTGATCGGCGGGCGGCAGGAGGTCGTTCTTCAGGCGGCCGAAGTTATTTTCGTGGCTATCCCAGTTGGCGAGTTGGCCATTGGCAATCTTGTCGTTGACATTGATGAAGCGGACACCGGCTTCCACGAGCCGACGCGCCAAAAGCAAGCTCTGACCCAAGGTATGCCGGCCGTAACGATCGCGCATCTGCACACTTTCACGGCTCAAATCAAAGGCCCGGCGCACCGCATCGGAATGCAGGATCCTGAAAGCGCGGTCCTGGAATGTGGTCATGGCCGTCCGCCGAGCTTGCCGTTCCGCGTTTCGCAACTGGCCCTCCACCAGTCCAAGCAGCGCCTGGCGATCTTCGAGGCGGGCCAAAGAAAGATCTGCGGGCAACTGCAATTCGTCCACCTGGAAATCGGGACTATTCGGATCGCGATTTACTTGGAAGGGATTGTAAGATGCACCCAGGAATCCCGAGTTCTGCCCTGCCAACTGCACCACGTTATACATGACGTGCGGCAAAGCCACATGACTGGGAAGATCCTGCCGATTCGGCAGCAACCGGCTCAAGGCAGCCCCGTAGGATGGGAAGCTGTTGGGATCGTCCGAAAGCAACTCCAAGTCGCCTTTGAGCGGCGTGCGGCCGCACAGCGCTTCGACGGCCGCCGAATTGTGATTCCGCATGGGATGATGCATACTGCGGATCACAGCCAGCTTATTCATGACCTGCGCAGCGGGGCATGAGCTCGCAAACGCGGATGCCGGGCACATTCGTGGGGATCGACTGGAATTCGCCGCGCACTTCTTTTGGGGCGTGGGGCTTCATATCCCAGGTATCGAGATGGCTCGGCCCGCCATAGTAATAGAGAACGATGCACGACTGAATGCGATTCGCTTTCGCTGAACCGTTGGAGTCAGCGGCGCGAGCCTCGGCCTCGAAGCATTTCGAAAGGCTCAGCCTCAACGTGCCTAACCCGCCGATTTGCAGAAGCCGGCGACGACTGAAAAATCGGCTGCCATGCCGCGCATGATCCATTGCGTGATTCATGGTTTGCTTCCGGGATGCTTAAACGCTCGAACTGGCGGGATGTTTTCGAGCCGAATCTCAGGAGGGCACGTTAGGCAGGTTCAAAGGGCAAAGCGATAGCACCAGAATAAAGCGAAAGTTGCCTTGAAGCAAGTCATAACTTGGGTAACGAGCCAAGCGTGCAAGGATTGTGAGCTCCCATAACGTGACAGTTTAGGTGCTGGGCATTTTCATGAGCACTTGGAATCCCTCCTGCTCAAAATGATGATCCGCCGTAAGGACTTCGGTGATTTTTAGATTCCTCATTCTTTCCATGGAAATGCAATCAGTCAGACTGTAGCTTTTGTCCTGACGCATTTCGTAGAGATGTAAACCGGCGAGGAAAAAATCGTGAGAAAGGTGGCAGGAGCGTCACATTCGGATTCTGAATTATCTTCCCAAGGAACTTGCATGCCGTCGCTCGAAGCACTGGTCCCCGTTCAGCAAAAAAGTTCATGAACTCAGTCAGGACTTCATCGATAGTGAAAAGCCGGTGCGGCCCAAGGTCGCCGGTCGCTTGCTTCGCTAGCAAATGCCACTGATCGTTCGGGTCTGGCTAAGCCACCCAATACGAAGTATCCACGAATACGGATCGCATCGTTATTTCAGTGGGGAGCTATAAAGGTAGTGGTCAAGGTTACTAGCAGCATCGACAGGCAGCTTGTTCAACTCTCCTTTGGAACGCCGGCAAGAATTTCGTCGAATTCGGCCCAGATTGGTTTTGCCGATGGGTCAAACTGCGTTCGTCCTTTGGAAATTGGAGGGACTGGCGGGCCTTGGATTGCAGGATTGCAATGAGATCGCCGACGCGAAGGTAGGTCTCTAATTCTTCGTCTTCTTCCTTGGAGAGCGAACCGTTACGTGCCTTAGAGGCCAGGCAATTCATCCGGTCTCGATCTGCCTGGGTGAACCGAAAGGCAAGGATCGAACGGGCAGCATCGGGTGAAAGCATGGCCTTCTCCAGTTCAGTGGTGCGACTGAAAACCACGGATTTGCAAGGTGTTCGGGCTCGAACTATGTCTGTGTCACTTCAGCGCCTATTTTACCATATTCTGCCCTGGCACAAAACCAGCTCGTACGGGCAAAATAGCAGGCGGCGCCCCATAACCACCTTGGAACGCCGCCTTTACGGAAGACTTTTCAAGCTCTAAAGTCACTCTATCTTCGCCGGCTTCACCGTGGCGGCGTGAAGGTAGAAATTGCGGTCGTACTCGTTTTCCTTGTAAACGTCGTTGGTGTATTCGACTGCGATCTTGTGATCGCCGGCCTTGAGTTTCTCGGTGAACGTGTAGTCTTTGGGTTCGTCCGCCGTCAGCGTCGTCTCTTTGCCGACTGCTTTACCGTCGATCGAGAGCTTGAACTTGGCGCGCTCGTTCATTGCCGGGTCGCCCGAAGCTTTCAGAACGATGGTATACTCGCCATCCTTCGGTGCCTTGAAATTGGCCTCGGCCAAGCCATTCGAGTAGAAGAAAAGCTTCCCCTCGTCTTCGTTGAGGCCGAACAGGTTTGCCTGTGCCTCGGGTACTTTGAACTTGAACGACTTGAGCTCGATTTTGACTTCATTTCCTTCGAATGCCCCACTCAGACGCAAGCCCGACGTCAACAACAAGGCCCCGGCGACTGACCAAAGGACGCTGGATCGCATGGGAATCTCCGCAAAGGGTAGACGTGGATGAGAAGACTGTAGACAGAATACAGTAGACAGGAGGCGTGCGATAGTCAGGAGTCAGGAATCAGGGTTGTGAAAAAATCGGGACTGGCTCCGGCCACCCCTGGCGAATCCCTGAAAATGTGACATGCCGGCCGGTGCCTGTCCCGTTTTTTTCGCAACCTCTCGGGAATATGGTGTCTACTTCCCCGGCTTGCTCATCACCCCTCGAAAACCGAGATGATTCGTCCCGCTGTCCGGGGCGCGCCTTTGCCGCGGCGCCCACTTCGTAGGCGGTGCAATATTGATCGGTGCACAGATAGGAACCGCCGCGCATGACCCGCTTGGCGATGCCTGGCTCGCCTGGATCGTAGCTGTCTTGCTGGGCCTTGGGGGTTCTTGACCGGCTGTTTGGCGGCCGCAAGCTTGGCATAATAATCGGGCCGATACCAATCGGAGCACCACTCCCAGACGTTGCCCGCCATATCGTGCAAGCCATAACCATTTGCCGGGAACGAGCCCACTGGCGCTGCCGCCGAAAACCGTCTTCCTCGGTGTTTTCGTAGGGGAACTTCCCTTGCCAGATGTTGGCCATCCACTTCCCCGATGGCTTCAGTTCGTCTCCCCAAGCGTACTTCTTTTCCTTCAGACCGCCGCGCGCGGCGAATTCGAACTCGGCTTCCGTCGGCAGGCGCTTTCCGGCCCATTTGCAATAGGCAACCGCATCCTCCCATGCCACATGCAGGACCGGATAGTTGTCGCGACCTGCAACGTCGCTCTTCGGACCATCGGGATGGCGCCACGAAGCGCCTTTCACATAACTCCACCATTGAAGATGGTTGTCGAGGGCTACTGGACCGGCCGGCGGGCTGAACACCACGGAACCGGCAACCAGATTTTCTGGTGGAGCTCCGGGAAAGTCCTTGGCTAGGGGCGTGCGCTCAGCCACGGTGACATAGCCTGTCGCGTCGACGAAGCCAGCGAATTGCTTATTGGTAACCGCGTTCCGATCCATCCAGAAGCCATCTACCGCAACCCGGTGCTTGGGCCGTGCGTCGGGCATGCGCGGATTGTCGGCGCCGCGCAAAAACTCGCCGCCGGGAATCCAGACCATCCCGGGGGGTGCGTTCGCCTCATCGGCGTCTTTTTGTCGTTTTTGTTGTACCTTCATGGCTCCAAAGGTCACGCCGAAGGCAGCCAAAGCTAATCCCGCGAGCAGCAGCATGCGGACGAAAGGGCGGGACTTGCGTACGCCGTCCGGCGGTAGGAGGGGGGGGGCTGCATTGCCCGCACACTTCGCCTCGCGCCTGGCACGCCTGTTTTTCCCGGCCGGTGTTACGGTCATCTCGAAAAACTCCAAGGCACGATCGTGGCGAAGATCCTTCGATCAACCGTTTCGATCCTTTGAATCAGGACGCAATCCCATGGCGAGTATCCTTCAGAATACCGCAACGATTACGTCTGTCGAGAACCAAAACGGCGTCCCCAAAACCTCGCCGGTGTCGCCCCACCCTTGACCAATCGAGCCGCGCCATTTAACATCCCATGATACAGACCTGCAGTATGCCCGTTGTCACCCGCCTTGGCCACCCCCTGCCGTGACCGCAAACCTGCGGCCTTGTTTGCCCGACCAATTAGACCCAGCTGACGCCCTCGGATGCGAAGGAAAGAACCATGTTTCGCTATTTGCATCGGCATTGCCGCCGATGGCTGGTTCCTTGTGCGCTGGCCCTTTTGGCAGCAGCGTGGAATACTTCGCAAGCCGAGGCTCAAGGTAGCAACGGTTTGCCTGGCCCCCACCTCACCAGCATCGCTCCCAATGGCGGCCAGCGTGGCGCCACCCTCGAACTAACCGTTGCGGGTCAGGATATCAGCCATCCGGAAAGCCTGCTCTTCAATCATCCGGGATTGGTAGCCGAACCCCTTTTCGCGGCAGCCGATCCCAAGAAGCCAGGCCCTCCGGTCTTTCGAGCTTTCAAAATACAAATTGCGCCGGACACGCCCTTGGGCACTTACGATCTCCGTCTGGTCAATCAGCTGGGGATCAGTAACCCGATTTCGTTCGTCGTCAGCGATTTGCAGGTGATCGAGGAAAAAGAGAATAACGACGACATTGCCACCGCGCAGCGCGTGCCCCTGAACTGCATCTTGAATGGGGTCATCAGCTCGCGCGTCGACGTCGATTACTTCGTTTTCAACGGCACCAAAGGGCAACGCGTTTTGGCTGAGGCGCGGACGGCCAGCATCGATAGCCATTTGATGGCCCAACTCGAACTTTTCGACGTGGGGGGCAAACAGCTCGCGAGTGTCCGCCCGATGCGAAACCGGGATTCCTTGCTCGATGTGACCCTTCCAGCCAGCGGCGATTACTTCTTGCGCATCAACGAATTCGCTCACGAGCAAGGCGGCGCCGAGTTCGCTATTACGTCGCCTTGGGCTCCTTCCCTCACATCGACGCGGTGTTCCCCTTGGCGATCGAACCGGGGAAGAAGACCAAAGCCACCGTTTTTGGCCGCAATCTGCCGGGCGGTGTGCTCGATCCAGCAGCCATCGACGGCGGGGTAGTCCTCGAACGGACGGAAATGACGATCGAGGTGCCCAGCCGAATCGATCAGCAACACCAAGCGGCCGGACTCGGACCGTTTCCCAACGCAGCCGCTTTCCTGCCTCGGTTCGAGTTTCGCGTCCAGAATAGTGCGGGCGTTTCCAACGGCTTCCCCCTATTGTTGGCCCAGGCGCCCGTGGTGGTGGAAAAGGAGCCCAACGATACGCCCGAAACCGCCCAGCCGATTGTCGTTCCCTGTGAAGTGACCGGACGGTTGGATCGCAAGAGCGATCACGATTGGTTTTCCTTCACGGCCCATAAAGGGGACATCTTCGTTATCGAGGTGTGGAGTGAACGGCTTGGCGCCGTCACCGATTTAGGTCTCGCCGTTCGTGACGCCGCCAAGAAAGGCAATTTGGCTAACCTGGAAGACAACGCAGCCAACTTGAGCCCGACGCGCTTTCCGACTTCAACGACAGATCCGCCGCCCTACCGATTCGTGGCCCCGGCGGACGGAACATTTCTCGTTCAGGTCCGTGGCATCGAAGGACGGCGGACCTTCGGTGTGCATCAGTTTTATCATCTGCGGATTCTGCGCGAACAGCCGGATTTTCATCTACTCGTTTTGCCCGCTGAGGATGGCAGGCCCGGGGCCAACATCCTCCATCGTGGCGGAGGCGTCCGCTGGCAAGTATTCGTCGAGCGCGAAGGCGGCTGGAATGGCCCCGTCGAGCTCGAGATAACCCGGCTGCCACCGGGTGTCCTGGTTCACAAACAAGTGATCGGCGCTGGGGCAGCTCAAGGATCGTTGGTGATTTCCAGCGCGCTTGACGCGGAACGTTGGGCAGGCCCAGTTCAGATACTTGGCCACGGCCAGATTGCCGGCAAGAAAGTGGCACGCCAGGCCATTGCCGCGGGAGTCGTGAAGGCCAGCCTCAACAAACAACAAGGCGATCCGCCCTTGAGCAGGGTGGAGCGCAATCTGGTCCTGTCGGTGGGAGAAACGCGCGCCATTCTCGATAACTTCCCATTTCCCAAAGACCGTAGTGGCTGGCTCGAAGATCAATTTGCCACTCGAAGTGACGCGATTGGCAGGCGATTTCAAGGCGCCTATCCAGATTGGCCCGGCCGAAGGCCCCACTGGGATGCCGCCGGGAATCGTGTTCAACGATCAGAAACCGATGACCGTGGCGCCGGACAAGGAAACAGCACCAGCCACACTGGAAGTCAAGAAATCGGTTGCTCCCGGGATGTACAGCGTTTACCTGGAAGGGACCGCGCCCTGGGCGGTGTCAAACGATCCGACAGGCAAGGGAGCCAAGGTGAACGTCAACGCGGTCTTCCCTGCCTCCCCAATTACGTTCACCGTTTTGCCCGCTGGTGCGACGCCGCCCGCGGAAAAGAAGAAGTAAACTTCCTCCACGCGAAGGAAATGCCATGCGCGATTCTTCAAGTCAGAACGCAAGAATCGGCCTCGTGTCCAACGAAGTCGCCGTTCTGGCTCTCATCAATGTAGAGGGGCCGAAGGCCCAGAACTCTCCCCCGTTGGCAAGGGGGGGAGAAATGCGCGGTCTCCGCTCGCCAAACAGTCCAGCACAGGGTTAGTCGGGCTATTTTGCCTTTTGCTTCTGACGCCCTTTGCTATGGGACAGGAAAAGCCCAGCGACGCGCCACCTGCCCCCATAAGGGTTATCAAGCTGAGCCGAACTGAGCCGGTCGATTTCGATCGCGACGTGCAGCCCATTTTGGCGCGACACTGTTTCGTTTGCCATTCGGGCTCCGTCACCGAAGGCATGCTCGACTTGAGCAAGCACGCCAGCATTCTCGAAGGCGGAAAACGGGGCACGGCGTTAGTGGCGGGCAAAAGCGCCGATAGTTTGCTCATTCAGCTTGCAGGCAAAACCAAACGGCCGTTCATGCCGCCCAAGAAAGAAAAGCCACTGGCCCCTGAAGAATTGGCGATTCTCAAATTGTGGATCGATCAGGGCGCCAAGCCCGGCAGCGGCGTGAAAACCGTGGCGCGTGTTGTGCTGACGCCGCCGCCGGCGACGTTTCACCCGATTCGAGCCGTGGCCGTCAGTCCCGATCAGAAGTTCATTGCCGCGGCTCGGGGCTGCCAGATCGAACTCTTCGACGCTACCGGCAAATCATTGCGGCTCCTGGTGGCACCGGGACTCGTCGGCGCCGATAAGAAACCGCTTCGCTTGGCACACGCCTCGTTGGTGGAAGCCCTGGCTGTCAGTCCCGACGGCAAAACACTGGCGAGCAGCAGCTTTCAAGAAGTGAATCTTTGGGATCCGGCCACTGGAGCCCTCCGACGCAAGCTCGACGGCTTCGCCGAGCGCGTTGTCTGTCTCGCGTTTTCACCGGACGGCAAGCTGCTGGCCACGGGCGGAGGCGCGCCGACGGAAACGGGCGAAATCAAGATATTCGAGGTTGCCTCAGGCAAGCTGCATCTGGAAATCAAGGGCGGTCACAGCGACACCGTCTTTGGCATCTGTTTCAGTCCAGACGGCAAGAAACTCGCAACCGGGGCGGCGGACAAGTTCGTCAAGGTGTTCGACGTGGCCAACGGCAAGCTGCTCCGCTCCTTCGAAGGGCATACTCAGCACGTCATGGACGTGGGCTGGAAAGCGGACGGCAAAGTATTGGTCAGCGTCGGCGCCGACAACCTCATCAAAACCTGGGATTTCGAAAAAGGCGAACAGATCCGCTCGTTCGGCAATCAGAAGAAGCAGCTCACCAAGCTAGCGTTCAAGAACAAATCCGCCGAGATTCTGGTTGCCAGCGGCGACCATAGCGTCCGGGTCTGGAACATCGACAACGGCTCGCCCGGCATGAACTTCAATGGAGCGACCGATTATCTCTGTGCAGTCGGCATCAGTGCTGACGGCAAACTGGTCTCGACGGGTGGCGATGATGGCATTTTGCGCCTTTACAATGGCGCCACCGGGCGGCTTGTCAAGGCGATTCCACCGGCAGACAGTGCTGCAACCCCAACGGCCAGGAAGTAACCGCCGTTAAAGCTTGCCAGACCCAAGAAATCGTTGAAGCACTTTGTAGAAGTTACACGCATGATGACGGGGCTTCCGGCCGACAGCGCAAACGGCTCGATCCCTAAGTCCTGTTCTCCGCGCACATTAGACATGCTTTGCGGGCGTTTTCTTTCTGTGTCTTCGCGCCTGGCTCGGGTTTTGCTGTAGACTTCAGCCGGACACATCCCTGGTCGGAATGCGACTTCTTTTCCTGGAAGCGTTTTCCCTTTCCCACTGGCGAGGAGAGGTTGGGCATGACCTGGCGTAGCCTTCGCGTGCTTTTTTTGCCTTGCGTCATCCTTTTGTTGGGCGCTTCCTATCCTTCGACGAATTTTGTCGTGGAAGCTCCAACGCCTCAAATAGCCGAACAGGTCAGCAAGTGGGCAGAACACTATCGACGGGAAAAAGCGATTCTCTGGCTGGGGCGGGAGATGCCGAATTGGCCGACTCCCTGTCCGCTGCACGTCAAAGTGACGCAGAGCGGCGCTAGCGGCGCAACTAGCTTCAACTTCTCAGGCGGCGGCGTTTGGCAGACCATGGAAATTGAAGGGCCACTCGACCGACTCATCTATAGCGTGCTGCCCCACGAAGTCACGCACACTGTATTCGCCCATTATTTTGGCGCACCCGTTCCCCGTTGGGCAGACGAAGGCGGGGCCGTGCTGAGTGAAGATGAAATCGAATGCAGCCGGCACGACACCATGGTGAGGCAAATTCTTAATGCCGGCGGCGCCCTTCGGCTTCCCCGGCTCTTCTCGCTCAAGGATTATCCGCGCGACCCGCGCAATATTGGGGCACTGTACGCTGAGGGCTTTTCGGTGTCCAAGTTCTTGGTCGGTTTGGGCAATCGCCAGACTTTTCTGAGCTTCGTGGCCCATGGAATGCAACCGAACTATGGCTGGGACAACGCCGCCCGCACTTACTACCGTTTTCAGAATGTATCGGAATTGGAGCAAGCCTGGCTTGCCGATTTGCGCAACACCCGGAAACAGCCGGCATCGGCTGCTCCCGTCATCCTTGCAAAGAATGAAGTGGGTTCGCGAACGGACTCCGCCAAAACCGTGGTCCGTTTGACGGCCCCTCCCGTGCAACCGCTGGCCGATGACACGCAGCCGATCTTCCGCGCCAGGCGCCGGATAACGACGGCGGCTGGTCCAATTCTCCCCGTGGTGCCTCGGCGCGAGGCGTGCGGCCCGGATATCTTCCCGAAGCCGAACCTGTTCGACAGCCCCTGGCCATCGGCCGCGATAACTGGCAAGCCCCCGCCGTTCACCTTGGCGCCCCGGAGTTTTCGGCTCCGACCAGCCCGGCTCCGGCTCGCAACCCGGCCCCAAGGCAGGGGAACAATGCGGTGGGATCGCCGGGGTATCCGTATTGAGGAAGTTTCTTGGTTCCGAATGGAGCTGCGGAATGTAGCCACGGGTGGAGCGCAGCGAAACCCGTCGCGCGTAAGTAATACGGAATGTTGTGGCCGGTCTCCTGACCGAGCCACGGCCAGCCGGCGACCAGGCCCGTTTTCTCGTTGACCTTGGCGTTTCTTATTGGCTGACCTGAGCGGTTTCATTCTTGGCCCCGAATGGGGCCACGGAATGTAGCCACGGGTGGAGCGAAGCGAAACCCGTGGAGCATAGCCACACGTGGCTCCGCCCCGTGAGGGGCGGCGGAAACGTCAACTCGCTCAGTGAAACATTTGGCCCGGTCAGGTCGGCACGTCTCCTTTGCCCCGCCGGGGCAACGAAGAAAATGACGCGATTACTATCCACGGGTTCCGCGGCAGGCGGCTACGCCGCCGAGCCGCTCCACCCGTGGCTACAGTCCGACGCCCCATTCGGGGCGTTTCATCCGTAATCCCCGAGACGCTGTGTTATTGTTGGATTTTCTCCCTGCCAGCAGGTGCCCCGGGCCTGTTCACTCGTTAGCCGTGGCTCGGTCAGGAGACCGGCCACAACGGTCTGGACTGGCCACAACCGTCTGGAAAAAGCCGAACCACGGGAGCAAGCTTGAACTGATATGGCTTTGGTGAGGGCCGCTTATACACCCAGGTCTTTACGCCGCCGCCTGGCGTGCCGCTGGCGTAAACAGATTGCCCATGGGGAAGGGGAGTTGGTTCGGCCGCAGGGGCCGGCTTCGGAGCATTGCCAGGCGTGGCTCTTGAGGCTGGCCAAAACTTGCGTGGCCAGGCGTACCGCATCGCGGCCTTCTTCGCCGCGAACGCGGGGTTGCGAATTGGTGCGGACGCAACGGACGAACTCTTCTAGCTCGCGCGTCAGGCCATCCGGGCCCTCGGCGCTGGCGAGTTCCATGACTTCGAGATGACGCCCGAAAAGCTGATCTTTGAACGCGGTTCGTGAAGCAGCGTCCAGTTTCCGCATGTCCAAGCCCTGGCGGCGCACCTGATCGGAAGGCTGCGTAAGGGTCAATGTTTTCTTGGCGAAATCGAGATCCAAGAAGCCCTCAGGCGACCAAATTCGCATCATGCGCTTGGGCGTGCTGCTCACCCGGCTGGCGGTTAGTGCAGCCACACAGCCATCGGCAAAGCTTAGATGAGCCGTGGCGATATCCTCGGGTTCGCCGAAGATAGACATCCCCGGCGCAGTGAAGGAAGTGAGCGGCGCCCTGACCAGGGCGGACAAAAGATCGAGATCGTGAATCATTAAATCGAGCACCACGCCGACATCGCCCGAGCGGCCAGTAAAGGCCCCCAGTCTCTCGCATTCGACATATTTTGGCTGAAAGCTCAGCGATTCGAGCTTTTCCCAGGCCGGATTGAACCGCTCGATATGGCCGACTTGCAACAAGGTATCGTGGGCGCGGGCAAGCTCGACCAGGCTTTCGGCCTGTTCGAGGCTCGCCGCCAGAGGCTTTTCCACCAGAATGGGAATTCCTGACCGCAAAAACTCAGAAGCGACCCCATGGTGATAAACCGTCGGCACCGCGATGACAACTGCGTCGGCAAGTTGCAACAGGGGCCTATCGATTGGTGAAAGCGAGACAATCGAGTTTCTTGGCGATCGCTTGAGCCTGATCGTTGCTGACATCGACCACGGCAACCAGCTCGACGTCCGGCATTCCTTTGAGAATTCGGGCATGTTCTTTGCCGAGATGTCCGACGCCCACGACGGCTAAACGTAGCGGATCCATGGAGGTTCCTCGAGGGGGGCGAGGGGAGGTGGTCGGGGTCAGGAGTCAGGAATCATATAAGGCACGATTTCCATCCTCCTTGGGATTTCGCTATCCGAATTTGCTTAGGATTTTTGGTTTGGATATTAGGATTTCTTTCGGATTTCGGATTTCGATTTTCGGATTTGACGCCTTAGGCTGCCCTGGTCATTTGGCTCTGATAGTGCCGGCCGTTGGATTCAACGCGGCCCAGCTTCCGCACCAGCTCCACGTTCAAGGGATGGCCGGAGCGGTAAGCCACCACGTGGCCGCGCAGATCGTGGCCGAAGAGCGAGAGGTCGCCGACGAGATCGAGGATTTTGTGGCGGCTGGGCTCATCGGCATAACGCAGACGATTGCCGATGACGCCACGCGGGCCAAAAATCAACAGATCGGCGGCCGAGGTTCGCGAACCTAAACCTTGGCGTCGCAATTCATGGGCTTCGCTTTCCAGCAAGAACGTTCGACAACTGGAAATAAAGTTCGCGAAAGTTTCCGGCGTGATGGTTTCCGAATGCGTTTGTCTATCTATGGGTGAACGTGGTCCGTAATCGAGAGCATAGGTTATGCGCAACTCGTCGTCCTGGCTCGGATGCAGCGCCAAAGTCGCGCCGCCTTGGGTGACCAGAATGGAGTCTTCAACGCCATAGATCGCCCGGCGCACGGGCTGCATGCGCAGCCCCTGTCCGCCTGATGGCGTCGACAAATTGCTGAGCGGAACCGTCCAACCCGGGAGGCTCAGGTCCGTTCAATTCGACGAAACTGTTGTCCACGCGCATGCCGGCTAGAGCGGCCAATACGTGTTCGACTAACGCGACCTGCACGGGAGGCCGGCCGAGGGTTGTGCGCCTTTTGCGTGCCGCTGACCATGCCGACTTGAGCGGCCACCGACAGCGGCTGCTGCAAATCGGTACGTACAAAAACAACCCCGGTGGAGGGCGGCGCAGGATTGAACCGCAGGCGAATCGGGGCTCCCGTCAGGAAGCCGATGCCGACCACCTCGGTCGACCGTAAGAGCGTCCGTTGGTAACGGTAGCCAATCCTTCTCACGTTCATGCTGGTTCCTGAGTGCCGGTGTCTGTCGTTCGCAGAAGCGACAGACACAAGACCGCAAATCGCAGCCAAGCCCATGGCTCGACAGCCCTGGGCTCGGATGACATCGCTACGCATCGATCAGAGCGCAGGCGCTGTTTTAGCGCTGCTGTAGCGCGCCCGAGTTTTGAGCCTGGTTCATTGCCGTTTTATAGCGCTCGTTGAGCATGTAGATAACGGTTTCGCTGATATCCATGCCTTGAACGAAGTACATGGGCATGCAGGCGCCGTCTGCATTTTGCGCTGAATGTTGGCTGGATTGGTCTTGTCGTTGGGATTCACGCCATCGTTGTACTGCATCACCAAGTCAAGTTCGTTGGCCTTCGCATAGGCGCCCACTGCCAGTTCGACTTCGGCATAGATTTGAATGGACATACTGTCTTGAAGCTTGAGCAGCTCGCCCTTGGCCTTATCACCAAGGTCTTGCACTTGGCGGTCGAGCTGCTTTAGTCGTTCCTTAATGTTTAAGGCTTCCTGGGAGTCCGGAGAAAGCTTGGCTAGTTGCTCCTTCAAACCGAGTCCTTCTTTCTTGATCCTTTCGAATTCTGCGTCAAAACCCTTGTATCTCTGCTTATATTGTTCTTCGAAAGCTCGCCACTTGTCGTAGCTCTTCACCACATGCTGCAGATTGAGAATGGCGATCTTGGTTCGTGGCGTGGGAGGAGGCTGATACTGTTGCTGTGGCTGGCCGGGTTGCCCGCCTTGTTGGGCATTCGCGGCCGAACAGAAAATGAAAGCCACGGCAGCCAGTCCGGCTAGGGTACTGAGCTTTTTCATCACGTTCCTTCTCCTCTTCCTTGAAGGCCGGCATACTCGAGAGTCGCTGCCGGTAACTCCCCGTCCTTGGATTGAATGCTTCCCCGGCAATTGGAACGGCTGGGTTCTACCCAAGCCCGCCGGAGAGGTCAAGCGGTCCTTGAGAGCTGATCTTGGCCGCATGCTCCGAACCTGTTAGACAAGCAACCCTGGAGAGCCGGGTTGTCGGTTGGCAATCGTTGTCTGGGCGGGTTGGGCGGAAAATGAGGCTCTGTGGCCTTTGCCTGTTTTTGCTATTCTGTGCCGTCGGCCTCAGCGGCTGCGACGGCTCGGAACCGCACCCGACTTTGGTCAACGTCCACGGCCTGGTAAGTTACCTTGAAAGGCCATTGTCAGGTGGTAGCATCGTCTTCATTCCCGATGAGGAGCACGGCAATACCGGCCCTCTCGTGCATGCCGACATTCAACCGGATGGAACTTATTCTTTGCGCAACAGTGAACGCCCCGGAGTGCCTCCCGGATCCTACCGCGTGACGGTCAGATCTTCGGGACCGTTGCCGGGCCAAGGAGGCCAATACTGGCCACAACCCCCCGAGAAGTACAGCGATCCGCGCACGTCCGGCTTGACGTGCAAGGTGCTGGCCGTGGAACAGCATACGATCAATTTCCATCTGCAATAGCGCTTTTAAGTGACGCCCGATGCCCAGCTTGCGCGGTTGTTCTTGACAGCCTCCGCCGCTTCCTGTTACCACCAGTTCCCACGCTGAAGGGATAGTGCGCCTGTCCCGAGCGAGAGCTTTCCGACGCAGGCAGGGATGGCCGCGGATGAATCGATTTTTGCATGGAGTTTTTCGGGCAGTTGTGGAATCCTTTCCGCTGCCCGAACCGATTCTGGAAGCAGGCTCCTACCAAGTTGCGGGCCAGGAGCGCTGGCCGACTTGCGAGCCTATTTTCCCGGCAAAGAATACGTGGGCATCGACACTCGCCCTGGACCGGGCGTCGATCGCATTGCCGACGTGGAAGCCCTGCCCTTTGCCGACGCTTCGATGGGCACGGTTATCGCTATGAACACCTTCGAGCACGTGGCCCATTTTTGGAAAGGCTTCGAGGAAATCCGCCGAGTCTTGCGACCGGACGGCGCCTTTTTTCTCTGTTCGCCTTTTTATTTCCACATCCACGATTATCCGGACGATTACTGGCGCTTTACGCCCAGCGCTCTGGAAGTGCTTCTGCACGATTATCCCAACCGCATTCTGGGTTGGCAGGGGCCGAAACGCCGGCCCGCGGCAGTCTGGGCATTGGCCATGGGGCCTGCGCAGCCGGCCTTCGCGCCGGAAGTTTATCGCGCTTATCGAGAACGGGTCCACCGCTATGCCCATCAGCCGCTGGATTGGCAGAAACGCGTCCGTTATCGCCTGGGCAGGCTGCTGTTTGGCAGCCGCCCCTTCGCCCCTTACTTGGAACAGGAACGCTGGGAGACCACATGCCCCACCGCGTCGCTGGCTTAGAAGCTGCCATTCCCACGCCCGTGGGGGCATCGACCGCAGTGCGCCCGCTCGCCCGCGAGGGCGGCCGGCGTTTGCGACGCCAGCGCCTGGAAGGCTGGCGGCAGCAGCTCCTGCATGCCGGGCCGGTCGACGTTTCGGTTTGCATCGCCAACTGGAATTGCCGCGAATACCTCAGCCAATGCCTGGAATCGTTGCTCGACTATAAGCAGGGCGTTTGCCTGGAAGTGATCGTCGTTGACAATGCGTCGACCGATGGCGCCGCCGACATGGTGGAGCGCGATTTTCCTGAAGTCATCTTGGTGCGCAACGCCACCAATGTCGGCTTTGCCCGCGCCAACAACCAGGCGAGCCGCCGAGCCCAGGGCAATTATCTCTTCTTCCTCAATAATGACACGCTGATCCCGGCCGAAGCGCTGGGACAATTGCTCGATTTTGCCTTGGCACATCCCGAAGCGGGCATCGTCGGCCCGCGTTTGTGCGATGCCTCGGGACGCACGCAGGTTAGCTACCGCCTGGAACCGACGCTGGCCACGCTTTTGCACCGGACCGCTCTGTTACGCTGGACCGGCCTGTTACGCGGCGCTTACCGCCGCTATCGGCGTAACGATTTTCGCACGGAAACGACGCGTCCGGTCGAGGTGCTCATGGGGGCGGCCATGCTGATTCCCCGTAAAGTTTTCTCGAGTGTGGGCGGTTGGGACGAAGCGTTTACTTTTGGCGGCGAAGACATCGATTTGTCGACGCGCATCCGCCGCAATGGCCAGGTGATCTACCACCCCGATGTCGAAATCGTTCACTATGGTCGAGTCAGCACGCGGCAGCATATTGGCTTTGCATCCTCGCACATGAACATTGGGTTCCTGCGCTTCCTGCGCAAGAATGGCAGTAACAGGCTCGCCCTGGTTTTTTACAAGCTGGTGGTCACCATCGATTTGCCGATCCAGATCGCGGCCAAGTGGGCACAGCTTCTCTTGCGAAGGCTGCAGGGTCAACACGCCAAGGCGGCCAAGACCAAACTGGCCCTGAAGGGATTGACGCATTTTCTGAGGCACGGGATGGCGGCGTTTTGGCAGACCTAGGACGCTCCCCCATTGGCTTGATATCCTTTTCTGTAGATTTGTTACCGCCTTCGAACCGTTTCCGCCGCCCTTGCCGAATGGATCCAGCCGACGATGACGACTCCTTCCTCGCCAATGCAATCGCCTACTCCTGAACTGTTGCCAAGCGGCAAGAGCCGCAAATCGGCCCTCTTTATCGTTTTTCTGGTCGTGTTCATCGACCTGCTCGGCTTCGGCATTGTCTTGCCGTTGCTGCCGCTCTATGCCGACACTTTGCTCAAGCCGCTTTTCCCGGGCGAACATCAAGAAGTCGTACACGGCGTGATTCTGGGATTGTTGATGTCCTGCTTTTCGCTCATGCAGTTTTTGTTTGCACCCATTTGGGGACGTATTTCCGATCGGGTCGGCCGGCGGCCCATTCTGCTGTTGGGGCTTGTGGGTTCGGTCCTGTTTTACTTGCTTTTCGGCATCGCTTCCGACCTCGGACACGAGGGATGGTTGTTCACCTCGCTCGTGCTGCTCTTTGTTTCCCGACTCGGAGCGGGCGTCGCAGGGGCCACCATCTCGACGGCGCAAGCGGTTATCGCCGATTGCACACCGCCTCAGGAGCGTTCGCGGGGCATGGCGTTGATCGGCGCAGCCTTCGGTATCGGCTTCACCTTCGGCCCCTTGGTCGGTTTCGCATCCCTCAAGTTTCCCAGGGCAGGGGCCCCCGGATACATTGCCGCAGGGTTGTCACTCGTGGCCTTGCTGCTCGCCATCAGGCGCTTGCCGGAAACCGTCAGCCCCGATACCAGGGGATTGCGCCGTGGCTGGCTCGATTGGAAGGGCCTCGGTCGGGCGACTCCGCATGCCCACCATCGGCAGTTTGATCGTTACGTTTTTCCTGGCGACCTTTGCGTTTGGGAGCCTGGAATCGACCTTGTCGCTGCTCAACCGCGCCATTCTGCTGCCCGAATCGGACACCGCTGCCGTCATTCCGGCTTCGAGCGAACACCAGGTGGATGAAGGCAATTTCTTGATTTTCGCGTTTGTGGGCTTCGTTTTGATGGTGGTGCAGGGAGGGATCTACCGCCCGCTGGCGAAAAGGGTTTCGGAGCTGACCTTCATGCGCATGGGGTTGGCAATCATGACAGTGGGGTTGTTTTTCGCCTGCGTCATCGCTTGGGCCGCTTACCACGGGGAATTGAAGAAGGGGCCTGGAATCCTCTACTTCGTGCTGCCGGTGCTCACAGTAGCCGTCACGGGATTCGCCTTTCTTACACCGTCGGTGCAATCGCTCATCTCGAGGCGCAGCGATCCGCATCAGCAAGGAGAAATTCTGGGCGCCAATCAAGGCGTCGCAGCTCTAGCTCGAATTCTGGGGCCGTTCATCGGCCTTTCGACCTTCAAGCTGGAGCCGGCCCACATTACGCCTTATGCCATGAGCGCCGTGTTGTTGTTTTTTGTCTTCTTGACGAGCTTGCGACTTCGTTAGTCGTCCCCTGCTTCGCCGGCGAAAGGATGCGCCGTTGACCAAGAAATCTGTTAACGCCGCTGGCTGAGTACGAGGCAAAGCGCATCGCGCTGATCAAGCCCAGCGCGTTGGGCGACGTGGTGCATTGTCTTCCTTTGCTGTCGGCAATGCGGAAACGCTTCCCCAAGGCTCACCTAGCCTGGATCGTCAACGCCGGCTACGCACCCTTACTCGAAGGGCATCCCGATCTCGACGCGGTCATACCGTTCGACCGCGGCGCCATGCGTCAAGGCGTCTGGAAAGGCCTGCGCCGGCTGGGACAGTTCCTCAAGCGATTGCGGCCGCCGAGCAATTCGATCTCGTCCTCGACATGCAAGGCTTATTGCGCAGCGGCATCATGTGCAGGGCGACGGGCGCCTGCCGGCGCGTCGGTTTGGCAACGGCGCGCAAGGGCGCTCGCTTCGCCTACACCGACGTCATCGCCGTCCCCAACGTCGCCAACCTGCACGCCGTCGATCGCTACGGCCTGGCTGCCCGGGCCCTGGGTTACGAAGGTCCCACAAGTTTTCACGTTCCCATTGCCGCCACGGCTCGCGATGCTGCCACGCGATTCCTGAGCGGACAGCCTCGGCCCTGGCTGATGTTCGGCGTGGGAGCACGCTGGTTGACCAAGCGCTGGCCGCCTAACCATTTCGCCGAATTGGCCAATCGCGCTCAGAAATTGGCAGGGGGAACGGCTGTTTTCGTCGGCGGGCCCGAGGACGGGCAACTCGCTCAGGCGACCATTGCCTCGATTGACGGTCCAACGCTCGATTTGACGGGCAAGACATCGCTCGCAGAGCTGGCGGCGGTGCTCGAACGAGCCGACGTCATGATCGCCAACGATACCGGGCCTTTGCACTTAGCGGTCGCGCTAGGGCGTCCCGTGGTGGCGCCTATACTTGTACTCGAGTGCGGCTTACGGGGCCTTACGGCGCTTACCATCAGGCCGTGGAATCGCGCGTTTGGTGCGCGGGAAGCTGCGTTAAGGAATGCGGGCGGATGGAATGCATGGCCGAGCTCACGCCCGACCGGCTCTGGCCCGTGCTGCGGAGGAATCTCGAATCATGGCAAAGCAGCTCCCGTTCCGCTTGATTTTGGCGTCGGCATCGCTCGGTCGTCGCGAACTTCTGCAAAGAGCCGGCTACACTTTCGACGTCATACCTTCCCACATCGACGAACCCAACGACGCCGGTTATCCCGATGCCCGATCGCTCGTTCAGCATGTTGCTTGGCTCAAGGCTGCCGCCGTGGCGGCGACAGGAGTTGAGGGCGTAATTCTCGCCGCCGATTCCATCGGCTGGATCGATGGCACACCGATCTGCAAGCCGGCGGACGAAGCCGACGCGCGGCGCAATTCTTCGTCTGCTTGCGGGCGCACGCACCAGCTTTGGACCGGCGTGTGTCTCTGGCGCCAAGCGGACGGCTTACAAATAGCTTGGCAAGAATCGAGCGACGTTCACTTTGCTGCGCTCGATGCGGCAGGGATCGAAAAATACCTGCAGACCCGGCTCTGGGAAGGGTGTGCCGGCGCTTATGCGGTGCTGGAACGCGATGACCCTTACGTTCAGGTAACTTCCGGCAGCATCAGCAACGTCATTGGCCTGCCGATGGAGTCTCTGGAACGGCGGCTGCCGATGATGGCGCAGGCTTAGCGTTCTTTCCTTGCCAGCAAGGCCGAGCCCGCACCCTTCCTAATATCGGCCCACGTTTTCTTCACGTTCAATGCCCCACTCCCGACAAAGCCGGTATGAACAGCGTGTTCAGTCGGCCAACAGCACAATTTTGTGCGATGGCACGGTCTTCCATTCCTCGAAACACCAACCGCGTGCAATCGTTTCCCTGGGGCTGTCGCCAAATATGCCGGGGAAGCACAGGCCGTGTTCGAATCTCACTTTCGCGAAAAGATTGGGCCATTCATCTTGCGGCTCGCGCTGGGGATTGTTTGCGTCTATCACGGCTTCGCCAAAATTCAGGCCAATGGCGGCACGAATTGGGCGCCGGAGTTGGGCCTTGGCTGGCAACTGGCCATTTCCTGGGGGGAGTTCAGCGGCGGATTGGCGATTATCGTAGGATTGTATTGCCGCTGGGCGGCAGGCGTCATCTTGCTGGTAAGTGTCGGCACGTTAGCCTGGTTTCAAGGAATGAGGCTTTTCGCGCAGCCCTTGTCCACTTTGGAACCACGATTTCTGGTGGTTCTCTGCTCGCTCGCTCTGATCTGCCTGGGCGGAGGTTCCTGGGCGGTGTCGAAGCCTAGCGGCGGGAAGGCCGTGCGGAAGAAGTGATTAGGCGAGAATCTTCCCATGCTGAACCTTGTCCCGCTGTTCCTTCCCTGTCTCCTTAGCCTTGCCGGCGGCGCCGGCGTGGCCGCCGCTGATGGGCCATTGTTCGAGAGCGAACTGATTTTTCGTGCTGAAAAGTGGCATAACCACGCTTCTTGCATCGTCGAATGTCCCAATGGCGACTTGCTCGCCTGTTGGTACCACGGCTCCGGTGAACGGAGTGCCGACGATGTCGTCATTCGAGGAGCGCGCAAACGCAAGGGCGAGAAAGGTTGGAGTCAGCCATTCCTGATGGCCGATACTCCCGGCTTCCCCGACACGAATCCGTGTCTGTTCATTGATCCGCAGAAACGCTTGTGGCTCTTCTGGCAAGCGATTCTTGCCAACAAATGGGAAACCGCCCTGTGCCGCTATCAGGTTTCGAGGCATTATCTCGAGCCGGGAGCGCCTGTTTGGGACAAAAGCGACCTGGTGTTGTTCAAGCCAGGCGATGCGTTCGAGGCTGCCGTAATCCAGGGCACCAAAGGAGTCGTGGAGGCCGCCCCTCCCTGAACGCAAAGGAACTCGCTCAGGCATTTGTGGACCGCCGGCTCAAGAATGCCAAAGACAAATTTGCCCGTCGCATGGGCTGGATGACGCGCGTCCATCCGTTCGTGTTGAACGATCGGTCGTGGATTCTGCCCTTGTATTCCGATGGTTTCGATCTCTCCATCATGGCTCTGACGGATGATGCCGGCGTCACCTGGACCGCCAGCCAACCCTTGGTGGGAGTAGGCAACATTCAGCCCAGCCTGATTCGGAAAAAGGACGGCGGCTTGGTAGCCTACATGCGCCACAACGGTTTGCCGCCCAAACGAATCCAGGTGAGCGAGTCAGGCGACCAGGGCCGAACCTGGGGCCGGTGCGCTTTTCGGAAATTCCCAATCCCGGTTCGGGTGTCGAAGTGCTGGGCCTGCGCGACGGCGCCTGGGCACTGATCTATAACGACACCGAGCGCGGCCGGCATAGCCTGGCCGTTTCCTTATCCTCCGATGAAGGCAAAACCTGGAAATATACCCGCCATCTCGAAAAGAGTGCCCCTGGCCCGGACGCCACCAGCGGCCACTACCCGAGCATCATCCAGGCAGCCGACGGCACGCTACACGCGACCTATACCTACTCCCTCAGCGGCATGAACGTCCTCACAGACGAGCACGGCCAGCCGATGCGCGAGTGCATCAAACACGCCCATTTCGATGAGGTGTGGATCAAACAGGGCGATGTTGCCAAGTATTGAAATGCGAAGATCAAGAGGGATGAGGTTGATGCCGAGTTCGACCGCGTGGCAGAGCACGTCAATTGCCCGCTCCTGGTCCGCGGGCTCACCCCAGACTCCGCGACCAGGCAGTTGCATGGCCCCGAAGCCGGAGCCGGCATGGGATCGCAATCCTCAGCAGATTACCGCCGTCTGCCTCGTAAATGGACTCGCCATAAAGGAATTTGCCTACGAACTCGGAGAAGCCGAACGAAGGCCTTTGGAACTCTTTCTAAGGCGTTTGGCCAAACGGCGGGCAGTAAACCTTGCACCGAATGCAAATCGCATAAGCGGCCCAAAACTATTCGCGGACGCAAGTCCCGTCAGGTATAAGCCCTTTACGGACGACTCGAAATGTCTGGTGAGGATCGGCGATCCGTTCACCCTCTGAATTTGGTCCCGTAGCCGGTCTTCGATAAAATCGAATCGATTCACGTCAACCCTATAACCTGTTGCTCCAATAATATGGTCCACTACCAAACAACATTCATCTTCATCTTTCCGCTTATAGGCTAGACAGGCTTTTCCGTCGCGGATGTTCACTCCCATGAGAGTGGAGCCTAGGAGTAATGGGAATTGGCCTACGACGTGCTCCTTCATGAACCAACCGGGAGCTGGACCTAGGTGGCGCTCGACGGCGCGGGCACGCAATCTTTCCGGCATGAAGTGAAATACCAGCGGCGCGTTTGTGCAAAGCCACGATCGCCACCCGATGCCGAGGCCCGAACGGGGCCAAGTATTTTCTGAACCATCGAACGTGAATTCGTTCGAGAAATGGAAGGCAATCGATTCGCGACGAGCAATTAGCTTGACTTCGGCCTTCGCTTGGTGCAGTCCTGCGGCGATATCGATAGCCGACGCGCCCGCACCGATTACGGCGACCGTGCGATTTCGGAATCGGGAAAGGTCAGCATGTTCGTAACTATGCGTAACGAAATCCGTCGAGTGGCCCGACAATACCGGTGGCAAATAGCTGAAATGGGTAATGCCTGCTGCGACCACAACGTTGCGGGCGCGAAGCGTCTCGCCTTCCGATGTGGTAATCTCGAAACCCGTTTGTGTTTTTTTGACGAGCTCAATTCTAGTTCTCTCGAGAGAAGGAACAAATCTGTTCTGAAACGCTTGTCCGTATGCAATAAAAGTTTCGAGAGGCACTGGAGCGCCAATGTCACTGTAAGGTAGACCGCGTTCGACGCAATAATCCGACAAGGTAAAGGAATCGCGAGGAGCATAAAGATTGGACGCGAATCCCTCCGATTTTAGAAACATGCCTTCAGGCATATGGTTCTGCCAGCTCAGCATAGGTTGTCCAAAAATCCTGACCGACACGCCAATGGGAAGTACGTGCGCGGCAATCGATAGTCCATACGGACCGGCGCCGACGATAGCCACATCAAGTTCTGGTGTATTTAGTTGAGACATCTCGCTAGTTCCGACTTTCCGATGAACGACAAACTCAGTTTTTCGCTTTGAATCAACCGATTGATTCATGTCATTGTCAAGGTAAGCTCGCCGAAGCTGGTAACCTTCGTCAAGGCGAGTGGGCTAATAATTTATGAATCGCGAGGCGATCAGATGTTTGCAGATTCTCTAGATGAGGTCTGGGGTCTGGCTTGCGCCGGCTCAGTTTTGTGTATAGGCGCATGGGCCATCGACGTTCCGGCCATGACTCGCGAAGCAACTCGCGCACCAAGGCGGGCTCTTGCCAAGGTATATCCTGATGACTTTGTGCAAAATAGGGGCTGTCGAAATTCCAGGCTACCGCTTGCGGAAAAAAAGCGACAGTTTTTTCGTCGATTGGGGGATCGGAGGCATAAGCAGTCTTGGAGCCCAAACAACGGCAGAAGGCGCCGACCAGATCTCCCTGCCCCGGTAGAACTAGGTGTCCAAGCTGGGTGCACCGTGGATTCAGTTCAATCAGGTACGGTGCGCCGGTCGTCTCTTCGATGATGAAGTCCAAACCATGAAATCCGGACAGGCATAGCCTGTCTGCCAAACGGTTCGAGATTTCTGCGATTTCCGCGTTTTGGATGATTCGGATGATTGTCCCGACTCCGGTTTTCCCTTGCGTGGCCAACACTTCGACCGCGACCAAACCAAGCACTTTCCCGCGGCAACATAGCAACATTGCGTTAGCCGGACGGCCGTGGATAAACTTCTGCAATGAAACCTCCGCTGAGCCGGGCGGCGAGCTCGGCCAGAATGCGAGGGGGTCGCAATTCACGAGGTAACGTTTCCATTTGATTAATGAACGTAAGGGCCTGTTCAACTCTCGAAATGCAGCCAGAGCTTCGACTTCTGAGCGCACGACCTTGACACCATTGCCGCCCCATGTGCCGTCCAGTTTCATTACTGCTGGCCCGGAAGTAGCGAAGGACCAATTGCCGATGTCCTTTTCACAGCGGATACTAAGTGTATCGGGGATGCGCAGTCCCAATTCTTGTGCAACATGCATGAGTCCAGCACGGCTCCGTATGCAGTCATATTCAGATGCGATTCCGATAGAAGTTTCTATCAAACATCGCAGGTCGGGGCGACGTTGATGGGTCTCATGCAGCTGCCAAACTGCCGCATCATCGCAAGGAACGATGAGGTCCGGTTGCGAACACAAGATCGCGCTTTCTTGTGAGGCAACTGGATCAAACGGTTCGTAGCTGTAAAACGTCTTCATCCCCGAGACATGGTTCAGGAGATGCCCGCGAGGGCATAACGCCGATACAACACAACCATATCCGATGAAGCGGATTGCAAGCCGTGCCGAGATTGGCCACCAGTTAGTCGCTATGAGGAGAACGGAAAGTGGATGCTCTTTTTGGTTCGGTAGCATTGATGCCGCTCAGGGACTATCCCTCATGCTTTCTGGCTCGTTGACCGGTTCCTCGCCCGAACTGCCTCGAGCATATTCTCATTATCCGGTTGCCATGCATCGAGCTACAACTGAAACGCGCTACTTGTACTCAATGATTCGTGCCGGTCGAGCCGCGCAGTCGATCGCCTAGATGCTTGCAGACGCCAATCAATTCAGGAAACTTTGCCACCATACAGGAGATGCCATAGAGGAGCGCGCGTGACGCGGCGCGATTCCGCGCCGATGCGTGCGGGTAGAAACGCCGCGCGGCCTGAATCGGATAGAGAAGCAAAAGCAACAGGCTCCAACCGTTCGTTGGCCACGCGCCTAAGCGCCACAAACAGGGGGAAGACAGGCGCAAAACAGAATTCGCCGTCTTTCTCGCACAAAATGGCGTTCGGATCCGGCCCCATGCATCGACGCACCCATGGAGTAAGCGTAGCCGCAGCGAATCGCTCGCTTCCACCACTGACTGAATCGCATCATCGCTGCATCATGCAAAGTCATGTCCGCATCGATTCGAAGGATCTTCCAGTCTCGGCGGCGTAACCTCAAGCACAATTCGGGTTCCTCGCCTGCGATTATCGTCGGATTAAACCCGCTTACTGCTTGAAATGCCGCGACGCGCATGCAGCGCATCGCCTCCGCAAAAGGCAGATTCGCCGATCGGCGAATTCCATTCGATGTCGCACATGCGGTTGAAAATCGAGGCGTCGGGAAAGCGTTCGCGTCGCCGGCCAAAGACCACTGCCGTATCGGGCCTGGCTTCCAATACACTGCGCGCCCGGTCGAGCCAGTCTGGAACGATTTCGGAATCCCCATCCACAAAATGCACGTATTTGAGGTGTGGATGAGATTTCATCAAGGCCTGAAAGCCGGTGTTTCGTGCGCGTGCGGCGGTAAACGGAAGACTCAGATCCAACTCCATCACCTCGGCGCCGAGCTTGCGAGCCAAGTCAGTGCTGCTATCGGTAGAGCCAGAGTCGACGTACACGACAGCTTGTGCGATCGACAGTACGGCGCAAGCAACGCTCCAGCCGTTCTCCTTCGTTTCGCCCGATTGCGACAATGCCCACTTCGCTCATAGCTCTTCTCAGTTTAGCGTTAATGAGGGGGACCGGCGACTCGAAAAACTGTCACCTTTTGAAGTGGTCTGGCGCGCGGCGTAAAGCTTGCTGGAGGAGCGATGGGCTCTCTGCGTCTCTCTTCAAGGAACTGTCGCTTTCTCAGATCAGGGAGCGGGGACATCTCGGCATATATCGGCGCTTTGCGGCCGCCTTATCTACAGTCGACGGTTATGAACGCCTCTCTGAACATCCATTTCGCTCATGGATTGTAGCCATTCGGGATCTGAATTCCAGCGTTTCTTTTTGCTCTTGGCAGGAGCCCGGCATCGAATTGGAACATGCCCCGAGGATAAAAGCAACGGGCACCTCAGCAGCCTGCTAAGCCTTCGAGCTTTTCGATTGGCGTATTGAGCATGCCACGTCGCGTATAGCCTTACACCTCGTGCTTGAGAGGGAGGCAGCCGCGAATGCCGCCAAAACGAGGCGTCTACGCCGCCATCATGATGGAACAGGTTTTTGTCCAAAGCCGACGATTTAGTGCTAGCCACCCAGCGTGGACAGATGCTCAAATGGCTGCCAGAGGAGATTTTTCACAACCTCCCAGTGGTCGGGCGTCGAATCGTGCATGGGAGTCTTTGTCAGGAAACCAGGGTCATGCCCGATAGCCAGGGTCTCGATGCGACGTGCGTCAAAACCAGTCACCGGCCAGAATTCAATCACTGGCATCCCATGCTTTCCTCCCGGGAATTGAGGCTCAAACCGGTGTCGATTCGCCTCCATGGAATGGATATCGTCCTTTTTCGCAACTCCTCGGGGCAAATCGGCGCATTGGAAAACTGCTGTCCGCATCGCCGCATGAAGCTGAGCCTCGGCCGCGTGATCGACGATCGTCTCCAATGCTCGTACCACGGGTGGACATTCGATTGTCACGGGGCCGGCCAAAGCCCCGGCACCCCAAGGCTCCACGCTACCGCGCAGGCGTTTCGACGCTATCGAACGCCACAATGTCATTTGGGTGAAGTCAGCCGATTCGATACCGGAGTTCCCCACGTTTCCGACTCTTGCAGAAGACGGCTACTTCCACCTTTGCAATCTGTTCCACGAAGTCAAAGCGCCACTCGAAGTGACCGTCGATAACTTTTGCGAGATCGAGCACACGCCCACCACCCATGCTTTCTTCGGCTACGCGCTGGAGACGATGCACGAGGTGCACCTGCGCTTCGAGACGACCGCGAAGAGTGTGCGCGTCATCAACCACGGTCCACCGAAGCGCATGGCCTGGATCTATCGCCTACTTCTTGGAGTTCGCCGGAACCATCTGTTCTACGACGATTGGACGACCTATTTCTCGCCCGTCTATTCCATCTACGACCACTGGTGGGCCGATCCGGCGACCGGCAAAGAGAGCATGGTCCGCTGGAAGTTGTTCATTTTCTTCACGCCGCACGATCCAAGCACCACGCTGCTAACCACCTTGGTGTATACGAAGTCCCGCTATCCCGGGCCCGCGGGCTGCATGCGCGCCGTGCGCTGGCTGCTTCGTCGCAAAATCGATCGCGAGATTCGTCTGGACAAGCGCATTCTCGAAGGGTTAGCCGATCAAAGCGCGAGCCTGGAAGGCATGAAATTGAGTCGCTTCGACAAGGTCCTGGCCATGAACCGCGAACGCATTAACCGAGTCTACCGAGACCTGGAATCGACTCAGCCAACCATGCCCAGCAATGGAACGATCCATAAAACAGCTGCTCCGGCCCATGGCGGCGACGATGGAGCTGTCGACCACTCTTGATCCATCCCTGTGGTGCACTTTGGCAAAAATCCGGCAGCCACGAATCAAGGCAGCCCACGGTAATGTTCGTCACTGATCTGGAATGGACCTTGTGAATTCCATGGGACGCGTATCCATAAGCGAACTGCCACAATCCATCCAGGGTCCCTCCGCCTGGTATGGCCCAGATTTGGCAGCGCACGGCGACTGGATCGAACAGCTCTCCCCTGCTGAGATTGCCGAAATCGATGCCGTAGCGGAACGGCTGGCGAACGCCGAGTTTGACATTCCGTCCATCCGTAAAGAAGACTTTCCACTTCCGACGTTAGGGCCACGTTTTCGCCGGATACTTGACGAACTTCTCACGGGGCGCGGCTTCGTGTTGCTGCGCCGTCTCCCGGTCGAACGGTGGTCCTGGCGGCAATTGGCGACGGCTTACTTTGGGTTGGGCACGCACCTGGGTCATGCGCGATCGCAAAATGCGCAGGGGCATGTGCTAGGCCACGTCAAGGATATGGGCCAATCCAGCGACGATCCGAACGTGCGCATTTACCAGACGAGCGAACGGCAGGGGTATCACACAGATTCCAGCGATATCGTTGGATTGCTCTGTCTGCAGCCGGCAAAAGTAGGTGGCTTATCGAGTCTGGTAAGCTCCGTGACGCTTTACAACGAATTGCGCCGCCGGCGTCCTGATCTACTCCCTTGTCTGTTCGAATCCATCGAAACGGATCGGCGCGGCGAAGTACCCGAAGGCCAGAAGCCTTACTTTACGATCCCTGTTTTCAGTTGGTATGCAGGGCTTCTCTCAGCCATCTATCAGCGAAAGTACATCGATTCAGCTCGCCGATTCGTCGGGACTCCGCTGAGTTCACAACAAAGGGAAGCATTGGACCTGTTCGATGAACTGGCGGACGATCCGCAGCTGAATCTGTCCATGCAACTTGAGGCCGGTGATGTACAGCTAGTTCACAATCACAATCTATTGCACGACCGTACGGCTTTTGAAGATTGGCCCGAACCAGAGCGGAAACGGCACTTGCTCCGATTGTGGCTGGCGCCAGCGGAAGCGCGGCCGTTGCCACCCGTGTTCGCCGAGCGATTCGGCTCCGTTACGCCGGGTGACAGGGGGGGCGTTATCGTCAAGGGCGCAAAGCAAATAGCTCCGTTGGGCTGATTTTTGCCCCAGATCTTTTTGCTAGTGATTTTCGAGGGTTCGTCCTCGAGAGTCACAGGTATTCCCAAAGTTCATTCTGGTGTAGCCAAATGGGGTCGGCATTCCTGGCGATAAATTCATCGACGGGCAGGCCTTCGATTAGCTGAGGTCGCGGAACCCGTTTCTGTTTGCCGTTAATAAAGATTGTCATGAACTTATTCTTTCGTTCACGCTTCGCTCGCCTTTCGGCGGCGGTGAGTTTGCGCTTCGGTTTTTTCATAAAGATGTCTCGCGTCCTTATTCATCCGGATACTGCGGCGGCGACTTTACCGACCCGCTTGGTGATGCGCGGGTAAGTGACAGTAGGGATAGCTTTTCCGATCTTCTTCACGTGAATTTGGTGAAACCAGTCGTCGCCGAAGTCGAACCAGTAACCGAAGACACGGCCTTCCTTCAGATTAAGATCGTCCAGCATGGTCTTGCGTGCGTCCCCCGTCTGGAGCTTTTTTGGCCCTGGACCGGCAATCCCGTAGGTAGGTCCTTTTGGATCGAAGGGTCGCTTTCCGAACTGGAATTCGTACATGTGAGCATCCCAGCGATCGAATGCTGCAAAAATGGCCTCGTGAAGCTGGTCGAGCGTCTGGTCACCTCGGATTTCAATCTCTCGGCTGACTTCCTTGTTGGCGAATTTCTTACCGATCGGTCCACCCGTCAAGAAGACCGACAAGACATACAGCTTGGCTAGGGTCGGCGGCGGACCGACATAAACCCAGCTTCCTGGAGGCGGACGTGGCGGGCTTTTGGGCTGCTTGCGGTTGTTCCAGAGCGGAATCTCCGGCTCGGGAAGTATGACCCGTATCGTCCGAGGCTGCCCTGGCTCGCGATGGATCAAGCCGCGCTTTTCCAGAGCCTTCACCATCTGATTCACCGACGGTGGCGAAACGCACATGGCCGCAGCGATCTCGGATTCAGCAGGCGGATAGCCATGCGTATTGGTGAAGGCGTTAATGAAAGCAAGATAGCGGCCTTGGGTGGGAGTGAAGTCGGCCATGATGGTTGGTTCTCTTGGACCAATCTGGTCATGAAGTCATTGTACTCCTACGGTAGCTTAGCTTTAGGCAATTTGGGCTGCAGGCGAAGCGAAGCGAATTCAGCCCTTCGATGGCTCCTTGATGTGGGCATTTTGAATTGTTCAATCCCAAGCCAACGGCGGATTGCAGATCACGCCGAACCATGTAACAGGACACGCAAGGCTTGATGTCCGCAGTCGCCGCTGGCTCCGAAGGTATCCCCCAACTTCCTCGCGGCATGCGCGGATTCTAGCCGAATATTTTAGCGCCGAAAGTTCGGCACTTTTGCTTAAAGTACTGGAAACGAAGGATAAAGGCGAAGCCTTGAATTCTCCCCCCTTGGCAAGGGGGGCTGGGGGGTCGCAGAATCTGTAACCCAAAGCGGTAAAGTTCGCCCATGAGTAGATCAGGGCAGGCGCATTTCTACCGTGTGTGGTCACGTCGCGTCAGACCCCCCAAATCCCCGTTGCCCAATAGTGTTCGGCACGCTTGATGCTTGCGTTCGCAATTTGGGGAAGTTTTCTCCTTTTTTCTTTTCATTTGGCACGCGCGCAGCTGGTAATCCTCTGCAGCGGTGGTTTTTCTGCCAATTCGGCAGCCGCTTCGGAGGTGGCCGGCATGATTGCAGAGCGTCGACCTCAAATCCGGGAAGAAGATCTCAAGGGCTTCAAGTATTTTCGCCCTATTGAGAAACTGCTCGTCCGTCTTCATCGCGTCGGCACAGCTCGGGATCGGGCTGGGAACCGCGAGCTTTTCTGCGATAAGTATGTCGCGTTGCTGCTGCTGTACTTCTTCAATCCGATCGTTTCCAGTATGCGTGGTTTGCAGCAGGCTAGCACCTTGGCCAAGGTTCAGGAGCGCCTCGATGTCGGACGTTTTTCCTTGGGAAGCTTCAGTGAAGCGACCAGCGTTTTCCCCGCTTCCTGCCTGCGCTCCATCGTCCAGGAATTGGCTGCGCAAGCTCTGCCGCTGGAGCACGGACGCGAAGCCGAAGCTCTTCGCGGTTTGACCGCTGCCGATGGTACACTGTTGCCGGCCTTGCCACGCATGATGTGGGCCTTGTGGCAGGATCGTCAGCATCACGCTGCCAAAATGCACCTGCATTTCGATGTTTTCAAGGGTGTGCCCATGGACGCCACCCTCACTCCTGGAGCCTGCTCCGAGCCCGAACAACTGAAGGCCACGCTCCAATCCGGGCGCCTGTATGTCATCGATCGTGGCTATGCCGGCTATCAACTGTTTCGAGATATTCTCGACGCCGGTTCCTCGTTCGTCGGTCGCGTCAAAGACAATACCGCGTTCACGCCGATCAAGGAGCGTCCCCTGACCGCAGAGGCCCAAGCCGCAGGTGTTGTCCGTGATGTCCTGGTGTCCAAACTCGGTACAGACCATCACAAGGATTACCTGCGGCAAACGGTACGGTTGGTCATCGTACGTCGACTGAAATCCAACGGTGAAGTCGAAGAACTGTGGCTGGTCACCGACCGGCTGGAACTCGACGCCGACTTGGTCGCCTTGGCTTATCGTTATCGCTGGGCGATAGAGATCTCCCTCCCCAACTACAGCTCAAGTCAAAGACTGTATCTCACAAGGATCGCCGCCTAGAATTAGCACTTTGGCCTTGTTACAGCTGGCACGGTGGTGCCAGGAGCGACGTTCCCCTGAGCAAGGAGGTGACGCATGTCTGGCCGTGGCAGGAACCCTGTTCCCCCCGCCTGCACTGACGAATGCCCCGCAGTCGATTTGTCTGGATCAACTTTGGCAAAGGCTGGCGCTGCTTCAGCGGCAGCAGCTTTGCCAAGCACTCAGCCTGCTGATCGATCGACGCCTGCTTCCGCCGCAACGGCAGGAGGTGTCGCATGAAACACGTTGATGCGCAGCCAGCCGAAACACTGGCCTCGGCGCAGCCTGTGCCGCGGTCTTGCCAATCGCAATCACAGAGTGACATTGCTATGTCACTCGTTTCCAACAAAATCCGGGACTGGCATTTGCACCGCAAAGCCATCGTTTATATCCGCCAATCAACGCCCCAACAGGTCCTTGAGCACCGCGAGTCCGCGGATCGGCAATACTCCTTGGTGGATCGCGCCAAGCTGTTGGGTTGGGCTCATGACCGCGTGGAAATCATCGATGAAGATCAAGGTCATAGTGGCCAGACGGCGGCGGGACGACTCGGTTTCCAATACCTGCTGGCCGAAATCGGCCTGGATCACATCGGGATCATCTTCGGCCTGGAGATGAGTCGCTTGGCCCGCTCCAACAAGGACTGGCATCAACTGCTGGAGCTGTGCGCTATCTTTCGCACTTTGCTCGCCGATCAGGACGGCGTCTACGATCCCACCGATTACAATGATCGCCTCTTACTTGGGCTCAAAGGCACCCTGAGTGAAGCGGAGTTGCACATCTTGCGGAGTCGCATGTACCAAGGGTTGCTGAACAAGGCCAAGCGTGGCGAAGTATTCAATCATCCTCCCTTGGGCTACATCAAGCTGCCTTCAGGAGAATTCGCACTCGATCCCGACGAGCAGGTGCAGGGTGTGGTGCGTCTATTGTTTGCGGAATTCGAGCGTCAAGGCACCTTGCACGGGCTATTGCGCTATCTGGTCCAACATGGCATCCGCCTTCCCATTCGCCCGCATTTTGGTCCCAATCGAGGTCAGCTCGAGTGGCGTCGTCCCAATCGTGTCACGTTACAAAACCTGCTGCGTCGGCCACTCTATGCGGGTTACTATCAGTGGGGCCATCGTGCCGTGGATCCGCGTCGGAAGATCGCAGGGCGCCCGGCCACAGGACGTACGGTGCGAAAGCCCGAAGAGTGTCTCGTCCTCTTGAAGGACCGGTGCCCGGCCTACATCACGGTGGCGCAGTATTGGGCCAATCAGCAACGTCTGGATGCCGACAGCGCGGCAGTCTTTGGAGCCACGCGAAACGGACCGTCGTTGCTGGGGGGTCTGCTAGTTTGTGGCCGTTGCGGTCGGCGCCTGATGGTGGCTTACACCAACGCCGGAACGGGCCTGCGCTATAGCTGCGCCCGCGGTGTTGTCGACTACGCCGAGCCGGTCTGCCAGAGTTTGTCGGGGCAGTGCCTGGACACGTTCATTCGCCAACAGATCTTGGCGGCACTCCAGCCGGCCGCGGTGGAATTGCATCTGGCCGCGGCGGCCAATGTCGAGCAGGAGCGTCAGCGACTGCATCAACAACGCCGGCAAGAATGTGAGCGGGCTCGATACGAGACCGAGCGGGCGGCGCGGCAGTATCAAGCTGTCGAACCGGAAAATCGGCTCGTGGCTCGGGAGCTGGAACGGCGTTGGGAGACGGCTATCCAAAAGCAGCAACAGGTACAAGAAGACTACGAGCGTTTCTGCCGTAGTCAGCCAGCGACACTGTCGGCTGCGGAGCGTGAACAAATCCGCGCCCTGGCCAACGACATCCCTGCGCTCTGGGATGGCGAGAGCACGAGCCCAGCCGATCGCCAACAGATTGTGCGTTTCTTGCTGGAAAAGATCGTCATCAGCGTTCAAGGCACCAGCCAACAGGTATCTGTGACACTTCACTGGGTTGGCGGCATGCAGACGAGTCACCAGTTGATTCGTCCCGTGCAGACTTATCAGCAGATGGCGGACTATGCCAAGTTACGTGCACGCATCAAGGAATTGCGTCAACAGGGTCGGTCCATGGCCCAAGTGGCCGCGTGTCTGAATCAAGAAGGATTCCATCCACCCAAGAGAGCTCGGCAGTTCACCAGCGAAATGGTCGGCATTTTCTTGGCCAAGGATGGCCTGAGCGGGCCGCGACCGCGTGGCTTGTCGGCGAAAGGGCTGCTGCGCAGAAGCGAGTGGCTATTGACCGATTTGGCGCGTGAGCTGAACATGCCCGCCGCTACCCTGCATCGCTGGCGGAAGGTTCATTGGATCCACGCCCGCAAGCTTCCTGTCCGAGGCGGCCATCGGGCCCTTTGGGCCAACAAAGAGGAGCTGATCCGCTTGCGGCGTCTGCGACAATTCCGACGAAGCTGGGAAGTGAAGAGCCCGCCGATCGCGTTGACAACACCCAAAGCTCGTGTCCATAAATAGCAATGCAGCGTTTTCTCGGGCTCCGGCGGCGGCAATGTAGCTGTCTTCGGAGCCCGATATAGTTCCATCTTAGGAGGCATTATGGCTGGCAAACGGAACTCTTCTTTCGCTGGTTCAAATGCATTCTCGGCTGTCGGCACTTGCTGTTCGAGGACGCCAACGGCGTCGCCTTGCAGGCCTATGCCGCACTGATCGCCAGCCTGCTGATCGTATTGTGGACCGGCCGTAAACCCAACAAACGAACTTGGGAAATGATTCAGTTCTATCTCATGGATTGGGCCAGCGAAGACGAACTGTTCGCCCATCTTGAAAAAATGCCCACCCAATAACTTCAGGTGACTGTCGAGTTCGACAGCCGCAGAGGTGATGCTGTGTGCACATCTGTAAACTAAAGTTGCTCTCGAACCTGGCATTCCCGACAATCCTCTTCCGCTAAATTCGCTTGTGTCGCTCGTTTCGGTCAAAGCCGCCCTGGACCCAAAAACTGTGCCGAACACTATTGCCCGTTGCCAAGGGGGGGAGAAAGAGGGGCCTTTCGGCCCAGGTTTGTTGGAAGCCGCTTTATGGTTGCGGGTGAAGCCGCACTATGGGTTAAACGAAAATGGAGCGGCATGAAGAGGACGCTTTCCTGCGTCCTCTCTATGCCGGTCAGTCGTTCAATGCCGGGTGCCGCGCCATGCGGTCGAGCTCCTCGCTGAGCGCCGATGCGCAGCCTGAAATTGCTCGAGGGCGCCGCCGTCGCGAAGTTCCTGCGTTCGAATAAGCTCGGTACTTAAACTTGGGCTGAGAGGAAGATCCAAAGCTTCGCCAACGATCCGCGTCGCATGGCGAATGCCATCGGCGATTCGAGGCTGCGCATGCTTGACCACGCCACATAACTCAGGCGAAGTAACGCGATGTAGGCATCTGATCGCCACTCGAATGGTCTCGCACAGGCGTGCGGCTCGCAACATCAGACAGGCGTAATCCGCTGGATCCCCGGGCGATGTTTCGGGCATTGCGCGCGCAACTCCTGCCAAATCAGATGGCGGATTTCTCAACCCAAGTACGTCAAATAGACGGTGTTGAACGGGCTGTAATTGATTCGGAACAAATGGCCCGAAACCACGAAGGTCGCATTGTTAGCTAGGCCCGCGAAAGTCCCGGTTATTGGACCGGTGCTCGACAGGATGGTGAACGTCTGGTTGATGGCCGGCAGCGTACCCAGCACTACCCTCAGCGTGGCGTTGCCCAGGCTGATGGGACCGGTGGCGCTCACCAAGTTGCTGCCGCCGGCGCCGACGTTGGCGGTGAAGGTGGCTCCGCTCGTGAACGTGAGCGCCCCAGTTCCGCCGGAACCGGTCAATGCGGATCCCGCTGCGATGGTCACCGGGCCGGCCAGAGATCCGCCGGTCAACTGCAGGGTTCCGGCGCCGATCGCGGTCGGGCCGGTGAAAGTGTTGATGCCACCCAGAATCAGGGCTCCGGCGCCGGTCTTGATGAGGCCGGCATTGTCGATGCTCGTGATTGCTGCATCGATGGTCAATGCCCCGCCCGCGGCCACGCTTACCGTGCGCGTCACTTCCTTGATGTAGAGCGTGCCGCCCGCGATCGATGAAATGCCCGCCGTGGTGATATTGCCGTTGATCGTCAGGGTGCCTGAGTTGCCGATGGCGATCCTGCCGCCATTCAAATTCAGGGCGCCGACTTCGTCGGAGAAGCCATTCATGTTCAAGGTGCCGTGGGCATTCACCGTGATCGGATCCGAGTCCTTCAGCTGGTTCGGTCCGGTGTAATTCACCGTGGCCACGTCCGTGCCATCGCCAACAACCAACGGACCATAGATGGCGATGACGCCCGTCTTGGACAGATTGAGAGTGCCGGCGTTGACCAAGGTTGTGCCGGTATAAAGGTTCTCTGTCGTGCCTGAGAACGTCAGCGTCCCCGAGCCGTTTTTCGTCAAGCTGGCGCCGGTGCCGTTGATCTGGCCGGACACGATGAGTGTTTGGCCAGCCGCTACCGTGAAAACGTGCGGCCCGGCCCCGATCAGGTTGATTTTTTGGCCAATCGTGGTCGATTGGTTGACCGTCAGGTTCCCGTCGAGGTTGATGCCGCCGGAGATAGAGCCGACAACAACTGTCCCACCATTGATCGTCAAGTTGCCAATGGTGTCGGAACTGGTGCCGAAGTTCAACTCGCCTGAGCTGTTTACCGTGATGGGCACTGTGTCAGAAATCTGGTTGTCGTAGACGATGTTGACAACGTCGGCGTTGGGGCCGCCGATGCCGTCGCCAATCACCAGCGGCCCGGCAATGGCCGTCGCCGGGTTGGCTTTCTGCAGGTTCAAAGCGCCGGCCAAGACGAAAGTTGTGCCGCCGTAGGTGTTCGAGCCAGCGCCGTTGTAGGTAAGTGTGCCGGCCCCAACCTTCACGACCGTGCCGTTCGGACCAGTGATGGCTCCGGTGAGAGTGGTCCCCGAGGCGGAGTTGATGTCGGCGACGTAGAGCGTGACCTTCCCCAAGTGGATCGGCGCGTATCCGTAAACAGCCCGGAACCCGAGTTGATCCAGAACGAAGTGTAATTGAGCGTGGCTTCCAGGCCGAGTGTTTCGTCGCCGGTGGCACGATCCTGGACGCCGGCATCGAGCACAATCGAATTGCCCGAAATGCCGTAGCCGCCGCCGGTTCCCGTGAAGTCGATTTCGCCAACTTCAAATCCCGCCGGCAAATCGTCGATATTGTACTTCCGCTGTGCATTTGCCGGGAACTCTAAAGCGTCGCCGGGTCGGGGCACAACATTGCCCGCCCAATTCTTCGGGTTCGACCAATCGCTGTTATCGCCTGCCCCCGTCCAGACGTCAGTGTTTCGGTGGGCGGTCAGAATCACGTCGTGTCCGGGCGCACCCACGTAAGTGATCGTGTAATGGGTCGAGTCCAGCGTAAACGTGCCGCCTTCCACCAGCGGGGTGGCGCCAAAGGCAAACAGTCCGCCATAAGCTGCAGTGCTGTGTGCGATGTCGATCGACAGTCCGCTGTAGCCTGCGAAAGGGGGGGCAAGTTGCAGTTGAGCCGTGCCGCCCGTCTGGATTGCAATCGAGCCACCGCGCAGATCGTCGTTGATGAAGGCGCCGGCGGCCGATAAGCCGATATCCACGTGGTAGATGGATCCGCTCTTGAACAGCAAGGATGCCACGTTGAGCGTGCCTACACCACCGCCTGCAGTACCTGGATCGACCTCGCCACCGCTATTAACCGTGGTCGCCCCCGTGATGGTTCCCGTCCCGCCCAAGATGCCGCTGCTGTTGACGGTTACGGGGCCATTGCCGATTCGACCATCGACTTCCAACTCGCCGGCATTGATCGTCGTCGAGCCGGTATAGGTGTTCGTGCCTGAGAGCACTTCGGTGCCTGGGCCAGCCTTTATGAAGGCCAGGCCCATGCCGGAGATTACTCCCCCAAACGTATAGGACGTGGCTGGGGCAACAGTCACCGTCAGAGTGTTTGTCAACGGTCCCGTACCGCCCGAGAGGTTCCCGGTTCCGATCAGCCCGCTTATGGATTGGCTGAAGCCATTCAGGTTCAGGAGGCCGTCCGAGTTGATCGTCACTACCGAAATAGCGGCGATGTCGTTGGTGTGTGAGGCATTGACGACGGCGGTGTTGGCGGCCCCGATGCCATCGCCGATCGTCAAGTTGCCGGGAATGCTTACGCCGGTGCTGTTCAAATCGAGCGTGCCGTTCAAAACGGTGGTCGGGCCTTGATAGGTGTTCGTCACCGTGCCGCCGAAAACCATCGTGCCGCCAGTAAAGATCAGGCCGCTGCCGACCGCGCCGATCACTGGCGCCGTGATGGTCAAGGTGCGAGGTGCACTGACCGTGAAGGTGCGGATGCCGCCATTCAGATCGAGCGAACCCGTGCCTTGAATCACCGAATTGGAGGCGCCTCCCACCGTGACGTCGCCGTTCAATTTCAAGATCCCGCCGGCGCCAATCTGGACGGTGCCGGGAATCAGAGTAAGCGAGGCGATGGTGTCGGTGACGCCTGGGCTCGGTATGAAACCCACATTGAAAACGGCATTATTGAGAGTGACGTTCGTTGTGGGGGCCGTCTGATTATTGGCTTGCAGGTTGACCACCGTGCCTGGCCCAGCGCTCAAATCTCCCGGAACCGCGGGGCCATTCGTCTTGATGAGGTCCAAGGTGCCACCGCTGACGGTGGTGAGTCCAGTGAAGGTGTTGGGGTTGGTTCCGTCGAGTTTTACGAGCCCTGAGCCGGTTTCAGTCAAGCCGCCCGTGCCGCTGATGACGCCCGATAGTTCAAGGGTGTCGCCGGTAGCAGTCGAAAGAGTCAGCACGTATTGGAAGAGATTGATGTTGCCGGTCAGCGTGAAAGTGGTGCTGGTCCCGTTCGTGTTGTTGATGGAGCTACTGGGAGCGATGACCGAGACCGGGCCTGCAAAGGTGACCGTCTTGGTGGTGCCCGCGGCAGTGTTGACGGCACCGCCGTTCAAGGTGATCGGCTCGGCAATCGAGTAGTTCAGAGGCGCGGCCGTGGCGAGGAAGAGCAACTGGCCATTGCTATTCACCTGGGTACCGCCGGATGTCGCTCCCAGGGCGCCATTGGTAACCACAATAATCGCGCCGCCGTTGATCGTCGTTGTGCCGGTATAGGTATTTGGACCGACTGGGTTATTGAGCGTCAAGAAACCAGGGCCAGCCATGATCAAGTTGCCTGCCCCGGAAATCGGCGTGGTAATCGTCAGGTTCGATGTAGCGCCAAGAACGTTGACTGTATGGTTCCCGCTGCCGAGTTGGAGATTGGCGGTGTCGGTTCCGGTCTTCTCGTTCAACGTGGCGCTGGTGATGGCGCTGGATGAGTTGCCGATGTTGCCGCCGACGATCAGATTGCCGGAACCTTGCAGCGTCGCCACGACCGGGCTGACTCCACTGACGCCAAATATCAAGTTGTGGATGGTGTCGTTGAATGTCTGCAGGTTCAGGTTGGCCTTGTTGCCCAAGATAACGTTGGACGTGGAGGCCGTCTGGTTGGAGGCATCGAACCGCACCGTGATGCCGGTCGCGGAATTGTCAATCTGAAGATCGTGCGGAACGGCAATGGCGCCGCCGGTCTTCGCCAACTCGAGTGTGCCGCTTGCAACCTCGGTTAGGCCGCCGTAGGTATTGGAGCTGCTCCCATCCAGTTTGACTATCCCAGAGCCGTTCGTGAGCAGGCCGCCCGAATCGCCAATGACGCCTGACAACTCCAACGTATTGGTTGCGGACGCGGACGCCGTCAGGAGGAACCCGCCATTGTCGATAGGCCCGGTCAGCTTGAAAGTAGTGTTGATGCTGCCGGTGTTCTCGATGTCGCTGGCCGAAGCCTGGGTGATCGGCCCGGCAAAGGTGTTGTTGCCGCCAAAGCTGTTTATGGCGCCGGCCGTGCCGCTCACGCCAAAGCCGTTGATAATGATCAATTCCGGCGTGTGGTAATTGATGCCGCCCTCGAAACCCAGTGTAGCGCCGTTCGCAACCGTGGTGCTTCCCACTATGCTTCCCAAGGCTCCGTCCGCTTCGACAATCAAGTAACCTTGATTGAGCAGAGTTGGGCCGTTATAGACGTTGGCTCTTTGCAAAATCAAAGTGCCGTTGCCATTCTTGATTAGTCCGCCGTTTGTGGAGTGCAACACACCTACCATGGTGGCGGTATCACCGGCCGAAACGACATTCAAGGTCACATTGCCGCCGGCGGTGATGGCGTCGATGGTGTAATTGCCAACCACAGCCTGGACCGGCGGGTCGGCAGGAGGGCGCCCCCAACCGGGTTGTCCGGATGGAAGAAGGTGATGTAAGTGCCCTGGGTGCTGGTGTTGGGATTTACACCTGTGTTCACTACCGTCACCACGAGACCCGAATAGATCTTGCCCACGCCGGGCAGCGTCTGCCCGGCTTGCATGAGAACGTCCACCTGCTGGCCGGCGGTGATGGAGTTTATCACAACGCTAACCGGCCCGCCGCTTGTCTCCGCCTGGCGTGGTGTAAATGAGAGATAGGCATTGCCAGTGGTCGCCGTCGCGGTGAGCTGAGGCACCATAGGCGTCATCGTGTTCGGATTCGTGCTCTCTACCAGATCTGCGTAGACTCGATTACTCGAGGCGCCGATTTTGCCCGAAGCCTTGAGGGTGAGGCTATTGGTCCGCACGATGGCTTGTGGGCCCGTGGATAGAATATCGCCCCGGACATTCACGATCGTGGTTTTGCCGAGGGGGTTGTCGATCAAACCGGCGAGGATGATATTCGACGCAGTTTGGTTGGGGTTTTGGTTCTCGATATCCACCACGGTCTGATCGCTCTGCACGATCGAGAATTTGAAGGGAATAGTGTCCTTGGTTACGTTTGGCGAGTCGATCTGAACCATCGGCGTAGAGGTACCAGTGGCTGTCTCGATATTTTGGATTTCGAGATCCTTGCTCGATTGGTTGATGATCGTGATCGCCTGGTAGTCATTGCTGACATTGAAGACCGGATAGGGATTATTCGCGCTGTTCGTCACCGAATTCGCTCCCACAAAGAGAGCCTGCCCCGTGTTGGCTGCCGCCAGGTCGTTCACGACGATCGTGCTGCTGGTAATCTGTCCAGACGTTTGGGTCGGATTCCCAGGCCCGTCGTTTACGCTAAGGCCGCTCGCCTGAACGATGTTCCCATTGGGCCCGATGACCAAAATGGGAGAGACGCCGTCGATCAAGTTCACATTGGCGTTCCAAACGACCGTACGGCTTTCGGTGGCTGAGACGCCAGAATCCTCGGCGTCCACATAGAGTGCGATGAGCGCCCCTTTGTTCTCCAGATTAGCGGGGCCAACGCCGCGTGGGCCAGCGGTGACCGTGGCGCCGGCGTCGCCGATGACGTTGGTGGTAAAGCTGGCATTGGTAGTTGGGCCGCCGAAGACCAAGAATGGCGTGAGGCTGATATTGGTCGTAGACGGATCCTGACTGTTTGTGAAATTGTCGTTATTGGCGATGACGTCCACGCCCTGCGTACCCGTGACCGTCGCGTTCGGGTAAATGTGCGCCACGGCCGAGCCGGTAGCATTGTTGGTGGTGTTGGCCGTGGTCGATGCTCCAACACCAAAGGCATCCGCCGTCGCGTCGGTATTCTCGTTCAGCGAGGGATTGATCGCATCCACGGCGACCGTGTTCCCCGAGACGAGGCCGTTGGCCCCGATGGCAGCCAAGGAATAGGTGGTAACGCTGGAAGTGGCCTCGGCGTCGACGCCAGCAATGAAGCCGCCGCTGGTGGTGCTGCTATTCACGTTGGTCGTGACTTGTTCGCCGGAATCGACGGCAATGTTGCCGCCTGCCTGGATGTTGACGCCCGTGGCGTCAATCGTGCTGCCGTTAATGGCGCCGACGAACGCCCGGGCGCTGCCGTTGTAATTGGCGGTAGCAGACGCTTCGCCGACTGCCACGACGCCACCGCAGCCGTTATTGGCCGTATCAGCGACGGAACTGAGGGTGTTGGCCAGGATGCTCACGTTGCCGCCCGCTGTGACGGATGTCGCGTCCACCCAGGCCTGTACCGTCGGATTGAGGTTCGCCGTGGAGGACGGGAATGGGAAGGCGGCGAAACCGCCGGCGCCGCCCTCGGCATCGGCGGTGGTGATGCCGCTACCGGGCGGAGTCCTGGTGGCGCGCAGCGAGGCGCCGCCAGGAGCCAGCAGTTCGTCCCCGGTCGGCGCACTGGTGGCCGGTCCAGTGATGGCCAGGTAGATGTCCTGCCCGCCTTGCGCGTTGGCAAGATTGTCCAACGGGATTTCATTATTGCCACCTGCCTGGGCTGCGGCCTTGGTCTGATAGAGTTCGATGGAGTTGGCAGTGAGCGTGCGAACGTAGTAAACCGCATTGGGATTCAACTCGTTGCTGATGCTGCCGCCGCCATTCGTGTCATACTCGACGGCATCGCCCGTCTCGAACTGGTCGGGGGCGCTGAAGTCGATCGCATTGTGCACGGGATCCACGCCGCTCGTCACACCGGGGCCAATAGGCACTGCAGCGAAGGTGGCGCCGAGCTTGAGAGTATTGGGACCGGTGACGATGGCCTGATATACGCGATTAGGATCAAGCGGGCCGTTAGGCGTTTGAATGGGCGTGGCGTCGCCCTCGGGGTTGTACTGCACCAGGTCGCCATCGTTCAAGCCGCTTTCGGGAAACGTGATGGTCCCGGTGGTCGGATCGACACCTTGGATTTGATCGTTGAGCGTTTGTCCCGGCGTGTCCTGGGCGGCCGCTGCGACGTTAACATCGCCGGTTGCGCCGATTACCGAACCCTGGCTTAGGTAACTCTTGACGGTCGGGGCAGCCGTGGCGGTGACGTTGGGAATGCCGACCGCGACCCCGCCGACGGCAATGCTGGTGCCCGTGGCGTGGGCTTCGGCGCGAGTCGATGTCGCGGTCACGTCGACCGAGCCGCTCGAGTAAATTTTGGCGTTGTTGGCCAGGTAAGCACGGATGGTCGGATTGACGTTCGTGGCGACCGATGCGCCGTTGCCCGTGAGCACACCACCCGAGCCGACGGCGACGTTATTGCTCCCTTCGTCGATGCCGGTGGCGGCAATCGTGACCGAGCCGCTTGGATTGGCGGCGGTGCCGATCGTGCTGCCCGTATCCATGTAGGCCTGGGTGCTGGCAGTGTCATTCACCGTAGCTGTCGCGCCGCCGCCGCTGATGACCCCGCCCGAACCAACCGTGAGATTAATCGTAGGCACGGCAGTGCCGTCGGCCGTGATTCTGACCGGGCCGGGGCCGACCAGGGCAGCGCCGGCCGCCAGATACGCCTTGGTGCTTTCCGAATCGTCAGCCGTTGCCGACGCCCCGGCAGCGCTTAGGACGCCGCCCGCGCCGACGTTGGCCCCATCCATCGTCCCGCTGGTCGCGTTGGCCGAGATGCTGAGCGGGCCGCTCACCTGCAGCGTCGAGCCATTGCCGTTCACGTATGCGATCGAGCTGCCCGAAACGGTGGCATTGCTTTGCGTGCCGGCGCCGGCGGCAAGTCCTATGGAAACCAGGGTGCTGTTGTTGTTCGCATTGGCCCCCACGACGTCCGCCTTGACGTTGAGCCCACCCAGATTAACTGTGGCGCCGGCGGGGACGTAGGCTTGTGTTGTCCCGCTGACCGTGGAGCTATCTAGCAAAACGGCGACATTGATAAGGCCGCCGTTGCCGCCGTTAAGGTTGGCTGTCGCGCTTTCGGTCGAGTTCGCCTGGAGCGTCAAGGTGGTGGTTGGCGCTTTCACGTCGGCGCCGGTGGCGACGTAGGCCGTCACGCCTCGCGAATTCTCGGCTTCCACCTGGGCAACATTGGCCGCTACGGCGGCAACGCCGACCATAGTCGCCTTGGTGGAACCGCCGTTGTTCGATTGCGCCTCGACTGTGGCCGTCGGTGCGTTGAACGTCACATCGCCGCCGAGGTAGGCATTGGTAGAGCCGTCGACGTTGGCGTTCATGGAAGTCGAACTAACGCTGATGAGGCCCGCTGTACCGCCCGGGGCATTGACTTGTGCCGTGGTTGTCGAGTTGGACTCAACAAGGAGCGTGCTGCCGCCCGTGACCGTGATGGTGGTCGGGCCGTTGGTCGGAGTGGTTCCAGCCTCGCGGCCGATGAATGCCTCGGTCGTGTCTTCGATGGATGCAGTGGCGTTGGTGACGCCGATCGCCACGCCGCCGATATTCACCAGGCTGGTGGTGGCGGTAACTGCGTCGGTGTTCCCATTGTCCTGGGACAGGGACTTGACCGAGACGTCGCCGGCATTGACCGTCACGCCTTCGCCGATGTAGGCGCGGGTCGGGCCGTTCAGCGTCGCGGTCGACAGCATGACGCCCGCCGACACAAGTCCCAATGAGCCGCCGTCGGCCTCGGCGCTGATTTGCGGCGTGGCCTTGGACGTGATGTTGAGCTGGCCGCCGTGCGTGGCGACGTTGGCGCCCGTGGCCAGGTACGCCTGCGTGGCGACATTGTCGGTGGAAGTCGATTCGCCGCCCGCGCCCGATCCGCCGATGCCCGCGGCTACCGACGTGGCCACCGCTTCGCCGCCGATAGTGGCCGTGGAAGTTGCCGAAACGTCGACAGCGCCGCCGCTGGTGGTCACCGTCGCTTTGCCAATGTAAGCGTTGACCGTATCACCGATGGTGCTGTTGTTCAGCGACACGCCAATGGAAACGGCGACGACGCCGACTGAAAAGGCTCCGGCGCCGACGGTCGAGTCGATATTGGCCGCATCCGTGGCTTCGATCTGCACGGCGCCCGTGGCCCCGACCGTAGCACCATTCTGCACGACGGCGGTAATCGTGCTGTCGGTGTTGTTAAGTGCGCTGGCGCCCGAGCCAGCCAATCCGACTATGGAAGCGGACGCTCCCACCGCCACGCCCTGTGAATCGATGGTGGACGTAGAGTTCGAATTGACCTCGACGCCGCCCGCGGATGTCACCATGGTCCTGTCGGCGGGGCCGGTGGCCGAGCCGATAAAGGACTCCACCGTGTTGCCGATGTCGTTTTGAGCCACGACCACGCCAGCCGCCAGAGCCAGGCCCACCGGCGCGATGCCGACGGCGGCGCTGATGGCAGAGCAGGCGAATGAATCAAGGAATTGTCGAGCGCGGTCATGCTCACCGCGTCGGGGCCGGCGGCCGCTGCCGAAACCATGCTGGCATCGGCAATGAATGTCTCGATCTTGTTATTGATGGAGTTTGTGGCCGACGCACCCGACCCGGAGGCGGAGATGCCAAACCCAGCGCCTCCCGAAACGGCAATGGCTACGCCCACGGCCACGACATAGATCTGCGAGTTCGAAGTGGCCGACAGGTTGACCTTGCCCGCGCTGGTCACTATGGAATGGTCGATATAGGCATCGGTGACGTTGCTGATCGAGTTGATCGCCACGGCCTGCGCCGATAGCGACTGCAACCCCGCCACCCATCCCACCAGCACCCGCGAGGGTGCCGCCGCCGCCGTCGGCCGTGATGCTGGAACTATCGGTGGCATTGAGCTCCACTTCTTGGCCTTGAGTAGTGGTGACGAAGCTGTTCTGACTGATAAAAGCTTGCGTCGTGTTGCCGATGGTGTTGCCCGAGCCAGCCCCAGCCCCGGCAAAAGCGATGCCTCCCGCTTCGCCGCCTGCCCCGGAAACGCCGCCCGCCACCGTGACGGCCAAAATAGCCGAACTGTTCGTGGCCGAGATATCGACTCCACCTGCGGAATTTGCCGTGGCGTCTTCAATCGCGGCCGTGACCGTATTGCCAATTTCGTTGGAAGCCGCGGCCACGCCGATGGAGCCGGCAAAACCGCCGCCCTGCCCGCCGGCCACGGCGAAGGTCAACGACCCGGCGCCGGCCGTGATCGAGGAATTGTCCGTTGCCGACAAAGTAAGCGGGCCACCACTGGTGACCCGGCTGGCGCCCTTGATGGAGGCTTCGATGACGTTATTAATCGTGTTGCCGGAGCCGGAACCAGCTCCCGCCAGAGCGATGCCGCCGCCCTCGCCGCCGGCCAACGAGCCGGCAACGCCGACGGATACGGCGAGAATGCTGGCCCCGGATGAAGCGGTAACGCTCACGCCAGCGAATGAGTTGACCGTGGAATCTTCGATTGCCGCCGTAATTGTGTTGCCGATGGTGTTGATGGCAACAGCCGCGCCCACCGTAACCGAAGCGCCGCCGCCTTGACCGAATGCGCCGGCGAGCGAGATGCCGCCGCCATCGGCAAAGATCGTCGAGTTATCCTGGGCGGACAACGTCACGGCGCCGCCCGTCGTGGTGACGTTGCTGCCGCCGGAGATGAGCGCTTCGACTGAATCGTGAATGGTGTTGCCCGAGCCAGGCGCCGGCCCCTGCAAACGCCACTCCGCCGCCTTCGCCGCCGGAGCCTGCGAACGACCCGGCAACGGTCAGCACCCAAATTTTGGCCGTGGACATGGCGTTGACATTGACTCCGCCAGCCCCGTCACATTCGAGTCATCAATGAAGGCCTCGACCAAATCGGGCGAACCGGCCGAGCCCAGCTGGTTCGATGCCACCGACAAGCCGACGGCCAAGCCAATTCCGCCGCCTTCGCCCCCGGCGACGCCGAGTGCGACCGATCCCGCCGCAGCCGTAATCTTGGACCCGTCCGTGGCGGACACAGTGACAGGCCCAGGTCGGCGCTGGTCACGGTGCTGCCATCCTTGATGGCCGCCACGACCGAATTGGAAATGGTGTTGCCGGAACCGGAGCCGGCACCGGCGAAAGAGATGCCACCGCCATCCCCGCCGGCAGCGGCGAGCGCCACGCCGACCGCGATGGTGAATATGTTGTCGTCGGCCGCGGCGCTGACCTTGACCGCGCCCCCGAGGTGACTGTCGAGTCATCGACGTAGGCCGCGACGGAGTTGCTGATGGTGTTGACTGCTACCGCGGCGCCGACTGCTCCGCCCAACCCGCCCCCTTCGCTGATCGCAACGGTGACCGCGACGGACCCGGCATTGGCAGTGATCCCCGACGTGTCCGAGGCCGTCACCTGCACCAACCCACCGGGACCGGAAGTAACCAGGCTGCCGTCGACAATCTTGGCGGATGTCGTGTTGGCAATCGTGTTGCCGGAACCTGCCCCCGCGCCGGCAAAGCCAGCGGCGCCGCCGTCGCCCGTGGCGATGGAGAATGAGCCCGCGATGGTGAGGGCCTCGATCTGTGCCGCTTCCGTGGCGCTCACCTTGACGCCACCGGTCCCGCTGACGTTGGCGTCCGTGACCAGGGCTTCAATCGTATTGCCGATGTTGTTGATCGCGACCGAGGCGCCAAATGAAAGGGCGACGCCACCGCCGTCGCCACCAGCGACCGACAGGGCAAAGCCCCCGGCAAAAACTTGAATCGTCGAACTGTCCGAAGCGCTCACGGTTACGGGGCCGCTCGTCGAGGTCACGCTGCTGCCGGCCAGCAGCTCGGCTTCGACCGTGTCGTCGATCGTGTTGCTGACCCCCGAGCCGGCGAACGAGAAAGCGAAGCCATCGTCGCTGTTGAGCGCGCCTCCGCGCCGATCGCCAGCATCTGAACGACCGCACCGGATATCGCTTCGATCGTCGTGGTGAACGCCTTGACCAGCGTGTCGGGATTGACCAGGGCCAGTACGTTGCTGGTGATGCTGTTTACGGCAACGGCGGCTCCGGCTGCAACGGCTGGCCCGCCACTGTTACCTAAATCCGCCGCACCGCCGATCGCGATGAGCTGGATGGTCGGCGTGGAAGTCGTGTCCTGTTCGAAGCGTGCCCAGGGTAATGACCGGCACGGAATTGAGCAGCTCCGTTTCGGTGGTCCCGGTGATGTCGTCGTAGGCGAAGGAGATGCCGAACCCAACCACCCCGCCGGTAATCCCGATGCCGCCGGCAATCGTCTGGATCGTTGAGTCATCGGTCGCGCTGAGCTTCACGTCGCCTTCGGCAGCTATGCCGGTGCTCTTCTCGCCGCCGAAATAGGCCTCGTTCGTCGGCGAAATGGTATTGATCGAGATCGAAATCGCCCCGGCCATGCCCGCCTTGCTGGCCCCCAATGCGGCCGTGATGCCGAAGATGCTTTCGTCGCCGTCGGCGCTGGCTTGCACGGTCCCGCTCGCGGCAATATCGGAGTCCTGGATAAAGGCGTCGGTCGCTTCCGAGTCGCCTGGGCCTGGAATGAAATCCAAACTGACGGCGGCGCCGATGCCTGCTTTGCCTCCATAAGCCAGAGCACGGCAATGGAGAAGATGCTATCCGAATTAGTTGCGGTCAGCGTCACGTCGTCGGCCGTGACGCTGCTGCCGTCGACAATATCGGCTTCCGTCGTGGGCCATCATGCTGTTGACGCTGACCTGGCCTGCGACACTGATGCCGTTTTCGTTCGTTGCCAGGGAGCCGCTGGCGGCGATGGAGTAGTCTTGTCCCGTGCTGGTAGCGTCGACAGTCAGATTTCCGGTCAACGTGACGGTCGAGTTATCGATGAAGCCTTCGGTCGTGCCGCCGATGTCGTTCTCTGTATAGGAACCAGCCAGGCCAACGGACGTACCGTTCGCCTTCAGCACCAGCGCGACCGAGCCAGCGATCGAAAGCAAGAAGGTCTTGTTCGTGGAATTCACGCTCAGCGCCGGGGCAGAGACAACGACGTCGTGGATATACGCCAGCGTGGTGTCGTTGGTCTGGTCGAACGAGGCGTCACCGGAAATGCCGATGCCATAGGAGCCGCCCGACTGTCCTTGGGCCGAGGGTGCGCTTTGCTGCTGATTCGTGTTCGGCTGCGGCGAACTGTCGGCGACCTTGGCGGCGGCCAGCGACAGCGTACCGACAATACCCGTATTCTTGGCGTCGACGATGACGTTGCCGGCCGAGCTGACGGTGGCGCTGCCCTGGGTGGCAGTCGTGCCGCTGGGGTCGCCGATAAAGGCCTCGGTGTCGCGACGTGATCAAGGCGACGTTTGCTGCAGCGCCGACCCCGGCGTTCTGGGCCGCCATGATCCCGCCCGTTAGTGCGAACACGTCGGTGGCGTCGTGAGCTTGAACTACCAGGCTGGCATTGATGGTGTTAGTCGGGTTGCCATTGCTGTCCGTCCCAGGCGTCCCATGCAGGGCGTTGCTCTGGATGGCGGCTGTCGTCAGGGCGGGGACCAGGCTAGGCAGCCGCAAACGTTTCGACGACGTCGGCGTCGCCGATGGTGATCTCCGCTCCGTTGGCGATTTGCGCGATCGTCGTGTCGTTGACAGTCACGACGGAGAAGACGCCAATGAACCCGAAATTGCCCGACGAGGCCCCCGAAATAATGGCGTCGATATTACCGACGGCTGTCTCGGCGTCTACGTCGAGGCTGTCTGCGTAGAGGTGGACGCCGCTGTCGATCGTGGCCGTATCGTCATCGGTGTACTCGATGACCACCAGGGCGGCTCCGATCGAAGCATCCGCCGCCGCCAGGCCGGCGCCGGGCTTTTGGGGGCTGATCTCGAATTCCATGTTGCTGCCGGCCAGGCCAGGCGTTTGCGCACTGCCGCCCAGGTCCACAGAGGAGTTGGTGCCGGTGGCGAGGACGAATACGTCTCTGTTCCCGGTCCGATAGGTCGGAGAGGCGTCTTGATTGATCTGCGCCCCCTGTCCAATATAGGCGTTGCTCGTCTGATCGAGGGTAAGCAGCGTGAAGGAACCAGCGACCGCGACTTTGGCATTGTTATTGGTGGCGGTGGCCTGGCTCCAGGTGTCGGCAAGGTCATTGCCTACCCCAAAGCTGCTGTTCAAGTAGGTGGTGAAATTCTGGACTACGCTCTTGGCTTTGAACTCCCAGCCGGCCCCAGATCGTCCCAGAGGGCGGCGTTGCTAAAGTCTTCTGTCGTCAGGTTCACGTTGGGGACGGACGCTCCGCCGATGAACTGGTACCAATCGCCGACCGTGCCGCCGGCCGTATGGCCGTTATCGACCTCGACGATGTCGTTGGGATTGACGGTTACCGACGTGGCGTCCATATCGCTCGTGGTGTCAGTCGGCGTTTGCGTGGCTGCCGCATAAAGGTTAAGCCCGAAGCCCACTGGTAATCGTTCAGCGCCTCGAAGTCACGGATAAACTCGCCCCCGCGTCGACGTTGGCTCCGCGTCGATGAACGACGTCGCGGTGTTCGTATACAGGCCGATGGCCACGGCCACCGAGCCGGCGAACGTGGTCGAGCCCGTAGGCGGGTTGGCAGGATTGCCGGTGGGCTGATCCCAGAGTTGGCAATGACGACGGGTTGATCGTTGATATTGGCATCGACGGTGACGTTGCCGGTTACGCGCACGATGGCATGCGGGGCTGATGGTGGCCGTGCAGTCGTTGATCTCCATCATCAATGGCGACGGCCGCGGACGCCTGGAAACTGGGAGCCTGTCCTTGCCGTTTTCTGGCCCGCTTGCTGCTGACTGTTCGATTGGTCGGAGACGAGATCTGCGCTTTATTGATGACCGTCGTAGTGGCGGCGCCTTGTAAGTTCGGTGAGCAGATCGCCGGTGTCGTCCGTGCCGACGCCCGCGGCGGTGCTCACGCCGATGAAAAGGGCACGGGATAAGGTAAAGCTTCGTGCCCGCGACGCCGCTCTTGACTTCGCTGGACTGAACCAAGGCGTCGCCGCCACAGTGCGGTTCCGCCCAGCTGGCGGTGGTGGTATCGTCGTACATAGGCGATGCCCGCGGCGACCCCGACATTGCCGTCCGCGCCCGTGGTCGTTTCGGCGTAGACGGATTTGTTGTTGGTCGTGGTCGCCTGATCGGTCAGGTTGCCGCCGACATTCAAGTGCGCCGGTCGGGGCGACGACGGCGGATGAAGTCGAATTGGCGACGCCGACGGCAATCGCGGCCCCGCGCGCCGGCATTGCCGCCGGCATTGGCAAAGAGGTTCAACATGTTGACCGCGTTGGACTGAATAAACGTATCGCCCGTCGTGTCGATGCTACCGGCGACGGTGATTGCCGAGGTGGTGTTATCGACGCCAATGGCGATCGCCGATCTTGACGGCGATGGGGTTGACTTCGGCATCCGACGTCGCTGATGTCGTGGCAGTGAAACTCGACCCCACGATCGAGCTGGCGGTGACTCAAAGTGATCGTCGATGTCGAGGTGGCGACGGTGACCCCGCCAATCAGCGTAATGTCTCGAGCTTGTCGATACCAGTCTGCACCGTATTCCCAGCGTAGTTGGAAGTCGGCGCGGCAGTATTCACTTGCAGATTGGATGCCTCGGAAGTGAAGGTGACGAGCCACCCCGTCCACGCTGGCGTCGTTCAGCGTAATCGTCGCCGTCTGGTGTTCAACTGCGGCAGGAGAGGAAAATCGAACCCGGTGCCGGTGCCGATGCCCCCGTCCTGCGTAACGGCAAGCGTGATCGAGCCCGGCGTAAAGCAGCTGCCCGCTTCAACCTGGCTATAGAGGGCGGCGTAGTTTGTTGCTGTCCCCAGCGTGATGTTCGTGGCCTGCATGGACAAGTTGCCCGGAATTGCCGATCGATATGCTCGATGCCGGATTGCCGCCAACCGGAAGGTCGCGCGTGCTGATGACCACCGAGGAAGTTGCCGGCGCAATGGCAATGTTGTCGCCGGTGCCGTGCTGACGAACGACAGATTGCTGCCTTCGGTGAAGATCGATTGATCTATCTGAATGTTGCCGTTCGTGGCCGTGTAGGTGCCGGCGCCGCCTGTCATGCCTTCGATATACAGGGTGCTGAAAAGGTTGCTCGTGATTTGGCTCGCGGAATTGACCGTGAACGATTCCACGCCCGGCGGGTTCGGGTCGACATTGGAAGTGAAGTTGACTCCATCCGGGCTCCATTCCAGGAGGCCACCGACGATCTTGAGGTAAAGAGTGTCGGTGGGAGCACCGTCGAAGGCGACAGCATTGTGTGCGAAATCGGGAACGGGCGTTATCGATGGCGCCAGCCGATCTTCCAGTAACTCCATGTGGAGATGACCGAATTGATTCTTTCGCAAAGGCATTTTGCGGTTCGAGGAATCCTGACGCCTAGCGAGGGAACGAAACCATAAGGGGAGAGGCATGGCAAGGTGCTTCCCATTCTTTTATGAGAGTATGAACTTTCAGATGCTGAAAATAACGCCCAGAAGGCGAACCCGATTGCTATTCGTGTGGACAAAGCTCGTCCGGAAAGCTCCCAGCGAATTCCTCCGCAACTGCCATCGAGCAGCTACGATCGGAAACTCACCGTGCGAACGACCGGCTCGTCTTTGCCTCGATAGCAGGGGTGATATCGGCTGCCGGGGCAGCGAAAGGCTTGAACGAGACTCTTGCTTCCTCTTCCGGCTTCCGTGCAGAATTCCGGCTCTGTTCCATTCCAAAGCGGATCGCACCAAGGGTGCGCAAACCCTGACCTCAGGTACATCATTAATACCCTGATACCGATCATTCTACAAGCACCAATTTTGCGGAAAAGATGGTTTTTGCGATAAATCTCGGTGCGAGTAGTTGGTTCTGGAAGCGAGCAGTGGTGATGCAGAAAGATACCGCTTCATCCCCGGAGAACACTTCACACCGATTAGCTGACAAAATGTCATCGCAGGCTAAAATCACCCTAAGGCTGCATCAAGAGCCGGCAACCCTCTGAGCGGGGACCAAAGCCAATGAGCGGATTTCAGATTAGCGACGATCAGATCCGCGCTTGAACGCGATGGCTATTTCGTCGTCGCCGATCTTTTCGACGCGGAGGAGATGAATCTCTTGCGTACCTTGGCGCGGGCGAAGCATCTGCAAGGAAATCAGGCCGCCAACCGGCGCGATGGCCAAGGTGGCACGATCAAACTTACCGTCGACAATGAGCTGGGGGACGACATTTGCAGCGCCTTTGTCCGTGTCGCCGCATCGTCGACTCCATGGAGCGCCTGCTCGAAGGAGAAGTCTACCACTACCACCACAAGATGATCCTGAAAGAACCTTTAACCGGCGGGGCATGGGAATGGCATCAGGATTATGGCTATTGGTACTACAATGCCTGCCTATTCCCATTCTTGGCAAGCTGCATGATTGCCGTGGATAGAGCCACCAGAGAAAACGGCTGCTTGCAAGTGCTCAAGGGTTCGCACCGCCTGGGACGTATCGATCACGTCAAAGTGGGCGACCAAACCGGTGCCGACATGGAACGCGTCAACGTCGCACTCGAACGCCTGGAGCTGGTCCACTGCGAACTGGAACCAGGCTCGGCGATCTTTTTCCATTGCAACTTGCTGCACTGTTCAGCCAAAATTGAGCGCCTTGCCGCGCTGGGCGCTGATCTGCTGCTACAACGCAACGCGTAATGACCCTTATAAGGATCGCGCCATCCGCGCTATACGTACTTGGAAAAATGGCCCGATTGCCGGATCAAGGAAATCGGCAATCGCGACTTGGCAATTCTCTGATCGACCATTGGCGCGTTGCAGCACGAACGAGCTGGAGTTAGCTACATGTTCACTTCCGGCAAAGGAAGCGAGAGCCTTGTTCTCGTGGTTGGAGCCGGTCCGAGTCGGCCTTACCATGGCGTGCGAATTGGCGCGTCACGGCATTCGGCCGCGCGTTGTCGATCGGCTGCACCAGCCGCTGCCCTATTGCCGGGCCATCGGTGTCACTTCCCGAACTCTGGAAGTCTGGGACGACATGGGCATCGCCCGCGACATGAAATCGACGCGCGGAATCTGGATCTGACGCCAGCTCGCCAGCTTCATTAACGGGCAGGTCAAAGATGTGACCGTTGACCTCTCCGATCTTCCCTACGCCAGGCTCGGGCTGCCGCAAAACGATACCGAGCGATTGCTCACTCGGCATTTATCGAGCTTCGGCCTCGAAATCGAGCGCGGCATTTCCTTGGAGGACCTGACACACAACGGATGGTTGCGTGCGAGCAGTGCTGGTCGATGGGGCTGGCGGCCGCGAGGAGGCCGACTTCCGCGTGATGTCATCGGCTGCGACGGTGCGGACACCGCGGTTCGCCAGGCGCTGGGAATCGCATTTGAAGGCAGTGCCATCCCACTGCCATTCATGTTGGGCGACGTGCATATCGACCCCTGGTCGGTGCGCGCGGGGTGATGGCGGGGCTCATCCAGCCCGTGCAGGACGGGCCGCCCGAGATTTTCATCGCCGTGCCGCTGCCGGAAGCGGGCCGGTATCGCGTGTCGATCATCGCGCCGGCCGGATCTGCCCGGCCGTCGGAAGGAACCGGGCATGGCATTCAGTCGGAGTTACCGGCTCCCGGCATCGAGCCCCTTCAAGCCGTGGCCGACAAGCTTTTGCCCGAAAAAGCCCGGTTGAGCGATCTTCGTTGGTCCTCCCTCTTTCGCATCAGCATGCGACTGGCGGCGCACTTATAGGCTCGGCAACGCATTCATTGCTGGGGACGCAGCTCACATTCATCCGCCAACAGGCGGCCAGGGGATGAACACCGGCATCCAAGACGCTTACAACCTTGCCTGGAAGATGGCCCTGGTGCTGAAAGGAGACGGCAAAGGAGAGCTTACTGGACAGTGACGAATCCGAGCGCCACGTACGTCAGTCGCGGAGGTCGTCGCCCGCACCACCCAAGCCGTCCGCAGCCTTAATCGGGAACCCGAGGATCGACTTACAGACACGCAGATTCTCGTTTCCTACCGGGCGGCGCCTGGATTGAGAATGCGACTACCACTCAGCCAGTGCTGTCCGGGGCCTGTCGCCGGCGACCGAGTGCCGGATTGCCTGGGACTGCGACGCATGGGGGTCGGATTTCCGTACCGATTATTCGATATTCTCCGCGGCACCGAACACGTGGTCATCGCGTATTGTCCAGGATCGGAGTCCATGAAGACTGGCGGACCTGGCCGCCTACATGACGGAGACCGGCCTTGATGGCTTGGTGCGTTGGGTCGCGATTGTCGAGCCCGATTCGGCGGTGAAGCAATCGTTTCCCATCGCGGTTTATCAAGACGCCGAAGGCGGGTTCAAAGCGACGTACGGCTCCGAGCCAGGCGCCATGCTGGTCCGCCCCGACGGCCATCTTGCCTGGCGTGGAGAATCGTGGCGCGATCCGGGGCTAGGGCGTCAATGGAAGCGGACGTTTGTTTGCAATGTGCACGATTCGACACGGAGCTGATAGTCAGTTCTAGTTGAAGGAAGACAGGAGCTCTGTGGCTCAAACTCGAGTGTCGGCCGCTGCATTAGAAAAGAGGCTCTTTGCGTTTTTGAGTGGGTCATTTTGGCAGTTTTGGCAGCATGCAGGATAGGATTTTCAGTCGGAGGTATTCCTCGTCGCGGAAACCGTATGCCCTTCTCTGGATAGCCCGAACCTTGTTGTTGAAGCCCTCGACGAAGCCCAGGGGAACCTTATTCTCTTCATGGCAATAAGCTTCAATGCCATCCCAATGGATTGCTACCGATCTGCGGAGCTCTCGAACGGCTGCAGTCTCTGCCAGCGTAGCGACTCTCGCCACTGATGGAAAAACATTTCGCCCAATAGGGACTGGTGTAGTCCCACAGTCTGCCCCAATTGACTCCTTAAGGAGATAGGCCTTGTTCAGCCGCGTGTTTGGCCTTGCAACAAGCTTCAGAGCCCGTGTGCCGTTGTCGTGCCTAGATTTCCCGAGTGCGAACAACTGTACTGCGACCCTTCACGAACCGCCCATCCTTGCCCTGAAAACGCGTACTTGTGCTTACGAACCTTGTCCATTGCCTCGCCCAGATGCTTCAGGATGTGGAACTTGTCGTACAAGATCGTCGCTTGCGGGGCGTTGCCATTTTTGAGGGTCGACGTTCGGAACGCTGACCACATGTCCATGACGGCCAATCGGATTTGTCCGCATTTTATCGGCCCAAGCCAGGCAAAGAACTCGTCCATGCTCGCTTCTCGGAACGGTCCTTGCCACCAAACCAAATGGCGCGGCCCCGTTCCAAGTCGCTGACCACGATGCGATACTGGTGCCCCTTGGCAATGGCGATCTCGTCGATGCCGATTACGCGAGTGGCAGGACTTCCAGCTCGGCGCAGTTGCTTGTGCATGTATTGCTTGTCCAGTTCCTTGACGGTGTGCCAATCGAGGAAGAGTTCCTCCGCTATTTCCTTGATGGGTGTTTCCCGACAACGCCGACCCCACGTAGAAGGCGAACCGCTTCGTGTACATCGTATTGTCGGCAAGCCAGTCCAATCGTTCGGTTTTCACGCCGCCGCACCGCAAACACTGGACTCTTCGCAAGTTGAATTGGAGATAGACACGTTTGTCGCCACAAGAGAGATCCCGAGCACGCCGAGAACGCTCATCGTAACGAGTCCAATAGAACTGGCCACAGACGGAACATTCCGTTTTTTTTGACGGCGGGCGCAGCAAGATAACCACTGACCCAGGATCACCAAACATGCCTCGGATGCGGGGGTAAGGAACAAGACCGGGGAATCGGTAGAGGTCATACAGTTGCTTGAATTTTGCCATCGCAAAAGTATGACCCAAATTTCGCTCCCACCAAAAGAGCATTTAATCCGATAAATCACAGGGTCTCGCGCAGGGGAAGGCCAAAAACCACCCACTCGAAAACGCGAAGAACCAGAAAAGAAATGGCTTAATGGTTCAACCAATGCTGTCGCTCAGCTTCGTTATGTTGAAGCTGTTCGTGATCCCATAATGCCGTCGTGCCGGAATCACAATCCGCGGCCAAAGAGCATCCAATCGCCTCAAAACTTCTGTTTAGTCCTCGCTTAAGCGCCTCCGGTGTGTTCTTCGATCCAATCACAAACACGCGATTTTTGAGCTGCACTGGAATCTCTTGGTCAAACTCGTGCTCTGCGGTTTTCGACATGGTCATCAAAGTCAATGAGCATGATGACATGAGCATGTGGGTAATCGCGTAGTTTTGCGATGTATTCATCACGAAATGTCTTGAGAACCTTTGACCAGCCCCCTGCGGGAGGCACAACCTGTATTCGGCTGTCTGTTTCACTTGATGATGCAGGACGAACCCGTCCGCGATTTGCCTGTTCGCAATCATCTTCGGGTATGACGTAGACATGGGGTGCGTATCGGTTCATGGTCACCCAATGATCTCGTCGCGAATAAGAGCGTTGATCAGATCGCCACGGTAGGGTAATTCTGTGAGTGATCTCACCACTGCGGGATCCAGATGGGACTTGCGGCTGAGCACCAATGTGCTTTCGTCCGAAAACTTGCGGATCGTTTCCGGATGGTGCGTCGTTGCAATGAATTGGCCATTCTGATTGGTCATCTTACGCAAGCCGGTGATGAACTGACCGACTTCCGAGAGCGAAAGGTGGTTGTCCGGCTCGTCCCACATACAGATGACAGGCGAACCTACCGTGTTGGCAGCGATGATGTAGGCGCTGAGGAAGAAGCATTTCTCACCGTCAGAAAGTGCCTTGAACTCGACGGCAAGACTGCGCCGTAGATTCTGCAAATCGAACTTGACGATCAGCTGCGTACCGTTCTCGCCGCGCTCGACATTTTCGATCGACGAGAAGTCAGGAATCACGGCCTTCACGTAGGAATCGAATGCGCCATAGGCAGCTGGTTTTTGCCCGAGTAGTGCCCTTAGGCACGATGCGTAGTTTGAGGCGTCGTCCCGCAACTCCATCGTGGGTTCTTCGGAAAACCCAGTCATGTTCGCCGGAATAGTGCGACTAAGACCATTGTGGCAAAGAACGCCTTGACGTCTTGGATTGCACTTTCGCCAGGCAGTTCGTTGATGACCGGCAATGCGAATATATGCCAGTCGAGGCCAAAAGGTTCTCGTCCCTGGGAGCTGAACCTGCGAAATGTGTCGGCTGAAGATGACATTTCCGTCAACCCACAAGCCTTCATCCAAGATACGCGCCTCTCGGAACTTGGGTGGCCATTCAACGAAACCGCATACTTGAACCTCTTACCCGCTAGCGTTATTTCCAGCTCGAACCGCATTGGCTGATCTGTGCGGTGCTGAGTGAAATCGCTCGCCGAGATAAGGCTGCCAACTCGGCCGGACCCGCGACAGATGCTCTGAAAGAGCTTGAGGCACTGCAGTAAGGTCGACTTTCCCGCTCCATTCCTCCCGATTAGGAGTGCTGAGGGCCGACCGGTAAGATCGAGCGTAAAGTTCTCGAGGCAACGGAAGTTGTGAACGTAAAGGCGTTCGATCATGAGAGATCCAGCAATGCTGGGTTGCCAATACGGAAGAGAAATTGCCAAAAAGCCTGAATAATCAACTCGCTTGTTCTATTTCGTCGCTTCCGCCAAACTAACCGATTTTGATTGTATCCTGGGTTTAGCCATCTGCCAGCCTTTCGCCCGAATCTGGATCCAGGAAAGAACATCGAGTAGCTTGATAACCGAATGGAGAGTGAAAACAGTGAACTGGCCCCTTTGTCAAACAAGAGAAAACCTATGCCCTTGTTTCGATTCGAACGGATGGCGATTGGCCTGATGCTGCTCCTGATGGCAAGGGGTTCTGTCGCGGCACAGGATAAGCCGGCCGCGAAAGCCCAAGGGCAGTCGGTGGTAGGGCGATGGGATATCACCGTTCATGGCGCCGATGGCGATTATCCTTCTTGGCTGGAAGTAAGGGTGTCGGGATATCGCACACTCGTCGGCTCGTATGTGAGCCGGTTCGGCACCGCCCGTCCCATCGCCCACGTGATTCTCGACCAAGGCAAACTCCGCTTCGCGATTCCGCCGCAATGGGAGTCTCGCACCGATGACCAAGCCTTCAAGCGAAACTCGAAGGCGACGTGCTGCGAGGTGAGACGACCGATGAAAAGGGCAACCACCTTACCTGGGAGGGCCGGCGGGCGCCTTCACTCAAGCGGGACCATCCGCCTTCTTGGGGCCAACCGGTCGAACTGTTCAATGGCCGCGATTTGGCGGATGGAAACCGCGCTCTGCCAGCGTCAAGAACGGGTGGCTGGTTCGGGATGGCGTGATGGTGAACGCGGTTCCCGGCAACGATTTGCTGACCGAGCGGAAGTTCACGGACTTCAAGTTGCACACGGAGTTCCGCTACCCGAAGGGGAGCAATAGCGGCGTCTATCTGCGCGGTCGCTACGAGGTGCAGATCGAGGACAACTTCGGCCTAGAGCCCGATAGCCATTACATCGGCGGCGTATACGGGTTCTTGACGCCCAGCGTCAATGCCGGGAAAAAAGCAGGCGAATGGCAGACGCTGGATGTGACTTTGGTGGGTCGGGTGGTCACCGTGGTGCTCAATGGCGAGCGTATCATCGATCGTCAGACGATTCCCGGGATCACAGGCGGTGCACTTGACAGCGATGAAGACAAACCCGGCCCCATCCTACTTCAAGGCGATCACGGCCGTGTCGAATTCCGGAAGGTGACGCTGACGCCGGTGCAGGCTGATGAGCAACCTGAAAGGAAGTAGCCAACGCAAGCAACCAGGCCGTAATCAAATACCATAATTACCAGTCGTGATCGCCTCAGCATAAAACTACCCCATCTCGGAAGCTTGACTCCTCCTCTCGACGGGATTACTGTCGAGCCTCATGAGAAGGGAAGATGATCCATGACGGAATCGCCAGTCCCCTATGGCCGGAAGACCCAACGGCGATCGGCCATTCCCGAAATACACATCCTTTGGCTTACTGGCGGCCTTAGCTGCGACGGCGACACGATCTCCATCACGGCCGCCACGCAACCCAGCATTGAAGACGTTCTCCTGGGCGCCATTCCTGGCATCCCACGCGTTCATCTCCACAATCCGGTCTTATCGTATGAGAACGGCGACGAGTTCATGAAGAACTGGTTTCTCGCCGATGAAGGCAAACTCGGGCCTTTTCTGCTTGTTGTCGAAGGCTCCATTCCCAATGAGAAGCTCGCAGGTGAAGGCTATTGGGCTGCATTCGGGAACGACAATACAACCAATCAGCCCATTACGAGTTGCGAATGGATCGACCGGCTGGCTCCGAAAGCATGGGCGGTGGTGGCAGCCGGTACCTGCGCCGCCTATGGCGGCATTCATGCAATGGCTGGCAATCCGACAGGTTGCATGGGCTTGCCGGATTACCTCGGCTGGAAGTGGCGCTCGAAGGCGGAAATCCCACTCGTGTGTGTGCCCGGCTGCCCTGTGCAGCCGGATAACTTCATGGAAACGCTTCTCTACCTTCTCTATCAGGCCGCTGGAATTGCTCCGATGATCCCGCTGGATGAACAACTTCGGCCAACCTGGCTGTTCGGCAGCACGGTGCACGAAGGCTGCGACCGAGCAGGCTATTACGAGCAAGCCGATTTCGCCGGCGAATACGGATCTCCCAAGTGCATCGTCAAGCTGGGCTGCTGGGGGCCAGTCGTGCAGTGTAATGTCGGCAAGACGCGGCTGGATGGCCGGCATCGGCGGCTGTCCCAACGTGGGTGGCGTCTGCATTGGCTGCACCATGCCTGGTTTTCCCGATAAGTTCATGCCCTTTCTGAATGAACCGCCCGGTTCGCTCCTGTCGACTTCGGCTGTTGTGCAGTACGGCACCACCGTGCGTGCGCTGCGTCGATTCACGCAGGCCTCCATGAACAAAGAGCCGGACTGGCGGCATCCGCAATCCGTCGCTACGACCGGAGTGTAAGCATGGCCGAAGATAAGGAGTTTCAGAAACGCATTGTGCGGATTGAAGTCTTGATCCAGGCATTGGAGAGCTTAGAGGATCCCACAGCCCGCGCCGCAGCGAAAGAATTGGTTCGCTCGCTTCTCGAACTCCATGGCGTGGGTCTGTCGAAGATCCTGGCGTTCGCCACGGACGCCGGGTGCCTGGCCAGGCGATCCTCCACGCTATGACATGTGACGGCCTGGTCGGCAGTCTGCTGTTGCTCCATGGACTCCATCCCGTCGACCTGGAGAGAGCGCATCAATCAGGCATTGGAGAAAGCACGTCTCGAGCGACGGGTTCCACAAGCCGAGGCAGAAGTCCTTTTGGTACTCGGAGACACCGTGCGGCTTCGACTCCACGAACCATCCGCCAAACTCGCGCTATCGAGGCCGCGATCATCGAGGCGGCGCCCGATGTTGCGTCACTTGAATTCGAGGACTTGGCGGACGAAGACACGACCCGGGTATCCTTGCCGATCATTCAACTCGGTGCCAGGAGATGATTGCGACGCCCTCACTTTGGAGTGAGCGTTTACCAGAGCTTCGCCGAAGCGGGCTGCGAAATCTGTTGGGCTAGAAACACGCCATGAGTCTCATCCCCGATCGAGACAAATCCAGGGAACAGCTCCTTGAGGAAGTGGAAATCCTCCAAAGGCGACTGTCTCAACTGGAACAGGCCGAAACGCGAAGACAACTCACCTTTGCCGCACAGACGCAACGCGGGACTGTACAAGCCGAAGAGAAATTTCACAGTCTTCTGGAAGCGGCGCCTGATGCCATGGTTATCGTCAACCAGGCCGGCGCCATTGTGCTCGTGAATTCTCAAACGGAGAATCTTTTCGGCTACCCTCGGAGGGAAATGATAGGGGAAGCTATCGAGATGCTCCTCCCGGAAAGATTCCGGAACACCCACGTCGAGCATCGAACGGTCTACGTCGCAGATCCCCGTTTGCGACCCATGGGAGTCGGCCAAAAACTATTCGGTCGCCGCAAGAATGGCCGCGAATTTCCGGTGGAGATCAGCTTGAGTCCTCTGCGCACCACGGAGGGGACCTTGGTGACCAGCACGATCCGAGACATCACGGCAAGGGAGCAAGCAGAAGCACAGCTCCGCAAAGCGGAAATGCGGTTTCGGAGCCTGGTTGAGGAGATTCCGGCGATCACGTTTATGGCGCCACTGGACGGCAGCGTCGGTGAATTGTACGTCAGTCCGCAAATCGAGACCATGCTCGGGTTCTCGCAGCAAGAATGGCTGAGCGACCCGGTGCTTTGGCATCGGCAATTACATCCCGAAGACCGCGACCGCTGGAACCTCGAATTCGCTCCCACCGTCGCCAACGGTCAGCCCTTCCGTTCGGTCTATCGCTTTCGAGCTCGCGATGGCCGGGTGGTGTGGGTGCTCGCCGAAGCCAAAGTTGTCCATGACGACAAAGGAAGGCCGCTCTATCTCCAAGGCGTGGCCTTCGATATCACGCAGATGAAAGAGGCTCAGGAGGAACTGAAGTCGCTAAATGGAATTCTCGAACAACGCGTGGCTGAACGGACCGCTTTGGCTGAAGAGCGCGCCCAAGAGTTGCGCGCTCGAATGCTGAATTGGAGAAATTTGCCTACGTCGCATCTCACGATCTTCGCGAGCCGCTCCGCACCTTGAAGAATTATCCCAAACTCTTGGCACAACGTTATTCGGGCCAAATTGACGCCACGGCCGACGATTACATTCGGTGCATCGTGACCGGCGCCGACAACATGGAACGGTTGATCGACGATTTGTCGAAGTATTCGCGGATCGTTCGGGGAGAAAGGGCGGTTGCGCCGGTGGATTGCGGCACAGGTTTTTGCGATGGCCTGCGATAACCTACAGGCAGCCCTCGAAGAGAGCGGTGGGCAACTCACTGCTGAAAGTCTGCCGACGGTAATGGCCAGCCAAACGGAACTCCTGCTCCTGTTCCAGAACCTGCTCGGCAACGCCGTCAAGTTCAGAGCCGACAGGCCAGTTCGTGTACAAGTCATGGCCGAGCGTCAGGAAGAGCAATGGCTATTCAAGTTCTGCGACAACGGCATCGGTATCGAAGAACAGTATCTGGAAAGGATTTTCCACCTGGGAGAACGTCTGCATAGCAAACGCTTATACCCCGGCACCGGCTTCGGCCTCGCCATCTGCGAAAAGATCGTCCAAGGCCACGGCGGCCGGATCTGGGTAGAGTCCCGGCTTGGCGAAGGTTGCACATTCTATTTTACTTTGCCGGTCGTCTAAAGTTCCTTCAACAGGCCGCGGGCAGCTTCACAACCGTCAGCCAGAAATCCTCAATCCGTCTAACAACGCCCATGAATCGGTCCAGGTCCACTGGCTTGGTCACATAACAGTTCGCGTTCAAATCATAGGTCTCGTCGATGTCCTTTTGGTCGTCGGACATGGTCATAATGACGACGGGAATGCACTTAAGGTCAGGATCTTGCTTGATCTCCCTGAGCACCTCCCTGCCATTCTTTTTCGGCAAGTTGAGGTCGAGAAGGACGAGGTCCGGACGCTGCACCGATGCATGTCTCCCCTCGCGGCGCAGGAAGCCCATGGCTTCGACGCCATCTTCGACCCAGCTCACCTTGTTGCGGACTCTGCCTTCCTTGAGAGCTTCCATGGTCCAGCAGGCGTCATCCGGGCTGTCTTCCACCAGCAAGATTTCGATTGGCTTGCCACCACCTTGCTGAGTTGAAAGGTCTTTGCGGGGCGATACCTGAGTGCAATCGTTCATAGGTTGGAATTCTCCATTCGATAAACCGGTGAGGGTTGTTTGCCTTTAGGGAGTTCAGCAAGGCCAAGCCGAAAGAGCACGTAAAAGGGCCTCGAGCCAGGCGTTTCGGTCTCGCTTAGCTGCGTTGACATCATTGGCCGGCTCGCCATTTCGAGACGGTTCGGCGGGAAGTTGGAATGCATTAGGCACATCGCGCGAGTCAGGAGGTCGCGAACTTCCTTCGCATATAGACTCAATCGGTGAGTCGCCTGTGGCGCACATGGACTCCTCCGCTTGGTTTCCATTAAGCGTTAATAGCTCGGTGATAGTTTTCGTTGGATGGGTAGCTTTTTGTCGGGGCTAAGAACATGACATCATTAGGCTGCACCGACGGCGAAAGAACGCAGCAGAGCGAGCACAAAGTCTTTTAGCGTGTCGGCGCCTTGGCTGCTTGCTGACGGGGCATTCGCCGTATCGGTCTTGCCATTTTGTCGATTGGCCACGCTGAACTGCTCTTGGGAAAGACCTTGGCCACGTGACGATGCGATCGCGCTGTTCATGGTTTTCTCCAGAAAAATGAAGGGGTTCGGGGTTTAGAAGGCACTGCTGAGTTTCAGTTGTGCTTCAATGAGATCGGACAAAAGCAAAGCTCGTGCCGGTCATTCCCTAGCGACAAAAAGTAATGTCGCATCTTGACGTAACTATTGCCCAACAAACAAATTGAATATCTGAAGGCAGGATTCACGCCGGGAGATTAACCAGCGAGCCTCTGTATGAAGAGCGGGGCATAACGATTAATTGTTCGTGCGATGAGCGCTCGGCGCTCTTCAGATGAGTCGCTCTAGGGACCAGTGGAACGCATGCCATCGGTAAGGAATGCTTTCTCTTATTTCAGTCCGTATTTCTGCATGCGAGCAATGACCGTCCCGCGGGCCATGCCAAGTCGGTCGGCGACCTGGGTCTGGTTGCCGCCCATCTCCACCAAGGCCATCCGCAACAACTCGCGTTCCAGCAAATCGTGCAGAAGCGGATAAAGCTTGGACTGCCCGCTGTTCCAGGCCCAGCGAATAGCTCCGGTTATACTGGCGATTGCCAGATTCTCGCTCGACTCGTGCACCGCCGCGTCCGGGCGCGGATCCATTACTGAATCCAGATGTCCCGGCAGGATCTGAGGCCCACGGCACATGCCGAAGGCACTGTACATAGCGTGTCGCAGTTCGCGGACGTTGCCCGGCCAAGAATGGGCATGAAGTCTTGTGACTGCTCCGTCCGGCAGACTTGGCGTGGGACAGCCGGCATCTTGAGCTGCCCTGGCTAAAAAGTAATTCGCCAGAAGTTCCAAGTCCGCGCCATGATCGCGCAGAGGGGGCAGAGAGATCTTCAATCCCTTCAGGCGGAAGAAAAGGTCCTGTCGAAAAGTGCCCGCGCGGACGCCTGCCTCCAGGTCGCGGTGGGTGGCGGAAACCAAGCGAACATCGACCCTGATCACTTCGTTGCTGCCGATGCGACAGATTTCCTGGTTTTCCAAAACGCGCAGCAGCTTGGCCTGGAGCGCCAAGGGCATGTCGCCCACTTCATCCAGAAAAAGCGTGCCGCCGTGAGCGTGTTCGAATTTGCCCTTGCGCAATTTCGCGGCATTCGTAAAGGCGCGCAGGTTCGTGGCCAAATAATTCGTCGTCGAGCAGGTTTTCGTTCAAAGCAGTGCAGTTCAGAGCGACAAAAGGTTTGTCCTGGCGTCGGCTATTGCGGTGGATCGCCTGAGCGACGAGTTCTTTGCCGGTTCCGGTTTCGCCCAAGATAAGCACCGCGTCGCCGGACTTAGCGAAGCGGCCAATCAGCTTGTAGACCTCGAGCATCGATTTGCTGGTGCCGCGCATGGCCAAAACCGAAGGGTCATCCATGCTCGCGTCTGTTTGGACGCGCACGTCCGGGGCCGGCCTGGAAATGCTCAAGGCGGCGCCGATCAAACGGTCGAGCTCCTCGAACAACTCGCGATAGTCCATCGGCTTGATGACGTAGTCGAATGCCCCCAGGTTCATGGCCTGGATCGTCGTGTCGGTGGTGGTGTGGCCTGTCATCAGGATCACCGGCATGCGGAGATTTCGCTCCTGCAAGGCTGCGAGGAAGTCTATCCCCGACATGCCCGGCATTTTGTTGTCGAGCAAAACCAGATGGAATCCGCCTTCGGCCAGCGTGTCCGGTCCGCGCTCGGCACGCTCGAGGCACTCCACGAAATGGCCGCGCTCTTCCAGAGCAAGCTGGAGATAGCGGCTCAAATCGGCGTCATCATCGATCAGCAGGATTCTCGCCATGACTATGAGTGCATCAGCTCCTTGAGCATGGCTGGAAAGGTGGCCCAAGCCTGTTGATAACTTACTTCCAATGGAGCCGGTACGTAACGAGTCTCAGAAAGGAAAATCGGCAACGACGGCAGCGGATCACCGACACCTACCGATTCCACGTAGGCCACTGGAATTTCGCCCCCAATATAAGAAGCGACGGTCAGAGGTTTGTCGGGCAGGAACTCGAAGGGCTCATCGCCAAACTCATCCCAGATAGCCTTGTGAATGCCTTGGGGATCGCGGGGCGTCGGCGGAAAGAGATCCACGACGAATAGATTCACACCTTGATTCAAAATGTCCGCCGCTTTTTCAATGAACGATCGGAAAGCATTTCTGCTGTCTTTATTTCCCGGAGACACGATCTCGATAATCGCCACGACCCTACCGTGTCTATGCTTAATGACAATCCTATCGGCTCGTTTGGCGTAGTTGATCTTTTCGAGCCTGGCAATTACTCGGGCTGAGGGCGGTGCTGAAGCGACGGCAATGCCACCCGGCTCGCCATCCAGTTCGCGCACCTGCAGGGCGACAACATCTGGGATAGGCCGGCCAGTAACCTGATCAGCCAACGCCATGTAGTCAGGCGGCAACAGCCCGCCATTCAGGCAATCGGCGATTGCTCCAATCCACCGTTGGTGGAAATGGTGGAAATCACCTGGTTCGAGTCGAGTCCAGTCATGTATTGGCATATAGGGCTCCTAAAGAATTATCTCATTATGTCGGTTTGTTCGAGCCCGGAGAAGTCGAATCGTTGACATCCCTCGGAGTGATTGCCCTTCGATAGACACGCCTGCCGTGAATTCTTATATCCTTTCCGCTATGAACCTCAGTCTTCTCATCACCCCTGGCGGCCATCTACGCGTCGTCCTGGACCCGGAGAGCCTTCCCGATGTCTCGGGCGAGGCCGCGACGGCCTTGGAAAAGGCCTTTGGTGAGTCGAGCGCAGAAGGGTTGCTGCTGTTGGCGTCCGCGCAGCTTATCCAGGAACTTCCTGCCGCGTTCGTGTTTTGGCGATCGCTTGCCAGGCAATTTTTTCAAGCGGTTTGCCAACTCGGTGAAGGGGGATTCCAGAAGTGGTCGACGGTTGCGGCGCCGGCTGAAGGGGAATTGGCCGGGCTGGTGGCTGAAGCTCCTCCGATGCGCGGGTTGGAGTATCTCAACGCCGGGCTATTGCAAACGCTCTGGAACGAGCTGCGCGAACTCGCCCTGGCCCAAGCCAAACAATTTCCCGAAGGGCCGGCCGCTTGGCTGCGGAGCGTCAACCCACTTTGGCATTTGCTGGGCCGCGTGACGTTTCATCTGGCCGAGAACAAGCGCGATCCACAACGGCCTTTCGCGTTTTTGGCAACGTATACCCACAAGCTCTCGGGGCAGGCGAAGCTGCAACACCTGCCTCTGGCAGAAGCACTAAAGACTTATGCAGGAACCAAAGATAAACAGAAACTCGAATCGCTTTTGGAGCCGGTGCGCCGGGCGGCGGAGCGGAGTCGCGTTGGCCAAGGAGCTTCTCGAAAAGCGGTCGCTCTTCGCGCCTCAGGCCTGGTCCGTTCGACAAGCCCACCGCTTTCTCACGGAGTCGCCCGCCATCGAGGCGGCGGGAGTCGTCGTGCGGCTGCCCGATTGGTGGTCGCATCGCAACCGTCCGCGCCCGCAAGTGCAAGTGAACATCGGCTCGCGGCCGACGAGCGAACTGGGTCTCGACAAACTTCTCGATTTCCAAGTCGGCGTCTCGCTGGATGGCGAGCCGCTTACCGACGCCGAACGCCGCCAATTGCTCACAAGCACCGAAGGCCTGGTGCTGCTGCGCGGCAAATGGGTTGAAGTCGATCAGGCTAAACTCAAAGAGGCGCTCGCCCATTGGAATCAGGTCGCGAAAGAGCATCCCAACGGAATCGACTACATCGCCGGAATGCGGATGTTGTCAGGCGCCGACTTGAGCAGCAAGGAAACCGTCGACGAAGAGGTGGCCTCATGGTCGCGCATCACAGCGGGCGATTGGCTGCGCGACACGCTCGAACGACTTCGGCGGCCCGAGACTCTCGCTGCGCTGCAGCCGGGCGCGATCTGAACGCCACGCTGCGTCCTTATCAGGCCGATGGCGTGCGCTGGCTCTGGTTCATGCTGAAACTTGGGCTGGGAGCTTGTTTGGCCGACGACATGGGCTTGGGCAAGACGATTCAGATTATCGATCTGCTGCTCCAGCGCAAGCGCGAAGCCGGCACCAAGCAACACGGCCCTAGCTTATTGGTCGTGCCGGCTTCGCTCATCGGCAACTGGCGACAGGAACTGACTCGCTTCGCGCCTTCTCTCAAGTTTTTCGTCGCCCATCGGTCGGAAGCTGGCGCCGATGTGCTGGATCGCATAGCTGCCAACCCGGTGCGCGAGCTGGCCGGTTACGATTTAGTCATTACCACCTATGGGCTGGCGCGGCGGCAGGAATGGCTAGCGAAAATCAACTGGTCGCTGGCAGTGCTCGATGAAGCCCAGGCGATCAAGAATGCCGGCTCGGCCCAAACTAAGAGTGTGAAAAAAATCGCGGCGGCAGGGCGGATTGTCCTGACGGGCACACCTGTCGAAAACCATCTGGGAGATCTTTGGTCCCTCTTCGATTTCTGCAGCCCCGGCTTGTTAGGCTCGGCCACACAGTTCAAACTGTTCGTGAAACGGCTCAGCAAGCAGCAAGATTCGCAGGCTTTCGGATCGCTCCGCCGACTGGTGCGGCCTTACATTCTTCGACGCATGAAGACCGATCCCGCCATCGTGCCCGATCTGCCGGACAAGATCGAAATGCGCACCGAATGCGGGCTATCGAAGAAACAAGCGGTTCTGTACGAAAAAACCGTGCACGATTTGGCCGAGCGATTGGAATCGTCCGAGGGCATGGCTCGTCGCGGCCTGGTGCTTTCCACGCTCATGCAACTCAAGCAGATTTGCAATCATCCGGACCAATTCCTGTCTGCTCAGGCCTTCTTGCCCGGCGATAGCGGCAAATTCGAGCGGCTGGCGCTGATCTGCGAACCGATTGCCGAACGACAAGAGAAGGCGCTGGTGTTCACCCAGTTTCAATCGCTTACGCAGCCTCTGGCAGACTATTTGGCAACGGTGTTCGGCCGTTCGGGATTGGTGCTCCATGGAGGAACGCCGGTGGGCAAGCGACCGGAATTGGTGCGAGCTTTTCAAGACGAGGCGGGACCGCCATTTTTCGTCGTTTCGCTCAAAGCCGGCGGCAGCGGGCTGAACCTGACCGCGGCTTCGCATGTGATTCACTTCGACCGGTGGTGGAACCCGGCTGTGGAAAACCAGGCAACCGATCGGGCTTTTCGCATCGGCCAGAAGCGGAACGTGCTGGTTCACAAGTTCGTGTGCCGGGGGACGGTTGAGGAACGGATCGATGCCATGCTGACCAGCAAGCAAGCAGTGGCCGACCAATTGCTGAACGAAGAAGGTGAAGCCAAGCTCACGGAGATGAGCGACGACGAGCTGATGCGGTTCGTCTCCCTTGACATCGGGCGGGCGACAGCCGAAGAATAGCGCATACAAGTATGAAACTCGAAATCCGAAATTCGGAGGAAATTTGAATACCGAAATCTAGAGAAACAAGCAATAATTGCCGCTGTCCACCCGCCAACGGTTTGAATTTACTTGGGTTTATGGATTGATTTCGGATTTCGATTTTCGGATTTCGGATTTTGCAAAGGAAGGGAGTCTTTTCATGTCCTGGTATCGCAGCCGATCGAGGTTTCGCGGTGGTTATGGGTACGGCGGGTTCGCACCGTATGTTCCCGTCGCCACCCGCATGGCCAACGCGGCAAAACACGCTCAAAAACTAGCCAAGAAAGAGGGCCGCGAACTCGAGCCGGTGAAGATCACCGGCCGAAACATGGCGACCACTTATTGGGGTCAGGCCTGGTGCGACAACTTGGAGGCATACAGCGATTACGCCAATCGTTTGCCGCGTGGCCGAACCTACGCTCGCAACGGCTCGGTCATCGACTTGCAAATTAAGCAGGGAAAGATCGAGGCGATCGTCAGCGGCTCGCAGATTTACACCATCTCGATCACCATCGAGACGCTGGCTAAACCATTATGGAATCGTCTGAAGGCCGAGTGTTCCGAGTCGATTGCCTCGCTCATCGACTTGCTTCAAGGCCGGTTCGACGAAGGCGTGATGAAACGGCTGGCGCATCCGACTGAGGGGCTGTTCCCGCGTCCTAAGGAAATCAAGATGCGCTGCAGTTGCCCCGATTCGGCCGGGCTCTGCAAGCACTTGGCGGCTGTGCTTTACGGCGTAGGGAACCGGCTCGACAATTCACCTGAGTTGCTGTTCACGCTTCGGAACGTGGACCATCTGGAATTGGTCAGCCAGGCCGTGGCCGAAGGCAATCTCGACCGCACGCTCGAAGCGGGCGGCGACAGCTCACTCGCTGGAAGCGATCTGGGAGAAATGTTCGGCATCGACATCGAGCAGAGTGAAGTGGCTCCGAAAAAGGCCGCACGAGCGAAGAAAACGGCGACCGCTAAGCCGGCAGCGATGAAGGCCGCGACGAAGAAGCCGCCGCACAAGACGCCTGCGAAACCGAAGGCCGTGAAGGCGAAGGCGTCCATTCTGAAGGCGACCAAGCCAGAGAAGGCTGCAGACGCTGCTATGAGGCGCAAGCCGCGCTGAAAGCGGTAGTGAAATTCGCCGGATCGCAGAGGTACCGGCGAATTTCGTTGCCCCGACAACAATCAAGGCGAATCGAGCAAGCCCTTGAAATCGGCCGGGAAGGCAGCCCAGGAATTCCGGTACGTTTCCTCCAGGGGAGCTGGAATGTAGAGGTCGTCGAGCAAGATGATCGGCAATGAAGGCAGATCATCTCCAACGGCCACAGGTTCGACGAATGCTTTCTTAGTTGGCGTTGCCCGATAGGCGGCTACTGTAAGCGGCTTATCCGCTGGCAAAACGAACGGCCGCTCCGCAATTTCATCCCAAATCGCTTTGTGAATTCCCTGTGGGTCACGCGCGGACGGCGGAAACAAGTCGACCACCAACAGGTTGATGCCCTGCGAGATGAGATCAGCAGCCTTGCGGACAAATGCCCTCAGAGCGTGACGACTGTTCTTGTTTCCCGGTGAAACGATTTCGATGATCGCGACCACTTCATCATGTCGATGCTGAATCCGGATACGATTAGCGCCGTTGAGCATAGGTGTCTTCTTCCACTTCATCAACATAGCGCACCTTGGGTGGCGACGTGGCTAGCGCCAAGCCGCCCGCGGGCTCGCCTTGCTCACCCTCTTTCAGCGTTCGGTGCAGAGCAAGTACGTCAGGAATCGGGCCACCGATTTGTTGATCGGTTAGAGCGATGAATCCTGGCGGCAACCGGCCGGCATTGAGCGCTCGGCGCAGTTCAATTGTCCAATCCTGATGAAAATCGTGAAACAGCCCCGCATCGACGCGAGTCCAATCGTGGATCGGCATGGCAGTCTCCTCTGCTGTTGAGGTTATTCTACCATGCTCACTTGGCTGAAGGTCGTCGCAAACTCCGTGCGGCAAGAACTAGCTCAATTGCCATTCGACAATTCATTCCTTGCCCTCTACCACCGCCACCTTCGCCTCTTCCACCACCGTTCCTCGGCGCCAGTCGTTGACCATCTCGATCACATAGAAGAATACGGGAGTCAGGAAAATGCCGCAGAAAGTTACGCCAAGCATGCCGGAGAAGACTGCGGTACCTAGGGTACGACGCATTTCGGAGCCGGCTCCTTCAGCCAGGAGCAAAGGAACCACACCTAGAATGAAAGCAAAGGAAGTCATGATGATGGGCCGTAACCGTAAGGCACAGGCTTGCAGGGTTGCCTCGTAACGGGGAACCCCGTTTTCGCGCTGCTTCTTGGCGAACTCGACGATGAGGATGGCGTTCTTGCATGCCAGGCCGATGAGCACCACGAAGCCTACTTGTGTGAAAATGTTGATATCCATTTTAGCCATTAGCACGCCCGTCACCGAGCAGAGGAGGCACATCGGCACCACCAGAATGACGGCTAACGGCAGCGACCAGCTTTCGTATTGAGCCGCCAAAACCAGGAAGACGAGAACCACAGCCAGCAAGAAGACGAGCATGGCCGTATTGCCGGTCTGCAATTGCAACAAAGCTAATTCGGTCCATTCCGGATGCATCGTCGGGCCCAGTTCTTCGTTGGCGACTTTTTCGGCTAACCCAATGGCTTGGCCGGAACTGACGCCTTCTCGAGGCATAATGTTGATGGCAGCCGCAGGATACATGTTGTAGCGCACCACCATCACTGGGCCGCTTATGTCGCGCACCGAAGCCAGCGTGCCAAACGGAACCATCTGGCCCGTTGTGCTGCGCACTTTGAGTTGGTCGAGATCTTCAATTTGACTTCGGAAACGCGGTGCGCCTTGCACATTGACCTGCCACGTGCGGCCAAACTTGTTGAAATCGTTGACGTAGAGCGATCCTAGATAAACCTGAAGCGTGTTGAATATCTCGCTCATCATCACGCCTTTGGTGCGCGCCGTGGTGCGATTGATGTCGAGGTAAAGCCAGGGCGTGTCGGCGCGAAAACTGGTGAACAGCTCTTGTAAACCAGGCGTTTTATCGCCGGTCTCGATGATTCTTTCGGCCGTATCCTGCAGTGCCTTCAAGCCGGTGTCGCCGCGATCCTCTATTACCATTTTGAACCCGCCGGCTGTGCCCAAACCTTCCAAGGGCGGCGGACCAAAAACGTTGATGAGGCCTTCCCCGAACTCCGATTGCAACGTGGACCTCAGCCGAGCAGCAATCACATCGCCCGATAAGCCACGTTTGGTGCGTTCCGGAAAATCGTCGAGCATCAAGTAAATGGCGCCGAAATTCGGTGCATTGGCATTGAGCAGAATCGATTGACCGGCGATCGCCACGGTATGTTTGACGCCGGGAGTATCCAGTGCCATTTTTTCGATCTGGCGCATGAGTTGGTTCGTCCGACCCGTCGAAGCGGAGTCGGGCAATTGCACGTTCACGAGGAGATAGCCTTTGTCCTGCGATGGAATAAATCCCTTGGGCGTTTTGGTGAATCCCAAGTAGGTCAGATACAAAAGCCCGCCATACACAACGAGAACGACCAAACTAGCTCGCAACAACCTGCCCACCCAGGCTGCGTAAAGCCGGGTCGACCAATCGAACCAACGGTTGAAACCATGGAATACCAGGCGCAAAACCCAATTCAAAGGCTTGCCCACGATCCAACCGACCAGGGCGCCGCAGGCAACGGCAATAGCCGGCAGAAGCCAGATTGGCTCATGTGGAACAAATGGCAGGTTGCCTAGGTAAAGTGTAAGGTAGGCATAGCCAGCCCAGCCGCCCCCTAGGGCGTAAGCCACACGCGGCAAGGGGGGGGCCGTCGTCTTGTCTTGCGGCCGCAACAGTAAAGCAGTTAGCGCTGGGCTCAGCGTCAGCGAATTGAAAGCCGAGATGACGGTTGACACGGCGATGGTCAGAGCAAACTGACGAAAGAACTGTCCCGTAATACCGCTGATAAAGGCGCAGGGAATGAACACCGCACTTAACACCAATCCGACAGCGATCACGGGGCCCGACACTTGGTACATGGCGGTGCGAGTGGCTTCCTTAGGGTGCATGCCGTATTCAATGTGATGCTCCACGGCTTCGACCACGACAATGGCATCATCCACAACGATGCCGATCGCCAACACCAAACCGAACAGCGTCAGATTATTCAGACTGAAGCCGGCCAAGGCCATAACCGAAAACGCGCCTACAATCGCTACCGGCACGGCGATCAAGGGAATGATTGCGGATCGCCAATTCTGCAAGAAGAGGAGTACGACGACCGCAACCAATATCACGGCATCGCGCAACGTTTTGAAGACCTCGCTGATCGACTCCTTGATAAAGGGAGTAGTGTCGTAAACGATGGAGTAATCGACGTCCTGCGGAAACGTGCCTTTTAGTTCCTCCATCTTGGAGCGGACCAGGTGCGCAACGTCCAGCGCATTCGAGCCGGGAAGTTGGTAGATCGACAGAGCGACCGATGGCTGTCCGTCTAAGGTGCAGGTCTGGTCGTAGCTTTGGGCGCCAAGCTCGTAGGTTGCGACATCGCGAACCCGAACAACGCGCCCGCTGCTGTCCGTTTTCAAGATGATGTCGGCGAATTGCTCCGGATCGATCAATCGACCCATGGTGCTCATCGTAAGTTGAAATATCTGGCCGGAATCGATGGGTGGTTGACCTATCTGACCGGCCGCCACCTGAGTATTCTGTTCTTCGATCGCGGCTACTACATCCGTAGTCGTGAGATTGCGAGAGGCCATCTTCTCCGGATCGAGCCAGATCCGCATACTGTAATGCGCTGGCCCAAGTAGGTAATGTCGCCTACACCCGAGAGCCGCGATAACTCGTCCTTCAACTGAATGGTGGCGAGATTGCTCAGGTAGAGGTTGTTACACGTTTGATTCGGCGAAAAAAGGTTTACGATCATCAAAACGCTGGACGACTTCTTCTTTACCGTCACACCGCGCCGCTTCACCAGATCGGGTAGAATGGGCTGCGCGAGCGATACGCGGTTCTGCACCAGAACCTGAGCGATATTCAAATCGACACCGTTCTGAAACGTGATGGTAAGTGTGTAAGTGCCGTCGTTGGTGCATTGCGACGACATATAAAGCATGTTTTCGACGCCATTTACCTGTTGCTCAATGGGAGCAGCCACGGTGTCCGCTACCACATGAGCGTTCGCGCCTGGGTAAATGGCCGATACTTCGACTGTGGGCGGTGCAATCTCGGGGTACTGAGCGATCGGCAGCGAATAAAGCGCAATGCTGCCGGCCAGCGTCACGATAATCGACAGCACCGAGGCAAAGATCGGCCTATTGATGAAAAAGTTAGAAAACACTCAATAACCTCACTTTGACTCGCTTACATAATCGGTGTGTGTGCCGAATCCGTTTGTCGAAGGCTTATCCGCATGCCCTTCTGCGCCCATCGAACCGTTGCTTGAAGCTACAACGTTCGTTTGTCCATTTTCAATGCCTGATGTCTGCCTCGCCGGCTGGCTGCGGGGCTTTCTCCAGCCAGTGGCAAGGCGTTTTACAGGATAGTGCATGAATCGAAATGCCAGGACATAGAGCACTGCATCACTGACAAAACGCACTGGTCGAGAAGCAAAAAATCGCGATTCGCCCAGCCAACCGATGGTGAAGAAGAACACCGGCGTCAGGAAAATGCCGAAAACCGTGACGCCAAGCATGCCACTGAACACGGCGTTGCCCAATGTTCGCCTCATCTCCGCCCCGGCGCCTTGTGAGATCAGCAAGGGCACGGCGCCAAGAATAAAGGCAAGGCTCGTCATGATGATCGGCCTCAGTCGCAACTTACAGGCCGCTAACGTGGCGTGGCGCAGGGCAGCGCCGGTCTCGTGCTCTTTCTTGGCAAATTCGACAATGAGGATCGCATTTTTGCTGGCCAGGCCGACCAGGACTACGAAACCCACCTGGGTGAAGATGTTGATATCCATCCCTGCCACATTGACGCCAATGATGGCGCTCAACAAACACATGGGCACCACCAGAATCACCGCTAAGGGCATGCTCCAGCTTTCGTATTGCGCGGCCAAAACCAAGAACACCATGACCACGGCACAGGCAAAGATGATCATGGCAGTGTTGCCGGCTTTTTGTTCCAGGAACGACATGTCGGTCCATTCGTAGGCCATGTTCTGCGGCAGCTCTTGTTTGCAGAGCCGCTGCATCAATTCCATGACCTGACCGGAACTGAGTCCCGGCGGAGCGATGCCGTTGACCGAAGCGGCCGGCCGGTTGTTGTAGCGGGCCAACACGAGTGGGCCGTTGATCTCGCGTACTTTGGCCAGCGAGCCCAGCGGCACCATGGCGCCTTTGTTGTTGCGCACCGTGAGCAGCGTGAGCTTACTGGGATCGTCCCGGAATTCCTTATCGGCTTGAACGATGACTTGCCAAGTCCGGCCGAAGCGATTGAAATCGTTGACATAGAGCGAGCCCTCGAACACTTGCATCGTGGAGGCAAAATCTTCGAGACGGACTCCTTTGGTCATGCATTCGCGCGGATCGGGATCGATCGTCAGTTGTGGGACATTGGCCCGGAAGACTGTGAACATAATCATCGGCCTGGGCAGCTGAAAACCGAGCGCGGCCAAACCTTTGAGATCGAAACCTTTCCTCGTGATGTTGTCCGTTTCCGCTTGCAGCACTTGCGGGCCCACGTCACCCCGATCCTCGATCATCAAGGCGAATCCGCCCGCACGTCCGGCGCCGCGCACCGGCGGCGGACCGAAAACGCCCACCTGCGCTTCTGGGATTTCGGCTTCGATCCGGTCGCGCAAGTATTGAGCAACTGCCTCGCTCGACTGACTCGGATCGCGGCGTTCGGAGTAGTTCTTCAAGCCGACGAACATGGAGCCAAAGTTCGAGGCCGATGCATTCAGCACGAATGACTGGCCCGAGATGTAGGTTGCGTGCATAACAGCAGGGTGGTCGAGCGTCATTTTTTGAAGCCGCTTCATCACGGCTTCCGTGCGCTCGATCGAGGCCGAATCGGGCAGTTGCACGCTGGCCATCAAAAAGCCCATGTCCTGTGAAGGAATGAAACCCTTGGGTGTCATCAAGAATTTGAAGTAAGTCAACCCAAGGCAGCCGCCATAGATGAGCAAAACGATGATCGCGCAGCGCAACAACCAACCTATCGACCAGGTATAAACGCCTGTAAATCCTTTGAAGACGGCGTTAAATCCACGGAAAAACACGGCCAGCACCCGGTTCATAAGGCGGCTGAACAGCCAGCCGGCCAGCGCTCTCGGCGACGGCGCTTATCGCCGGTAGAACCCAGTCAGGTGCGGCGGGCCAGACAATCTGCTGCTGAAGATAAGGCGCTAAGAATGCGTATCCCGCCCAACCGCCAAGAATGACGTAGAGCAGTCGAGGCAGGGGCGGGGCCGACTGTTTATCGCGCGGCCTCAGCAGGACTGCGGTTAAAGCAGGGCTCAACGTCAACGAATTAAAAGCGGAGATGATAGTGGACACCGCAATGGTGAGCGCGAACTGGCGGAAAAACATGCCCGTGATGCCGCCAATGAACGCACACGGTACGAAAACGGCACTCAGCACGAGCGCCACCGCGATCACCGGTCCTGACACTTGGCTCATAGCCTTGATAGTGGCAGTCCGAGGCGCTGAGGCCTTCTTCGATGTGATGCTCCACTGCTTCCACAACCACGATGGCATCATCGACCACAATGCCAATAGCGAGCACCAAGCCGAACAGTGTAAGGTTGTTAAGGCTGAAACCGAACGCCAGCATGACGGCAAAGGTGCCGATGATGGCCACGGGCACCGCCACTAGCGGGATGATGGCCGAACGCCAGTTTTGCAGGAACAGCAAGACCACCACAGCAACCAAGATGATGGCGTCGCGCAGCGTGCGGAACACTTCGCGAATAGACTCGCGTGTATAGGGCGTGGTGTCGAAGCCAACGTCATAGTCGAGCCCTTCGGGGAAGCTTCGCTTGAGTTCATCCAACTTGGCTATGACGCGCTCGCGAACCTCCAAGGCGTTGGCGTCGGGCATTTGGAAAATCGCTAAGAAAATGGTCGGTTTCCCGTCCAGGCTCACGTTCAAATCTAGGTTCTTGGCGGCTAGGGTAACTCGGCCGATATCCTTGATGAGGAGCTTGCGGCCGTCCGGATAGGGGCGCAAAATAATGTTTTCGAACTGCTCCGCATCGCTAAGCCGGCCCAAGGTGGAGAGCGTTATTTGCGTCGCCTGGCCGTCCGGGGTCGGTTGTTGCCCGAGAAACCCAGTCGCCGCCGGTGTATTCTGTTCTCGAATCGCCGCCACCACCTCCGCGGTTGTCACATTACGGACCGACATCTTGGCGGGATTCAGCCAAATGCGGCATGCTGTAATCGCGCTGGCCAAATAGAAATACGTCGCCGACGCCGCGGACGCGTGCCAGCTCATCTTTGATTTGCAGCACCGCATAATTGCTCATGTAGAGCTGGTCGTACCGGCCGTTGGGAGATACCAACGCCACACCCATGAGGATGTCAGGCGAGCGTTTGAGTGTGGTCACGCCCGTTTGCTTGATGACGTCGGGCAACGAGGGGATGGCCAGATTCACCCGGTTCGTCACCATCACCTGAGCCAGGTTCAGGTCGACGCCGTTGCGGAAAGTGACGGTCAAATTGTAAGAACCATCGTTGGCGCACGACGAAGACATGTAGTACATGTTTTCGACGCCGTTGACCTGTTGTTCTATAGGGGCAGCAACGGCTTCCGCCACATCTTTGGCGTCATCGCCCGGATAAACGCACGTTACCTGCACGGTAGGGGGCGAGACGGAAGGAAACTGTGCCAACGGCAGGGAAAATACCGAGATGCCACCCGCCAGGGTGATGATGATCGATAGCACCGCGGCGAAGATTGGCCGGTCAATGAAAAAACGCGAAAACATTGCGACTCACGAAAAAAGGATCTTTGAGTTCTCGTGGGCACAAATGCGGAATGGCGCTCCAATTACCGGACGAGTTGTTAACTCGTCCAATCCTACAGGACCATCTGCTTGCTATTTTGGCTTCGTCTTGGAGGCTGGAGCCGCGGCCGTTTTTTCGCCGATCGGTGGCGCGGCTGGCGTCACTGGTTTCGCGGTGACAGTGATTCCCGGGCGCATACGTTGTACGCCCTTCACTACAACGCGTTCGTCCCCTTTCAGCCCTTCGATAATCGCCCGCAGGCCGTTGCGCATCTTGCCGATTTTTACTTGCCGATGCTCGATCTGATCTTTGTCGTTGATCAAATAAACGAATTTTCGATCCTGATCGGAGGCGATGGCTTCCTCCGGGATGAGAATGACGTTTTGCATTTCTCCGTAAAGAAAGCGAATGCGTACAAACAGTCCAGGTTTCAACAAGCCGTCGGCATTGGCAAAACTGCAGCGCATGTGCCAAGTGCCCGTGTTGGTATCCAGACGATTATCCACGAAATCAATGGTTCCTCGATGAGGGAAGCGCGGCTCCTCATCCGCCAGTCCCATTTGGACGGGTGGATATTTCATCTCGCCTGCCAGCAACTGGCGGGATAGATGCAAGGCATTGCGCTCATCGATGTCGAAGTAGGCATAGATGGGATCTTGAGTGACGACCGTCGTAAGAACCGTGTCGTCGGCCTTCACCATATTTCCCGGATCGACCATGGCCCGACTGACGATGCCGTCCAAGCTGGCAGTCACATGTGTGTAATCCACATTCAATTTGGCCAGGTCGCGACTGGCTTTGGCGATGCCGACAGCGGCGATGGCTTCCGCTCGATCGCCCACGATCTTATCGAGATCTTCCCGACCCATTGCTCGGGTGGCGAAAAGGTTGACGGCCCGCTGGTGGTCGGCATTCAATCGCGTCAGGTGAGCTTCGGCCTGAACCAGCGTTGCTTCCGCCCGTGCCAATTCGGCCAAATAGGATCGGGGATCGATTTCGAATAACACATCGCCCTTGGAAACCTTTTTTCCGGGTGAGAAGTTCCATTTATCGAGATAGCCCGTGACGCGTGCTCGAACATCTACGGTCTTGAACGCCTCCGTTCGGCCGGTGCAATCCTCGTAATCGAGAAGTTTGTCGCGGGTCGGCTTGGTGAAATAGACCTCCGGCGTCTTTTGGGGCGGCGCGCCTGCGCCCGCCGCGCCGGCTGAATCGCCCGAGCAGCCACACAGAAGGACACCGGCTCCGGCAACCAGGCCTATCGATACATAATGAAATATGCGTTGCATGGAACTATTTCGACCTCGGGGAATGCTCACTTCAATTCAGGCGCCTCGCCCCATTGGGCTAGTGTTTTCTTGGTGTAATGTTTCCTGATTGCTGCATCCTTCAGGCTCATTCCTCTCAGCAGGAACCACACCGTTTGTTCGATCAAAGCATTACGACGGACGTGAAAATCGACAACGGGGTTCGCAGGCAACAGCACCAGGTGGACCATAAGCGTCAAACTGTGCACGAACCAACAGGCCAGGTCAGGCTGGACGGGACTAGGCTCCGCATCGCCGGCGGCGGTCGCGGCCCGCAGGTTGGCGAGGATGCCGGGAAGCCAGTTTGTCGCCAAGCGGGCGTAAACGTGCCGGGCGAAATCGCCATCGTCTGCGAGACTGCGAAGCATCAAGCGATCCTGAATCGCCAACTCTTCATTTTCATCTCCGGTCCGGCCCAGGAAAAACGAAACGAGATGGTGAACCATCAACACCAACGTTGCCGAACCAGGCTCGAGTTCCTTGAGGCGTTCGAATCTGCCAATATCCTGCTCGGAGCAGCAAGCCATGAGCATGGCCGTGAACAGAGCTTCTTTGTTCGGAAAATGCTTGAAGAGGAGCGCCTCGGACACGCCCGCGGCCTTCGCCAACTCGCGGGTCGTGGTGCCGTGAAACCCCTTCTCGGCAAAGACGCAACGTACGGCCTTGATGATGGCCGACCGGTGCGCTTCACTCGATAGCTTGGCAACCGCTTTCATGTGCACTCCGTTTTTGCGACAAGGCTAGTAAGTGTATACTTACTTACGAAATGTGTCAAGAGAGCTGGGGGGGATGGTTCTTGTAGAGTTGAATGCGGGGAAGAAATGTGGCGGACCTGCTGGTTAGCCTCGACGCGCAGCGGAGCGTGAGGCGATCGCTCCGCTGCGCGTCGAGGCTATCCGTATTAGGGGAGACTTAAGTTCTTGAACTCAAACGTCACCGGTACTTCCACAACTTTCCCCGGCGTCTTGTACACGAGCGACCAGTCGCCGAATTTGCCCAGGAAAACTTTGCGATCGGGCTCGTCGCCGAACCGATAGCTGATCAGCGCGTTCGTGTCCGATTGATCGTCGGTGTTGTAACCCAAATTCGGGGCATCCGCTGCTTTAGGCCGTCTTTCTCGCCAACCAAGTGGATCTCATTGTTCACGATCCAAGATTGAAAGCTCTCGAATTTGGGACCGTCGGCCGGGTATTCCAAGTACAAACCTACCGTCCAGACCTGATCGCCGGCAGCGCCTTCTCGACGCAATTCGCGGAGCGTTACGCTAACTCCTTTGTTCGTTTTCTTTCGATAATCGGCCTTTTTGTCGATCTTGGCCAATTTGTCCCAGGTAAAGCTGAGCATCTCGCTGGGGCCGGTGACGGAAAGTTTCCCCTTAAGAACCTTCAGGCTGGCGGCGTTTCGTTGTGGGGCATTGGTGCGCACGACAACTTCCACGGCGTTGCCTTGCTTGTCGAAACCTGCCCGCGACTGGGTTCGGGCAACTCAACCGTGCGGCCCTTCTCATCTTCGATGTAGAGGTCATCCGCCTGGCCTTCGATGAACAGGGGCTGAATAGCGCGGCTCCCAGGCAATTTCCATCGTAAAGAGTGCCTGCCGGGTATCAGTTTCGAGATTATGAGCGACCTGTATGCGCTTGACCCTGGTGCGAAACATGCCCTCGTAACTGGTAGGCATGCCTGGAAAGGCCCATCGGTAAGGGCAATCTTGTTGTCGCGTTCGAACACTGCGACATTGGCGTCAGCTGCTTTGGCAACAGCGTCGAGTGCCTGCCAAAACGTCACGCCCTTCAAATCGAGACGAATCTTGACGTCTTCCTTGCTTTGTCGGCGGTCTGCGACTTCGTTGCCGGTTTGTTTCGAAATCTCGGCCAACGCTTTGGAAAGCGGCAATTCCTTTCCCTGGAGCGTCACCTTCTTGACCGAAAATTCGTTGTCGCTGCCGGGCCGGCGTTCGCTTTTTGCTTCTCGTCAGCATGTGTCAGTGTGGCGTTCAGCAAGCAAAGAACAGCAAAAAGGCCAATAAATCGTGAAACGAACATGGCCGGCACCTCACGGTGGTCGTTGGGAATCTTCAGATTGATCGTACCTCTTGCACGGACGGGGAACAAGCGGCATGTTCTTGAGAATCAGGAGTCAGGAGTCAGGAGTCAGGAGTCAATCCAGGCGAGCGTCGAGGCGTAAGCTCGACGAGTCCTCACTTCTGTTGTGCGTGGTCTCCTGACCTAGCACCGGAGCCGCTTGCCCCAAAGGAGCGAGAGCTACGACTAAGGATCTCATGCGTGGTCTCAGACCACCTCCGAGGAATCAGGCCAATGCATTGCGGTTTCCCGCGTCCGGCATGTCTCGGAAGCTCCAGCAAGCAGTCCCCTGGTTGGTGGTCATGAGACCACGCCCAAGCCGCCGGCGCTTTACGACTTCTGCTCTCCGATTTTGATCCCGCGGTGCTAGGTCAGGAGACCACGCACAGCGGCACGCGGTGTGGCAGTCTGGTATCAGAGATCGGCGGGATGACGGATCACAGTCCCCGCTCGTTGAGTCTTATTCTGACTCCTGACTCCTGACTCCTGACTCCTGATTCCTGATTCCTGACCCCTGACTCCTAGATCGCTTCCTGCTCACGGAACCGTAAACGAAAAAATCCCGCGTGCAGCCTGACGGCCGCACGCGGGATGAGTGAAAAATACCCGGCGATAACCTACTTTCGCGTCAGAAGACACTATCATGGGCCCTGGATGCTTAACGGCCGTGTTCGGAATGGGAACGGGTGTGGCCATCCAGGTATGGTCACCGGGAGTCTCATAGTGGCGAGTGGCGGTGACGAGTGGCGAGCAAATGCCTGCCAAACCCCCGTCCACTAACCAGTGTTTCGTTTTGAGTTGTAGAAGAGTTGCCTCTGTAAGAGCTAGATCGTGTCGAAGCGAATGATGTAGCGAACAATTGCTTTGCTCGCCACTCACCCCTCGCACTCGCCACTTTTGATCGAGCCCAGGATCAATGCGGTCAAGCGGTTGGCTGTTAGTACGGGTCCGCTGAGACGATTGCTCGCCTTACACGTCCCGCCTATCTACCTGGTGGTCTTCCAGGAGCCTATGTTCATAATGAACGGGAAACCTGATCTTGCGGAGGGTTTCACGCTTAGATGCCTTCAGCGTTTATCCCGGCCGTACGTTGGCTACCCAGCGATGCTCCTAGCGGAACAACTGGCACACCAGAGGTACGTCCCTCCCAATCCTCTCGTACTAGGGAGAAAGCCGTGCAAGTTTCCTGCGCCCACAGCAGATAGGGACCGACCTGTCTCACGACGGTCTAAACCCAGCTCACGTACCGCTTTCATTGGCGAACAGCCAAACCCTTGGGAGCTTCTCCACCCCCAGGATGCGATGAGCCGACATCGAGGTGCCAAACCTCCTCGCCGCTATGAACGCTCAGAGGAGATAAGCCTGTTATCCCCGGAGTACCTTTTATCTGTTGAGCGACGGCCTTTCCATCCAGCACCGCCGGATCACTAAGTCCTGCTTTCGCACCTGCTCGTCTTATGGGACTCGCAGTCAAGCACCCTTCTACCTTTGCGCTCGAAGCCCGATTGCCGACCGGGCTGAGGGTACCTTTGAACTCCTCCGTTACTCTTTAGGAGGAGACCGCCCCAGTCAAACTGCCCACTTAGCACTGTCCGCCGCCCGGATTCACGGGACGGGGTTAGAACTCAAGCACAACAAGGGTGGTGTTTCATTTGTCGGCTCCACGGGTACCAGAATACCCGATTCGACGCCTCCCACCTACGCTACACATGCTGGGCCTAAGCCCAATACTAAGCTACAGTAAAGGTTCACGGGGTCTTTCCGTCTAGCTGCGGGTATGTTGCATCTTCACAACAACTACAGTTTCACCGAGTCGCTCGTGGAGACAGTGATCCGGTCGTTACGCCATTCATGCAGGTCGGAACTTACCCGACAAGGAACTTCGCTACCTTAGGACCGTCATAGTTACGGCCGCCGTTTACCGGAGCTTCGGTTGCGAGCTTCACCTTACGGTTAACCCTCTTCCTTAACTTACCGGCACCGGGCAGGCGTCAGTCTGTATACTTCCACTTACGTGTTCGCACAGACCTGTGTTTTTAGTAAACAGTCGCCAGATCCCTTTCACTGCGGCCCCCCGAGGCTTTTACACCCCAAGAGGCACCCCTTATCCCGAAGTTACGGGGTTAATTTGCCGAGTTCCTTCACGAGCGTTCTCTCGAGCGCCTTAGAATATTCATCTCGCCTACCTGTGTCAGTTTTAGTACGGGCGCCAATTTTGTCCGACATCGGCTTTTCTCGGCTGTCTATCCAGAGACTTCGGGATCGTATATGCCCTCGCTCTTGCGAGACGGCCATCTAGTAGGCCGCTCCCTTTCCAGCCAGCGTCCTGACGTCTTCAACCTCCATTGGCGGTGACGGAATATTAACCGTCTGTCCATCGACTACGCCTTTCGGCCTCGTCTTAGGGTCCGACTAACCCTGGGCGGATTTCCCTTCCCCAGGAAACCTTAGGCTTTCGGCGAACGGGATTCTCACCCGTTTTATCGTTACTCGTTCCGGCATGATCACTTGCACTTCGTCCAGAGATCGTTATCCGTTCTCCTTCGCTCTATGGTGCAACGCTCTCCTACCGTAGTATTGCTACTACCCGCCGCTTCGGTGCCATACTTAGTCCCGTTCATTATCGGCGCAGGACTCCTCGACCAGTAAGCTATTACGCACTTTTTAAATGATGGCTGCTTCTAAGCCAACATCCTGGCTGTCACAGGAATCCAACTTCCTTTCGCACTGAGCATGGCTTAGGGACCTTAGCGGGCGATCTGGGTTGTTCCCCTCTCGACGATGCAGCTTATCCCGCACCGTCTAGCTGCCCGGACTTGGTATAACGGTATTCGGAGTTTGGTTTCGAAGGGTAGCCGGGTAGGCCCCCTATCGAATTCAGTCGCTCTACCCCCGTTATCAACTATCCGAACGTTAACCCTAAAGTTATTTCGGAGAGAACGAGCTATCTCCACGTTTGATGATACTTTCAATCCTCCACACAGGTCATCACCAAGTTTTTCAACACTCGTGTGTTCGGACCTCCATGAGGTATTACCCCCACTTCATCCTGCCCATGTGTAGTTCACGTGGTTTCGCGTCTACGACCAACAACTCATGCGCCCATTTCAGACTCGCTTTCGCTTCGGCTCCGCCGCAGAACGGCTTAACCTTGCTGTTGACCGTAAGTCGCCGGATCATTATGCAAAAGGCACACCGTCAGGCATTTCCCTTGCGGGACATAGCCCTCCGATCGCTTGTAGGCATGTGGTTTCAGGTTCACTATCCTCCCCTTGAAGGGGTTCTTCCCATCTTTCGCTCGCGCTACTGGTTCGCTATCGGTCGCCAGAGAGTACTTAGCCTTGCGGGATGGACCCCGCAGATTCAGACCGGCTTTCACGTGTCCGGTCCTACTCAGGTGCCAAACGCACTCGTTTCTCCTGTCGCTTACGGGACTATCACCCTCTATGGTCGCACTTTCCAGAGCGGTTCCGCTAGAGTACTTCGAGTGCTTATGTCTGGTCCTACAACCCCACCAGGACGAGTCCCGGTGGTTTAGGCTGATCCGCTTTCGCTCGCCGCTACTGACGGAGTCGCTTTTGCTTTCTTTTCCTAGGGGTAATGAGATGTTTCAGTTCCCCCCGTTCGCCACGTGCACCTATGGATTCAGTGCACGCTGATTCGGGTATCCCGGGATCGACTGCGCGTTTAACCACTTCCCCGGGCTTATCGCAGTTTTCCACGCCCTTCTTCGCCTTCTGGCGCCAAGACATCCCCCACATGCCCTTAGTAGCTTGACCGCATTGATCGCAGGCTCGATTAAGAAGTAGTCAGGAGTCAGGGATCAGGAGTCAGGAGAAACCCAGGCGAACCTGCTTTCCACTAACTATGAACACTGCTGCTGCCTACTTCTCCGCCGATACTGAAATCAAGCTGGCTACATTAGGTGAGTAAGACACTCATCAGAACCAGGCGGCCAGCAGGTTTACCTACTGACTCCTGTTTCCTGACTCCTGTCCACTCTTCTTCTTGATCCAACTCAATTCTTCAGGCTCTTGCAGAGAACTCACAAAACAAGATGTGCACCCTGATCTCCCATGAGATTCCAGGCCACATCGAAACTGATTGTGACTGCAACTTTTCCACAACTCAAATTGTCAAAGAACTAACCCAACCAATCATGGCTTCCCCAGAGGGTTTGCCATCGCATTCGACTGGCCAGGAGTCGAGACACCACTACGGTGTCGCGGCTCGCAACCAGGCAGAAGGCAGCTCACTTACTAGTCTTATTGATTGAAAGACAAGTCTCGGCCCCGACCAATCTCCATACTTTCTTACTTACATACTCTTCAAATCTTCGTCAAGCGTTATGGAGATGACGGGGATCGAACCCGTGACCTCGTGGTTGCAAACCACGCGCTCTCCCAGCTGAGCTACATCCCCTGTTGCGACCTAGGTCGCTAGTGGGCGTACTTGGATTCGAACCAAGGACCTCAGCTTTATCAGAGCTGCGCTCTAGCCAACTGAGCTATACGCCCTGGAGTCAACCAAACAAAAAAGCCAAACCCGCGTCGGTTTGGCCCTAACCAAGTCGATGATTTGGGTTAGAGCTTTACCGTGCCTCCAGACTTGTGCTAATTCGATAGATCATAAAGCCACAACTCCAAGACGCTTTTCCCTGCGATCACTCGCATTTGGATTTTGGAATTATAGGTGACGCTCCCAGAGAGTCAACGGGAAAAAATCCGGCCGGCCAACCAGCTCGCCCATTCTCGCGAAGTATGAAGAACGAATCGGGCTCGCAAACCCTTGATTTTCTCGTGAAAACTCAATACGCGGAGATCGAGAAACTGTCCAGCCCGACTGAGAATTCGCTACTTTTTTTGACTCTCCTGCACCCAGGCCAAGGTCCTGGCCAGCCCCTCTTCCAGAGCGATTTCGGGCTCATAGCCAAGATCGTGCCGGGCACGAGCGATGTCGGCGCAAGAAAACCGGACATCTCCAGCCCGCGCTTCGGCGAACTTCGGCTGAATATTCTTGCCAAGCAAACGATTCAGCGCCGCCACCAGCTCCAACAGGGTGATGCTTCGGCCGGTGCCGATGTTGTAGACCTTGCCGCTTGCCGCCGGCGCGCACGGCCGCCTTGCGGAGGGCTTGCACCGCGTTGCCTACATAGACGAAATCGCGAGAATTCAGCCCGTCGCCGTAGATCGTGGGCGTCCGGCCGCTGGATAACAATGACAGAAAAATTGCGATCACCCCTGAGTAGGGACTATCGGCACGCTGCCTGGGCCAAAAATGTTGAAAAAGCGGAGCCGAACCGTTTCGATGCCGTAGCTCGCGGTGAATGCCTGGAGGTACATTTCGCTGCCCAGCTTGGCAGCCGCGTAAGGCGACAGCGGGGCCAGCGGGATCTCTTCATTTTGGGGTTCCGGACTCGAATAAGCTCCGTAAGCGCTGCTGCTGGCGGCAAACACCACCCGGCGAACGCCTTGTTTGCGGGCCGCGTCCAGCACGTTAACGGTGCCGGTGCAGCAAACCCGATGAGACACATCCGGCTGTTCGACACTTTTCTGAACCGAAGCCAGAGCGGCCAAATGATAGACAACCTCGACTCCGTGCGTGGCTTCGACAACCGCAGCCGGGTCGCTGACGTCGCCGCGGACGATTGTCGGGGCCGGCGAAATGTGGGCCAGATTGGTTTCGAGCCCCGTGTCAAAATTGTCGAACACGCGTACCGATTTCCCAGCCGCCGTCAGAGCTTCAACCAGGTGCGAGCCGATGAAGCCGGCTCCGCCGGTCACGAGCGAGATTTCAGCCCTGCTCGTCGCGGATCCAGATGGCATAGACGCATCACCTCGATGGAAGCCTGGGCTCGCCTCGGGTTGGTATCATTATTGGCACAGACTTACCTTGAGATGATTCTATAGCGCGACGGCCCCGATTCCTTGGACGCCTGGTCGCCGGTCTCGGAAACCGCGACACCGACCTCCGCTGGCGCGAATCCCAACTGCTTTAGTGCCGCCTGTGCGCGGCTAACTAACTTTTCCTTGCGGAACCTCCTCGGCTGTTGGCACCGAATTTCAGTTGCCGTCCCAAGGGTCATCATTCGAGGTTTCGGTTGCATAGAACCCTTGAACGGTGAGGCGGACCGTCGAGATTTGATAGCCGCTGGAGTCGGCCGGGGAATCGGTAATAGTCTGGAAACATGAAGATGCCTGCGGGGCTAGTCGCGTCGAGCGGGGGCCATGCGTAAGACACGACATGCCCATCGAGAAAGAGGTAATTGGGGGCGCCGAGGTGCCGGGTGGTAGCGATCCAGGGTTGGAAATTCTTGACGCCAAGCCAGATGTCGTAATCGTCTTGGCGCGGGTCGCCGGCCAGGACTAGGTCGTTGGCGATGCCGTCGGCATCCCGTTCGCAGTAATCGATGAAGTTGGAGGTTCCGACCCGATTGAGGAGGGATGCCAAGTTCCAATGGCCCCAGCGGCGCGTCTTGTGGCTGAGCTGCGAGTTCAGCAGATAACTGGTCCGGTTGGCCCAGCCATCGATGACGCCGTTGTTCATGAACACGGTCCGTTGCGAGTTGTCGTCGGGACACCGGAAGATAACCTCCGTCGGGTTGTTCTGTCCTGCGTTGACCGCTACGGTATTCGCCTCGAAGGAGGCGCCGATGAAAGGCATGATCTTGTCTTCCCAGTAAATCTCGGCGAACGAGTTGGCGTCGGCCAAATTGGCCAACACGTCGGCGTTGAACGGGTGGTGGAGAAAGAACTCGCCTTGATTCGCGTCGTAATATTGGAGCGTGCCGAGCCCAATTTGCCGCATATTGTTTTGGCATTGCATCCGCAGCGCTGCGGCGCAGACGCGCTGAACAGCGGGCAAGAGCAAGCCGACAAGCACTCCGATGATCGCGATAACGACCAGGAGCTCGATAAGCGTGAAGGCAGAGCGTTTCATCGGGTCATACTCCTTCAGCCCATGGGACTTGGATCAAAAGAAGCAAGGCAGGCCGGGCAATGGCGATGCGGTCCTACGCTGAAGCCTGTCCAGTGTTACGAGTATTGTACTCGTAATATCGCGTGCTGCAACCCTTCGTTCCAACAAATGCGGAAAACTGTCTCCCGCGGCGGCTGCCAGTAACGGAGGGGCACGTAAACGGGACAGGTCTAATTTCTGGCACTCGCGCGGGGTCAGAAAGCGACAAAGCAATCTCATTCTATTTTCGAGGGAAGAGATCCTGGGTTGCGGGCGGCGTGTTCTTGTCGGATCAGGCAGATATTAACGTATCCCAGAACACGTAACAACTGAAGCAACAGTTAGCCGCGACTGCGCAGCAGAGCGTTATGCCGAGCGCTCCGCTGCGCGTCGCGGCTAACCGGGCGCGGCTTTCGCCGAACCACAACGGACTTAGGGAACCCGCCGTCCCTGATTTACACTGGACCTTGTGAGGGTAGCTTCCAAAACAGACACACAAGGGAAAGGGGCGCCGATAGCAAACGGTAAATCGACGGCTAAACGCCCCAGCTGAGAGTCGAAATCGATCGGAGGGCCCGGCGGCCGATGAGGTTAGCCGCGAAAAAAAAGAAAATAAATCGATGAGTTTTCGAACCATCGGTCCGCCGGATCAAACGGTGAATTTCGGAGATCTTTTCCGCAATCAGGTAGCCGCGTTAGCCAGAACGCGGGCCGCGATTGGGCCTACGCGGTGTCATGGCGAGGCAGCGGCAGCTTTTAACTCCCCGCGTTCTGGCGAACGCGGCTACAATTCTTTCCGAACGCTCCTATAAGTTGCCGATGCATGGCAATCGACCTGGCGAACCGTTAGCCGTAGAATCCTGTCCGTTCATCACGAACTGAAGCAACGTATTTTGATGAAGCCCATTGATGTTTACCATTGAACTGCCGTTGACCATCGTTCAGCACTATTTGGACGATGGCATATTTCTCGAAGAAGCGCTCTTGTTTCCCGAGATTCGCTGTCTGGGTTCCAAAGCGCCGACACTTCATCGCACCGTCAAGAATCTGGTGATCCGAACGGTGCTGGAGATTTCGCCCTTTGAGGTACATCAGCGCCGCCTGCCAAATGGCGCCGAAGCCGGTGTGGTGTCGCTAACGCTTACTCCCGCGGCCCGCTCACATGCCTGGCAGGAGCCGGTCACTTTACGTTTCCCGGTCGTGCGCTGGCGGCACCCTGCGCCGCAAGCATTGAATTCCGGTGCGGCACCAACGGCGGAAGCAGCGTTGGCTTATGTGCCGGCCCTCGACATCGAAGAAGTGGCAAGCCGGCCCGATCTGCTCGAAACCCAACTCTTGGACGCAATCCGCACGGCATTGCTCCGGATCAAGGCCAATGCCTTGCAGCCGCTGGTTTGGCTGCAGCGCTGCCGCGAAATCCAACTTGTGCAATTGCCCTGCGCCATTGAGCTCAAAACGCCCAAGCAGTTGGCGCGTGAGGAATCGGAACTCCACGACCAAGGCAAACCGGTTCTGCCCGAAGTCGGCGTCGACCTGTGCAAAGAACCGCTACAGCCTGGTTACGAATTGGACAGCATCATCGAGCGGATGGTTGAAACTCTGACCGGAGCTCAGCCACGCAGCGTTCTTCTCATCGGGCCGAGCGGCGTTGGCAAAACTTCCGCCGTTCACGAGTTGGTGCGTCAACGAGTTCATTGGAGACTGGCGGCCACGCCCTTCTGGGCGACTACCGGTTCGAGGCTGGTTTCCGGCATGTCCGGTTTCGGCATGTGGCAGGAACGCTGCCAAACTGGCTCGCGAAGCATCGCTTCAGCGTGCCGTTCTTCATCTGGGCAATCTGCTCGAACTGATGGAGGTCGGCAAAAGCGAACACCAGGCTCAGGGCATCGCCTCGTTTTTGCGGCCCTACCTGAGCAGGGGCGACCTGTTGGCCATCGCCGAGTGTACGCCAGAACAACTGCCGCTGATCGAACGGCAAGAGCCTCAACTTCTGGCCACTTTTGTGCAAGTTCCCGTTGCCGAGCCATCGCGCAAGCAAAGTCGGCTCATCCTGGAGGAATTTGTCAAAGGCGCCTGCCGTGAAAGCTTGGCGGTGACACCGGAAGGGCTTGGGCAGCTCGATCGCTTGCATCGCCGCTATGCCACCTACTCGGCGTTTCCCGGCCGGCCGCTACGTTTCTTGCGGAACCTGCTGGCGGACCGATCGCCGGAGCGGTGTCTGACAGCCAGGGATGTAACCCTTGCATTTTCACGCGAAAGCGGACTTCCCCTGTCGCTTCTGGAGGACACCGAACCGTTGGACCTGAACCAAGCCCGCGCCTGGTTTGCGAAGCGGGTGATCGGTCAGAAAGGAGCCCGTGGACCTCGTGGTGGATCAGTTGGCCATGGTCAAGGCAGCGTTGACGAGGCCACGCAAACCGGTCGCCTCGCTCCTGTTCATTGGTCCAACCGGCGTCGGCAAGACGGAAATGGCCAAGGCGTTGGCCGAGTTTTTGTTCGCCAGCGCGGATCCGCCTGACCCGATTCGACATGAGCGAATTCGCCGACCCCGATGCGTTGAACGCCTCATCGGCGGCAGCGTTCGAGGCGAAGGATTGCTCACGGCCCGCATTCGCGAGCAGCCGTTTTCGGTGTTGTTGCTCGACGAAATCGAAAAAGCCCACCCGCTGCTTGTTCGACCTGCTGCTGCAAGTTCTCGGTGAAGGCCGGCTCACCGATAAGGCCGGACGCGTGGCCGATTTTTGCAACAGCGTGGTCATCATGACTTCCAATCTTGGCGCCGAGACTGCGCAGCGGGCCAGCTTTGGCTTGAGCTCGGCTTCTAGCCAATGCGCTCCAAGCCGGGCAGCATTTCCTGGCAGCCGTTCAGGATTTTTTCCGTCCGGAGCTGTTCAATCGCATCGATCATGTCATTCCGTTCGGACCACTGGATGAATCGACGATTTTGCAGATCGCCCACCGGCAGCTCGAGCTGATTCGGCAGCGTGATGGCCTGCGCTATCGCAACGTGACTCTAAATATCGACACCGAAGTGGCCGCCTGGTTGGCTAATCGCGGCATGGACGCTCGCTACGGCGACGTCCGCTCAAACGAGCCATCGATCGCGAGCTGCTGGCGCCGTTGGCTGACCGACTCAATAACTATTTGGCGGATACTCCACTTAGAGTTCAGGTCTCGGTGCAGGATAACGCGCGCTGTCTATCGAAGCCAAATCGGAACTGCAGCGCACCCAGCGTCCCGAGGAGCAAGCCGAGCGCAATGCCTGGCGGATCTGCAAGAACTGCGTCGCGACCTGCAGAAGCTCGGCGCAGTCCAGCCGCTTTGGAGATGGACAACGAGATACATCGCCTGCAATTCCTGGAAAAACGCCTGACCAAGGGAATCCGCCTGGGGCCAGATGACATTCGCCGCCTGAGCCGGCTTGCTTCTTGGCGAGAGCTACGCACCAACTTCGACGATTTATTCGCACGGAACTGCGATCTGGAAAACCAGGCGTTGCTCGGATTGCTGGGGCACGAAACACTGGATGGTCAGGCACTTCAGCGCGGCTTGCAATCGGTTCGCGTGGCGTGGGATCAAAACCTACTCAAGCTCTATTTGCAGCGTTTCGACAAACCCGACGATGTGATTGTCACCATCTTCAGCGAATACCCGACGTTTCTTTTGATGCTGGCCGAGGCGTACTGCCGCATCGTTTTGGCAACCCATAGCAAGGCAGAAGTCTGGCAGTTTCTCCCCGGCAGCGCCTGAACGCGGCAAGGAAGAACGCGTGCCGTTGGCCGGCGTCTCGTCCTCGATCCGGCTCTTCTTTGGTATGAGGCGAGCGATGTCCCCATGCGGATCTACGATCGTCAAGCGAAAACGCTGGGGCCGGAGGTGCGCGTTCACAAAGCCCCTCGAAGGCGTCGTCGGATTCGGCTTGGTGATTCATGCGCCCGGAGCTTTGCCGCGCTTCGCGGGAGAGGGCGGCTTACACGTTTTCCGCACGCCTCAGGTCAATGGCGGCCTGCTTGGTCGATACCAGCGAGCGGGACTGGCAAGACTACGCGCCGCCTCCAGGCATGGATCGTCGCGGCAACATTGGGCAGCAAGACCTTCGTCGCACCTACGATTTCTCGCGCGGCACCCTGGAAGATGAACGTCTGTCCGGCAAACTCTACGCCAATGCGGATAACCTGCCAGTCGTTCTTGCGGCCGCTCTCTACCAGTGCCTGGCTCGGAATCTCAAGGAGATTCTCAATCCATGATGATCACCGTGCCGCTCTTTGTTCGCTCCGCGAAAGGGGAGTTTGCGGTGAGGCCGCTTTTCTTCCGCGACCCCGATGAGCGGTGCGCAAATTGGAACGCGCCTTGCAACGAATCACGAACCAGCTTCGCGAGAAGCTGCATTTCCTCGGCAAGGAGCTGCGCCACGATGAATTGGCACGCTTTACGTTCAATCCCGAATTGGACTATCACCGTCTCGATGTGGCAATCGATCTGCGCCGGCGCGTGGCCAAGAGCCGCTTCTTGTTTGTGGCGTTCAATGCCCTGGACCGGCGCATTGCTTTCACTCCGAGTTTGCCGGAGTTGTGGTTCGAGCTAAATAAGGGTCATACTTTGGCAAGCCGGGCCAACGAAGTGCTCAGCGAGTATTTTCGTGCGCGAGAAAGGACGACGAAGAGAACTTCGTGAAGCCGGAGCAACTTGCCCTCGAAGGCAGGCGTGGATTCACCCGCTGGAGCTGGAAATTCATCCGCTGCCAAAAATGCAAGCAGCGGACGACATCCTCCATATGTTTCTGGGTGCTCGCCATCAAGTCGACGGCGAACGCGAACTCTTCCGCATAGGCCGCTGCTTGGACCATCTTTACCCGGATGACTTGGACCGCGTGCTCTTGCGCGAACCGAGAAGTGGGTGAGTTATCCAGGCTTCTGAACGCATCGGACCAACGCCCGGTTCTGTTGCTCGGCCCGGCGCAGGTCGGCAAAACGGCGCCGCTTCACGAACACGTCTACCGGACGGTGCAGCAACGCCACGACCGGCAAAAACTCAAGGAGTTGACGTTCCTGGTTTCTCCGCAGCGGCTCATCTCCGGAATGTCCTACGTCGGGCAATGGGAAAACCGTTTGTTGGCGATTCTGAAAGAGGCGCACAAGAAACGCCACCTGTTGTTCTTCGATGATCTGTTGGGTCTTTATCACGCTGGCGTCACCTGCCAATCCGATCTCAATGTCGCTCACGTGCTCAAGCCTTACGTGGAACGTCGCGACGTGCGCCTGATCGCCGAAATCACCCCCGAAGGCTTGCGCGTGTTGCGCGAACGCGACCGCGGCTTCGCCGATTTGTTTCACATCTTGCCGCTGCAAGAGTCCAACTACGGCGACACAGTGCGGATTCTCATCGCCAGCCAAAGGCAACTCGAGGGCCAACATCAGTGCCGGTTTGCGGTAGATACTTTGCCGGCAGTGATGGACGTGCAACGACGCTACGCCAGGCATCTGGCCTTCCCGGGAAAAGCCGCGTTGTTCTCGCAGGCTAGCCGTGAAGCACCAGAAGGCAGAAATCTCCCGGCGGACCGTGTTGCAGGAGTTTCATTTGCAAACCGGCTTGTGCGCTGCGTTTCTGGATGCGCACGATAAGCTGGAACGCCAGCAATCCATGGCGGCATTGCAAAACCGCATCATCGGTCAGCGTGCCGCCTTGGAAGCCGCGACGGACGTCATCGGCATCGCCAAGGCCCGGCTCAACGATCCGGACCGGCCTTTGGGAACCTTGCTGTTTCTCGGTCCCACCGGCGTCGGGAAAACGGAATGTGCCAAAGCGATTGCGGCGTACCTATTTGGCGACGCCGACAAGCTGCTGCGCTTCGACATGAACGAATTCGTGGAGCCGGGCTCGGCGGCCCGGCTGGTCGGCACCTTTTGGCAACCGGAAGGATTGCTTACTGCCGCCATCCGCAGGCAGCCGTTTGCCGTTGTGCTGCTTGACGAAATCGAAAAGGCCCATCCAGAAGTTTTCGATCTGCTCTTGCAGGTTTTAGGCGAAGGCCGGCTTACGGATGCTCATGGCCGGCTCGCCGATTTCACCAACGCAATTGTCATCCTTACGTCCAATCTTGGAGCCCGCCAGACCATGTCCGGCTTCGGATTTCGCCAAGACGATCGAATCGATCCGGCCTTGTTCAAGATTGAAGCCGAGCGCTTTTTCCGCCCTGAGTTCTTCAACCGGTTGGATCGGATCGTTCCCTTCACGCGATTGAGTCGGGAAGACGTTGGCAAGATCGCCACGGGACTGATCCAGGACCTGCTGCAGCGCGAGGGGCTCGCGAGACGCAAGTGCCTGCTGCAAGTTGACCCCGAGGCGTTGGCCAGAATTGTGGATCAAGGTTTCGACCCTCGGTTCGGCGGTGCGGGTGTTGAAAAGAGCCATCGAACGCCATCTGACGCGGGCGGTGTCGGACGCATCGCCCAAGGATTGCCGGAGACTTTCACCCACATCCACGTCTATCCGACCATGCAGCAAGTCGCAGTACACGTGCAAGGGCTGACGCAAGTGTCGGTCAATCCGCCGCGGCCCGATCTCAGCGATGAAGCCGGCGCTCTCGAAAAAGCCAGGCAGTTTGTCGAGCGCATCATGCGGCAAAGCGAGCATCTTCGACCCAAGGCCGAAATCGTGGCCACGTCCAGGGACCATTACGCCTACTTCGCCATCCAGGCGGCGACAGACAAATTGCGCCGCTGGATACGGCGTTGCCAAGATGCTATCGACGATGCCCAGGCAGCAGCGCGGCGTTACGCCCCTCGGCCAGAGCAGATTCGCAGCTTCCGACCCAAAGCGGATATCCGAGAAAAACCACGCCATGCCAGCATTTTGCACGAAGATGGCGGCGGCCGCCGATATTCATCAGTATCTGAAGGAACTGGCCGACAAGTCGTCGAAACCAAGCAAGTTTTGGCACCAAGACCACGATGAGGACGGCATCGGTTCTGGTTCTCTGCAAGATCTTGTTCTCTATGCCGCCTATGTGCAAACGTTGGCCGAGTGCGTGGAGGAGGAGCCCCGGAGCAAGTGCTGATTCACGCTCGTGCCGCGAACCCCCGCAATGATGGGTGGGTCAACCATGTGGCGGCAAAGGCATTGCCGGAACACTTTGCTGGCGATCTGGCTCTGGAGCTCGTGCCGTTGAAGAAGGTTGGCGACGGAAATCAAGAAAGCACGTTGCTGATCAAGGGGATCGCCGCCTTGCCGTTGGCCCGACTCGAGGAAGGAACACAATTGTGCTGTCCGAGCCACGGCGGCATCGTGCCGGTTCAGGTCATGGTTTGGCCAGTGCCTGGGGAAGCCGATCCGCTGGCCGTGTTAGAGGCTCGCCTTGAGCAGCGCATGGATTGGCAAAGAGGATTGACGAACGGTGAAGCGAAAATCGATGAAGATCCGTTCCGCCTACTGCCGGTAGATCTGCCTTCACCAGGAAAACGGTAAACGGGTGGACTTGCGCTCGGGGGCGGTCCATGTCAATGGGAACAAGGAATGGTTGCTCGCGGCACTGCCGGTGCCGATGGAATGGCAAGAATAAATGACTCGGCGCAAGCCGGTAGCGCCAGCCCTATGAGCATGAACGAGTCCCAATTCAGCGAGCCTCCAAAAAGAGTCTCAATTCAGCGAGCCTCCCACGTTAGTGGGGGGAGGATGCGGTGACCTCCCCCCACTAACGTGGGAGGCTCGCTAGCAGAAGATGTGAGAGGCTCGCTAGCAAAACGCGTGAGAGGCTCGCTAGCAGAAATACATGGCCACAACCTATCGCTTCCCTGTTCTGATCTGGAAAGACCATCAAGGCTGGTACACCGCCAACCTGGTGGAATGGGACGAGCGCCCGGCATGGGGCGTTCGGCGCGGTGGCGCTCGAGCAGCTCGAGGAGATGGTGGCCTGGAAATATCAGCGCGAGCCGTGGCTGGAGGTTCCCAATTTCCACGATCCCGAGCTTGTGGAGTTCAAGATCCCGATCCGTCCGGAATATCAACAACGCGAGCGCCGTTACCCTTGCAAAGAAGTGATGACGCTGCGCATTTGCGGCGTCACCGGCCGGCAGCAGCAAGGGCTCCTCGTTTGTTCGCTACCGCTGCTCGGACAACAGTTTTTCTATAGCGAGCCGGGCACGCTACGTTCTTTGGCAGCTCAGGCTGCACAGAAGCATTTGGATGGTTTGACGCCTCAGCAATTGTCGCGTCACTTGCCGCCGGCAACCGTGGAGTTGGATCAAATCGCCCTCCGCGTAGATAGGTCATCTGCCAAGGCGCCGGTCGACGATAGGCACGAGTTGCTGCAATCATTGGCGGAACCGCTGGGGGATGGGCAGGTGCGGCGGCTTTATGGGCGCCCCTGGGAACGCGATCAAGATGCAGCGGACCTGAAGGCCCGGCTTGGCAAAAAGGCCAATGTCCTTCTGGTTGGCGAAACCGGGTGCGGGAAGACGACGGTGTTGGTCGAAGCTGTGAAGCTCCTCGAGAAAGAATTGGCCCTGCAGCGGCGCCCAGAGGAGGAGGAAACGCCCGACCCAAGAATTAAACGCCGATTTTGGCTCACCAGCGCTGGCCGAATCATTGCCGGCATGAAATACCTGGGCCAGTGGGAAGAACGGTGTGAGAAGGTAATCGCTGAACTGGCGCACACCGGCGGCGTGCTCTGTGTAGAGAATTTGCTCGACCTGGTCCGCCAAGGCGGAGAGGGCCCAGTCAATAGCATCGCTGCTTTTCTGTTGCCCTATGTCCAACGCGGCGAACTGAGCCTGGTGGGTGAAGCCACTCCCGCAGAGTTTGACGCATGCCGTCGCCTTCTGCCGGGTTTTGCCGACCTGTTCCAGGTGCTTGTGCTGCCTGCAATGAGCCGGCAACAAACTATTAACGTTCTCGACCGCTTGGCGGCCGTTCACAAGCAGAACATGCGGCTGGAGTTGACCGCGGGCGTGATCGATTTGGTCTACCATCTGTTCAAACGGTTTTTGCCTTACCAGGCCTTTCCAGGCCCGGCGAGCCGGTTTTTGACGCAGCTCTTCGAATCCAGCCGGCAAGCAAAGAAAACGGAAGTTACCCCGGATGACGTCCTGACGCTTTTCATTCGGCAAACTGGTCTGCCTGAGCTGTTTCTGCGAGACGATTGGCCATTGGCTCGTGCTCAGGTGATCGCCGATTTTCGAAAGCAAATTATCGGCCAGGAGCAAGCGATTGCCGAAGCCGCAGGCCTGGTCGTCACTTTCAAGGCTGGCCTGAACGATCCACAGCGCCCCTGGGCGTGTTGCTCTTTTGCGGTCCAACCGGCGTGGGAAAGACTGAATTGGCTCGCGCTATAGCCCGCTACTTCTTCGGACACGGCGAAAAGGCCGACCGCCTGATTCGCCTGGATATGAGCGAATACACCGGTCCTGGCGCCGGCGATCGCCTGCTGACGCAGGCGGATGGCCATCCGAGCGCCCTGATTCGGGGGATTCGGGAACAGCCCTTCAGCGTCGTGTTGTTGGACGAAATCGAAAAAGCGGACTCGATTGTCTTCGACGCGTTGATGGGCGTGTTCGACGAGGGCCGCTTAACCGATCGGTTCGGCCGGACCGCCATTTTCCGCAGCGCAATCCTGATCATGACGTCGAACCTGGGGAGCGACCAGCAAGGTTCATTTGGCTTCGGCGTCGAAGGAAAGGCGCCTTACGAAACTCATGCGCTGGATTTCTTTCGGCCCGAGTTTTTCAACCGCATCGATGCCGTTGTGACCTTCGACCCACTCAGCACCGAGAGCATCCATGCAATCGCACGCAAGGAATTGGCGGACATTGCCGCTCGCGAAGGGCTGGTCAAATCCAATATCCGCCTGATCTGGACCGACGCCGTGGTTGCGCATCTGTCCCGGGTCGGTTTCGACCGCCGCTATGGAGCGCGTCCGCTTCAGCGAACGATTGAACGCCTGGTGGTTGCCCCGTTGTCGCGCTATCTGCTTGCCAATCCTGGGCTGAGCCAGGCAACGGTGTGCTTGGAATTGGGAGTCGCGAACCAGATTGAGGTTTTGACACAAGGTTCAAAATCTTGAAAAAAGCGGCATGACTTGTGCTGCCTGACTCTCGGCCTCAATTGTTATCATGTGCTGAGAAGCCATGAGAATCGACGACCCACTGGAGAGACACACACCGATGCCGCGCATTGACGTCAGCATCAAAACTCGCGACGGAATCTGCCCTGGTTCAATCTTTACCGCCCAACGCGGAACGGGACCATGGCCTGCTGTGATCTTTTTCATGGATGGTCTGGGTATCCGGCCGGTCATGTGGGAGATGGGCCAGCGGTTGGCAGATGGTGGCTATCTGGTGTTGCTGCCCGACCTCTTTTACCGTTTCGGGCCCTATCCTCCGAAAGTTCCCTCTCAGCTCTTGGCCGACCCCAAGCAAAGGGAAGAATTGTCGAAAACGGTCGCTACCCTCGATCGCAACAAGAAGATCTCCGACACCAGCGCGTTCATCGAGTTTCTCGCATCTCGACCCGATGTGAAAGGCACTCGATTCGGCGCAACTGGCTATTGCATGGGCGGCAACTGGGCTTTGACGGCCGCCGGCGCCTTCCCAAATAGGTTCGCGGCGATCGCGTCATTTCATGGCGGCAATTTGGCCTCGAATAAGCCTGACAGTCCTCATCTTTTCGTCAGTGGGATAACCGGCCGCATCTATGTCGCCGGCGCCATTGAGGACGCGTCATTCCCTGAAGAACAGAAGGAGAGGCTCGAAAAGGCTCTGACCGAGGCCGGCGTGGACCATGTGGTGGAGACTTACGCCGGAGCCCGTCACGGCTTTGCGGTTCCGGATTTGCCGGTCTTCGATCCCGCCGCTGCAGAACGCCACTGGGCGGCGTTGTTCAAGCTTTTTCGCGAGACATTGGGGCTCGAAGCCTGAGGATCGACATTCTCGCGATGAGGCCTTTCCTCACAGCCACCCACCTGAAAACCCTGCTTTCCGCAGCCCGGCGACAATGTAAGGGCAGCGGCGCATGATATCCCAAACTAAACCAGTGCGGTAGTTCTCAATCATCAATGCCACGGGGCCTTGATCAATGCCGAAGTAGTATGGGGTCATCCACCATCCGGTCGGGCTGTCAGGCACCAGGAAGGTCTGATTGAACGAAGGCATGCAGCCATACCGCATGTTCTTGTCTCCCCAATGCAAGCCGGTTAAATGGCGCAGGGTGGGGACGACGATTTCCGGAGCGAACGGCAAGGAGGCGGCTACGACCCACGGAGCTAAGGTGCCGTCGTCCGGGCCGCCCGGGGCGCCTCTGCGCAATGTAGTCGAAAAATTGATGCTCAACGCCGTTCACGACCCGTTTGACACAGCCGGGCCCATCGCAGGCTGTGATTCCCCAGCAGTTTTCTCCATAGCCGATAAATTGCAAGGGGTTGTGCACGGCGTAGGCCTGTTGCACGAAGGTCGCCTGCCGGCTGTTTTCGAAGTAGTCGCTGCCACGTTCGCGCATGAAGGCGTCGCGGATGCCACGATAGTCGATCCACAGGTGCGAAAGCTGGTGGGTAAACAGCGGCCCGGAAAAGAGCACCTCGCGGCCGTAGAGCTTTTTCCACTCGTAGGTCGAACAAAAAGCGGCGTAGCTCTCCGGGGGAAGAGGATGGGTCGGCGAGCCCAGGCCGAGCATGTACAAAAGCAATCCCTCGTCGTATCCCTCGTAGCGGTCCGACAGAAATCCCGTCTCCGGCCGCCAACCATGGGTCAGCGTGGCGCCGCCGTTTCGCGCCCAATCCCAGTCGGCCCGGCGGTAAAGCGCATCGGCAAGCCGACGGACCTCGGCTTCGTCAGCCGTGTCCTGGTTGAAATAGGTGGCGGCAGTGAGCATTCCCGCGAACAGAAACGCCGAATCGATCGTAGATAGCTCGCACTGCCAAACGCGGCGGCCAGTATCAATATCGAGAAAATGGTAGAAGAAGCCTTTATAGCCCGAGGCGTTAGATTGCGGCCCTTGAGGAAGGTCGTAAAGGAACTTTAGCTTCTGCCGAGCTCTTTTGGCCGCAAATGGCCGGAAGAGTACACCCCGTTCGGCAGCAACCGGGAGGGTTGCTAGTGCCAGCCCATCGGCGGCAATGCTACAGGGGGCATTCGGATCGGTCTTATCGCGGACCAGTCCGTTGTCCGGATTAGTCTCGTGAAGATAATAATGCAGCGTGGTCCGCTGCAGGTGGGCCAGGTCGGAATCTGTCAGTGATGACGGGCCTTCTTCATGGCTCGGACGTATCTCGGCCACCACTTTACCTCCCGCAAGTTTCAGGGCGGAATCGCCCGCTCATGTGCCCAACTCTCGTCACCGAGAGCCTGGCGCATGTCTTCTTGAATCTTACTCGCCACTCTCCTATTTTCTGCACTGTGGACGTGTTCACCATGAGAGCGGCATCTTCGGCCGCGATCGTCGATCTCGTGTAGCGCTCTAATTGCTAGCTCCCTTTCGACGGGAAACATTAGCATGGCAATCCCTAATGAAGGGCATTCTGAGTCTCCATCAGAACCAAAGCCGGCCCCGCCCGAAGCGGGGACGCCCGAAGCCAAGACGGAGGCTCGCGTGGTCGGTGCGTCCGCAGAGCAGGCTCAGCAGCCTGGGCAGTGGATTGCCTCTCCAACTCCTCCGCCAACGGCCTCGCCGCCTTCGCGATCTAAGCGCAAATGGCTGCTGCTTGCCGGGATCGTGGTCGGCCTGGCGGTTGGACTCTATTTCTTGATTCCCTGGATCGTGATCGCACTCAACACGGTGAGCACCGATGACGCTTACGTAAACGGCCACGTGACCTTCGTCGCGCCTCGGGTGACCGGTCAGGTGACCAAGGTCTTGGTGGACGACAACATGCGGCGTGAAAAAGGGAGACTTGTTGGTCCAGCTCGACAAGGAACCTTTCCAGGTTCAAGTGGATATCAAGAAGGCCGCCGTGTTGGCCGCCGAAAGGGACCTTGGATCGGCCGAGGCCCAGGCGCGCGGCTTCGTCGCCCAAGCACGGGGCAATCGCTTCAAACTCGAGCGCACCATCGAAGACGTACATAACCTGATCGCCAACCTCGGGGCACTCGTGGCTACCCTCAACAGCCGAAAGGCGACTTTAGAGTTGGCGCGATCCAATCTCAAACGGGGCGAAGAACTCGCACCCGGCGGGGGCATCAGCAAAGAAGAGCTCGACCAACGCCGGCAAACGGTCAAGGTGGAAGAGGCAGCGGTCGAACAAGCCTTGGAGACGGTGTACGCGAGTCGGGTTAGTCTCGGCCTCTCTGCCCAGCCGGCGAAAGGCCACGACCTCGCCGAGGTGCCACCCGACCTCGATCAGAACTTCTCAAGCGTCCGCCAAGCGCTGGCCAATACCCTCCAGAGTGCGGCCCAGCTTGGCTACATGCCAGCATCGTGGGAAGAGACACCAAAACAAGCTGTAGCGAATTTCTACAAGCAGGACGCTCAGGGCAACCTGAACCGCATCTACGACCATTTGGTTCGCGAGGCCCCGGCCGTCAAGCTGGCGGAGGCCAAGATTCTTCAGGCCAAAGACGATCTGGCTCAGGCCGAGCTGAATCTCCGCTATTGCGATATCCCCAGCGACATCGACGGCCAGGTGCTCAGCCGCAACGTTAACCCCGGCAACTATGTCCAGGTGGGGCAAAGCCTGATGGCTGTCCGCTCGCTTACGGAGATCTGGATCGACGCCAACTTCAAGGAAACGCAATTACGCAATCTGCGCATCGGCCAGCGCGTGCGTTGCGAGGTTGACATGTATGGCAGCCGGCGGGAGTACGAGGGCCGCATCACGGGCTTCACCATGGGAACCGGTCAAACGCTCTCGTTGCTGCCGCCGCAGAACGCCACGGGCAATTTCGTAAAGATCGTCCAGCGGCTGCCGGTCCGCGTCGAGCTCACCGATTATGACCCCGAAAAGGCGCCGTTATTCATCGGTCTTTCCGTGACTCCCTACGTGTACTTCAAGGAACCGGCTACCGGACCCCAGGCCGGGGAGTTCTTGCAACCCTATGCGCCGCTGCCGCAGGGGCCTGTGATTCCTAAACCCTGACCGCGGGACAGGGAGACAAGGGGACAAGGAGACAAGGAGTGGGGGAGACAAGGAGACAAGGGGATGAAGGGGAAGATTCAGTCTCATCGGGATCTGGAGGTGTTTGGGAAGGCGATGGCGGCCGCTATGCAAATCTTTGAATATTCGAAGACATTTCCAAGGGAGGAGATGTATTCGCTTACAGATCAAGTTCGAAAGTGTTCTCGATCGGTTTGTGGGAATCTCGCAGAAGCCTGGCGAAAGCGTCGCTATCAAGCGGCATTCATTAGCAAGCTTTCAGACTCGGAAGGCGAAGCCGCCGAAAGCCAAGTATGGCTCGAATTCGCAGTCAAGTGCGGTTACCTGAACCGGACCGCGGCCATGCCTCTTTACAAAGCCTACGAAGAAGTGCTGCGCATGATTGTCGCCATGATCAACAACCCCGAGTCATGGGTCATCGGAAGCAAGTAATGCATTTTGTCTCCGTGTCTCCTGGTCTCCCTGTCTCCGTGTCTCTGTGCCTCCGTGCCTCCCTGTCTCCGTGTCTCCGTGTCTCTCACCCGAGAGGGTATCAATGAGCAACACGGCCGCAGCCACGACAGGCCGTCCGGCGATCAACCCCTGGATCGTCGCGCTTGCCGTCGTCATCCCCACATTCATGGAGGTGTTAGACACCACCATCGCCAACGTCGCGCTGCGGTACATCGCCGGCGGCCTGTCGGCGGCGGTCATCGACAGCGAATGGGTCCTCACCAGCTATTTGGCCGCCAACGCCACCATCCTGCCGATTTCGGGCTGGATTTCGGCCCGCCTCGGCCGCCGCAATTATTTCCTGCTGTCGATCGCCATCTTCACCATTGCCTCAGGGCTATGTGGCATGGCCACCAGCCTAGGACAGATCATCCTGTTCCGGGTAATTCAGGGGCTGGCCGGCGGCGGACTGCAGCCCTCCAGCCAGGGCGTGCTGCTCGACAGCTTCCCGCCGGAGAAGCAGGGCGCCGCTCAGACGATGTTCGGAATCGCCGCTCTCTTGGCGCCGGTCGTTGGCCCGACGCTGGGCGGCTATCTCACCGTCCAGTACGACTGGCGCTGGATCTTTTACATCAACCTCCCGGTGGGCGCACTAGCGCTCGTGATGTGCTACTTCCTCGTCGATGATCCACCCTATCTCAAGAAGGAGCGGGCGGAGCTGTTGCGCCGGCCTCTGAACTTCGACTACATCGGCCTGGGGCTGCTCGCGCTGGTCATGTCCTGCTGGGAAATCATGCTCAGCAAGGGGCAGGAGTGGGACTGGATGGGAGATCCGTTCTGGCGGGTGCAGACCCTGCTCATCCTTTTCGCTCTTGGGCTCGTCTTCTTGATCTTCCGGGAAGGGCGGATCAGCTTCCCGATCGTCAATTTCCGGGTGCTGCGCGAGCGCAATCTGGCGGCCTCGTGCATCATCATCTTCTGTGCCTACGGCGTGCTCTACGGGGCCAGCACGTCACTGCCGGGTCTGCTGCAATCCCTGTTTGGCTACGACGCCTACGCTTCCGGATTGGTGCAGTCGCCCGCCGGCATTTTCTCAATCCTGATGCTGCTGCTGGTCGGCACGCTCTTGGGTCGGGGCACGGATGCCCGTTGGCTGATCGGCGCGGGTTTGCTCGTCATGGCCACCGGCTGCTACTGGATGGCGCTTATGAACCTGTATATCAGCCCGTGGCAGGTGGTCTGGCCTCGCGTGGTGATGATCATGGGACTGTCGATGGTCTTCGCCCCCCTCAACGTGGCAGCCTTCAAATACACCCCTCAGTACCTGCGTGGGGCAGCCGTTGGCCTGCTCGCCCTGCTCCGCAACGAGGGAGGCAGCGTCGGCACATCAATGGCCCAGACCATCCAGGAACGTCGCGAGCAGTTCCACCTGTCTCGCCTGGACGACACCCTCGGGCAGGTGAACCCGCGTGTTCAGACCTATTTGGAGCGCGGGCAGGCGTTCTTCATGCAGCATACGGGCGACCCGGCTGGGTCGCGGCTGAGGACCATCCAAACTCTCGACGACCTCCGCCAGCAGCAGGCCGCATCGCTCGCCTATTTCGATGTGTTCTTCGTGTGTGCCGCCTTGGGCGTTGGACTGATGCTGCTGGTGTTTCTCATGAAGCGGTCGGTGGCCGAGAAGGGCGCCCACGTCGGCGGGGAGTAGGGGGCAGGAATCAGGAGTCAGGGATCAGGGGTCAGGGGTCAGGATTCAGGAATTAGGGGACAGGAAGCGGAGGCCAAGGATTGTGAAAATATGGGGACTGGCTCCGGCCAACCCTGACGAATCGCTGAGAAAATGGCGTGCCGGCCGGTGCCTGGCCCGCTTTTTTTCACGACCTCCCACAGGTCGGGCTCTGGTCTAATGCCTTCCCAAATCTTCATTCTTTTCCCGATTTTCCTACATTTGCCGCGCGGTTCCTGCCGATATTTCCGATTGGGCGGAGGTTGCCTAATTTACCGACGGCAACCTCGTGAGGCCCATGATGCTGGGTACGGAGAGAGCTAGGAACCACACATGACGCCGCGGATCTGTCTCGATACCGGCTTAATGCGCTCGCTCTTCAGGACCGGTTATTTGGCAACAATCTTGTTGACGAGCGGCTGCGTTTTTACGGGCCCCATGGAATGGATTGGCAACGGCTTAAAGGTTGGGCCGAACTATGCCCGTCCGCCGGCGCCTCTGGCGGAGGATTGGATCGAGGCCAAGAACCCCAACGTTCAGAACCGCCATGTGCAAGAATGGTGGAGCGTATTCAACGACCCCGCGCTGAACTCTTTGATAGCGACGGCTTACGAACAGAACCTGAGCCTCCGTGCGGCCGGCACGCGGGTTTTACAAGCCCGAGCAGCACAAGCAATCGCGGTAGGCAACATCTTTCCCCAGACCCAGCAAGCGACGGGAGATTATAGTCGCACCGGCCTAAGCCATAACACAGCCAACAATCCGTCTTATTTCAATGAGTTCCTCTCCCCCAACACGTTGGCCACCATACCGCAACAGGCCCAGCCCACGAACTGGTACGCAAACTGGTCCGCCGGGTTCAATATGAGTTGGGAGCTTGATTTCTGGGGCCGGTTCCGGCGCGCCATGGAGTCGGCCAATGCCAATTTGGATTCCTCGGTCGAGAACTTCGATTACGTGCTGGTGACTTTGCTGGCCGATGTCGCCACCAACTATGTACAGTACCGAGTCGCTCAGCAGCGGATCAAGATTGCCCGGGCCAACATCCAGACTCAAGAAAGCCTGGTGGCCCTGCTCGAGCGTCAAGAAAAGGTTGGCACCTCGACCAAGCTTGACGTGGAACAGTTGCGGACCCTTCTGGAACAAACCCGTTCGACGATTCCGGCCCTGCAAATTGCCCAAGGTCAGGCCAATGACACCCTTTGTATCCTGCTGGGTTACCCGCCACGCGACCTCGAGCCTCAACTCGGTCCCGGTCCCGAGATCAGCGCCGATCAGCTCCATTCCGAGCCGGTACCGATCATCCCAGCCTGGGCCGCAGTGGGCATCCCGGCGGATTTGATCCGCCGGCGTCCGGATGTGCGCAGTGCCGAGCGCCAGGTGGCAGTCCAGAGCGCCCAGATCGGTGTCGCGGAAGCGGACCTTTACCCCACCATTTTCGTCAATGGCACCATCGGCTACGAATCGCAAAGCCTCTCGCAGTTGTTCGAATCGCACAGCTTCGCTGGCACCATCATGCCGAGCTTCAAGTGGAATATCTTGAACTACGGACGCATCGCGAACAACGTGCGTCAGCAGCAGGCCAAAACACAAGAGTTGATCGACACCTATCAGAACCTCGTGCTTACGGCTGCACAGCAAGTGCAAACTGCCCTTCGAGGCTTCTTACGGTCGCGTGAACAAGCCGATAATTTGGCTCGCAGCGTCCAGGCCGCCGTTTCGGCAACGCAGATTCAGGTAAAAAACTTCACCGATCTCAAAGCCGATGTGAACCGCCTGTTCACGTTGGAGAACACGCAAGTGCAACAGCAGGATAATCTGGCGGTCGCGCAGGGCAACATTGCGCTGAACCTGATCAACGTCTACCGATCATTGGGCGGTGGGTGGGAGATACGGATGGAGAGGGAGAGTGGCGACGGAGCAGTTATAGTTCCAACTCCTGGACCGGGACCATTGCCCGGAAACGGTCCTTGATGTGACTGTCGCGAAAATGAGCCTGTCAGACGAATCACGGCGAGTTGCTGTAGGCAATGAGGCCCAGAATGTCGTGATTTACGTTGTGCCCTTGTCCCCAGCATTGCCCCATGCTTAAGATGCTCGTAAAGGAGAGGGCAATGATTGAACTTACCGAAGAACAACGCGATTCCATCGCGAAGGGAATGCCCGTCCGCATCCGTGAGAATGGCCTGGAGTACGTTTTGCTGCGGTCAGAAGTCTACGACCGCCTCGCCGATGACGGCTTCGACGAGAGCCCATGGGAAGCCGAAGAGATGGATCGGTTGCGGGAGGAGTCGGTGGCTCTACTCGACCGTTTTGGGAAGGACAAATGAAGCTGAAGCGAGTTAGTTTTGCAAAAGGAGGTAAATGCCTCGGCATCCCGCGTCCCTCGCAATGTCCGCAGACTTGCCCTCACCCATTGGCATTTCCCTTCCCCCGAGCGTGTCTCAAATCATCAGATCCGCAACCTGCTATTTATCTCACCATCACGACACGAAATGACGAGGTTCGGGCGTCGGATGGACCAAGGATGGGGATCAAATCTGCGCTAATCATAGCCACCCGAACTCTGGGGCTTACAACGAAAAAAGTTCAGCGGGCGCTAACCGCAAATCAGTTCATCTCCACCCACAGATGGCGAAGTTCAATCTTTGTTCGGCCATTATTTCTCTCGTGTGACGAACGAAGAGTTGTCAGTCTTTGCGTCTCATCGGTGCATTCAAGTTGAAGCAAATCGGCGGCGGTCCAGCCGGGTTCGCCAAGAGTGGCGAGTTCGCCGATCCAACATGCGATGCGCTATGCCAACACGTCGCCGGGTCTTCTTGTACATATCCGATCATCACGCCGAGTGCATGAGCAGCTCCGTGGTCACTGGCCTTGAATCGTTGAATTCCACCAGTTGACGATGTCCGACTGAAAATGTATTCTCGTTCGTCTCTGTCCTTCCCTGTTGGCGTCGGAAGTCTCTTGCATTCTATCGGAAGCAGCGCATTAAAGTCCGTGTATCCTCGACCTTGAATCCAGATGGTGACGCCGCTTGCAGCGGGGATTAGATCGATCTTACGAATCTTGTTCTGCTCGTCTCGCTCTTCGACTCGGAATTGAAGAATGTCCCAGCCGGCCGAATGACGCGACACGCTGTCGATAGGCGCACAGTTGCGATGTCAGAACTGTCTCTGCGGTCTCCGGTGGCCGGCCGGGGCGATCTCGCCATCGCGGCAACTCGTTTGCCATAAAGTCAATTAGCTCATGTAGCGACGACGCTTGCAAATGCACGTCTTTGTCAAGAGCGCCAGTCGCAAATCCGGGAGTAAAGGAGTAAGCAAGCATCAGTGCCTTCGTCAAAAACCCTGCGCCCTTAGGTCGGCCAATGTTTCGTCAGCATCTCGCGGACCGCCACGGAACGCAGCCAGTAAGCGCAGTGATCCGGCTTCAACATGAAAACGAAAGGCCCGTCATATACTGCGCGATCCGCGTGATGTGCAGGGATGAAAGGCGTTGGTCGCGGAGAAGTACATCCAATCTTCCTTGCAGATCGGCGACGCCGGACCAATCTACAACGCATTTCCCGAAAACAAATGGTTGGCAAATAACGCCGGCCCAGGCCTGTGGCTCAAGAATCCTGAGAGGGTTCTTCTTGTAAATTGAATTGATTTGGCGTGCGAAGACACTGCAAAAAGCAGGAAGTGTTTCTTTACCTGGATTCTTCAGTACTACCGATTTCTCACCCAATCTGATAAGGTCCCGATAATACTCGACAATATCATCTACGACAATTCTTTCATTGTAGCTGAGGTCGAAAGTAGCAGTTTCGGGGTAAGGAATGGCAAGTATGTCGGCTTCTGAAAGTGTCGTGGCTTTTTGCGTGAATAATTTGACACTAACGCAAGCAACGTACGCGCGAATGATCGATGATTGCTCGGCAAGCCAATCGTCTATCTGTTCGATTACACTAAGCTGTTTCTCAGGGGCTGCGAATCCGAAAATTTGATTCTTGTATGTAAGGTACGTTTTTTTCCAAATCGCATGTGGAAGGTCCATTGTTCACGTACGAGTAGCATGGGAGGTGAGAATCGCTCTGTCGAGCGGGGCCCTTCGATGGGTTTTTCTGAGAGCCGGTACAATTGCCTCCAAATCAATTCCATCTATAGTCAAGGCCTCAGAAGGAAGACTTGGCTTTCCCACGATGTGGTTGGCTGGCCTGGACACGCTCTTTGGCCCTCAATGAAAACCCTCTCCGAAGTCCCACTTCTGATCTTTCGCAAATCTTTCAAGCGTGCGAAACGATTTCAACCAATCCACGTAATCAAGGATGCCGCCCACCTCCAAGAAGATCCGTACGCCAAACAGCATCGTTGCTGAGGGCTAAATCACGTGGTATCCAATGGAGATCGTAGTAATCGATGTCGAATCCCTGCTCGGCGTCAACTCGCCCGCTCCGACGAAACGTCGCATGGAGGATCTTTCGTGCTCTTGGTGGTTTTTCTGCTTCGACCACGACCACTACTACTTTGGTATCAGCCTTGCCTTTTTGGAACATTCCGCGAATGGAAATGAAATCCAGCACTCGTGCACATCCATTTTTCAAGAAAACGCCGTCGGAAGCCAAGTGATTGCTGATTGTAAAGGAAATTATACTGTTGAAGCATGCATAGAACTCCACCCTCCGCAAGCAGGTCTGCGCTTTCGTGCAAAAACAGGTAGGCGAGTTGGGTGTCAGGAAGCTAACTATCCCCACGGTTTCCACGTACCGTTCGTAGCCTACGCTCGGCTCCAGGCGTGGTGAGACTTGATTTGAAAGGAGGATTCCCAACGATTACGCCAATTGGTTCCTTAACCAGGAACTTCTCTTTGGCCTCGAAGGAGCATTATCGGTGTAGCGTTCTCCCTTCGAGTAACGGGTAGAGTTTGATGCTGTTCGAATCTCTTCCGGTTCTAGTGATCACATAGGGCTAAACACAGATAAACGCTGTTAGTTCTACCGCCCCTTTTTCCATGATCAATTCATGGACCTTGTTCAGAAATCCTTGAGGATATTCTCGCCTGCGCTTTTCCATTCATTTCGACTCCGCCAATGAAGGACAAGCCGCTTGTATGACTTCGACGAGGAAGACATCTTAACCGCACGAGAAATCAACAATGATTTCACTCTTGGCTTGGACCCTGTCGAGTCTCTCCCAGGTTAGCGCCTCCTCCAGCATCAGTCGAACCAAGAAGGGTGGCGTGTAAACCGAAGTGTTCGTATCTTCGACGGTATTCGGTAAATATGGCTGATTAATTCGACGGACAGATCCTTGAATGAGTAAAGCTCCCGAAGAGTACGTTGGCCACTTTTTTCCCGCTTTGCCTCTACAAGATGGGCGAAACGAGAAAGTTGATCGCTCGCTATCAAAGATTCCGCATCAGGTTGATCCAACGCAAAGACATTTCCATTGAACCTTTCTTCCAAGGCGGCCAACATTGCCACGAGCGATGGGCCATTTGCTAAAACCTGAAAGAATCTGGTAGCTCCCTTTAGAAACTGTCCGAAGTAGTCGGCCGAGAGCACGCCCCGCTCTTCAAGGTAGGCAATCAGCAACGAGAGAATGAGCAATTTGCGGCGGAGGTGTTGCTTGAGTATGTTCTTTTTCTCTAGGTCCTTATAGAGTCCCTCCACTGCCTCAATCAGTGCTTTGGGGCCGCATTCTTTGCTGAAACTAATGCCTTGCAAACTTTTGGGTCATCCCACAATGTCCCATTTCGCAGCCTGGATGCGTCCCACCAGGGATCCTTGTTAATTGTTCCAAGGATTCTAAGAATCTTGAACGGCTTGCAGATTGGTTCGGCCGTGGCGCCGATAAAATCTGGTTTATGGGCGCAATGAAAGAGCTGCAGAGACCGGGTATCTTGCGGAACACGAGGGGCACACCGCCCCAACTCCAGAGTCGCCGGTGCAGTTCGGCGAATTGCACGTCATCGGGTGGACCATCCGAAACGAAGACAAGAGCTTGCGGGACGGCCGGACGACCGTTACGTCCTCGCCCTCCAAGAATACTGCCTGCGCGCCGAAGTCCTTCGCCTTCATCAGTACGGCAAATCGTTCGGGTTGAAGTTCTTCGCGATACCCTTTGACCGGAATGAGACCGTCGACGGCAGAGGAATCATTGGGTTTTCCAAGATTGAGCAGCCAATTCCCATCGCCATTCATGGCTTTTTTTTCTTAAATGAAGAAAGGTGCGCTGAGTGGACCCGTGGTCTTTCTGGTCAACGAAAACCTTCACTCTTATAACCCATGGCCAACAAGATTTCCCAGGTCGGTTCAAAAAAGGTGAAAGCGAGCTTTTCAGGATTTTTCCGCCCGGGGAGGCAATCGGCCAGGGTTGGTTAAGTCTACATCATTTCCGAGGCGACGGAGGGTGTTCGAAACATTGCCCGTCGATCAATTCGCAAACAGCGCCTCCACATAAGTCGCCGGATCGAACGGTTCCATATCTTCGAGCTTCTCGCCCACGCCGATGAATTTGACAGGCAATCCTGAGTTTCTGCTTGATGCTGAAAATGGCCCCGCCTTTGGCCGTGCCGTCCAATTTGGCCAGGATGATGCCGGTGCAGTGTACGCGTTCTTTGAATTTCTGCGCCTGGACCAGAGCATTCTGCCCGGTCGTAGCATCGAGAACGAGCAACACTTCATGCGGTGCGCTGGGAAGCTGTTTCTTGACGACGCGAAGGATCTTCTCCAACTCATTCATTAAGTGAGCTTGCGTGTGCAGCCGCCCCGCCGTGTCCACGATCATCACGTCGCATTTTCGTGCCGTCGCTTTCACGCAGGCGTCGTGGGCGACACTGGCCGGATCGCTACCTTGCTGGCTTTTCACGATGTCGCAGCCGATCCGTTCGCTCCAGATCGTCAGCTGTTCTACGGCGGCGGCGCGGAAGGTATCGCAGGCAGCAACCAGCACTTTCTTGCCGTCGCTATGCAGGCGATAAGCTAGCTTAGCGATGCTCGTCGTCTTGCCCGAACCATTGACGCCGGCCACCAGAACAACCGTGGGACCATCTAAGGCGTAATTGAGCCCTAAGTGATCGGCCGTCAACAAACCTTCGAGCTTCTGTTTGACGAACGCTTCGACGTCGCCGGTAACCTCCTTATCGAGGAAAGCCTGGCGAACGTCATCGACGATCATGCTGGTCGCTTCGGTGCCGACGTCGGCGAGATAGAGCCGTTTTTCCAGCTCTTCGAGAAAGGAACGATCGACCCTGCCTTTGATTCGCAGAAGCTGGCCGATACCGGTAAAAACGGCGCGCGTCCTGCTCAGGCCGCTTTTGATCTTTTGCAGTAAGGCGAAAAACCATCTCGATCCCTCAGCCGCTTTTACGCAGCGCAACAACTCGATTTGCGCAAGTAATCGTTACGGCCCCGACAGCCCGAGCCGCTGAATCGGCCCGTGACAGTCGCTGCCGCCCGTAATGACCAATCCATGAGCAGCGGCCGCCTCGCGCAGAACACGCATTTTGGAGTTCTGGTAACCTGGATAAACTGCTTCAAGCACCCCCAGGCCCCAACTGCTCAACTCGGGAAGCGCTTCCATCGTAAAATCATAGGAAGGGTGAGCCCAGCTCGCAACGCCGCCCGCCTGGCGGATAAGTGCTAGCGCCTGTGCTGCACCTACCAGCACTTTGGGGGCTGCAATGGCGCGGCCGTCGCCCAAGTAACGATGAAAAGCCTCTCGAATCGACCCGACCTTGCCGGCTTGGACGAGCAATTCAGCGAGGGAACGGCGACCCAGCGAACGGCCAATCGAGTCCGAGGGCGGCATCTCCGGCAATTGGACGCCCTCTTCTCTCAACCTCGCCAACATGGTTTCGAATCGGGAGGCGCGTTCGCGTTGCAACGAGGCCAAGGCGTTCGTCAAATCGTGGTTTGTCGGATCGACAAAGTAACCCAGAAGATGGATTTCACGTTCTCGATAGCGGCTGCTGATCTCCACCCCGGCGATCACTTCCAAACGAGACCCCGAAGCCGCCTCCAAGGCTTCGCCAACGCCCGCCAGCGTGTCGTGATCGGTGATGGCGACCGCGACCAGCCCTGCTCGCTTGGCCAAATCAACGACTTGTTCAGGCGTATAGAGGCCGTCGCTGTGCACCGTGTGAATGTGTAAATCGGCGCGATCGGTCGATGAAGGTCGGGCGGCAGCCTGGCAGAGCAGAGTGAAGGGTTGGCGTGCAGGCATGAAATACCGATGGCAATGCGAAAAGTGGGATTTCGAAACGGGCCAGGCGTCAAGTAATCGGCGCCCGCGCAGACTCGCCTGCTTCCGCGGGATTCCCGGTCTCCGACCCTTCAGGAACAGCGGCCGCGTCTTGAGGCTTGAGCTTGTCGAGAACGCCGTTCACGAACCGTGGCGAATCGAGGGTTCCGAACCGACGTGCCAACTCAATGGCCTCATCCATGGCGGCTGCGGCCGGCGTTACAGGCGTAAAGAGAAGCTCGAACGTACTCATGCGTAAAATGTTGCGGTCGACCACCGCCATGCGCGGCAAACGCCAGTTTTCGGCAACGGCCCCAAGTCGGCTGTCGATCTCTTGCAGATGGGCATGGACGCCGTCAACGAGGCTCATGCAGAATTTCTGTAGTGAAGGCTCGCGCAGCCGGTCCTTGGCGAAGCGTTCGAGTTGGCGTTGTTCGCTGCGGATTCAAATCGCGCTGGAACAACAGCTGAAGTGCCACTTCACGAGCCCGGGATCTTCGCATCATGTCATGCATCGTAGCGAATCGGCGCCGGTGTGTCCGCACTTGGTGAAAGCTCGGCGCTTTCTCGAAGCCCCCGAAACTCCGTCCGTCCCGGCCATTGGACATACCGCCTCCTGCAACCTATGTTTTATTGGAATTTCAATAGTTGCATGAGGGGGGACGTTGCGTTTCGTGAAGCTGCACCCTTGCCTTCACTAAGCCCGACCAAGCGTCGCCTGGCCTCGAGTCACCTCATGAGTTGTGAGCGCAAGCCTGATGTCTTCGCACTCCCGGGCTACCGCCTGATCGAGCCGTTGGGCAGCGGCGGCTTTGGCGAAGTCTGGAAATGCGAAGCCCCTGGCGGCCTCTTCAAAGCCATCAAATTCGTTTATGGAAACCTCGAAACCTTCGATTTGGAGACGGCCCGCGCCGAACAGGAGCTGGCCGCCCTCCAGTGCGTGAAGGAAGTTCGCCACCCGTTTGTCCTCTCCCTGGACCGGATCGAAATCGTCAAGGGCGAGCTGCTCATCGTCATGGAATTGGCGGACAAGAGCCTTCACGATTCATTCGTCGAATATCAGGCTAGCGGTCTGGTCGGCATTCCGCGCGACGCCCTCCTGCGTTACGTTCGTGACGCGGCCGAGTGCTCGACCACATGAACGAAAAGCACAACCTTCAGCATCTCGACATCAAGCCGCACAATCTGTTCCTCATCAGCGACCGGGTGAAGGTAGCCGATTTCGGGCTGGTGAAGCAGCTCGAGCGCACGTCCAACGACGGCATGACCGGCGGCGTGACGCCGCTCTACGCCGCTCCGGAAACCTTCAATGGCAAGATTTCGCCGCAGAGCGACCAATATAGCCTGGCGATTGTCTATCTTGAACTTTTGACCGGCCGGCGGCCATTCAACGGCAAAAGTGTCCGGGAGTTGGCTCAGCAACATCTCTACGACGAGCCTGAACTGCGGCTCCCTGCCCGAAATGGAACGCCCTGTGCTTGCCCGAGCACTGGCCAAAGATCCGGGCAAACGCTTCGCGAACTGCCTGGCCTTTGTCCGGGCGTTGTATGCTGCTCAAGGCCGCATCCGTCCCTTAAGACCGGCCGAAGAAAATGGCGAAGCCGGCACTCAAGGCGGGAAGACCCTGGCCCAAACGCTCGAAGATATCAGCTTGGAGGAAGAGGTCGAGCAGGTCTTCGCCGAAAAAAAGACCAAGACTTCGATATCGATCGAGTTGGAGGAAGTCTCCAGGCTGGGAATCACTATGGCCCAGCCCCAGTCCGGGGCCTGCGGCCGTCCATCATCATTGGGCTGGGGACTTTTGGCCGGCTTGCACTCCAGGAGTTGCGTTGCCGGTTTATCGATCGCTTCGGCGATTCGAGCAAATCGCCCATCATCCGTTTTCTTTACGTGGATTCGGACGGCGAGGCCATCCAGCAAAGTGTGCGCCGCTCGAGCGAAACCGCGTTGCCGCGCAGCGAAACTTATCATCTGCCTATTCAAGCCGCCGGCCGTTATCGGCGCCGCAGTTTGGACCAACTGTCGGACTGGTTGCCTCGCGAGAAACTGCACAGCATTCCCCGTTCGCTGCAAGCACAAGGTTCGCGCGCTTCAGGCCGATTGGCCTTTGTCGACAATCATCTTCGCTTTCTGGCACGGTTGCGGCGCGAAGTGCAAAGCGCTACGCACGCCGATGCCCTCTATCAAACCGTGAGCCAAACCGGCTTGGCCTTGCGCGATTCGATTCCGCGTATTTATATCCTGGCTGGGGCCTCAGGAAGCTGCAGCGGTTTTCTGATCGATCTGGCTTTTGGTCTGCGTCGCTTACTCACCCAACTGCGGCACGAAAACGCGGATATCCACTTGCTCCTCTCGTGCGGGGCCTTGGAAGACCCGGCCACGCCAACCACCGAGTTGGCCAATGCCTACGCGACGCTTACGGAGCTTAACCACTTTGCCGATCCGACGATTCCGTTCGTCGCACAATACGCCGCCGACACGCCGCGAATGGTGGAACAAGGTTCCGGGTTCAGCAACATATACTTGTTGCCTCAATCGCACCGCACTTCCGCCGCCCTCCGGGATCAAGTTGCGCATACCTGCAGCTATCTTTTCCACGAACTGACGACGCCGTTGGGCCTACACCTCGATCGTGCCCGCGGCCGCAAGGGGCCAGCGGACAGCTTCGTCTTCCGCAGCTTCGGCACTTACGCAGTCTGGTATCCCCGCGGCCTGCTGTTGCGTTTGGCCGCTAGACAATCGTGCCGTGAATTGGTGGAAGAATGGTGCAGTCCCGGTCCACCCAACAGCGTGCAAGAAATAGAGGCGGCTTGCGCTCGCATTTTGGCCGATTCGGAGCTTCAGCCCGAAATGCTGACTGCCCGAATCGATGAAGCCGCTCGCCCCGCCTTTGGGGTTTTGCCGGCCGATGCGCTCACCCGGCTGCTATGCAGCCTGGAAGAACAAGCTCAGCATCATGTCGCCTTGGACGACCCGAGGAACTGGGCCAAGCAAGCTGCCGGCCGCCTTCGCGAATGGGTGGGAGCCGCTCCCCCTCTCGATATGGAAGATTCGGGACAAAGCCTGGTCGACGCCGAATGGCGAAAGTCAGTTGCACAAAGCCCTGACCACAGCGGCCCAATCCTGGCTGCGGAGTGGGACCAAAAATTGGCCAAAGTCGCCTTCGGTCTTATGGAGCATCCCGGCAAACGCGTCGCTGCTGCCGAAGAAGCCTTTCTGCGGTTCAAACGCTTTTGCAAAGAAGCTCTCGCCATGTACAAAGTGCGCCGCGAGCAGCAGGCTTTGCGCGTCAACAGTCCCAAGCCAAGCTCGATGTGGCTTTGCAACACTGCCTGAACGACACGGGACCTGCCGGCTGGAGCCTGTCCTCCTTGCTTCTTTTGGGCAATAGCTCGCGCCGAAGTTTACGCTTGTTCATGGACCATATGGCGACGTTTGCCCGGCAGTGCCTGGCCGCAGAACTTGCCGGCAGCGGGCAGCTCTTTTTCACCTTATTGTCGACAAAGATTGAGGATCGCCTGCGCGAGTTGCAGTTCTGCCGTCAGCGCCTCCGGACGGTGATTGACCACCTCGGGTCCGCTCAAGAGCACATAAACGACCTGGCCAATGCAGTTTCCGGATCGGGAGTCAGGGCCATGCATTGGGCGTTGAGCTCGGCCGAGTGTTTCTGGGATTCAATCCGGCACTCGAGCACTGTTCGGGTCATCCTGCCCGACGGCGATCGCGATTTGGGCACTGCCGCGGCTCGTTTCGCTTCAACGCTAACGCCGTTGCAGCGTATTCAGCTCGATCAAGCGCTCCAAGATGGGGTACTGGGGCCACAACGGGGCCTGCAAATGGCGTGTGCGGGATCCGGCGATTTGACGCGGTCGCTGGCGTTGCCGCTCGTCGATGTTGCCGCCAGCTACTCGGGTGATTTGTTGCCTATTACGGACGTGGCCGACGTAGAATTCAGTCGGTTGGGGAGCCAACCCGAAAAGCTCACCGCCGAAATCGAGAAGTACCTTTCTCGGGCGGAGCCGCTGCTGCAATCCATAAACTCGGCACAGCGTGAAGATACTTTCCTGCTCATTCCCGCCAGTGAGCCTGGCACGGCATTATCGGAAATTGTGCAGCAGGCGGCGCAAGGGCAACAGTCGTGCGTGTTCCGGGTCAAGCCCACCTCATGATTTGCCGGGAACAAGGCAAGCTGAATCTCGATGACGTTCAAGCGCTGATGAACCCCTGCCGCAAAGCTTACGAAGAAGCGGCCATTATGCCTCAACTCTCGCCTCATTCGCGTTTCGACATCATGGACTGGCTGCCGCTCGACCCGTGAGCAGCGCAGGTGGGCAGTCCGGCACTCAGTAAGCGCGATTGGCATTTCCGTCACTTGTGCCTTGGGGATCCAGCAGGCCAATTCAGGAATGCTTTGCGCCGGTTCTTTTCTCTCGCTCGGTCATCATCACCTCGGCCCAGTCATAAGCGGCCGAAACCTTGGCTAAGATGGCTTGCTTCAGCTCAGTATTGGTTTTGACGTGGATTCCCGCCGATTTGCCCATATCTGCCATCAGGCTTTGCATGGCCATTCCTGCAAACCAATCTCGAACGCTCAGGTCCGGCGTCATCGCAAACCTCCGGGCGGAGTAACCTTCCTGCTTTGCACAAAATTACCGGAGGATATTCTAGGCGATTTGGATAGGAGGGCCGAAATCATAACGGAGTGGATGAGATAGAACTATTGAAGGACCGAAGCGATCAGGAACTTGCCCTTCGGGGCCGCCTCCGCCGGCCATTGACCCGGACTGTTCGAGGGTCGACTTCCTTCACTTCGCCGTTCTCGCAGACGATAAGTGGGGTCCCGGTATCCAAAGCGCGTTTAAGAATCTTCTTTGCCGCTTGCTTAAACGCTGCCTCCGCCAGCTTTGTCATCGATTGTTCAGGAATCTTCTTTTTCACGGCGTGTCTCCGCTAGGGTTTCGATCCGTCGGTACACTTTTTCGTTTTTCACCGTCCTCCTTCCATCCTCCTCAGATGCTATCAATGCGGGTGGAAAGCGGGACGCATCGAACAGCCACCAGGCATCGAGAATCGGACGGTAAATCTGAAAAAGGTTACGTACGCCTTCCTCATAACGTCGGCGGATGTCCTCCTCGGGTACAGTGTGTCCTCCTAGCTTCACTCGGTTCTCAACACGCGTTACTGCCGTTTCCGCGTTGGGCAGCCACAGAAAAAGACCCGATAACCTTTCGCCTTTATCCCACCCAGTAACTTGAAGTACGTTCGCCCTGAGAGAGTAGTTTCAAAGCCGAAACTCATACGTTCGCTGGCCAATGTCGCGATACGCTCCAGTAGCAAGCGACCAGCCCGAATATTCTGGGTTTCAGGGGCAAACGGTGCGAGCCCAGCAGCGATCAGGTCTGCGCTTTAAGAATTCACGGCATTGCACAAAATTCGGCAAGAATTCAGATGCAAATGTCGTCTTCCCCGCCCCGTTTGGGCCGGCAAGGACGTATACGATCGGCAGGCTTTTCTGGGTTCGCCTCATTCGATTGCTGCAAGCGATCTGCGCCACGGCGCATATGTGCTCAACAGCTCAGGCCTAGTTTATCAGCACCTCATGGCTTCGCGAGATGAGCATAATCTCGAGCAAAACCAAATGAGAAATGCCAGACTATGCTGGAAGCGAAGAAATGATCAACCGGGCCTGTTCAGAAACATCTTGATCGAGAGGATCTAAATTGGTGCTACTGGATTTGAACCAGTGACTTCCACCGTGTGAGGATGGCACTCTAGCCGCTGAGTTAAGCCGCCCTAACGAATCGTTGCAGCCATCAGGCCAATGGCTGCAGGACTGCAGTTTTCCGGAACGGTTTACTTTAAGCATGGGGAGCGCGGCAGGATCCTCGAACTTGGGGACGTTCGTCGCGATGCGCTGCGGCGGACGAGGAGCCTCGACCGCTGGAGAGTCCATGCGGAAATTGCTCGAGACATCGATGTCGTCTTCGAGTCCCTTCAATCCCTTCTTGAACTCGACGATGCCCTTGCCCAGCGAACGGCCCACTTCCGGCAACTTGCGGCCGAACAACAGCACGCCCAGCCCGAGGAGGACCATCATTTCCATCGGGCCCATGTTCATAAACGCGAATGACGTCGTCATGGCTGTTACCTCTTCATTAGCAAGCGGCAGTCAAGATAGCCGCGACTCAGCTTCGACCTCGTTCAAACCTTTTTTCTCGGCTAGGCTCTTCACCAACGACGAACCAGTTCACGGCAACTCGAGGCCAAATAATAGCACACCAAAATCCAAAAGGGCTCAGACCTTTTCTTAAGCCGCACCCGCCTTCTTCGAACGCGGCCAAACAGCAGAACACCGAGCCCCAGGAGGATCATCCACTCCACCGGACCGAAACTGGTCAAGCCGAACATCTGCGCCACTGCCAATTCCTCGCTCTCGTCCGAAGGAGTTTGTCGAACCGAGATTGGGCTCTGGGACCCTAATGGCAAAGCCGGCGGGTTGCGGGTGGTTCCTCTTCAAATGAAAGTATATCAGTCCATGCACTCGCCTGACAAGCAAATTGGTCGCTCAGTTCGAGCATCCGTGCTTGGCACGGGCTCACGAACCGCTTCCGCCCCACATTTCCTCTTCGGCAAATGGATGGTATTGCTTGGGCGCCTTGGGCTTGGGCCGGGATTTCAAGATCGCTTCAGCCAGGTAAATATCGGCTTTGGTCGTGATTTTGATGTTCAGAGGCGACCCCTCGACAACCACCACCGGATGGCCTGCCGCCTCCACCAGCTGAGCGTCGTCAGTTATTGCCGATTTCAGCTGCCCGCGTTGGGCGTAGGCTTCCAGCAGCCAATCCCGCCGAAAAACTTGTGGCGTTTGTGCCTGCCAGAGTCCTTGACGGGGGGGCGTTGCTTCGATTTTGCCCGTCGAGTCGACGCGTTTCAGCGTATCCGCAACCGGGACTGCCAAAATTGCGGCTCCCGTCTCCTGGGCCTTATGAAAAACGGCGTTGATTTGCTCTTCTGTGATGCAGGGCCTTACGGCATCGTGAATGGCTACAAAGTCCGCCTCCGGCTCAACCATAGCCAAGGCATTGCCGACCGACTCGAAGCGCTGGGCGCCGCCGTTAGCGATGCGAACGCTCATGAAGGCCAAATTGGGACCGAAGCGGCTGCGGAAGAATTCCTGATCGTCGGGCGCTACCACGATGATGCACTGGCAAACGTCGTTTCGGGTGACGAAGATTTCCACGGAGCGCAACCAAACCGCCCGCCCATCCAGATTGGTGAAGGGCTTCTTCTCCTTGCCGCTGAACCGGGCGGAGCGGCCACCGGCAGGAAAGATCACCGCAAACTTGGACATGGCGCTTCCCCCGAGGTGACCCACTGCCGGTGACGGAAGCCCTCAACAGCCGTCGGCCGGACATGATCATCTTATGCGACAGGTGGCGGCTTCTTCCAGATGGGCGCGAGATGCTTGCACGGCTGCCAGCCAATCGCGGAGCATCTGTTCGGCTCGGGCAAGCTCTGCCTCAGAAGCCGCGGCTGACGCATCTGCCGTTGCCAACGCCTTGGGCCAAGCGGCATTTGGCTCCGGCGCTGTAAGAGAGGAGAGAGTCTTGGGGAGAGATTGGGCTTTGGCAGGCTCGGCAACCTGGGATAATGAACTGGTCAGAGCAGCCTCAATTTGTTCCAGAATCTTAGACCAGGCCGGCGGGAGCGGGGCTGAAGATGTCGCAGGCATTTATGGTTCTCCTTACGTTCAAAAGCAATCCGAAAACGAGCCGACGTAGATGGTTCTCATAACCGGATCGCCAGGGAATTCCAGAGACGTTGGTTAGCCGTGACGCAAAACGGAGCGCTCGCCTCGCATCCGCTGTGCGTCGCGGCTAACCAGATTCTAATGGTCGGTCCATTCCCGAGAGAACTCATTTCAGGCTGGCCTTGTTCATTCCGATTGGCATCGCTATAAGCGGCGTGGCGCAGGGACGGAATCGCGCTAACGTCTTTTGATGCAGGGAGGCTGCTGTGTACGTCGCATGCTCCACGCTTTGTTTCGCCAGGCATCCTCTTGAACAAGCTTTGCGTATGATCGCGGAGCTGGAGTTTCGCAAAGTGGATGTCGCCATCCACGAGAGCGGCCCCCACTTGCGGCCCTCGCAAGTCGCACAAGACGTCAATTTGGCGGCCCAGCAAATCCGCATTGGCCCGACCTTGACGCCCGCGGCCTTCAGCGTGGAAATCGACGCGACCGACGAGACGGAGTATCGCCGTCAGCTCAAAGCCATTTGCCAACTCGCCCGCCTTTCGGCAGTGTCCGTCCTGACGATTCCGGCGGCGCCGGTCGGGCAGGGGATGGACGCGGAAGTGCGCCGCCTCAAGGACCTCGTCCGCTTGACAGGGGCAGAAGGCCTGGTGCTCACCTTGGACACGCGGATGGGCACGCTCACGGAACTGCCGGAAACGGCCGTGGAGCTCTGCAAGCGCGTCCCGGGTCTGGGATTGACGCTCGATCCGAGTCATTACATCGCCGGCCCTAATCAGGGGAAGAGTTTCGACGCAGTATATCGCTATGTGCGTCACGTGCATTTGCGCGACACCGGCCGCAAACCCGAACTATTTCAGGTGCGCGTCGGCCAAGGAGAAATCGAATATGGCAAGATCATCACCGGGCTCTCGCGCTTCGGTTACGATCGCTTGCTCACCGTCGAAATCCGCGATATTGCCGATGCGCCCTACGCTTTGGACGCCGAAGCCCGGAAGCTCAAATACCTACTCGAAAGTTTGATTTGATGGGCGAATCCTCCAAGGGGAGAGATCTTGAAGCGCCAAGCAGGCGAGCCGAACGTTCAGGGCAGCGGCGAGCGATTCGCTATTCCAAGCGTCCGGTTTTGTGGGGCGTCGCGCTAGTAGTCCTTGCTCATTTGGTATTGACTTTCGCCGTCGCCTACTGCGTTCCGGAGATTCGCGATCCGGATCAGGTGTTCAAGCTTCGCAAGTTAAAGGAATGCCTCGCTCGCAACGATCCGGCTCGGCCGCTGGTGCTCATGATGGGCAGCTCGCGCGTCGCCATGGGTTACCGACCTGAACTTGTCGAACGCCCGGATGGCCCGCTCTATTATAACTATGGCTTGTGCTTCTCCGGTCCCCTTCTCAATCTGATCACATTGCACCGTTTGCTCGATGCCGGCATCCATCCGCAGACGATTCTGCTTGAAGTCTGGCCACCTCATCTGGCAGCAGAATCGGCGGAGCAAACCGACACGGTTTCTCTCGATGTCAATCGGCTGTCGTGGCGTGACCTAGGCATTCTGGCGCCCTACAACGCTCACCCGGCCAGTCTTTACCAAAGCTGGTTCGTCAATCGGCTCGAAAGCTGGTCGACCTATCGCTTCACGCTCACCAGGCTGTTCGCTCCGGCATTGCTCGAGTCGACGCAAGACACGGAAGCGCAGTTGGAGCGGCATGCGGGAACGCGGTTGGCTGGGCCAGCATTCCTATCGAATGCATCCACCTGCTGAAACTTACTCACGCTACATCATCCATACGCGCTACAGTCTCGCCAACGTGCTCGAAAAACCGATGATGGCCGCGGATGCGCGAAACGCCTTGAATGATTTTCTGGGGGTGTGCCATCGCCAAGGCATTCAGGTCGGCCTGATTTGGCTACCGGAATCGCCCGAATTTCGGCGTTCCTACGGTAAGGAGGGCCTAGCCAAAGCGTCGGCGGAATTACGGGCTCTGGCGCAACGCGCCGGGATGCCGCTCATCGATACCAACGACTGGGTCCCCGAGGACGGTTTCGTTGACGGCTATCACCTCACCCACGCGGGGGCAGAGTTGTTCACCCGCATGCTCGAGCGCGATTTGCTTTCTCAGTTGGTCGCCCATTCCAAGGGCGGCTTGAATCTGGAAGCGGGCTTTCTCACCAACCGATCCACGCCTGACAAGGGCAGCACTAGCCAGCGGGAAGTGCCAATTACGGCGACTATACGCTAAATGTCTTTCAGAGATGAGCTTGGGCCAATTTCGAATCATCCGCAAACTGAAAAACATCCATAATTCTCATCGCAAACGTCGCAACTGTACTCATATTATGATCCTAGTGTGTGCACCAGAGACCAAGCGATGGGTCCATGAAGCACCGTATTGGGAGTATGGACATGCACACTTCTTTCATCGATAAACCAGTCGCCCTAGTCACGGGCGGGAGCCGCGGCATTGGCCGCGGAATCTGCATCGAGTTGGCCAAGACGGGGTACGCCATCGCCATCAACTACGCCAACCAAGCCGATGCTGCGCAAGCGACTGCCTCTTTGCTCGGACCGGAGACCCCGACACTCCTCATTCAAGCAGATGTCGGTGTGGCGGCCGAGCGCGAGCAGATGGTCGACAAGGTGATAGGCGAGTGGGGACGGATCGATCTGCTGGTCAATAATGCCGCGATTACTTCGGTAGGCCGGCACGATATTCTCGAAGCGACGGAACAAAGCTGGGAGCGCGTGCTAGCAGTCAATTTGAAGGGGCCATTTTTTCTGTGCCAACGCGTGGCCAAAGAGATGATCCGCTTGCGGCCGCATCTGGCCGGTCCGGCCATCGTAAACATCGGTAGCGTGTCGGCCTACACGGTTTCGACCAACCGGGGCGATTACTGCGTTTCGAAGGCCGGCTTGAGAATGGTCACGCAGCTTTTCGCGGCGCGGCTGGCGGAATTCGAGATCCTGGTCTACGAAGTCTGCCCGGGAGTGATCGAAACGGACATGACAGCCTCCAAAAAGAGCGACTACGATCGGCTAATCGCCGAAGGCCTGACGCCGCAGCGCCGCTGGGGCAATCCTGCCGACGTCGGCAAGGCTGTGGCCGCTTTGGCGAGCGGGCATTTCGCTTTCAGCACGGGGGCGGTCATTCCCGTGGACGGTGGGTTTCATATCCGCCGGCTCTGATCGGCGCTGGTTGCCTTCACCTCCAAGCCAGCATACAACACCTTTCGCGTGGGCTGAGCCCAAGAGCTGGTCGCTTCAATAGCGAGCGGGCACAGAATTTGCTTGTTTTTGTTGACGAAACCACACTCGGCAAGTTGAGTCGGACGCACGACAGGGACCCCGAGGCTATTCGCAGCAACAGGAGAATGCCAATGGCTTTTACCTTGCCAAATCTGCCTTACGCACCGGACGCTTTGGAGCCTTCCATCGACAAAATGACGATGGAAATCCACCACGGGCGTCATCACAAGGCTTATGTCGACAATCTCAACAAAGCCTTGGAAAGCCAGCCGGCATTGCAATCGCTCTCCATCGTTCAGTTGATGCGCGATATCAAGAAGGTTCCGGACAACATTCGCCAGGCAGTCATCAACAACGGCGGCGGTCACGCCAACCATTCGATGTTCTGGGAAATCATGGGCAAGGGAGCAGGGGGCAAGCCCACAGGCCCGCTGGCCGACGACATCGCCAAGACGTTTGGCGATTTCGCCAAGTTCCAGACAGCCCTCAAAACGGCTGCCAGCACGCGATTCGGCAGCGGTTGGGCCTGGCTCGTTTTTGCCGACGGCAAGCTACAAGTTTTGAGCACCGCCAATCAGGATTGTCCCTACATGGCCGGCCAAGCGCCGGTGCTGGGCCTCGATGTTTGGGAACATGCTTATTACCTGAAGTATCAGAACAAGCGGCCCGATTACATTGACGCCTGGTGGAATGTCGTGAATTGGGCGGCCGTTGGCGAACGCTACGCCAAGGCCAAGGCCGGCACGCTGTAGAACTGCCATCCGCTTAGTTCGTTGACGCGGCGACAATACTCCGAGCCCCGACACAGATGCGATTCCTTCGGCCTTTGTCGGGGCTTTTTCGATGCTCTTGCTCTCGTTGATCTTGACCAGCATAAATCGGCCGCTATAGTCCCCGCTCTTCCTGTGAAGGTTGGAGAGCAGGCCATGCGCTGGATGCGGGTTGCGTTGTTGGGACTTGGAATGGCGACCTTGGCTTCGGCAGGTTGCCAAAGCTCCAATCCACGCTTCACCCCGCCCAAACTCCGCGAAGAGCTTATTCTGCCGCCGCAAGACGATGCTCGATTCAGCAGCCCGCCTGCTTATCCAAAGGAAGTCATGGACGACGCCAACCAAAAGAAAGACAACAGCAAGATCAACGAGAAGTTCGGCGGCCAAGGCCTGAATACCAACATGGGCAAGGGTGCTTCTGGTCCTAGCAGTGGTGGATTCTAATAGCAGTGGTCAGTGGTGAGCGACGAGTACATTCAGGGAAGCCCCTCAGAGTGCCTGCAGAAACCGGCGGCCAACCGATTCCGAACGCAAGTGTCACTGGATCAAGCGGTTAATGGATTGCATTGCGCCCTTGCACACACACGCCGCCGGGCGGGTGTCACCGAGGAAAGGCTGCTTTTGAACCGTGCCGTCTTTTGCAGGTTCCCAGGCCTTCGGCCTGGGCTTTAGGAACGAGCCCCTCGGGCTCGAATGCGAAAACACGCAACTTCAAGATTTGCGCATCGGGTTTAGGTCGTGACGGCCTGCATGTCATTACCAAAGCTATTCCTGGCCGCGTCCTCAGCGAATGCCCCACGAATTCGAACCAAAACCCTTTGCGCGTCATTCACGCCGCGCTCGATTCTCCGAATCGCTTCATGAGAGCGGTCAGGGTTTGCAGCATGGCAGCCAACTCTTCTCGATTGGGCTGTGCGGCACTGGGAAGCGTGCGCATGCCTTGCCAGGTCAAAACCACCTTCCAGTTTGCGTTTTTTGCGGATTGATTGAACTGCTCGCGGAGGCGCTGTCCCCAGACCACGCCGAATCGCTCCCGAAAGGCGATCCAGCGTCGATCGAACTCGCTGCCATTCCGCGGCTGCCAAAGTGTGCGGCAAAGCACAATTGTCCAAGGCACGGCAGCCAACGAGCCACGCCCGAGCAAATCCATTTCGGCATGCAATCCTTCATCGGCCGACATGAAACGCAACCACTGGCACGCGCAACCAAAGCCTAACGAGTAATGCGCCCGCCACAGCTCGCGTGGGCAGGTAATTCATCACGCCGATAGCGATGGCGCCAGCTAATGTCGCCAAACGTAAGCCGTTAAGTTGCATCTCTGCTTGCCGAATCGCCGCCTCAGCCCAAGGCAATAGCTCCACCGCAAGCAAGGCGGCCACGACTGCATTCCAGGCTCTAATTCCCGGACGGCGGGCGCCGAGCACCGCAATGGCGGCGCACCCTGTCAGCGCCAGCGCCAGGTAAACCCACGGACCGATTTTGCTGCCGATTGGTTCCAAGGCCAGCGTGAGAATCCAGGCAATCCAGGCAACTGTTGCCCAGACCACTGCATGCGATAGGCTTGTCCGGCGGTTCGCAGTCCAAAATCGCACGAAAACCGCCAGGCTCGAACAATAAACCGCGAGCAACATCCACCCGGGTGGCGTCATAATCGGCATTCCTGTCGCAGCCTCGCGCATCCAAGGACTTTTTCGATCGGCGAAGCCTTGCGCTCTTTAGCGATCCTATCAATCTAATCTCCACCATCGGTGAAACCTTACGCCCGCGATGCGCGGATTCATCGGCGGCCCATGAGGATTGTGCCGATGATTCGCGATAGTCGTCCGTCCTGGCGCGAAGCATTCAGCGCGACCGAAGCCGCCCGTTGCGATCCGGAGGAAATGTCATGCGTCGTGCCCTAGCTTTGACGATCCTCGTTCTATTTATCAACCAGGCACATGCCGGCGACAAGAAATCTCAGAGCATCGCTGTCGACAAGAAGGGGATGACGCCCGAGCGGGTCGGTCAACTGTTGACCATCCTGCGCTCGGATCTGAACGAAGACAACCGATTGCATGCTGCTGAAGCATTGGGACGGCTGGATGGTGAGCGCTACCCCGAGGTCATTCCGCTCCTGATTGAAACGCTGCGCAGCGATCCCAAGCCCGCGGTTCGAGCTGAAGTGGTCGATAGCCTGGTGAAAATTCGACCCATTACCCAGGAGGCCGGCAAAGCGCTCGAGGCCGCCAAGGAAGATGGGTCGTTCAAAGTTCGCTGGCACGCGCGAAGTGCGGCGCGAGCCTATCACAATGCGGGCTATCAGGATCAAGAGAAAAAGATTGCCTCGATCACCTCGAAGCCTGGGGCCTCGACGTCGCGAACTAAGTCGGACTCAGCTCCCAACCCGCCGTCCGGCAGCTGGTTATCCAATTTGGTGACTCGACCTTCGGCAACGCCTCAGCCGGCGCCGGCTACCTTGCCGCAACCCGTGGCAGCTTCAGAACCAAAACAATCGAGTGGTTGGTTGTATCGGATGATCGCCAAACCTGCGCCGGCCGCCAAGACGGCCAATAGCATGGAGCCCCCATTGGCAGCGCCTGAGCCAGGCATCCTCAGTACCAGCCCCGAAGCAATCGGGCAGCCGGCCACCGCAAATCCGTTCGCCGACATCCGCTCGGCCCCGGCAGTGCCTGTCGTCCAACCGCAGATTCAGGCGCCGGCGGCGCCCAGATTCCGGTGGTCCCGGTGCTCCCTTCGAAGCCAGGAGATTCTGGTCCTAATTTGAGGCCGGAGTAGGAAATGGTTGTCATTAGGCGAGCGGCAGAAAAAAGTAGACCTCACGCTCCGCGTGAGGAACGCCTCACACGGAGCGTGAGGTCTACTTTGGGGAAGCCAATTCATGCCGATCGCCTTTCCTGGCGATTGGCAAGGGCGAGGTATTGGAGGGCAATCGGCTCGCAAGGAACAATACCCGCGCCATCACTTGGCTTTTGCCGGCCCCACGAAGGGCATGAGATTGGTGGTCCGGGGTGGACTCGCCTTCTCCGCCTGCCGCATTGACCGGGATCGCCATGCCGTTGCGGGGCCCGACAGCGACCGGCACACCATCGCGGAATATGCTCAGATCATGCCGATAGATGGTAAAAGGCAGCTTGCCTGAAACGGCCGGTCCGATCGTGTAAACGCCGAGCTTCCCCGAATTGACTTCGGCAAGGTATAAGGCCGCTTGACCTTGCGCAATGTTGCCCGTCGTCATCAAGAAGTGTACGTCCTGGCGAGGCTGCACGCCGAATTCGGCGACGAGATCCATCTCTGCCCAACCGATGATTTTGCCAAGGGAGCGGTCGATTACCGTGCCTTGTAGCTTGCCTTTGCGGTAATCGAGCAGCCAAACGCCGTCCGTGGGCGACCGCGCCGTGATGGCGACTGCTCCCGTGCATAACACGTAATCTTCATAACGGTCGTTGCCGGATGCCAACGCGGTTTGGCTCGGACGCATGCAGAGCACGGTCATGCCCAGACCCAGGAGGATCCCCATGCCCAACCAAAGCAGACGGCCGTACTCTCTCATGGTTCTGTCTCCCGGGCATAAAGTCGCATTGCCATGCCCGCTGAACCTGCGCATTTTTTAAAGCGCCGGTTCCATAACAAACGCAAGGTATTCACACAAGAGCAACCTACGGCCCGAGGGAAGTACCAAATTTTGGTGGGTAAAACGAAAAACCGTCTAAAGCAAATCCGAAATCCGAAAATCGAAATCCGAACAAATTCCAAAATCCAACAAAAAAGACGCGACAAAAGTGTCGCGTCCCCCCCATTGAATTCCTAACCCCTGACCCCTGTTTCCTGACTCCCGACTCCTGATTCCTGATCCCTGACTCCTGACTCCTGACTCGTTCGCTTCAGGGATAAAGCGTCTGGAGGATCTTCTCGGCCTCTTTGGCCGCCGGTGTTTTGGGGTATTTGTCGACAATGTCGGTCAAGCGTTGGCCGACTTTGGCTCGGAGCTTTGCAGCCTCTGTGCGATTGTCTTTGAACTGGGCCGTGTCCGCATCTGCCTTCAGATATTTGGCAAGCTTCAATTGCTTGGCGGAAACCACTTCGTCACTCTCTTCCTCCATAAGTTTGATTTCCACTTTGGCAGGCTTGTCCTCGGCATCGCTATACAAAAGGCTTTGCTGCTTTCGATGGATGGAAGCGGCCGAACTCACTGGCTGCTTGAGAGCGGCCGCGATGGCCAAGGCGTTTTGTTGCCGTTGGGCTTGCAACAATCCGCCCATCTGCAGTTGTTGGATCGTCGAATACAACCCCAGTTGGAGTTGCTGTTGCTGCTGTAATCCTAGGAGAGAATTGTTTTGCTGTATTTGATTCAGGCCTAGCGGCGTCGATCCGCCCAGGGGCAAAGATTGGGGGGACTGCAAATTCGATTGCGTCGGGACAGACGGTTGATTCCCCGGCATCAAGCCAGGTAGCGGCACTATACCCACAGGCTGCCTCGAGCCAGACGCGGATGGACCGGCAATTTGTGCTCGAGCCCCATCGGCGGCCAAGCCTAACATCAAAACCGAAAGAACCGGGATGACCGTTAGCCGTTTCATAGCTCGATCCATGACTTGGTCTCTCGAAAAAACTCAATCGTCGCAAGTCTAACACTGCCAAGCCTGCCCTGATGGGGTGAAACGGCGCGATTTCGGTAACCGCGGGCGATCAAGTGACGATCCGCAGGAAGAAATCGATTTGAAGGGCAACCAGCGGAGGGCATGGAAAGCTGCGTGCTCGATCTCGTCCGCACATTTATCCTTCACATACCGATCCCTTTTTCCTTTAGCGGTGTTTAACCATTTATAGAACTCGTTAGGCTCGGCTCGCTGATTTGTCAGTTTGCCAGAGCATTTTGTGGGGTACGCCGTAGGAGCTTCGGCCTATGTAAGATGTTCTCATGGCGATCCGGACGTTCGCCGCACAGTTATCTCCCTTTGGCAGCTGCGACATTAGCGATGGTAGGAAGCATTAACTTGCTATCGCCAGCGCTCGTTTGATTGCTCTTGGGAAATCCGGCTCGTTCCCTTTTTGCGACCTCGGTCGATTTGCCCTCGTGTTATTGCCAAGCTCGTTCGCTTTCGCTCTTCAGCCTTGAAGAGTTCGGCGTTCGTGTATGCGCACCTGTTGGCAAGTTGTGGTGCAATCTGCCAGGCTTACCATATAGGTAATGAACGCGCTTGCCTAAGCCGCGTCTTGGTACCGTTGCGCCATAGCATTTGCTCAGGATTAGAAAAATGTTTGCGTCAAATGCGATGGCGTCGTGCATCTGCAAACTCGGCGCTATCCGCCGGTTATCGAGAACTTTTCTCGTGGTCATGTTTGTGGTGAGTTTTGTTTGTATGTGGAGCGCTGGCTGCGCTAGGCAAGCTCAGACGCGGGTCTATCCGGTTCACGGCCAAGTGCTCCTGAACGGTAAGCCACTCGCGGATGCCATTGTCTCTTTCCATCTGCAATCCGACAGTCCCGAAGCAGTGTTTCCGTCAGCACACACAGATGCTGAAGGCCGATTCGTGCTTACTAGTTTCGAGGAAGGCGACGGCGCCCCCGAAGGGACCTATGCCATTAGCCTGGTATGCTTCCGCTCGCGTTCGACTCGCGGTGGCGGGGGCCGAGCGAACAACGTTTTGCCGCAACATTACGCCAGTCCCGCATCTTCCGGTCTGAGCGCGAAGATCGTTGCCGGCGACAACGAATTGGCCCCTTTGAATTTGAAGAGTCGTTGAGCTTTTTCAATCCTCTGTTAGGCAACCCTTGTATCCTCTAGGAGAGTTTCATGAGTTTCCGGACATCCTCACGCCGGCATCGCGGTTTCACGTTGATTGAGTTGTTGGTGGTCATTGCCATTATCGCCGTTTTAGTAGGCCTACTATTACCGGCAGTGCAGAAAGTACGTGAAGCCGCCGCCCGCATGAGCTGCACCAACAATCTCAAGCAGCTGGGCCTGGCGTTCCATAATTATGAAACCGCCTACAATGCGTTCCCCACCAGCATTCGGCCGGCTGGAGTTACCACGTTGCCCGGCATCAGTTGGACAGTTGCCGTGTTGCCTTACATCGAGCAGGGAAACGTCTCGAACTTGTACGACCTCACGACCAACTGGGACTCGCCGACCAATTTGCCCTTGACGTCGCAGGGGATCAAGACGTTTCAGTGCCCGTCGGCTCCAACCAATCAGCTGGATGGAGATCCGGCGACTAATATCTATGGTTTAGTGGCAATCACCGACTATGCGGCCTCCACGGGGGTCGCCGCTTATGCCACCACAGTCAATACGACAGGACAGTTCCTTCCCGGAATGCTGCCCAAAAACACCCTCAACCACATCGGCGACACCACGGACGGCCTGTCGAGCACCATCATGATGGTCGAATGTGCCGGCCGGCCGCAGATCTATCGCCTGGGCATCCCCTTCGGCAGCGTGCCAACCGACAAGGTCAATGGCGGTGGCTGGGCCCGCCCGGCTTCCGACTACGCTCTGCAAACATCGACCCCGGACGGCACGACTTTCCCAGGCAGTTGCGCCGCCGGCTGCACCAACGGCTTCGACTACCTGACCTACAACATGTCGCCATTCGGCACCGATGGCACAGGTGAGGCTTATTCGTTCCACAACGGCGTGGTCAACGTTCTGCTAGGCGACGGCTCGGTTCACTCCGTCGCCACCAGCATCTCGGTACTCACCTGGGCAGCCCTGGTCACCTGCGCGGGCGGCGAGGTCGTTGACGGTTCCACTTTCTAAGCTCAACAACAATCGCGCGATTTAAGTCGCAAGAAACGGCAACAGGCTCCCGGAGAAATCCGGGAGCCTTTCGTTTGTGGATACATGGTTATCGGTAGCCGCCCGCGATGTAGAGCGTCTCCCCGGTTACCCATTTCGAGTCGTCCGAGGCAAAGTAGACGACTGCCGGTGCGATGTCGCTCACTTGTCCGATCCGGCCAAGCGGGGTTTTTTCCTCGACCGCCTTGCGCATATCGCTGCCTTCTTCGGCGGTGTAGTTCCCCTCGGTCACAACCATTCCCGGATTCACGGCGTTTACGCGAATCTTTTTCGGGCCAAGTTCAACGCTGAGCGTCCGCGTAATGGAATCCACCGCGGCTTTGGTCGCACTGTAAACAGTGGCTCCAGGGAAGGCTAACTTGCTAACCATCGAGCTGATATTCACTACGCTCCCGCCGGCTTTGCCGAAGTGCTTGACCGCTTCCTGAGTGGTCAGAATCAACCCGAGCACGTTAAGCCCAAACTGCTTGTTGAAGTTCTCTGCCGTTATCTCTTCCAGTGGTGCAAACTCGTAGATGCCGGCGTTATTCACTAGCACGTCGAGCCTGTCGAATGCCTTCTTGGTCTCGGCGAACAGTTTCTTGATGTCGCCGGCCTTGGACACGTCGCCCTGCACGGCCACCGCCTTGCCGCCCTTGCCGGTGATGTCGGCAACAACCTTGTCGGCCCCCGCCTTGCTGGAAGCGTAATTCACGACAACGGCAGCGCCTTCAGCAGCCAGCTGCTTGGCGATCTCTGCACCGATGCCCTTGGACGCCCCGGTCACCACCGCCACCTTGCCTTCGAGTTTCTTGGCCATGATTGCCTCCGGTTTGAGTTAGCTGCACCTCATCATCAAATACGATGAAATTGCAGTGGCTCTTACACGGATTCGCGGAAGATTCTTTCGAACTCGTGTTCGCACGACGGGTCTTGGCACCTGAACTCCTCCACTTTTATCGCCAGACGGCTTTTTTCCTTGAGGTGGCCAAGATCTGTGATTTCCTCAAGCTCGTGTCTCGTTTGCAGGAGCACCGCACCAAGAACGGCGAGCTCTTGCCTGCGTGGACCATGCTTCTCTGTGCCGCCAGCGGAAGAGCGGCTCCGGTGCATGTTCCCAAAGATAGATTCCATGCCCCAACCAGTCCCAGTCGTTAGTGCTGGGTTGCCAGGCGCTGATGGGCCGGTCACCCAAAAGGAGTTCTCGAGCGAATTCCTCTGTGCAACCATGAAAACCGATTACGATGCGTGCGAATGCGTCCATGGCAGGGAATGTAGCAAAACGAGTCGTGCCCAGCAAACTCCCATAAGTACGGAGAGGCGAACTCCCATTTCAAGGCGTTCAACGAAACCTGCTTTCGCAGGTTTTTTGCTTTTTGTCTCTTGACTTCATCCTCTAAGGACGCCACTGTATCTACATTGGATATATCCAAAACGGATTGATTTGTGACCAAGCGAGAATCGGACGAGGATCTGGACCCGCGCAGCTTGTTGCCCCTGACGCCGGCAGTCTTTCACATCATGCTGGCCTTGGCCGAGCATGAGTGTCATGGCTACGGAATCATGCAACAGGTGACGCAGCTCACGCAGGGGCAACTGCACTGGCCTGGCACGCTGTACCGGTCGATCCAACGCCTGGTTCTGGACGGTTTGATCGAGGAGAGAAGAGACGGCGGAGACGATGAGGATGATGACGAACGACGGCGCTATTATCGTCTCACGAAGCTAGGCTTGGAAGTTGTTAAGGCAGAAAGCCAACGCCTGGCAGATTTGGTGAAAGCCGCCCGCCAACGCGGCTTGTTTAGTTGAACGATAACTTTTCCGTAGGGGTTCATCCACGAGGATGAAAGTAGCTCTCTTTGCGCTCATTACAAGGAGATCATTGAAATGGCGAAGTCGATGGAAAAAGGGTTCGAAGACTTTCACACCATTACACCGCACTTGGTCGTGCGCGGCGCTGCTCAGGCGATCGAATTCTATACGCGAGCGTTCGGAGACTGCGGAACTCTATCGCAATGCAGCCCCCGATGGCAAATCGATCATGCATGCGGAACTCATGCTGGGCGATTCGCGGTTTCTACTGCACGACGAGTTCCCCGATCAGGGCCTCCTGTCGCCGCTCGTCTACAAGGGCACCTCGATAACGCTGCACCTCTACGTCTCGAACGTCGACGCCGTGTTCGAGAGCGCCATCCAGGCCGGCGCAGAGGTTTTGATGCCTCTGGCCGATCAGTTCTGGGGGGATCGTTACGGCATCCTCAGAGACCCCTTCGGTCATAAGTGGTCGGTGGCGACGCGGATCAAGGATCTTTCGCCCAAAGAACTGCAGACGCAGGCCGACGAATTCAAGGCCAAACATTCGCAATGGCCGAGGAAAGCGTGAAGGGTGAATCGTGAATCGTTGGTTGTTGGCGATCGCGAGCGATCTAATGGGCCTCTTTTTCGTGTGGGGAAGGTTCTCATGACCAGGATGAGCGGCGTGGCGTGCGTAGTTGGTTTGCTGCTGGCGATTGATGGCGGCCTACAGGCGGATGATGGAGCGGACGCTAGAGTTGTCATCGACAAAGCCATTCGGGCCATGGGAGGCGAAGAACGGCTGGCCAAGTTCAAGGCGAATGTGAGCAAGGGCAAAGGCAGATTCTACAACCAGGGACGGGCCATTGAATTCACCGGACAATGGTTCGTGCAGCCGCCCGGGCAATTGAAGGCGATGTACGTCATGGAAATGGGCGGCAAGAAGATGACGCGCATCGAGGTGATCGACGGCGACAAGGGCTGGATCTTCATGGGCGACAAATTGCAGGAACTGCCTGCCACTCAGCTTGCCGAGATCCATGAAGGAATGTTCGCCGACTCTGAGCGAACCCTTTTGGCGCTCAAAAACCCTGCCTTCCAGTTCACTGCCTTGGGCGAAGCCAAGATCGGCAATCGGCAGGTCGTGGGCATCAAAGTCACCTGCAAAGGCCACAAGGACGTTTCCCTCTATTTCGACAAGGAACTGGGTTTTGTGCTGAAAATGCAGACCCGCTCCAAAGATGTGAACGGACGGGAAATCGAAGAAGAGACCTATTACAACGATTATCGAGACTGCGGTCCAATCAAGAGCTACACAAAACTCACGACCAAACGAGATGGCAAGGACTTTCTGGATTGGGAGGCAACCGAATACCAGGCCGTCGAGAAATTGGAAAAGAGCGTGTTCGATAAGCCGGTGCCATGAATGGGGGATCGTGAGTCGTAGTATGGAAGCCGCTTCGTAGCCGGTAGTTGCTGGTGGCCTCGTTTCTGACTTGGCATTCCACCAAAATCCCTCCCCCGTTTATACTAATGGCCTACCGACGCGCACGATTTGGCGAAGCGGATCGAAGGGAAACGCTCGGCTCAGCAAGGAATGCCTCCCATGCGACGATCACTGCCCCTTTTGCGGCAAATGGCCATCTGTCTGGCTCTGGCGGGAGTTGCCTGCTGGCTCACCATTCTGGTTTGGCCTATGAGCGAACGATTCCCGTTCGCATTCTTTCTGGCGGCGGTGGTTGCCAGCGCCTGGTGTTGCGGTCCCGCTGCTTCCATTTTCACCACCACGCTTTGCACCGGCGCCTTGGGCTATATCTACTATTGGCAATCGCCAACCAATGGCTTCGAGTTGGTTCAGGAGAACTTGCCCCGCTTGGCCCTGTTCCTGTTCACGGGCCTGCTGACCAGTTACCTTGTGCGCGAGTGTCGCGGCGCCATCCTGGCCGTGGATCGCGTGCATGTCATGCTGGGCCACTTGGGCGAAGCGCTCATCACGACCGACCCGCAGGGCACGGTTCGCTTCGTGAACGAGCAAGCTCAGGCGCTTACCGGCTGCGACGCTCGCGAAGCCATTGGCAAACCGCTCGGCCACGTTCTCACGTTACTCGACGAACGGACCCGTCAACCGTTGCCACAGCCCACTCAAGCCGTGATGGCCCGGCGCGTGGCTATCGACCTGCCGGCGGGCACCTCTTGCAATCGGCCCGCGGCAAAGGCGTTGCCGTCGAGGGGCGGGCAGCCCCCATCCAGGATGGCGACCGTATCGATGGCGTGGCGATCACTTTTCGCGACGTGACGCGCCGCCGAGCGGAAGAACAAGCCAATCTCAAACGGCTTGACGTCTGGCAGAAAGCTGCTGCTGCCGTGCCCGATCCAATCTTTGTCAAAGACGAACTCGGCAATTACGTTGGCGCCAATGCCGCAGGGGCTCATTTGGTAGCACGTGATTCGAGCGCCATTGCCGGCGCCTGAAGATGCTGCCCTGTTCTCCCCGGAAGTTGCCCGCACGATTGTTCAAGCCGATCGCCTGGCCTTCGAAACCGGCCAACCGCAAACCTATCAGCTTGCCGTAGGGGATGGTGACACACGCCGCATCTTCGACGCGGTCAAGACTCCTGTAAGGGGGCCTGACGGCAAGCTGGGCGGCCTGGTTGACGTGCTTCACGAGGTGAAAGGCACGGCGCAGACCGAAGAGAAACACAAACAGGCCCTTCGCGATCTACAACACAGGCTCGAAGAACAGGCCCTCGCTCACAAGTCCGCGGAGGATCGCCTACGCCAAAGTCATGAGCAGGAATGTGCTGCGCTCCAGAATGCTCGCGAAAACAGTGAGGATTCTTGGAACGAACAACTTGCCGAACTACGCCGCCGGCTCGACGAGAAAACGATCGAACACGCGGAAGCCCAAACACTCTTGAGCCAGCAGCAGCAACTTCAACCCGAGGATTTCGAAAAACGGGTGGCGGCTGAGCGAGCCGCGGCTGAGCGTGCGTTCGAAGCCGAACTTGAACAAGTCCGAGCGGAGCACGCGAAAAAGCTTCACGCTGCAGTCGCCGAAGAGCAGAAGCGGGGCGATGAACTGGTGGAACTGGCCCAAGCGGAGCACGCCCAGACACTGTCGGAATATCAATCCGCGTGGGAAACTTCCGAAACAGCGTTGCAACAAGCCAAGAAAGAGTTGGAGGAACTTCGCCAGCGGACGTCGCCATCCGAAGCAAGTGTTGCCGCTCGACAGGAACGCGAAGAGCTGATTCGGCGGCTGGCGGAACAGACAGCCGCCAAGCTCGGGTTGGAGGAATCGCTGCGGCGGGCGCACGAGAAAGTTCAGGGATTGAAAGAACGGCTCGCGCAGCCGCGTGACTTGAATCCGCATCAAATTGAAGAGATTCGTCGCCAAGCTGCTGCCGAACTAGAGAAAAAAGGGCATGAAGATCGGATCGGCTGGCAGGAGCGGCTCGATCTCGCTGCTCAGGAACACGAACACCAGTTCCGTTCAGCAAAGGATACCTGGGAACGAACGCAAGCCGATTTCGAACGTCGGCTGGCGGAAGCCCATAGTCGCCACGAAGAATTGCAGGGCGAGGTGGCTCGTCTTACGCAGCCACGCGAGCTGGATCCACAGCAAGTGGAAGAGGTTCGGCGGCTGGCCGCAGTCGAGCACGAGCGGAAATGGAGCGAAGATCGGACTGGCTGGCAAAACCGTTTGGATCTGGCCCATCAGGAACATGATGAGCGTTTTCGTTCCGCTCAGGAAAGCTGGCGACAAACTTTGGCGGATTACGATCGCCGGCTGACCAAGGCGCCAATCAGATTGCCCAAACCGATGCTCTTCGCGATCAACTCGAACAGAGCAGGATACAGGTGTCGCAGGCACGCCGAGAAAAGGAAGAGCTGGAATTGTTGTTGAACCGCCGTTCTGCCGTGGCGTCGAATGGCACTTCACCGGTCAGCCGCGCCGCCTATGAGGCATGGCAAGGGGCTGCCGAATCAACCAATCCTGACTGGCTGTCGTTCAATTGAATGAAAGCCAATCGAGTTCGTTCCAGTTCAGAGCATCCAAAAGAGCAAACGCGGAAGAGGCGTTCGGCACCGAGTAGAAGGACCGTTTCTTGCGACCTTCGATTTCGGCAAAGACGAGTTCGCGTTGGCCTTCCCCCGAATCGACGGTTGCAACGGCACGCCGTAGCTTCTGAAGATCTTCGGCGGATAACAAAATGTTCACCACTTCGTCTTTGGCCACCAAGCAGAGGCGGTAGCCTCGACCTTCGGGATGTATGTATACTTCACGCTTGTGCTCGGGTTGCAGACTAATAGTCGCTACGCGCCGTTGATCGATTTGCATGGGCCGTCTCCTGCCGAGAGAATCTGTGCACTCTGGCCCGGCTTATAGAAAGCGGTCCAAAGCGTGTCAATGGCAGCAGAGCAGACGCGACAAGACACAAGACGGCTGTGCGACAACGACCGATTGGCCGATTTGTGCTATCAATTCCGCATCGCCGAAAAGCATGAAGCGGTCGATTTGCAAGCCATTTTCGCCCCATTGGCTGACGTCCCACTGCGGCCCTGGCTTGTCAGTAATTTGCTCGATCAGAACGACGCCACGCCATTGATCGATTTTTTCAAGCGTGCGCATTTTGGGCTGAAGCGTTTGCCAGGTCGCCTCGGGGTCTGTGGTCAGATAGATGGAGTTGTTCCAGTTGCCGGATTTATAGGTCGGCACAACATGCAAGTTTAGATCGTGTGCATGCAGATGATTGACCAGTTGGGACAAGGTCCAATTGCGCGGTCTCGATCAGCCGTTGTCCCGAAGAGCACGGGCGCGATACCAAGACAACGGCAAGGGCCAGACAACCCCAAGAAACGAGAATCTTCGTCGCATTTCGTCTGGCGTTGGCGCCAGAGCCAATCAGCAGGGGCAGGACATCTTGGCGAACAAAGCCGGCCGTCCGGGCAATTTGCCTCCAAACGCCTGAACCATTTGCAGCCTGCACAATCCCTCGGACGCATGGCTTCGTGGATTCGTTCATTGCTCGGCTATCCCTCCCTTGGCCTACACAAACGGGGAGCTGACGACGCATCAGCCAGTGGACAAATCTTTCATGGAATGCTGCCGGTTCACGAAACTATTCGCTGACCGAAGACGGACATTTGCGCGGCAGCCTGGGTTCGTTTGATGTATCTACACATTTCTAGTTGCATATACACACATCAGGCCAAAAAATAGGACCTGCTAAACGCTTTCAATCGTTGGCGCAGTTTGTTGGCAGTTTTGTTCAAGAACGTGATGGCTTCTTTGCCAAGGATTTCCCCCGCTCGGCGCTGAGCCTCTTGCCAAAGGGGATAAGCCTGCTCCAAGAGCTTTTTCCCTTGGGTGGTCAGGCGGAGCGATTGAGTGCGGGCATCGTCGCCCGGCACGATTTCGAGCCAGCCCTTGGCTGGCACATGCGCTCGACATTGCGGCTGAGCGTCGAAGGCCCAAGTTGGAGCCGCTCACAAATCTCGGCGGGCTTGGTGACGTCCTGCTGGGCGACGATGATCAAGATGTTCGCCTGACTTATTTTCAGGCCTAGAGGGCGAAAAGCGTCGTCGTAGATGTTGGTGACTACCCGGTTCAGAATGCGCAAATGGCCCGCAACGCAGGTCTGCGACACGTAGTCGATAGTCTTCTGCCAACTCATTAGCCGCCTCAACAATTCACGAGGGTAAATGTATATGCAAATACTTGGCAAGTCAATCGAAAACTCGAGCCGGCGGGCATCAGGCCCGCCGGTCCTCCCCTTCCGCTCACTTGGATGAAAGCGGTTTGCCTTTTTCGTCCACAGGCCCGGCAATCACCAGGTAAAGGTGTTCGGGATCGAGATACTTCTTGGCGACTGCCTGGACCTCTTCCGGCGTGACGGCCAGCACGGCTTTCTTGTAGTCGTCCAGATAATTGAGTCCCAGGTGGAAGCGTTCGATCGACGTGAGCAACGCGGCCACGCGATCGTTGGTCGCCACTTTGAACGGCAAACTTCCCACCAAATAAAGTTTCACATCTTCGACTTCTTGCGCTGTGGGTTTTTCGTTGCGCAAGCGGGTGATTTCTTCGAGGAAACCCCTCTTGACGCGTTCGAGATTGGCTGGTGGTGTCCCGATATAGCAAGTGAAGAGCCCGGGCTCCTCCGAGGAACTGCCAGTGATGTTGGCGCTCACCGAATACGCCAGGCCTTCTCGATCGCGAACCGCGCCGAGAGACGGTCGTTGAAGCCCGTGCTGGTTCCCAGCACATAATCCATCACCAAGAGGCGATAGAAATCGGGGTTACTCCGACGGATGCCCACATGCCCCATGTAGAAGTTGAGTTGCGCGGCTTCCGGCATGACCACAACCTTTTGAACAAACGATCCCGGTTTAGTTACCTCGGGCGTGATGGGGCGGTCCAGCTTGGTCGATTTCCAATTCGCGGTCAGGCGCTCGATCTGTTTCACCATCTGCTTGGAATCGAAATCGCCGACCACCACGCAAATCGTGTTATTGGGGACGAATGCCTCCTGATAGAAAGCCTTGCAATCGGCCGGCGTCAAGGCGCCGAGCGAGGCGCAGCGTTCCCAGAGGATCGCGGCCGAAAGGATGCTTGCCGTAAGCCAACTGATGGAAGACGCGACGAGCCCGCGAATTGGGTTGACGCTCCTGATCTTCCAGAGCGGACAAAAGCTGTGCCTTTTTGCGTTCGAAGGCATCGGCCGGGAAAGTCGGCGCGACAGGCATTCGAAGAGCAAGCCAAGCCCCAAGTCCCGGTCGCCCGAAAGCACTTTGATGCTGCCGCCCGAAGAATGCATCTCGAGTGCACCGCCGACGTTTTCAATCATTTCGGCAATTTGCGACCCGGTATGTTCGGCCGTGCCTTCGTCGAGCAGAGAGCCCACGAGCGCTCCCACGCCGCCTTTTGCTTCCGGCACCAGCAAAGAGCTGTAGCGCAGCGACACGTCCGCGACCACAATCGGCAGGCGTCTGTTTTCGCGAAGCAAGAGCGTCAAGCCATTGGGCAAAACGTGGCGTTGCGTGTCTTTAAGCGAAAACCCGCTACCGGCTCCCTTGGGCGTGTCCCGATCGTACCGGCGCTGCTTCGGTGCGGCGTTCGGGGTAGCTCCTGCGCCACCCTTGGCCGCCTTCGGGATGGACCAGACGACCACTTCCTGGTTGAAGTTGAAGAACTCGCGGGCGGCCTTTTGCACATCTTCTTGGGTTACTTCTTGGATGCGCGGCAGGTAGGTCTTAAGAAAATCCAAGTCGTTCGTGCAAACGCCTTGGGCAATGCTATCGGCCAAGCCGTGTACGCTTTCCCGCGCGAAAACCGTGTGCGCCAGCAGGCCGCGTTTCACCCGCGCCAACTCTTCCGCGGAAACTGGTTGCTGCTGCAGCTTCTTCAGCTCTTCGACCACCGCTTTTTCAGCTGCCTCTCGACTTTTGCCATCGAGCACCTCGACTTGCACGCCGAACCAGCCGGCGTAGCGGCCGGAGGAGTGTGAGGCGGAAACCGCCGAAGCCAAGGCCAGCTCATCCACCAGCTTCTTGTAGAGCCGGCCGGTCTTGCCGCCCGCCAAGAGGTCTTCAATCACTTCCAGGGCGTAGAAGCCCGGCGCGCCGAGCGAACCGTATTGAAGCCCATAAGCATGCGCGGCGATTGAAACTTCGAGACAAATTCCTTATGAATCGGCTTGTCGCGTTTGATCGCCAAGTCGGGCTTTCGCGGCGGCAGCTTGGCGCTGGGAATGGGGCCGAACAGAGACTGTATCTTGGCCAGCGCCTTGTCGGGGTCGAAGCCGCCCACGAGCACGAGATTCGCGTTGTTGGGGTGGTACCAGGCATCGTAATGCGACTTGATGACGGCTGCCGTGGCTCCGCGAACATGCCGCCCGCTCTCCGATGACCGGATGGCCATAGGCGCCCTTGCCGAAAAGCAGGGGCAAAATGGTTTTCGATTCCAGGTCCCAAGGTTGATCTTCGTCCATCTCCAGCTCAGAAACGACGGCGCCCTTTTCCTGTTCGAATTCGTGCTTGGCATCGATTCGCAGATTTTGCATGCGATCCGCTTCGATTTCCAACGCAACTTCCCAGTTGTCGGCGCTGAAATCAAAATGATAATTCGTCATGTCCTCGTTGGTGTAGGCATTGTTTTGTCCGCCCGCTCGCAAGGTTCGGCGGTCGATCTCCCCCGGCATGATTTTTTCAGTGCCCTTGAACATGAGGTGTTCCAGGTAATGCGACAAACCGGTGAAATCGAGGTTCTCGTCGGAGGAGCCTACTTTGTAGGCGACCATGCTGGTCACTACGGGAGCGCCGGGAATCGGCTTCAGAAAAACACGCAACCCGTTGGGCAGCGTGGCAGTGCGAATTCCTTCATAAAGGGCAGCGGCGGTTCTGGCGGCGATCTTGTCCGCGTCTGCCTTTCCATCCGCCCGCAGTTGAGGATCGAATCCTCCCATCCCCAAGGCAATGCATAGAGTTAGGGAAACTAGGGAAATGGTGCGTGCAGAAGGTGCTTTGATATGCATGTGAACATCCTGCCTAAAGGTAAGCGACGCCCATGCGGGCCCGAGGCAGCGCTCGGTGCGTCTTTTGTTAGTTTCCGCCTGTAGCCTGAATTGGCAAGCCCTGAAGAATAGGCACGAAAGAAAGTGAAAAAAGTCCTGCTTTTCTATTGCACGCCCTGCATTCTGCTTTATGATCGAGCGCTTGCCAGATTCGCTTTTTCATGCGTGCGTGCCCCCCTGATTCAAGGACTTGAACTCCCCTTTCAGGCAGTCGACGTAGCCAAGGAGTTGGCGTGAAACCGCAATTGATCGTCGTTTACGGCAAACCGCGCCATACCGTCAAAACGCTTCCGCTAGGCGACTGCTTGATCGGTCGCGGCGACGAGTGCCAGGTGGCACCAACAGTCCTTTGGTCAGCCGGCAGCATTGCTTGGTGCATGTTACCAAGGATGAGGCCATCCTGCGTGACTTGGGGAGCACCAACGGGACTTTGGTGAATGGCAAGCGTGTTCTCAATGAACGCCAGCTCATTCCCGGTGATCTCCTGCAAATTGGTCCAGTCGTCTTCGAGTTTCGCGACGAATCGGCGGACGCTGTCTCATCGGCGCAGACGATCCGTGTCGACCCGGGCACCAAAGTGTCAACGGGCGAACTGCCGGTGGTGGAGCTAATCGAACCCTCGAGCGTGCACTCTCGATCTTTTCAAGCGGAGAGCACGAATCAACTAACGGGAGGAAGATAGATGCGGCGCAACCTTGATGGGATTGGCAACTGTTGTTGCCTCAATCCTGGCCATCAATGCGAGTTCTGGCCACGACGGGGCCAAGGCGCCGGCGCCGCCGCCGCCGGGCGCCATCGTGCTGTTCGACGGCAAGAACCTTGATGGCTGGGTCGGCGCGGACGGTAAAGCGGCTCCGTGGAAAGTCGAGAACGGCTACGTGGAAGTGGTGCCCGGCAAGCACGACATTCGCACCGTCAAGGAATTCGGTCCCGATTTCAAGCTGCATGCCGAGTTTTGGTTGCCGCTCATGGCCGATAAGAAAAGCCAGGCTCGCGCCAATAGCGGCATCTATCTGCAAGGCCGCTACGAGGTGCAGGTTTTGGATTCGTACATGAACGAAACCTATCCGGACGGCGTTTGCGGTGCTCTCTATGGCATCCTCAAGCCGAGCAAGAATGCCAACAAGCCTCCCGAGCAGTGGCAGACCTACGACATCACCTTCAAGTCGCCGCGAGTCGACGACAAGGGCAAAGTCACAACCAAAGGCGAATTGACGGTCGTATTCAACGGCGAAACGATTATTGATAAGGGCAAGTTCGACAAAGTCACCGGCGGCGCCATGGACGACAAGATGGGCAACCCCGGCCCCATACGCCTGCAAGATCATGGTTGCAAGGATCGCTTCCGTAATATCTGGATTTTGCCGATGAAGTAGACAGGAACAGCCGCCATGAGAACCTACGTCATCGAGACGTTCGGCCTTGATGGATTGAAAGTCTTCGATCGCCCCGTACCCAAGCCTGGCCATGGTCAGGCGCTGGTTCGATGGCAGGCTTTTTCTCTGAATTCTCGCGATTTGATGGTCGTGAAGGGAATTTACAACCCGAAATTGCGCCTGCCACTCATCCCGTTCTCGGACGCCGCCGGAGTTGTCGAAGCCGTGGGCGAAGGCGTAACCCGCGTCAAGCCGGGCGATCGGGTAACGAGCCTCATCTTGCCTGAATGGCAAAGCGGCACTCTGACCGATGCGCTGCTGCTCACCGGTTTGGGAGGTTCAGTCGATGGCGTTCTCGCCGAGGCTTCCGTTCTTTCGGAAAACGGCTTGGTTCCCTTTCCGGAACATCTTAGTTTCGAAGAGGCGGCCACATTGCCATGCGCCGTGCTGACCGCCTGGAACGCTCTGGTAACTTCAGGCGGCCTCAAAGCCGGCGACGTAATTCTAGTGCAAGGAACGGGCGGTGTTTCCCTGTTCGCACTGCAATTCGCTAAGTTTTCCGGGGCCCGGGTGGTAGCGACTTCCAGCAGTGACGCCAAGCTGGCCCGCGCAAAGAGCTGGGCGCTGACGTGCTTATCAATTACAAGACCACACCTGATTGGGGCGATGCAGCGCGTCAAGCAAGTGGGCGGCGCCGGCGTCGATCATGTCGTGGAGATCGGCGGAGCTGGTACGCTGGCTCAATCGATGCGCGCGGTGCGAGCCGGTGGCCGCATCTCCGTAATTGGCGTGCTGGCAGGGGGGGGCGGCCAAATCAGCCTGCTGCCCATCCTGATGCGCAATTTGGTTGCCCAAGGCATCTTCGTCGGCGATCGGGCCATGTTCGAGGCCATGAACCGAGCCATTTCGCTTCACAAAATGCGTCCCGTTATCGACCGCGTTTTCCCATTCGATGAAGTAACCCCTGCTCTCCGTCACATGGAAAGCGGGGCTCATTTCGGCAAGATTGTTGTGAGAATCTAACCGCAACCCTCGGAAAATCAGGCTGGCACACCGACCAAAAGTGAGGATCCGACTCACGCATTGGTTTTGATGATGTGCGTGTTGCGCATCCAGGCTTGCACGCCCTCGCCTCTGCCATAAGATACTTGGTTGCAGCCAAATCCCGCGGCGCTGGCGCGGGAGCGGGGGAACCGACGAGCTGGCAAAGCCGGCTCACGGGGCGCAGGTCCAGCGGATCGGGACACTTTCAAGTCCTAGCCCGTCAGCTAACCCCGCCGGCGGGCCAAGGGCAAGTGCCCAGGCCGATTTTGAAAGGGCATACCCGTCCGCGACTCCCGGCGAGGAGCCCCCGACTCGAGACGAAAAGGCTCTCCATGAGTTCTTCCGGGGATTCTCCCAGTCAGCCCAGCGGGCTGACTCAGCGTTTACGTCAGGCAGTGCCGGTTCTCATCGTCAGCAGCGTCACCTTCACGTTTATCTCTTATTGGCGCACGGCCGCCGTCGTCCTTTGCGATCTGGCCAGCACCGTTTACTACATCGGCGGCATCGTCGAAAACGCCATCGGGCCGGCCGCCCCGTGGTTCATTCTCGCCGTCATGCTCTTCAGCTACGCGGTACGCTCGGTCTACATCGAAAGTTGCTCTCTGTTCGTTCGTGGCGGTGTCTATCGCGTGGTGAAGGAGGCGATGGGTGGCTTTCTGGCCAAGCTCTCGGTGTCGGCCCTCATGTTCGATTACATTTTGACCGGGCCAACCAGCGGTGTTTCAGCCGGCCAATACATCATGGGACTGATTCTTCAGTTCGTGAATCTGGCTTCGCCCGACGCCTATAAGTGGATGCAGCTCGATCAGCAAGATCCCGGTCAAATCGGCGAAGGGGTCATCCGTTGGGGTTCGGTGCTCTTGGCCGTTTTCGTTACGCTCTACTTCCTTCGTCAAAACTTGCTCGGCCTTCACGAATCGAGTGGCAAAGCCCTCAAGATCATGGCGGCAACCACGATTATGGGCGTCATCATCGTCGTCTGGTGCGGCCTGACGCTGCTCGTACAAAGGCTCGGCCCAGGGCGTGCCCTTCATGCCCGATTTGCATGCCAAAGTCGAGCACGCGGAGATACCGTCAGATAAGTCAGCCGACCCAAGTCGCTACACGCCGCAGGAAGAAACCGTTTGGATCCGCGATCCTAATCGCCTCGATGGGCTTGTCCCCAAGCTCAACGCCGAAGGCCAGCCCATTCCCAGAGAGAACGAGGCGGTCAAGGAAATCGCCAACGTCACGGGTTGGGATGTCCACAAATCCGAGGATCCCCTGGGCTTCCTCGGCCATTCCAAGGCCTTCAATTTTTTGCGCGGCGTAGGAGTTCTGGGCCTGTTATTGGCATTCGGGCATGCTGTTTTGGCAATGTCGGGCGAAGAGACTTTGGCTCAGGTTTATCGCGAAGTCGAATCGCCCAAGATGAAGAACTTCAAGAAGGCCGCCTTCATCGTCTTCGTCTACAGCCTATTCCTGACGGCCGGCGTGAGCTTCTTGGCGGTGCTCATCATCCCCGATGAAGTGCGCATGAAATACTACAGCGGCAATCTGATTTCCGGGCTGTCCCGGCATGTCATCGGCTCGCCGCTTCTTAAGTTGGGTCTGGAAGCCTTTGTGGTGGTCGTCGGTTTTCTGATCTTGGCCGGCGCGGTGAACACCGCCATCATCGGCTCGAACGGCGTGCTCAACCGCATTGCTGAAGATGGCGTGCTGCCCGACTGGTTTCTCAAACCGCACCCGAGATATGGCACCACCTACCGGCTTCTCTGGCTAATCGCCGGCATGCAACTGGCGGTCATCTTGCTGAGCACGGGACATATCATCGTTCTAGGAGAAGCTTACGCCTTTGGCGTCGTTTGGAGCTTTGCCTTCAAAGCGTTGGCAATGGTCGTGCTGCGCTTCAAAGACAGGACGCCACGCGAATATAAGGTGCCCTTTAACGTTCGCGTAGGCGACGTGGAAATACCCATCGGCCTGAGCCTGATCTTCCTGGTCCTGCTGACGACCGCCGTGCTCAATTTCTTCACCAAGGAAGTGGCCACCATCAGCGGCATAATATTCACCGTGCTCTTTCTTTCGATTTTTCTGATCTCGGAGCACTATCACGAAAAACGCCTCAAGGGCAAACGGCACCAGCATGTGGAACAATTCAATCGCCAGGTTGCCGAGGCGGTCACTTCGGACAGCCTCCATGTGACAAAACCTTGGCGCAAGCTTGTGGCCATCCGTTCGCCTCACAACCTCTACATGTTGGAAAAGGCCCTGGCGGAAACCGATCCCAACACGACGGACGTCATCGTTATGACTGCGAAGATCATTCCGCCGGGCGGTGAGAGCGATGCCGCCAATCTCGACCTGGATTCCTTCGACCGCCAGTTGATGACCGCCGTGGTGGACCGCGCCGAGAAGGCGGGCAAGAAAGTGGAGCCCGTCATCGTTTCGACGAATAACCCACTACACGCGGTTCTGAAAGCGGCGATGGATCTACCGGTCAACGAAATCATGATGGGCGCTTCGAACAAGTACACCGCCGACGAACAACTGGAGCAAATTGCCTTCTATTGGATCAATCTGCACGAAGGACACCCGGCGCCGTTGACGGTCCGGATTGTCAGCCGCGATCGCGACGTCCATTTGGACCTGGCCGGCGGCAGCCGGATCCCCAAGGTGAGCGAGCGTCAGGCTCGCTCGGTCGCCGAGTTGCGGGCAGCAGGCGAGGGAGTGGAGCGAGTGCTCCTGATTCACGACGGCACTCCCGCCGCCAGCGACCTCTTCCGAACGGTGTTGACCATGCTCGACTCCCAGGTGGTGCTGGCCCTCGTGCCGGCAGTGCCTCGAGGAGCGGCATCGGACAAAGACGAAGAGGTAATTCAGCAGGACGAAAAGCGTGCCAGCCGGCTGGGAAGAGAGCTCGTGATATGTGACTGCGAAGACATCACCGGCGAAGGGATCACGCGCCTAGCCCAAGACGGTCAATACGACCTCATCATCGTGCCGGTGCCATCCGAACCGTTGCCCGGCCAAACGTCCCGCCTGGACGCGCGAGCCCTTTACCTGCTCGATCGCGCGCACTGCCGCGTCTTTCTGGCGGCTTCGCCGCAGATTCCGCAGGAGGTTGATCGGTAAACTTTCTGGAAGTCTAAGTCTCTGAAATCTTTGCATGTACTCTTCCGAGCGGTCCTTTGAGGTTCGCGAATCTGGCGAGATCATCGATTTGGATTGAGGGAAACTAGGATTGCATCGAAACAGACGATGGAGAACCACGCCCAAGAACTGCTTGCGCGAGTGCGTGAACTTGTGCAAAACGCCGGCCTGACCTGGGTGGAAGCCAATAATGCCATTTACGGCCCCGGAGGTCAGTTCGCAGGTTTGTTTCCTACTGCCAAAGACCGAGTTGCCTTTTCCAAGACCAAGGAGAGCAGGCTCGTTGACCGGCTGATCGATAGCCTACCTGATCCTGCCGTTGGTCCGCAGCGGCGCAAGTATAGCGGCAAATTCAATGTGCGCGTGCCCAAATCGCTCCATGCAGCCTTGGCAAGTGAAGCGGAAGCGGAGGGAGTGAGTCTCAATCAGCTCATTCTGGCCAAGCTCGCTATGCATCTGCAGACTCGTTGAATGCCCGAAGCGATTCGACCCATCGCCCTAATTCCTGTTGACTTGACGATCAAATCGAAGACGATCAAGCTAAAGAAGATTCCTACCCCCCGCCCTGCCTGCCCAGATTTGAACGACCGCGAACGGAACAAAGCAAAGATGCACCCTTGGCGTAACTCCACATTCGTTTGCGTTTTGCTCTTGGCTTGGACAGGCGACAGCGTTCCCTCGAGCCGAGAGTGGCGACGATACGAAGACTTCGAGAAACCCGAGCTTCGAAAACGAGATTCGGCCTTTATTGCAAGCCAAATGCTTGAAGTGCCACAGCGGCAAGAAGCCCAAAGGCGAGTTGGACCTAAGCACGGCTGAGGGCATTCTCAAAGGTGGCGAATCGGGGCCCGTCGTTGCCCCCGGCAAGCCGGCTGATAGTTTGCTCTTCGAAAAAATCGACAACGGGACCATGCCGCCGGGAAAAAGGGACCATCTTAACGTGGCCGAGGTCGAAACCGTAAGGCGTTGGATCGTGGCCGGCGCAAAAGTCGGCAATCTCGCGATCACCGCTGCAAATGCGTCAGTTCCCTTGAATCAACATGACGTCATTCCGATCGTGCTCCGCCATTGCACCGCTTGCCACGGACTGCGCCGAACCGAAGCCGATCTCGACCTCCGCACCAAAGCCGGCATGCTGCGCAGGGGGCAAGTCCGGCCCAGCAATCGTTCAGGGCAAGCCGGAAGAAAGCCTTATCATCAAACGAATTGGCGCAGAGCAAATGCCGCCGCCGGCCGACTAGTGGAAGCTAGCGTCAAACCTGTCGCTCCAGCCGAGTTGGAGATTCTGAAGAAATGGATCGCGGCGGGCACTCCGGAAGTCGCAATCCAGCCTGATGTCGCGACGACGACGCCCGATCCGCTTGTCAGCGACAAAAGCCGCGATTTCTGGGCATTTCGTCCACCAAAGGCCAGCACTCCCCCTGCCGTGCAGCACGCTGGGCAAGTTCGCAACGTTATCGATCAGTTCGTTTTGCACAAGCTCGAGGAACGGGGTCTTTCGCTGGCCCCAGAGGCCGATCGGCTCACCTTGCTGCGCCGCGCCTTCTTCGATTTGACGGGGTTGCCTCCCACTCCGAGCGAAGTGCATGCCTTCTTGATCGACAAGCATCCGGACGCCTACGAAAAGATGATCGACCGGCTTCTGGAATCGCCGCACTATGGCGAACGGTGGGGCAACTATTGGCTCGATTTAGCGGGGTACGCCGATTCCGAGGGGAAGCGAGAGCAGGATTTGCCTCGGCCTTTTGCATGGCGTTACCGGGATTACGTCATCCGTGCATTCAACGCCGACAAGCCCTATGATCGCTTTCTTCTGGAGCAGCTCGCAGGCGACGAGTTGGCGGAGTACGAGAACGGCGCGGAGGTAACGCCGGAGATCTACGACAATCTGGTGGCCACCGGCTTTCTTCGAATGGCGCACCGATCCCACGTGGGCCAACATCACCGGCTACACGCCGGACCGCCTCGATGTCATTGCCGATGAAATCGATATTCTCGGCTCGGCGGTTTTGGGACTGACCATGAAATGCTGCCGCTGCCACGATCACAAATACGATCCGATACCGCAGCGGGATTACTATCGGCTTCTGGCCGTCTTCAAGGGCGCGTATGACGAATACGACTGGCTCAAGCCCGATATCCATCCGGGCATTGGCCCCGTCAGTCAGGATGTCGGCGGCGGGCACTGCTGAGCTGTGTCTCGACTGCTGAGCAAACCGAGCATATGCGGGCGCAACTGGATTCGCGCATTCAGAGCGCTTTGGGACCGCGGCGAGCCCTCGCCCACTTATATCTATCGCCGTGGCGACCCGCTGAATCCAGGCCGGTTGGTGGGGCCTGGCGTTCCGTCCGTGTTGACCGATGGCAAAACGCCATTCGTAGTGAAGCCCCCGTGGCCAAACGCCAAGAAGACCGGCCGCCGCTTGGCGTTTGCCCACTGGGTTACGGATCCAAATCAGCCGTTGACGAGCCGGGTGATGGTCAATCGGCTTTGGCAGCATCATTTCGGCAAAGGCATCGTCAAGACCGTGGACAATTTCGGCAAGAACGGCATGGCTCCCACGCATCCCGAGCTGCTCGATTGGCTTGCTCGAGAGTTCGTGCAAAAGCACTGGAGCATGAAGGCGATGCACCGCTTGATGATGACCAGCGCGGTTTATCGCCAAAGTTCGGCTGTGACGCCGGAACTGGGACGGGCCGATCCGGATAACGAGCTGGTATTCGCGGATGCCGCTGGTTCGGCTGGATGCGGAGGCACTATACGATACGTTGCTAATCGTCTCCGGCCGCCTCGACGAAACTCAGTTCGGGCCGGCGGATGCCGTGAAGGCCCGCCCAGATGGCCTTGTGACGCCGACGGGGACCGACCGGGGTTGGCGTCGTCTCATTTACGTGCAACACCTTCGCAAACTCCTGCCCACGCATCTCGAGAATTTCGATTACCCGCAGATGAATCCGAACTGTGCCGAGCGCCGCGAATCGGTGGTTGTTCTCCAGGCGTTGGAACTAACGAACAGCGGCATGGTACACGATTTGGCCGAACAGTTTGCCCAACGCGTGAGAAGCAGTGCTGGCGCTGATGCTGCTAACCAAATCGACCAGGTCTATCGCCTTGCCCTGAGCCGAACGCCCACGCCGGAAGAAAAAGAAATTGGTCTCACTGCTTTGGATAAGCTGACCAAAGAATGGACCGGCAAGTTGTCCGGTTCGGGAAAACCAGATAAGGAAGCCGCTGCCCGCAAGGCATTGACAACCTATTGTCACGCCATCCTGAACTCGGCGGCGTTTCTGTACGTGGATTGAAACGCCCCGGCGAGAGACTGTGAAAAAATGGGGACTGGCTCCGGCTCACCCAGTCGAATCCTTTAACTGTGACATGCCGGCCGGTGCCTGTCCCGATTTTTTCACAACGCCCCTGGCGTGCACGAATACCTTGACAACGTTGGAGAGCGATCGAAATGCCCCTCCCACAACCACCCGATACCTCGATTACCCGCCGAGGCTTCTTCGATCAAATCTCCACCGGCCTGCGCGGCGCCGCACTCACCTACTTGCTCGGCCACGACCTGCTAAACAACTCGCCTCTCATGGCGGCGGGGCAGTCCGGCCTGCCTTTTTTCGATCTCAAACCGCGCGAGTCTCATTTCCCGCCCAAGGCAAAATCCGTCATTCATCTGTTCATGAATGGCGGCCCCAGCCAAATGGACTTGTTCGATCCCAAACCAATGCTCGATAAGAACCATGGCAAACCCTATTTCAGCAAAATTGCCGGGGAAGTGGAGAACCCGCAAAGCGCCGCGCACTGATGCGCAGTCCCTTCCATTTCGCTAAGCATGGCCAATGCGGCATGTCCGTTTCCGATGCCATGCCCCATTTGGCCCGCCAGGTCGATAACATCGCGTTCATCCGATCGATGTTCACCACCAACCTCACGCACGAGCCTGCAGTCTACCTGATCCAATCTGGCAAAATGGCCCCCGGAAAACCGACGTTAGGTTCGTGGGTCGTCTACGGCCTGGGCAGCGAAAACCAGAATCTGCCCGCCTATGTGGTGCTCGATGACCCTTTGGGTTTGCCTGTAAACGGCACCGAAAATTGGCAGTCCGGCTTCCTGCCGCCGATGTTCCAGGGTACGCGTTTCCGGGCCACGGGATCGCCGATTCTGAACCTGAAGAGCGATGTTGAACGGCCCCCGGAAATTGTCCACATGGAGCGCGATCTGCTTGGCCGGCTCGATCGGATTCACAAGCAGGCTCATCCTAGCCAATCGGCTCTCGATGCTCGCATCGCCAACTACGAGATGGCGGCCCGCATGCAGTTGGCCGCAACCGATGCTCTCGACCTATCCGGAGAAAGTGCCGCTCTGAAAACCCGCTACGGCATAGGTCGCAAACCGACCGATTCTTACGGCCGGCATGCCTGATCGCGCACGGCTCGTCGAGCGCGGCATGCGCTCGTGCAGCTATACATCAATGGGCATATATGGGACAATCACTCCTCCTTGGCGGACGATCTCAAGGCTGCCTGCGATCGCACCGATCAACCGATCGCTACTTTGCTGGAGGATCTCAAGCAACGGGGCCTGCTCGACAGCACGCTGGTGATTTGGGGCGGAGAGTTCGGCCGGCTGCCGATCGCTCAGCTTGCTCCCGACAAGAACGAACGCCGCGCCGGCCGCGATCACAATAAGAACGCCTTCTGTTCTTGGCTGGCTGGTGCGGGGATCAAGGGTGGAACCATTTATGGCGCCGCCGATGAGCTCGGCATGGCCGCCGTGGAGGATCGCGTGAGCGTACCCGATTGGCATGCGACCATTCTGCACCTGCTGGGGCTGCACCACGATCAACTCTTCTTCGATCAGAACGGCCTCAAGGAAAAACTGACCGGCGTCAACGTTGCCCAAGTCGTAAAAGGGATTCTGGCATGAACGCCTTCTTGCAGATTCAACGATTGCAAAGCCATCGACGGAGCGGCGAGTTGGGAGTGTGGACTTTAGTCCACACGTGCGGACTAAACTCCACACTCCGGGTTCGTCAACTATCGATGTTGGGTTTTCTTTTGGTCTTAATGATTCGGCAGCAACGTCCAGTCAGCCTTCGCCGATTCCGACGACAACCCGATCTTCGCCAAAGGCGCCAAACTGGAACTGCTGCACGCGCACGAAGCCAAGCTCAACAGCGGCTTGGCCGAAGGGCCGGCAGTGCGCCGGATGGCTCGATCTATTTCACCGACATGCCGTTCGGCAAAGACGACGGCATGATCCTTCGCTTCGATCCGAAAACCAAGAAAACCAGCGTCTTCACCGACAAGGCTTTCAAATCCAATGGCCTCGCATTCGATCTGGAAGGGAACCTCCTTTCGTGTGACGGCGCCGATGGTGGCGGCCGCTGCATTCGGCGCTGGAACCTGAAAACCGGCAAAAGCGAAATCCTCGCAGATCGCTATCAGGGCAAGCATCTCAACTCGCCCAACGATCTGTGTGTCGACTTGAAGGGACGAATCTATTTCACCGATCCGCGCTATGGCGGCACCGAGCCTCGGGAGTTGGAAAAGGAAGCCGTCTATCGGCTGAACAAAGACGGCACCGTGATTGAAATCACCCACGATGTGGAAAAGCCCAATGGTTTGGCTCTATCCCCAGACCAAAAGACCCTCTACCTGGTGGACCACAACAATGGTGGCAATCGCTTGTCACCCAGTGACCCGGAGCCAAAACGCGGAGCCATGAAGATTTACGCTTTCGCGCTGGACAACGATGGCCTCATTAAGGGCGAGCGAAAACGCTGGTGGATTTCGGCAAGGAGAACGGCGCCGACGGCATGCGTGTCGATAGCCAGGGCAACATCTACATGGCCATCCGCAGTCTCGCCAAACCCGGGCTGATGGTCATCGATCCGCAAGGTAAAGAGTTGGCCTTCCTGCCCACCGGACCGACCAACCAGAAGGGCCTCTTCGAAGATTGGCGCGGCATTCCCAGCAATGTCGAATTCGGCCTGGGCACTGACGACAACACACTTTATGTCACCATCGACAAGACGCTGAATTGCATCCGCGTCAAGACGCATGGCTTCCATCCACAAACCGCTGGGAAGTGACCTCGCCCATGGATCTGTCAACACCTCGACCTCCCGAAGCGCAAAGGCTGCGCCGAATCTTCGCCTCAACAGTGGAAATCCGGCATCGCAGCCTGGCTGGGCTGGCTGTTCGACGGCCTCGATCTGCAGCTCTATATCCTGGTGGCCACTCCTTTCGTGGGTGCCCTGCTCCCTGTGGGAAGCTCGCGAGAAGAAGTGGGCTTTTACAGTTCCTGGATTCAGGCCGCCTTCTTGATCGGTTGGGCTCTAGGAGGCGGCTTCTTTGGGCGCGTGGCGGACCACCTCAGGGCGCAGCCGCGCCTTGATGTTGACGATTCTTACCTACGCAGTTTTCACCGGCGTTTCTTATTTCGCACAAACGTGGTGGCAATTGCTGATTTTCCGTTTTCTGGCTGCCTTAGGAATCGGCGGGGAATGGGCAGTCGGCGCGTCGCTGATTTCGGAAACCTGGCCGCGGCGCTGGCGTCCCTGGATGGCCGCCGTGCTCCAAACCGGCGTTAACTTGGGCATCATGCTTGCCAGCCTGGCCACCTTTCTCCTGACCCTTGCGGGACAGAAGCCCCAAACCGTTTTCCTGGTCGGCGTATTGCCGGCGCTTCTCGTGCTCTGGATTCGCCGGTCGGTTCCTGAACCGGAGGAATGGCAAGGCGCCAAAGAGAGGTCGGCAGACGTCGAGCCGGTATTCCTGGATTTGTTCCGCGGCTCGATTCGGCGCACCACCGTGCTAACGCTTTTGGTCTGCTCGCTCACGTTGACGGCTCACTGGGCGTTCTTGTTCTGGTATTTGCAGCATCTGCGCAACCTGCCCGGTCTGGCCGATTGGGACGTCGCCGAAAAAACCAAGCTGGTTACCCGAGTGTCGTTCTTCGTCATCGGCATCTCGATTGGCGGGAACTTTCTGGCAGCCTGGATCGCTCGATGGATCGGCTATCGCCGGGCGATTGCGGTGCTCTGTTTGGGCTATTTCTTGTCGATTTTCGCGACATATTGCGTACCGCGCGACCTGGACCATCTTTGGTTCGGCTTGGCCTTCATCGGCCTCTGCCACGGAGTATTCGCTTTATTCACCATGTATCTGCCGCCCTTGTTCCCCACACTCTTGCGAACGACCGGCGCCGGCTTCTGCTTCAACATCGGCCGCATCGCCGCCGGGATAGGCACCGTTCTCTTCGGGCTATTCACCCATGTCGGCGATTACCGCGTCGCACTCCTCTACGCGGGATTCCTTTTCCTGCCTGCCGCCGGCATCGCCTGGCTGCTGCCGGAACTGCGGGATGTGGAAGGGGGGAATCCAGCCTAATCGCAATGAACCTGTGAATCGGAGGCTAGCATTTGAGCCCTGGAAGGGCGGAAGCCAATAGCCAGGGGCGTTAGCCCCTGGAAAAAGACGGCAAAAAACCCGAGCCCCGGATGGGGCGACAGTACTTTCGCCCCATCCGGGGCTGATAGCATTTATGTGCCAGTCCAGGGGCTGACGCCCCTGGCTATTGACTGTCGCCCCTACCGGGGCTCAGGACTCTCGGTCAATTCCCACCTTGGAATCAGGATCATAGAGGGTTGTATTATGCCGCGCGGATCACAAACAGATGGACTAACCACCGTTACCGGCTCCTGCACCGACTTCGGCTACGAAGCCGACGATCATTGGGCTCAGCTCCCCGCTGGCTGGGGGTGGATCGAAGTTGCCGCTGTCGCCACGGATTCCAAGGATCGCGTCTTCGTTTTCAGCCGGGGCAAACACCCCCTCATGGTTTTCGACCGCTCCGGCACCTTCATCGATTCATGGGGCGATGAACTGTTCCCGTGTGCCCACGGCTTGTTCATCGGCCCGGATGACGCCGTCTACTGCACGGACGATTTCGATCACACCGTACGCAAGTTCACTCTCGAAGGTAAACTATTGCTCACCCTGGGCGAGAGCGGCAAACCTTCGGACACCGGGGCTACCAGCATCGATTTTCGTACGGTGGTTCGTGCCGGACCGCCCTTTCACTTTCCCACCAACTTGGCACTATCGCCGCAGGGCGAGATGTATGTCAGCGATGGCTACGGCAACGCTCGTATCCATCGATTCTCGGCCGACGGCAAATTGCTCCATTCTTCGGGCGCTGCAGGAACCGGGCCGGGCGAATTCCGAGTTCCCCATGGGATCGCCATCGATCGCCAGGGAACCGTGTATGTGGCAGACCGCGAGAACTCGCGGATTCAAGTATTCTCTTCTGACGGCAACTATCTCTCGGAATGGACCGATGTAGCCCGGCCCTGCCAAATCTTCATCGACCCCGAGGAGAATTTCTATGTGGCGGAGTTGGGCTTCCGCGCCGGCATGTGGTCGGGAACCAGCGCCCCCAGCCCCGATGCATCAGGCGGCCGCTTGAGCATTTTCGATCGACAGGGCAAATTGAAGGCCCGTTGGGGCGGAGGCAAACATCCTACCGAGCCCGGCGATTTCCTGGCGCTTCATGGCATCTGGGTCGATTCCCGCGGTGACATCTATGTTGCCGAGGTAACGTTCTCGGGCGGCGGGAGCCACGGGGTCGCCGCCAGGGATTGTCATGCGCTGCAGAAGTTCGTTCGGAGAAACCGCAAATGAAAGCGTGGCGTTTCCACAACTTCAACGATATGCGGCTCGACGATGTACCGGAGCCTGTCTGCGGGCCGAACCAGGTGATCGTGGAACCGTTGTGCGTGCAGCCCAGCGTGACCGAAGCGCAATTGGCCAAGGGCATCCCCACGCTGGCTTTCGATCGCATAAAGCGTCGACTGGAGACCGACGCGCCCCCTTCAGCTTTTCGGCCACGAATTCTGCGCCCGTATCCTGGAAGTCGGTCGCGATGTCACGGGCTTTCGCATAGGCGGCCGAGTGGCGGCTCGAGCCAAATTGCCTTGCGGCGTTTGTTCGCTTTGCCGAAGCGAACGCAGCGATTGGTGCCGGGCGGGACCGGTCATCGGCTTCGATCAACCGGGATGCTTCTCGGAACGGGCCCTGCTTCCAGCCATCGCCCTGGTGAAGGTGGATGACCGGATTTCCGACAGCGAAGCAGCCTGTCTGCAATCGCTGAGCGACAGCGTTGCGGCCGTGGAAACCGCTCAAATTCAAATGGCCGACACGGTGGTTATCTTTGGCCAGGGAAGTATGGGTCTCGAATGCTTGCAGATCGCTCGCCTGAGCGGCGCCGGCTTGGTAATCACGGTGGATGTACGCGATGAATCATGCGCCATGTCGCTGGAATTGGGAGCCGATTATGCCCTCAACGCCCGCACTTGCAATGTACTGACCGCCATTCGCGAACTGACGGAGGGCATCGGTGCGGATGTGGTTTTCGAGTGCGCCGGCGGCAGCCCCAAGCAAGGCTTGGCTGGCCATCAATCGCTTTTGCAAGCCCTGGACGCAGTCCGCTGGGGCGGCAAAATCATCGGCGTCTCTTGGTTTGGCGGCCCTCTAGAGCTTAACGTCGATCTCTTCCGCGAACGCAGCCTCCGCTACCTGTTTCCCGATATCAGTACCCAAGCTCATCTGGCGCACACCGTCCGCCTGGTCGCCTCCGGCCGCGTCCGATTGGGACCAACCATCACACACGTTCTTTCGGGAATCGATTCTGTGCCGAAAGCCTTCGAGATCACCGCCAACAAAGGCGTCTACAAGGCCATCAATCCGGCTCAGGTTATGATGCGCAAAACTAACTGGTGGTGCGTAATGCTGCTGCAGAAATTAAGCGAGCCTCCCATATTAAGCGAGCCTCTCACATTAAGCGAGCCTCCCACATTAAGCGAGCCTCCTCACATTAAGCGAGCCTCCCACGTTAGTGGGGGGAGTCTGCGGCGGACTCCCCCCACTAACGTGGGAGCCTCGCTTTCCTTAACTTGGAGGCTCGCTAATGATACTGTCTCGTTATTTCAACAACTTACTCAACTGCTGAAGCTGCCCATAAAACCAATCCGGATCGTAGTTGTTGATTACGTCAAGCGATTTCTTCAATTCGACGTCGCTGCTCTTCTGCAAGGCGTCGATCACTTTGGGCGATTGCAGTTCCTTGGTGATCTTGGGGTCGCCAATGTCGTTGCGCAGCGTATTCAGGAATCGATTGCGACGGACTCATTTCTGTAGCTCCAGATCGCCGAGTTTCTGAAGGGCTGCATAAAAAGCCTGCATCCCGCTCAGGCTCTCTTTTTCGGTGGTGAGTCCCGTTAGAAGCTCGGTCATGATTGCCTGACGGCGGGCGCGGTCAGCATAAGGCTGCACATCCAGCGTGGTCCAGAGAGTCGCTCCAATATCTTGCGGATTTGCTTGTCGGAGCCTGAGTCTTTAGGAACGCGAAGGTCGTCGTAAACCACGCGCAGAATCGAGGCGCAATCTCTGGCACTTTCGTAATCGGCAAACCGTAACGACTTGAGATCGAGCAGCGTCTGCAAAATCGCGCGGGCCGTGCTCCGATCGTATGGAGCTTTCTCAAGGTCACCCAGGAGCTTGTTGGACCAAGTGACCAATCCCTGGGCGACGCTGCGCATTCTGGTCGGATCGCCAAAGGGCTGAGCGTTGACTGAGGAAATCAGTCGCGTCAGTTGTTCGTCCAAGCTCGCGCGTCCGAACCTCCGCCGCAGGGCGCCCAGCGCGCGGCGGCCTGAGCCACCGCCAACTCGATAAGAGAGATTACCCAGGGCTTGATCTGGGGCCGGCCTGGTATCCCCGGCAGCGTTTTGCCGTTGGGCAAGGGGATAGCCGTAGCCCGCGCGTTTGCCGCCACGATTTAGAACGCAACTCGTGATGGCAGCCATAACAATCCGAGTGGGCCATGGCCAGTTCAGGCCATCGTTCCCTGAGCGGCTTGCGGCGTGGCCGGGACCGGCGCACTCCGCTCGCGGGGACGACAACTCCGGCCAAAGCTTGCGCGGCGGCTTCCTTCGGTTTGGATCTGCACGGTCGGCAATGAGCTGCATGGTCTCGCGCAGGGCGACGATGGCGCCGACGAGGGCAAACACGAGTCCGCTGAAATTGGATCGTTTCCAGATGATAATTCTGCTTCATCTCTGCCGAGGCATTGTGGAAATAGGGGACGTCGGCCGCATCGCGCCAGTGCTGGGGTTGATTGAGGGCGAAAGGTGGCGATTTCCATAGCCGGCAAGGGTGGATGCCCGGCGGCATACATGGCATGCGTGATAACTTTGCCTTCTGGGGCATTGCCGACATGGCAGGAAAGACAGAGCTCCGCGCGTTTGACGGGATGGCGAAGATCGACCATGCCTTTTTGGCTTTTTCCTCCGGCGACATTTTGCGCCAGTCCGCGGTTTGATGTGGCGCAAACCAGTGTTCCGAAGGGCCATGGCAGCCGCCGCAGCTCACGCCTTCATCCGCGATATTGAATCCGGCCCTTCTGTTGCAGATAATTCATGGCGTGGCAATTCAGGCAACCGGCCGTCCCCTTGGTTACATCCAGCCCCAAAATTCTGCCATTTGCTTGCCCCGTGGTCCATGGAGCACGGCATAAGGCCTGGGCGTGCTTATCCTGCGTTTTCCAGGCCGCATATTCGGTAAGCAAGACGAAATCGAGAGCTGTCAACTCGATGCGATTTTGTGTTGGCTGGGTGTGGCATTCCATGCAAGACGCGGTCCGTCGAACTTGCCGCTCCGCATGATTTGCGCGCGTGTCAGACTCTGCGGCAGGCTGCTGCCCGTTTTGTGCGAGAGCAAAACCAAAAGTCGCCAAAATCAGAGACAGGCTGCACGCTGCGAGTTGCACACAACGAAGGCAGGTCATGCTGTCGTCCTATTTGGGAGAGCCTAAGTCGAGATTCCGAAACGCTTGCCGCACCTGCATAGGATCGAAATTGCTGGGGCTGTCGAACGCGTTGTCGTGCTTGGGGCCGCTGGGAAACCGCAACAGGTTGGCGATGTCGCGCACTCGCTGCCGAAAACGGGGATCCAGTGACATGGGGTCGCGGTCATTGCAGGCGTTCACCGCGGCGGCCAACCCCAAGTACATCTGCGTCGCTCGATCCCATGTCAAATCGTCCCGATTGTCCTTGGGATGAAGCAAGGCGTCAAGAAGGCTATCGAGCTGGTGAGTATCAGCGTTTTCGGCAACCAAAGTTTTGCCCACCTGTTCCAACAAGGTAGCCGCCCTCTGTGCTGCGGCTGCCACCCCCTGGCGGTCGATTGGCGAGCCCATTTTCTGGTGAATAAGCCTAATAGCATCGTTAACCTGCTTTGCTTCGCCTGCGGGTCCGGTCGCCAGGGCTTCTGGCAATAGCGTGGTGAACCAACCGCCCCAATTGGGAGTGCCGGGTTGCTGGCGGGGAAATCGCTCGGCGGCGCACAGCTCTTGCTCTTGAGATCGTGATGGCAGGCGAAGCAATCGTACTCCGCAAACTCGGGCCAGGGCCGCCCAGTATCGCTGGCGCGCGTTGCCAGAAGTTCGAGCGAAGCCTGGGCTGACAAGACTTGACCCAGTGCCCAGGTGCGGATCTCCAAGTCAGGTATGCGCTGTTTTTCGGCGGCTGCGTCCCAGTGTTTGATTTGCATCGCCAAATAAGCCGAGTACTCGAATCTCAGCGGTGGATGCCCGGCGGCTACCAGATCGTGATTGACTTCTTTGGCGCCGTCGCCCACGTGACAGGCTGCGCAAGTTTTGCCGCGTTGCAACAAATCGTGGGTATCGATAAAGCCCAGCCCGGCCTTGACGTCCGCCGAGCGGGCCTTCCATTCGGGCAAATAATGTTGGCTGAGCCAGGCTTGGGCCGGCCCATGGCACGATTCGCAGCTCACGCCATCGGCTTGGAGTTCGGGATGCCCCAGCGCTTGCTCCAGGCCGTGACAGCGCAGGCAAAGCTGATCGTTATGCGCTTCCTTGGGAATTTGTTTATGAGCTAGAGCCGACTCGATTTTCTTGGATCGATCGTCGAACAACACGCAATAGGCCGAGGCATGCTTGTCGAAAGTGGCCCAGGTCGTGTATTCGCTTCCAACAGGGCCTTGGCCTCGAGGGCCGCCGTGACAACCGCTGGCAGCGCACGAACCGGCGCCGACAGCCACAAAGGAAGAAGGCCGTGGAGTGGTTTGGTCGTTCGGTCGCGCTGCCGTCTTCGAGTCGAACAGGCAGCACACGGCCAAGCCGGCAATTCCAAATGCGAGCCCCATACGGCCTGGAACGCTTGCAAGGCTAGTGAGACTTAACATAATCGACCGGATTTGAGAAAGGCAGCTCAACCAGAACCGCGTACGGCGAACCCCCCACGCGTAAGACGCTCCATGTAGTCTGCCCGGGACATTACCCATGTCAAGAACGGCAAGGAAGAATTGCTCATGTTTTCCGGAATTGGCCTGCTAAGGAGGTGAACCTTTTCCCTTTTGGGGTGTCAACGCACCGTGGACGACCGATTGGCATTCTGAGCCGATATTCGTTTAACCCGGAGCCAACGGCGACGGCCGACTTCTAGGCTCTCGTGTCAGCAAGGACGGTTCGGCATGGGATACTGACAGTCGTCGCCAGCCGACCTTCGTTTGACCCGGAGCCAACGGCGACGGCTGACGTAAAGGCTACCGTGTCTGCGATCATGGTCCGGCGTGGGGCACTGACAGCCGTCGCCGCTGGCTCCGGGTTAAACGAAAACTTTAGGTACTTCCCATGAGCGACGCCGTGCTCCGAAGCTTGGCTCACGAAGCCATGAGCCTGGCCCCTTCGCCCTGGCTCCGCTATCACAAGGGCCGCCACCTCGTCCAGGAGGGAATTGCTCTGCATTTGCAAGAACCCTTTGGCCCAAGCTTTAATTACGCAGCGGTTTTGACGGTTATGCCGCCTTTGGATCGCGTGCTGAGTTTGGCCAACGCATTTTTCGCCGGCCACCAAGGAGGTTATGGAGTTCTCGTGGAAGGAGATGCCGGCAATCCGGTGGAAGCGGAGTTGCGCGAACGCGGCTGGACTGTGTTCGAGGATGAACCAGCCTTGGTTATGCCCAAGCTGACCATCCCGCGGGTGCAATTGGAGGATGAATGCCAAGACAAGCTTCAAATCTTCTTGGTGGCCGATGAACCGGGGCTAGCAGATTTCTGCGGCGTGCTGGCGGAGGCCTTCGGCATGCCCGCCGAGATGCAAGATCTCTGCCGAATAAAGAAGGAGGAAGCACAAGATCCGGATATTGGGATTGTGGCGGGTTACTTTGACGGCAAGCCTGTGGCCGGAGCCATGGTGCTATGCACGGCCGGAATAGCAGTCGTCACCGGCGTGGCGACCTTGCCGGAGTTCCGAGGCCGAGGCATCGGCGCGGCGGTGAGCCGAGCCGTTTTGGCGGAAGGCCTGCGGCGCGGCTGCTCTTCCGCCGCCCTGCGTTCGGGCCCTTGAGCGAGCCGCTCTATCGCCGGCTGGGCTTTCTGCCGGCTTGCCGGCATCGAACTTATGTGGAACCTGCAAAGGCGGCAGCGACTTAGTTTCTCTGTGCAATCCGGCCATTTACGGTAATATCGGGAGGCCCAAACCTGATCGGCATTAGATACAGCTTGCTGGAACCACGATGAACGAAAACGCCGCCACTCCTCCTCCTGTTCTGCCCCCTCGCGTTCGCTTCACCCCATCCCCTCGGCGATTTGGCCAGACTGATCTCTATCACGCTTACCGTCTTGCTCATTGCCCTCTGCTGGTATTTGCTCAAGGAGCCGTCTATCTCTTGCGACCGCTGTTCTTGGCCGGTTTTCTCGCTTACATCATCGTTCCCTTGCAGTTGCGATTGCGAAAATATTCGCATGGCCTCTTCGCTCGTTTCGCGCTTTTGGTTTTGGTCGTGCTCGTGCTGGCTCTGCTCTACCTGGTCCTTTATCGCAACATCGTCGATCTGAGCAATTCGCTTCCGGAGTTGAGCAGGCGCTCAGGATCTCGTCAAGGAATTCAACGATTTCGTCAAAGCCCACTGGCCAGGATTGACCAAGGCTGCCGACGAGAACGCGAGCACAACGCACCAATGGGTCAACAGCATTAGAGACTCCACAGGCAGTCTCATCAACTATTCTACCGGTCTGTTCCTCGAAGCCGTCGAGGTTTGCTTCTACCTGATCTTCATCATGCTCGAAGCCGGCCGGTTGCCCGAACGTATCCGCGTAAGCTTTCCGGACGAGCGTGGTACGAAAATTCTGTCGGTCATCGCCGGCATCAATCAGGCGATGGCCAGCTTCCTGCACGTGAAAGTGCGTGCCAGCCTGATCCTGGCGGTGCCTATCTGCGCCGTTCTTTGGGCGATGGGCATCAAGTTCGTCTTCTTGTGGGGCCTGCTATTCTTCTTCGGCAACTTCATCCCCTATTTCGGCAGCTTTGGCACTGGGGCATCGTCTCCGTTTACGGATTCCTGCAGCTCGACCTCGGCTGGCAGCCTATCGGACTAGCCGCCATCCTGCTGGTTTTGCGCACTCTGTCCGCAGATTTGATCGAGCCGAACATCACCGGCAAGGCGATCAATGTCAGTCCGATCGTTATTCTCTTGTCGCTCTCCTTCTGGAGCCTCTGCTGGGGGCCCATCGGCATGGTGCTGGCGGTTCCTTTGGCGGTCATGCTGAAAATCGTCATGCAAAATCTTCCGGGGGCAGCGCCTTTGCCAACCTCATGGCCGAGGAGTGAAGGGGGCGGATCGCTCCGCTGCGCAGTCGCGGCTAACCCAACTTGCGCCGATTTATTCTGCGTAGTTTAGGTAAATCTCAGAAATCAAGGGTCCTTTCGATTGCACGGAAACTGCCGGCGCTGCCGATATTAGCGAAAGGGGTCCCCATCACGGATGATCCAGGGATTTCCTTCTCGAGAGGCCAGCCGTCATGAAATTGATTTCTGCGTTTGCTTGCGTGTTCCTGACTTACTCCCTCTGTTTGCCGTCCAACACGGTAAAAGCCGACGATGGTCAAGGGGCGTGCGCGACCTGCAAATCTTGGTGCCCGAACGATTACCAATGCAAGCCGCTGCCTAAGTGCCCTCCGGCTGTTTGTTTTGGGCTGACGGACGACTATCAGTGCAAACCGTTGCCCAAGTGCCCCTGCGTTCCCAACTACTTGAGTTGCGACGATTACAAGTGCAAGCCGCTGCCCAAGTGCCCCTCGCTTTGTTTCCCCTTGTGGTACACCTGCGGTCCGACGCAAACGGGTTGCCAAGCCGGCCGGTCAGCGTGTCAGGCGAAGTAGATAAGCGGCGTTAGCTTTGCCAAACAAGCTAGATCGACCGGGGGCCTTTCGGCCCAGGTTTGTTGGACGCCACCCTTGGGTTGCGGGTGAAGACCGCACTATGGGCTGAACAGACTTGTAACGGCGCAGGCTACCCAGCCGTCGTCGAGATGCTCAGATCGGGGACTCCCATTAGACGCCAGTCTGCGCCCGCTGGAAGTATTCATTCGACCCCAGGATGTCCGCCACCACCTGATCGTCCCGGCCGCCACGCAGCAAGAAATCGACGAGTATCTGTTGAGAAACGGGGTCCACAGTGCGCCCGAGCAAATTGATGTAAAGGTTTCCTACATAGTAGGCATCGGCTGCAGGGCTGGAATCCACTACTTGAGCTAACGCCAGGTGAGGATAACCCGCATTGAGCAGCGGCAGAAGCTGGGCGACGATGAGCGGAGAAGCCGGAGTTCCCAACGCATCGAGATAGAGATTGTTGAGGAACGAGAGCTGGCTCAGATTGGCACGGGTCTGGAAATACTCCAAGGATCCCTGCAGCGTTGCTTGCAAGTTCTGGGTCGATCCGGTCGCCGCCAGGAGATTCGAGCCGCCGATTATGCTCGTCGGATCGGCGTTGCGGTGCAGCGTCGCCAGATAAAGGTTATTGATCGTGACGGCCCGGCTTTCGGGCGTCTGCTCGAAATCGAACGCGACGGTCGTGCGGCTGGCACCGGTGGTGACTCTTGCGCCCAGTACTGGATGCCGCTCAGCTCGCCATTGCGTCCCAGGATATTGCGATAAACTTGGCTGACCCAAATCTCGTTAGGCGTCAGTGCCGGACCCACACTGTTGGTGACCTCCGTTACCGCTCCGGAACTACCGGTAAACGATGGCGTGCCTTCGTAAAATGCGGTTATCGTCTGCGTTCCCGGGGTCAGCGTCACAAAATTTAAGGTCGCCTTGCCCAGACCGTTCAAGGCGGCGGTACCCAGGTTCGTCGTTCCGAAAAGAAAAGTAACCGTTCCACTAGGCACGCCCGCTGTCGAGGTAACCGTTGCTGTAAGCGTGACTACCTGCCCAACGGCAGCGGGATTCGGATTCGCCGTCAGTGAGGTGATGGTAGTGGTCGTGGTTTCCTGATTCACGGTCAGCGTCGTGCTTCCGGTACTCGCACCAAAATTCGCCGTTCCTGAGTAAGTGGCGGTGATGCTGTGAGTTCCCACTGTAAACGTGGACAGGCTGAGACTCGCTTGCCCCGCCCCGTTCAAGCTGGTGCTGCCCAGATCGACGCCCCCGTCTCGAAAATCGACAGCCCCTGTGGTAGGCGTGCTGGATGTCGAAAAAACGCTTGCCGTCAGAGTTACTAACTGACCTAGCCCCGCGGGGTTCGGCGTGGCGGTAACCGTCGTAGTGGTCTGAGCTACCGAAGCATTCACGAATTGCGTCGTGGTGCCGGAACTGGAACTGAAGCCCGTGGCGCCACCGAAACTGGCAACGATCGTGTTGCCCCCAACGGGAAGCGTCAAAACCGAAATGCTGGCGGTGCCAAAATTATTCAAGCTGGCACTTCCCAGCACCGTGGCCCCTGAGAGAAAGAGCACGGTCCCAGTAGGCGTGCCGGCCCCGGAGGTCACCGTGGCTGTGATCGTCACGGCTTGTCCCAGGCTGGAGGGATTGGGAGTCGACGACACCGTCGTCGTCGTGGCTGCAACTGCCGCGTTAACGACTTGAGTGGTGGTTCCGAAGCTCGAACCAAACCCAGCAGCGCCTCCGTAATTGGCTTCGATAGTATTGGTTCCTGCCGGCAACGCCGAGGTGCTGATGCTGGCTAATCCCGAGCCGTTCAACGTGACGATTCCGAGGTCCGTCGCTCCGTCCAGAAACTCCACCGTTCCGGTCGGGATGCCCGAAGCCGAACTCACGCTTGCCGTGAAAGTCACAGACTGCCCGACCGTCGAAGGATTCGGACTCCCAAACACGGTTGTGGTGGTGGCGGCCGCGATGGCTGAGGTTACGGTCTGGGTCGTCGATCCGGAGCTGGAGTTGAAAATGGCAGAGCCGCTGTAATTGGCTTGGATCGTATTGGTTCCCACCGGGAGCGTGGTAAGGGAGATGCTCGCAGTTCCCGCATTGTTCAACGACGCGCTTCCCAAAACGGTCGCGCCCGAAAAGAACAGCACGGTTCCGGTGGGTATGCCCGCCGTTGAAGTTACGGTTGCCGTGATCGTCACGGCTTGTCCCGGTGTAGAGGGATTAGGCGTGGAGGAAACCGTGGTGGTGGTTGCTTCGGTCGTCGCCGCGTTCACCACTTGATTGATTGCCCCACTGCTGGCGGCAAATCCCGACGCGCCGCTGTAGCTCGCAGTAATCGTTTGCGTGCCCATCGCCATGGTTGAGACGGCAAGCGTGGCTTGGCCCGAACCATTGAGCGTGGCAGTGCCCAGCAGCGTAGCGCCGTTGAAGAATGCGACTGAACCCGTTGGTGTACCGGCAACAGCGGTCACGATGGCGGTGAAGGTTACTTGTTGACCAACCGCACTCGGATTGGGATTGCCGGTAATCGTGGTAGTGGTGGTCGTCGCCGGGTTCACAGTCTGAGTGAAGGTGCCCGAGCTGGGCCCGAAGGTCGATGTCCCGGAATAGGTTGCCGTAATGTTTTGCGTTCCGCTCGGCAGGGCACTGCTGGTGATCGAGGCCGCTCCGGAACTGTCGAGGCTGACGGTGCCTAGCCTCTATCACTGGAGATTTTAGCATTTTGGTCTTGTTCGGATTTGGCGTTTTTGTTGCGCTTTGAGGTAGGAGAATCTCGAAGTCCGTTTGGATATGGAGATCCACATGAACGCCGCCGGTCAAGTCGACAATAAAGTCGAGTATACGACTCCGTCGCGGGTGCAGGCATGGTTCCTACGCCGCAGTCGCGAAAACTGGAAGCGAAAATACATGGGGCTGAAGAGTGATGCGAAACGTTTGCAAAATCGCGTGAACGACGTAACCAAGAGTCGCGAACAATGGCGAGACGAAAGTAAGCTCTTGAAAGAACGCGTCCACGAATTGGAAGCCGAGAACGCCGCCCTGCAGGAGCAGATGGCGGTTTTAAAAAAAGATGGACTGCTCCGGGCAACTGGATTTGCTTCATGACGAACCGCCCGGTCCGCACGGCTATGGCGTCGACATCATTTGTTTGTTCCTGCGATTGGTTCGGGCCGGCGTGTCGTTGCGGGGCGTACCACGCGTGCTGACGCTGATTGCGGAAGTCTTCGGTTTGTCCATCGATATTCCCGACTGGACCACAGGTCGACTGTGGCTGATGCGTTTGGGCCATGCCATGTTGACGATGCCTTTGGAGAAGGCGGAAGACTGGGCCTGGTTGGCCGATCATTCGGTGCAGATTGGAGGAGAAATGCTTGGTCATTCTGGGGATTCGCTTGCGTGACTTGCCGGAACCGGGCACATGCTTGCAACACCACGACCTGCACTTGATCGCTTTGGTACCACGCACCTCGTGGACCCGACCAGAAGTGAACGACGCCTTGGAAAAGGCGGTCAAGCGTACCGGTGTGCCACGCGTGATCGTGAACGACTACGGCGTCGATTTGCACGGCGGGGTGCAGATCTTCCAAGAGCGGCATCCGCACACGCAGGAGATTTACGATATCAAGCACAAGGCGGCATGCCTGCTGAAGCATCGCCTGGAAAAGGATCCACGCTGGCAAGAGTTCCAGCGACAGGTCGGGCAAACGCGTTGCGAGGTGCAGCAGACAGAAGTGAGCTTCCTGGTGCCGCCCACACCCAAGCCCAAAGCGCGGTTCATGAACTTGCAATCGCAGTTGGAGTGGGCTGAAGGCGTACTGGAGATTTTCGCGATCCGCCTGCTCAGGTACTGAAGTGGGCAAGCCCCGAACGCTTGCAGGCCAAATTGGGTTGGCTGCACGAGTTCGCCGACGTGGTGTCGGAATGGTCGCACTGGCAGCAGGTAGTGAATATCGCAGTGGAGTATGTCAATCGCCATGGTATCTCGCGCTCGACGGCGAAGAAGATGTATCAGCAGATGCCGCGTCTGTTTGCCCACACCAGTACCGCCGAGCTGGCGACGGAACTGGTTGAGTTTGTTACAGTGCAGGCCAGCCCCGTGGTGCCGTCGATGAAGGTCACCGTGCCACCCGAGGGCACTCCCGCAGTAGACGTCACGAATGCCGAAAAAGTGACTTGCTGGCCAAATGCGGAAGGGTTGGGCGTGCCGGTTACGGTCGTGGTCGTTGCCGTGGTCGAGGCGCCGATGTCCGGGGCCACGCTCGCTGACATCGAGCTGGCGGCTCCCTGATGCGGGATACCCGTGGTCGCAGGCACCATGCGCACCTCAAGTGCCTCCAACGTAAGAACCGCTCCTGACATTCTTCCGAAGTTGGGCCGGCGCGTCCGCATAGTTTTTTTCGATCGCTTTGGGAGCCGGCGATTCCAAAGTGAGAAAAGCGTCATGGAACAAGCCTTTCGGAGCAAATCGGGTGGCGTGGAAACGCGTTTCAGGCACCTATGGGGCTTTATCTAGCCGAAAATCCCTGGCTCGGCGTTCCGGAATGGGAGCATCCAGTATTTATGATTAGGGCCCGAAGGACAATTAGTTAACAGCGGCTGACTGGAGATTCTGGCAAGGATTGTCCGATCGTGCGGAGTTTGCGGACTAATCCAGGGCTAGGGGCCCAATGCTAATGAGCTTGCGTATTCGACCAGGATTTCGAGGTGGGAAAATGTCTTGCTTGAAACACCACATTGCCAGCTGTGCTGGCATAGGCCGGCGTGATAGGACAGCCGGCTGCGCACGCGCCTTGGCCGTCCAGACATTGCAGGTATTGGGGAAGTAGTACTTGCCATGCGCCCGGTAAAACTCGCTCTCGCCGTACAGGCCGGGCCCTAGGCGAACCGGATTTCCTGCTTCGTCATGAACATAAGTGGTATGAATGTAGCGACAGAGCTCGGCAAAACCTGCCTTCGAAAGCTCAATCTTGACGAGATCGGCCTGGGCGAAAATCTGTTCGACATCGCCGCTGAATCCGGCCACATGAAGAACGCTTGGCGATGGTACCAAAGCCTGAAGAACGAGGCCCGGCGTGATGTGCGACGCCATATAGAAGCCTTCGTTGCCCCAGCCGATCTCCACATATTGCGTTGAAGGGATCTCGCTGAGTTCCGGCCACAACCCGGGGTCAACATCGGCGCACCTAACGATCAATCCCGCATGCCAGCCATTGCTGACAACGTAGACAGAGGGGCAAACCGCTTCGATGCCGGGCGGAGGCGGGTAAAGCTCCCGAATTGCCGAGGCACAGCCGGCACTGCCTGAGCAGCGCGGCTAGCAACATCAGGGTGGCGAATGTTCGTGTCATCGGCGGGGAGGGATAGCCAAATTGGGGAGAAACGTCAAGATGGTTCGTGAGCCAAGAAAGAACTATCCCAAAATCAGATCCATCAGATAACGATCGCTACGAGTCACCGCAATTCCCTTACCGCCTGCTTAAAAATAGCTTCTTCCGATCTACCTATCCCAACAATAGAATGCCTCCAGAAAGCTGCCCGCCTGTGACAATCCAATTCTGCGAGGTTTCGATGCAACGCACTCTTGCGCTTTTTCTTGTCGTCGCTTTGGCTTCTCCTGCTTTCGCCTGGAACGACAAGGGCCACATGGTCGTCGCCCGTTTAGCCTGGAGCAAGCTGACGGACGAGCAGCGCTCCAAGGTGACTGCTATTTTGAAGAAGCACCCGCATTACGAAGAGTTCCTTATTGCCCGCAAGCCGGAGGGCTTCAGCGTGAACGAATGGGCTTTCATGCTGGCCGCAACTTGGGCCGACTGGATCCGCAATCGGCACGCCGACGATTTCAGCCACCCGACCTGGCACTACATCAATTACCCGGTCACGTTCCCGGGCGGGGGCGTCGATCCAGACAAGCACCAACCGCCGGATAAAGAAGAAAACGCCGTTTGGGCCATGAATCAGTGCCTGGAGAAAATCACCAAAGGGACGGACGAAGAAAAGGCCGTCTACCTGACCTGGCTTTTCCACTTGGTGGGCGACATTCACCAGCCGCTGCATTGCGTGGCCCTCTTTAGCGAGAAATACCCCGAAGGCGACCGGGGCGGAAATCTGATCAGAATCCGCGTCGAATCCGATCCGCTGAATCTGCATTCCTTCTGGGATGGTCTGTTGGGTAGAGAGTTATCTGCTCCTGCGATCGGCAAAGATGTCGCCGAGATTCAGGCTATCATGATCGAGAAAGCGACCTCGCTCAAACCGGACCTGGATGCTCACAAGACGCCCGACTCCTGGGCACGCGAAGGCGCCGAATTGGCCAGGAAGGCGGTATATCTGGATGGAGAGCTACTCAACTTGAGAGGCGCGGGAGCGGATTTCATCCAAGTGCCTGCAGACTACGCCCCGGCAGCTGGACGGATTGCACGCGTGCAAATTGGTAAGGCGGGAACGAGGTTGGCAGAGAAGCTCGGCGACCTGGTCAAGTGAGCCCTGTGCGCGAGGTTTTCTCAAGCGTTGTGGAGAGCGGGGGAAAAGGCGGCGCACATCGCCTCATCGCACCCGATCAGGTCTTCCTTGACCAGAATATCCCCCGGCCCGCTCCGTCTGCCCTGTCAGTTATTGCCGGCCGCTTTATTGAAGAACTCGTCGGAAGCAATGAATTCTTGCCCGATAGTCAGGAACGGCAGCCCCTGTTGCAGTTGACCCACCCAGGAGTTCAATCCGCCTGAATCCGCCTGCCGTTGCAGGAAGACTTCGTAATAGCCTTCCACCAGACGGTCGAGCGACTCGCTGGAGAACAAAAAGTCGTTGATCACTTGCGCGTGCGTGAGAGTCGCAGCATGTGTCGGATTTCCCGAGGAATCATCGCCCAGGGCGTTGAACCAGCTTGCCTCGCCTGCCGGATCGAATGCCCGTCCCAATAGCGATTGATACATCGCGTCGACAAAGAACTTGTCTCCCTTGCTCAGGTACTCCGGAGAATTGAGGAAGTCGAAAGCAATCTGCTCCTCCCGCGTTCCGCTTTCCAACTGCCCGACCCAGCTCGCCCTTCCCTGGGGATCGGCGGCGCGGCCGAGCAAGGTCTGATAAAAGACGTCGATTTCCTGACCGAAGTGCTCGGGAGAATTGCGGATTCCCTGTACGACTTGAAGTCGCGTCAAAGCGCCGTTGTTGAGATTTCCCGCCCACGACGCCAAACCACCCGGATCGCCGTTGCGGTTCAAGACGGCCCGATAGATGGCTTCCACATAATCGGCGTTGGAACTGCCCTGGGAAGGGAACGGGGTATTCGGAGGCAAGGTCAAGGGCACCGTGATGCTCGTGAGAACTTCGCCGAAGTTTCCCCCGTTGACATTGCTGCCGGCGGCCACGGTCACCGAATAGCTGCCTTTGGACGGCACACTGTGAATGGTTCCACCCAAGGAAACGTCACAAAGAGAATAGGTTCCCGCCGTCACGGCGGTGAAACTGTAGGCGCCGTTGGCCTGGGAGGTGGCCGTTGGCTCGCCCGCATCGAGCTTGTTGTTGTTATTCAGGTCCAGGAACAGGGTCTCGCCCACCAATCCCGGCTCGCCGGCGTCCTGCTGGCCGTTGAGATTGAAGTCGCGGAAGACAACGCCGGCAACCGTGCCGGTGTTTGCCAAATCGGTAATGGTCAGGGTGTTGGCCGAGGGGCTGCCGACGCTCGCGTTGGAGGGCGTTCCCAGGGTGATGGTGAGCGTCTTGGCGGCGCCGGTTTTGGCCAGCAGCGTGCCGTTGAGGAGGGCCGTGTCCTGCCCACTCTGGAAAAAGAGTGGGCTGGCAGTGATTCCGCTGTAGTCCACGCCCGAAACCGCCGTCCCGCCCAGCGTGAAGGGCACGCTCACACTTTCGCTGACCTCGCTCACCGTGTTCGCATCTCCGTTGGTAACGTACAGGTTGCCGGCCATGTCGAATGCCAGTCCCAAGGGCGTGGAGAATCCGGAGGCGAAAGTGCTGATTGCCCTCCCTGTCGTCACCTCGCTCACCGTGTTGTCGCCCTCGTTGGCGACGTAGAGGTTGCCGGCAGCGTCAAAGGCGAGGCCAGTAGGAATGTTGAACCCGGAGGCGAAGGGAACGGGGGCCTCCCCGGGTGGCACTTCGCTTATCGTGCTGGTGTCGGCGTTAGCGACATAGAGGTTGCCGGCAGCGTCGAAGGCCAGGCGGGCGGGGTCGCTAAACCCGGAAGCCAAAGTGCTGACGACTCCCGCGGACGTCACTTTGCTCACCGTGTTGTTTTCGGCGTTGGCGACGTAGAGGTTGCCGGCGGCGTCGAAGGCCAGGCCAGTGGGAAAATCGAACCCGGAGGCGAAGGTGCTGACCACGCCGGCCGGCGTCACTTTGCTCACCGTGTTGCCGACTTCGTTGGAGACGTAGAGATTGCCGGCAGCATCGAAGGCCAGGCAATCGGGACCATTGAAGCCGGAGGCGAAGCTGCTGACAACACCGGCGGGCGTTACCTTGCTTACCGTGTTGTCGTTGCCGTTGGCGACGTAGAGGTTGCCGGCAGCATCGAAGGCTAGGCCGTAGGGACCGTTCAAACCCGAAGCGAAGGTGCTGGTGGTGCGGGCGGGGGTACCAGTAAGCGTGACAGGGATACTGAATGTGCCGGCGTTCTGGTCGATGCTCTCCGCGCCAGTTGCGAATTGCACCGTGGACGGCGTCACGCGCTGTTCGAGCGGCTCCAGATCTAGGCGCGTTTGGAAGGGCCGACATTTAGCGCCGGCGTGACCGATCGGCTATTTACGGAAAACAACCGACGAAGCGAGTATTTCATATTCATGGCTATCTCGAATCAGCTTGGTTGAAGCGACAAGGTGTTTTTCCCAGCAGATTTGCGCGACGAAACCGCCTAGATTATGGCTACACACCATGGGACCTGCCGCGGTCCGATAAGGAGAATGCGCAGCGTGTGACACAAAATCTGTCAGATGTGCAGCGAAGCGATCGGGAGCGGACAATGCGATGCGCGGCCGTGTCGTGCTCTAATCCCTGCACTTTGGGAAATTGAAAGGTATTGCCTGGTCAACCAGGATATTCCAACGAGGAGTTGCTTACGCCCGCGGCGTTGAAGGTGAAGCTCTCGGCGGTCGTCTTCGTATCGGGAACTGACGATGATGGGGTAGTCGTTTCCTGAATGCCGCTGCATTAAGTGGTGAGGTCCAACGGAGCGGTTTAGTCCAACTCGTGTCGGCATTTGCTTTCAGGGTTGCTCATCTTCCGACGAGTTTAGCAAAGGATGCTTAGCCCGATACTTCAGTACAAAATCCGCACTGAGTTGGGCTAATTGTGCACAAAGTCGCTCCTCCTCTAGTTTTTCACTTTTTTTGTGAGCAGTGATCCCAGCGGTATCGATTGCATTAAGCTTGCGGTAGTATTCTTCCTCTTCCGCGGTCGCCGGCATCCGCGGGAGGTTCCGGAACGGGACCTGGGAAAGGGATCGCCGCCACAACTGCCACCAAGAGAAGGCCGAGAACAAACGGTAACTTTGCTGCGGATTTGATGACCATAACCACCTCCGGCTACGCGGAGAACGCTCCGCGTGAGCAGTTCCCGCTTCAACTGAGGTCCGCGATAAAATGGCCGGGCGATCGACTTCAGCGCGCAGACCGACGCGCCGAGGCTGACCGGGCCGGTGAGACTTCTGCTTGGCGGCGAGGCTCAGCGACCGCTTTTTCTTTCACTGAAGGACAGTGCCGGAATGGGAACTAACTTACCCCAGCATTTCCAGAAGTACCTTTGCACGGGGACATGAGAAACATACCTTTTGTTCGGCGGCATTGCCGCGCTTGCCGCTTCATTTTTTTGTGTTCACTTCCCACAGTGTGGCAGCTTCCGCCTGGAATCGATGCAGTTCGTCTGCGTCTGTCTTGTTCAGCGTCGCCAGGTTCTTTTCCATCCAAGCCACAGCGCGGTCGTACCACAAGCGCGCTTGGTCGCGATCGTTCTCCGAGTCACCTGGTTCCCAAACGAGGTTTGGGAACCAGTAAATAGGGAACGCTCAGGGGTTCTGCAGGATGTAAGTGCCGTCTATATTTGCCGAGCTTCCGTTGAGACCCGTGCGGTCGGTGTTGTTGATGGTGTTGGCGACGGTGAACGAATCTAGGTAGACGGTGGCCCCTGAATGAATGAAAAGGCCGGCGCCATATGAGGCGCTCGCATTATTGAGTTCTACGGTGTCGCTGATTAGTGTCACCGTGCCACCGGCGACGTACAGGCCAGCGCCAGCGCCGAGGAGGCCGACCGAGTTAGATTCCACCGTGTCGTTGGTCAGCGACACTGTGCCGCCGGCTATGTACAGGCCGCCTCCGAGTCCGGCGGTATTGCCCTCCACTGTGCAGTTGGTCAGGGGGGCACTTCCACCACGCCAAGTACTGGATTTGTAAAGGTCAGGAACAGCCCCCCTCCCTCACCCTTACCAGCGGAGTTCTTGTCCACGGTGGCGTTGGTCATGGTCACCGTACTATTGCTGGCATAAATCCCGCCTCCGGCACCGCCGAGCAACAAGGTATTGTTGTCCAGAGCGGCGTTGGTCACGGTGATCGTACTGTCGAGGGCATACAGCCCGCCACCGTAAGCAGGACTGCCGGCGTAGTTAAGGCCTCCGGACGAGCCTTCGGCCGTGTTTTTCTGGACAATGGTGCCGCCCACCAGCGTAACCGAGGCATAGTAGGAATAGATGCCACCGCCGCCGATCAGGGCAATGTTGTCTTGAACGGTCACTCCACTCAGGGTGAGAGCGCCTTGATTGTCATATATTGCCCCGCCGTCCGTCGAACTCGAACCGCCCTGCAGCGTCAGGTTTTCCAGGGTCAGGGAGCCCGCCGTAGCCACGGCTAACAGACGGAAAGCCAGGGTGCCAGCAGCCGTACTTCGTGCGAGGGTGTTGCCTTTGCCGGCGCGCAGACTGAGCGCCGGGGCTGGCCGGGCCGGGGAAACTTCTGTATGGCAGCGAGGCTCACCGACCGCTTTTGCGTTCGCTAAAGGACAATGCGAGAATGGGAACTAACTTACCCCATCATTTCCAGAAAAACTTTCGCACGGAGAAATGAAAAACCCACCTTCTATGTGGCGCGATGGCTCACTAACCGCTTCATTTTTTTGTGTTCACTTCCAATAGTGTGGCAGCTTCCGCGCGGAATCGGTGCAATTCCTCTGCGTCTGTTTTGTTCAGCGTTGCCTGGTTCTTGTCCATCCAAGCCACAGCCCGGTCGTACCACTTGCGGACTTGCGCGTGATCGTTTCGCTGCCATTGGGCCATGGCCATGAAAAAGGTGTTGCAGCTCTCGAGTTTGCCAGCCATCAACTGCATCGACTTCTCCAGATCCCGGATGCTTTCATCCCAGTGGCTCGCCCGGTAGTGGGCGACGCCCAGCGTGTTCCAAAAGTTTCCTTCCTCTGGTGATAGGTGAATGGCTTCCTTCGCAAGCCCGATGGCGCGGCGAGAATCGCGTGAGTTCGCCTCGGGATCGGTGGCCAATTTCCAGGCGTTTTCGTTAAGGGTCAACGCCGTGCCTCTCGGCCCACCACTTCGCCGAGTTCCACCTGTACCTGTAAGGGTTCGCTGGCGACACCATTGGCGGCCGGCGGATACGCCGGCAGATCCCAATCCAGGTTCATCCTGCCCAGTTCCCTCCGGATAATGCGCAGATCCCAGACGTGCATGTTGTTATTACATCCGACGATAAGCTGTGTGCCATCCTGACTAAAGCACAGCCGAGAAGCTTTATCTTGATGGGGATCTTCCAGCCGAGCATATTCCCGGCTGGTGTCCGGATCGACGAGCCGAATCACGCCATGGCCTATCTCCACTGCAATGAGTTTTCCGTCCGGAGAAAATGCTAGATCGGTTCCGCCAAGGTACGGTCCTTCGCGCAGGAATCGACCATCCACAAGCGGCAGCCGCCTCCAGTGGAAGCCAGCCAGCGGCCATCTGGACTGAAGTGGACGAATGATCCATCTTCCATTGGGCATTCCCCGAACTAATTCCATGGCGAAGTACCGGCGGCCGTCGTCCGTTTCGCCCGCGTCCAGTACGCGAGCGATGTTCGGGTGGTCCATGAGGGCGAGGGCCTGCGCTCGGCCTCGAGCCGGGCGATGACCTGCTGCGTGTCCATGCCTGGCTTGATGACCTTGATTGCCACCTTGCGACGGATTGGTTCCTGCTGCTCGGCCATGAATACGAGGCCGAAACCGCCCTCGCCGATCTGCTCGCGTAACTTGTAGGAGCCGATGACCGTGCCCGGCCCCTCGGTTATTGGCAAGTCCGTGGTGAATGCCGGCTCGACTCCTGAAACTTGCACATCCAAAGGGCCATGCAATTCATCGTGGACGGAGAGGAGTACTTTTACTCGTTTCAATGATTCGGGGTCGTCTTTACAGGCGCTCCGAAGGTACGCCTCACGTTCTCGCTGTGGATTGCTCCAGGGCGGCGAGGAAAAGGGATTTCTCATCTTTGGCATACGCGGGCATGACGAATTCCTCCAAAGGACAATGCGGAATCCAATCGCGTATCACACCACGAAAAAACAAGATTTCGCAGGAATTCCTACAGCGCACTAATCAGGCGTCGTCTTCTTTTAATTCCGCGTGGAGCCAGGCGCGGGCATAAGCCCATTGCCGATCGGCAGTTGAGGAAGAGATGCCCAGAACGTCGGCCGCTTGGATGAGCGTGAGACCTGCGTAATAGCGCAATTTCACAAGCTCGGCGCCTGCTTTGTCCAGACATTCAAATTTCTCGAGTGCGTCATTTACGGCCAGCAGATCAACCGCGGGTTTCGGTACGCCGATCTCGATATTCTCAAGAGGGAGCCGCTCCGCCCGCCGCCGTGCTTTCGACTCTTTTTCTTTCGTGCTTGATCGACGAGAATCCGGCACATGGCCTCCGCCGCCGCGGCAAAGAAGTGTCCCCGGCTGTTCCAGATTTGGATCTTGTCCTCGGTCCCTCCTGACTAATGTGCCGTCACTTGTCGAATTGCGAGCAGTTGCCGTGCCGCCGGCCGTAATCCCGAGACTACTTGTATCACGAGGGATTCCAAGACACGAACTAGCAAGTAGGCGCTTCAGCTACCCTGTCTTTTTTTGCAAATGCATTTGAGAAACGAAAGGACGAATTCTGTAACCAAATGGGAGGGTGTGGCTTGTGAACTTCTGGCCGCTGCGTGGGCTGCCGATCGCTGCAGCGAAGTAGGGTGTCCGAGTGTCCGAGAAACGAATGACCACAACTCGCATTCGCGCAATGGTTTCCGGTTGCCGAATTCATTTCTCTGTCATGAACCGCAAATCCTGGCTATGCCGTCACAACTTCGCAAAAATCATGGCCACGGCCGCCGCCGCCAGCCCGCCCAGGATGGGTCCGACGATGGGGACCCAAGCGTAGGGCCAGTCGCTGGTTCCCTTGTAAGGAATCGGCAACAACGCATGTGCAAGGCGGCATTAAATCGCGGGCTGGATTGATGGCGTAGCCCGTGGTGCCGCCCAGCGACAGGCCGATGGCGAAAACGAGAAGGCCGACCGGCAGGCTCCCCAGCGCACCCAGGCCCAGCTTGACGTCGTGATGGTCCGGCCCAAGCGTGAGCGCGAATTTCGGGTCGACCATCAACAGGATCGGCAGTAGCAAAAAGAATGTTCCGATGAACTCGCAGAAGAATGCAGTGGGGATGTTTCGGATGTTGGGAGCAGTGAAAAAGCATGCCGATTTGAGACCGGGATCGCTGGTGATTTTGAAATGCTCGCGATAAAAAAGAAAAACAATTACTGCGCCCAAGAATGCTCCAGTTAGTTGAGCCAGTATGTATTTCGGCGCGTCGGCCCAGGGAAACTTGCCGGCCGCTGCAAAGCCAAGCGTCACGGCCGGGTTCAGGTGAGCCCCCGAAAACTCCGAGACAGCGAACGCAGCCACATAGACCGCCATGCCCCAGCCGAAAGCGATGACTATCCAGCCGGAATCGTGGCCTTTGGTTCTGTTGAGAACCACATTGGCTACCACCCCATTGCCGAAAATGATCAGGATGGCAGTCCCCAGCAGTTCCCCGGCGAATTCGCGCATGTATTTTTTCCTCTGAATAGGTGTTATCAATCGATCGGTTATGCAGGCAACAATGCAATGAGCACTTCATTGCCCCTTCACCTCTCGTTTCCAAACTCTGTTTGGGAATGTTCTTCTCGAAGCTCAGTTTCGCGATCGTAGCACTTGCGCTGCACGGCATGTAAATCAAGGATGAGTTCGCCACTGTTGTGCGCGGGTTTCAAGACCCCGCACCGCGGACGCCTCACCCCGATCGGCGAAGTCCACCACTTCGCGCCCCGTTTGTGGTCTCCTGACCACCTGCGCGGTGAATGGCTCGGTTCTAGCCGAGTCCAAATGCCAAGCCCGTCAAGTTGCCCGTGCAGGTGGTCGTGAGACCACAAACGGCATTCGGATAGTGGCAGTCGCCTTCGCTTAGCACGACGGTGCCGTTGTACGGGGTCAGAGACCCGCGCACAACTCAAGTCGTTGGTCGATCATTTTTGACCCGGAGCCAGCGGCGACGGCGGACAGCACACTATGCCGAACCATGCGGCATGACACGAGAGACTAGACGTCCGCCGTCGCCGTTGGCTCCGGGTTAAACGAGTGAGGTCACTCAATTCTTCACCACATAGTGCCCCGCAATCTCTGTGAACTCTCGAATCTGCTCCCTCTGCCACGCTTCATCGCGGCCCAGTTCGGCCGCTAGCAGGCGGGCAGCCTCGGCGCAGCCGCCAGCGCCGCTCGCGCATCCAGGAACAGCATCCGGGTGCGTCTAGCGAGCACATCATCGATGGTCCGCGCCATTTCGTGCCGTGCAGCCCACACCACTTGGGCGGCCATCATAGGTAGCGAAGGATGGAGTTTGCGTTCCATTGAGCGATCGGCCTTTATCAATTCCTGGATTCCCTCCGCAGCGGATCCGTAACGACGCAGTTCGCCGAACTGTTCGGCATGTTGGTGGTAGCCGTGGATGTTCAGCTTCTTGGTTAGACAAGGCTGGTCATCAAGACGAGCCAGCGTGGCGGCATGGTCGACGCAATCCTCGGCCATTTTCCGGTAAGTGGTCCATTTACCGCCGGCGATAGACAACAAGCCGGACTTAGCCACGTGAATGGTATGCTCGCGCGACAGCGCGGCGGTGCTCGCCTCGGAGGCTTTCACCAGCGGACGAATGCCGGTATAGACGCTCAGGATGTCTGCTCGAGTCGGATTTGCGCCAGATAGCGGGCTGCCGTTTCAAGGATGAATTCGATTTCTTGATCTAGAGGCGTCGGTTCGAGTTCGACTTTATCAATCGGCGTGTCGGTGGTGCCCAGGAGCGCTCGATTGTGCCAGGGAATGGCAAACATCACACGGCCATCGCTGGTGTGGGGCACCATAATCGCGGAATCGCCGGGCAGAAATGAGCGATCGAGAACGAGGTGGATTCCCTGGCTGGGGGCAATGAGTGGCGTCGCCTTAGGATCGTCCAGCCTGCGCACGCCGTCCGAGAAAGCGCCAGTGGCATTGATGACGGAATGGCTAAGGATGTCGTGCCGCGTCCCCGTTTCCGTATCGACGCAGACAATGCCTGTGAGGAAACCCTCTGCGTCGTGCTTTAGCTCGACGACCTTCACATAGTTTACCAACACCGCGCCTTGTTCCTCGGCCGTTTGGGCGAGATCGATTAGGAGTCGCGAATCGTCGAACTGGCCGTCGTAATAGAGGACGCCGCCGCGCAGCCCCTCGGTTTCCAGCGTCGGGATGCGCTCGAGCACTTCCGCTTTCGATAGGTGGCGCGATTTGCCGAACCCATAGCGTCCGGCCAGCATGTCGTAGACCTTCATGCCGATGCCGTAGAAGGGCGCCTCCCACCATACATAATTGGGGACGACAAAAGCCAAATCGTGGACGAGATGAGGAGCGTTTTCGCGGAGAATGCCCCGCTCTTTGAGAGCCTCCATCACCAGAGAAACGTTGCCCTGCTGCAAATAACGAACGCCGCCGTGCACTAGCTTAGTCGAACGGCTGCTCGTGCCCTTGCCGAAGTCGCTCATTTCCACGAGGCAGACCGCGTAACCACGGGAGGCGGCGTCAACGGCGATCCCTACGCCCGTGGCGCCGCCGCCGATGACGGCGATATCCCAGGGAGTAGAACTGCGCGGTCAGCCTGTGAATGGATTCTTCTCGATTCATTTCAGGGCCTCATCTCACAAGTGACTACTCGCGTCCACGCTCGAATGCTCTTCCCAATCGCGCGCCGACGCAACGCTTCACGCCAGCGCTGCCGCCGATGAATCACCTCGTCTTCGCTCAGTTTGGGCTCAAAGGTGCGGTCGATTTCCCAGTTGGCTTTCAGATCGTCCTTGTTCTTCCAGAAGCCGACAGCCAGGCCAGCAAGGTAGGCAGCCCCGAGAGCCGTGGTTTCGGTCACCTTGGGCCGAACCACTGGAACGCGCAGCAAATCGGCTTGAAATTGCATGAGCAAATTATTGGCACAGGCGCCGCCGTCCACGCGCAGCTCGCGGATGTGCACCTGGGCATCGTTCTGCATGATGTCGAGAATGTCGGCGACCTGATAGGCGATGCTCTCCAGGCCGGCACGGGCGAAGTGGGCGGCGGTTGTTCCCGCGTGATGCCGGTGATGGTGCCCCGGGCATATTGGTCCCAATGCGGCGCTCCCAATCCGGCGAATGCGGGAACGATATAGACGCCACCCGGATCGGGCACGCTGGCCGCCAACGGCTCGATGTCTGCGGCCGATTTGACCAGGCCTAATCCGTCGCGCAGCCATTGCACCACGGCGCCGCCGATGAAGACGCTGCCTTCCAGGGCATATTCGGTGGAGCCCTGAACATTCCAGGCGACCGTTGCGAGAAGCTTGTGCCTGGAAACAGGCGCCTTCGTGCCGACGTTCATCAGCATGAAACAGCCGGTGCCGTAAGTGTTTTTGGCTAGGCCGTCGACAAAGCAGGTCTGACCGAACAGGGCAGCTTGCTGATCGCCGGCGTTGCCGGCGATCTTGATCGGGCCGCCGAACAAGTCCCCCGTTGATTCGCCCATGACGCCACTCGATGACTTCACGTCAGGCAAAACGGAGCGTGGCACGTTGAGCAGGCGGAGCAGTTCGTCGTCCCAAAGGCCCGTGTGAATGTTGAAGAGCATTGTCCGCGACGCGTTCGAAGCATCGGTTACATGGACGCGCACCTTTGGTCAGCTTCCAAATCAACCAGCTGTCAACGGTGCCAAAGGCGAGTTCGCCGCGGTCGGCTTTCCCTCGACGCCGGGCACGTTATCCAAAAGCCAGCGGAGCTTGCTGCCGGAGAAATAAGCGTCGATCACCAGGCCGGTTTTTTGCTGCACGAGTTCCGCGTGGCCGGCTTTCTTGAGGCTGTCGCAAAAGCCCGCCGTCCGGCGATCTTGCCAGACAATCGCGTTGTGGACCGGGATGCCGGTCTTGCGGTCCCACAAAATCGTCGTTTCGCGCTGATTGGTGATGCCGATGGCGGCAATGTCGCCGGCTTTCAGCCCGCCTTTGAGAAGAACCTCCTGAGCGACGGCTTTTTGCGAATCCCAAATCTCGTTGGCATCGTGTTCGACCCAGCCTGATTGCGGAAAAATCTGCTGGAATTCTTGTTGGCTCACAGCCTGAATGCGACCGCGGTGGTCGAAAAGAATGGCTCGCGAGCTCGTCGTGCCCTGATCGAGCGCGAGTATCGCACTCATATTTGGCCTCCATCCAAGCGCATTCCCGGGCCATGGCGACCCGGGAGGAGAGATTTACGCAGTCGCAGAGTCTACACCGGCGCGGCTATAGATATCCAGAAATCTCGGCGTTTCTCAAAATGGCGCCGCGATACAATAGGCGCGGACAATGTTTCGCATATTTCGGGTGCCTTGCATGTCGATGCCGATTCGTCATCTGCCTGTTTTTCAGAATTGGGACTGTCACGTGTGCGGCAGTTGCTGCAAGGAATACGTCGTCGCGATCACGCCGGAAGAACGCGCGCGGATCGAAGCCCAATCGTGGGAAGGAGACGAAGTCGTTGGGGGTCGGCCGCTTTTTCGCAAAATCGGGCGGTTCTGGTCGCGCAAGATACACTCAATCATCGAGAGGATGGAAGTTGTGTGTTCTTGAGCGAAGCAGGGCGGCTGCCGCATTCACGAGCGTTTGGTTATGCGGCGAAACCGCTGCCCTGCCGGCTCTTTCCGTTTGCTTTAGTGCCCGTGGGCGATCATTGGCGCGTGAGTTTGCGCTTCGCCTGCCCGTCGACCGCAGCCAACAAGGGACGGAATATCACCCTGCACGCGGATTCGCTGAAAGAATTTGCCGATGAATTGGCGGCGAGGGAAGGTATTGCGAGGTCTCCGGGCCAGAAGCAGCGTCCTCCCTTGCTGCAAAGGGGCCAGCGCGTCGACTGGGCTGACTTGTTGCGCTTTGTGCAAATGCTGGTTCAGTTGATGCGCGACTCGAATGACCGGGTCGAACGCCGCGTGCGCAAATGCATTGCTCTGGCTGAGCTGTGCCGGAAGGCGCGATTCGACCAAGTGAGCGGCGGCCGCCTGGGCGAATTCCTGAACATGGTTCGCATTAGCCTGGATGCGGAGGTTCCAATCGATCCGGCTGAAGTAAGCCCGCCTAATTGGATGGGCCGCCTGCTGTTTCGCCAATCGACGGCGATCTTCACGCGTAAGGATCACGGGCCCAGTAAAGGGGAAACGCAAGGCAGGCGCTTGGCTTTGTTGGTAGCGGCCTGGCGTTTCGCCCGTGGCGAGGGAACTGTGCCTCGGATGCACGCCAAAATGGCGAAGACGACCTTCGCGGAAATCGAAAACCGAACGGGCGATCTTACGCCGGAAGCAGAGAAAATCCTGGAGCGCGCTATTACGTCATCAAGCTCCAATCGCTGCAGTTCTGCGGGGCCGTTCAATTTGGGCTGCCCTTTTGGGACGGGCTGGAACTGCTCTGCTTGACATTCCCCATTCTGCTTTGGACCGTCCGCGCCTTGCACGAGCTGCCGCGCGAAGATGCAGTCTGCTTGGCACTGACGATGGTGGACGATCATTTCGGCTACAATCGCATTCTGAATACTCGCCGGCAACGAGTAAGCTTCAATTTGCTTTCGCGCACGGGCGAGCTGAACAAATTAATCGCCTGGTACGGGCGCTAGTTGTGAAAACTTCCTGAGAAACAGTGCAATGGGTTCCGCCAGGCAAGGCCAAAAAGCGGTTGTGCCTATAGATTTCTATCGTCAGGATATTCTTGATTCAGCGCAAAAGGTCCGTGCGGGCTGGCCTCAAAGGGAGTTTTGCCAGCTTCGGCTTTTGAACCGGACGTTCGAGGAAAAACGGCATGACGCAAGATTGGAGCAGCGGCAAATTGGCTTTGTTGGTTGGCGGCGGCCCGGCGCCCGGCATCAATGGAGTGATCAATTCCGTTACCATTGCAGCCATCAACGGCGGCAAGAAGGTTTTAGGGATTCAGGACGGCTTCCAGATGCTCGTGAAGGGCGATCTCAGTCGCATTCGCAACCTGGAAATCGACGACGTTAAGGCAATTCATTTGCGAGGCGGCTCGATTCTCGGCACGTCCCGGGTCAATCCCGCAAAATCCGAAGCGGACATGCAAAGCGTGTTGGCCTGCTTTCGCGAGCTGGACGTCAACATGCTCGTGACCATCGGCGGCGACGACACCGCCTATTCCGCCAGCCAGGTTTATGCTCGCGCCGGCGGGGCCATCCGCGTGGCCCACGTGCCCAAAACCATCGACAACGATTTGCCCCTGCCGCAGGGAGTGCCTACCTTCGGCTTCGAGACCGCCCGGCATCTGGGCGTCTCCATCGTCCGCAACATCATGGAGGACGGCCGCACGACTTCGAGATGGTATCTGATCGTCAGCATGGGCCGGGCGGCGGGTCATCTGGCGCTGGGCATCGGCATGTCGGCCGCCGCCACGCTCACCATCATTCCCGAAGAATTCCGCGGCCAACCGCTGTCGTTGAATCATTTGTGCGATTTGATCCTGGGCTCGATCATCAAGCGGCGAGCGAATAATCGGCCCTACGGCGTCGCGGTCCTGGCCGAAGGGCTCCTGGAAACCATCGGCGAGAAGGGCTTTTTCGAAGTCATGGATGATTCGGCCCTGGGGAAATACGGCAAAGTGCAGCGCGATCCGCATGGCCATTTGCGCGCTGGGGGAAATCGAGTTCGGCCGCATCATCAAGGACCATCTCACCGTCAAGCTCGAGGAGCTTGGCCTGAAAGTCTCCATCATCGATAAGGATCTGGGCTACGAGCTACGCTGTGCCGACCCCATTCCCTTCGACGCGGAATACACTCGTGCGCTGGGCTATGGAGCGGTCAAGTTCTTGCAGTCGGAGGATTCGACCCGCTATGGCGCAGTCATGAGCTTGGTCGGCGGCCGACTGCAGTCGCAGCCCTTCCACGAGATCATGAACCTGCAGACGCAGCGCATGTTGCCGCGTAAGGTGGATGTCGATGGCGAAGCTTACGAATGCGCCCGACACTACATGATCCGCTTGCTCAAAAGCGACTTCGAGTCGCCCGAGAAACTGGGCCGACTGGCGAATATCGTGAACATGATTCCGGAGCAGTTCACCAAACGCTTTGGCTATCTGGTGGGGCTCTGATTTTGAGTTGACCTTGCCGGAAATCTCGCGCAGAACACACAATGCTCCCGCTTTTCAGGAACGGGCCGCGCAAAGTTTCTGCATATCTACGGAGGAAGGCATGTTGCGCCATTCATGGATGATCGGTGCGGCGCTCTTGGTTCTGATCTCGCCGGTGCGAGCCGACGATTTTCGCTTCAAAGAAAAGAAATTCGGCCCTGCTGAACTTCGCTATTTCGGTCACGTTCCCGTGCTTTTCGTCGAAGGCACCCCCGAACAGATCGGCGAACAAACGGGCACCCTCGTTGGTGACGCGGCTCCCGGCTTGAGCTCCTATTTCAAGAAACTGCTACAGGCCAACAAGCTCGACAAAGCCTTGCCGGCACTGATTTTTACCAGCAGCAACTTGCTCAAACGCTTTCCGGCCGACTACCGCAACGAGCTGGAAGCCATGTCGAGAAATTACGGCAGCTATCGCGACCTAATCGTTGTAGCCAATACCCTTTGGGATATGGGCAAGCTGGGCGGCTGCTCGGCGTACATCATCGAGCCGGCACACAGCAAGAATGGCGAGCCAATTTTCGGCCGCGAATTTCGACTTCCCTTCCCTGGGAACCCTGGATCAATATTGCATGGTGGTCATTTGCAAACCTAAAGGGAAGAACGCGTTTGCGTCGGTCAACCTCCCTGGATTGGTGGGTGTTTGTTCCGGCATGAACGACAAAGGGCTGGCTATCGCCGTGCTCGACATTCCGGAAACTGCGGATGGCTCGCCGCGACTCAACTTATCGGCCGTACCCATGATTCTCAGTTTCCGGCGTATACTTGAAGAGTGTTCGACGGTAGAGGAAGCCGAGGCCATCCTCGCGGCACGCCGCGAACCACCCTGCTAAGTTTGGCCGTCTGCGATCGCACGCATGCGGCGATTTTCGAGCTGACGCCCAAGAACGTGCACCGGCGGGCGTCCGAAGACGGTGTCTGCATCAGCACCAATCATTTCCGCACCCCGGGTTTGGCAACCAGTACATCGTGCTGGCGTTATGCTTTAATGGAAGCGAGCAAAGCAGCCCCAAAGATAGGGCTCGAAGACGTCGTCCAGATGATGGACCGCGTCAATCAAGGCGAATTGACGATCCAGACCATGGTATTCGAACCGCGAGCGATGCGCATGCACGTGGGAGTGGGCAAGGGCCGGTTTCTTCGCGACCCTTGCAGCCATTGGATTTGACGGCTTTATTTGGATCGCGAGCGAACTTGAAAGGCGCGGGCGAAGGATCAAACAATCCATGAATGTTCCTCCCAAGGCTGAACCGATGGTCTGGCGCGGCGCCTTATCGGCGCCACGCTTTTCTTTGGCTTCAGCCTTCTGCCTTACTTTCTGCTAGAGAACCCGCCGGCTTTGTTCTGGCTAGCTTCGGCATTCGCGCTGGCTGGCGGCCTTATCGGCCATTTAGGTTTTCAGAAATCGGCAGGTGTCATCGGCGCTTCGTGTGGCCTGGCAGCGGGCCTTTTTGCAGGGGCCATCGTAGGCGATCAGATTGGCGGGTTCATTCCTCTGAACGAGCCGGTCATTGACTTGGCCCGCGAAGGTACTAGCAACAAACTGTTTGGCCAAACGCTCCAGCTGGCCGGTCCGACACTCGAAGGCAAACCATTCGATATCGCTGAATGGCGTGGCAAAGTCGTACTGGTTGATTTTTGGGCTACTTGGTGCGAGCCATGCAGGAGGGAATTGCCCAATGTCAAGAACGCCTACGCTCGCTTTCATAAGGATGGCTTCGAGATCATCAGCGTCAGCCTCGATAACGACCGCGACAAGCTTAACGAATTTGTGAAAACTCACGGAATTGTCTGGCCGCAGATTTTCTTCGACGCTCGAGGCCAACAGGATTGGAACAACCCTCTGGTCCAGTCGTGCGGCGTCAAAGCGATCCCAACAATGTATTTGCTCGATCGCGAAGGGCGAGTTGCTCCCATCAATCCCCAAGGTGAAATGCTCGTTCCGGCCATCGAGAGTCTCTTGGCTGGAGACGAAGTTCACGTGGGGCTTTTCCGAATGGGGCTCTTTATCGGAGCCTGCATCGGCGGGTTTGTGGGAATTCCGATGGGTGATTACCTCGAGCATTTTATCAGACGAAAGGTGGCGGGCGGGAACGGTTAGCTTATAATATTCGCCGAGATCAAAGCAATTCTGTCGACTCCGGCATAGGAACTAACCAAATTGATCCATTAGAACAGCCCCTCGTGCCATGCCCACGCTAATAAACGTGGGCATGTGAGGCACTGCGCCCCCATCCGCCATCATCATCGTGCGAGACACCAGTCTCTGACACCCCCGTTTTGCTGTCATCTTGGGACTGAACTTTACACACCTCACATGCCCACGCCTAGCGTGGGCATGGCACCAAGCACTCAGTAATCGTCAAGCTTGCTGATTCTGCAAGCCGCGCTGATTGGCCGTTATGCTTATCAACCCATGGAAGCCTATTCCGGACCACCAATGCTTTGTCTCGTCTCCGACCCCCTCTACAATACATTACATGTCGCTAGATCTCGTTACCCTTGGGGAGCCCGGCCGCGCGTTGCTCGACACTCCCCCTGAGGAGTTCGCCGCTTGGTTGGCCGATCGCGGGCAACCGCCTATGCGCACCCGGCAAATCCATCGCTGGCTGTTCACCGGCCGCGCTCAATCCTTTGCCGAAATGACCGATTTGCCTGTGACTTTTCGCACTCAATTGCAGGAAGCTTTTGTGCCGTTCGGCACCCATTGCGCACGACGGTCTGATGCAGCCGATGGCACGCGCAAACTCTTGCTCCGCTTGGCGGATGGCAATCTCGTCGAATGCGTCATGATTCCCGAAGATCCCAGGCGCACGGCTTGCGTAAGCACCCAGGTCGGCTGCGGGATGGGCTGCGTCTTTTGCGCCAGCGGCATTGATGGCGTAGTCCGCAACTTGACGACGGGAGAGATTCTCGAACAGCTCCTTCATCTTCGCAATCTACTTCCCACCCATGAGCGATTGACGCATATCGTCGTCATGGGAATGGGGGAACCGCTGGCCAATCTCGAAAATCTGCTCGAAGCCCTTGCGGTGGCAGGAGATCCGAAAGGATTGGGCATTGGCGCCCGGCATATCACGATTTCGACCGTTGGCCTGCCTGCCAAGATTCGCCGATTGGCCGAGTTGGGAAAGCAATATAATCTCGCCGTATCTCTGCATGCGCCTACCGGATGCGCTGCGAACTCAAATCGTGCCGACGAACGACCAAATTGGGCTCGAATCCATTCTCCAAAGTGCTGATGAGTTCTTTGCAGCAACGGGTAGACAGGTTACATTTGAATATGTTCTCTTGGGCGGCGTCAATGATCGGGAGGTCGATTCCCGGGGGCTTGCTAAGTTGTTGGCCGGGAGTCAGGCGCACGTAAACTTGATCCCGTTCAATGAGGTCGTCGGCCTTCCCTATCGCCGGCCGAGCGAAGAATCGCTGCAAGCTTTTGTCGGGGCCCTGCACAGCGCGGCATAAGCGTGAAAGTCCGCAAGCGCAAAGGTTCGGAAATCGATGCCGCTTGCGGCCAGCTGAGGCGTAGCGCAATAGCGGTGGCAGCCAGGTAGGTAAAGAAACAGAGAGCATCGACAACCTTTCGCGGAACTCCGCCCCGGGAATGGGTGTTTAATAGGCCGTCACGCCGCTTCAGCGGCGGGACTGGCGGAGGAATGAGGCGTCCTTGTCAGCCATCGGCGAGACCAGCGCACAACTGGCTTTGCGCGATCCCGATACGCGCTTGATGATCGGGGTGCGCGCCGACGAGCCTGGCGCACTTCGAAGAACTCGTCGACCGTTTTCGCAACCGACTCGTCGCCGTCATGCACCACCTGGTGGGCAACGCCGAGGAAGCCGAGGACCTGGCCCAAGAGGTTTTCCTGCGCAGTCTATCGGGCGCGGAAGAAGTATCGGGCTCGGTGCAAATTCTCCACCTGGCTTTTTACCATCGCCAACAATCTCGCCGCCAACGCCTTGCGTTCGCGTCGCCGCAAACCTCTTTTTCCGCTGCCGGCAAATGATTCTGGGCCACTGGGGCCCCGTCCGGCCGAGCAGCTCATGCAGGATTCGGGAAGCCAACCCATCGAAAAAGTGCAGCGGCAAGAGCGAGCGGTGCTGATTCGTCGCGCCTTGGACGGCTTGAACGAACGGCAGCGGCTAGCCTTGCTGTTGAATAAATTCGAAGACATGAATTACGCTGAAATCGCCGAGGTGATGAACCTAACCACCAAAGCCGTGAAATCGCTGCTTTGCCGAGCGCACATGAATCTACGGACCGCTCTCCAGGATTACATTTACATGGATGGCGAGTCGATCCCCGAACCTGAGGAATAGAAGGAAAGCGGACCATGGCCAACCCGTCTTCCTTGACCGCGCAAGATCGCGACAATCTGGTCGCCTATCTCGATGGCGAACTGGATGAACGAACGGCTCGTGCCCTCGAAGCCAAACTTTCCGCGATCCGCAGGCACGCTTGGAAGTCGAGGCGCTCAAACGCTCCTGGAACATGCTCGATTATTTGCCGCGCGGCGAGGTCTCGTCGCAATTCACCTCGCAAACGTTGGAACGACTTTCCACCATTCAACCCGCGCTGATTGCGTCGAGCGATCCGGAATCGCCCTCGGCGAAGAGATCTGTCCCCAAACTGCCGAGGCCTTGGCCCATGCTGACGGGCTGGTCGCTGGCGATCCTGGCGGCCGGCTTGGCAGGGTACTTAAGCACAGATCGTACTGGCTGCACAAACGCCCCGCGCTGCCAGCCGACGTGGACGCAGCACTTATTCAAGATTTACGGCTTTTCGAGAACAAGCGCTTGTACGATCGAGTCGATGACATTAATTTCTTGCGCTCGCTCGAAGTCTCCGGCCTTTTCAAGGATGAGTTTTGACGGTGCGCGGAGAGTGGCCGTGGTATCGCTCCGAAGGCACCCAGAAGAGAAAATGGAAACTCGCAATGTGCTGGCGGTGGTTAAGCGTTCTGGTGCTCTTTCTCGGCATGATCTGGCTGGCCCGTGCCGACCAGCCGGCTTACGACGAACTCGAGCTAAATCGCCTGCAGCTGGAAAAGTGGAAAAGGGATGCAAGTCATTACGCGCCGCTTGCGCCGCAACTTGTCCGAGTTCTTGGCGCTATCGCCCGAACGTCAGCAAGCGCTCAGGCAACTAGACCGCGACCTCCAAGAAGAAGACTCCGCGACCAGCGCACGGCTATTGCGAGTGCTCGATCGTTACGTCGATTGGCTGCACCAGCTTCCGGAAGAGGATAGGCGAGCCGTCCTCAATGCGAGTTCGGACATCGAACGCTTGCAGCAGATCAAGCAGATTCGCAATCGCGAATGGGTTCTCCGCCAGCCGAAGAGCGTGCAGGACGAGCTTAGACACCTGCAACCGGCCGACCAAGCTTCCAGAATTGTGCAGGTGCGCCAGCGTGAAGAAGCTTTCCGCACCCAATGGGATTTGGCCCTCGTTTACTGGGAACAATCCGCCAAGTTTCGCAACCAGCCGGAAAAATTCAGCGACGACGTGCGGTTTTTCATCAAGGAAACGCTGGAGCCTTTGCTTTCCGTCGACGAAAAAAGGCAACTTGCCGAACTCAAGGATCAATGGCCGCTGTTCGAGATAAAACTGGTGGAACTGGCCGACAAGCATCCGCTCAGAGTCAAATTGCCGGGACCAATCGGCCCAAAGACCTACAAACAGCTGCCTGAACCAGTCCGCAAGGCCTTTCCCGGCCTGGAGAGAGCGCTAGGCCCCAAGGCACTGGAAGGCCGTTGGCCTGAATACGCCGAAGCCGTAACCGCCTTTGCAAATCGCAAACGCGAGATACCCGTACAACTGGGTGTTTGCCGGCCCGCCGAATTCGCAGAGCCTATCCGGATATTCATCGAGAAGAACCTGAAGCCTTCACTCAAGTCGGCTGAAAAAGCTGCTCTGCAAAAGGAAGAAGGGTTTTGGCCAGCGTATCCCGAGAGCGCTCCAGCGCCTTGCCAAACTTCACAACTTAACGATCCCCGGTATGGCACTTCCCGGGCCGCGCGATCTCTGGGAGCCCTTTCGCCGCAAATCGGCCGCCAAACGCGATTTCTTGCCTGAGGTGCCCGACCGAACGCTTCTCGACTTTGCGAATCGCGAATTGACAGCCGAGGAACGTGCTAGCGGGCCGCCCATGTCGCTAAACGATCCGCAAGCGCGCGAAGAGTGGAAGCGCACCTATTTTATGCATCATCCGGAGGCCCTGAAGCAGCTCAAGCATCAAGACATCCGCAAGGAAAAGACGGATAGCAAGAAGTAAATCTAGGCCCTTTAGAAATCTCCGCCACCGCCAAAATCACCACCGCCGCCGGAGTCTCCGCCACCGCCAAAATCACCACCGCCGCCGAAGTCTCCGCCACCGCCGGTGTCTCCGCCATCGCCACCGCCGGAGTCACCGAAGTCACCGCCGGAACCAGAGTAATCCGTGTCGGGAGCATCAGCGGCGTCAGGAATGTTGCTCCCTGAATCGCCATACCGCCGCCGGATGATCCAAAGCCCCCGCCACCCATGGAATTATGATCGCGGAAGAATCGGTCATACATCCAGCTGCCGGCAGCTCCGCCAAGCATTCCGCCCATGAGTCCAGACAAGAATCCACCGCCGCCACCGCCACCGTAACCACCACCCCCGTAGCCACCGGCCATTCCCTGGCCTCCTCCTCCGCCAACACTTCCAGATAAATGGCGAAACAATCCGATTACTACCCAAATGGCAAGGACGGCGACCAATCCAATGCAGATCATTCCCATGAGCTTCCCTCCGAGACCTAGCTCCTCAGTGCTCGCGGCTTTGTGATTTCCTGGTGCAGCCGGAGCCGGTGTCTGGCCGACACCGCGGCGAATACCTGTGGCTGGCATCTGTGCGTCCATTGTCTGTTGAACATATTTCACACCATCGATTAGCCCGGTGTCGAATTTCTTTTCTCCAAAATCCCTTTGAAGCATTTCGCCTAAACGGTCGCGTTCTGTTTCGGTGAAATCGCGAATCGCCGTTTTATTTCCCACTTCAACTTGCACATAACCTGGTGATTTCGTGATCAAAACATAAATGCCATCTACAGTCAGCGTTCGGGCTCTATCTAAAGCCCAGTCATGGAAAAAGGATTTGCGATTTGGTGCCTTTCGCTGCGTCTTCTTTCCCACTTGGGACCGTAGCAAATGTTTCGACAATAATCTCTTTTCTGTGCTTCGCCTCGATTTGCGAAATGATTTGGTCAGCCTTTCTCACCGTGTCCGGCTTAAACATGCCGGCGTTATCTCGCACATCGGCCCATGCCGGCTTTGCCGCCCCCGCGCACCAGGCGAAGGCCAGCAAACACGCGATCCAGGTGTATTGCAAACTCGATAGGATGCCGCCATACTGATCCTCCGAATAGGCCGCTTGGCCCCATGGGGTCTAAAGGTATCCGCTATCATTATTCGGAGGATAGCCCACTCCGGAAAGGGAGCGAGATCGAGCCGGGGCAGAATCCGATACAAAGGGGAGAGCCCCCTTTGAGGAGAATTCTCTTGGAACGAGATGCGCACCACCACCATTCTCGCCGTAAGACACCAGGGTCGCTCCGCCATCGGCGGCGATGGCCAGGTGACCCTCGGCAACATCGTCATGAAGAGCGATGCCCGCAAAATTCGCAAGCTTTTTGGCGGCAAAGTGCTGGTGGGCTTCGCCGCGCTCGGCCGACGCTTTCGCATTGCTGGAGCGCTTCGAGGCTAAGCTCGAGCATTTTCAGGGAAGCGTCCCCCGAGCGGCGGCGGAACTTGCCAAGGATTGGCGCATGGACCGCAGCCTGCGACGGTTGGAAGCGATGATTGTGGTTCTCGATAAGGAGCACCTGCTCGTTGTCAGCGGCACGGGCGACGTCATTCAGCCGACCGACGGCATGGCCGGCATCGGCTCGGGCGGCGGCTACGCAGTCGCGGCGGCGCGAGCGCTCATGCAGCATTCCAAGCTGTCGGCAACGGAAATCGTTCGCGCCTCCCTCGAGATCACCGCGGACCTGTGCATTTACACGAACCGAAATATCGAAATCGAAGAAATCGCCGGCTGAGGAGGCCCGTGCCATGGCAGATTTGACACCGCGGCAGATCGTCGAACTGCTCGATCGCCATATCGTCGGTCAAGACGCGGCCAAACGGGCCGTCGCCGTCGCCATTCGCAATCGTTGGCGCCGGCAACAGCTACCCGAAGAAATGCGCAAGGATGTCACGCCCAAGAACATTATCATGATCGGCCCTACAGGCGTCGGCAAAACTGAGATTGCCCGGCGCCTGGCCCAGCTTGTCGGCGCCCTGTTCATCAAAGTCGAGGCCACCAAATACACGGAAGTAGGCTATCACGGCCGCGATGTAGAGAGCATGATTCGCGATTTGGCGGAGGCCGCCATCGCCATGGTGCGGCAGGAGCAACGCCGGCTGGTGGAAACCAAGGCCGGAGAGCGCGTCAGCGAACGGCTTCTCGACATGCTCATTCCCGGTTCCACGGAATGGCAGCCGGAGGACGAATCGGAGGAAAACCAGCGGCGCAAACCGAACGCGCGACGAAAATGCACGCCGGCTCGAAGCAGGCGAGCTGGAAAATCGCATGGTCGAGATCAACGTGGAGCAGAAGGCGGTTCCCGTGCAGATCTTCTCCAACATGGGCATGGAGAACATGGACGTCGATTTGCAAAACATGTTCGATCGGGTGATGCCCAAACAATCGCAGCAACGTCAAGTAACTGTGAAGGATGCGCGGAGGATTCTTCTGGAGCAGGAAACCGAAGCCTTGATCGATCGGCAGGTGGTTCAAGAAAAGGCCGTCGAACTCGCCGAAAACCAGGGCATTATCTTCATCGACGAATTGGACAAAGTTTGCGGGCCAGCCTCCGGCCACGGGCCGGACGTATCCCGCCAGGGCGTACAGCGCGACCTTTTGCCCGTCGTCGAAGGCACGACCGTGAACACGCGCTATGGGCCAGTGAAAAGCGACTACGTTCTGTTCATCGCTGCCGGCGCCTTCCACGTGTCGAAACCCGCCGACTTGATGCCGGAATTGCAAGGCCGCTTTCCGATCCGCGTGGAGCTTACCGACCTCAAGCGGGAGGACTTCTTGCGGATCTTGACCGAACCGCAAAACGCCCTGACCAAGCAATATGCCAGCTGCTAGCCACCGAAGGTGTCACGCTAGAGTTTACGAAGGATGGGATTGAGACCCTGGCTGAAATTGCCTTTGAAGTTAACCGCACCTCGCAAAACATCGGCGCCAGGCGTCTGCACACCATCTTGGAACGCGTCGTTGAAGAGATCAGCTATGACGGACCCGAACGAACGAACAAGCATGCGGTCATCGACAGCGCGAGTTTGTCCGCGAACGGCTCGATTCGATCCTGGAGAAGCAGGATTTGAGTAAGTTTATCCTGTAACAATAGGGGAGCATCGAGGCGTGAGCCCGACGAGTCTTGCCCTTAAGAGTACGTGTAGATTTGCCCCGAACTGTCACACTTTGATTTGACGCTCGCCTGGTGAGAAGTCCCGTCGAAACTGGCCGGACTCGTCGGGCTTACGCCTCGACGCTCGCCTCAGTCGCATTTTTTTCGAATTTCGGATTTCGATATTCGGATTTGCTCTGCGCCTAGCTATTGCACCGATCGATGATCCAGCGACTTACATCGCGGAGCATATGAGGATGCAGCCGATGCGTGGCAGCGTAGGTTTGCATCTGAACGTCTAGACCGGCCGTATAGAGTAGTCGATAATCGCGATTGGCCATCGAAACAGGCACTACGGCATTGGCGAACCCGTGGCCAATGAACGCAGGCAAGCCGCGGACTTCGTCGAGCCGCAAGTAGAGACTGCCCGAGGGTGGCAGCGTGCCGTTGAGGGAAATCACGCCGCCAAATTTTTCGGGAAAATTCAATGCGAGCCGGTAAGCCAGGGTAGCGCCTTCGCAGAAGCCGGTCAGATAAATGCGCTCGGAATGCACGTGATAGCTGCGCCGTGTTTTCTCGATGGCCCCGAGCACGTAATCTTCGAGCGTCGTTTCCCAATCGCCGTCCCGTCCCCAGGTGTAGCCCAGAGTTCCATCCTGACGCCAACCTACCATTTGCGGTCCGCGGACGCTGATACAGATGAAGTTACGCCGGCTGATCGCGGCGCCAGACGCAGAATCTGTTCCTCGTTGCCATTATGCCCGTGGAAGAAAACCATGAGCGGATAGGCATAGTTCGGTTCGTAGCCCGTGGGCAGGAAAGTTCGGACCGGCAATCGCTTGGGCGTTGCCACTTCCGAGTTGTAAAACCCTTCCGCGGGTCGGAACAATCGCCAGGACAGATCAGTGTGCGGCATGAAGTAACCTATCGTAGCAGGAAGAGCAACTTTAGCGGTGGTAGGGGTTTTATGCTCCATCCTCGGAGCAATCCTTCACCACCATTCAACTTCCGTTCAAGGCGACTGGCCAAGTCTACGTTTGCCTGCCGAGGGTGTCAACGCGGCTACTTGAATGCAATTGGGCCAAACGCCGTTTTTTCGCCGTCAAGCGACTGCTTGCAACGATTGGGCGACGTGCACTGGAATTCAAAAACTAGGAAGATTTTCGAGACGTTAACGATCGGGTTGACTCGGGCGGCAGATGGTGCTCCGCGCGGTCGCTTCCGAGAAGTCAATCTCAAGCGAGATGGCCGCGCATCTGCAAATATTCCATCACTTGAACCGTTGCGTCTTGGGGAGAAATCGAAGTGGCATCGATGGTCAATTCGGGCGTGAGCGGAGGTTCATAAGGATCGTCGATTCCCGTGAAGTTTTTCAGCCGGCCGGCGCGAGCTTTTTTGTAGAGGCCCTTGGGATCGCGCTGTCTCGCAGGTCTCGATGGGTGTGTTGACGTAAACTTCGATGAACGGAATATCGCCGGCGACGTGCAATGCCCGCACGTTCTCTCGATCGCGCCGGTAGGGGCTGATGAAACTCGTCATGGTGATGACGCCGCAATCGGCGAACAACTTCGCCACCTCGCCGATGCGGCGAATGTTCTCTTCGCGGTCGGCCGCGGAAAAACCAAGGTTTTTGTTGAGTCCGTGACGGACATTGTCGCCGTCAAGCACATATGCCAATTGATGACGCTGGACGAGAGCGTGTTCCAACGTGAAAGCGAGCGTGCTCTTGCCGGATCCGGACAGGCCGGTGAACCAGATCGCGACACCTTTCTGCTTGAGCAGTTGCTGGCGTTCTTCACGCGTCACGTGGCCTTCGTTCCAGGTGATGTTGGTTGCTTTCATCACGGTCATGAACGTCGCACCTCGAGGATCCAGGGAATGCTCTACGTTTGCCGGCCTTCGACCCGTTCGCAAACGAAAGCGAACAGGCAGCGCGAAGGAGCCCGCAGTTTGGCGGATTCTTTTAACTATGTTTACTTTTTTATGGCGATGGAGTTCTTTTGCTAGATTCGCCAGAATCACAGCCGGCGGCCCGGCGCCCAATGGTCAGCGCAAAGGTCTGAGTGGCAATACGCTCGGTAGGCACATCCTTCACGCGGAGACGGATCACGTATCGACCCGGAGGCAGTGATGGCGGGAGTTCCATGGTGTAACCGCGATGGTAGTCGCGACGAGGTGAAGACGTCTGAGTGGCTTCCGGGCCTCCTTTGTAGTAATCGATGTGCGTGTTCGGAACTACATGGCCTTCAGAGTCGCACAGGTCTGCCGAACTGGTCAGCCAGACCTCATAGTTGCCGTCGCTGCGTGGAACGTTCCAAAAATTCTGCACTTCGACATAAAACTCTACATGGCCGCCCTGCGGGAAAATGTAATCGGGGGGCAACAACTCGCGCTGGCCAAAATCTTTCACTGTCTTGCACAGACAGGCTCCGCTCAACATTAGCGGGGCCTTGGAGCGCAATGGGGCCGCAATGCTGGCAAGCTTATTCAAGATCATCGCGGCCTGTTCGGGCTGGATCTTGCTCGGGTCGCCCTCGGTCAGGTACGTCGCCAACGACAGTAGGCCCAAGAGAAGATCCTGCCGCGTCTTATCGTAGGGGCTAAGCTGGGCGACGGCCTCCCCCGGGCGTTTTTCGAGATAAAGGCGCATAAAAGCTATTAGCGGCGGTTCTTTAGGAGAAGTTGGATGTGGCTCCGGAGCAGGTGGCTCGGCGCCGGCCGCTGGAGCATTGTAGGCGATACGAGACCCAGGATTCTGTGCGGCCGGGACGGTGCTGGTCGTCGGCCCTTCCGGCAAGAAACCAGTCCCCTGCGAACTTGACGTCGGACGATCCGGCACAGGATTTTCCTGACTGACCGGCAGCTTGATCTCGCTCTTGCTATCGCCAAAGGGCGGCGTTGCCAGGTTGTTCGTTACGTTGGGAATCGTCGAGGGGCCTGCGTAGGGCATGCGCTCAGTGGCCGTCGGCTTGTCACCGATATTCAAGATAGGCGGTTGGCCGCCCTGAACCGCGTATTTTGCGTCAGCTCCTGGCCGAGAAGCCTGGTACGGAGAATCCGGTCGCTGCCCCCCTGCCGCGGACTGTGCCGGCTGCCTGCCGTCTTTCGGCGGCAGCGAGTTCTGCATATTGGCATTGTCGCTGCCATGGAAAAAAGCGCACCCGAAAGCATTCCGAGCCAGGACGCCAATCCCAAGGCCATTCCGCTCCGCCCCTTCATGCACAACCCCAAACTTGCCGGCTAACGGGACCTTGCCCGCTCAGAAACATAAAAGTGTTCAACACGGTGAGAGGCACCGCGCCGGCTTCTCAACAAAGCCAGCGTCGTTCAAGCGTGGCTTCTTGGCAGCCTTCTGCAAGATACTCAACAAGGCATCCCCAGCAGCCTTTTGGACCACGGGTTGGCCCTTGTGAAGCGCCGGCGCAATTCGGGTTCGGCTTCCTTGGCGGCAGGACCGAAACGACCGAGCACTTCCGCTGCCACCGTCTGAATGCGTGGATCGTCGCCGCTCAGGGCAGCACGGAGGGCAGGAATGGCCTGATGGCCCTCCGGACCGCCGATGGAGGCCAGGCACCGCATGGCGGCCATGCGCAAGTCGGCGTCTCCCGAAATGGTCGCGCCGATCAGTTCCGGAACGACTTGCCGGGCTTCCGGACCGAAGCGTTCGAGCACCGTCAAGGCGGCTAACTTCAGATCGAAGTCCGGATCGTTGAGCAAGCGAGCCAGCGGGGACCGTTCGTTCGGTGTCGATGGGACTGATTTTGCCCAGCGTTCGAGCTGCCGACCAGCGCGCAAAAGGATCGGGATCCCTCAACGCCACGGTAAGGGCGTGGGCCGCTGGCGCCGCTGCGGGACCGATCGACTCCAAAACATCGATCGCCGCACGTCGGCGTCTGCGTCGGGTCCTTCAAACCGGCCGCCAATGCCGCTACGGTCCCTTGCATCCCGGCAATGAGCGGATCGTTCGTAACGTCCGGGGAACCCAAGAAATTCGCCGGTTTGAGTGAAATGGACGTAAAGCACCGATCTTCGGGCCAGCGCTGCCAAACCGCGATAGACCAACCGCAATTGGGGGTGAGTCATATCTTCGAGGGCTCGGCGCACCGCGAGGCGAACTTCCACGTCCGCATCGGCCAGGCTTTGGTCAGCACTGGCTTTGTTCCTTGAGGGCGTCGATCAGCGGGAGCAATTCGGTGCAGTCCTCGGTTACGTGTTCGCGGAACTTTTCGGCAGGCTCCAGTTCGTCCCCTGTCTCGAACGCTTGCACCAGCAAACGCAATGCCTCGGCTGCCTGACAGATCGCATCCGCGGTCTCTTGCGTCGAACTTCAACGTCGCTGTCGGCCAGGGACCGGCCGGTACAGAGCGTGGCCATGCGCCCGATTTGACCAGATCGGTTCGCGAGCACTCGATGCCACCAAGGTCGCGGGCTCGCGTCGTCAGCTTGCTGGCCGTGTGAATCAGGTTGGCCAGGCCTTCGGCGGCGGCTGCGCCGATCTTCGGCCTGCCCTCGAGTTCAAAAGTTTGGCCAATGCCGGCACGGCTAGGACTGCCTCCGGATGGATGAGGCCGAGCGTGCGGGCCGCCTGGCGCTGAGCGTCGCGTCGTCCTGCTGCATCAGCATCAACAGATCGGGTGTGAAGCGTCGAGCCAATCCATTCTTGTTCGCGGTATCGCGAGGACCGGCGGTTGTTCCGCCAGCATATTCAAGACCACCGTTCTGCTGGTCGAATCGCCCTGACGAAGAACCATGCGAATTTCTTGTTCGAAACGCTGACACAATCGCCCGCGAAAGGTCTGATCGACCGTGGCAACGCCGGAGGTTGTTTCCTGGTCGCGCCATTCTTGCAAACCAAGAACCTGGCGTAGCTCGACAATCCCATGGATCTGCTCAATTTCCTGTTTCAGATATTGCTGGCGCATGTCCGGGCATCGCGAATTCGTGGCCCGAAGGATCTGCCAGCGTCTCCTCCACAGGATCGGCGGCAGGATTTTGACCCGCACTGCGGTTAGGCAGCATGCGGAGGTCAGGAAGACCAAGAAAAGTTGCCGGAATATCAACCGAGCACCTCGCGTCGCGCGACCATTCATGGAACGCCCCTCGCCAGGAATCAAGTGGCACAAGACCAAGCCAATCGCCCGGCTGCATACGCCAAAAACCCGAACGAGGGAAGAGCAAAATGCGATGAAGGGAGGAAGGAAGAGAAAAGTTACAGAGGCTAGAGAAACTCATCCGGCAAGAATGGCAGGCCCCCAACACGGCGAGGGTAGCGGAATTCGCCAGAATTCCGATTTCCCCGCCATCCACGTAGCTTGTCAAATTATAAATCAACCCGATCGGATCTTTGACGTAGCATCAAAGGAACTCGGGCTCATCTTTGTCAGGAAATCGTCATCACCACGCGAAATCGCGCCTTACCGCTCATCATGCGGTCGTAAGCCTCGGAGACGCGGTCGAGCGGATACATTTCGTTCATCGAGCGACGCCAGTGCGCACGCTGAACACGAGCGTATCCTGCGAGTCGATAGACGTTCCGGAATTCCAACCCTTGATCGAGCGGCAGCCCATGAGCAGCGACAAGGGCGACACCTGCATCGACTGCGCTGCCCCAACGATCAGCAAGGTCCCGTTCACCGCCAAGCCGCCCTGAACCGCGGTCATCGCGTCGCCGCTGGTCGCCGTGGCCAGAATGATCTTGGCGCCACCTAACTTAGCAGCTCCGCCGCGGGATCCTGGGACTGGCTGTCGATGTAGACCGCCGCTCCCAGCTTGCGGGCCAGAGCCTCTTTGTCTTTCCCGCGAGCAATGCCGACGGTGTGAAAGCCCATTTTCGCGGCGTACTGAACCCCGAGGTGACCCAGGCCGCCCAAACCGAGCACGGCGACGACGTCTCCTGGGCGTGCACCGCTATTTCGCAGCGCATTGAAAGTAGTGATGCCGGCACACATCAGCGGAGCGGCCTCAGCAGGCGACAATTCATTCGGCATCAGCGCAACGCCGCTGGCCGGTGCGATCATATAGTCGGCGTAGCCGCCGTCGAAGGTGAGGCCGGCAATTTGACCCTTCACGCAAGCAAAGAATTCCCCACGCCGACAAAAGTCGCATTGGCCGCAATGCCCGGCGTTCCAGCCGACCCCCACGCGTTGGCCGGGCGCCCAGCCGGTAACGCCGGCGCCAACTGCGTCGATGGTCCCGGCCACTTCGTGGCCGGAACTCGCCGGTATTGGATCCAAGGAAAGGCACCTCTTTTACCAGCGAATCGCTATGGCAAATGCCGCACGCCTGCACCTTGATCCGAACTGAACCGGGGCCGGGCTCCGGAACTTTCCGTTCAACAATTTCGAAGGGGCCACCTGGACGGGATACCTGCACTGCACGCATTGAGGCCATTGTTTGTTCCCTCGGAGAGCCGCTGGTTGGTCGTTCATACCTGGCTGTCGTTAGCCATAATCTTACGCCTCGCCGCAACAGGGGCGAGTTCTGATCTTGCTCGACCTCCGGCAAGTCCGCGCTCGTAGAAACTCGCGGCTCAGCGTCCGGGAAGAACGCGAGGGGTAAAACTTGTTTCTCATTGCCCAGATGCGATAATTGAAACAGCATCTTTTCGTCATTTTCGCAGGAGTTGCCTGATGTCGCGGGCCTTCATGTGTCCGCTCGGTCATTGCTGGGAAAGTGCCGACTCCGATTCCACGACTACCGTGCTAGCCTGCCCAATTTGCGGCGCTGCTCCGCTCCCTCCGCATCACAGCTCGGGTGCCGAAACGCTCTTCCCGTCCGCGCAGGCGCTCCTAAGTGCCCCCACGCTCATGCCCAGGGACCTCGAGCGCCCCTTCATTACAGGTCGTGACGTGCATGTGCCCGGTTACGAAATCCTCGGTGAACTGGGCCGCGGCGGCATGGGAGTCGTCTACAAGGTGCGCCAGGTCCGCGTGAATCGAATCGTGGCCCTGAAGATGATTCTCTCGGGGGCACACGCCGGGCAAAACCTATTGGATCGCTTCCGGACGGAGGCTGAAGCGGTCGCTCGGCTGCAGCATCCCAACATCGTGCAAATCTACGAAGTCGGCGAGCACGATCACCTGCCTTACTTCTCTCTGGAGTACTGTCCCGGTGGCTTGGAAAGGAAACTGGATGGCAAACCCATCAAACCGACAGAAGCCGCCGGCCTGGTGGAGCAACTGGCCCGCGCCATGCATGCCGCCCACCAAAAAGGCATCATTCACCGTGATCTGAAACCTGCCAACGTGTTGCTGGCAGAGGATAATACACCCAAGATCACCGACTTCGGCCTGGCCAAGAAGCTGGAGGAAGCGGGACATACGCAGTCAGGTTCCGTCATGGGCACGCCTTCTTATATGGCCCCGGAACAAGCTGCGGGACGGTCGAAAGAAATTGGTCCAGCCGTCGATACCTATGCGCTGGGCGCAATTCTTTACGAATGCCTGACGGGGCGCCCTCCATTCATGGCCGCCACGTCGCTGGACACCCTTATGCAAGTGGTGGGCGACGAACCGGTGCCGCCGATGCAGCTCCAGTCGCGCACGCCCCGGGACCTGGAAACGATTTGCCTGAAGTGCCTGCAAAAAGAGCCGGCCAAACGCTACGCAAGCGCCGCCGAGTTGGCCGAAGATCTGCAACGATTCCTGGCCGGGCGCGCGATCAAAGCCCGTCCCATCGGCCGCATGGAACTTGTCTGGCGCTGGTGCCGGCGGAATTCTGTGGTGGCTGCTCTCGCGGCGGCGGCTCTTGTTCTCTTGATGCTGGTTGCCGTCGTCGCCGCAGTCGGCTATTGGCAGACCTCAAAGGCACTGATCCGCGCGGATCGGGAAAAGCGGCGCGCCAAAGCAGCGCAGGCGAGCGAGACCGAAGAGCGTGCAGTGGCCATAAGCCAGCGCGATGCCGCCCAACGAAACCTCTATCTCGCGCAGATGCATCTGGCAGAGCAGGCCTGGGAAATAGGGAACACAGGCCGGCTGCAGGATCTGCTCGACCGCCAAGTTCCCAAAGCTGACGAAGCCGACTTTCGCGGCTGGGAATGGTACTACCTGCATGGCCAAACACGCGGTCTGGTCCGCCTGCGCGGGCGCACCGCGGCCATTAGCATGATGCAATGGAGCCCCGATGGCACACGTCTGGCCTCGGCCGGCGGCCAGGGGGATTTCTCCTCGGGCGAACTTAAGCTTTGGGATACCGCGACTGGACATCTGCTCTTCACGCTTGGCGATCCGCTTCCAAATTTCGTCAAGGCCATTTCCTGGAGCCCAGACGGCAAGAGGCTCGCTTCGGGCGGGGGAATCCACAGCGGCGCACCTGGAGCGGAGCCTGGGATAATCCAGGTCTGGGATGCTGCGACTGGAAGAGAACTAGGAGTTCTTCGCGGGCTTACCGGCAAGATTAATTCGATAGCCTGGGGCCCGGATGGTCGACGAGTCGCGTCGGCTTCCGGCGAACAGCCTGGCCATGTCAATATCTGGGATGCCTCATCGTTCGAGCAGTTGTCCGATTTGCCAACGCATGGTGCTGCTGTCAATTCGGTTTGCTGGCGCCCCGACGGCAGCGGGTTGGCCGGGGCAAGTTCGGACGGGACCATCCTTATCTGGAACGCAGTCAACGGGCAAGAAATCCGCCAGATACACGGTAACGCGAAGCCCGTGAATAAAGCATTTTGGAGCCCAAACGGCAGGCAGATCGCTTCGGCTACGGCCGAGCCGGCGGTGCATATCTGGGATGCGGTTAGCGGACGTGAGCTGCTCACGATTCCCGCGGCGCAGAAATCTTCTTCGCGTGGCTTACCGAAACCAGGGTGGCACTCACTTACGCTGACGGCGTTACCAGGATTTGGGACCTCGCGACGAAGAAAACTGTCGAGACTATCACCAGCCATGTTCCCATGGTTAGCTCGGCCGCCTGGAGCCCTGACTCTCGGCGGTTGGCGTTGGCCTCGGCCGATCAGACTATTCAAATCCGGGACATCAGTCCGGTGACCGAAGCCCTAATGCTTCGCGGTGGAACTGGACCTGTCGATGCTGTTGCTTGGAGTCCGGACGGTAAACAACTAGCAACCACAGGTTCGGGGATCAGCATTTGGGAAATGCCAAGCGGACCCAAACGGCTCGATTTGCCCGGGCTCCAAGGGGGCAGCGTTTTTTCATTAAGCTGGAGCCCAAATTGCCACCGGCTAATCTCAGCGAATTCCGGCAAACTCGACGCTAACCTCAAAATATGGGACACGGCATTGGGACAATGCCTCTTTACCTGGAATGAGCACCCATCTCCCGCTCGCGCGGCGGCTTGGAGTCCCGACGGCCATTGGCTGGCATCGGGAAATGCCGATGGAACCGTTGAGCTTTGGGAGGCTGAATCCCGCCAAGCGATTCGTACGCTCAAAGGCCACAGCGGTTCGGTAAGTGCGTTATCCTGGCGTCCGGACAGCCAGTGGCTCGGCTCGGCAGGGGCTGACGGAACTGTAAAGCTTTGGCCCGTGGCCGATGGGCCGGAAACGGTCGTCATTCACAGCCGCGCCGGCCCGGTGCGATCAATTGCGTGGAGTCCCAATGGTCAAAGCATCGCCACAGGCGGCGGCGATCTCAAGATTTGGGACGCTGCCACGGGAAAAATGATCTCTTCCCTGCACGGACACATTGCTCCGGTAGTATCCGTGTCCTGGAGCCGGCAATCGGAAACGGCACAACAGCGATTGGCGTCAGCCAGCTTAGACGGCACACTCAAAATCTGGGACCTGATCACCGGGCAAGAGGTGCTCACTTTGCACCCTAGACAAGAAATCCAATCTCAACCTGCCGACAAAGTGCCCCTGTTCAATTCCGTTGCTTGGAGTCCGGACGGCCAGAAGCTTGTTGCAGGCGGTGACGATGGTACCGTCAGTGTGTGGGGTGCAAGCGAGGAGGACGGTCTGGCAGCCGGAAGGTCGCGCTCATTCCATAACGGCCAATAGGTTTCGGCTTTCTCACTCCTCCTTCATCACCACCGCCTCCAGGATCTTCTGTTCGCGCCATTGCAGGAGCGAGCCTTCCCAGGTCAGTGCAAAGTGATAGAAGAGCGCGATGGCCAGACATTCTAAAATAGAAAGAAGCAGGGCCAGGGGAACCGAGTGTATCCATCCCAGCGCCTCGAACGCAAGTTGGAGCCCCAGGGGAACGAGAGTGATGGTTAGCAAGATGGGCAGTAATAGCATTAATCCTAAATGCGCCAGGATCGGCAGCACCTTGCCGTTGAGAGGCTTCATGGTTCCAGGAGCAATCCGCAAAGGGACCATGATCGAGACAAAGTTGGCAAGAATACAGAATAGCAAATACATAGAGATGACTTGAGGAAGCAGACTGAGAAAGAGATCCGCAGGCATTGGATAGACTACTTGCACCGCCACGATCACGAACAGGCACAACGTCAGTACGATGGGAGCCATGGCGGCGTTTTTCCCCAATAGGATCGAGCGGCGCGGGGCAGGACAGAGCACGAAGACGCGGAAGCCGTTTCTATCCAAGCCAAATTGATTGCCGACAAGCTGAGCCAAAGTGAACATAATCATGGCAACGCCGCCGCAGGCCATCAGAGGCCGAAGAGCTTCGGGAGGATCGCCGCCTCGCGATAGCATCAGCGACCCAAAAATGACGACCATGAGCACCGGGCCAACGAGCATCAGCTTCCCCTCGGGGGCACGCAGCAGGGAGCGAAAGCTGCTCAGTGCGACGACTGCGGCTTGCTCCGGCAACCAGCGCAGCTCGCGTTCGAGAGGGTTTTGCTTGGGCACAGCGACCCTTGCAGGTTCTACCGCTTGAATCGGCTGTCCCGCTCCGACTGGACGACGTTTGCCCGTGGTGAAATAGCCGGTGTAGAGTCGCAGTGTGGTTCGATAGGATCGCCACAAACTAAGGCTGCCGATGGCTCCCAGGCCCATGAAGGCAAGCAGCGCAGGCAGCGGTCCGCCCTCCGCAAGGCCCATGGCGCCACGCGCACAGCCATCCTGGAGGCAGCACCAGGCTCACGAGGCGAGCCATTTGGTCCGCCTTTTCCAGCACCTGCTGATTCGCCACTTTTTGGCGTGCCGCTTGTTCCGCCCTAAACGCAACATCGCGACGGTGAAGCTCTTCGGGAGTTATTGCAGGTGCGCCCTTCGGCCCAGCTACCTGGGGCGGTTGGGGCGGGGGAGAGAATTTCGCGCTTTGCGAGAGGACCGCCGACAATATTGGCCAAATTCGGCAGTTGCGCCAGCAGAATGAAGCTCATCGTCAGCACGACGATAATGGTGCGCGCGGCGCGGATTGACCATCAGAGCCGCCAACCATCCTTGGAACTGGTAAGTGATGGCAGTGGTCATGAAAAAAAATACGGCCACAAGCGGCAAGGCAAGCAACATGATCGGCCCGCGACTGAGTGCCAGCCCCAAGCCCAAGGCCAACATCGCCGGCGCAAAAATCAACAGGTTCACGCTGAAGAAAGAACTGAGGTAATTGACGAGGAATACACCTGTCGCTGATACGGGCAGGTGGAGAAACTTATTGAGCGAGAGCGATTCGGAACGCTGCAGCTCGGCCAAGAGCCCCGTCAACCATGCAAATAGGCAGCCGGCAATCATTCCATCCCAAACGAAAAGGATGGTGCTGGAACTGGCCTTGGCGAGAGCAAAGTAACCGACCAAGAAAAGCGCGATCGCCAGGCCCAACGAAGCGAGAACGCCAAAAACCGCAAGGATCGCAACCAGAATGGCGTTGGCGACTCCGCCTTTGCGCCATCTGGTTCCTGCGGATGCGCCAGCGGAGCCAAATGAATGCGCGCAAATGCTCCGCTTTCACGTGGTGCCCTCCTCGAGCCAACGTAGCGTGCCGGCCGGCTGGGCATCGGCACCTGCTCGCTCGAGAAATCGATCTTCGAGGGAACCACCCTGGCGAATGAGGTTAAGGGAATTCTGTTCGACCAGCGAGCCTTTAACGATGATGCCGACGTGCGTGCAAAGTCGCTCGACGATTTCCAAAACGTGCGAGGTCAGAAAAGCTGTGGAACCGCGAGCAACAAAGCCGGCAAGCAGATCGCGAATGATTTTCGACGTTACGGCGTCCACGCCTTCGAAGGGCTCGTCCAGAAAAAGCAGATCGGGATTCGGCAGCAACGCAGCCGCCAACGCCAGCTTTTTCTTCATGCCGTGCGAATACTCCAGGGTGAGTTTTTTGATCTCATCGGCAAGGCCCAGAACCCCGAGCAGTTCTTCCGTGCGACTCCGGATCGTTTCCCGCGGCAGCAGGTACATGCGGCCCACGAAAGTGAGGTATTCGCGAGCAGTGAGATTATCGAATAGTGCCAGGTCCTCGGGCACGACGCCAATGCGCCGCTTGGCCTCGAGCGCCTGATCCGGGTCGAGCATGTTCATGCCCAGCACCAAGATTTCGCCTTCCGACGGCCCCAGCAAGCCCGTCAGCATTTTGATGGTAGTCGATTTGCCGGCGCCATTAGGCCCGAGAAAGCCGTAAAAAGTGCCCCGTTCGACGCGCAACTCGATGCCGTCCACGGCACAAGCGTCGCCGAAAAACCGCGTCAGATTATGCGTTTCTATCGCTAGCGACATGCGGAGGTCCAGGGGTCAGGAGTCAGGGGTCAGGGGTCAGGAGTCAGGAGTCAGGAGTCAGGGATTAGGAGTCAGTAGAAAATCCAGGCAAATCGGAGGTTATGCCACATGATAACTAGCATACTGGCCTGGAGCGCGATGAAAAAGCAATCGTTGTTCGCGATTTTTTAAGTTCTTGCACGTTTTTTGGGCATTCACCCACCACCCATCTTCGGCCCCGAACGGGGCTGACGGGATCACCAACGGGTGAAGCGAAGCGTAAACCAGTTGCGCGATCCGAATAACGATCCGCCCCGGCATGGGGCGGCCGGAACATTCGCCCTGGCACGTTCATCTAGGCACACAAATCCTAACTTCAAAACTCCTACTTCGCGGGCCGTGTGCCGGTTGCAAGGCCCGTTTCATCTGTTCCCGTCTCAACGTCGGCTGGATTGTTAACGGGCCAACCGCTTGTAGCGGATGCGATGCGGCTGGTCGGCCTCGACGCCGAGGCGCTGCTTCCGCTGCGCTTCGTAGGTCTGGTAGTTGCCCTCGCACCAGACCGTCTTGCTGTCGCCCTCGAAGGCCAGGATGTGCGTGGCGATGCGGTCGAGGAACCAGCGATCGTGGCTGATGACCACGGCGCAGCCGCCGAAGTTCAGCAGCGCCTCTTCCAGGGCCCGCAGCGTGTCCACGTCGAGGTCGTTGGTCGGCTCGTCGAGCAGCAGCAGGTTGCCGCCGCTGCGCAGCAGCTTGGCCAGGTGGACGCGGTTGCGTTCGCCGCCGGACAGCTCGCCGACCTTGCGCTGCTGGTCGGGGCCCTTGAAGTTGAACCGCGACACGTAGCCGCGCGAGGCCACCTTGCGCTTGCCGAGCATCAGGTAATCGGCGCCGCCGGTGATCTCCTCGAAGACCGTTTTGCTGCCGTCGAGCGCGTCGCGGTTCTGATCGACGTAGGCCGGCGACCACGGTGTCGCCGACGCGCAGCGTGCCGGCGTCCGGCTTCTCCTGGCCGACGATCATGCGGAACAGCGTCGTCTTGCCGGCGCCGTTGGGGCCGATGATGCCGACGATGCCGCCGCGCGGCAGATCGAAGTTCAGGTCTTCCATCAGCAGGTTGTCGCCGTAGCCCTTGCGGACGTTCTCGGCCCGCACGACCAGGTCGCCCAGGTGCGGCCCCGGCGGAATCTGCATCACCAGCTCTTCGCGCGTTCTTCGTACTTCCTGGGCGGCCAATTTTTCGTACGGCGCCAGGCGGGCCTTGCTCTTGGCGACGCGGGCCCGCGGAGCCATGCTGGCCCATTCCAGTTCGCGCTCCAGGGCCTTGCGGCGGGCCGATTCCTGCGTTCTTCCTTCTCCAGCCGGGCCTTCTTCTGCTCCAGCCAGGACGAGTAATTGCCCTTGCACGGGATGCCCTGGCCGCGGTCGAGTTCGAGAATCCACTGGGCGACGTTGTCGAGGAAATAGCGATCGTGCGTCACGGCGACGACGGTGCCGGGATATTCCTGCAGATGCCGTTCCAGCCAGGCGACCGATTCGGCGTCGAGATGGTTGGTCGGCTCGTCGAGCAGCAGCAGATCGGGCTTTTGCAAGCAGCATCTTGCACAGGGCGACGCGGCGCCGTTCGCCGCCGGAGAGGGTCTGCGACTTGGCGTCGCCGGGCGGCAGCCGCATGGCGTCCATGGCGATTTCGAGCTGGCGATCGAGCTCCCAGGCGTTGGCGGCGTCGATGGCGTCCTGCACGCGGCTCGAATCTCGTCGTGCAGCTTTCTCCATTTCGTCGTCCGGAGCGGCTCGCCGAATTTCGATTGCCGAGCTCTTCGCTGCGGTTGAGCAAGGCCCGCGTCGGCGCGACGGCTTCTTCGATGTTGCCGCGCACGTCCTTGGTCTCGTCGAGGCGCGGCTCCTGCGGCACGAAGCCGACGCGTGAAGCCGGGCGTCAGGCCGGGCCGTGCCGAGGAAGTCCTTGTCCTCCAGGGCCATGATGCGCAGCAGCGTGCTTTTGCCGGCGCCGTTGCTGCCGATGACGCCGATCTTGGCGCCGGGATAGAACGCCAGCCAGATGTTCTTGAGCACCTCGCGCTTGCCGTAGGCCTTGGTGAGGTTCTCGATCGTGAAGATGTACTGTTCGGCCATGCCAATGCTTCCATCGGTAAAGATTCAAGGATCTATTTCAGCCTAGTGTTCCGTGCCCGCAGCGTCAAAGGTCACGTTGGCGCGAATAGACGCTTCCTGGACGGTCTGCTAAACTGCCCTAACCAACCCGTATGACGGCAGGGCGAGTATGGACGCGGTTTATCAGCGCTGCATCGACCCGGCCTGCACCGGCACATGCGATCTCAGCGATACCACTTTCTGTGCCCCGCTGCGGCGGGCTTTTGGACGTCGCCTACGATTGGAATCGGTTGCAGCCGCCCAAGTCGCTGGCATCGTTCGAAGCCAAATGGTCCGAACGGACCAATCCCCTCGTCTTTTTCGCGGCGTCTGGCGCTTTCGCGAATTGCTCCCCTTCGCGCCGCCCGAAAAAGATCATGACCATCGGCGAAGGTCAGACTATCTTGCAGCAAGCCGATGTCGTTGCACCTTATGTGGACGTGAAGCCAGGGCGACTGTTCTTGCAATATGAAGGGATGAACCCTTCCGGCAGCTTCAAAGACAACGGCATGACTGCCGCCTTCACCCATGCCCGCATGGTGGGCGCGCGGCGGGCCGCTTGTGCCAGCACCGGCAACACCAGTGCCTCGTTGGCGGTTTTCTGCTCCGCAACGGGCCTCATGAAGGGCGTCATCTTCATCGGCAGCGGAAAAATCTCCTATGGCAAACTCGCGCAGGCTCTCGACCATGGCGCACTGACGGTGCAGATCGCCGGCGATTTCGACGACGCCATGCAGCGCGTGCAGCAGGTGCCCGACGTCTGGGTATTTACTTGGTCAACAGTCTGAATCCGTTCAGACTCGAAGGCCAAAAGACCATCATGTACCGCGTCCTCGAGGCGCTTGCGCTGGGAGCCGCCCGATTGGATCATCGTCCCTGGTGGAAACTTGGGCAACGTCAGTGCCTTCGGCAAAGCCTTTGGGGAGCTGCTCGGAGCTGGGATTGCTCAACCGGGTACCCCGCTTGGCTGTCATCAATGCTGCCGGTGCAGATACTTTTTACAAACTTTATGAACTGGGGCTGCGTTGGAACCAGGGGAAGCCGGACCTGACAAAATCGTCGACCTATTTCGGCAAGCTCGACGCCAGCTTGGCCAGGGCATCAACGATCGCCAGCGCCATCGAAATCAATCGGCCCGTGAGCCTGCACAAAGCACTACGGCGCTGGAGCGTTGCAACGGCGTGGTCCGCGAAGTCACCGATCAGGAGATCCTCGACGCTAAAGCCAAAGTCGGCTCAGGAGGGCTGGGATGCGAGCCCGCCTCGGCGGCCAGCATCGCGGGCTGCCGCAAACTGCGACAAGAAGGCGTCATCGGCGCCGACGAGCGCGTTGTTTGCATTCTGACCGGACATCAACTGAAGGATCCCGAGGGCTACGGTGGCGTACCACAGCGCCGACCAAAATCTGTTTGAGGAAGTGTTGGGCAAGCGAGGCGTGCGGCGGGCGACCTATGCCAACCGAGCGGTGCAAGTTCCCAACGATTTGGACGAAATCATCAAAGCTATCGAGGTCTATTCCTGACATGCGAACGGCAATCGGCATCAACGGCGTGTGCGGCCGCATGGGTATGCGCATTTTGCAGCTCGCCCATGAGGATCCGGATCTCCAGGTTGTGGCTGCTCTCGACTCTCCCAATAATCCTCAACAAGGCAAGGATGCCGGGGCGGTCGCCGGTGTTGGAACCATCGGCGTGGCTGTCAGGTCCCGAGATCAATCTGGCAACGCGCGTCGATGCCGTCATCGATTTTTCAGCGCCGGAAGGGACGATGGCCGTGTTGCCCACCTGCGTGGCCCGGCGCATTCCTTTGATCGTGGCGACAACCGGCCACACAGCTGCCCAACGACAAGAAATCGAGGCGGCGGCGCATCAAACTGCTTTGCTCATGGCGCCGAATATGAGTTTGGCGGTGAATCTGCTTATGAAACTGGTCGGTCAAGCCGCGACCAGCCTGAAGGATCGCGGCTTCGATGTCGAAATCCTCGAACGGCATCATCGGTTCAAGAAAGATTCACCGAGCGGCACAGCACTGCAATTCGCCCGCATCGTTCAGGAAGCCATGGGCCAAAGTCAATTTCGCCATGGACGGGAGGGCCTTGTCGGCGAGCGTCCGCCCCACGAGATCGGCATTCATGCCGTGCGCGTTGGCGACAACGTCGGCGAACATACGATTGTGTTCAGCACGCTGGGGGAGACGCTCGAATTGACTCATCGCGGCGCACACGCGCGATTGCTATGTCCGCGGCGCCTTGCAAGCAGCCAAGTTCTTGGCGACCAAGTCAGCGGGAAGGTACACGATGAATGATGTGCTTGGGCTGTGATGTGTTGGTAGGTCCCGCGAGCCGAGCGGGACAGCGGAATCGGCGCACTGGTGGACAGACTCCTTAACCGAGTGATGCCGAGCAGTGCAGGCGGGTGAAGTCCCCGTTGTCCCGCTCGGCTCGCGGGATTTACTTGGATGGGTGAAGTCCCCGCTGTCCCGCTCGGCTCGCGGGACCTACTTGAACTTCCGGGGCCAGTAGCGCCAGAGGAGGCCGCCGAGGATGAAGACGCCGCCGAGCATGGTGTAGAGGCGTGGTTGCTCGATGTCGGGAGCTACGAGGTAGGCCCAAAGTGGATTGAGCAAGGGTTCCAAGAGTGTGATTGCGCCGGCTTCCTGCGCGCTGACGACGCGAGGCTTCGGGCGATCAGGAAGTAGGGCAGCGCCATTTGCACGGCACCGAAAAAGAAGAGCAAGGTCATTTGGGTGGGGGTTGGCCACGCGGGGGAAAAGTAAATCAACGCCGGCAGGATGAATAAGAGCGCCGCCCAGGTGGTTGATGACCATGAGCCAGCGCGTTGACGAATCGCGTAGGACGCGCAAGAACAAAATGATGCCCGCATAGGCGAAGCCACTCGCCAGGGCGATGGAAATGACTCCAAATTGAGCTTCTTGCCAACCGCCGCACAGAATGATGAAGATGCCGAACATGCCGAAGGCCAAGGAAACGGCTCCGCGCCGGTCGGGAGCTTCGCCCAACAAATAGATGCTGGCCAGATACATCCACAGCGGGGCTGAATACTGAAGCAGAATCGCGTTGGCGGCCGTTCCCCATGCCAGAGCAGGCACGAATGTGGCATTCATGACCGCAAAGCATAAAACCATCAACGGCATGCTCCAGCGCCACGAAATATCCGAATGCCTGAGAGTGGGTAGCAGTACGAGGCCGGCGAAGAAAACGCGGAAGAAGGCAATTTGGACTGCTGTGATAGGTGGTCCATCGAGCCGGAAAAACGCCTGCTGCATCAATATTTTGGTGAAGGCCCCGCTCAGGCTCCAAAACACTGCCGCCAGCACCACGAGCAGGCGCCCTTGGTTTACGGTTAGGCTAATTGTGGGAGAAATGCGGGGTTGCTTCATACGTGCTCAAGATCGGTAGAACCAACCTTAGTGTCAACAGGAGATGATTCCTGCCTTGGTTAGGAGAAGTCCCATGCGCGAAACCTGGACCTTTCATTCTGCCGGGCAGCTGGTGTTCGGCCGCAATGCGGTGCTGCAATTGGGTGAGGTTGCCAAACGCTTGCGCCTCAAACGCATCTTGATCGTCACGGACAAGGTGCTCGAGCGCACATGGGACTGGTAGACAAAGTCCGGCGGCCATTGATCGAGGCAGGTCTGACAGCCGACACGTTTGATGGCGGCGAGCCGGAGCCCTCGTTTCGCGCGGCCGCAGCGTGCTTGGAACGCGCCAAGTCCTTTGCTCCCGACGGGCTACTTGGTCTTGGCGGCGGCAGCAACATGGACCTGGCGAAAATTGTCTCGACCGTCTTGGCGCACGGGGGCGAACCGCGAAACTACGTCGGCGACGATCAAATTCCCGGGCCCGTTTTGCCTTTGATTTGTGTGCCGACCACCGCCGGCACCGGTTCCGAGGTTTCCGCCTCCGCGGTGCTGACCGATCAAGATCTCAAAATGAAAGTCGGCGTCCTTAGCAACTACTTGCGGCCCCTTGCCGCCGTCGTGGATCCCTTGATGGCGCTTTCCTGTCCGCCGCAATTGTCGGCCGACAGTGGCATCGATGCGCTTTCACACGCCATCGAAGCTTACACGGCTGTCGATAACGAGGATTTCCCGTTGCCGCATGGCGAACATTCCGTTTACCAGGGACGGCATCCGATGGGGGACTGCATGGCCGAGAAGGCCATGCAGCTCATCGGCGCCAATCTCCAAACCGTGGTGGGCGACGGGCAAAATCTAGCAGCGCGCGCGACGCCATGGCGCTGGGCGCCACCATGGCTGGTCTGGCATTCTCGAACGTCGGCGTTGCACTCATCCACGCCATGGAATATCCGGTCGGCGGGGCCGTGCATTGCTCCCACGGAACCGGCAACGGGCTGCTTCTGCCACACGTGATGCGATTCCACCTGGAAGTGCGTACTCCGGAATTTGCACGTATTGCGGGATTATTGGGCGAGAAGATCGCTGGGCTGAGTGAAGCCGCCGCCGCCGAGCGCGCCATTGTGGCGGTCGATAGATTGCGTGCAAGCATCGGCGTACCTGCCCGCTTGCGCGATCTTGGGGTAACGCAGGAGATGCTGCCCGCATTTGCCGAAAAAGCTGCCAGCATTCGTCGCATCTTGCGCGTCAATCCTGCGCGAGGCGACTCCAGCCGACGTGCTCGGCATCTACCAGGCCGCCTGGTGATCTTTTTATCATTCCGCGTCTTCGGACTCGGAATATCGCCGGCCGGGCAGTAAAATCCAGGCATGCTGGGCAATTCCAAAGAAACGCAAGAACTGCTCGATCGCGCTCGGGACGGCGATGGCAGGGCCGTGGACCAATTGCTCGATCAGTTTCGCGAGTCGCTTCGTCGCATGATCGCGTTGCGGCTCGATCCGGCCTTGACTGCTCGGCTAGACGCCAGCGATGTCGTGCAAGACGTGCTCGTGGAAGCTAGTCGGCGCCTGGACGATTATTTACGCAGCTCCACCATGCCGTTCCATCTTTGGCTGCGTCATATCGCCAAGGATCACATAATCGACTGCGCATCGCAAACACCGAAAAGCGCAAAGGCGATCCATAGATCGCGAACAATCGCTCGTTCCGCGCGGCCTGGCCGAAAACTCATCGATCGACCTGATGGGACAAATTCTCGATCAGGAAATGACTCCCGCCTCGGCCGCCATTCGCCAGGAACTCGAGCAACGCCTGGCCCTGGCTATCGGCAAACTCGAAGAGGACGACCGGGAAATCATCCTCATGCGTCTCTATGAACAGCTTACTAATCAGGAGATCGCGACGCTGTACGGATTGAGCGAACCCGCAGCGGCTATGCGTTTTCTGCGTGCGACGTGCCGGCTGAAAGAATTCCTGGTTCCTTCTTAAGAAAGTAGTTTGACCCGGAGCCAGCGGCGACGGCGGGCAGGTTGCCAGTGAGGATGTAAAGCTTTGGCGGCCGCTTGATCGATGAAGTGATAGGGCACGTGAAGTCCGCCGTCGCCGCACTCAAATCGTTTAACCCAGAGCCAGCGGCGACGGCGGACAGGTTGCCGGTGAGGATGTAAGGCTTTAGCGGCCGCTTGATCGATGCAGTGATAGGGCACGTGAAGTCCGCCGTCGCCGTTGGCTCCGGGTTAAACGAATATGGAGAAACATGAACCGGCCGCCATCACCCGCCATTCAAGACGCCCACGACCAGTTGCTGGCGGACCTCCTTGGTCAGTTGACTGAAGAGCGTCAGCAAGGCCGGGAACCCGACTTGGAGGGTAGGCTGCGGCTTCATCCCGAGGTGGCCGAGGAACTGCTGCGCTTTGTGGGCCGTCACTCAGCTAGCCGGGGCCTTCGTCGATGCCCGAGCCACCGGTAGTTATACTCCCGGCCAAAAGCAGGTAATTCGTTCGACTCCCAAGCTGGGCGCCTTGCCTCGGCTATTCGGCAGATACGAACTTCTTGAAGAGCTTGGTCGCGGCGGGATGGGTGTGGTCTACAAAGCGAGACAGCAGCAACCAGAGCGACTTGTCGCCATCAAGATGATTCTCCGAGGGGAGTTGGCATCGAGTTCCGAATTGCAACGTTTCCAGTCTGAAGCTCAGTCGGCTGCAAGGCTCGACGGCATCGCCAATATCGTAGGCGTTCATGAAGTCGATGAGGTCGACGGCCAACCCTATTTCAGCATGGAATTCGTCGAAGGCATGACTTTGACGAAGCGACTCCAACAAAGCCCGATGTCGCCACGCGAGGCCGCCCAATGCTTAGCCACCATTAGTGAGGCAGTTCAGAAAGCGCATGAACAAGGGATCTTGCATCGGGACCTGAAGCCGAGCAATGTTCTGATCGATGCCGATGGCGTCCCGCACGTGACCGATTTCGGGTTGGCCAAACGCGTACACGATGGCACGCCCATCACCCATACAGGCGCCATCGTCGGCACGCCCAGCTATATGTCGCCGGAACAAGCCGCCGGTAGCCGCGGGACGCTTGGCCCAGCCAGCGACGTCTACAGCCTGGGAGCGATTCTTTACGAGATTTTGACCGGCCAGCCGCCCTTTCAGGCCTCCACGCCGGTGGACACGCTGATGCTGGTATTGGATCGAGATGTAGTGCCGCCGCGGGTCCTCAATCGGCGCGTCGATCCGTTGCTCGAAATGATATGTTTGAAATGCCTACAAAAGCCTGCCGATCTGCGCTATCGGATGCGCTGCCGCTCTGGCGGCCGATTTGCGCGCCTATCTGGATGGCGGCGACATGTCGGCGCGGCCGGCCGGCATCGGCAGCTTGTTCGGCCAACTTTTTCGCGATACGCACCACGCCGCCGTTCTGGAAAACTGGGGCCTCCTTTGGATCACTCATAGCTTCAAACTGCTGGCGCTGGTTCTGGTCACCATCGCCATGCATCGCTATGGTTTCGAAGGCCATTTCCCTTACTTAGTGCTCTGGAGCATCGCGTTGGTGTTTTGGGGCCAGGTCTTCTGGTGGCTGAGGCGTCGAGGCGGGCCAGTCACTTTCATCGAACGGCAGATCGCCCACGTGTGGGCTGCCGGCATTCTGGGCAGCATCAGCATCTTCGCCGCCGAATGGGTTCAAGGGCTGCCGGTACTGAGCATGGCCCCGGGCCTGGCGATCATCGCGGCGATGGTGTTCCTCATCAAAGCGGGCATGCTCTCGGGACGACTCTATGCCTACGCCGGGCTGTATGTATTGACCAGCGCAGCCATGACATGCCTGCCCGGCCGACCGGAACTGCAGCTTCTCCTCTTCGGCCTGGTGGCCTGGGCCAGCTTCTTTTTTCCTGGACTAAAGTATTATCGGTTGCGCAACCGGCAGGCACTTCTATCGTCACTTGGAGCCGACGCCCCAAAGGAAGTGCTGAGTGCGAACAAAAAGCATGCCATTTGAGATGGCCGGAGACGCCAGGCAGTTGTCGCCCATTTCATTGACGGCTAGTAGCTCAAAGTTCGGGCCGGCTTTGACGACGCGGATTTCGCCCTGCTCCGAGATGAAATAGAGCCGGCCGTCGCCGGCCACCGGCGAAGCGGTGTAACTGACGCCGCCAATTCTCTCCTTGTAGACCTCCTTGCCGGTAGCCGCCAGATAGCAGGTGACCACACCGGCATTGGAGCAGGTATAGAGGTAGTCGCCATAAAGAATCGGCGTGGGCAGATAAGGGCCGCCGCGCATGCGGCTCCAGGCTATGGATTGGTTCGTCTCCTCTTTGCCGTTGAGAGAAATGTCGCCGACGGCGCCGGGCCGGATGGCTATGATCGGTTGGATCGGCCGATTGCCGCTGGCGATAAAAACCAGATTCTTGCCGATCACTGGTGTTGGAATGGTCGCTTCCGATTTCTTCGCCAGCCGCCATAATTCCGCGCCGCTGGTCGGGTCGTAGCCCCGGGCGTATTGGGAAGCGTTGGTCACGATCTCGGTTCGTTTGGAATTCCGCCAGATGACCGGGGAACTCCAGGAGGGAATCTCATCTCGCGGCGTCGACCATAATTTCGATCCGTCCTCAAGGCTAAAGGCAGCGATGAACGACTCCCGGCTCAGATCGCATTGCAAAATGCAGCGACCGTCATAAAGGATGGGAGAGTTGGCGAAGCCCCATTCGTATTCAACGTCCAAGGCAAAGCTGGAGTCCAGGGTGCTGAGGTCGCGTTGCCAGAGCAACTTGCCGTCGAAATCGTAGCAGTACAGCCCTTCGGAGCCAAAGCAGGCGACAACATACCTGCCATCCGTCGCCGGCGTGCAGTTCGCCTGACTGCCCTTGAGGTGACGCTTGATCTTCGGCACGCCTACATGTGCCGTTTTCGACCAAAGGATCTTGCCGCTGTCTCGATCGAGACAGATCACTTGCCAGGTATGTTTGCTCGTGTCATTGACCGAGTCGACCTGGCCGTAATTGCCAACCTTGATCTTGGGGTCCGCCTGGCCACTGCTGATTGCCGTGGTTACGAATATACGATTACCCCAAACGACAGGACAAGAGTGGCCCAGACCGGGGATCGCGGTCTTCCAACGAATCGATTCGCTTTTGGTTCCACTCCATACGATCGGGGGATTCTCGGCCGTCCGCCACACCTGTCCCATCGGGCCACGGAACGACGGCCAATTCATGGGAGAGGCAACGGCCTTAGTCCCAATGTTCGCGGGCGCATTGGCCTTTGCCACCGGCTGTTTGAATTTGTAGAAACTATACTCCGCTGAAATCGCTTCATGATCACGCGGGATACTTCGCCGTTTTTCCGCTCGAAGCGGTAGCTGGAACCTTGGGTGCCGAGCGGCTCAAATGTGTCCGCGCCGATGGGCTTCACGTAGCGGCCGCCGATGATTAAGCCAACGTCTTTCACGGAGACGACCATCTTCTGTCCACCGTCGCTGTCGTAGCTGCCGACTAGCTTGGACCAGCTTTTGCGGTCGGCTTCGGATGCCGGTGGGATCGGCTTGGCGCCGGCTTTTGCCAGCGCCTCTTTCAATTTCTTGTTGGTCCCGCTTGAAACGCTGTGAAATGCCCCATCCAACGCATCCTGGCTTACCTTCGAAAGATCCAGAATTGCCTGAACCATCGCCACATTGCCCAAGCGGCGGCGGTCAAGACCGCGGTGTCCACATCCTTGGCGCCCGATTTGATCAGGAATTTCACCATTTCAATGTGGGAGCCCCCAACGGCTCCGCTCAGAGGCGTCTGATACCAGATGTCGTCTCTGGCATTAACGTCAGCGCCCTTGCCCACCAGGAATTGGACAACGTCCAGTTTCCCTTTGCCGACTGCGATCCACAGGGCAGTTACGCCATACTCGTTGCGGGCGGCAACATCCGCGCCTTTCTCCACGGCTTCCTTGGCTGCTTTGACGTCGTCGCGCGCACGGCGGCCCAGAGTGCGTCCCGTTTCGAATCAAAGGCGCTCGCGAAGGATGCGGACAATAGGAGAAACAATGCAGCAAAGGTGAAACGGTGCAAGCTCATGAGGCTCTCCAGAACGGCAAAAGTTCAGAGTTCATGATACAGGAGGGCGCTAGATAGAAGCATCCTCTAGGCATTTTCTTTGCCCTTTTCGACCTGCTTGGGTTCGTTCAGCCGGTCGGCTGACCGACCCATTCTGAATGAGTCGAGAACCCTATAGAATCTAGGCATGCCACCTCGAAAATCGAAGAAGCGTGTTCCCAGCTTCATCAAAGTAGACCGAACAGCCGTTACGGTATCGCAGTTGGGCGATCCGTCGGATGAAACTGCCTTTTGCGCGAGCAATCGCCCTCGTTGCGCTTCCAGGCTATCGAATTCTTACGCCGAATGAATTATGGCTTGGCCAGATGTACCGGACGACTTCAAAGAGTTCTTGAAGTCGCTAAGCCTAACAACTATTGCGGGCGTGGACTTCAAAAGCTGTTATCGGCGACGAGGGCGTGTCGTCGTTGATGGCATAGCCACCGCTATAATCGGCTCTAGCGGATTTGAAGATTAACAAGGCGGCAAGTGGGCGGCTCCGGGATTGGGATGATCTAGAACACCTCAAGTAGCAGTTCTCCCACAAGGTGATTATGCCGCCCCTTCCAGCTGCTCCTGCAGCATCAGCCAGCGCTCTTCCGCTTGAGTTAACTGTTCCGACAGTGCAGACACTTCATTATGAAGGCGGAGCGCTTCGACGGCGTTGGTCGATTCCAGCAATTGGGCGTTGAGCGTCCGCTTCTGCTCGTCGAGCTGAGCAATGGTTCGCTCCAAGGTCTTGAGTTCCTTCCGGGCATCGCGCTGTTCTCTGCGCAAACGTGGCGCCACCTTGGGCCGGCTTGGCCACGCTCGGCGGAAGCTTGGCCCTTTCGCTCGCTAGTTCTCGCTCGCCGGCCTCAATCTCCTGGTTGACCTTATACAGGTACGAATCATAGTTGCCGCTGTAATGGATCACGCGGCTATCGCGCACTTCCACAATGCAGCTTGCCACCCTTTTCGTGAAATGGCGATCGTGGCTCGTGAAAATGACCGTTCCCTGGTAGTCCAGTCAGAGCCTCGGCGAGCGCCTCCACGGTATCGACGTCCAGATGGTTGCCGGGTTCGTCGAGAATCAACACATTGTAGTTGCTCAACAAAAGGCCCGCCAAACAGAGCCGTGCCGCGTTCTCCTCCGGAAAGGACGGAAATGGGCTTCTTTACGTGGGCGCCACGGAACAAAAGAGTGCCCGCTACCTCGAGGATTTCTTGATCCTTCTTACCGAATGCTGCCTCCTTCTGGAGATATTGGAGAACGGTCAGATTCTCCGGAAGGCTCGTATAAACGTGCTGTGCATAGGTCCCGATTTGACAACCGAATCCCCAACGAACCTCACCTGCAAGCGGTTTGAGCGAGTCTACCAACGTGCGTAGAAAAGTCGTTTTTCCTTGGCCGTTATCGCCTACCACAGCCGCCCGAGAACCATGGTCGATCTCCAAATGGACGCCAGAAGCAATTTGTCGCTCGGGATAGCCAATCGCCAATTCGAGGCAGCGAAGAGCGAAGCCTTTTCGCGGCTCGACGCGTGGCGCACGAATTCTGGCAGTCGGTTCATTGCGTGCGATGTCCGTTAGTTCGAGGCGCTCGAGTTGCTTAGCTTTTGACTTCGCCAAGGAGGCGGTACTGGCGCGAGCTTTGTTTCTGGCTATGAAATCTTCCAGATGTCGGCGCTTGACCTGAATGGATTCGTTGGAGCGTTCATCGTGGATCCGTTTTTCCCGTTGGTATTCCAGGTAGGCATCGACTTTGCCAGGGAAGGACGTGAGCTTGCCACGCGAGAGGTCTAGCGTGTGGTCGCAGGTAGCGGCAAGAAAGGCCCGATCGTGCGAAACGATAAGGCAAGCCGATCGATGGCTCTGCAGAAAATGTTCGAGGAGAATCTGGGTGGCAGATCGAGAAAGTTCGTCGGCTCGTCCAACAGCAAAAGGTTGGGTTCGTGCAACAACAGAGCTGCCAGTTTAACCCGCGTTTGCCAGCCGCCCGAGAGCTTGGTAATGGGACCGTGCAAGTAGGCGCCCTTCAGCTCGAATTGGCCCGCGACTTCGCCACACTTCCAGTCCGGCTCGCCGCTTTCGCGCAACAGGAAGTCGAGAGCTGTCTCCTCGGGCAAAAAGGGATCGTGTTGTCGTAGATAGCCGAGCCGCAAACTTGGATGACGAATGATTTCGCCGCTGTCCAGCTCTTCCTCACCCAACAAGACGCGAAGCAGCGTGCTCTTGCCCGCTCCATTTCGACCGATGAACCCGACCTTGATATTGTCGCTCAGGGTGGCGTCGGCGTTATCGAGCAAAACTTGATCGCCGTAGCTTTTGCAGGCTTTTGTGATCTGTAGCAGACTCGCCATCTGGAAATAAATCCTCGAAGCGCGGAAAAGCATCGAACCTTGCGAAAAAAGAACTAATCAACTCCAGCCTTGTGGCGAAGAATCGCCAACAAACTGCATTATATCCTACTTGGTGAACTCTCGATTTGCTTGCCGGCAAGCCGGTCAAGTGAGCGATAGGCGGACGATGTCGGCGCCAGAGCGACCGGCATCCCGTCCCTTACACGGTTTGCAGGAGAGATGAGGCATCCTTGCCCATACGCTTCCTTATTCTGTACCGTAGTCGCAATCGGGGATGGCAACTATCAGGTCGGCACCGGCGTAAGATACCTCCGGTGACCCCTATTGGTTGTTATATACAGGCTATCAGCTAAGCAGATCGAGCACTTCTTTAGCTGCCGAAGCCGAGCCGGTCGCGTGCAGTAGCGTCCTGGCGGCCTTCAGCGTAGCCATCACTCCGGTGGAAGCTGGCGCGGGAGCCGCTTTCGCTACCGGAGCCGGGGCCGTCTTGGCAACCTTCTTGGCGGAGCTGTGCGAAGAGCCCTTATCCTTTTTCTTGATCGAACTCTTGTAGTTCGACGCCATTTGAGACGACATCTTCGCCCCACGCTTGCTCAAATAGTCGACGATCCCGGCCGCATCTTCGATCCCGGCGGCCATAGCCTCGCGCACGAGGGCCATCTTGTTGAGCCGCTCTTCCGCTTCGCCATTGCTGTGAACCTCGATTAGTAATGTTGCGGGCGACTTCACAGCATATATACGAGTCCAAAGTGGTATCAGCAACCTCATTCTGATCTAAAACCCGCGATTGTTTGCTCGATGGCACGCGTTTTAGCCAGGAATGCCATTTGAGAAGTGACGCAAGATTCGAAAGGTGATAGCCCAGGCGCGCAACCAGAACGAGAGACTCGGTCGTCGTTCCGGTTGGCTGAGGACCGTAAAGTCCGACTTAAGACTTGACTTCGATTCGCCGCCTGGGATTGGGCTCCGTCCGAGGCAGATGAACCTCGAGAACTCCGCTATGGTAACGAGCATCTACTTTGTCGGCGTCCACAGCGGTACTCAGGGGGATCGATCGCTGAAATCGGCCATAGTGCCTTTCCCACCGATGAACGCCTTTTTCCGTGCCCTCTGTTTCCTCTTTGTGTTCGGCCTGAATGCTCAACATATTGCCGCTCACGTGTATGTCGAAATCCTTCGGCTCGAACCCTGGCATCTCTGCTCGGACAACGATCTCATTGTCGCCCTCTTCACGTCCGTCCCCACGATCGTTCGACGTCCCACGTGGATTCCATGGTTTCGGGCCAGCGACCGAAAAATCGATCGAAGAGAGCTTCCATTTCTCCGCGCAGCCGCGCAGCGGATGTTCGCCCCATGGGGCCGGCGTGAACGACCGTTCGTTTGGGCTTGTCATCAATGCCTGACCACCACGGTGCACCGCCACATTCGAGCCATTCCCATCTTTTTCTCTTTTGGCCATGATCGCAACTCTCCTTTCCATTCCCCTTGGACGATCCCCACTTTTGAGTAAAGAAACCTTGGGGCGACTGTGGGCCATATGCCGTCTGCGGGCGAGGCAAGCCGCCCAATCCGGTTCATTTCCGCCTCATCCGTGATGCTTGAAATACTGGATGGCGCGTTCGTGCAACTCCGCCTTCTCGCGAGTAGCGAACGTCCCTAAATTGCGACGCTTGCCGGATTTTGAGTCGACAGTGCGCGAGTAGATCCGGTAATGACCGGACTTGAGTTTCCGTATCATCATTACCTCCTTTTCCAGAGCGCTCGAGTTGTTGTGTCACTGGTTCTCTTGCCAACGACATGCAAGCGCATTCATCGTCCCGAACCTTCCAATTGGATAATTTTGCAAAGCTCGTGCCAATCGCAAGCAAATGAATCACAGTACCAACGCCAGGATCGGCTCGGGACTCCTAATCCTTCGCTCACCTGACCATGGTCGGCCCCTATAATAGATTCGAACTGCTCTGCATCGATTTCATGATTGCGGCCTTGAATTGCTTCGAGTGTTCCGGAAGTCGGGCTCAGGTCGCCAGATCGAGGGAAACCCAATCGTGTGCTCCGTCCCCGTTGAACGAATAGCGCCGAGAGAGCTCGTCCCCCTGTCGAGAGGCGTACATCTCGTCCTGGTCCGGCCGGAAATGGCTTTTTGCGCTACGGCTCGGGAGCCTGCTGGGCCATGCTCAGGCAGCGCTGCCCGCGTTGCCGGATGGGTAAGATCTTTCGTGGTGCGTTCGCAGATGAACGAGCTGTGCCCCCGCTGCGGCTTACTCTTTCAACGAGAAGAGGGCTATTTTCTCGGCGCTATGTACATGAGCTACCCCATTACCTCGGCGATCCTGATCCCCCTTTATTTCGCGGCAAGCGCTGGTTGCCCTCTTGGCATAGCCTGGCGATCGTACCGGTCGCCACGATCCTCTATCTCCCGTTCGTGCCGGCAGTCTTTCGTTACTCGCGCATCCTCTGGATTTATTTCGACAGATTGGGCGATCCCTATGACGCGTCGTTCTTGACCGCTTACGAGAAGACGCGAATCGGCGAATTCACAGATCCGAGACAGGAAAAACCTCTCGATCGACCCTCGAAGCCACTGACGTGACACGGTGCAGCAAGCACCCGCCAAAGAACGAGTCGGTCAAACAGGACGCCAACGAGAGCCCAACCGTTTGGCGTAGAAAGGCAAAAATGCCTTCGTTTAGGCATTTTGCATTCGCGCTCATCAGCGTGGGTGCTAATCGCGGCAGATTGACTCCGGACAACTGCCGGAGTCAGTTGCCGGAGTGGAATAGACGTAAGATTCAGTCTTCTTTACCCATAGGGCGACATTCTTTCACTCCGGCACTCCGGCGCGTGCCCCAGCCCAGCACCGCCCAGCGGACCAGTAAGCCGCCATGCTCGGCGGTCAAACGCAGCGCCCGCAGGGGGAAGTAAAGAATGTGGAGAGGCTTGGGGATTGCGTGCACACCCCATTCCTCTTGCGTCGGTGTGAAGAGGCGCCTGAAGACATAGACGATGCGATCGCGGACCGATTCACGCACCCGGCAGGTAAAGGAAACGTTCTTGAACCCGGCCCACGAAATCTCTTCCTGTTGAGAAATGCCCTCCCAAACTTCCGTCCCCAGCTTGGCCACGGCCGGATCCTTGGCAAGCTCGTCGGACACCAAGTCGGGCACCGGCGCTCAATACTTCCACGGCCAGCCAGATCCCGAGCAGGACCATCCGTTTGCACCGAAGCCGCCCCGCCTCTGCAATCAACCAAGACCATTGCATCGCGGGATTCTTGCGGATCAGTTCCGCCAGATCCGCCACCCAGGCGAGCCTTACCCAATGATGTTTGGTCCCATGCACGCAAAGGATTAAAAACAAATCTTCAGGACTATGGGCCAACACGGTTATGCCGCCGAACGGGATTTGGCGAAGGTGCTGCCAGAGTCGTTCGTGCTTCAAAGCCAGCGGAAAATAAGAATGGGCAATAGCCCAGTGCAATTCGACGATAAAGTCGTGACGCGGGTGGCCGAACACCAGGTGACAGCTCGTTTTCAGTAAAGAAGCGGGCCAAACTCTCGTTTCCGCTCGCTTGATAGCCATTGGCCAGAATTATTTTTTTGGCCCGTTGCACATCCTTGGTGCGGACGAGGATGTCCAGGTCGTCGAATTGGCGCAGGGCCAAATCGCCATAGGCCAGCTCGGTCAGGATCGGCCCTTTATAAGGAATGGAATCGATTCCCTCCTTTTGCAGGCATTTGACGAGCTTGATGAGCGTCCGCGGCCAGCGTCAGGTTTCGGATGGCAATTTCCTGACATTCCTCGTGCATCGCTTGCATTTGCCCGGCGGGAACGGCATGCGGGCAGTGCGCTTGCAACTGTCGGTGCAACAGCGGCAGCGTCCGATGGTCGCCGGGCCACCTGCAGGAGCAAAAGCCAGTCCAAAGGCCCCCGCACCAATTCGCGCAGCCGCTCGGCTGCTTCCGGGCTCAAGTTTGCTTGCGCAGATGCACAGCATCAGCATCTCCACCGGGGCCGGATGGCAATCCGCTTGTTCAGGGCATCGATAAGCTTCGAGGGTGGCAGGCATCTGGATCTCGATTCCGACCGCGAACTGCGCCAAGTGAAAGGAAGCAAGCTTGGCGGCGCTTGGCACTCCGTGTATATTGATATATCTTAAGCCGTTCCGGGGGACAGACGTCGCCTGTCGTGTAGTTTTTCTCCTCACGAGCCGCTCATGGATTTTGAGACGATTGTCCGCATCGCTCCCGACCAATTGAGCACCTCGGTCGGCGACGAGGCGGTTATTTTGAACCTCGATCGCGGTGCCTATTATGGGCTGAACGTCAGCGGCGCCGGGCTCTGTGCGGAGCTCCAGGAACCCATCCGCGTCGGTGCTTTGCACGCCTGGATGGTGGCCACCTACGACGTGACTCCCGAGATTGCTCAGCGCGATTTATTGGCTCTGCTGAGCAAACTGGCCGAGTTGGGATTGATCCAGGTGGTGCATGCCGACCTTGCGACAGTGGCTCGCTCTGCCGCGCCTTGATAAACAGCTTTTCCTTGCCGCGGCCTGGTGGGTCGTAACCTTTCGAATGGCCCTTTGGCTGCTTCCTCTGCGTATCGTCTGGCGGCTGGCGCCGCAGTGCCCGTCCGCGCTATCGGGAAGCCGGCCTCGACGAAATCGTTCGCGTCAACCGAGCGGTAAGCCGGGCGGCTCAGTTCGTGCCGCGGGCAACCTGCCTGACTCAGGCGCTGTCGATCCATACTTTGCTCGGCCGCCGGGGCGTCGTCACGCAGTCTGCGGATCGGCGTCACCAAGGAGGCAAACGGCCGTCTCCTCGCTCACGCCTGGCTCGAACGCGACGGCGTCACGCTGGTCTCGACCGAAGATCCGGCCAACTATAAGGCCTTTCCGCCCATTCATCTTTTCGAACCGGAGGCGGTTCGCAAGGACTAAGTCTGAGTCATCGGCTATATTCCGAAGACAATTTAGCGACCCTGTCCAAAGCCTCTTGCGGCGCGGGAAATGTTCCGGAAAGCGATTGCAAACCTGCTGGGCAATCTCCTGCACGGAAAGCTCGCCCGTCCATTAGCGTGAAGATAAATCGTTCGATCTCTCCGTTTTCGTTGAGGGTCGGCACGAACTGGGCCGAGTGCTTCCGCAGGCTGGCCGGGGCCAGGGGGATACCGAAGAAACTCGATTGCTGAAAAGCAGCCTTCACCTGGTTTAGGTGCTCGCCATCGTTGACCCGGCTCTCCCACCTCCAGACATAATCTCCCGCCAGGAGATCAGCTTTCAGTGTTACTGTGATCCGATCGCCCGCAGCCACCTCGACAGGCGCGGGCCAGGTAAAGAAGCATTGGCCATAGACCGTCTCGGGTTGACCGGCGCGTTCGCATAACAGACTCCTTCGGCCAATTGCGTTTCGAACCAGGCGACGATACCCTGGCAGGTTCCGCTCCGCGGCGCTGTCCAGGTCAAGGTCGCTGCTACCATTGCTCGATTCCACCTTGGTGTAATCCAGAGTCAGCCAACATTGCGGACCAGCCAAGAGGTGTTCCGCCTTCAGGCGCACCTTGTACATGTTGTTGGTTGCCGGACGCAGAGCCGCTTCCATATTCAGCCCGAAGGCGTTCGGATGATGGCCCAGCACTAGACGGGCATAGTCGGCGGGGGCATCCACGGGGGCGGCCCAAAGTTTATCGAGCAACGGAATCTGGCGCCTTCCCGGACGAAGGAAACGCTTGCGGGCGTCGACGATCGAGGGTAGGTGGCTTTTATGAAACGGCAGGATTCCTCGTATATCCGACACGAGCACGTCCACACGCTCCGGCAGGGATACCTTGGTTGAAAGGTCTTGTATGAATTGAATGCGATCCGCGTAGCCGTTCGCCTGAGCATGAGCTTGCGCGATCACGATGGCATCGTTGGGTTCGATGGCATAAACGCGGCGGGCGCCGTATTGACATGCCAGCAAAGAAAACACCCCTGTGCCGCAACCGATGTCGAGCACCACCGACGACGGACCGATCAGCCCGCGGAGTGCCCGAGCGTAGGCCCCGGTGCGAACGGTGTCGGCGATCATTTCACCAAATCCCGATATGCTATACACGCCATGCCTCGAAGAAGAGAATCGTAACGATCGCCAATCGATCTTTCAGCGCATCACTGCCTGAAACGAAAGTCGTTCATGATGAGTCCGCAAAACTTACCCAACAACGCCGGATTTGCGTGTGCATTGGCTCTGCGACACCGGAACCGAGCCAACCAGCCGGCTCAACTGTGCGAATTCTTGGCCCGCTGTCCCGGAGTCAACATTTCGGTCATGTAAGTGTTTGCGACCAATTCCACGAGCCCTTGTCGCGGAGCAACATCAGTCAGGTAGGGAGCTCGATCCGAATGGACGCGTTCTCCCAAAAGGTAAATGGCCTTAAGAGGAAGGGCCTGCGTCTGGAAGCGGTATCCTCGGTCTCCAAGGTCGAGGTAACGCTTCTCCCAGGGCGGGGCCAGCCTCGGCAAACTATCCCGGGACCCGAACAAGATGGCGGCGGATTCAGGCCATAGACGGATCCTCCCGTAACCCGGCTGCGAGAGAAAGCCGTCTGCCGACTGCGCCAGGGGCGCCACATCTTCGGACATTACGCCACACCCCTCTTGGGCAAGAGCTGCCGCCGTGGTCGATTTTCCCGAGCCGACCGGACCGATTAACGCCACGCGCCTTGCCGTCGATGGCTACCAGGCTGGCATGGAGGCAGAGCACGCCGCGCAGGCGGAGCAAAAACCCGAGCACAGGCCCCAAAAGGTACGTGTACGTGTCTTCCAAGGTCATGGACGCGGGCCACTGGCCCAAATCTTGGAACCGGCTCGATCGACCACGAATTGAATCCCATCTTGATAAAGGAACCGAATGTACTCGCCGCCTTGGAGCCGCCATAAAGTCAGGTTCGGTAGGTCGCTCTCTCCCTGAGGAGAACTCACATACCAAGGCTGCTCCATCGACTCTGCTGGAATATCGAGCCATGCGGGTATGCCTTCCAACGACACCACCAGATCCGCAGGTGCGCCTGCTGGTGCAGGCGGCACGCCCGGAATCGGCCGGCTCGCGTCGAGCCGGAGGCCATAGATTGCGTAGGAGTAATCCGCAGAGAATTCCATGGTCCCGATTCTTGAAGCAAACGTAGCGGAACTCGCCGGAGTTCCGTGTACTAATCCCGCTCGATGAGAATAGGCGTCCGCTCTTTCTCCTTCGACAAGCGCCTCGTGATTGGCGATCAAGTAATCGATCGCTTTGCGGAAGTATTTCGCGTCCGATCGGTTGAAGATCGTCGCGTTCAAGTCGGCCTTGCGGAGCCGTTCGGCACTGGCTTCGCGCAGGGCGTCGTCGCGAATCAAACGCAAGATGAGGTCGACATACTCGCGTTCCGTAGTCGCAATGAGGCCGTCTTCCCCTACCATGCGCAACATTTGCGGCCCAATGCGGTTGTACCAGCGCTCTCCTTCCAACGACGCCATCGGCTTGCCCAGGTAGAGGCTGTCGGTCATCGTGTTGCAGCCGCCGTAATGGAAAGCGTCGATGCTCAGATCGCCTTCTTCCATCACGGCCATGTATGCCGCATAACTCAACTTGGGCAAGCTCTCCACCTTGGCCGGCGCCAACTGTTTCTCCAATTCGCGCACGAACGGCAGGTAAGCGGCGTGGCGCATCAAGCTGGTGCCCACGAAGATGCGAAAGCAGAGAGGCTTCTTGGACCGGCGCACCACTTCACGAAGCATGCCGATCAGGCGAGCGTTGACTTTTTGCGCGCTCCAAGGGCAGTTGAGCACGAACTCCGAAACGGTTTTCTTCTTGCCCGTTGGCGTATAGCCAGGCAGCTCGTTGACGATGCCGCACCCCGGCAGCAGCAGCATGCCGCTCGGAACAAAAGCGTTCCGGATGGTCGGGCGTATCCACGTCTGCGCCGCCCGAATAATAGTCGATTTCGGCGCCCAGGTGCTTACCGAATGCCCCACTCCCGCCACTTGAATGGGTGCGATGCGGCAGGTTGGCCAGGCAGATGCTGAATTTCGTCATGCCGATGTCTGGGAAGTAGACCAGCCCAAATTCGTTGTCGGCCAGCGGCGCCACGTCGAGCGCGCCGCCCTTCACTTTTAGCTCGTGCACTTCCTTGAAATACCGCGTATCCGGCGGCCGCCCCACCAAAGGCATATGAAACAACGTCAGCTCGTAGTCGTCTTTGAGCGATTCGATCAGGGGCGCATGATTGCGATAAGACGAATGCCCCGTCCACCACAAGCAGCTCATGACGGCGATCTTCTTCGGATTGGGCCGGTTGCGTATCGCGCAAGCTATTTGCGATTTCCGGAAAAACCGATTGATCGCTTCCTTGACGGGCCGGTCGCAGGTCCCATCGACATAGCTGGCTCCGTAATAAACGTCGGCTATGTTGTCGCTCGAATGAAAGACTTCCGGATCGAAGGCGTAATGCTCCTTGAGATGGTCGCAGACCTGCTGATCCACCAGGCCGCCGTGAAAATTTCCGCCGAAACAGGTGTACCAGACCGACGACAGCTCCGGGTTGGTCGCAAACAGCTTTGCGCGATCGAAGCGAACTCGGTTGCGGGCGGAATATAGCGTCAGGATCTTGATCAGATTGTCTTTTTGGTAGCGGACCAGCTCGAGATAGGCATCCGTCGTTTTCAAAGGCGACAGCCACACCAGATTGCTGATGGTTTGGTTGAAGCGAATGAACTCGAAGGCAGCTTGCGGCGGCGGCTGGAAATCGGACTGCGAGAACAGGTGCACGAAATGGATGGCGAAGGCATCGATAGCCCGCTGCGTCGGCTCGTCCAGGGCTTGGTAGGAGGTTTCCTCGAAGAAGCGGATCACTTCCAGAAATTTGGCCGACAGCTCGTGAAAGCTGCGCCTGAACGTAGAGCTCGGTCAGCTTGCGCGGCGAAAAGGAAGGCGGTTTTGCCATGGCAAGTTTCTCGGTATCAGGCGACGAGCAGGGCGCTGCGTCCCAACTGCGTCAAGATGTGGTTCAAGGTATCCTCGACTATCCGGCGCTGCTCATCAGGTTGGGTAACTTTCTGCCCGGATTTTTGCGAGCGCCAGAATCCGCGCTCGACCAGTGCCAGCAGCGATTCGACCAGCGCCGTCCGATCGCAGGCGCCGTCGAGCAAGCGAAGTGTCTGTGCGCTCCGCCTCGCTGAGCACGACTTGCTCGTGACGCTGAGTCGTCACCGTCGCGCCTCGCGTCGCTTGCCAGCGGGCCAGCGGTGTGGCCAGCGGTCGCGCGGAAGGCTCCACGACGAACGCGGGCGGGTAGAGATGCAGCTCAACTAGGTTCGAGGAGGTAAAGCACTCCAGCAGGAACAGGGCCAGCGGCGTCCCGTTACTTTCCCGATTCGCTGGATCCGGCTTCGCGCCCAGCCGAACGATGGCTGCATCCAATAAGGCACGAAACGGGATGGTGCGCGGCCAATTCTCTCCTGCGACCAGCAGCGCCGCCTTGACGACCGGCGCTCGTCGCCAGCGTGATTCCGCTGCGATCCCGAAACGATTCTTCGATGTCGAGGGCCAGGTTCGGCACGGGCGAAACCGGTTTGCATCCCGAGGAGATGGAGAATTCCATGCGCCACCGGCGCTTCCAGTCGATAATGGGGAAGCTGGGCCTCGCGGCACAAAATCGTGTGGCGAAAGAGGCGCGGCCGCAGATAGTCCAGATACTGCTCCATCTCGACGCGCTTAGTTGCCAGCCGAGCCAGGGCTTGCTCCGCTTCCGGATCGAAGGCTTTGGGAGCCATGGTCGAAACTTGCGCGTCGGCCACATAGCGCAAACCGTGAGCGCTGGCCCGGGCATCGAATGCGTGGAAATAAACGGGATGGTTGACCTGCTGCAGATATTCGTACTGGAGAAGCCAATCCGGCCCTTGCCGCAGCAGTTCCGCCTCCTCTGCAGTACCCGCTGGTAGGACGAATCCTGGGGCGTCGCGGTCTTCGCCAAGAACTCGGCAAAGCCTCGCGCCTGGCGAACGCGTTCGCCTGGATCGGCGAAACGCTGGACGAAATGGCTCAACATCTCTGCCACCATGCCGCGCAGATGCCAGCCGGGGTAAACGTTGTAGCTCAGGTAAGCCAGGCCCGCAGGTTCGAGTGCCCGGTGCAAGTCGCCAGGAGCTCGTTTTGCTTGGCCTCGGCTCGATGCGAAAAAATGCCGTGGGCGATGACGTAGGAGAACTGCCCCACGCTCTCGGGCAGCGGGCTATAGGCATGTTGCCTTAACGCGATATTCTTCAGGCCGAGCGTTTCGATCGCCTGGTTGCCGGCGGCTACCGCGCGGGCGGACTCGTCTATGCCCAAAAAGGTGCTCTCGGGATAACTTTGAGCCATGGGAATCAGATTGTTTCCCAGTCGCAGCCCAACTCGAGAACCCGGCAGCGATTCACGGGGGTGGGCGCAAGTCCAAATAGCCTTGCCGCCGTTGCCAGCCGCGCAGGGTGGCTGAGGGGGTGAGGTTGACTGACGAAGGGCCCGGTGCCTAGAGTGAACTCGGTCTCCATCAGTCGTTCGGCTCCCAAGTTCGCGGGCCTTTGCGGATCGCCTCGTCGTAAAGCGCCAGCATCTGGGGCAGGCAAACCTCCATGCTGTAGCGCTCGTTTATCATGGCCCGGCCCGCCTCCCCCAAAGGCCGGAATTTTTCGGGAGCACGCAGCACCAGCTCTGCGGCCTGGGTCATGGCCTCGATATCGAAGAAGTTGGTCAAAAGCCCATTCTTGCCGTGCTGAACGATCTCGCGCACTGGCCCCGTATCGGAAGCCAGTACGGTGGCGCCGTATGCGAGCTCGCATTGAGCAGCGACCAGGAAAGCACGAAGGGGACGGTCAAATAGACGTGCAGATCGGCAATCGAGAAAATCTGCGCCAGAATCGGTGCCGGCACGGTGCCCAGGAAGCGGAACCGCGACAGGTCGTAATCGTCTTGGCTGATCACCCATTCGCGGAAAGTCATGCCTTCGGTAAAAGCGCGTCGCCGCCGTAAAAAATCTGATCGCTGCCCACCACCAGAAAGATCACATCTTTCGCGCCGTTGGCACAGCCGTTTGGCCATGGCGCATGAAATTGTCGAAGCCTGCGCATCGACTCCAAGCCCCGTGCCGCATAGGTCACGATGTGCGCCTCGGGCGGAAAAGCTCATGTCGCCCAAACGGCGCGGCTCGCGCGGTTGAGGCTTCCAGATTTCAGTGTCCACGCCGTCGAATACCGGGCGCACTTTCGAGTGAAACACTTGCGGCAGGCAATCGCGCTGCCAGCGCGTGGGACTGTAGCCGGCTTCGCAGTTTTCCAGGTCCAGCAGCAGCATGGCATTGCGGGCCAGCGCCCGGAGCTGGTCGATTTCCAGGGGCGGAAACTCGGGCCGGAAATCCATGTCCGAGTGCACGGGTTTGTAGAAGTACTCGAAGTAATTGATGATCGGGCAGCGATAGAGCTGCGCAAGAATAGCGTCGAGCCGAAACCCGAATGCCCCACCACCAAATCCGGCTGGATGTCCGGCCGGGCCTTCAAGGCCTCATAGACGGCGTGCGTCTGCCAAATCGTGTTTTCGAACGTGCGGCTGCAATAGTGCGTCCGGTCCGTGGCGCCGCCCTTGATTTGGTAGGGGATCAACTCGACGCGGCCGGCAAATCCGGAGCGACCCGATGCGGCATAGGAGCAACGAAAACCTTGCCGCTTGGACAGGTAATCCGCGATGTGGCCAAACTGAGCAGGATGATTCTGATGGACAAATAACAGGTGCATCGGCGCACGACCACAACGCAAACGTGAGGAATGGACTTGAAGAACCCAACGCAACCGCAAAGGAAATCTACGAAAAACGGCTGTCAGGTGGAAGGAACGCTATTTGGAGGGAATGGAGGCTATTGAGGTTTCTGCTTGGACTCGAACCGCTGAATTAGCTCCCTTTACTCCATGAGAGGTTGTGAAAAAAACGGGACAGGCACTGGCCGGCACGTCACATTTTCAAGGGTTCGCCAGGAGTGGCCGGAGCCAGTCCCGATTTTTCACAACCCCTGACTCCCGACTCCTGACTCCTGATCCCTGACCCCTGACTCCTGACCCCCGGCTTCCCCAAAAAAAGAAGGGGACGGCCTTTCAAGCCGCCCCCTTGGCGTTTTCTTTCTGGAAGCCCCGTGCCCTTTTGCATCAGGCAACCAGGCGTTTGTTACACCTGGGTCTTGGCGTCCTGGCCGGCGATGAATCCCTCGATTTCGCTCTGATTGGTGTAGAAGAACCAGTCGGCGCCCAGCCCGCCAAAGAGCGTGTTGCCGCCGCCGTCATCCAGGACGGTGCTGAGGTTGAGGACGTTCGAACCATTGGTCGGGCCGCCATTGAGCAAGCTACTGACCTTGGTGGCGAAGCTGTCGGCGCTGGACCATTCAGCCATCACCTTGCTCAACGCGGTGATTTGAGCCGTGCTGAGCAGCGATCCTTCATTGAAGTACCGGCTGGAGAGGTATCCACCGATGAGAATCGATCCGGAGGTCGAGCTGAGCACCGAATTGCTGGTGACCGAATCGGCGCCGGTGCCGCCGACCAAGATGTCGAAGCCAGCTCCGCCGGTCAGCGTGTCGTTGCCGGCGCCGCCCAGGAGGATGTCGTTGCCGCTGCCCGCTAGAAGCACATCGTCACCGGCCCCACCCACCAACGTCGCATTTCCGCTGAAAGTACTGGCATCCAGCGTCACGCCCGGGCCAGAAACGGCATCGGTGCTTTCCAAGAGGGCATTTTCGAAGGCATTGGTCAACATCATCGTGCTGCCGCCGCCCGTGAACAGGCTATTGGTGACCGACATGTTGCCGGCGCCAATCGCCACTAGGGTATCGGTGGGATCGAAGGTGATGACGCCGGTCCCGGTCCACCCATTCAACGTGTAGGTGCGGTTGCCGGCCCCGGTATCCGTCAACTGCGCCGCGTTGACGCCCGACAGCGTGGCGTTACCGCCCACGCTACGGGTCAGCAAGCTATTGGAAAGCGTAGCGCTGCCATCGTTGTAGGCGTACACCGTGATCCCCGAGCGCCGCCAACCAAGCTTACGGTGCGAGATCCCGTCCAAGCATTGATGTTGACGACGTCGTTGGCCGCCGCACTGCCATTGGTCAGCGTGGCCCCGGTGAAGTTGGACAAATCGAACAAGATCACATTGCCCACTTTCAGGAACGTGTTGGCCAATTCCATATTGGCCCCATTCACGTTGTTCACGTTGTTGTAAACGAGGTTGTTCGAGCCGGTTCCGCCGACGAGGTCGGCAACACCATCCGCGCCGTCCAGCCAGACACATTGAAATTGTGTGTCGTGCTGCCGGTTGCCGTAATGGCGGCTCCGGTAAACGTTCCTGCCAGAGCAGTGTTGTGGGTGCCGCCGTAGACGATCGAGCCATCGGAGAGCGAGAAGTTCGCGCCGCTATTCACGTCGCTCACCGTTTCGCTCGAGCCAGGTCCGGCGGTGATCGTTCCAGAAAGCGATCCCGCAGCTCCTATCGCGAAAGCATCGCTGCCTGCCGCCGAGGCGCCGCCGGTCAGGCTCTTCGTGTTCGAGAAAGCGAAACCGTCCACGTTGCCCGCATCGGCCCCCGTGATCGACCAAGCATTGGAACCGTTGGCGCCGATGACAGTCGCGTGAGCGCTGTTGGCTCCATTGAAGCTTTCGATGCCGCCGTAGATTCCAGTGATGCCGGCGGGGATGGCCCCGTTGGAAGCCAGCGTAACCGTATCGTCGTCCAGGTTGAGGACAACCGCCTGCCCGAAGGAACCGTAGTTCAAAGTGTCGTTGCCACCGCCGCCGAAGATGTTGCCGGCAATGCTGCCATTGGCGCCGAAGGCGAAAGTGTCGTCGCCGGCGCCGCCGTCCACGGTGGTCACATTGCTGAACGTGAAGAGCGTAATGATGATAGAGATGTTACCGGAACCGGCGCCCGTGAAATTGTAGGTGCTACCCGTGTCGCTGCCGGTCAGAGTGGTGGGAATGCCGACTCCGTTAGCGCCGACAAGTGCATTGATATTGGTGAACCCGCCAGCGATGCCTGTAGCGCTGTCGCTCTTCAGGTTTACGTCGACGGCACTGCCATAGCTAGCGTAGTTCAACGTATTGGTTGCACCGAGCAAGGTGGACCCGGCATCAATTGTGCCGCTGACGGAATGGCCCGGGCCGAACACGAAGGAGTAGCTGGCGAAACCGCCGACCAGGTTGGCGATGCCACTATAGGCGATCGTGCCGTTGACGTTGCCGCTGTCCGCTCCGGTCAGGTTCACGGTAGTTGTGCTGTTGGCGCCGGTCAGGCTATCGCCGCTGGTCCCGGTGGCGCCCGTGCCGATCAAGTTCTGAATGGCCGAGAAGCCTCTGGTGAGGCCGCCATTGCCGACGCTGCCGGCGTTCGCTCCCGTGAGCGAGACGCTGATATGACCAGCAGTGAACAAGGAGTAATCCAGGGTGTTGACGCCCGCGCCGCCGGCGATGCTGCCCTGGAGCGAACCGCCGACGATCTGGAAGGCATCGTTGCCCGACCCGCCCACCAAACTCTTGAAGGACGAGAAGGTGGTCACTTGGGAAGCGTCATCGTAGTACAAGGAACCGCTGTTGGTGCCGGTCACTTGCCAATCGGCATCCAGATTCGGGCCCTGCAGCACGTTATTGGCGCCGGTCCCATTGGCTCCTATGACCTGCTCGATGTCGGTATCCTTGCGAAGATCGACCGTCACCGAATGATTGCCCCAAGCGGAGTAGTCGAGCGTATCGACAAACTGCCCCTGATCGCTGAAGCCGCCATTGCCGTCGGGGACGAGGTTTTCACCGCTGCCGCCGTCGATGCTGCCGCTGATGTTCTTTTGGCTGCTGAACACGAAGTCGTCGACATTGTAGTTGCCGACCAGGTTGGCCATGCCGCTGAAGCCGAAGCCGTTGACGGTGCCGCTATCGTTGCCGGTAATCAACCAGAGGTTGGCCGAATTCGGTCCCATCAGCGAGTTGTTCTGGGCGTCGTTAGAAATGACGAAGTTGATGTTCGCGAAACCGTTGGGGCCGTCGTTGGCGATGGGAGTCGCCGAACCGCTATCGTTGCCCGTCAACATGACCGAGACAGGAGCTCCGTAAGCGGTGAAATTCATGACGTTGTTGCCGCCGGCGCCGCCATCGATGCTGCCGCTTACGGCACTATTCTGGCCGAAATTGAAGGTATCGTTGCCGGCGTTGCCTTGGAGATTGGCAACTCCCGAGTAGGTGAAGCCATTGACGGAGCCGGTATCCGTGTCATTGGCGGCCAGGCTCCAAACGTTGTCGCAGGCATAGCCGATCAAGGTGTCGCCGGTCGCACCCGTGATGCCGGTGCCGACCAGGTTGCCGATGTTGGTGAAACCATTGGCATCGTTGCCGAAGACGTAGGTTGACGATTGGTTCGCCAAATTGACGGTAACCGGCGTGGTATAGCGCTGTAGTTCAGCGTGTTCAAACCGGCGCTGCCGTCGACCGTTCCGGTGACTGCGGCCCCATCGCCAATCGCGAAATTATCGTTGCCGCCGCCGCCGATCAAATTGGCGACACCCGAGAAATTGAAGGAATACCCATCGTTGGCCGAGTCGGTGATGATGCCGGCATCGATGCCGTAGATATCCCAGTTCAAATTCGTGGGATTGTTCGACAAATCGACGTTCGCGCCGGCGATCGTATCGCCGCCCGTACCCGTGACTCCGCTGCCTTTCAAGATGTCGAAACTGGAAGCGATGAGGTTGCCGATCGGCGAGCCATTGCTCAGCGTTGTGACGGTGCCATCAGCCAAATTCAACTCGATGGGCACACCAAACGGAGCGGTGCCGAAGTCCAGCGTGTTGTCGCCACCCTGGCCGTCCAACGTTCCAGGCACCGAAGAACCCGGCCCAAAGATGAAGGTGTCGTCCGCACTGCTGCCCGTCAGGTTCTGGAAGCCGAAGAAGTAAACCGTATCGTCGCCGATCGGGTAGGCATCGGAAACGGAGCCATTGCCCGTACCGGTGAGGTCCCAAATGTAATGGCCGAAGGGATCATTGGCGTTTGGAGCGTCGCCGATGATGGTGTTGTTGCCGGCGTTGGTGCCGGTGCCGCTGCCGCCGATGATGGTCTGGATATTGAGAACGCCGTTGGCGCCGCCACCCAAGTTGACCGTCACGGGAACCGTAAAGGTGGCATAGCTCAAGGTATTGTTGCCGCCGCCGCCGTTGAGGGTCCCATCGAAGGCATCGTTCTGTGCAAGGTTGAAAACATCATTTCCGGAGCCGCCCAGCAGCGTGGCGAAACCGCTGAAGGTGTCGCTGTAGAAGGGGAAATTGGCAGCGTTGCCCACCGTGCCCGAAGTGCTGCTGTTCAGGTTCCAGATTGAATCTTCGTCTTTGCCTTCGAGTGTCGAATTGGCGCCGCCTACGAAGTTATGGAAGTGCATGAACCCATCGTCAGCGCCGCCATCGATGTTCGTGGAAGAGTCGTTCTGCAAATTGACGAGAATGCTGTCCGAGTCGCAAGAGTAGTTCAGGGTATTGTGGCCAAAGCCGCCATCGACAGTGCCTGTGAGTGTGGACCCTGTGAAGAAGTAGAAGGCATCGTTTCCTCCCCGGCCGAACAAATTCGCAAAATTGGTGAATTCATAGCCGATGCTGGAAATCGAACCGGAGTCGGTGCCTTGGATGAACCACGTGTGGTCGCCAAAGGGGCCGTACAAACTGTCGCCGGTGTTGCTGCCGACAAAATCCGTGATGTTGCTGAAGCCGCCGTTGGCGCCGCCAAAGATATTGGTTGCGGAGGCGTGTGCGATATCCACCGTGACGGGCGTGCCGTAATCGCTGTAGTCCAGCGTATTGATGCCGCCGCCACCATCGATCGTCCCGGTGACCGCGACCTCATTGCCGATCGCAAAGGTATCGTTGCCGCCGCCGCCGACCAGGTTGGAAACACCCGAGAAACTGAACGCATAGCCATCGTTTGCCGAGTCGGTGATGATGCCTGCGTCATCTCCATAGATATCCCAGTTCAAATCGGTGGCATTGTTCGACAGATCGACGTTGGCGCCGGCGATGGTGTCGCCGCCGGTGCCGGTGACTCCACTTCCTTTGAGAATGTCGAAACTGGAAGCAACCAGATTGCCTATTGGCGAACCATTGCTCAGGGTCGTCACGGTTCCGGCGGCCAAATTCAGCTCGATGGCCACACCGAACGGAGCAGTGCCGAAGTCCAGCGTGTTGTCGCCACCCTGGCCGTCCAACGTTCCGGGAATCGAAGAACCCGGCCCAAAGATGAAGGTGTCGTCCGCATCGCTGCCGGTCAGGTTCTGGAAGCCGAAGAAATAAACCGTGTCGTCGCCGATCGGGTAGGCGTCGGAAACGGAGCCATTGCCCGTGCCGGTAAGGTCCCAAACGTAGTGGCCGAATGGATCGTTGCCGTTCGGTGCATCGCCGATAATGGTGTTGTTGCCGGCGTTGGTGCCGGTGCCGCTGCCGCCGACGATGGTCTGGATATTGAGAACGCCGTTGATGCCGCCGCCGAGGTTGACCGTTACAGGCACTGTGAAGGTGGCATAGCTCAGCGTGTTATTGCCGCCGCCGCCGTTCAGCGTTCCCTCAAAGGCTTCGTTGGTGGCAAGGTTGAAGGTGTCGTCACCCGAGCCGCCCAGCAGCGTGGCGAAGCCGCTGAAGGTATAGCTGTAAGGCGTGTTGCCTGTAGCATCGTTAGTGACCGTGCCAGCCGTGCTGTTGGACAGATTCCAATCGGTGTTTTCGTTTTTGCCTTCGAGTGTGGCATTGGCATTGCCTACCAGGTTATTGATGCCGCTAAACCCAGAGCTGTTGCCGCCGTTGATGCCTGTGGCCGAGCTATTGTCCAGATCAACGGTCACCGTCAGACCATATCCGGAGTAATCCAAAGTATTGAGGGCCCCTCCGCCACCGGCGATGGTGCCATCAATCATGCCGACGACGGATCCGCTGCTTTCGAACTCGAAGGCATCGTTGAGCGTTCCGCCAACCAGATTATCGAAACCCGAGAAGGGAACGTTATTGAGCGTGCCTGCATTTTCTGCGTCAATCACCCAGATGTTGTCGGTGTTGGGCGCGGTGAGGGTATTGTTGCCGCCGGCGATCGAAACTTGGTCGATGGAGGCGATGCCGCCGGTGATTCCAGTGGCCGTGCCGGCGCCGAGATCGACGCTGACGCTGGTGCCGTTGCCGAAACTGGTGTAGTTGCTGTCGTAAGCGAGAACATCGTGGCCGCTCATATTGGAGCCATCGTTGGGTTCGGCCCCGTTGCTGCCGCCCCAAACGTGTCCGTCGACTAAGCCTTGCGTGCCGCCGCTCGCACTCATCGTAAAGGTATCGTTGCCTAGCCCGCCTTGCAGGTTGGTGAATTCGGTGAAGCTGATCGAGCTAACGAATGCATCCGGATGGAGGCCCTTCCCGCCGATAACCGGTTCGAGCCCCGAAGTGATCGAGCCGTTGCCTTCGCCAAAGATCAGCCAGTTGCTGTCTTCATCGGTGCCGATCAGGGTGCTGCCCAGGTAATCGGCGTTAAAATTGGTAAACCCGGAGAAACCGCCGCTGGCGCCATTGAAGATGGGCCCGACCGAAGAAGTTTGCAAATTGACGGTAACGGCGGCTCCGTAGGTGGAGAAATCCAGCGTGCTTTGCGTGGAGCTGCCTCCGCCCGTGACCGTTCCAAAGACGTTGGAGCCGGCTTCGAAGAAGAACGTGGGGCTGCTGTCGGCTTGACCGATCAGATTGGCAATCCCGCTGAAGTTAACGATCCCGACGGTGCCGGAATCAATTCCGGTGATGAACCAGGTCGGATCGCTGCCGTCATCGGTCAGCGAATCGTTGCTGGCGCCGGCCAGGGTGCTGTCGCCCGTGCCTTGCAAGGTATTGATGTTGAAGAAGCCGCCACTGATTATGGATACGTTGCCATTGCCTGCTTCCACGTCGCTCAAAACATACTGGAGGGGCGAGCCATAAGTGCTGAAATCGAGCTCTTCCGTACCGGCGCAGGCCCCGGTCACAGAACCGGAAAGCGACGCACCCGGTTGAAAGGAGAAGGTATCGTTCCCCACATTGCCGACCAGGCTGCCGAAATGATCGAATGCAGTGGTCACTCCGGGGGTCGCCGCAACTGTGCCATTGTTGAACCCCGCTATCGACCAGGCGTTGTCGGCGTCGGCGCCGGTAAGCGTGTTGTTGCCGGTACCGCCATGAAGCGTCTCGATATTGATGACGTTCACGCCCAGCTGAATGTTTTGATCGCCGGTGAAAGCCGAGTAATCGGCGACGTTGTTGCCCGCGCCGCCGTTCAGAATGCCGGCGATGTTGTCGTCGGCCCCATTGTGTTGGAAAACGAACGTATCGTTTCCTGAGCCGCCGGTGATATTCTCGAAATTCTGGAAGGTATCGTTGTTAGCGCCCAAGTAACGTAGCCTGCGTTCGCGGCGGTTATGGTCCAGTCGCTATCGTTGTTGACGCCGGTGATACTGTTGTTGCCGCTGCCGCCAATGAAATTCTCGATGTTGGCTAAGGGCGTGAGGTTGCCCAGGCTAATGTTGAGATTGGCGGAGTCGCCCGTGTAGTCAACGGTATTATTGCCCGCGCCGCCATCGATGCTAACGCCGGCGACATTGCCATTGGGAAGCTGGAAGGTGTCATTGCCGCTTCCGCCGGTCAAGCTCTCGAAGGAGCTGAAGCCGAGCACGCCGCCATTGGAGGTCAGGGTATCGTTGACTGCATCGGGAATATGCCAGGTGCTGTCCGTGGCCGGGCCAGTCAACGAATCCGTTCCCGCGGTGCCTTTGAGGCTGGTGATGCCGGCGAAGCCGGCGCGGATCAAGCTGCCGTTGCCGCTGAAGCCAGCAGCGTTCGCGCTGGAAATGCGTTACGCTCACAGGAGAGGTGATGCCGCTGTAATCGATGGTCGCATTGGAGCCGTTGCCGGTGATCGATCCTGATCAAGGTACCAGTGCTACTGAAGGCGAAATTATCGGAGATGCCACGGCCCACGAGATTGCCGAAGTCATAGAAAGGCGAAAATCCGACATCTCCGGTATTGGGTGAACTAATGCCCAAGCAAGGTGGCTGCCGATAGGAGCCATAAATGGTATCGTTTCCTGCGTTCGCCGATTGCCCTTGCAAGAATGCGATGTGCGTGAATCCGCCTGCAATCGCCGTGGCGGAATTGCCGCTGCCGGTCGAATCGTTTGTCAAGTAAACCGCCACCGAAGAAGCCGGCGAGAGGTCCTAACTGATTTCTGCCCCTGGCCCACCATCGAGCATCCCGCTGACTGAGCCATTTTGGATGGCAAAGATAGTCAAAGAACTGCCGTGGTGTAATTGGCCACTGTGAGAAACTGAAATTGGCGCTGTAGTCGGTAAAAATCGCTATCGAACAAGCCGCTATCCGGGCCGGTGAATTCAAAGATACCAGCCCCAGTCAGCGTATCGCCCAAAGGCCCGTATTGCCAGTGCCAACCAAATTGCCGATGCCGCTGAAACCTCCCGCAATGGCGCCGGAGGTAACGGTTCCGGAAAAACCATTACGCTCGAATTGGCAATGGAAACGCCTTCGGAAACAGTCCGGCCTGTGAAGCTCAGGGTATCGTTGCCAACGCCCGTCATACTGCCGCTCAGGCCCGTGTTGTTAACGGGGAAATTGAACTGATTGCCGTCCGAACCGCCAACGAGGCTGGCGAACCCGGAAAACGCGTTGGTGCCGCCGCCGGTAACTGCGTCGTTGCCGCTGTTGTTGGCGTTGATGGTCCAGGTGTTGAAGCCGGAGGAATCGCCGGTGAGCGTGTTGTTGCCGCTGCCGCCGACGATGCTCTGGATATTGGTCACCCCGGTAAGGCCGCCCAAGGTGATGTTCAGGTTGCCCGTATAGCCGGCGTAGCTCAACGTATTGGCTGGACCATTGCCGCCGTTGATAGCTGGATGCCGACCGGACCATCGGGAAAATCGAATGTGTCGTTGCCATTGCCGCCATTAAACTCTCAATCGAGGTAAACGAAAAGCGTGTTGCCTCCCGTCAGGAGGTATCGTTTCCGCTGCTGAAGAATAGTCCAGATCGTGTCGTTATTGGTGCCCGTGAGCGCATCGTTGTTCGAGCTGCCGGTCAGGCTGGTAATTCTCGTGAAGCCGGCGCCGATGCCGGTGCCGGTGCCGCTGAATCCGTTGGCCGAGCCGGCAGTGAGGAAACGCTGATGGCGGCGTTGTAGCCGGCGTAGTCGAGGGCTTGCGGATAGCTGGCATTCGAGCCCCCGGTCAAAGCCGCCGGAAAGGGAGCCATTTCCCGTGAAATTGAAATCGTCGCCCTTGGTGCCGCCGATGATGTTGCCAAAACTGCTGAAAGCTGTAGTAGTGGCGCCATCGGTAACCGAGCCGGCGTTGGATCCATTGATCGTCCAAGCGTCGTTGTTCGACCCGCCGCTTATGGTGTTGTCGCCGCTGCCGCCGATGATCGATTGGATGTTGGAAACACTGGTAAGTCCGGTCAGACTCACGTTAACGTTGTTGGTCCAATTGGCGAAACTGAGAACGTTATAACCACCGCCGCCATTGAGCGTTCCAGCCGGGGCAACGTTGGCTGCCAGGGTAAACGTATCGTTGCCGCTGCCGCCATTGACGTTGGTGATTTGGCTGAAGGTGATTGCGCTGGCGGGAACATTGGCGTTGATGGTGCCGTTGCCGCGCCGCCGAAGGCCCAGAGGTTCGAACTATTCGGCGCGGAATCGTATTGGCGGCCGTCCAAAGTTACGGAGCCGGACCCGCCCGTGATGGTGGCCGCTCCCGTCCAGCCATTGAGATTGAATTCATCGTTGGCTGTCGCCCCCGACAAGCTCGCCCTGGAAATGGCGTTCAGGGCGATAACCTGGCTTCCTTGCGTCAAGCTGGAATCGGTAAGAATGTCGGGGCTATAATCGCCGGCCGATATCACCGTATCGGTGCCGCCGCCACCCGTTAAAGTCACGCGCGCCGCGTAAAGCCGCTGATGGTGAAGGTGTTGTTGCTGGCGCCGCCTGTTAGCGATGCCTGCTGAATGGTTCCCGCGGTGAAGGTAACGCTACCGCCCGAGATGGCGCGGTTCAGCGTCGTGCTCGAAATACTGAAGTTCGTATCGTTAACGGCCGTTACCGTATTGGTGCCGCCGCCACCGTTGAGAACGGCGCTGGTGCTGACGCTGGCAAACGAGCTAATGATAAAGTTATCGTTGCCCGAGCCGCCGGTCGGCTTGAGGATTTCCACGCCGGAATAGGTATCGCTGCCTTGGCCGCCCGAAAGGGACAGGGTAGTGTTCGTGAGCGTGAAGGTGGTGTCGGAGCTACTGGCGGTTTCGAGAATCGTATCGGTGCCGGCGCCGCCCGTGAGGGTATTGCTTCCCGCGCCGCCGGTGAGCGTGTCAGCGCCTGAGCCGCCGGTAAGCGAATCGCTGCCCGAGCCGCCCACCAAGCTGCTGGTGCCGGTGTAGGCTGAGAGCGTATTCGGGCCAATGGTAGTGCCGCCGCCCAGGGTAAGGGTTTCGGCAAAGGTTGAGCTGCCGCCGACATATTTGATGAGCGTCACGCCCGAGGTCAAAATGCCTTGTGCAGGGGTGCTTCCGCCGGCCAAAGTGACGTTGACCACACCGGAGCCGCTAATCGGATCGAAAGCCGAAGCGCGCGGCATCATAAACGAATACGTAGGTTCCCGATGGGGTCGCAGTGCTATCGCCCACGATGATGTTGGTGCCGGCCGTGTTCGAGTCGGTCAGGGTAAGCGTCTTGGTTCCGGAGGCGTAGGAGGCCGTTACGCTGAGCAACTGACGAATCTCCAGTTCCTCGATGTGAAGAGGAACCTGTTCGGCTTTTTTCAGACTTCGAATTCTTCGTGAATGGAGAGCTTTTCTTCTGGGAAACAAGACGACGAATCCAAGACTTGGAAGCCATAAGAATCACCCTTTCAAGGGAAAACACTGGACGTACGGAGAAGTATTGAAATCCAGAGGCCAATCGAGCTAGCGGCCGGCCAATAGCCAAGATTTGAGCCTGTCGGGCTCTAGAACTGCACTAAATCCTTGTACAGCTCTCGACAGTCTTCGCGAATTGCGAGTCCAAGGAGGGCGGGGAGCGTGGCAAGAGTCGTTCAGCGGATCAACCTACCAGCACCGGCCCCTTTTGCAAGAGGCCCCCGACCGAAGTACACACTCTTACTCGATAATCTAGTTCTTAAGTCAACGGCAACCTTTACCCAGGATACCCATTGTAGGAGTATACAAACCAAGCAGCTGAGTTCAACCAGGAAATTCAAAAAAAAATTCACAAGAGTTTGCATCAGGCTTCGGGCAACGTCGTCGTTTCGCAAAGATGCGCTCTGCCAGAGAATCGCCGTAAGTCGGCTGGCAATTCCGCAATCCATAGCGTTGCATTAATTTCCGAAATGTCGTCGACTCGCGAACAATAATAGACGGAAAAACCAGAGCGTCCTGGGGCCAGCACTCCACCAGGAATCGCCTTCCAGTGCGAACGCCAGTCGGCAGTCGCCGAGATTGGATGAGGCATCGGCGCCTCGCGGTTCGCTCATTTCCACCGTTTACTTTCTACTGTATTCTGTACTCCTATCGACTCCGATCCCCAAGGCACCCACATGAGCGGCATCGCGGGCATCGTAAACCGAGACGATTCGCCAGCCGACGAAGCGATCGTCCGCAAAATGACCGATTTCCTGGCATTTCGCGGGCCAGACGCACAAACAGTCTGGGTCGGCGGCCAGGCCGGCTTGGGCCACACTCTTTTTCGCACCACTCCGGACGAAATCGATGAACAGCAGCCTTGCACGCTGGACGGCCGCATCTGGATCACTGCCGACGCTCGGCTCGACGACCGCGAAGGCCTGCGCCGCCGGCTGGCCGAACGCGACGTGCCCTGTGCCGGAAACTGCAGCGGACGCCAAGCTGATTCTGGCTGCCTATCGCGTCTGGGGCGAACAATGTCTCGATTATTTGGCAGGCGATTTCGTTTCGCAATTTGGGACCAGAGAAAAACGCCGGCTGTTTTGTGCCCGCGATCAGTTCGGCGTCCGCCCATTCTTCTACTGCTCAGCATGCCCAATTCGCTGGTTTTCAGCAATACGTTGGCTTGCTTGCGGCTCCATCCGGAGCGTCGGCTCGTGAGCTGGACGAACGGTTCATGGGCGACTGGTTTCTGCAGGGAAGGGGCGGTGAACCCGATTCCACGGCATTCAGGGGCCAGCGTAGGTTGCCGGCGGCACACTTCTTGACCTGGGGAGCCGGCGGCCTACGCATTTAGCGTTACTGGTCGCTGCCAACGGAACATCCCGCCTTCGAGGTTCCACCAACCCCAAGAATATGTCGAAGAGTTTCGCCGCTTGTTGCGTTTGTGCGCTGCGAGATCGCTTGCGCACGCCCCGAGCTGCCGTCTTCATGAGTGGCGGCCTCGATTCCACTTTGGTGGCCGCCGCCGCCCATGGCTATCTGAAGGAAGCCTTCGGCCATAGCGACCTGCATGCGCATGTCATGACATACGAGCGGATCATCGATGATAAGGAACGCGTCTGGGCCGCCGCGAGCAGCGGAAGGAATAGGCATTCCTTTACACGCCATGCCGTTCGATGAATACAGAGTTTTTCCTGGTTGGCCGGGGCCGACGACGAGCATTCGGGGAACAACGGGCTACAGACTGGCGGCTGGGTGGTTCCCGAGCCAACCGATTACCCCATCATGCATGCCGTTCAGGATTTTCACGGGCAAGCGGCGGCCACGGCCAGAGTCGCCCTGACCGGGCATGGCGGCGACCCGGGGCTCTGCCTGGCCGCACAACTATTTTCTGGATCTCTTTTGGCGGGGCCGATGGCCCCGCCTTTTCAAGGAAATAGCGAGTTTCGGCTGGCATCAAGGCCGCCGTCCGCCACTTGGATTGCCGCCCTCGCAAACTCTTGGCGTCGGGAAAAGCCGGTTCATGGCTTCCCTGACTGGCTGAACGAAGAGTTTTGCGGGCGATGCATTACACGAACGCTACCAAGCCTTGAATCAGGAACTTCCAGTTTGCCACGCCACGCATGCTAAAGCACACGCCTACGTAACTGCCTCCGTTTGGCCGATAATCTTCGAACAGGTTGATGCGGGGTTTACCGGTGTACCGCTCGACCTCGTTAATCCTTTTTTCGACTTACGCGTATTTGGCTATTTCCTGAGCATCCCGCCGTTTCCCTGGTGCATAGACAAGCTTCTCTTTCGTGAGGCAGCCAAAGGGCTTCTGCCCGAAAACATCCGCTTACGCCCCAAAACGACTTTTCCGGGGCAACCGCCCATTGCGGCTTTGCAGCAGCTTGACCCTTGCAAACTCGCCCGCTATACTCTTCCCGAGACGGTGGACCCGTTCGTTCGCCGCCGGGCCGTTCCTGGTTTAGCGGAAATCTGCGGCCCCAGAGGAACGAGAGAGATTCAACCCTGGACGGATTTGCGTCCTTATTGTCTTGCTCACTGGGTCCAACAACAAACTGCCCCCCTAATCATCTCAAAAGGAACCGCGACATGAGTGACACTGTGAAGGAAACGGTTGAAAAGGGCGTTGCTAGCTTCAAGAAGCCGTACCTGCCGCCTGAGTTGGTGACCTATGGCAACATCGCTGACTTGACTTCGACTGTTGGCAATGCCCTTAAACAAGACTCGATTGGTGGGCCTTTTACCAAATCCATGTGATCGACAATGATTTCTCGATCGCCGCTGGGCTAGCACGTGCCGAGTTGGCGATTTGGTAAACAAAAGCAATCAATTCCTTATGCAAAGGTGTTGAAATCGTTTGTGAGTGAGCCGTGCGGGGCCTTCCCGCAAACGATTCCCGACCTTACCTCTTTCTTGTAGCCGAACTGCCAGCCTAAAACGATCTCACTTATCCAAAAATGATGTCATGCCGGCCACTAGAGAATCGGCCTGAATAACAGAACGATGTCCGATGAAATCCGGAACCTGCTAACTGTCATCCAGCGGGAACCGCACCGGGCGGACTTGCGTCACGCGCTGGGAAACTTGCTCCGTGGACAGGGCCGTATCCAGGAAGCTGCTGTAGCTTACGGCGAAGCCGCCAGGCCGGCGCCACACGTTCCCGAATTCTTCAACGACCTGGGCAATCTGCACCTTCAGGGCTGGGCAGATTAGCCGAAGCGGAGGCTTGTTATCGCCGGGCGCTAGAACTTCGCCCGGCCTACCCCCAGGCGCAGCGAAACCTGGCCATCCTGCTCAGGCGTTTCCAGCGCTGGGCCGAGCTCGAAAGCTGGCAGCGACGGGTGCTCGAGCACCAACCCGAGAACGCCGAATGCACTTTCAGTCTGGGAATCGCACTCAAAGAACAAAAACGATTCGTGGAGGCTCAGGCCGCTTTACAACGAGCCCTGGCGCTAAAAGCCGACGATTCCGTCGTTCACAATGTGCTGGGCACCAACTACTGGGCCCAAGGCGAATGGGCGCGAGCCGAGGCCTGCTTTCGCGAGGCGTTGCGTCTCGATCCCGCATTCGCCAAAGTGCTTAGCAATCTGGGGCTGGCGCTGCAGATCCGCAATCGACCGCTCGACGCCGAAGATTGCTATCGGCGGGCCATCGCCCTCGAGCCCGAGTACGATCAAGCGCATTACAACCTCGCCATGCTCCTGCTGCTGCAAGGGCGCTTCACCGAAGGTTGGCCCGAACATGAATGGCGCGTGAAGCCGCCCTTGAACCCCGAATTGTTCCCGCAACCGTCTTGGGACGGTCGCCCTCTTCGTGGCGAATGGGTGCTGTTGCACACCGAGCAAGGGCGCGGCGACACCATGCAATTCGTTCGCTACGCCGCTTTCGTCAAGCAACGCGGCGGCAAGGTGCTGCTCGGCTGTCCGAAGGACCTGATTCCGCTGCTGTCGACCTGCCCCGCCGTCGATCGCATTTGCCCAGGCAGGCCTCTGCCGCCGTTCGATTTGCAGCTGCCGCTGTTGAGCTTGCCGCTGTTCGCCGGCACGGTGGTGCACACCATTCCCAATTCCGTGCCCTATCTCTTCGCCGACGAGCGACTCGAGCACCGGTGGCGCGAACGCCTGCGTGCCTATCCTGGATTCAAGATCGGCATTGCTTGGCAAGGCGATACGTCGTTCGCCTTCGATCGCCTGCGCTCGATTCCCTTGGCCGAATTCGCACCGCTGGCTGAGCTGGACGGCGTGCACTTATTCAGCCTGCAGCATGGCGCCGGGACCGAACAGCTGGCGGCCTGGGGTTCGCGCTTTGAAATCGTGAACCTGGGCCGCCGAGCTGGATCGAGAAACGGGAGCGTTTCAAGATACAGCTGCCGCGATGAAGAACCTCGATCTGGTCATTACCTCGGACACGGCCATTGCTCACTTGGCAGGCGCCCTGGCCGTGCCCACATGGGTGGCTCTGAGCCACGTGCCGAATTGGCGCTGGCTGCTCGACCGCGAAGACAGCCCCTGGTACCCAACCATGTGGCTCTTCCGCCAGTCGAGCCCGGGCGATTGGAGCGGCGTGTTTCAACGCATGGCACTTGAGTTGAAATCTCGATTGGCCGGATCCAACAGGCGAGCCCCGCTCTGCGTCGAAGTTTCCGCAGGCGAATTGCTCGACAAACTGACGATTCTCGAGATCAAGAGCCGGCGAATCCACGACCCCGCCAAATTGGGCAACATCCGCAAGGAGCTCGCCGCCTTGGCGGGCGTTTGCGCCGAACGCAATCTAACGGGCGCCGACGAAGCCAGGCAGCTGGTCGATGAACTCCGAACGATCAACGAGGAATTGTGGACCACCGAAGACGCGCTCCGCGCCTGCGAACGCACCGGCGCCTTCGGCAACCGGTTTATCGAGTTGCGGCGCTCTGTTTATCGCCTGAACGACCGCCGCTCGGACCTCAAACGGCGACTCAACATCCTGTTGGGATCGGCGCTTGTGGAGGAGAAGGCGTACGGAGCCGACGGGCAGGGTTAAGAGCGTTCGGAAACGATGCACGCCTTGAATTCTCCCCTTCTTTGGCAAGGGACCATACTGCGTTATGCCATCGAAAGGATGCGGGAATTGCAACGACAGGCTTATCTGAAAAAGAAGTGAGCAGCTGAGATTCGCCTTCAAACGAGGCTTGGCGATTCGGGATCGTGGCCGGCGAACTGATCGCGAGCCCGCGCGAAACTCGTCGTGGCGTAGCAATAGCTGCAGCCAAAAAGGCAGGAGTCGTACATACCGATATCGCGACTCACGACGCAGCCACAGGCTTCCCGCTGGCGCGGGTCCTTCTGGTCGGGCAAGGACAAGCCAAAGAGACGATTCGCCAAACCGGCGTCCACGCACTTCCCCGGAGGCACGCTCCAAGGCGACCAATCTTCAGCTTCGGCACAGCTGCTGATTTCCATGCCGTCCGCTTCCGCGATTACAGCCAATCGCTCCAGTAAACCATGAAGTTTTTCGCTCGAAATGTTCTCGAACGCTGCGGGCGTGTCGGCCAGTTTCCGGAGCCGGCCTTGCAGTTTGCGATAGATGTCGACCACGCTGAGCACGCAGCGACGGGTCGAACCGCGTAGCTCTTGTGCCAGCCGGGCGAACTGGTCCTCGTGATATGAGGGAGGCGTCAGCTGGCTGAATAGGATTGGATCGTAACGCCAAATCACGCGTTCAGGACTGATGCGTTGGGCCAGCTGCCGGAAGGTTGTCAGCGCGATTTTCGTGGCTGGCGATTTCGGATCGATTAGGCGGGGATAGCCCAGGAGCGAAAACTGAAAGTAGTAGTTGAAGCCGCGTTCATCCAGCTCGGTGAGGTGGGTCAGGAGAGGCCGGGGATCGCGCGTCCAGAACACAAAGGCGTCGACATTCTCCGGAGCCAAAGAAATCTCAGAGATTTGCTTGCGGTTCATCGGATTAGGGACGGTGCAAAAGCCAGCCCGGACCCGGTTCATGAACCAAGGCGTATAAAAAGCAGCAATGTCGGTTCGACGACTGGCGCTGATGAGCACGCGAGAATCCTTTGCTTCCTAACTCTTGACTTTCCGACAGCCCCGATAGGGGCGAAGGTTAATAGCCAGGGGCGTGAGCTCCTGGTGGAAATAATAATACTTCTAGCCCCGGCAGGGGCGACAGAGCTCTTTCGCCCCTACCGGGGCTGCTTGTTGTTGGTGATCTTTTCCAGGGGCTTACGCCCCTGGCTATTGACTTTCGCCCCATCCGGGGCTGAATTCCTGGCGAAAAAAGGAAAGCCATGTCCTGCGCTAACGAAACCATCCTCCAATTCGGCGCCGGCCGTTTTCTGCGCGGGTTCATCGATCGCTTCGTTCAACACGCAAACGATAGCGGCCAGAACGTCGGCAAGGTGGTCATCGTGCAAACGACTCCCGGCCCCCGAGCCGATCTGCTCAATCGGCAGCCACGATGGCTATCACGTGCTCGTGCGTGGTCTCGAAAATGGCGTGGTCGTCGAGCGGCCCGAGAAAATCCACAGCGTGAGCCGAGCGCTTCTGGCCACGACACAAATGGACCAGGTGCTCGACGGTGGCGCGCTCCACTGCCCTACGCTACATCGTCTCCAATTCGACTGAATCGGGTTTCGTGCTCGATGCGACAGACCGCCTCGATTCCCGGCCGCCCAAAACCATGCCGGCTCTGCTTACGCAAGTGCTCTGGGCACGATTCCAGGCTGGCGGTTCACCCCTGGTGCTGTTGCCCTGCGAACTAATAGAGCGTAATGCGGAGAAGCTCCTAGGCCTGGTATCGACCCAAGCTGGTCGATGGCAATTACCCGCAGAGTTCGTCGATTGGGTAGCCGCCAAATGTTGCTGGCTCAATAGCCTGGTCGATTGCATCATCACGGATCCCCCGCCCGATCAAGTTGCCCTGCAGAAAGAAGACAAACTACTCGTGTGTGCGGAGCCCTACGCACTTTGGGCTCTGGAAAAGACTGCCAGCGGGATGCCGGCCCTGTTCACGGACCCTGCGCAGCGGATAGTCGATGATCTCAACACTTGCTTCCTTCCCAAGGTCCGCATCCTGAATGGCATCCACACCATCATGGTGGCGATCTTCTATCCGAAGGGATTTAAGACGGTCGGGCAAGTTCTCAAAGATCCGACCGCGGATCGTTGGATTCGAGATGTGCTCTTCGAGGAAATCGTGCCGGCAATCGCTTACAGACTCGAAAATATCGCTCTGTTCGCCGACCAGACCCTCGAACGCATGCGTAATCCGTTCCAGATGCACAAACTTAGCGACATCGCGCTCAATCACTACGACAAGGTAAAGATCCGTTTGCAGACGACGGCCCAGGAATATGAAAAGCTGTTCGGCAAGCCGCCAGGCAAGCTGACGGAGGCGATTGCCGCCAGGCCGGTTTAACCGCCTTCAGCAGAAATGCGGGAGGGCAGAGTCCAAAGTCAGAGTTGTCGAAGAAGAGGCCTTCCAGAACAAATGCACTTCAGAAACGAAAGAGCGAATGCCACAACTCGAAATTATGACAAAGTTTGCGATCAGGCACTTCTCACGGGAGCCACGAACGGCCGGTCAAAGTGGGGGTGTCCGAGTGTCCGAGAAACGAACTATCGCAAACATTATTCCCGCAAGGACTTCCGGTCGTAGAGTTCGTTTCTCGGTGCTGAATTCCAAATTCTGATGGAAACCGATCTGCCCAATGCTAGGCCAGGAGTCTCAACGGCTACAACTTCACGAAAATCCGCCGCCACTCCAGAACCCGCAAGATGGCATAAACGCACAGCAACAGTAAGAGAAAACCGAGTGCCACCTCCCACGCCGGCGACTTGGTTCTCGTTGCTGTGCGGGATGCGCGATTTGATCTGTCTTTGGATCAAGATGCCGATGATGTAGCCCGTTAGGGCATTCCGGCCCAGCGTGCGGAACATGCCCAATCCTAGATGCCAGCGGTCGCACAACAGGTAAAACAGCAAGTATACCGCCAGCGAAAAGCCGGCGGCAAAGGTTTGATAAGAAACGGTCGAATAGCGCTGGCTCATCATCCAGTAATTTTCGAGTCTCACGTCCTTTCCGGGCGGCGCAACAAAGGGGGGCTCGGCCAGGTAGGAGGCGGCTCCGCCCAGTTCCAGCCCGTTCAAAGGAGGCAGGACCATGTTGACGGCCCCTGGGGCGGTAATGCCGATTCGAGCGACATCGTAAAGACGCGTGCCGCAAGATAGCCCATATCCAATCAACATGATGGCAACCGACCAGAACGCCAGCTTCATCACCTTGGGCCTGGATTCGCCTGTGCCGACCACTGCGTCGCATGCCAAGGTGCCGACCAGAGTGGGGATGCTCCAGGTCAAGAAACCCAGCGGCCCCCCATCAATTGCACCAGGTGGCGAGTTGATCCATGTGAGATTGAAGTAATACGACACGACCACGTGAGCGCAAGCGGAGAAGATCAGGTAGAGGATTCGCTTCATTTCGGAAGAGCGAATGACGGGCAGAATCCATAGCGACGTGACCGCAATGTGCATAAGCGTCTGAAACCAGGTTCGTTTGGCCGCTTCGTGCAAGGTCTCCCAATAGGGCTTTGAATGCAGGCTTGCCCAGAGACCTCCCCAGTCGAGATAGCTGTAAAAAACAATCGCGACCAGTGCGAGGAGGATGATTCGCCTTGCCACATGTCGGTAAGCGGCACCCAATCCAGCGCTCGCCGCTCGACGGCCGAAAGTCAGGCGGAAAGCGAAGCCGACCGCGAAAAAGAACTGCGGCATGATCGTGTCGGCGTAGCTGCAATACGTGTTGTGATGCCCGAGCACTGCGGGGCTAACTGCGAAGCCGGACAAATAGTTGACGAGGATCATGCCGGCCACGGTGTAGCCACGGAATTGATCGAGCGAACTCAGCCGAGCGGTGGCCGGCGGCGGAGTCGGAGTCGGAGTGGTTGGCGAATCACCGGGGTGGGCTGATGCGATGGAGGCGGCCAAACTCTTCCTCCGATCTAAGCGAAGGCTCGGGCAGGGCCCTGGTAGCGGAACTCGCCGGAGTTGCGGTGCAGGTTGGACTTCAGTCATAGGACAGGCAGCCTTGCCTGTCCCTGCGGCGAATAGACAGGCAAGGCTGCCAGTCCTACGACTACTTCTACCCTTGAACTCTATCCAGTTCCACAAGCAAAAGCTGCTGCACGAGCTCGGTCTTGGCCATGCCCTTGGTTTCGCGCATGACTGCCCCTTTGATGGCATCTGCGGCTTTGAGTTTGCCCTTCTTGTAATCGGCAACCGCTTTGGGATTGCCGGCAATCGCTCGCTTGATGATTTCGACGAGCTGGCCTTCATCGGCCACCACTTTGAAGCCTAGCTCAGCAATTGCTTTTTCGGCCGCGGCGCCCGTTTCGAGCATACGAGCATAAACCTCGCGAGCCCGCTGCATGTTGAGGCCCGTACTCTTGATCTGCTTGAGCAGGTCGGCCAGCATGGGTGCGGCCACCGGGAATGCGTCGACTGCGATCTTGCGTTCGTTGAGCGTCTGCAGCACCTGGTTGGTGACCCAATTGCAGGCGGCCTTGGGATCGCCGCTCTCCTTGGCAACTTGTTCGAAATAGACAACCAGGCTGCGACCCTGACTTGTCAACACGCTCGCGTCATAAGAACTCAGGCTGTAAGTTTCGGCCAATCGCTGCCGCTGCGCTGCCGGCAATTCACCCATGCCGGCCTTAGTGGCCTCGATCCAGGCAGTATCCACTACGACGGGCACCAAGTCCGGTTCCGGAAAATAGCGATAATCGGAGGCTTCTTCCTTGCGCCTCTGGACAACCGTCACGCCGCGCGAATCGTCCCACCCGGCGGTCGCTTTCGGAACCTCGCCGAACTTCTTGCCCGTTTTTTTGAATTCCTCGAATTGGCGACCTGCTTCGTATTTGGTGGACCTTTCCACGGCACGGAAACTGTTGAGGTTCTTGACTTCGACGATCGGCGTGGCCGCAACGCCGCCGCCAGGTTGCGGAATGTGAATGTTGACGTTGGCATCGCAACGCAGGCTGCCTTCTTGCATTTCGCAGTCGGAGACGCCCAGCGTCTTGAGCAGCAGCCGCAATTCCTCCAGATAGGCCTTGGCGTCTTCGGGAGCCTCCAATTCCGGCTTGCTGACGATTTCCAAGAGAGGCGTGCCGGCCCGGTTGAGATCGACCAGGCTGTCTTTGCCGCTCTTCTGTTCGTCGTGCATCATCTTGCCCGCATCTTCTTCAAGGTGGCGCGGATGATGCCAACCCGTTTGCTGCCGTTGGCCGTCTCAATCTCCAGCCAGCCTTCTTCGCTGAAAGGCAAATCGTACTGGCTGATCTGATAGTTCTTGGGCAAATCAGGATAGTAGTAGTTCTTGCGATCCCATTTGGTGAACGACGCGATTCGGCAGTTCAGCGCCATGGCGGCCTTGAGAGCCAAATCGAATGCATGCCGATTCATCACCGGCAGCACGCCGGGCATGCCGATGCATACAGGACACGTAGCCGAATTCGGCGGCAAGCCAAACTGGGTGCTGCAGCCGCAGAAGAGCTTAGTCTTCGTGAGAAGCTGTACGTGAACTTCCAAGCCGATGACGATGCGATAATCCATGTCCAGTGCTCGCTTCTTACAGCTTCGGCCTGCGCGTGTGCCAGTCGGTCGCTCGTTCGTGCATGCGGGCGATGCGGAACATCTTCTCTTCCTCGAACGGCGGGCCCAAGATTTGGAGGCCGATGGGCAGGCCGCTCTTGGTAAATCCACATGGAATGCTGATGCCGGCAATGCCCGCAAGGTTGCAGCTAATTGTGTAGATGTCCGAAAGATACATGGACAATGGGTTGGCAGTGCGCTCGCCGATCTTGAATGCCGCGGTCGGCGAAGTCGGCCCAGGATCACATCGCAGGAAGCGAAGGCCTGGTCGAAATCGGTTTTGATAAGGCGGCGAACCTTCAATGCCTTCAGGTAATAGGCGTCCTTGTAACCGCTGGACAAGGCATAGGTGCCCAACATGATGCGCCGCTTCACTTCTTTGCCGAAGCCCTCACCCCGGCTGCGGCTATACATGTCGATGATATTGGCGAACGACTTCGCTCGAAACCCGTAATGCACGCCGTCGTAGCGGGCCAGGTTGCTCGAGGCCTCAGCCGTGGCCACCAAGTAATAGACGGCAATCGCGTAAGGGCTATGGGGCAGCGAAACGTCGACGATCTTGGCCCCGGCATCGGCGTAAACCTTCGAGGCGGCGCGAATGCTCGCCTCCACTTCGGTATCGAGTCCTTCGCCAAAATATTCGCGAGCGACGCCGATCGTCAGCGGATTCACCGCTCGGTCGACGCTTTGAGTGTAAGCCGGGACTGGCTTGTTCACGCAGGTGCTATCTCGCTGATCGTGGCCGGCGATAACTTCCATGAGCAAGGCCGCATCGTGTACATCGTGCGTGAAGGTGCCGATTTGATCGAGCGAGCTGGCAAAAGCAACCATGCCATAGCGGGAGACCCGGCCATAGGTCGGCTTGAGGCCGACGATGCCGCAAAGACTGGCGGGCTGGCGGATAGAGCCGCCGGTATCGGTGCCCAGCGACCACGGCGCTTCGCTGGCGGCAACGGCTGCTGCCGAGCCGCCGCTGGACCCGCCCGGGATGCGTTCGAGGTCCCAGGGATTGCAGGTCGTTTGATAGGCGCTGTTTTCCGTCGACGAGCCCATGGCGAACTCGTCCATGTTCGTTTTGCCCAGTAGCACGGCATCGGCCTGTTTCAGGCAGGTGATCACATGAGCGTCATAGGGCGGCACGAATTTTTCAAGAATCTTGCTGCCGCAGGTAGTCGGAACGCCCTCGATGCAGAGCACGTCTTTGATCGCGATGGGCATGCCGGCAAGGCGACCAAGCTTGTCGCCGTTCTTACGGCGGATGTCGATGGACCGGGCATCGGCAAGGGCCTTTTCCTTATCGACGTGCAAAAACGCCTTTACCTTGGGATCGCGTTGCTCGATGGCTTGGAGATAGTGGCCGGTCAACGCCTCGGAGGTAATTTCCCTACGGGAGAGGGCGGACATTAACTCGGCGGCGTTCCGTTCGATCATGGAAATGAAAGCTCGGCTTGGATGCCGCAGGGCCGGCCGATCCGAGTCGGTCGGCCGTCGGCGTTTGCATGAAAAAAGGCAGGGATCGCCTGCCTTGTCCGCTCTGCGTTCCGCAACTATTCGAGCACGGCCGGCACACTATAGAAGTCGCCGTGCCGGTCCGGGGCGTTGGCCAAGGCTGCATTCGTGGGCAGCGAAGGCGTCGGCTTGTCTTCACGGAAGACATTTTGCACCGGGAGAGGATGAGCCATCGGCTCAATCCCCTCGGTGTTTACTTCTTGAAGTAGATTGACATAGTCGATGATGTTGCCGAGCTGCTCGGCCATCGTTTCCAATTCTGCCTGGCTTAATTCCAAACGAGAAAGGTGGGCAGCCCAACGCACTTGCTCAACCGAGAGCGCCATCGCGGATGCCCTTGAAACGGTTACAGGGAAGCCGGCACCTGAAAGAGTTTGCGCCGCTGCGGCCGCTGAATTTTGCCGCTGCGGATGCATTGCACGCAGACGTTTTTCCGTTCGACGCCGCCACCCGACTGCACCTGGACGCTTTGCAGATTGGGCCGGAACGTGTCGCCGGCTGATTCCGGTAATCTTGCGACCAACGCCGCCTAAGTACTTGGCCTTGCCGCGCTTGCAATATTGGTTGCCTTTGACCGGCTTTTTGCCGCACACGTCACACTGCGATCCCATGGTTCACTCCGCTACGTCAACGCAAAAACCAGCCGATCCAGCCAAGACAATCGGAAAGGATAACTATAGCGGCCCCGCCAATCCTGACAAGACGATACGTCAGGAGGTTCAGGGGCGAAATCTCTGCAGCCGAAGGAGAATTCACTGTGCCATGGGCTATCCGCCATTCTATTGTGCGGAGAGGATGCTCAAGTAAGTGAACTTGCGACGCACTTGGCGAGCCTGCACCGTGTCTCGCGAGCCTCCCACGTTAGTGGGGGGAGGTTCTGGCAAAACTCCCCCTGCTAACGCAGGAGGCTCACTAAATCGAGCCTATGTTTTGTCCCGGAGACGTAACCATGCCGTGTTACCAATCCTGCTAACGCAGGAGGCTCACTAAATCGAGCCTATGTTTTGTGGCGGAGACCTACCCATGCCGCGTTACCAATCCTGGATCGTGACTGATATCTCCAGCGACGTTTGGTTGGATAGCCTGGTCGTGAACCAAGATAGCCTGCGTCTACCCATCGGCCAGAAGTGGTCGATCCGGAAGCGAACGTTGCGCGGCGGACTTCGCGACGGCATCGACCTCATCGAGGTCGATAATGGCACCCTATCGTTCTCGGTGCTGCCGACACGCGGCATGGGCATTTGGCGCGGCGAGTATCGTGGCAATTTCCTCGGCTGGCGTGCTCCCGTCAAAGGGCCGGTGCATCCTAAGTTCGTGAATCTCGATCATCGCGGCGGTCTCGGCTGGCTCACAGGCTTCGACGAACTACTCTGCCGCTGCGGACTAGCCAGCAATGGTCCTCCTGGAATGGACGTGCGTACAGATGGCGCAGGAAATACCACTTCGATGCCTCTCACCTTGCATGGCCGCATCGCCAACCAGCCGGCGCATTATGTGGAAGTACGGATCAATCTCGAGCCGCCGCACGAAATGAGCGTCATTGGCCGAGTAGCCGAGGGCGGGCTGTTCTTTCCGCATCTCCATCTAACGGGCACCATCTCAACCTGTGCAGGATCGAATCGATTCGTCGTGCATGATGTAGTCGAAAACCGCGGCGCTCAGCCCACCGAAATGCAGATGCTCTACCATTGCAACATTGGGCCGCCCTTTCTAGGACCGGGCAGCCGGCTTGCCATGGCTTGTCGCGAAGTTTCCCCCATTTCTCAGCGTGCGGCCGAGGGCATCGAGAATTTTGACGCCTGTTCTGGCCCAACTCCGGGCTTCGCTGAGCAGGTTTACTGCATGTTGCCTGCAACCGATCCTGAAGGCCGATCCTCGGCCCTCTTTTACAGCGCCAGTGGTGAACGTGGCCTGTGCATGCGCTGGAATCAACGCGAGCTTCCTTGCTTCACGCTCTGGAAAAACACTGCCGCCCATGAGGATGGCTACGTCACTGGCTTGGAACCGGGGACAAACTTCCCCAACCCAAGATCGTTCGAGAGAAAAAACGGCCGAGTTCAGGCGTTGGAACCGGGCGCCCGCTGGGAATGCACCTGGAGCCTTGAGGTTCTCGATACCCGAGACGAGATCAGCAATACACTGGCAGCTTTGGCGGAGCTGCAATCCAAAGCGCCGGCCATTGTTCACCGGACGCCACGGGCGGGGATTTCGTCCCGGGCATAAGCAGGCCTTCCGAAATGCTTCTTGGGAAATAATCAGCGATCCATGCCCTCCACCACCCGATCCTCGCGTTCATCGCGGCGGGATCGGCACTGGCGGCCCGGACGGTGGGGGCGCCAGCGCCAGCCGGTGGTTGTGCCGGTTTAGGCGGCCCGGAAGCTGGATCGTAAATGGTCGTGCTCTCTTCCTTGGCGACCGGCGTCGGCAAGGTGCTGGTGGTCAACTCGGCTCGGAAGCGGGCATCGCCGACTTGCAGACCGAGCGCTTCGATGGTGTAGGTGAACGACTGGCCTGGCTGCAGACCGTCTTGAGCTGGGAATATCAAGCGTTGCGACTCAGTTCGCGGCGCCTTCGGGCCTCGCCGTGGGTAATCTGCAGGAAAGGCGTCACGCTCACCGTCAGCGCTACGGCATTAGCCGGCAGGGATCCGCGGTTGGTAACCACTACCTTGTAAGTAACCTTGCCGCCGCGCGCCACCGGATCGCCCGCCTTGGTGATGTCCATGCTGAAAGCCGGCAGGCCGAGAATCTCGAGCGGCGCCTCCGCCTGTTCACCTAACCCGCCATCTGCTTTCACTGACGCCTTATTGGCCAGGGCGTTGAGGGCCTGGCTGGCACGCTGACAGCGACCAGTCACCTGTAGAACCCGCTGTTCTTTGGGGCCCATATTGCCGACGTTCCAGAACACCTGGCCGTTCACGAACTGGCCGGCTTCGGTCGCATTGACGAAAGTCACTTCGGAAGGCAGTTCATCGCGCACTTCAACGTTGGCTAGCGGAATATCGGTCGGATTGACGACGCGAATCTCCCAAGTCACCGACTGATTGACATAGCGCGAGCGGGGACCAGTGACCGTCAAAGCGACTTGAGCCCTTGGCACCGTAAGCGTGCGTTCCACTTCTTTCTTTATGCCCCCGTCGGCTGTCAGCGTAACGTCGCACCTTCAAGAGACCCGCAGTACGCGGGGTCAAGATGAGCGGGATGCTCTTAATGTCGCCGGCATTCAAGCTAGCCATGGGTAACTCGACAGGATTGGCCTTGGTCTCGTGCTCGAGCCCCTTGTCAAACGAGGCGCTGAGCACGATTCCGGACGCCGGGGCAGAACCGGTATTGGTCAGGGTAATGCTGAAGGTTACCGGTGCTCCCACACCCATGCTCAAAGGTTCGTCCATCGCCAACGACAGATTCGGCCCAGCGTTAGGTTGAGGACCAATAGGCGGTCGAACGCCAGGTCCCGGAGGCGGCAGCACACCCGAATTTCCCTGATTTCCAAGACCGCCCGGGTTCGGCGGGTTGCCCTGGCCCGGCCGCAACGGGGCCGGCTCCGGCCGGACCTGGACCGGCGCAGACACTTCGGTATTCACACACCGCTCTTCGCGCAGACCCTCGAAACTGGTGACGCTGACGCAATTCGAGGCTCTTCCCGGACGATCGGCCGTGGCCGTCAAATGAACGATATGGCTGCGGCCCACAGGCAAAAGGCCCAGCGTCCAAGTCAATTGATTGCCTTCGCGGATCGGCGGCGGGTCGCCACGGACAAATTGCAAGCCCGCCGGCAGCGGGTCGCGCACGGTGAGCGCTTGTGCCTCTACGTTGCCGGTGTTCGTGATCGTTACCGTGTAGTTGATTTCCTGGCCGATTATCGCGGTGGGCGGCCCCGCCATGGTTACGTTGACCGACGCCGCTTGCCATTGCTTGGTCGTCTCGCCGCGCCCGACGATGACTCCCACCCCGCCCGGCGACATGGGATCCGGCGGCCGAATGATCTCGACGCCTATGCGGTTCTGTCCCGCCTGGGGCGTTACCTGCATCATCGTCGCCTTGGCATTGCCGCTCAAGTCGCTCGTCACCGTGGTGACTTGCGTGCGATCCGGCAAGAAAACGGCCGGCGGACCATCGAGAATCGTGTAACGTACCCGGTAGTTGGCCAGCGGCTGCTTATCGGTGTGGCGCACGATGCTGGTATTGAAGACGTGCTCGGTGCCGGCACGATTGACCGCCGGTTGCGGAATCGTCCACTCGGCGTCGACCCAGCGCTGGGTCACGAAAACGCGCTGGTTGTCGTTGTTGTGGATTTCCGGGGCATAGGCCGTGACGAAAGTATCGCCCTCTACCGCGGAGCTGATCACGCACCAAGTTTGGCCGGGGCGAATCACATAATCGTCGTTGGGGTCGCTGTTGCCGCGCGTAAAGCGATGTTCGTGGTATTCCGTGTAGCTGACGGCGTATTTGTTGTCGACCTTATAGCCGCGGCCGGCAAAGCAACCACTCTCGTCCACTTCAACGATGTTGCCAACGCCCTCGAGGATCCACTCCACGCGGCGATCGCGACGAGGGATGCCTTTTTCGTCATAAACAGTGGCAATCAGTATCTGCTGTTTGCGTACGGGATTGGTGGTTTCCAACGGTCTTACTTCGAGCTTGATGGCATGCGGATCGTAGTTGCCGTAATAGCTATAGCCCACGGGCTTGGCGTGCGTTTGGATGATATCGCCCGTGAAGGACATGTAGGGGAAATAGGTGGGGTTTTGCGTGACGCCGAAACAGCCCGACAGCAGGCAGAGCCCCGCCGCCAAGAGCAGCCTCAGAATCCGTTCACGCCCCAGCCCCATGGGCAAGGTCTCCGTTTTTCGGCGCCTATCCGGGACCTCAGACGGCCCGTTTGCCGCCCGAATCCCCTAGATTTCGCCTAACTGATTCGCGTAAAGTTGGCGTCTATACGCAATTCCTTCAAGAATACAAGCCGAACTGAGCCTCGAAGGGGTCGATGTTCCGTCTTTACGCGGGTCTGCGCCGGAAAAAAACAGCCCGATTGAAAAGATTCCCTGGCCATTCTTACTTGCATTCGCGTGGTATGCTTGTTATAGCCGATAAGAATAGGGGAAACATGGATGCCTCGGAACGGGCTGCCGGCAAAGGTTCCCGGGGCGTTCACGCGAATTACCGAGACCGCGATCCCTTGGCTGCCGAGCGGCGCCGCGAACGAGCGAGCGTCCCCCCGAAGGATTGAATGCGAAAGGAGCGATCGCCGTGTTATATGGCGAGCCAGCAACCGCCAGGTTTCTGGTTGCAGTGCAACGCCTGAAGCGCCAGCAGCAACAGAAAGAACGCCTTACCCGAATCGCCAAGCACGCGCCTTGCCTCGGTGCTCCGCAAAGTGCGCGAATGCTAATGCCGGGATTCACTTGAGTGCCCGGAACAGGGCGCTGCCTTTTTTTCATACCGCGGCGAAGGTCCTCGCCGCGGTTTTCTTTTCATCGCTACTGCAGTGAACGCGGATCGGCTTTGGTTCCTCGAGCCGAATGACAATTCTCTTCGATTCCCCTAAGCTGACGAAGCAAGCCACATGCCCCAGCCAGGGAGGCGAGGAGGTTGATGTTTGATGCCGGATCCCGCCGCCGAAGAGCCCCTCAATACTCCAGAAGCCACCCTTGCCTCATTAGCTTGCCCGAGAGACGATGCCCGTGAACCCGTTCACGATTCCCGGCGCAGCAGCGTTTGGATCGGCATTGCGTTCGAGTCTGGTTTAGGCATGTTAGCTCTGGTATTGGCATGGTGTTTTGGGCTGTCTCTGCTAGAGCAAATTCATTTTGGCCTATGGCCCCTGCTTGTGTATCCGGCCGCCACGATCCCCTTGCTCATGGCTCTAGGAATCCTGCTGAGCACCGACTGGAGAATGTTGCGCAGTGCTCCGGCACTTCATCAATGACTTTGTGCTTCCTTTGTTCGTCTGCGCTCGTTGGTGGGAATTGGCAATTCTTTGCGGCACGGCAGGTATTGGCGAGGAACTACTTTTTCGCGGCCTCCTCCAACCAATTTTCTGCGGCTTCTTGGGCCTTCAGCTGGGAGTCGTGCTCGTGAACGTGCTCTTTGGACTGATGCATCCTTTTTCGATTGCCTACCTCGTACTGGCCAGTCTCATTGGGCTTTATCTAAGCGTGCTTTACGTGGCGACCGACAATCTGCTAGCCCCTATCTTGGTCCACGGCCTTTACGATTTCGTCGCCCTCCGATGGATGATGCTCCTTCAAAAAGGCGTTCGTCTCGAGGGATAAGGTCCTTCACCGACCGGGACCAATGACTTCGATTCGGTTATCGATTTTCTCAATGCCCTCAGTCAGTGCGGCAACCGCCTGAGCAATCTGTTTGAGGTAATGGGTGGGCAAGCGGCCGTGCAAGGTCAGAACGCCATCGACGCAGGTGCAACGGATATTCTTAAGCGCCCTATGGGACTGATCGCGCAAACGGCTTTCAGCTTTTGCGGCGATTACCTGTTGAACGACGGCGGTATTTGCTTCAGGTAATGCTCGATTGTTGGTCATGGAGTGCCGGGGAGACATTTTTTTTCTCTATTGAGCTTCGAGTAATATCTGATGCACGCATTCGCTTGCGCACTCTATCGCAGTCAAGTGCGCAGTCCGAGTTCCAAGACCCCGTCAGGCAACGCCTAATTGTCGAAACCAAGGCTCGTCGGCCTGAACGCCGGCGCAACCATAAACAGCAAGTCAAGTTGCCGCGCCTAGCTAAACTGGCTCAGTTTTAGCCATCTCCTATCTTTCTGCGACGATGCCCTTTTTGCCATATCGCAAGATCTATGCCGTTGGTGCTCGGCACGCGAAGTGCTGTGACAATTCTTGTCGGTAGCGGTTCCTACCTGGTCCGGGTCACCTCACAGTAACGGGAGAAAGAGCTATGCGAACGAAGCTATTTGCAATGGCGCTTGTGAGCTGTCTGGAGTTGGTCATGGTCTCTGGTTCGGCTCAAGCCCAACTCTTCGGCTTCGGCGGCAGCGCTGGGGCGTAACGATTGGCGAGCCAGTATACTACGATGGGTATTATGGCTATCGGAACGGTTATTATGAACCGGGCGCCGATTATAGTTGGGGCGGCACTATTACGGTGAGAGAGGTTATTGGGCAGGCGATCGGTATTTCTTCCCGCGTTATGAGTATACCCCTGCCTACACTTCTCCATACTACGGCTACTCGAACTACGCATTAACCCCGACGATCATCGACCCGTCGGTGACGGTTGCCTCTGTTTCGCCTAACGATGTGACTGCTCAGCCTCCGGGATCGATCACAACACAATCCTTCTACTCGGGACCATCTGCCAACAACGACAAAATGGAATTTCGCGTCATGCTTCCCGCCCCGGATGCCAAACTTTATTTTAACGGCCATTTGGTCAAACAGCATGGCGAGAATCGCACATTGACTACGCCTGCCGTGGCGCCCGGCGATTACGACTATCGCGTCCAAGCGACCTGGATGGACAACGGAAAAGAAAAGTCGGAGGTTCATAACGTGCATTTGCATCCGGGCCAAACTGCAACGGTTCGATTTGGTTCATCGAAAACAACGAACCAGTAAGAAATCAGACGCAAATCCGTCATTTCATCGACGCGGCAAGGGCATGTCTCTGCCGCGTTGTTCTTCCAAAATAGCGAGGGTGCCATTGAGCCGGAACATCTTCGAGGCCATGCCCGAGGTAAGCCGGAAGGTTGCTGACGCGAATCACCTTCTTCTCTGCTTGGATTTCGACGGCACATTGACCCCCCTCGCACAGAACTCGAGCGAAGTATCTCTCCCCCTGCGTTTGAAAGATCTCTTGGCCTCCCTGAGCGGCCGGAAGTCGGTATCCGTGGCCGTGATCAGTGGTCGCGAACGTGGAGATTTGCAAGCGCGAATCGATGTGGCCGGTCTCACTTACGCCGGCAATCACGGTCTCGAAATCAGTAGCCCCGGGCATCTTTTCGTCGAACCGAAGTCGATCGAATGCACTACCGCTCTGAGGCAACTTGCGGCCGATTTGAAGACTAAGCTGGAGCCGATTCAAGGTGTTGTAGTCGAAGACAAGGGACTGACGATCAGCGTTCATTATCGGCAAGCAGCGCCCGAGGAGGTCGAACAAGTTCGTCGCATCGTGCATGCGACTTTGGCCGGGTCCGATCATCCGTTCCAATTATCCACAGGCGACAAGGCCTTCGAAATATGTCCGCGGGTTTATTGGAACAAGGGAACCGCCGTTGCCTGGGTGAAGGAACAAGTGGCAAAGCCGGACGCTCTGGTCATCTACATCGGCGACGACGTTACTGACGAAGACGCCTTCGCCGCCTTGCCGGACGCGATCACAATCAAAGTCGACGGCGCCGAATAATTCCGCCGCCCAATTCCAGATCGACGGGCCGGCAGACGTGAGCCGATTCTTGGAATCGCTCGATCGGATCTTGCAAGAGGCGGAGCCCAAATGAACGAAGGCGATTCTCTCTGGTATAAAGACGCTGTCTTTTACCAGGTCTATCCGCGGGGATTCTACGACAGCAATGCCGACGGCTATGGCGACTTACGCGGCTTAATCGAAAAGCTGGACTACTTGCGCGATTTGGGCGTGGACTGCCTTTGGCTCATGCCTATTTATGCTTCGCCTTTGAAGGACGATGGCTACGACATCGCCGATTTCTGTCAGATTCAAGCCGCGTTAGGTACTTCGGAAGACTTCGCAGACCTGACCAAAGCGGCTCACGAACGAGGCATGCGCGTCATTGCCGATCTCGTTATAAACCACACCTCCGATCAGCATCAATGGTTTCAGCAAGGCCGGCGCGATCCAATCTCTCCGTACCGCGATTACTACGTTTGGAGCGACACCGCGACAGAATACAACGATGTCCGCGTTATTTTCAAAGATGCACAGGACTCCAACTGGAGTTGGGATACCGCCGCCCACAGCTATTACTGGCACCGCTTTTATAGCCACCAACCGGACCTGAACTACGACAATCCGAAGGTCCGCCAAGAAATGATGAAAGTGATCGGGTATTGGCTTGATCGCGGCATTGATGGATTTCGCGTCGATGCCGTTCCCTACCTATTCGAACGCGAAGGCACATCGTGTGAGAACTTGCCGGAAACGCACGAATTCTGCAAAGAAATGCGCCAGTTCGTACAAGCGCGAAATCCGGAAGCTGTATTGCTCGCAGAGGCGAATCAATGGCCGCGCGACCTACTCCCTTATTTCGGCGCCGGCGATGAGTTCCACATGGCGTTCAATTTTCCTCTCATGCCGCGCATGTTCATGGCTCTGCGTCGAGAGCAGAGCTGGCCCTTGATCGAAATCCTCGATCAAATGCCCGTGATCCCGTCGGCGTGCCAATGGGCGTTGTTTTTGCGCAATCACGATGAACTGACGCTGGAAATGGTCACGGATGAAGAACGTGACTACATGTATCGCGAATATGCCAAAGATCCGCGCATGCGTCTTGAATCTAGGCATTCGTCGGCGCTGGCGCCCTTGGTGGATTACGATCGCCGGCAGATTGAACTGTTGCACAGTTTGTTGTTTACCCTGCCAGGCAGCCCCGTGTTGTACTACGGCGATGAGATTGGTATGGGGGATAATATCTTCTTAGGAGACCGCAACGGCGTGCGCACGCCCATGCAATGGTCCGGCGACCGCAACGCCGGGTTTTCGCGGGCCGATCCATCGCAACTCTATCAGGCTGTGCTCTTGGATCCCATCAATAACTATCAAGCAACGAACGTCGAGGCCCAACTCCGCTCGCCAACTTCTCTCTTGAACTGGTTTCGCCGCATCATCCGTATTCGCAAGAAAAACCCAGTGTTCGGCCGGGGCTCTCTCAAATTCATTCCCTGTGAGAACCGGAAGGTGGCAGCCTATCTAAGGGAATACCAAGGGGAAGCGGTATTGATCGTCAACAACCTCTCGGCCGTCGCTCAGCCTGCCGCCCTCGAACTTCGTTCCTTCGCCGGCTATGTGCCCGTGGAGATGATCGGCAACAATCCCTTCCCCCCCCATTCGGGAAGAACCGTACGCCCTTTCGCTGAGCCACCATTCTTTTTTCTGGTTCAAGCTCACCAAAGAAGAATAGCCGCGACGCAGAACGGAGTGCGTCCAAATAGCCGGAGCCGCATTTTGGAGGCGAGGGACGACTTCCATATCTATGGAAATCGATGGTGCTGAGTTCGATTCGCGTATAAGAAAAGGGCCTGGGTACCTCGGCTCGCGCCTCAGGTTTGGATCGGGGCTATTATCATAGAATTCCTCATTGTCGGTAATAGATATCCAGATTGTTCTCCGTTCTCACGAGTCGGTAATTTTCTTTCAATTCATTGCGCATCACTTCTATCACATCGCGGTAGCCCGGCTCACCAACGCCTGACGCCGGGATAACAGCCACGTCGGGCGGTTTTTTCCGCAAATCGGCCAGCACTTGATCTACCAAACTCCAAAAGACCAGATGCTCGCACAACGGCGAGTACCGCAAGTAGGGCGGAACGTCGGCAGGAATAAGGCAACCCGTCTCCATGGAACCGAGCAGGGCGACCGTCTTTCCTTCGGAGTGCCACTTTTTCATTTGGGGTGTAAGACTAAGCCACCGGTCCCGGTCGTCCAGGCGATCGACTCGGTAGGTAAGCGCATTCTGCTTTTCTGCCTCGGTTAGCAGTCCTGGATGCGGATGAAATCCTTGTGCGGCGAGCAACAGGCCCAGCGAAACGATTACTGCGGTGGACGCGACATAGGTGAGTAGAAGGTGATGATGACGGCCCACCAGCCGCAAGTAACGGCAAGCTTCCGCTGTGATGAGCAGACAACATGGAACAATGGGATGGAAGAGATTTGGAATTGCCGACCGGCTGATGAAGATAATGAAGGTTCCGAGCCCGTAAATGGCAATCGTTCCCCTAAGGATACCGTCGAAGGTTTCCGTGTGCTGGGCAAGGCGTACGATCGAGCGGCAGACTACGAATAGGTATACAAACAATACGAATGCGAGTGTCGACAGGCCGAGAATCGACGAATGTAAGTCACGAATGGGAAGGGCGCCAAGCCCTGCCCCATACACCCATAGTGGTTCAGACCACCCCTTCCAAAATTGGATAGATAGAACTGTACCTCGAGACGCTATGGTGAACCCTAGTAGTATGATTACCAGCCATGAACTGATTCCCCATGCGATGGAAACGTACAGGCTACGTGAAGGCTTCGCGATCAAGCCCGCGACAGCATAGCAGCCCACGGATACCGTCAAGTAAATACCGGTATCCGATCCAAATAGAACCGCCGATCCCGCGGCAAGCCCAGCCAAGATGGCAAACAGGGTTCGGCCGCTTCGTGCGTGTCCGAGAAGGGCCGCAAAGCAGGCGACATCCATTGAGTATCGCTGAATCGACGAGGATGGGAAAGTGAGCACATCAACGGCGCCACCACAAAAAACATGCAAGAAAAAAGCCAACCAGGTGCCGGCAAGCGCCCACATAGGGCTCCGGAGCCATGTCCGCAGGAAAAAATAAAGTCCGGCGAAATAGACGAACATGGCGACGGCTGCGATTCTCAGGGCAACTCGAGGGTCGAGTGGATTCTGAGCGGGTGAGACGGCATCGAGAAGAAGTGGCCAAGCTACGCTGTATTGGGTATAAGCTTCAGTTCCCAGGCTTTGCCCATGTCGATATGCCAGGGCCGGAGCCAGGATGTAATGATCAAGGTGGTGAAAGGCATCTCTGGATTCGGAATACTTGCTTAGATCATCGAAGTTCGGAACGAAGCAATAAAAAGCCAGCGAGCCTATGGCTATCAGGTCGAGCAGGGTTCGCAGTTTCCAGCCTGCTTTATATGCCCGAAACGTTAATCTTGGTGTCGAACTGATATCTACATTGTGGACGGGATTCCTTCCCGAGCGCCGCCGCCAAAGAAAAGTGGATAGCAGACAGGAGAAAACGGTGATTGTGCAGCCCGCGGCATAGACGATAAAATCGTATTCGGGACGGAAGTGTCTTTCTCCCCTTTCCGTGAGATCAGGCATGTGTTTGGGCCGGGCATGAGCAACGCCCTCAAGATTCCAGATCACAAGCATGACGCAAATGCAAAGAAAGACCGTAAGCGCTATCACCCTGGCCGGGGCCTGGACGCATCCAAGACAGAGAATAATTTGAGTTCGAAAGGGCAGTACTCATGCTCAGATCCATCCATGCGTGAAAGGCTGACAAGGCACAAAAATTCTCCCTGAGAGCGACCGCATGTCAATCACCGGATGTTCCAGTCCTGGTCGCCAGAGCCGTGTAGCCCAGGCAATCATCTCCCCCGCCACCACGCAGACTCGCGTTGGCAACGCATGCCAGCAAAAACAGCAGCGGACTGAGTGTCAGTCCGAGTAGGCGGCGGGCGATGGTGACTACAGGCGCATGCTTCTTTACGAACAGCAACGGCAAGATAAGTGCCATCACCTTGTAACACGCGACGGTTATCTCGTTGCCGCGGGCATAAACGACCACATTCTGAAACCCAGCGCTTTGGAGGAGGTTCTCGAGGCAGGACGGCGTGCAGCGCCAGTAGTCGTGAGGTATGTAGTGCCAGCGAGCCGCGAATGGGATTGTAAGCACCAACAGTCCGCCCTCCGCCAGGCAACGCCGTGCCTCCGCCAGAAATTCAGCCGGAGCCGGAATGTGTTCGAGCACTTCCGTTGCCAACACCGCGTCGAAGGCGGAGTCGGCTACCGGCCAAGTCGTGCCTTCGAAGTAAAGGGTGTCCGGTATTTCGTATCCAAAATTGGCTTTGGCCTGATTGGTGTCAATTGCGACATACAGCGATTCGGGATGGAAAAGGCAGCGGTAGGGCTGGGCGCCGCAGCCAACGTCGAGCACGTGGCCCTTGCACTCGGGGAGCAATTTGGAAAGATCCCGCCAGATCGAACCAGCTTGCAGATCGAGCCAACGGCGGCCCCTGGCCATCAATCGGCCCCGGCGCGTACCTGTCATGTCGAATGCAGGCGGTTGCCAGGCCTCTCCTTTTTTCCGGACGAGGTTGGGACGATCGAGCGATGGCATCACGGCTTGTTCTCCTTGTGAATGTCGTGATGAGCAGAGTCCGCTCAGCTGCTCTTGTAAGCGAAGGCCGCGAGGTTTCCCGCGGGCAAGGAGACGTTCAACTGGCCTATTCTCGTCCATTGCAAGAGATTCAGGCAATGGCGTTTGATGGCGGCGGGGAAGGGAAAGAGCCTTGCCCAATAAGCCATGGAGTAGCGATTCCAGATCGGTTCAACATGGCAATCGGTAAACCCGGAGGCCTGGAGCAGATTCCGTAAACTTGCCGGCGAGAAAATCTGCAAATGCTCAATATCGAAGATGGGCGATTTCCTGCCCAGAATCTTTGCCGAAAGTGCTCGCCGATTGTGACCTACGAGGAACAAGGCGCCGCCGGGCCGCAGTAATCGCCAGGCCTCGCGGCACATCTCTAGTGGATCGGGTAGATGCTCGATTGTTTGAAAACAGGTGACAAGCTGCACACTATTCGGTTCAAATACGCCGGGTCGAAAGGGTTCCTCACGGATAAGTGGTTTGATGGAAGGATCGGCCTGAGCGATTGCGGCCGACGAAGGCTCCAACCCAACAATACCAGAAAAATGTGCTCTTTGAAGCACCGACAAGAAAGCGCCTTCACCCGTGCCGATGTCGATGGCTCCCGTCCGTTCAGGCAACTTGGCCGCGATCCTGGTCAGGCAGTTCCCGTAGGTCTTGCTCGCCTGCCCAGCCTCTTTTCGGCTATCGAAGGAAGACTGCCGATAGAGCTTCAAAAGTTCTTCGAAAGCAGGAATGGGAGAGGAATAGAGTAAATCGCAACGCGTGCATTCCATGAGTTGCCAATGCATGTACTCGGGGATTTTTCGCGAGGAAAAGGCAAATTCCCCCAACGCATTCAAGTCAAAAGTTGCACTGGCAAACGCCTTCGAGGGACCGACCGGACCGCAAATAGGACAGGGCCGTTCCTTCAATTCAAGTTGGGGCAAACGGTAGCACCTCCAAATGAAATCTCTGCAATCAGCTAGATCGGTTCGCGTTTTCGTGAGCCCATTCCGCAGCGGGACGCACCTCACCATCGCGAATAATATTGCGACGCAAGTAGAGCGGTCGACGTTTAACTTCCTCAAAGATTTTGGCAAGATATTCTCCAAGAACACCAATGCCAAACAGGCTCAACGACCCAAAAAACATTATCGCCAGCAGGACCGTTGTGAAGCCTCGAGGAATGAGGTCAGGGAACAATACACGGCCAAGAACTTGGAGCACCATGAGCACGAGGCTCATTATCAGAAAGAATCCTCCGGCAAAACTCAGCATGTTTAGGGGAGTATTGCTAAAACTAAGAATGCCCTTCTTTGCCCAGCCAATATTCTTGAGCAGATTGTTAGTACTTCGTCCGAACATTCGCTCCGGGCGGACATAATCGACGCCGACTTGACGGAATCCGGCGAAGGCACGAACTCCTCGAAGGAAAATATCGCGTTCGGGGAATTGCAAAATGGCGCCGACGACCCGTTTGTCCATTAACGAAAAATCACCGGCGTCGTGTGGGACCGAGATATAGGAAAAATAGTCAAAAACGCGATAAAACGCCTTATAAGCAAATTGCATGAACAATGTCGCTTCGCGTTTAACTCTGCGTCCATAAACGACGTCGAAGCCCTTCCGCCACTGCTCGACGAATTGTTGAATCAGTTCGGGCGGGTCCTGAAGATCGCCGTCGAGCAAGACACAGGCGTTCTTGGAAGCGACACTCATTCCGCTGATGAAGGCTGCCTGCGAACCGAAGTTGCGCGAGTGGGTCATGCCAATGACGCGCCGGTCGTTTCGCGATATCGAGCGGATGACCTCCTCAGAATCGTCGGGACTGCAATCGTTGACAAAGACGATTTCATAGTCAACGTTGAGCTTCGTGAAGGTCGATTTGAGCCGTTCATACATAATGGGAATCGCTTGATTGTCTTTGTAGCAAGCGATTATCGCGCTGACGCTGTAAACTGTGTCCAGCCCATACTTCTTGCTGGTCTTTTCGTAGGCAACTTTGTCGGGGATCTGTTGGTACCAATCGGCGGTTGTTCGAAGCCCGTCTGCAAAAGAAGTAGTTGCTTGCCATTCCAGAAACTGAAGGGCTTTCTGCGGATCGGCATACCAGTCTTGCACATCCCAGCTTCGCTCGGGCATGGAGAAGGTGGGCTCAATGGGAATGCCAAAAAGCTGTTGGGCGGTGGCGGCCACTTCACCGATGGTTGTCTTCTTTCCTGAGCCTATGTTGAACGATTCGCCGTACAGATTCGGGCCAAGATTGAGCGACGTATCGATGAATGCCTCAACCACGTCGTCGACATAGACGAAGTCGCGCGAGATGCTTGGATTGACGAATCGGGGGTAACTCTGCTCGCAGCCGGCTCGAATCACTGCCGGGATAAGCCGTGACGAATCTTCAAGTGGCCCAAAAACGGAATAAAGTCGGAGGTTAGCGCAAGGAAACTTGCGGCGTTTCCCATAATAGTACAGCAGGTTCGCGGCTGCCACCTTGGAGACGGCATAATCGCTATTGGGAGCGAGAGCAGCGTGCTCCTCCGGCCGGGCTGCGTTGTCGCCATACTCCGAGGAACTGCCGGCGTGTACATAGCAAGCGATCGACCTCGTTTCGAGCCGGGGCAACAGCCGAGTTGTGAAGTTGAAATTCGTTTGATAGATCAGCTGTGGCTCGGTCTCGAATGAATAGGCCCCGTAGGCCACGCAATTGAAGATGGTCTGGGGCTTGATGTCGTCCAGTAGAGCGTCCAGATTCGAATCGACCAGGAGATCAACCATCCGAATGTTTTCATCGGGCAGCCCTTCCAATCGCCAGGCAGGTTTCCTTGAGGTAGTGCCGAATGCGTCCTTGCGGATCGCGAGAATAGCGCGAAGCAGGTTGTGCGCCAACGAAGCCGCTGCTCCCCAACACGAGGATTGGACCTTGGATACGACGAATCTTTTCCGCAACCGGGAGAGGCGGGGTGGCGGTCATGTCACTCGTGCGCTCCCTGCTGCTGCCAACAGATTCGCGACGGCAAGAGGATCGAGGCCGCACTCCTTCCGATGAAACTTCTGGGAGCCATACCTTCCTGACGGATAACCTCGAGCGGAACAGACACGGAACCAATTGGGTGCTTGACCACGGACCAGCAGCTGTTCGGCGAGCATGCGGCCAAGACCGCCCTGCGCGACATGCTCTTCCACGACTAAAAGTCGTCCAGACCGGCCGAGGTCGTCCAAGAATTCAGGGGGAGGTTCGGTCAGCGGTAATTCACTCACCAGCCAGAGGGCCGGTCTATCGTCAGGCGCGAGACCCAGAAGGTGATGCCAAATGCTTCCAACTAACGGGCCTGCGCCACGATGACACCTGCGCTGCCCTGGCTCAGGCGCCTCCAAGCCGCGTAAGCGGGCGCGGTCATGCCTGGCGGCAACTCTGAAACTCCCAAGCGAAGATAAGCAGGGTGATCGATGCTGAATAAGTGGGGCACCAGGGCTTCCACATCCGAATCAAACGCAGGGATATAGGCTCGGATGTGGGGCAGACAAAGGAGGACGCCGTAATCCTCAAGGGCATGATGCGTCCCTCCCATAACGCCATAGCCGTAACCGCCGCCGTTTCCCACGAGCACAACAGGCAGGCAATGAAAGCAGACGTCGTTGCGGATCTGTTCGAACGGCCGGGCATAAAGAAAAGTGCATGCTATAAGCCCAGGGGCGCAAACCGGCTTTAGCCAGACCGGCCGCAACGCCGACCATGTTTTGTTCGGCCACGCCGGCGTTCAAAAATCGATTCCCGAGAGCATCGCGCAAGGGCTCGACTCGCCTTGTAGCCCAGGTCTCCCGTCAGAAAACAAAAGCCGGCCCGGTTGGCCGCCGCTACAAGTGAATGGCAGAAGACGTTGCGCACGTTTGTTCGATTTCCTGCACGGCCTGCTGATACTGACTTTCACTCAATGGCAAATAATGCCATTCCATTCGCCCTTCCATGAAGGATACGCCCTGCCCTTTGCGCGTCCGGGCGATAATGACATCCGGTCCCGTCTGGCGGTTCAAGATGCCCGACTTAGCGCCGTTGCGTCGTGACCGTCGACCTCCTGCGTCGAAAGACCAAAAATGCGGAACTTGTCCGCCAAAGGCTCAAGATCTGCGACCTCTTTGGTGGCCCCAAATCCTTGAAGACCATTGACATCCACCAATATCGTCAAATTCTGCAAACGCTGATGGCGAGCGAAGATCAGGGCCTCCCAGCACGAGCCTTCGTTCCATTCTCCATCAGAAGTGAGGCAGAAGATATGCCCCGGTTCGCCCTTCATGCGCTTGGCCAATGCCAAGCCAGCGGCAAGCGAGAGACCGTGCCCAAGGCTGCCGGTCGCGAAAAGAACTTCCGGGATGCCTCGTGCCGGCGGATGTCCGCTCAATCGCGTGTCGTCCTGGTGGAAGTTGGCCAATTGGCGATCGGTCAATAAACCCAATGTCCAGAGTGTAACGTAAAAGGCCCGGCTGCGTGACCTTTGCTCAGGATGAACTGATCGGACGTTTCGAGCACGCCATGATGAAGGCAGAGCAGCAGATCCAAACAAGATAAGTTGCCGCCGATGTGCCCGACTTTGCTTTCGTAGTGCATGCGCAAGAGCGCAGTCGAGCCAGGCGTCTGAGCGCATCGAAGTCGTCAGGTAATCTGGCCGCCATGGGCCGTTTCCTTCTCGCGAAAAGCTGTTCTCCCCCTTTGGTGCTAAGTGTCGTTGGGAGACCGGCTCGAGGACGGGCAGAGAGGGAGATCGAAACCTCACCGTAATCTAGGGGAACCCGGTTGGCTGTCAAGTTTTCTGATTTCGGGTAAGTTGATTCATGATTCAGGGCCAGCAAGAATTTCCACTTGCATTGTATTGGTTGTTTTGCCCCTTCCTCACGCTTCATCAACTGAGATCTCCCCATGAAAGCACTGCGACTCGTACCCGCAATTCCCTGCCTTCTGGTTTGTTTTGTGGGCCTTCATTCTCTGCTTCACATCGGTCGCTATCGGACCTGATTCTTACCTGCGCGTTGACGATAACGGCGACTGCGCAATTCCTGCCCGAATGGCGCTCGCGAGCGAATCGGGCCCGAGTGGGCTATCCTACTGGTTTCGCTACTCGGATTGCGGTGCTGACCGGTTCGCATCCAGCCAGGCATGTCATGCCGACTCAATTTTCTATCTTTTTTTTCCTCCCTGGCTGGTCTTAGGGCTGGGGCTGGGTGCACAGCGCTTTGTGGCCGGTTATTTCACCTATCGGCTTGTTCGAGATCATTTCGCTATTTCTTTGACGCCTGCAATCTTATCTGGTCTTTTGTACGCGGCATTTTTTCAATCCACGATCAACCAATCCCAAACGGGTTTCAATTATTAGCAGGGTTGGGTAATCCCGGAATACCGCTCTATCTTTGGGGACTGTCAGCGCTTTGCCAGACCCGCAGCAAGCTCAGGTTTCTGGCGGCGTTCGCTCTTGGTAGCATCCTTGCGCAACTTCACTATTCGCGATTACAATATTCTATTACCCGTTGCTCTATATTTGGTCCTTCATCATTCGTCCGGAACACAGGATCGGCTATTGTGCGCTTCTGATCACCTTCATGTTCGCTTGGGTAGTGGTGTCATTACCGACGTTAATTCCAACTTTGTATCTTGCTCCAGGGTCGCATCGAGCAGACCTGCAAACGCCTCAGGCTGGAGTTGGGAACGATTATCATCAGTTCGTGCACCTTATCGGCAACAATGCCATCCCGCTCTGCATCGCCTTGGTAGGAGCTTTTTTTTCGAAAGGCTATCTGAGACACGCTATTCTAATCGTTTGGGCATTACTCGCGATGGATTTGTTTTTGGGTGGATTCGAAAAGAGCATTATTAGTTCGCTCGATCAAACAATTGGGATCGGCTTCGTTCGAGGCGTGAATTTTAGACGGGTGTTCGAGACCGTCCCATTCCTAACGGCGTGTGCGATGGGTTTGGCTCTCCAATCTCTATTGAATGCAGGGACGAGCTTTCCTCTTGCCGCGGAAATCCCTTCGGAGAGGAAGGAGCCGACGCCTCTTGAAGGCGCTCACTCGGGTTTTGGAGGAGCCCGGGTCAGAAAAGCATTAATGGGACCTGTCGCGATCGGCATCTGCCTGATTTGGACATTGGCAATGGCTGGACGCACCATACGATTGCAAGCAATGGCTTGGTCGCGTGGAGAGGCTTATTCAGCATTGTTCAAGATTCCTCAACTGACTTCCCTAAAGGCCACGATGGCGAGCGAATCATTGGGTCGCCTGGCGACAGTAGTCACCTTGGAGGATTTCGAGGATAGTTACCGTCTCCAACCGGCATTCATGGTGTCCTATGGATTTGAATGTGCAGATGGGTATCTCAACATTTTTCCAAAGCGCTATCTAAATTACTGGAAGGAAGTCCTTCGGGGAGCCTCGTCACAGAGTTCTAAAATAGCTCAGTACAAGGGCAATAGAATCCAACTTTGGTTTCCGTTCGCACCCCGCGATTGGCTAGAACTTCCGGAAGAGGCTCGTCCACATTTCGGTAGCCTTTACAACCTTAATCTTCTATCCGCCGCCAATGTGCGGTATATCGTTTCATCCGTTCCGCTGAATGATGCTCGTCTAGAGGCGGTCTTCGAAGCGGACCGTGAGGGCGATGTGCATTTCGCATCTACCATGTTCCTGCATCCATTCGAATACTTGGAGCAATACGAAAAACGAAGGAGGATATACATCTACAGAAACAGAGCATGCCTGCCTCGATGTTATGCAGTCTGCGAAAACCGTGACGCTCGGTTCCACTGGCGGAGGTTCTCAAGACCATCTCAGAGGCGAGCCCCGACGAGCTGAATTCAACCGTTTACCTGGAAAAGACGGAGGCAAATCCCCCGGACACTGCTTTGAGCGGCGGAATCGGTCCCGTGGAAATTTCGAAATGGGCTAGCGACGAAATAGATGTCGAAGTCGACTTGAAATCTGAATGTCACCTTGTCATGGTCGTGAGTTACAGCCCCTACTGGAAAGCCGAAATAGATGGCCGCCCTTCGCCCGTCGTGCCGGCAAATGGGACTTTTATGGCTGTCCATACCACTGAAGGTAAGCATCATGTCACTTGGCGGTATCGACCGCCGTGGCTTTTTTAGAAGTTGTTCTACCCCGTCGTCGGCGATTACCGGAACTTCTGCCTTGGTCGCAACTCTTGCCGGCAGAAAGCCTTCCGAATAAAACCTGCTTGGCTAATTGACTTAAGTCTTCGGGAGGGTTATAAACTCGATCTCAGGTTAGTACGGCGTCAAGCCGTCCGTGCTCGATCAATCACCGATCGCGCATATAACGACACCTAGAATCTGCCGGACCGGAACCGGACGATGGAAAAACCTCACTTTTGGCCCTGATCACAGCGTTCTTTGGCGATACCGGGCAGAGCGATGCCAGGTAGTGACCGGTCCGGCAAAATTGCGCGGGCGTCAGGAAGCTCCCGTAACCAAATCGAATGATCTGCATTCGTTCGTTCACTCGGCAAGGAAGGCCGTGCATGAGGCAGCCACTCTCCATTCTGCAACCGGCGCGAAATCGGCTGCGCAACCGGCGGGGACGGAGCTGCGCCGAAATCGGCTGATCTCATGCAGTTCTTGCGAACCGTGCCCCTTGGGATGGATCAATGATCGACCTGCCGCCGTCTGCCTGCCACACCGCGGAGGAACTCTCTACCGATCCTGAAGAAGCAACCGGGGAACGGACTGCTTCCGATCTACCCTTCGGTCTGTTCGCCCTTGTCTGGACCAGAGGGCTGGATCTTCTCGTCGGTACGATCGGCATTGTTTTGGGGCCCCCCTGATTTCTGTTGATCGCCATCCTTATCGTGACGGAGAGCGAAGGTCCCGTTTTCTACTCGCAGCTGCGTGTCGGGTTACACCGCAAAAGATTCTGGATGCGCGAAGTTCTCGCAAGATGCGCTGATCTTCCAACGCAAGGGCCGAGCATCACCAGACGCCACGACACGCGTTTGACCGTGGTTGGCGCTTTTCTGAAAGAACCAAACTCGATGAATTGCCGCAGTTGATCAATGTGCTGGCGGGCGACATGAGCGTTGTCGGCCCGCGACCGGAGCTGCCAAAATTCGTTGAAATCTATCCGGAACAATGGGACCAGGTGCTTTCGGTTAAGCCAGGCATTTTCGGCCCCAATCAACTGACAAACCGCAACGAAAGCGAGCTTTTCCCGCGCGACTGCAAAGACGTGGAAGCGTTTTACGCCAAAGAACTTCTGCCCGAGAAGCTCCGCATCGACGCCGCCTACGCTCGGGCTAGGGGTTTCTGGCTGAACCTCAGCCTGCTCATGCGTTGCGTGATAGCCTCCTTGTTCGGAAGCATCACGCTCGAAACCTTGGCGGTAAGACGCTGGCAAATCGCCAACACCCTCGTGCTGACTCTGATGGGAGCGGCAGGGATGACGTTGGCCAATCATTTGACCCACGAACTGACCAACGCCCATTGGGCAACGTTGACAATCCTTGCGGCAGCAGGGGTCAAGCTCGTTTGTTTGGTCGGCTTCAAGGTGCCCAAGGCACTGGCGACTTCGATGACTGCGGATGATTTCCTCCGCCTTTGCTGGTGTTCGGCAGCCAGCTCGGCTTTGTTGGTCTGTTTCTTGATGTTTACGGAGAACCGCGGTATCGGCCGATTGCTGCTGCTGATCGATTGGGCATTTTTCACCACCACACTGGTGATTTACAAGCTGATGTTATACCGGTTCTACGTGACGTTTTTCTTGCAGAAATCTCGCTACTTGACCAGCTGGCTAATGGGAGCTTCCTTGATTGTCGCTCCCTTGAGCATGTTTCTGGCTATGTCGCTGCGCCGGGGACCGAGAATCTGGATTGAAGGCAATCCGTCGCTGGAATGCCTTACGCTGCTTTTGGCGACCATCGTTCGGCCGCTCATTCTTATCGTAAGGCCGGTCCGCACGTTTCCATCTTCCGCAGCCTGGTTAATCAAGGAATGGCGCCGTCTTCTGGTGGGCACCGTCATCGGCTCTTGCTTCATCGTTTGTTTGACCGTGCTTTTGAACCGCAGAGATCTGAGCCGCTCAGAAATGATTCTCGACAGTATCCTCTATCTGGGAATCATGACACTCGTGGCCTTACGCTACAACTCCGCGGCTCAGCACGCTTTGCCCGAAATGGATAATGTGGGAATCCCTCAGCACAAGCAGCGAATTCTCATAGTCGGTGAAGGTCTGGAACTCTCGGCCTACATTTCGGCTCTGACTACGCTCCCGGAACATCAATTCGAAGTTGTCGGGATCATTACTCCCCATCGCTGGCACCGCACCAATACCGTCGGTGAATATGCGATTCTGGGGGAGGTAAGCGACATCCCCGATGTCGTGCGCGATTTTGGCGTGACGAGGATTCTGGCACTCAAATCGACCATGAGAAAGATTGATTTGGACGAACTCGATTGGGGGGATGCGGTGACCGCTTTAGTCGAACAGGTCGAGTTCTTGAACCTTTCTGCCGTGTAATGCAAACTGCGACAACTCCTCGTAAGGTTCTCATCGCTGGCTTTGGTTCGATTGGCCGCCGGCATTTCGAGAATCTGAAAGCTCTGGGGGTGCAAGATTTCGTATTCTTCAGGAGCAAACAGGGAACGGTTGACGACGAGAGCATCCACCAGTGGCCGGCTTTCACGAACCTGGAGCAAGCATTAAATTGCAAACCAAATGTCGCCATTATCGCCAACCCGACAGCGCTTCACCTGCACACCGCTTTGAGGGCCGCGGAAGCAAACTGTCACTTGTTCATCGAAAAGCCGCTGTCGCACACATTGGAATCTTGCTGGGAGTTATGGGAACTTGCCCGGCAACGCGATCTGACCGTTATGGTCGGATGTCAATTTCGCTTTCACCCCTTGCTGAATCGACTGCGGAAGGAAATTGCAGCGGGAAGACTAGGTGAAGTTTTTGGCGCCGACGCTGCATGGGGCGAATATCTTCCGGCGTGGCACCCTTGGGAAGATTACCGAAAAAGCTATTGCTCTAGGGACGATCTTGGCGGCGGAGTGATTCTCACACTTATTCATCCAATTGATTATCTCTACTGGCTGTTCGGCGAAGTGCGGAAAGTCCAAGCGACGGTTCGATCCCTCGAATATCTTGCCACGCCGGCGGGAGAAGATTGGGCAGATCTGAATGTGGAGTTTAGTTCGGGTGTCCTAGCCCAAGTCCATCTCGATTACCATCAGCGGCCACCGGTGCATTCCCTTAGCGTATGGGGCCGATTGGGCAGAGCAGTTTGCGACTTGCAGGAGGCAACGCTACGTTGGACCGACGTGGCCGGCCAAATCGTCACTGAATCAGTCCCTCTGAACTTTGAGCGCAACACGCTGTTCGTCGACGAAATGAAGCATTTCCTTCACTGCATTGAGCACAAAAAGCAGCCTCTGATCCCGCTCGACGAAGGGATCTACGTACTCAGAATCGCCATTGAAGCAAATGCCAGGCCAAGGCAGGGGGGTCGGATGTCGCGCCAAGCATTGGATAGATTCGACCTGACGGGCAAGGTAGCAGTTCTTACCGGCGGCGCTGGCATGTTGGGCCGACAATTCACCAGGGCTCTTCTGGGAGTCGGCGCAAGGGTAGTTGTCGCCGACCTCATAGCCGATTACGCCGAGACTGCGGCGCTGTCGGCCGCAAAAGATGTGGATGGCGAGGCTGTTGGCCTGGCAGTCGACGTCAGCAACAAGCGTGATGTCGATCGACTTGTTCAGCAAACGCTCCAAAGATTTGACCGGCTCGATCTGCTGATAAACAACGCTGCGATCGATCCGAAATTTGACATCGAACATGCCGGCAAACAAGCCAATACCTTCGAAGATTATCCGCTCGATCTTTGGCAGCAGTCCTTGGACGTAAACCTAACCGGGGCTTTTCTCTGTTGTCAGGCTGCCGGGAAGGTCATGTTGCGCCAAGGGAGCGGCGTCATCGTTAACATTAGTTCGACCTATGGAGTGGTGGCTCCGGATCAGAGGCTCTACCAACGGGACGGCGAAGAAGAGCAAACTTTATTCAAGCCGGCAGCATACGCCATCACGAAAGCAGCGATAGCTCATCTGACTCGCTATCTGGCGGTCTATTGGGCAGGGAAGCATATTCGAGTCAACACGCTGACGCCCCATGGCATCGCCAACCACCAGGACGATCAGTTCACTCGACGTTTCGCCCAGCGTTCGCCGCTCGGGCGAATGGCGTCGCAGGATGAAATGAATGCTGCATTGCTATTCCTCGCCTCCGACGCTTCGTCTTACATGACGGGCGCAAATCTCATTGTAGACGGGGGATGGACCGCGTGGTAAAGCGGTTAGAAGTCCTCGCTGTCGTTCAGGCACGAGGAGGGTCCAAAGGGCTGCCACGCAAAAACCTGCGGCCACTAGATGGGCATCCTCTCATCGCCTACAGTATCGCCAGCGGATTGGCGGCATCTAGCGTGACTAGGGTGCTGCTGTCGACTGACGACGAAGAAATCGCCGCTGTAGGACGATTGTATGGTGCTGCAACACCCTTCATGCGGCCATCTGAGCTAGCCAAGGATGACACGCCTGATTTGCCGGTTTTTCAACATGCTCTGACCTGGTTGCTGGAGCACGAGAACTATCGTCCGGACGTTGTCGTGCAATTGCGGCCCACCACTCCTTTGCGGCCCAAGGGAATGATCGATAAGGCCGTCGCCATCCTTGGGGAAAATCCAGGCACTGACAGTGTGCGCGGCGTGGTCGTGCCCAAGCAGACTCCCTATAAAATGTGGCGGGCTGGTCCCAACGGCACTATCGTTCCTTTACTTCAAACCGAGTTTGCAGAACCTTACAATATGCCTCGTCAGAAGCTGCCAGCAGCATACTGGCAAACTGGACATATCGACGCCATCTCCGCTTCCATCATACTCGCGCAGGGTACACTTACCGGCAAACGCGTCAAACCGTTGTTGATCGATTCCGACTTCTGTGTGGATATTGATACGGCTGCCGATTTTGAGCTGGCAGAAGAGATCATTAAAAAGAAATGCTTGGCAATTGATGTTCCGGTTCCCGGTACTCCCTTATCTCCTTCACGTCCGTGGCCCAATTCGATCGATCTGGTGGTCTTCGATTTCGATGGAGTAATGACGGACAACAAACTGTACGTCGATCAAAACGGCTTTGAAATGGTTCGGTGCGATCGGGGCGACGGCATGGGCATCTCACTGCTCCTCGAAAACGGCATACCGGCAATTGTGCTATCGACGGAGGTCAATCCGGTAGTCGAGGCAAGGTGCCGCAAGCTGAAGTTGCCGTGCCGGCAGGGGCTCGCCGATAAGGCTCAGGCGCTTGGAGAAATCGTCGCTGAGGCGAATCTGGACCTCGAGCGAGTTTTATATGTGGGCAACGACGTCAATGATCTCGCATGCATGAGCCGAGTGGGCTACGCGGTCGCCGTTGCAGATGCGCATCCCTTGGTGCAGGCTCGCGCAGATCTCATTCTCTCCCGAACAGGAGGAAATGGAGCCGTCCGCGAGCTATGTGATCTGGTGCTCGAACGCACCAAAAGAGAGAATTCTCTATGAGTCGAGTGCTGGATTTGAATGGCCGGCAAGTTGGCGATGGCCGACCCACTTATATTATTGCCGAAGTCGGCATCAACCATAACGGCAGCCTAGAAACAGCTAAACGCCTCATCGATGTCGCCAAGTCGTGCGGATGCGATGCAGTCAAATTCCAAAAACGCACCCCTGAGAAGTGTGTTCCTCCCGAAATGCGTTCCAAGATGCGCGAAACTCCATGGGGATACATTTCCTACATGGAGTACCGGCATAAAATCGAGTTTGGCGTGGACGAATTCTCCTCAATCGACCATTATTGCCGTGCGCAAAAAATCGCTTGGTTCGTATCTTGCTGGGATCCCGATTCGGTTGTTTTCCTGCAGCAATTCAACACCCCCTGCCTGAAAGTTCCTTCGGCATGCTTGACCGACCGCGAGTTGCTTCATTCGATGTTAGATTCTGGCAAGCCGGTGATGCTTTCGACCGGTATGTCAACGATGCAACAGATCGAGGCAGCCGTTGAATTACTAAGCGTGAAGCAACTCTTACTCTGTCATGCAACCAGCACTTATCCTTGTCCAAAGGAAGAGTTGAACCTGCGCATGATTACCACGCTGCGCAGAAATACCCATGCCCCATCGGTTATTCGGGGCACGAGGTTGGCTTGGCGACGACTGTTGCTGCTGTCGCCTTGGGCGCTTCTTTCATCGAGCGACACATTACCCTTGATCGTGCGATGTGGGGAAGCGATCAAGCCGCCTCGATCGAACCGCAGGGGCTGCGACGATTGGTAAAAGACATCAGAAGCGTGGAGGCAGCAATCGGCGACGGCCAGAAGCGCGTTTACGCTAGCGAGTTGGAGGCGATCACTCGTCTGCGCCTGAGAGACACGCTAATCCCCTCGAAGTGACCGCGCCTTGATGCAAACCAACAAACGATCCAGCCAATGACAATAAACGAACGCTTCTGGACAAAAAAGCGAGTGCTTGTAACCGGCGGTGCGGGCTTTGTAGGCCGCTGGTTGTGCAAAAAGTTGCAACAAGCAGGGGCCGAAATCCACTTGCTGGACTTGGCCGCGTACAAGCAGTCGGATCCTTCGCTTGTTTTCCATCATGCCAACCTTTGTGATGTGGCAACCACCCGCCAGATGATCGCCGACCTGCGCCCCACCATCATTATCCACCTAGCCGGTCAGCCTGGAGTCGCGTCATCTCACGCTAATCCCGTGGGGGCATTCGAGAGCAATGTTACCGCGGCGTTCAATCTCCTGGAAGTTTGCCGCCAGGTGAACTGCGCCGATGCAATCGTCGCAGTCTCCAGCAATCATGTGTATGGCGAACAACACGTCATGCCCACCGACGAAAGCGCCCCGCTCAACGGTCATGGAATGTATGCTGCAACGAAATTGGCGAGCGATGTTCTGGCCCGCGCGTTCGGCAAGGATCACGGGCTACCAGTTGGGATTGCGCGGATAACGAATTCCTACGGTGGAGAGGATCATCACGTTTCCCACATCGCCACGGCCACGATATTGTCGGCCCTTAGAAATGAGTCGCCGGTAATAAAACAAAGTGGGCGAGATAGGAAGGGATACTCCTACATCAAAGACACCGTAGACGGCATCTTCGCAATCGCCGAGGGGGTGGCAGGAAACCCAGCTTTGTATGGAGAAGCGTTCAACATCGTGCCGGACGAATCAATTGCCGTTATCGACCTGGTTCGGCTTATCTTGAAAACGACAGGTGCGAATTGCGAGCCGCAAGTCCTTCAACCCAACGCTCCCTATGAAGAAGAATTCCTGAGCAATGGCAAAGCGGCCAAGGAACTTTCTTGGCGACCCCAGTATAGCTATCGAAACGGGCTTGCAGAGACTGTCGAGTGGTACAGGAAACACTCGGATTCAGAGACGAGGCACAAGGCTTGAGCGTCGAATTGGAAACGCTGCCACGGAATGGTTTCGGTAGGCGCATAATCGGCGGGACGCTTAACTATGGCCTGGGGAACATTCTCCCGCAGGTCATCGGCTTTCTTTTGATACCGATTTACACCAGATTTCTCTCGACGACCGATTTTGGCATTGTGGATCTTACATCGACATTTGGGGTGATATTGGCTGTTTTCATGCGTTTCGGTGTCCCAGGAGCCGTAACTCGATTCTACTTCGATCACCGTGAAGGCGAAGATCTACGAGATTACGTCACCACCATTAACCGCTTTATCTGGGCAAGCAGTCTGCTAATGAGTGCAGTTTCATTCTGCTTCATCTTTGCGGCAGGCAGCCACATTATGCGAGGAGTTTCGCTGGCTTTCATTTCGCTGGTGATTGTCATAAGCCTACTTTCCTCGAACACCGATTTGCAGCGAAGACTCATTCAGGCCCGCGAACAGTCGCGCTATTCGGCCGTGTTATCGTTCAGTTTTGCAATGGCCAATATTACCTTAACCATATTGTTCATCACCGTTTTCGGTTGGGGCGTCAAGGGCATGTTCATCGCCCAGTTGATCACCGGAATCTTTTTTTTTCTTCAGGCTAGATATTATCTCGCGCCCGATCTGGGCGGCAAGTTTCGGCGGAGCTTTGTGGCCCCCTCGCTGCATTATGGTCTTGGGATTTTGCCGAACCATTTGCTCGCGAGTTTTTCACCATTCTTTGTTCGCTCCATGCTCGCTTCACAGAATTCTTTAGAGGCGGTTGGCGTTTATGGAATTGCATCACGATTCACCAATCCTTTGTTCATCCTGTTTTCGGCTTTCAGCACCGCCTTTCTTCCCATTTATTTCGCATCCAGGACGAAGGGGGCTCAGGATCGTGAAAACTCGCTCGCTCACGTTATTCGCAATACCTGGGTGTTCGCTCTTTTCCTCTTCTTGACAACAACGTTCCTGGCGCCGCCAGCAATCGACATCATGACGCCCGCCCGTTTTCACAGCGCGGCGCCGTTGGTGCGCATCTTGGCTTTTGGATTTCTGGGTCAAGCGATTTATCTCTTATTGACGCCTGAGATATTCTACCAGAAGAAAACTTGGATGATTTCTCTCGTTTCGTTGACCGGAGTGGCCGTAAACGTTCTCTGTACGCTATCGCTGATCAAGTCCTTTGGGGCGGTGGGAGTTGCCTGGGCAACCGTTTTGGGGCAAACCTGTTCGGGAATCCTTGCTGGCATCATCTCTTTCCGCATTGGGGCGCCCGCCCAACATTGGCAAAACCTGATCAAGGTCACCATGGTTGCCGGCGTCGTCAGTTTGGGGTTGCTTGTGCCTCGACCGGAAAATGCTCTTCTTGAAGCGGCCTTGGGGGCTACCGTCCTAATCTGTTTCATTCTCACGCTTTGGATTATGTCGGATCCAACAATCGACGATCTCCTTCGTCTGCTAAAGCGAACGTCCATTCAAGCAGTAGATGGCTAGCAGTTTCTAGGAATGGTGGAATAATCAATCCAAGAAACAACTGCGAAGCCAAATGCATTTTGTCCCTCCGAACATGATGAAAAAACGACGCTTTCTATGGTTGCCGGAACACGTCAATTTGTACGAAAGTACGCGAGGTTCGGATCTATTTCTGGCCCCTGATAGTCGAGCGGATGAGGTACGGGCCGCTTCTTACAGACTGGTCAACGAGTTAATTTGCCATGCTCGGCGTTCTCGCAACACCGGCCTACCGACTGATTTGATCGACCTATTGGAAGCCTCGCGCCTCCGCCTTGATGTGGGGACCTTTATTGGCTGCGGTTCGTGAATGGCTTGCCTGGATGCAATTCAAGTCAGTGCGAGAATCGGTCAGTTCGATCGTCGCGCCGGCTGGGCTTCAGATGCAACTAAGGCGAGACGCCGAGCATTTAGGTATAGCGACGAATTGGCAACTATACTTGTCACCCACGATGTCTCACTCCTCGGCTGCTTACCTAAGACTTATTGGAGAAAAGGTCTCGAGGCGCATCGCTGGCGGTTTCTCTTGGGTTGCGGACCATTTACGACCATTGCGCTTCCCAGAAGCTTCCGAACGCATCCGCGTCTTGTTCGTAGACTATTATCCGCACAGCACACTGATCGTACTTCCTCTTTGGCAACACCTTCAAAAATCGACTCGGTACGAATTGCTTTATGCTGCATGCCGAGGGAAAGTAACAACAACGCTTCGCGAACATGGCGTGGCCCCTTATGTAAACCTGGAACGCCTCCCTACTCCGCGTCACAACTTTCCCGAAATCAAAAGGATTTGGCGAAACTGGATTCGGGAGTTTGTAATCGATCACTGGTTCAACAAGGAAATGGCTTGTACAGTGACTCTCGAACGCGTCTTGGTCGAATCGTGCAATGACCTTTTCTACTCGATGGCCTGCCGTTCTCGATTATCAACGGTATTCGAGCGTTTTCATCCTGAGATTGTCGTCAACACCACCGGCACTTCCGTTGAAGCCCGCAACGCGGAGTTGTTGGCCCAACAGTTCGGTGCCAAATCCTTTCACGTACAACACGGACTTTACGAACCGGACCCGTTGCGGTCAAATTCTCAGTCAGATTATATTTGCTGCTGGGGCCAGATGCACTGCGACCTCTTGAACAAGCATCCAAGTCGAAGCCGCTTGCTTGTCACTGGCAGCCCAAAGCACGACGACATGTGGCAGCGTCTTGCCCATGTTCAAAAGCAGGAGAAGCCCCTCATTGCCTATTTCAGTTCGAGAGCCGATGGACGCGTTCTCACTAAGACCGGCTACGAAACGCACATGAGGGCAATTGCAGAAACGGCCCGCGTTTTTCCTGATTGGGAATTTGTCGTCAAGTTGCACCCTGTTGATTACTATCCATTCGATGGGCCGGCTCTCTTAGAATTGAGAGGATTGGCCAATGTCCGAGTTTCAAAGACCGAGGACACCTATGAATTGCTCAAACGATCGAGTGTCGCCGTAACCTACGCGTCGACGGTTGCGTTCGAAGCAATGGGGTTCGCAACTCGGCTTGTATTTCTTAACCTCACTGACCTCCCGGATTGGATACCCGTTCAGGATTTCAAGATGATTCGTATTGTTCGAACGAGTAAAGATTTGATAACGGTTCTTGCCCAAGAGGTGGCTCATCGGCACGAACCTCAACCTGGACTAGCAGCAGTGCTCTTGCTCGACGGCAAAGCTTGTCATCGAATCGAGAACCTGATGCTCCAGGCAATCCGGCCACATTCATCGAAGTCGATCCCGCAGGTAAGCGATGAAGCGATCGAATTGCCTCTTCCGATAAATTGATCGATAATCCTGTTCTATGCAATTGTTAGGTATCAGAATTAGTCATGACTGCCTTCCGTCCGATTGCTGTGGTTTCTGCGACCCGTGGTGTCACTGCCCATGGCTATGGGAGCTAAGCGAAAGCAAGTTGCCTCAACTATCTCCTGGGGCCTCTTGGTGTGCCGAGTTGACATCGATCGAGCGGCTTTAGATTCCGAAATCATTCCCCAACGCCAGGCGCCTCAACCAATGCCTTTGACAGACTATCTTTTGTATCGTCTCGCTCGCTCCTGGCCGTCGCCGATGGCCAAGATGACTGCGCGGCTCGGTGCGGAGGTGGGGACCGAATCCTACCAACATGCGTATGCGCAAGATCAATTCGATCGAAAGGTTCGGGACGGTTTGAAGATGCCAGTGATGGATCTCGATGTCTTGGAAATCGGCTGTGGCCATGGGGGAATCAGTTGTTTTCTTGCAGCAGCCGGGGCCAAGAGCGTCGTGGGTATTGATTTGAATACGGCCCATATGAAAATTGCGGAATCGTTTGCCCAAAGGATGGCGTCGCATTTTCAAGGCGCACAACTTCCGGTGAAGTTTGTCGAGATGAACGCCTATCAGATGACGTTTCCCGAAAACTCATTTGATCTGGTATTGGCCGACAATAGCTTTGAACACTTTTCCGAACCCGCAACCGTGTTGGAACAGTCGTACCGCGTAATTAAGCCGGGTGGAAGGCTGCTTGTGCCGATTTTTTCCTCAATTTACAGTAAATACGGATTGCATTTGAAGCACGGCCTCAAATTGCCATGGGCGAATTTGCTTTTTTCGGAAAAAACAATTATCCGCGCCATGCATCGGTTGGCTGTGGACGAACCGCGAATCAAGGAGTGGTATCCAGGCCTAACGCAAAGCCCACAATTTGTCCGTGACCTCCGCCCGTATAAAGATCTCAACGACATTACTTATAGCTCGTTCAAAAGAATGGCACGCGATACGGGCTTCCAGATCGAGTGGTTTAAGTCCTACGCGACGCGAATCGGCATAATCGCGTCACGTATTCCTGTCATTAAGAATTCCATTCTGAGCGACATTTTCTCGGTTGGAGCAACGGCATGTTTACGTAAACCGAAGATATCCGACTGAGCCAGAATTGGGTGCATATATTGAGCATTTTCACCTGCTACTCGGGAACTCGTCCATCTATTAATGACTTCCAACTTATCGCCCGAGACAAGGCATGCAGGTTTGGCGAATGATTGATTCGTGCTGAAATAGACGCGTGATGGATTTGGGATATTTTGTGCCATCGGGGCATTTAACGGTAGCGTCACTTCCACCGTTGTTGGGCGCTGCGGCTAATCTCGTCGTTGTCTCCTCCTTTGGAAGAAAGTCGGGGAAGTTTTCGAACATAGGCTGGCACGTCATGACCTGACATCGAATAGCCGGTGCCGTGACCAATTGCACGAGATTTTGGCTTTGCGAGCCCCGAAAAAAAGAAAATGAGAAAATCGTGAGAATCGCTTGCGAGACTGGTTGGCATTTGGTAAGGATTAGGTACTTAGAAGATGGACGAGGGATTTAATGACTCGCACGTTGGTTGTTTTTGACTCCGCTCGCGAAGCACTAATGGTCTTGCTCTAACTCCTGGAGAACTCGCCAAGCGTCCGCGTTGAGAATGAGTAATCCAGCATAGCTCATTATTCGCGACGAAATCCTTGATCTGCTTTTTTGAACACGACAATAGCTGCCAATTCGTGTACAGGCTGGCGACAAGGGGTGCCTGGATCAACCGTTGCCAAGAGGACTTGTTCACGAATGTGTGGTATTGCAGGAATATGGAATGGCGGCGAGGCGCAACCGGCAGCTGCTGCTCGCGTAACCACGATGCTCCAACGTATGTCCCACCGGGGGCCTGATGGCCAAGGTGGATTCGCGTTCGAGGGCGGTGCGGCTGGCATGGTGCGGCTTGCCTTGGTCGATCTTTCCGATCGCGGCCAGCAACCCCTCTGGTCGCCCGATCGCAAGGTAGCTATCCTCTTCAACGGCGAAATTTATAATTTCCGTGAACATCGGAAACGTCTGGCCGACAATGGTTATCGCTTTCAATCGAAGACAGATTCCGAGGTAATTCTCGCCCTCTATCTGGAATATGGCGAGGAATTCGTCAATCATCTGCGCGGAATGTATGCCATCGCCTTGTTCGATTGGCGCCGTTCACGCTTGTATGGGTGTCCCGACCTGCTCTTGGCGCGATCCCCTTGGCATCAAGCCGCTTTACGTCGCGTCAGCTGGACCCAGCAATACCGGCTGCGTGTTTGCTTCGGAGATCCGCTCTCTGATCGCTTCCCGAATGATTGCCTCCCGCATCGATCAACAGAGTCTGCGCGACTATCTGAGTTTCGGCTTTATCGTGCAGCCACGGACGATTTTGACTGACGTTCGCATGCTAGAGCCCGGCGTCCTGGAACGGTTCACGCCGGGGAAACCATCGTCAGTTTGTAGATTCTGGAAAATGCCGGTATACGAACCTCGCGAGGAGAGTCTGGATACGGCGGCCGAGCGCCTGAGACATACCCTCGATCAAAGCATTTCCCTGCACGCTTTTGCGGACGCCAAAGTCGGCGCCTTCTTGAGCGGCGGAGTCGATTCGACCGGGATTGTGGGCCTGATGAGGCGTCATATTCCCAGCCTGAAGACGTACACGCTTCGTTTTCCCGAGTTGGCCGGCTTTGACGAATCTGCCGAGGCGGAGGCTTCGGCAGCCCGTTTCGATTGCGAGAATACCATCGTCGATGTGACCGGAAGCGATGTACGAGATTCCCTACCCGATTTTGCCGGAGATCTCGACCAACCTTCGACCGACGGCTTGAATACTTGGATGATATCCCGAGCCGCAGGCCGCGACGTCAAGGGTGTTTTATCGGGATTAGGTGGGGATGAGTGGTTTGCCGGATATCCTTGTGCACGCCGCATGCTGCATGGAGCGACAACCTGGCGAGGCAGGGCCCTCAAGCAGTTGGGAAAGCTTGGGAATCGCCTTGAATACCTTTTCCCCAATCGCACGTTTGACCGTCGATTTCACGAGCGACTCGAAAACCTCGGCACCCGGCGATCACTCGTCTCGACCTGGGTGCAATCGCACAGGTTATTTTCGCCCCGGCAGGTCCAATGGCTGACGGACGCCTCATCCGTTCAGGATCCGCTCGAGCCTTTCTTGGAACTGATCCACAAAGATGTGCGTTCCGTTGCCGGCGAATCGCCTATCGGCCTATGTGGTCAATTGGATGTGGCGGGCTTCATGCGCTGCCAATTATTCCGCGATTCCGATGCAACCAGCATGGCACACTCTTTGGAACTCCGCGTTCCGTTTGTCGACATCGAGTTGGCTGGTTTTGCCAGAACCTGCAAGGACGAATACAAGCTCGATCTCAAGATCTGCAAGCAGCATCCCTCGGGCGTGGCCGGGGCAAAGCACGTCCTGTTGCATGCCTTGCGCGATATCTTGCCGGCGGATATGCAACTGCGTCAAAAGCGCGGCTTCGCCCTGCCCATCGAACGCTGGATGAATAATGAACTCCAAGGATTGGTGTACGACACATGTTCTCCAGCTGCCGTGAAAAGTCGCGGCTTACTGAATGACGATGGCGTAGCGGCCTTGATGGCAGCCGGGGAGAGCAATGCAAACCTGCTTTATCCGAAAGTGTGGGCACTGGTCATTTTGGAATTGTGGTGCCGATCGGTTTTGGACCCGGCTGACTCTCGTCCCTATGATCACCAAAACTCTGATCACTCGATCGATCTGATGCCCATGCAGCCATTGCCACAAAACGGTGCCGTCGTCGACGGCGTGGGGTGCGGCTAGTCGATCATACCTCGATAATGCCTGCCTGCTGGGCGACTCAATCCATCACGTATTGATTCGCGACCGCGATGAGGCTCTTGGCAGGGTCATGCGGCAGCTTTTTTCTCATCGATAGATTTGGTAAACGATGAGTCGTCGCGAATGTCCTTCGTGCGGTTCGGAAGATATCCGTCCAGCTCAACTTCGCATCGTGGACTACATCGCCATTGTTTTCCTTTTTCATCCTTGCCGCTGCCGCCGTTGCAAGATTCGTTTCTGGCGATTTCGCAAGAAGGTGTTTCGCAAAATCGTCCTATTCGGCTCCTTCTTGTTCTTCGGCGTGTGTCTCATTCTTTATGTTCTAAAGAAGACGAGCAATTGATACCAAACGCCATCCACGCCGCGCCCTATCGCGCATTCTTATTCTCGGGAACAAAGCTGCCTGCCAACGGTGCGGTGCACAGCAGCCGAAAGGCGAGGCGAGGCAGCACAGGGCTGATTCTAAGCAAATATGTACGGTCGACACCTCGACGATATATGCGTTCTGATTCCGGCGGCCGGCCGCGTTCCTGAGGGCATCTTGGCCTTTTCCAACATTAGTTGTCCCGCGATGATTCCCGTCGCGGGACGACCGCTCATTTATTGGACGATGCAGTATCTGTTATCGCTTGGCCTGCGGCGCGATATCATTGCCGTCGCCCGTCGACAGATGTTTCTCGAGGATTTCGTGGCCTGTACTTTTGGTCGGGAATGTAAAGTCCGCTTCCTTGTTCCCACGGAGGACCAAGGCGTCGGGGGTACAGTTTGCGACCTTGCCCGTGCTTCAGAAAGCGATCGATGCCTCGTAGTTCTGGGCGACACCCATTTTCAATTTCGGGACGCAGGCATTCTCGAGAGCCAAGAAGTAACCGTTCTCTCCAGCGAAGTTGAAGATCCCTATCGCTGGTGTACGGTTGAGACCGATCGAGAAGGCCGGATTGAGCAATTTCACGACAAATCGGCAAACGTGACCACTCCGGCCAAAGCGCTGATTGGCGTCTATTATTTCCCGCGACTCGCAGACTTGCGACTCGCCAGTCAATCCGCCGTCGAGGAAAATCAGTCTCACAGGCGAGCTCACTCAGATAGCAGACATTCTGCGGCGTCTGCCTGGGCCGCTCCGAACGCTTCCCGCCAAGGAGTGGCTCGATTGCGGCAATCCGGATCGACAGGCGGCTTCGCATCAGGCTCTCTTGCAGAAACGGGCGTTCAATGAGCTAGGCATCAACTCGGTCCTTGGCACGATCACCAAACGAAGCCGGCACACTGAGAAGTTTCTTGACGAGATCAACTACCTTCGGCTCCTGCCTCGAGACATTGCGGTTCTGTTTCCAAGGGTAGTGGACTACTCGACGGATTGGAACAACGCGTTCCTGACCATGGAATATTACGGGTTTCCAACTCTTGCCGAGGTTCTCGTTTTCGAAACGTTGACCCGGGCATCTGGGAGCAAGTGTTTTTGCATTTACATACGATAGTGGAGAATGAATTTAGCCGGCACCGCAGGCCATTAACGAGACAAGTACTTCGCGAAATGTACTTGACCAAGACCCAAAAGCGTCTGGAAGAGCTTGCAACGCACCCTGCCCTCGGAGATTTGATTCGATCGACCGATTCGATAATAATCAACGGCGAGCCGTTTGCCAACCTCCCAGCGTTATGGCATAAAGTAGAAGCGGCGATTCTGCGCAATGCCGGAAAACGTTCAGGGCACGTTGGTGCATGGCGATTTGTGCTTGTCCAACATTCTCTACGACTTGCGCTGTCGGGTCTGCAAGTTCATCGATCCTCGCGGCAGCTTCGGCGTTCCAGGCATTTACGGAGATCCGCGATACGACGTTGCTAAGATGTACCATTCTGTTTATGGGCTTTACGACTTTATCACCAACGATCTCTTTGATGTAAGTATTCAGGAAAACCGAATCGCTTTGGATATTCATTCCCGCCCTTTGCACGACGAGGTCTGTAAACGATTCGAGCGCGTATTCTTTCGAGACTTTGATCGGCGCGAGATCTGCTCTTGACCGCCCTGCTTTTCGCAAGCATGCCAGCCTTGCATTATGACGCTCCCAAGCGTCAGATTGCGATGTACGCTCGGGCCATTCAGTTGTTGAATGAAGCCGTTTCCGAAAACAATGCTTTCCAATCGAACTGAAGGCCCCGATGCGAATCTGCGTCGATCTTGATGGCGTAATTTGTGAGCTTCGAAAACCCGGCCAATCATACGCCGATCTCGAGCCTCTCGCAGGAGCTGTCGAGAAGCTTCGATCGCTCGCGCTCGCTGGGCACTACATCATCATTGCGACTGCCCGCCATATGATGACTTGCGGCGGTAATGTCGGGCAAGTTGTCGCTCGCCAAGGCCAAACGACTCTCGATTGGCTTTCGGCGATATGGTATCGAATTCGATGAGATTCACTTTGGAAAGCCGCATGCTCATATCTATATCGACGACAATGCCGTCCCTTTCCGTTCTTGGGATCTGATCGTCGGCGACGGGTCATCCCTTCCGTCCAACCACGAGGAGCTATTCAGACAAGGTATCGACGAACAGGGGCGAAATTATCGATGAATATTGTCATTCCTATGGCTGGGTGCGGCAGGCGGTTTGCGGGACCGGGTTCAAAGAACCAAAACCGCTCATTCCTGTGCTCGGTAAACCCATGTACGCTTGGGCGGTTGACGGACTACCACTGGATCTCGGATAGTCGGCTTATTTTTGTTTGTCTTCGCCAACACTTGGAAAGCTCCGGTTTGGAACGTGATATTCACTCGCGTTACGGAAGATTTGATCCGGTGATCGTCGCCATAGATAATGTCACCGAAGGGCAAGCTTGCACAGTTTTCCGGCTGTGCGCGATCGGATTTGCACGGATGATGACTTGTTGATTTTTAACGCAGACACCTATTGTCCAACTACTTTGAGGCGACGCCGCTGCGTTTTGGTGCCCCTGTAGCTGGCGCTTGGACGTGTTTCCTGGACAAGGCGATCATTGGAGCTTTGCCCGCACCGATGCAAGCGGGCGCGTGGTCGAGATCGCCGAAAAATGCCGCATTTCCGATTGGGCAACGACCGGGCTTTATTACTTTCGTCATGGCAAAGATTTTGTGCGGCAAGCCGAGAACATGATCGACGCCGAAGACCGATCAAACGGGAAATTCTACGTTGCCCCCGTGTACAATCGAATGATTGTAGATGGAGCAGACATCCGCATCAATCCCGTGGAAACAATCTGGGTGCTAGGAACGCCGGAAGAGCTTAGTGCATTCCAAATCCGGCGACAAAAGAAAACACAATCCCTGATGGCCCAATCCTTTAAGGTCCTGCACGTGCTCAACGGCGCCAAGCGCGGCGCCGCAATGAGTACGATTGCCCTGATCGAAGACCTCAAGGCTTACGGCATTGGTGCATGCGCTGTCTGCGACGACCGAGGCACATGGCCATAGCGGGCGCGATTGCGAGATGCAGTGGAGGGCGAAGTATTATTTACGCCGCTTTATTGGTGGAACCGTAAGATTCGGTCAGCACCGTGGAAACGACCTTTACTTGAAGGCCTTCAACTCGTTCGGACCGGATGGCAAATAAGATCGACGAAAAGATAGTGCGTGCAGCCTGTCGCTGGCAGCCTAAGCTCGTTCACACGAACACGCTTTTGACTCCTGAAGGAGGCAGGGCCGCGCGAAAACTCGGAATACCGCACGTTTGGCATGTTCGGGAGCTCATAGGCAAAGGAATGCCCTTTCAGCGGAATCGGGCAGGTCACTAACTGTGCTTATCTAATCGATTTCTGCGATCGTGTGATTGCGAACTCCGAGGTTACTGCTGCTCAGATCGCTCCGTGGCTGCCTCCGGGTTTCGTCGCCATTGTGCCCAACGGCATCGACTGCTCCTATTCGCGTCGCCTCCAAAACCAACTTCGCCCTATCGCGTGGTTGTCGCCATGGTCGCCAACCTTTCAAGTCGCGTGAAAAAGCATCATCTTTTCATTGAGGCCGCTGGGCGGACTGATTCTGTCCTTGCCCGATAGAATGGCGAATCTATGGACATGACCCTTCGAACGGTGGGAAAAACGGAACGGACTCCTGATGTAAACTCCATGCACGGACTTGGCAATGAACATCGAGCACAAACTGACTTATCCTGGCCATCTTCCTCCGGAGCAGATTATGAGCGAGATTGATCTTCTGCGTGGATCCGACGGAGGTCGAATCATTTGGCCGAGTCGTTGTTGAAGCGATGGCGGCTGGAGTTCCCGTGATTGGCGCGGCTGGCGGCGGAGTGGCCGAAATCATCATAGACGGGGAAACGGGTTTGTTGTTCCGGCCGAACGATTCGAATGATTTGGCTCGTTGCCTCGAACGCATGATTCGCGATCATAACCTCTCCGGGCGTTGGCCGCCGAGGGCAGAATTCGAGCTAATCGGCATTACAGCATCAAGGCAACGTCCCAACGAGTTGCCCATGTTTATGATGAAGTGCTTCACGACTGCCATCGTAGCGCGATTGCCCTCAATCGGGAAACGGAACGTTCACAGGCATTCTGAGCCTAGGCAAGCGACGATCGTTTTTTGTATTTGAGTGGCATGATGCGGTTCTCTATTTGCATTCCCAATTACAACTATGGAAGATACCTTGGCAAAACTATCAGAAGCGTTTTGGATCAAGATGATGTTGAGCTCGAGTCCGCTCATTTCCGACAACGCAAGTACGGACAACTCAACAGAAGTAGTGAAGGCATTCTCGAATCCCCGGAATCGGCTCAGCGTGAATGCTTGCAACGTGGGATTTGCAGGAAACCTCGATCGCGTAGGATCCATGGCAACGGGGAGACTACTATCATGCTTTCCTCAGACGATATCTATGCATTCCGGAGCTCTTCGTAAGTACCAAGCGTTTTTCGAGAATCTTGGTCCGCATGCAGGGAGGTCGGTTTTGTCATCTACGTGGAACATTATCGATCCAAAAGACACAAAAACGGGTGTCCAAGGACCAGACCATCATCTCTGGACGAACGGCGATCGTGCTCCCGAATTGGATTCTCTGACCGACTGCCCCGTGTACCGAGTGAAGGGTGAAGACTTGCTGAAACGATGCTTGCAGCAACTGAGAAATCCCTTTAACTTTGCGGCAACCTGCTATCCCAGGTCCCTCTATCTTCAAGTGGCTGGATATGGGGCAAATCGGTTGGTCAATCCCGACAAATGGTTTCATTGGAAGCTCTTGAGCGTCGCCGAGACGGCCTATTTTGTCGATGCGCCGCTTTTTTCTTACCGCTGGCACCCAGCCAATCAAACGGCGCAAGAACTGAATAGCGGCTCCCTCAAATACCTGATCGATGAATACACCTCGACACTTGAATTTGATGCAGCTCTCCTGAGACGGCTGGGAACAGATCGGGAGACGATTATTCACTTTTTCTCGAACACGATGTCATCAATCATGGCCTTGCGACTTTAGCTAGGGTAGTCAATCGCGGGCTGGGCGAATCCTTTCGATTCGGTGAGGCCGTGTATCCGCAACAACTTCGCGCGCTGCCGCGGCGCTGGCTGCTCCGAGGGCTTCTTTGGCTGGGGCCTATCGGGAGGTATGTGGTGCGCAGCGCTTATGCAAGGCACTTACGTTCGGACGCCGAATCAAAACAAGGATCCCCCTATCAGCCATGTCTTTAGTAGCCTCGCCGAACCTGGACATTCCCGACGATGTTGCGCGGCCTGCGCGGCAAAAACTCTCCGGAGTGATTCAGAATCCCTTGTACTGGACGTGCTTTGCAACGGCAGGGAGTGCTTTCCAATCTCTCCGTTTTGAAGTCGCCGGGATGGCGTTCCATCCGTATATGGTGTTTCTGGCATTGCTCCTATTCTCGCCATACCTCGTATCCATCGGTTTCCCGCGCGGATTGGCCGACCCGCCGTGCTTTTCTATCTGCTCTTCGTTGTTTCCCTCATCCAAGGAACAAGTTTTCTAATTCAGCTCACGAAGATCAGCGTAATGGCAATTACGTTTGTCGTCATTGCAGTCTCCGTTAGATCACCTGACGATTTTCTCGCAGGCGCCTTGGGGCTCGCATCGTGTGCTGGAGCATTGGTCATCCGCGGCTATTTCCGCGGTCTTGGAAATTTTTCCAGCATCAACCCGATCGAAGGATCGCAGAAGAATGCTTTCTCACTATTCTATTTGCCTGCCCTGACGCTATGCCTCTACTTGGTGTTTTCGGACGAATTGTCAGCCCAGCGTAGAGCTTTTCTGGCACTTGTCATTACTCTGATATTCTCAGGCATCGCCCTTTCGAAAAACAGGTCCGGCTGGCTTTCCGCAGGGGTGCTGCTTTTTCTCGTGTTCGGCACCAATCGGCAACGCATTCGAATTCTGGCAGTCTTAGTTATGCTTGCCGGAGTGTCGTATATTATTGCCGACATCGTCACTGCCGAGACTGATGTAGTTTATGAACGGGATATAACAAATGAGCAACAATCCGACAATTTGCGAATCCAATTAATCATGCGTGCCCTTAGCATCGGTTTCCAACATCCGCTCCTTGGAGTTTCACCTTCGAGGCTTATACGAATGCTTGGCACCATCGCAAAGGTCGACGAGGAAGGAATTGATTGTCACAACTTAACCGGGTACTTAATTGGTGGATCGGGCCTCCTGACATTTGGGGCCTTTTGTCTCTTTGCCTTTGCGATGCTGTTTCCGCCCCGAGGTTTTCACCCTCCGCAAGCTCCCCCTTGGCTCGCCAAAGCGTGCGCATGCTTACTACTCTTACCATTATATGGCTGGTGTGCGGCACAGTTTCAGGAGGATGTGCGCTTTTCTCTGCCACCTTCACACTGGCTTCGCCCTTTGCGTTGGTTTGTGCATTTGCACAGGGATATACGATCGATCCAGCCCGATTTCCGAAATCACTATGTAGTGAGTCGTGTTTTCGTTAAACTGTGCAGGACCGTTCTGACCCAGCTGTTCCGGTCAGTTACACCTATCGGAAAATTGGATGAACAGCCCCCCCCTCCGTGCTCAGCCCCCATGTCGGCTCGGATTTATCAGTTCGCGGCCGATGAATGTAACGCCCTCCGGAATTTGGATGGAGGCCGGCACTGGGCGGCTTGTGGATGCTCTCGCCGTTCGTTTCCGGGTGCGACGATCGCCATGAGCGATCATGGCCCAGACAAATCGTTTTTTAATACCTATCAAACTTCATGCACAGCCGAGGATGTGATTTCTCTTCCTAAAATGGTAAGTCTACCACACGGCCTTCTCAAGCGGCGTGCGTGCAGGGCGACCCTTCGTCCGGTAGTGGAACGATCCGATATCCTTCTGGTGCAGTTGCCCTTTGATTCTCCCTTTGCGTTAATTAATCTGAATCGACCTCGCTACCATCTTCCGCCGATCTGAGTTCAGTAGCCAGAAGCTCCCGATTTCGTGGGCCACTAAGAATCGGGGCCTATTTGATTGCAAAGAGCATTGATGCACTGTATTCTCGACTGGTCAATGCTAAATCGGCCAGGGAACTTGCGAACGGTAAAGAACTCTTTCGAAAATATGGTGAGCCGGCGGGCAAATGGGTGGTGTCGTCAGTCATTTCGGAAAAAGAAATCGCATCGGTGACCCGGAAGCTCCAATGAAGCGCCGTTCGCATCCTCTATGTAGGATACTTGCGCCGGTGGAAGGGCTTGGACATTCTGTCGGCGGCATTTCGCGGATTGCGAACCGATTACCCAATGCGGAACTATGGATCGTGGGTCACACCGACTTGCGGGAACAAGTCGCCGCGGATCTCTACGCGGAGATGCGCGATCTGAACAAAAGGACTCGTTCGTATTTGTCGGGCATGTCCTTTGGTCCGGATCTTTTCCAACACTTTGCCGATGCGGACTCTTGGTTTTGCCAGCAGGGCGTCGAGGCACGCCGCGCGTCTTAATTGAGGCGTGCATTTGGTTGTCCCGTCGTTGCTACGGACGTGGGCGGGTGCGATCGACTATCGAGAATGACGATTGACGGCCTCATTATTCCACCAAATGATATCGAGGCCTGCAAGATCGCGATCTCCGAATCGTTCGCGAACCCGAGTTGCGCCAAGTCTCATCGAAAATGGGTTGAACGAGCGAAGAAGTGACGGTCGAATCATTCGCGGTGAGACGTATCCATGAATTGGACATCCTTGGAAAAAGGAATACACTTCGCCGAGTCTCCAGCGTGTTTCAAATTGCCCATTTGCGTTTTGGAGCGGATGAATTGGAGAGATTGGATGAGCGAATTGTCGGCTGCGGTGAGCATGGCGGACAGGCTGAACGGCTGGCAGCCAAGATCGAATTGCGAACTGCTCGGGTTTGCATCGTGGGACTAGGCTATGTCGGGTTGCCGTTGGCCCGGTCGTTCATCAAAGCGAGCTACTCGGTCCTGGGCTTCGACATCGACTCGGAAAAAGCCAGGAAGCTCATGCTCGGCCAGAGCTACATCGGCCACATCCCTTCGGAACATGTCGCAGAGATCGTCAAGTCGGGCTGGTTCGAGGCAACGGCTGAAGCCGAGCGTTTTGGCGAAGCCGACGCCATCATCATCTGCGTCCCCACTCCTCTCACCGAGGCGCGTGAGCCGACTCTCCTATATCGTCAAAACCGGTGAGGCGATCGGCAAATACCTGCGAAGGGGCAACTGGTCGTCTTGGAAAGTACGACTTATCCGGGCACGACCGACGAACTATTCAACCGATACTGGAACGCTCGGGGCTGAAGGTGGGCCGCGATTTCTTTCTCGCATCAGTCCAGAGCGAGAAGACCCGGGTAACACAAGCTTTTTCCAACTCCCACCATACCCAAAGTGGTGGGAGGCATCGATGGTGCGAGTCGCAGGTTCGCCTGCGCGCTTTATGAGCCGGTGGTCATCGCGCGTCGTGCCGGTTCGGCATGCGCGCGTGGCCGAGGCGTGCAAGATTCTCGAAAACACTTATCGTGCCGTCAATATCGCTCTTGGTGAACGAATTGAAGATCGTTTTCGAAGCCATGGGCATCGATATCTGGGAAGTGATTGCCGCCGCCAAGACCAAGCCGTTCGGCTTTCAAGCTTTCTATCCAGGTCCGGGCTTGGGAGGACATTGCATCCGATCGATCCGTTCTATCTGACCTGGGCGGCGCGAAGGTACGGTCAAACACGCGATTCATAGAATTGGCCGGCGAAGTCAATCAAGCCATGCCGCGTGATGTCGTGCGCCGGTAGCCGAAGCCCTCAACGAGCAATGCAAATCGCTTAAGGGCAGTAAGGTCTGCGTGCTGGGTGTTGCCTACAAGAAAGACGTCGATGATCCACGGAAATCGCCCGCCTTCAAAATCCTGGAACTCTCGGAGAAGTTCGGCACTGCGTAAGCTATAGCGATTCGCATGTGCCAAATTTGCCTGCGATGCGGCATCATCATATTCGTTTAACCAGCGAGGACATTGACCGATGCATTTCTCGAAAGCCTGGATTGCGTCTTGATCGTCACCGACCATTCTTCGGTAGACTACGACCGGGTGTGAAAACACGCCAAGCTCGTTGTCGACACGCGGAACGTGACGGACGGGGTATTGCGCAGGCGCGGCCGCGTGGTCAAGGCCTGAAGATGGTTCGGACCGAAGGGATCAAGTGTGATTGATCAATCGATCGCCTTAGTGACAGGGGGAGCCGGTTTCATAGGCTCACACTTGGTCGAGGCGTTGCTGGCTCAGGGCGGCCATGTCCGCGTGTTTGACAATTTCAGCACGGGCTCACGCCGTAATCTTGAGGATTGGAGCCAACGCCAGAGATCGTTGAAGCAGATTTAAGCGATGCCGACGCTCTTGGTAGGGCGATGAAGGGGGTTTCCACTGTCTTTCATTCGCTGCGCGTGGCGTCGGTGGCTCGAAGCATCGAGACGCCACTGCTCACTCACCAAGCCTGCGTGACGGGTACGTCAATGTCCTCGACGCGGCCCATCGTCACGGCGTTCGCCGGGTTGTTTACGCCGCCAGCGGCGGCCTGGCGGCAGGTCCACGGAACAAGGGCAGCGGGAGAGACATGCCCGTCCTGCCTCAGTCTCCTATGCGGCCGCCAAACTGGCCGGTGAATTTACTTGCAGGCCTTTGCAGCCGCTTACGGTTTAGAGTGCGTGTCACTCCGGTTTTTTAACATCTTCGGCCACGCCAGCGTAGCGACAGTCCTTATTCCGGGGTGATTGCTCTTTACTGCGACGCGATGTTGGCCGGGCCTGACCGTTTTTGCATGGGGATGGTCTTCAGTTGCGCGACTTTACTTATGTGGCCAACGCGGTCGCCGCTCTGCGGATGCCAGCCGGGCGCCAGGAGTCTCAGGAAAGGTTTTGAATGTCGGCACTGGAAAGAGCATCACTATTCTCGAATTGATAGCAGCCTTGAACCGGCTTCTCGGCGCACGCATTGTTCCGCAAGTTCACGCCTCCTCGAGACCGGCGATGTTCGCCACTCTCGGGCGAGCATACGGGCCAGCATGAATTGGGCTATAAGGTGAAGGTCCCTTTCGAGGAAGGCCTCTCGAAAACGCTTGCTTGGTACCAGAATGTGCATCGCGAGGAGCCCGTCGGTTCGAAGAATGGAAAGTAACGAGCCGGCCCCAATCAAGAAGGGCTCCGACTCGCGTCTGACCGTAAGCATTCAGCCGCTGTGTTGTGTCCCGTTGGATAATCATGATGTTGACCCTCGATTCAGTAGTGGCTGCTGTTGCCGAGCACGTTGCCGGTCGCGCGGCAAGCTCAAAGAGCCGATTGGACCGGACACCAAGCTGTTTCAAGACGGCCTGATCGATAGCTTCGGATTGGTTGAGCTGCAAGCGGATTTGGAGAAAAAGTCGGGCAAGCCATTCCTGAAGGGGAGCTCACGCCCGACGATTTCGAATCGCCCCGGGTGCTCTTTGCGCGGTTGAAGGAAATCCTCGGATGAAAGTCACGTGATTGGCGCCGGATATGTCGGCTGCGTCAGCGCTGCCTGTCTGGCGAAACTCGGTCACGAAGTGAAGGTCGTCGATACCGATCGATTCAAGATCGACGAACTCCGAGCCGGCAGGAGTCCGGTGCTCGAGCCGGGCTTGGCTGAGCTCATCAGTCGCGATGGCGACAGAGAAACGACTGCACGCCTGCAGGCCGTCCGAAGACACGCTGACGTGCGCCGACGTCGTCGTGATTTGCGTATCGACGCCAAGCCTGAAAGCAGGCGGAGTGGACACCCGACCGCTACAGCGCGTGCTGGCATCGATAGGACAAGCTGTCAAAGGCCGCACGGCTCCGCTCACCGTCATCGTACGTTCGACCGTGGCGCCGAACCGACTGCGGCAATTGTCCGCCGCCTTGCCGCCTGAGGCTCGGCAAGCCATCCGGCTTGTGGCAAACCCCGAATTCCTGCGTGAAACAACGGCGATTGCGGATTTCGAAAAGCCGCCTTTCATCCTCGTCGGCGGTGACGACGAGGAAGCGTTGGCTAAGGCGGCCGCTCTCTACGTGGGCATCGACGCACCAATACACAAAGTTTCACTCGAATCGGCACTGCTCGTAAAGTATGCCAGCAACGCCTATCACGCGCTCAAGATCGCTTTCGCCAATGAGATGGCCACCGTTGCCCATGCCCTGGGAGCGGATCCGCGCAGCGTGATGTCCATATTCTCGGAAGATCGCATCCTCAATATCTCCCCCGCCTATCTGCGGCCGGGCTTCGCCTTCGGCGGCTCGTGCCTGCCCAAGGATGTCCGCGCCTCTGGTCGCACTGGGACGAGAGAATGCGCAGCCGCTCTTGCTTTTGCGTTCCGTACTGGAATCGAATCGTTTGCGCATCGAAACGGCAGCGGATGCGGTGGCTGCCTCGGGTGTCAACAAGGTAGCGCTATTGGGACTGTCGTTCAAGCGAAATACCGACGATGTGCGCAGAGCCCGTATGTGTTGCTAGCCGAGCTGCTGGTCGGGCGCGGCATGGCGGTCAAGGTGTTCGATCCCGATGTGGATATCGAGCACGCACCCTTGGGGCGAACCGCCAATACCTTGCCGAACATCTCCCGGGCCTGGCCCAGATGATGTGCAAGAGTGTGGACGAAGCGATAGCAGGTGCCGAAGCACTGGTGGTTTGCAAGCGCGTAATGGAGAAAGCTGAACTTCAACGTCTGGCAGCCAAGTTCACCAAGGTATTCGATTTGGAGTACCTTCTCTGAACATAGGCTAATTCGCCGCCACCTTTCGCCGAGTGCTGGTGCTGACGCAGTATTATGCGCCGGAATCGGGTGCGCCTCCTATCCGGCTACGGGCCATGGTGCGCGAACTCGAACGCCTCGGTTGCAGCGTGCGCGTGATCACGGGAATGCCTAACTACCCCGTTGGCAAGATTTATCCCGGCTATGAAGGAAGGCTGACATCTAGCGAACAGATCGACGACGTGCCAATTCGTCGTATGTGGCTCTACCCTGCCAGCGGGCGGGGTGCGGTTCGGAGATTGTTGAATTATTTGTCATTTACGGCCACGGGAGCTTTGGCTCTTTTGTTCGAAGGCAGCGTCGATCTGGTGTTCGTGGAAGCGCAACCGGTTACGCTGGCGTTGCCTGCTTTTCTCAATCGGATTCTTCGAGGCGTTCCTTACGTTTACAATACGCCCGATCTCCAGGTGGAGTATGCGGCTGAAGATCAGTGGGTTGGGATTCGCACGCTGATCCGGTGTGCACGTGCCCTCGAAGGATTCTTGATGCGGCGAGCGTTCTCAGTCACCACCGTTACCCACGCCTTCATCGAGCATTTTAAGCGCGAGCGAGGTATTGCCCGCAGCCGGCTTGCCTTTCTCCCCAATGGCGCCGACACCGAACGGCTCAAGCCCATGGCGCGGAGCGAGGAGCTGGCGACGCGTTTGGGCGTGGGATCTCGCAAAGTTTTTACTTTTGCGGGCACGCACGCCCCTTATCAAGGACTGGAAGTAATACTCGAGGCTGCCAAGTTGTTACGAGACCGGAAAGACATCGTGTTCTTGATGGTCGGCGATGGCCCGGTCCGCGCACAGCTCATCGCTCAGGCAGAACGTGAAGGCATCGATAACATTCTGTTCCGAACCTCGCCGTTCGACGAAATGCCTCAGCTCATGTCCCTCACCTGGGCATCGCTCGTCGTTCTGCGAAAACTTCAAATAGCCCACAAGATGCGGCTCTCGAAGGCCATACCGCCGCTTTCCTGCGGCGTGCCGCTCATCTACGCCGGCTGGGGCGAAACGGCGGAAATTGTCGAGCGTGAAGGCGTCGGTCTGCGCGTTGAGCCCGAAAATCCTAGAGGCGCTGGCAGCAGCAGTGCTGGCATCTCGCCGACAGCCCGCAGCTTAGAGAGGCGATGGGACGACAAGGGCGAGCACTCGCGGAACGCGAATTCTCTTGGTCTTTCCTCGTTGCCGATTGGATGCGTCAGCTGGCACGCATTCGCGAAGGGCTCAACCCAGAAGTGCCCGCAGGCCCGGTACTGGCTCCCGAATCCCAGGGAGCACAGGCTTGATGCTGGAAAGCTTGTTGGCAAGCCTGGAAGTAAGCGGCCGGCATGCCGTCGATTACCTGCCAAACCTGCGATCCTACGCGACCAAGTGGGTACGTCGAGACCTCGCAGGAATCAGACTCCTTATCACTCGCCGATTTTCGCCAGGCGATCTTGGATACTGGCGTCACACCTGGCCGCGACCTAATGGTACATGCTTCGTGGAGCGGGTTTCAAAGGCTGCAAGCCAAGCCCTCCGAGTTACTTGCAGTGTTGCGCGAACTCGTCGGCGATCACCATACACTGGTCATGCCTACAGGCGCCATCGAGAAATATCGTGATGGCATGCTCTTGTACGACATCAAGCGGTCGCCGTCGCGCATGGGATTGCTTTCGGAGACTTTGCGTCGGGCTCCGGAAGCGCCGCGTAGCCCGGTGCCGATCGCTCCCGTTTCCGCTATCGGACCAGCAGCCGACTCCTATACGCGCGATTATCGCGAGGAATCCAATCTTACACCCTGGGGGCGCGGAAGCCCCTACTGGGAGATCGCCAATCGCGGCGGCCAAGTGCTTGTGCTTGGTATCGACTTCGTGCGCACCCTGACACTGATGCACACCGCCTTGGACGTACTTCTGGAATCGAACCCGATTCCCAATTATTACGAACCGATCGACTATCTCGTGGTGCGTGATGGCATTGAAGAGCATGGTCGCTACGTCAACAGCAGCGCTACCTCGAACGGCATCTGGCAACCTATGCGTTTAGGCGGATGGCACTGCGCTTCCGGGACTTTGTCTGAGCGGAACTGGCGCGGCGTGCGAATTTGCGTCGTCGATGCCAAGGCTTTTCTGGATTGGCATCTGCCCATCGCTCGAGCGAACCGGGTTGCCCTATTGGGGATGGAGCTTGCGTGCCAGACGGGCCAAACGAGCATCCTGGCTCCGAGCATAAGGCCAAGAGAAAACGGCTTTGTCAAGTTCGAGAGGTTCGGAACTAGGCTCTGAGCCTGCAGGTCAGTAAGCTTCAAAGGATTTGTACGCATGTGCGGCATATGTGTAATCATTCGACAGCCAGGCAGTCCCTGCCCAGGGTCGGCGTTAGATCGGATGATCGCATCGGTCGCTCATCGTGGCCCCGACGGCGATGGTACATCCTATTTCGCACTAGGTTCGCAAGGCCTCGAAGAAGTTGGACCAGCGGGCGATTGGCAAATTGGCCTGGGTCATCGTCGGTTGTCGATTCTGGATCTTTCCGCGGCCGGCAAACAGCCGATGACCTTGGACGGTCAGATTTGGATAACATTCAATGGCGAAGTCTACAACTACTTGGAGCTTAGGGACGAGTTAACGCGTCTTGACTACCAGTTCTCGACCGGCACGGATACCGAAGTTATCCTGGCTGCTTACACAGCGTGGGGGACCGATTGCTTTCGCCGTTTTCGCGGCATGTTCGGCCTGGCCATTCTGGACGGCAAGAAAAATGTTCTGGTACTGGCCCGCGACCGGTTCGGCATCAAGCCTCTCTACTGGATGGCGGGCGCCGGGGTCGCCGCGCAGTTGCATCGGAAATCAAGCAATTCAAGTTTGTTCCGGGTTTGGAATTGCAACCCAATACTGATGCTCTTTACTTCTATCTGCTGACGGGCTACGAGGATGAAGAACGGACCTTTTTTGCAGACGTGCGTCCGGTGGGCTCCGGGAAGTTGGATGGAGATAGCGATGCCCAGCGGGCGCATAAGCCGCCAAGAGCCTACTGGTTTCCGGAAAAGGTTCAGATCAGCATTCGCGATCCGCGGGAAGCGAGCGAGTCGTATCGCGACAAACTAATGGATGCCGTTCGCGTCCACTTGCATCTCGGACGTGCCGGTGGGTTGTTCGCTGAGCGGCGGCTTGGACAGCAGCGCGGTTACCGCTTGCGCCAATCACTATCGCGCCACCCGGTCAAGGCCCCCTTCATACTTTTAGTATCGTTTTTCCCGGTCATAGCATCGATGAACGCGCCCACATACAAAATGTGCTCGATGCCGTTCCTGCTCGACCTCATTTTGATACGCCCACACCGGAGCAGTTTCTTCACGATCTCGATCGTTTCGTCTGGATGCACGATGAGCCCGTCGGGTCATTTTTCGCAATACAACGCCTACGCTCTGGCCCGACTTACTCGGGCAGCCAAAGTACCGGTGATTCTGAATGGCCAAGGTGGCGACGAATTGTTGGCAGGCTACTGGCAATCTTTTTTCGCCTATTTGCGTGGCTTAGCCGCACGTGGAAAGTTTTTGCACCTTGCCAGTCATCTGGTCGGCGCTAGTCTGCCCTATGGCAACCGGGAAATGCTCTGGCAAATACCCATTATGCTCCAACGCTATCGATCGCGAACCAGCAAACGGTTTGACCTTGGGCTGCGGAAGGATGGAAGCGAAAACAATGTCGAATCCGCCAGCGATAAAGTGCGTGCGATTCTCAGCATGACAGATGACGAACGGAGAATCTTCGAGCTCCGTTCCCTCTATCTTCCCCGGCTGCTCAAATGGGACGATCGCAACTTCATGGCGTTTGCCATCGAAGGTAGATATCCTTTTCTCGATCACGAGTTAGTGGAACACACACTATCGTTCTCTCGCGAAGTTCTCTATAGGGCTGGATGGACCAAAGAGCCCATGCGCAAAGGCCTCAGTGACATGCTTCCCCGTTCGATCACACGCAGGCGCACAAAACTTAGCTTCGAGGCCCCTCAAGACGATTGGCTCAACAAATCGTTGTCGCAGGTCTTGGATCGGTGGATCCGGGAGGACGCTCCGCTTTGGGAGTATGTAGATCGAACCAAGGTCCTCGAACTCTTGAATCTGGTCCGTCAAGTGAATGGTCGAAGCGGCATGCCTGGGCAAGTCCTATTTCGGCTGTTCATGGCGGACCGCTGGCTGCGCGTATTCTTCGATGGCCAGACGAGCGATGTTGCCGATGACGATTGTCCCGACTCCTGTGCCGTCCTGCGAAATTGATCGAAGTCGCATTCCATCGATAGCTGGAAGGTTTGATGAAGAGTAGATTGGTCGACCACCTCGTTTGTCCGCTTGATAAAACATCGCTGGAACTTAACGCATGGGACAGCTCTAACCGCGTTCTGACCCGCCTAGAGGAGCAAAGGGCGGAGAAATTAGGGATTGTCGTTTCGGGTCTCTCCAAAGAGATACTAACGGGCGTATTGATCAATCGAGAGAGGAAACTGCTTTATCCAATCGTGAACGGCGTTCCACGCATGCTGACCTTTCGCACCGGAATCGCCGCTGAATTCCAAGCTGTCCATGGCAACCGATTGGCTGCTGAGTTTTCGGGGTATTCCTTACCCAATGAGAGTTCGACGCCTGGTGAAGCTGACATACTGCGCACTTTTTCCAGCGAGTCGGTGAATTACGATTGGGATGGCTCGGCGTACTGGAACCTAAAGCCTGAGGCTTCGTTTCGATGTATGCGATTTGCTCTCGATCTGGACCGAGCACTGCGAAAGGCAAGCTGGTTCTCGAAGCAGGAATTGGCATCGGCGGCGTGGCCGATTACGTTTGTCGAGAAGAAGAGTGCGAACTGATTGGCTTGGATCTTGGTTATGCGGTCAATGGCGCTTTCCGTCATTTTGGAAAGAACGCCTTTTTCCACGTCGTTCAAGCCTCCGTTTTTGCGCCGCCTTTTGCAACGGCAACGTTCGACTTTGTCTATAGTTTTGGCGTCATCCACCATACTTTCTCAACCAAGACAGCTTTTGATAGCCTGGCGCAATTGGCCAAGAAAGGAGGCAGAGCTTATATCTGGGTATATAGTCCCTTCGACGAGAGCCGAAACCTCCTGCGGCGGAGCTTGATGGTTTTGGAAAACATCATTCGTCCCGTTCTTTGGAGAATGCCTGAAAAGGCCCAAACCGTGGCTCTCGCCCCCATAGTGCCAGCGTATATGGCGATGCAATGGTTACGATCAAAGCGCAGCGATGGCTCCGTCGTCGCCTATGGATTTAGGGAAGGGCTGCACGCAGCACGCGATCGATTTACGCCTCCATTCGTTCATCGGCATACGGAAGATGAGGTCAGCTCTTGGTTTCAAGCCGCCGGTTTTCGCGATTTGACTTCACGGGCCGTCGTGAGAAACCTGACTTCGTCCCCGTTAGTCTGGTCGCCTGCACGGGCGTTGGCGGCACCCGTAATTCGTCCGAACACCCAAGTAATTGACCATGTCAACCAGGATCGAAACGGTGCGCGATCCGGTCGTCGAATCGAAGGCCCCAAATCTCTACGGTCGCGGCAGCGACTCGATCGAACCGTGAACGAGCCGATGCGAGACATCGTCGAGTTGCTCGCCACCCACGCACGCCAGTTCGGCGATAGCTTGTGCATCGAGTTGTTTTCGCGGCGCATCAAATCGCAGTCGCTGACTTGGGCACAAGTATATGCAGCGGCCGGACGTGCCGCTGCCACGCTGCAAGAGCAGGGTTGCACTGCAACGACGTATTGGTGCTGGTGGGTACGCATCACATCGACTTCTACGCTGTCTGGTTAGGCTGTGTTTGGCTGGGGCCATTCCGACGGTACTTGCCGAGCCAAGCGTGCCATCGACAAGCAGGTTTACTGGTCCTGTCTCGGGGAGTTGCTCGGGCCGCATTCAAGCCTGGGGCTTGGCAGTCGACCCTCGCTACGCCATCGAGTCCGGTCAATTTTCCGGACAAGCACTGCTCCGCTACACGAGATTCCTCAAGGTTCGGTCAAGCCGCCACCTCCGA
>CAVVHZ010000044.1:0-138796 GCA_963748025.1 uncultured Gemmataceae bacterium
ACCCAACGATTGGTTAGTTTAGCCCGGAGCCAACGGCGACGGCGGACAGGCACCTTGTCCTTCGCCTTAATAGTTCTGCGCATCCGCTCCAAGCATGCAGTGACTTGAAGTGTGACGACAACCGTCGCCGCTGGCTCCGGGTTAAGCGTGAACCGCAGGTGTGGTAGTTCAGTCTCAAACGGTGCAGTCCACCGAAAGGAGGACCTAATCCTACCTGGGCGGGGCCGTGCCCGTTCAGAAAACCTTGCTCGAAGTCCTATCGGACCTATGCAGCCAGCGTCGGGCAGCAATGCCTGGCGACGGAGGGGCCAGGCAAGGTCAATCCAGGAGGGGTCACTTGGGCCCGGTCGGTGTGCTATGCTCCTTAACCTGCTGAAGCATTGGCCAAGCTCCGCTTGGTCCGGATCGAGCACGATACGGTTTGCTCGAACGACCGACAGGGTGGCTCGTGATCTCGCCCGGATACAACGGCTCACCACACTGACCGGTGAAAGTCCCACGCTGTTCCAGGCTAGCCCTGGAAAACTTCGGCCCATAAGTCTATGACGAAACGGCTCGGACCACGCAGCGGCGCCCGCGGCGGCCCTACGCCACGGGTTCGGGGATGGCAGCGTCCCCAAAGAAGGCACCCGCCCGAAAGGGGGCACCGTAGTTGGCAGATACACCACCGGAGACTTCACGGGAACAGTTAGCCTCTCCCAAACAGGTCCCCCTTCGGGATCGTCCGGCCTCCCCGGACTCAAGAGAGTCGCTAAGAAACATTCTCCACGAAGACTCCAGCGGGTGCATCTACCGATCCTTCGTTCCATGGGCTCCTGCTGGAAAGGAGCGGCTTTGACCAGGATCAAAGCGCATTCCCTGACAGGTCGTATCAACCTGGATACCCTTGAGGGGGCCTTCTGGTGCGTTCGTCGCAACCGGGGGGCCGCGGGCATCGATCGCGTGTCCATTGAACTGTACGAAGGTCAACTTCTACAGAACTTGGCCGCGCTCGAACGTCGTTTGAAAGGAGGGACCTATCAATCCCTCCCTCTCCGACGTGTCCACATTCCTAAAGGAAACACAGGGGAAACACGCCCGCTGGGCATTCCCGCAGTCGCCGACCGCGTTGCTCAGGAGATGGTTCGCTATCTCCTGAACCCTCACTTCGAGGGTATCTTCCATGACGACTCCTACGGCTTCAGGCCTTTTCGGGGCTGTCACATGGCCGTGCGAAGGGTGTTGGAACTCAAGCGACAAGGCTACCAGCACGTGCTGGATGCCGACATCAAGGGGTTCTTCAACAACATCCCTCACCACGTCATCATGAACGGCGTCAGCGAGCTCATCGCTGACGGCAACATTCTCTATCTCGTCGAACGATTTCTCAAGGCCGGAGTGATGGAGGACGGCGTCTTCACGTCGACAGACCTGGGCACGCCGCAAGGGGGTGTCATTTCCCCTCTTCTCGCCAACATCACTCTCAACAGCCTCGATTGGGCACTCCACAACGCCGGCTTCCGCTTCGTGCGTTATGCCGACGATTTTGTGGTCCTGACCAAATCGCAGGCTAAGGTCCGTGAGGCACATGACCTGGTGCTCCGGCATCTGGCCAGCCTCGGCCTCTCCCTGAGTGCCGAGAAAACCAAGATGACGACTTTCCGACAGGGCTTTGCCTTTCTCGGATTCGACATCGGGGCCTGGTCCGTCAAGATGCGAGCCAAGTCGGTGGAGAAATTCAAAGACAAGATTCGGGAACTCACCCCCCGTCATCAAAACCTGGATGCCAAGGTCGTCAGGAAGATCAACCAGGTCGTCAGAGGCACGGCCAATTACTTTGGCACGGCCTTCTCCAATTGCCGTAGTCTCTTCCGTGCTTTAGACCGCTGGATTCGCATGAGAATCCGCTGTATGAAGTTCAAACGCAAGCGGATTACCGACAATTGGCGATTGCGTCTGAAACACCTGCCAACCTGGGTCTGCTTTTCCTCGGCGAAATCCGCACACCCCCAGCGAAGGGACGCTGGGATCGCCCCAGACTGAGGGCAACGGCTATGGCGTCGCCCGGTGCCTGAAAGAGGCTCGCCGGTAAATATGGGGAATCGACCCCATCGCGACAACGGGGAGGGAGAGGAATGGCCCTCTCCCTTACCCACTACGAAAAATATAAACTCAGTCTAGAGTGTGACAACCCGCTTAACGCCCACTAGTGTTTTTTCCGCCAGGCCGCAGTCGCGCGGGATCTGCGAGCACGCGGAGCTTGGCCTGGCGGATAAAACAGGTTGGACGAGACCGCGGCAAGTCTATGGAGATTCAATTGGATTTAGGTGGCAGTGCACAGGTGTTAGCACTGTAAAATGGACGGGTAATCGATTGATCGGCACGTACCGTCATGCTCGGAGCGGCCCTCCTTTTATTGGCCAATCCGTGTCCTTTCGCTCCTCTTCTGTAGCGGCGCACACCGCGGACGCCTGGCGTGAGAAGCGGGCTTGTCCGATATGCCGATCTCGCCAACGCCAAGGTGTCATGAGGTGTCCCTTTTGACGGGCTCGTGCGTGGCCGCGAGACGTATATCCCACTGTCGCAAAGGCGGCACTTCGGTTTGTTCCAGCGCACGCTGACCACACTGCGGACAGCAGGTCACATCGATGCCGCTGATTTTCAAGACCCACTCGGCTGTCGATTTCTTGGTGACCGGCTCGGGCGTGGCGCCGCCCAGCAAGTGCCGGCATCGGCCGAGCAACTCGGCCTTGCCCCGATTGGCCAGCAGTCCAAAATGGCGGATGCGGCAAAAACCCTTGGGGAGCACATGACGCATGAAGCGGCACAGGAACTCGTCGGCGGGTAGTTCGGCGATCTTGCGTCGATCGCCGTCGGTACGGTCGCGATAGTGGAAGCGCACGAGGCCGTCGTCGCAAGCGAGGAGACGCTGGTTGCTCAAGGCCACCCGGTGGGTGTAACGGCCCAGATAAGCCAGCATTTTGGCAGGGCTGGCGAAGGGGGCCTTGCTGTAGACGACCCAGGGTTTATGCCGCAGCTTCGAGAGCAAGGCATAGAAGCACTCGGGCTTGGCCAGCGCTGATACACCGGGGACCCCTGGAAGCAGGAAGAGCTTGTCTTGGTCATAGAGGTGTCGCAGGCCGTCGAGGAATTTGCCGCGAAAGACCTTGCCCAAAGCCTTGACGGGGAAGAGATAACGCGGATGTGCGTGAACCCGGCGCTGACCGTCGAGCGACAGGCCGCCGCCAGTGATGAGACAATGGACGTGGAAGTGGCGGCGTTTGTTGGTCCAGGTATGCAGCACCATGGTAATGCCAGGCACAGCATCCAAGTTGTTGCGGCCAAACTCCAGAATGGTTTCCGAGGCGGCCTTGAAGAGCAGTTGGAGAAGCACACGTTGGTTCTCCTCCTTACACAGAATGAGGGGGTTGAGTTCGTGAGGCAGGGTGAAGACATTGTGGAAATAAGGCACGGGCAAGAGTTCGGCCTGGCGTTCTTCGAGCCACTGGGCCGTGGCCAGGGATTGGCACTTGGGGCAGTGGCGATTACGGCAGGAGTTGTAGGCGTAGCGTTCGAAGCCGCACGCGGCGCAGCGGTCGCGATGTCCGCCCAGAACGGCGGTGCGGCAGGTTTCGATGGCCCGCAACACCTTCAATTGCTGCCGGGACAGGCGATGCCGAGCGCGGAACTCAGCGCCATAAAGACGCACGATGTCCGCCAACTCGCAAGCAGGCCTGTTCACGGCTGCAGGGTGACAGCCGGAGAGGGACATCGCCGTTGGTTAGCCTTGCGGCTCCCCGACGGCGGCCACTTCCTCGGGCTGAGGCATGCGCAGATCAAACGGGCTCTGTACCTGGGCCAGTTTCTTCTGCGTCAGGTGCAGATAGAGGGTGGTCGTGGTGATGCTGCTATGCCCCAGCAGCAATTGGATGGTGCGGAGATCGACGCCTGCTTCCAAGAGATGCGTGGCGAAACAATGGCGCAGCGTGTGCAGGCCGTGGCCGCGTTTCAGACCGGCGTGACGCTTGGCCTGTTCGAAGATCTGTTGGCCCTGGCGCTCTCCCAAGGGCTCGGTCTTGGTGGCATTGGGGAATAACCATGGGCCAGGCCGATACTCCTTCCAGTAATCGCGCAACTCCTGGAGCAAGCGTGGCGAGAGCAGCGTGTAACGATCCTTCTGTCCCTTGCCCTGCTCGACGCGAATCAGCTGTCGTTGGGAGTGAATATGCTGTGGCTGAAGATGCCGAATCTCCTTGAGACGCAAACCGGCGGCATAAGCCGTCATCAAGAAGACGCGATCGCGTCGGCTGCGGGCGGCATCGAAGAGCTGAATCAATTCCAGGTCACTGTAGATTTCCGGAAGTTTGCCCGAATGCTTACGGCGAAACTCGAGATCGAAGTTTTCCTGGCCGAGCACGCGGCGGTAGAAGAAAGTGATCCCGGCCGCGCAATTGCAGGTGCTGCGGGCTAGCTTGCGTTCGCTGAGAAGGTAGTCAAGATAGCTGCGGATTTCTTCGAGCTTCAATTGGGCGGGCGACTTATGATCGTAGGTGGCCAGGCCAATCATGGACTCGACGTAGGACTCGATGGTGCGTGGCGCGAAGGATTGAGGCGCATCTCCCGAAGCATGCGTTGACGTAGCGGGGTCACGGCGGGCTCCTTTGGCGAGGAGGAATGAAGTTTGGGCATGCTTCCAACAAGCATGCCGCCACTGGATTCTGGCTCGCACCGACCCCGCACGTTGACGCATCACTGCCATGTAGTACCCGCGATTCCTCCGCGACCAGCGGTTTCGTTCAACCTTGTTGCCCCCACCCCTCTAGTGTACCTTAGTATAAGCAAGGCTATGCGCCGATGAAAAAGGGACGGGATTTCTGACCGTTACCAGACGGTTTTCAGGGCCACAAAACGCCAGCTGACTACGTAGAACTCGCGGGGAAATCTCGCAGGTTAGCCGGAAAAAAAGATTTCACGGAGGACTCCCGCCCATGCGAGTCGGAATCGGTCACGATACGCATCGGTTGGAGTCGGGCACGCGCATGATCTTGGGCGGGGTGCGGATCGAGCATTCGCGGGGTTTGGCCGGGCATAGCGATGCCGACGTGGTGCTGCACGCCGTCACGGATGCACTTCTGGGCGCCGCCGGCTCTGGGCGATATCGGCGACGCCTTCCCCGACACCGATCCCCCGCTATCGCGACATGGATTCGAGCATTTTTGTACACGAAACGTTGGCCCGATTGCATGCCGCCGGCTGGCGGGTCGTCAACCTGGACTTGACCATCTTCGCTCAGGAGCCCAAACTCGGGCCGCTCAAGTCCACCATTCGCCAGAGCCTGGCTAAAATCTTGCAAGTGGAGCAGGATGCCGTCAACGTGAAGGCCAAGACAGGCGAGCGCGTAGGATCGATCGGGCGGGCGGAAGCGATTGGCTGCCATGCCGCCGTACTGATCGATAAGGACGAAACTGCCGTGAGGGGTGCGGAATGAGTCTGCGGGTTTACAACACGTTGAGCCGGCAAAAGGAGCCGTTCACGACCGTCGAGCCGGGCAAGGTGGGGATGTACCTTTGCGGTCCAACGGTCTACAAGCCCAGCCACGTCGGCCACATGGTCGGGCCGGTCATTTTCGACACGGTAAAGCGTTATCTCACTTACCTTGACTATCGCGTCACGTTTGTGGTCAACATCACCGACGTGGACGACAAGCTCATCGTGCAATCGCCGAGCAGAAAATTACGATGCAGGAGTTGGCGGAGCGCATGACCGCCGATTATCGCAAACAGCTCGAACGCCTGGGCGTCGACAGCATCGACTATTTCCCGAAGGCCACCGAACATATCGACGACATCCAGAGAATGATCACCGGTCTCATCGACAAGGGGTTCGCCTATGCTGCCGGCGGCGATGTCTATTTCGATGTCGCCAAGGACGAGGACTACGGCAAACTCTGCAACCGCGATCCCGAGCAGCTCGAAGCGGCGCCCGCATCGAAGTTAGCGAAAGAAACGCAACCCGGGCGATTTCGCCCTTTGGAAGGCGCCAAGCCGGGCGAGCCGAAGTGGGACAGCCCCTGGGGGCCGGGCCGACCAGGCTGGCACATCGAATGCTCGGCCATGAGCATGAAGCTGCTGGGCAAACGCTCGACATCCACGGCGGCGGGCTCGATTTGCAGTTTCCGCACCACGAAAACGAACTGGCCCAGTCCGAGTCGTATTCTGATAAGACTTTCGCCCGCTTCTGGATGCACAACGGATCGATCAAAGTCGGCTCCGGCAAGATGTCCAAGAGCCAGGGGAACGAAGTCGTCGTCAAAGACGTGCTCGAACGCCACAGCCGGAAACGCTGCGTTTCTTCTTGCTGGCTTCCCATTATCGCCGGCCGATTGACTATAGCTATGAGCGACTGGAAGAGACCGACCGGGCGATGCAAGGTTCTACCGTTTCTTCGAGCGCTTTGAGCGCATAACAGGCGAGCGATTCAGCGACCTGAAAGCGCCGGAACGCCGGGCTGATTTTGTCAGCGTCGGCGCTTCGGCTCTATTTCTCAATGAAGTTGCCCAGCACCGCGGTGCGTTTCTCGAATGTATGGACGATGATTTCAACACCGGCGGCGCCATTGGCTGCCTGCACGAGCTGCTCACGACGCTCAATCGCTTTGCCGATGCCGAACGCCTCGACGATCCGGGCGTCGACGCCGCCAAGCGCAGTGATTTTCGCCGCGGTGTAATAGTGCTGAAGGAGTTCAGCAGCATCTTGGGCGTATTTCGGGCCGAGAAAAAAGCCGGTTCCGCGGGCGAAAGCGATAAGCTCCTCAACGACGTCATGCAGTTGGTGATCGATCTCCGAACCGATGCCCGCAAGCAAAAAAACTTCGCGATGGCCGACCAGATTCGCCAACGGCTAGCGCAAATCGGCGTGACGCTGGAAGACCGCGCCGGCGGCTCGGGTTGGCGGCGGGGGTAGGGCCGGATCACGTCCCGACGCTCTGCGTCGCTAACAGAACCCAACGCCATCCCGGTTAGCCGCGACGCGCAGCGGAGCGATCGCCTCACGCTCGCCGCGTCGCGGCTAACCACGAGTGTTTATATCCGCCAGCGCCGCAGTCGCGCAGGGATCTGCGAGCACGCGGAGCTTGGCCTGGCGGATAAAACAGGTTGGACGAGACCGCGGCAAGTCTATGGAGATTCAATTGGATTTAGGTGGCAGTGCACAGGTGTTAGCACTGTAAAATGGACGGGTAATCGATTGATCGGCACGTACCGTCATGCTCGGAGCGGCCCTCCTTTTATTGGCCAATCCGGTGTCCTTTCGCTCCTCTTCTGTAGTGGTGCACACCGCGGACGCCTGGCGTGAGAAGCGGGATTGTCCGATATGCCGATCTCGCCAACGCCAAGGTGTCATGAGGTGTCCCTTTTGACGGGCTCGTGCGTGGCCGCGAGACGTATATCCCACTGTCGCAAAGGCTGGACTTGGGTTTGTTCCAGCGCACGCTGACCACACTGCGGACAGCAGGTCACATCGATGCCGCTGATCTTCAAGACCCACTCGGCTGTCGATTTCTTGGTGACCGGCTCGGGCATGGTGCCGCCCAGCAAGTGCCGGCATCGGCCGAGCAACTCGGCCTTGCCCCGATTGGCCAGCAGTCCAAAATGGCGGATGCGGCAAAAACCCTTGGGGAGAGCATGACGCATGAAGCGGCACAGGAACTCGTCGGCGGGTAGTTCGGCGATCTTGCGTCGATCGCCGTCGGTACGGTCGCGATAGTGGAAGGCACACGAGGCCGTCGTCGCAAGCGAGGAGACGCTGGTTGCTGAAGGCGACCCGGTGGGTGTAAGGGCCGAGATAAGCCAGCATTTTGGCAGGGCTGGCGAAGGGGGCCTTGCTGTAGACGACCCAGGGTTTATGCCGCAGCTTCGAGAGCAAGGCATAGAAGCACTCGGGCTTGGCCAGCGTTGATACACCGGGGACCCTTGGAAGCAGGAAGAGCTTGTCTTGGTCATAGAGGTGTCGCAGGCCGTCGAGGAATTTGCCGCGAAAGACCTTGCCCAAAGCCTTGACGGGGAAGAGATAACGCGGATGTGCGTGAACCCAGGCGCTGACCGTCGAGCGACAGGCCGCCGCCAGTGATGAGACAATGGACGTGGAAGTGGGCGCATAGTTGCTGGTCCAGGTATGCAGCACCATGGTAATGCCAGGCACAGCATCCAAGTTGTTGCGGCCAAACTCCAGAATGGTTTCCGGAGGCGGCCTTGAAGAGCAGTTGGAAAGAGCGCACGTTGGTTCTCCTCCTTACACAGAATGAGGGGGTTGAGTTGCGTGAGGCAGGGTGAAGACATTGTGGAAATAAGGCACGGGCAAGAGTTCGGCCTGGCGTTCTTCGAGCCACTGGGCCGTGGCCAGGGATTGGCACTTGGGGCAGTGGCGATTACGGCAGGAGTTGTAGGCGTAGCGTTGAAGCCGCACGCGGGCGGAGTGGTGGCGATGTGCCGCCAGAACGGCGGTGCGGCAGGTTTCGATGGCCCGCAACACCTTCAATTGCTGCCGGGACAGGCGATGCCGAGCGCGGAACTCGGCGCCGTAAAGACGCACGATGTCCGCCAACTCGCAAGCAGGCCTGTTCACGGCTGCAGGGTGACAGCCGGAGAGGGACATCGCCGTTGGTTAGCCTTGCGGCTCCCCGACGGCGGCCACTTCCTCGGGCTGAGGCACTGCCAAGAGATCAAACGGGCTCTGTACCTGGGCCAGTTTCTTCTGCGTCAGGTGCAGATAGAGGGTGGTCGTGGTGATGCTGCTATGCCCCAGCAGCAATTGGATGGTGCGGAGATCGACGCCGGCTTCCAAGAGATGCGTGGCGAAACAATGGCGCAGCGTGTGCAGGCCGTGGCCGCGTTTCAGACCGGCGTGACGCTTGGCCTGTTCGAAGATCTGTTGGCCCTGGTGCTTTCCCAAGGGCTCGGTCTTGGCGGCATTGGGGAATAACCATGGGCCGGCCGATACTCCTTCCAGGAATCGCGCAACTCCTGGAGCAAGCGTGGCGAGAGCAGCGTGTAACGATCCTTCTGTCCCTTGCCCTGCTCGACGCGAATCAGCTGTCGTTGGGAGTGAATATGGTGGGGCTGAAGATGCCGAATCTCCTTGAGACGCAAACCGGCGGCATAAGCCGTCATCAAGAAGACGCGATCGCGTCGGCTGCGGGCGGCATCGAAGAGCTGAATCAATTCCAGGTCATTGTAGATTTCCGGAAGTTTGCCCGAATGCTTACGGCGAAACTTGAGATCGAAGTTTTCCTGGCCGAGCACGCGGCGGTAGAAGAAAGTGATCCCGGCCGTGCGAGAGATTGCAGGTGCTGCGGGCTAGCCTGCGTTCGCTGAGAAGGTAGTCAAGATAGCTGCGGATTTCTTCGAGCTTCAATTGGGCGGGCGACTTATGATAGTAGGTGGCCAGGCCAATCATGGACTCGACGTAGGACTCGATGGTGCGTGGCGCGAAGGATTGCAGGCGCAGTTTCCCGAAGCATGCGTTGAGCGTAGCGCGGTCACGGCGGGCTCCTTTGGCGAGGAGGAATGAAGTTGGGCACGCCTCCAACAAGCATGCCGCCGCTCCATCTCTGGCTCGCACCGACCCCGCACGTTGACGCATCACTGCCATCTAGTACCCGCGATTCCTCCGCGACCAGCGGTTTCGTTCAACCAAAAGCGGCGTTTTCAAGGATGGCTCCATGTCCCCAAAGCCTGATCCCATCGAACTGCCCGAGCCGCGCCCTGCGCACTGGCGCGTGCTGGGCATCGATCCGGGCTTGCGCTGCACTGGCTATGCGGTTATCGAAGGTGAGGCCCGCCGGCCGCGCATCTGCGAGGCAGGGGTCATTCGCACTACGGCGCCGGGGATCACCAGCGAGTTGACCGGCCGGCTGCACACCCTATTCACCGGCCTGATCGAAGTGCTCGATCAATATCCGCCGCAGGTGATGGCGGTCGAACAGCTTTACTCCCATTACGCGCACCCGCGCACCGCCATCCTCATGGGCCATGCACGCGGCGTCATCCTGTTAGCGGCGCCGAACGGAACGTACCGGTGATCAGTTACAATGCGACCAGGATCAAGAAAACCGTAACCGGTAACGGCCGGGCATCCAAGGAACAGGTACAGCGAACCATCCAGCGCGAGCTGGGGTTGGCTAAATGTCCGGAACCGCCGGACGTGGCCGACGCTTTGGCCGTGGCCCTCTGTCACTTTTACGCACAGCGGTTGCCGGCAAGCGAGGGCGCATGATTACCAAGATTACCGGCGTGCTCAACCGGGTACTGGACGAAGAAGTGCGCCTGCAGGTTGCCGACTTCGAATACCAAGTGCTCGTGCCCGATTTTGTCCGGCGTCCGCTGCAAAACCGCCTGAGTGAGAAGGTCACCCTGCACACCAGCCATTACCTTGACGGCAATCCGATGCAGGGCCAAGTGGTCCCCCGCCTCATCGGCTTCATGACCGAACATGAAATGGACTTTTTCGATCTCTTTTGCACGGTGGACAAAGTTGGGGTTAAGAAGGCCATCAAGGCGCTGGTCCGGCCAATACAAGAAATCGCCGACGCCATCCAGCGGCAAGACTCCAAATGGCTCACCACACTTCCTGGCATCGGCCCCGCGACTGCCGACCAAATCGTGGCCACGCTACGCCGAAAGGTCACTCGCTTCGCGCTGACCGGCAAACAGGCGACTGACGTTCCGGGCGCCGAGATCGAGGGCCAGCTTCTGGAAGACGTTTACAATGCCTTGCTGGGCCTGGGGCACGCTCCGCCTGACGCTCGCAAGCGCCTGGATAAACTCCTGGCAATGGGGCAGAGTTTCAATTCGGTGGAAGCGATGCTCATGGAAATCTTCAAGCAAGATCGTTGAGCGGCAAAGGAGTAGCAATGGCCCGCGAGCCGGTGTTACGTTCTGAGGAAGGGCCCGAGGACCGCGAACGCAACACGGCTTTGCGGCCGCGCTGGCTGCGCAACGTTATTGGCCAAAAAGCCGTCGTCCAGCGCCTGGGCATCTTGCTGAATGCCAGCCGTAAGCTCAAGGAACCGTTGGCGCATATCCTTTTCGATGGCCCACCCGGCTTGGGCAAAACGACGTTTGCCACGGTGTTGCCCAACGAGCTTGGTGTAACCCTGCAAATGACCAGTGGGCCGGCCCTCACCAATCCCAAGGATTTGCTGCCTTACCTCACCAATGCCGAGGAAGGCTCGATTTTGTTCATCGACGAGATTCATCGCCTGCCGCGCATCGTGGAAGAATATCTCTACCCAGCAATGGAAGATTTCCGCATCGATATCACGCTAGGGGAAGGCATCAATGCCCGGACACGTCACCATGCGGCTCAAGCATTTCACGCTCATCGGAGCGACGACGCGCAGTGGCATGCTGTCGAGCCCCATGCGCGACCGCTTCAAGATGCAAGAACACCTGGAGTTTTACACGGTTGACGAATTGGCGGAGATTCTGCGGATCAACGCGAGCAAATTGAAAACCGAGATCACTCCCGATGCCGCCCTGGAATTGGCTCGTCGCAGCCGGGGAACGCCGCGCATTGCCAACGCCCGCCTGTGGTGGGTGCGCAACTACGCCGCCAGCGAAGCCGACGGCCGCATAACCCTGGACTTGGCCGAAGCTGGCCCTCAGCATGCGGGAAGTGGATGGCGAAGGCTTGGACAAGCAGGATCGCCGCTATCTCGATGTGTTGACCGGGGTCTTCGGCGGCGGCCCCGCCGGCGTGGAAGCCATCGCCGCCACCATGAACCTGCCTACCGACACGCTCAGCGACGAAATCGAACCCTATCTTCTGCGCGAGCAATTCATCGTCCGCACCCCCCGCGGCCGCGTCGCTACGCTCCGTGCGTTCCAACAATTGGGTCGCGATAAACCGAACTCCAACGGCGGCGGCACACTGTTCGATTGAGGGTGCTATCTCCCCTTGTTGTGCGCGGTCTAAAGACCTCGCCCGCGGCATCGGCACGCTTGGAGTGTGTCTCGCGCATTCCGTATAGGTGGTCAGGAGACCACATACGGGCGTATGACTTGCGGACTTCCCGGCAAGAGCACGAAGATCCAGCGGTACAGGGGCCGAGACCCGCGCACAACGAGGCTAGCCGCGACCTTTGGGGAGCGCTGTCTTAACCCGCACGGGGACCATGCACCCCATGCGGTAGCTTGGGCACCTTGCGAAAAACGTGAAGTCCACGCTCCGCTGCGCGTCGCGGCTAACCAAATCACCTGACCCATGACTCCTGATTCCTGACCCCCGACTCCTATCCCACCTTCTTCAAGAAACTGACCCTCCCCGTCTGCACCCATTCGGCGACGAAGATGTTGCCGTCGCGGTCGAAGCAGGCATCGTGCGGATGCACGAATTTGCCAGGCTTCCAGAGCTTTTCGTTGCCGCGAATGACGAATTTCTTCACCTCCTCGGTCCAGTTGGGATCGTAACCCAGATGGACGATCGGCTTATCGTTGATGTCCATCAACGTAATGCGAGCATGCAGATCGGGTACGAGCAGCACGTTGCCGCGGATGTCGAAGCTGGCCGGGAAAAGAAGGCCCTCCACCATCTTGATGTGCTTGCCATCGAGCGTGAAGTATTGCAAACGGGCGTTGGCGCGGTCGGCCACCACAAGCGAAACCTCGCGGCCTGGCCGGTTGTCGAGCCAAATGCCGTGGGGCGTCTTCATTTTGCCGGGCTCTGAGCCGAATCCGCCCCAGGTGCGGACCCATTTTTGGTTCTTGTCATACTGGTGGATAAAGTTTTGCCCGTAGCCGTCGCCCACGTAAATGCCGCCGTCCGGAGCGAAAGCGAGGTTGGTGGGTCGGTAGGGCTTCGTCTTCGAATAGATGTTGGCTTCCGGCGGCGCGCCTAGCTTCCAAATGATCTCCCCTTTGAGAGTAGTTTTGAGGACTTCGCCGTGCGCGATATCGCAAAGGTAGAGGAATTCCTCATTGCCTTCTTTGCGCAAGTCGATGCCGTGGCCGCCGGGATGAATGCCTTTGCCGAACGAACGGACGAACTTGCCGTTCGGCTCGAAAACGGCAACGGTGTCGACAACTGGTTTGTTCGGCAAACCCTGTTGCTTGATGTAAACAAGCCCTTCGCCATCGACGCAGACCCCGTGCGTTGTCTGCCAGACCCAGCCGGCTGGCAGCTTGCACCAGTCGTGGTTGCATTCGTAGGTATGTTCGCCCCAACCGACAACCGGCGCCTTCGATCCCGCCTTGTCGTCCGCGCCAAAATAAGCGGCCCGGTTCCGCCAAGCGGCGCCGTGGCGCCAGCGGTTGCCGCAGTTTTTTTCAAGAAATCGCGACGTTTCATGGCATCTCCTCCAGGTTGGCTAAATTCCAACGCGATTCTAACAAACAATGCAGGCTTCGGTCAGGGAATTACGTAAAACAACTATTCAGGTAATGCACCTTTTGCGACACCTAGAAGGAGGGCGCGATCGTGATTCGCAAGCTCAAGTCCGGCGAGTATCGCCTTTATTCCAAGACCGCCAACCCGAGGACCGGCAAACGCCACACGCTGGGCACGTTCTCCACCAAAGAAGCAGCCGAGAAGCACGAACGCGCCGGCCAATATTTCAAGCGCCAGGGATGAAGTTGTCCGAATAAATCGGCCTCAAGTGAGTTGCGACCTGCGGCCTCCCCCGGCTTACGCCGGAGGCTCGCTATAAGCTCGCGAGCAATTCAGCGAGCCTCCCACGTTAATGGGGGGAGTTTAGTTCCAATTCGCGCTCTCTCCGTCTTCCCGTCTTGATCCTTGTGAACCCGTTCCAAGGGTGAACATGATCGCTCCAGATGACTTCGAAGACGTCTCGGACATCGAAATCCGCACGGAAATCAGGCCGGGGGACATCGGCGCACTCGTCTTCCTGCACGGCTCGCTCTATGCTCGCGAATTTGGTTTCAACGAACGCTTCGAGGCTTACGTAGCCGGCCCCCTAGCGGAGTTTGTGCTGCGGAAATCCCCGAGAGAAAGACTCTGGATAGCGGAACAAAGCGATCGGCCGGTTGGCTGCATCGCCATCGTGGAAGCCGCCGAGAAGGTCGCTCAGCTGCGCTGGTTCCTCGTCGATCCGGTTGTTCGCGGCAGGGGCGCTCGGCAGCGAGTTGCTCGGCGAAGCCGTGACGTTTAGTTGGAAGGCTGGCTACAGGTCCGTCATTTTGTGGACCGTGAGCGCACTCGTCGACGCCGGCCGGCTTTATCAATCGGCCCGATTCCGGAAAGTGGAAGAGAAGCCGGCCCACGATGATTGGGGCGTCAGAGTGACGGAAGAGAAATACGAACTGGAAATAAGATAAGCCCACGAGTCAGAGGTTGGGAAAAAATCGGGACTGGCTCCGGCCACCCCTAACGAATCCCTGAAGAAATGACGTGCCAGCCGGTGCCTGTCCCGTTTTTTTCCCAACCTCTCAGGAACCCTGGGGCTCGACATTCCCTCCGAGGAAAAGCCTGATGGATGGTCCAACCGACGCCCGCACCGGCTGGCAGTGGTACGCACTGGGATCGGCCTTCTTCGCTGCTTTGACTGCCTTGCTGGCTAAAGTTGGCGTCGCGGAAATCAACTCGAACCTTGCATCCCTGATCCGCACCGGAGTCATCCTGCTGCTCACAGCCGGCATCGTCTCCTTTCGAGCTGAATGGGAACCGCTCCAAAAGCTCTCGATGCGTGGCGTAACCATGCTCGTCTTATCTGGCCTGGCGACAGGTCTGTCCTGGCTCTGTTACTTTGCGCCCTGCAGATGGCCCCGGCCAGTCGCGTCGCCCCCATCGACAAGCTAAGTGTGGCCCTAGTCATCTTGTTCGCGGTGATATGTCTGGGCGAACCGTTGACCTGGAGGCTAGCCATCGGCGGCGGCCTCGTCGTGGCCGGGGCTGTCGTGCTGGCCACTTGATCGAATGGTAACCCGTGCCGTTCGTTGGCCCGACACACTGCTGTTAGCCCGATTAAACGACATTCGCGTACGTCTATGCCCGTGCGAAGCGACAGTTTACTCATGCCTCAACGCTTCGATCGGGTCGAGCAGCGACGCCCGGCGTGCGGGATACCAGCCGAAAAGCACCCCCACGCAGACGGCGACCGCCAACGACAGGAAGATCGACAGCGTATGCAGCTTGGCAGGAACCGCCGCCACCCAAGGAACGATGACGATGATCAAGAGCCCAAGGACAACTCCCACCATCCCGCCAATGGTGGTCTGCACCACCGCTTCGATGAGGAACTGCATGGTGATGTCGCGGCGTTTGGCGCCCAACGCCCGGCGAATGCCGATTTCGCGTGTGCGCTCGGTTACAGTCGCCAACATGATGTTCATGATGCCGATGCCGCCTACGACTAAAGAGATCGAGGCAATGAGGGCCAGCAGCATCTTGTAACGATCTTTGGCGCGTTCGGCTTCTTCCAAACGGTCCAGGGGCAGCGTCAGTTCCGTGTCCCTTTTCGTATGGCGATCGAAGATTGTTTTGACGGCCTCGCCTACCGGCCGGACCTCATCGGTATCGGCAACGGTGAGCGTCAGTTGACTGAACTCCACTTGTTCGCCGCTGCGCGAGCCGGATTGCTTTTGGAATACGGTTTTGCCGAATCGACCTTCGGCCGTGCCGATCGGGATGTAAACGTCGCTGTTGTAATTCTCCGCCGCCATGCTGCCTCCGGAACCGCCCGTCGGCATGCGCTCTTCTTCGACGCCTACCACCACGTAATTGAATTTGTCGATAAGGATGGTCTGGTCGAGCGGCGCTGCCGAAGGGGAACAGCTTGGCGGCAACGCTGGAGCCAAGAATGCAAACGTTTTGCATTTCCAGGCTGTCTTTTTCGACGAGAAAGCGCCCGGAAGCTTCCTGCAGTTTGTTGATGTCCTTGTACTCGGGCGTGGTGGCGACGATGCGCGAATTCCACATGTATTGAAAGTGGTAGACGGGCTTGGGGAAGATGCGCATGGGGACGACGCGGATGATTTGCGGGATGGACAGGATGAGATCGTAATCTTCCTGGGTAACGCCATAGCGGGCGACGAACGTACGCGATTGGGTGCTGATCTCATCGGGCGGCTTGACGCTGCGGACGATGATGTTGGTGGCGCCCATGCGCTTGATGTCTTCCAACGCGTCTTGCATGCTCCCTTCGCCGAATGCCATCAGCGAGATCACCGCCGAGGTGCCGATGATGATGCCGAGCACCGAGAGCATGGCCCGCATTTTGTGCAGCCAAAGGCTGCGTAGGGCCAAGATGAGCGTACGCCGGCCCTTGTCGTGAAAGAGCATGATGCCGAGCACGACGAGATAAGCCACGACGAAGAATATGGCGGCGACGTAAAGGAGCGATTCGAGAAACGCATGGCGTTTGCTTCCGGCTAAAGGTATCTCGATCCGCTAGGCGGCAGCGGCAATTTCGGTTCAAGAAACGATTGTAACTGGGTGCCGGGACGATCGCTGCGGCGATCGTTGCGTTCGTCGGATTCGATATGGCCATCGCGCATGCGGATGACTCGCCTGGCCCAGCTGGCAATATCATTTTCGTGCGTGACCATGATGATGGTTTTGCCCGAGTCGTTCAGCTTCGTTAGCAGGGCCATGATTTCGTCGCTGGTGCGCGAATCGAGGTTGCCCGTCGGTTCGTCGGCCAGAATGACGTGGGGGTCGTTGACCAGCGCGCGAGCGATGGCCACGCGCTGTTGCTGGCCGCCTGATAGCTGCGTGGGCCGATGGCCCAGCCGATCACCCAGGCCAACCAGCGTGGCCAACTCGATGCAGCGCTCGCGCGATTCCGCGTTCAACGGCCTGCCCTGGTAGAGCAAAGGCACTTCGATGTTTTCCACCAGAGTATATTGAGCGAGCAAATTATACGATTGAAAGATGAACCCCAGATAGAGGCTGCGAATTTCCGAGAGCTGATCGTCGGGCATCTGCGCGACTTCTTCGTCGCCCAGGTAGTATTCGCCGCTGGTGGGCCGATCGAGGCAGCCAAGCACGTTCAAAAGGGTGGATTTGCCGGATCCGGACGGGCCCATGAGGGCGACGAAATCACCCTCCTCGACCATGAGCGACACGCCTCGAAGGGCGCGCACGGTCCCTCCTTCGAGGTGGTAGTTCTTGACGACGTCGACAACCCTGACGACAGCACCCATGTTGATTGGTAGCGGAATACTTGCGCTTCCGACTACCTCATTCTCCTATAGAAAACTAGCGAGCCTCCCACGTTAGTGGGGGGAGGTTCGGAAGACTCCCCCCACTAACGTGGGAGGCTCGCTAGGCTTATTCCGCTAAACCTGGCCGCCATCGACACGTGTGGACTCAAGTCCACAATCGCGTTCATCGCACAACCAACCCTCAGCACGGGATGGCTTCGGAATGCTGGCGAATTCCGCTATGTCACTTTCGATCGCCCGACGGCGCATAGGAGGCGCATTCCTCCCCGGCCCGAGCGTTCGCCGCCGCCTTTGCCTTGGCCTTCGCCGCCGCGGCCTGGCCCGCCTTGTTTGCCCATGCCGCCGGGCATCTTTTCTTCTTCTTTGTTGCCGCGCTTCTCCTTACCCGTGAGCATCACGCGCGGATTCAGGACAACCTCGTCGCCCTCGTGTAGGCCGCTCTTGATCTCGACTGAACGCTCATCCGTCATGCCCAGTTCAATGTCCCTGGCAACGGGGCCCGTGGGCGTCTCTACATAACAGCGACTCTTGCCGCCTTTTTCCTGCGGCGGCACGACGGCCTGAATCGGAATCGCCAATACATGGTCGATCCGGGTGTCGGTGAAGATCGTGGCCACGGCGCTGAGTCCGGGTTTCAGCTTCAGATCTTGCACCGATTCGTCGATTTGCACGTAAGCTTGATAAACCTTCACGTCAGGGGACATCCAGTCTTGCGGCGAAGCGACCTGAGCGATGCTCTTGACGTGCCCCTTGAGAACCTTGCCGGGAACGGCGTCCACGCGAACCGTGGCAGGCAACCCATCTTTCATCTGATTGATGAATGCTTCGTGAATGCGCGAGATTGACGAGCATGTTGGCCAAATCGGGGATGCTGAGCATCTTTTGGCCGAACTGCACCGGCTCGCCCTGGGCGATGATCGACTGCACCGAACCGCTGCCCATGCGCGTTTGTTCGGGAACGGCGTACACCACGATGCCCGAACTGGGAGCGTAGACTTTGCACTGGGCAATCTGGTCCATCAGGTCCTTGTAGAGCGAATCCTGCAAATTGAAAACCGCCCGTTTGGACTCCATGTCGGAATAAGCGGTCCGCTCGTCCACCTTGGCTTGTTTGATGGCGTTTTTCAACGTCTGCTGCTGGACGGGATCGGTGTATTTGCTCAGAACGGTTTTCTGTTCCTGGATCTTTTGCAGGTTCAATTCGTCGCCGCGCTCGTTGGCTTTTTCGGACTCTTCCTGGCTGACGGTCATGTAGCCTTTCTTGACCATGCGCGACGACCAAGAAGTCCGGTCCTTTTGTTGCAGCAGCGTGGACTCGGCAATTTGGATCTGCCCTTCGAGATCGTGCAGCTGTTGTGGATAATCGCCTTTGATCCACTTCTCGAGGTTTTGTTCCGCAAGCCCGATGGCGATCTTCTTGACCGGGTAAAGCTCTTCAGCCGCGATCTTGTCCGCCTCGGCCTTATCGCGATCGATCTTCTTGCCTTGGGCCTGCTCTTGGAGATAGGAATCGTCGATGTCGACGAGCAAATCGCCTTTTTTGACCAGGTTGCCGTTATCCACCACCCATTTGATTTTGGGAGCGCCGCGACTTCCCGTTTTCACTTCGCATTTGATGTCGTGGTTCTGATTTGCCTCCAGGGCGCCCCGCTCCACTATTTTGAGCTGAAGATCTTTGTATTCGACCTTCATAGTGACCAGATCGGTTCTTGCCGTCGGTCCGCGAAACCAGATGAACCAGACGCCGCCCACGCTTACCACGAACAGAAGCAGGACGAGCATTGCCACCCAGCGCCCGGTGCGCTTGCCGCTGCGACTCTTGGGCAGGCGTACCGGGGTTGGCGCTCCGGCCGAGCCGTTTTCATCCACCGGAATCGCTCGAACGACGGCGCCGTTGGTCGGGCCTCGAGCCTCTTGCTCAGCGGGAGCTGCCGGGATGGAAGATTGCAACGTCATCGAGATTCCTCATTTGTCATGTTGCTATTTGGACCAAGTCGCGCCGAACGCCGTCCATGCGTTGGCGCAGCAACCGCTCCATTTTCGTGGCGGGCGGCTGCGCAGCGGCGTCGGCTGTTGCCTTCCCTGGAAGAAGCCGGCGGTTGCGTTAACTTCCTTCGGCGAGAGTGTTCAGGCTGGCAGGCGGGGGCCACAACGATACACGGGCCGAAAGAACTAGACCACCCGGTCCAGTTCTTGACGGCCTGATCGTTGTCATTATTCTAAAGTGCTCGGCTCGCGCAATCAACTCTGTTCAGGCAGTTGTCGCTGATTTAGCCTCAGGAGATGTCTTCGAGGCACTTCTTGAACGATTTGCCACCCTTGCGGCTAGCTGGTTGCGCGAATGTTAACGACAAAGCCTTATTTCACTTCAATTCCTTTGGCGCCTTGGACGGAAGCAGGTAGGTTTTGCGGCTCCGAAGGCAGAATCATGCCTTCCACCGGTTTCGTGCCGTTAGTTGCGGGCCCGGCAGCGCCACGATGCCGCAATCGCAGTCGGTGATTTGATCGATCCACACGCCTCGTGCATCGAGCGGCATGAGCTCGAGATCGCGATAGAGCTGTAACCGCTGGTCGAGATAGTTTGTCCAGACCGTCAGCAGTCCATTCTGGGCCGTGGGCAAGGAGCGCTGCGCTGCCAGCAACTGCGAGGTAAGGGCAGCAGGACCGTCTTGGGTGCTCCGCGTTTGGCCGGCCACCGTCGGGGCCACCGGAGCCTGCAGGCTTTCCAGCGAGCTGTCGATCGTCAGGTAGGCGAGCTCGAGCTGGCGCTGCTGGAGCCGGTAAGCTTCGGCGTATTCCCGCAGGAGATAGAGCTCGCCATTTACCGTCTGGACCGTGAGGTCTTCGGCTTCCTGCAAGGCGCGCCGTTGCCTCTGGAAGGCAATCAACGAAGCGCGGTAATTGTTGCGCTGCTGGATGCGAGTGATCGGCAGCTCCGTGTTAAGGATAAGTTGATTGGCGTTGCCGCTGCCGCCGAGGTTGAGCGGCTGGGCGGTGTTCAGCGGCGAATTCAAATTCAACTGGTACTGAACCGTGAAAGTTCCCAGCAAGGCATTGGCATAAATGGCGAGTTGGCGCCAGGAATCCACCACCTGCCCGCGCACGTTCATGAGATCGAGCCGGTTCAACAAAGCGTGCTGGCGCCGGCGGCTTGGGCTCGATCCAGAGAGTCACGCACCAAATCGACGCCGTCGACGCAGCAGTGCGGCAACTCGGGCCAAGTGGCGCGAACCTTTTCCCACTGATCGTCGCGAGCCTCGACAAGCACCTTTTGCCAGGTATAGATCACGTTCTGGAAATCGGTAAGCCGGCGGCGTTGGCCCGCGGGAGATGCCGGAATTTTCGGCTTGCCGCCCTCCAGATAAGCGGCCTCATAGGCGCAGCGCGTTCTCGAAATTGCCCAGGTCGCTCTGAGCGTAGAGCGTTTTCAGCGGCGCTAGCTCGGCTGCGCTCAGAGTCTTGGATTCGCGGTGCAAATCCGCCTGGCGATCCAGTAACTGATCCATTTCCTTGTGTTGGCTTTCCAGGCGCGTTTTCAATTCCTGGAGGGAGAGCTTTTCCCATTCGTGCCAACGGGCGCGGATCTTGGCGGCGAACGGCGTTCCTCGGACCAGGCTCGATTTCTCGAACAGGCGCAGCAGCTCCGCCCGCATCTGCGCGGTTTTCTCAGGGGCCAGGAGTTTGGTAGCGTCCGCCACCGCAGCTTGTTCGTTTTCGATGATCGCTCGAGAACGCCGGAATTGCTTGATAAGAGGCTGCAGTTCCGAATCGTCCATTTCGATGCTCAGCGTCATGGGCACGCCGACTTCGATTTTGAAGGCATCGAGGGCTTGCAGGTATTGTTGCTGGTCGCTCAAGAGCGTGGTGCGCCCGGTTACCAACTGCTGCTCGACCGATTGAACTTGCAAGGGGCCTACGACGTCGCCGTCCAACAAGCCTCGATAACGCAAGAGGATGCCGCTCAAGACATCGATATTTTCCTGGTCGATGTAGACCTGGATCTTTTGCAGCATGGTGTTGAGGTAGCCCGACGGCGCCGGCGTGATGGCCGAGGGCAGCGAAATGGTGCCGGGCGGGACGGGCGGCTGAATCGCTCCGCTGATGGCGGTTGCCGGCGCCGACGAAAATTCCCGGCGCCAGTCCGGAAGTGGTCAAGCCGCTGCCGCCTCCGCCCCCGTTGGAGAGCACCCCGGTCGGTTGAAATGCCGAGCCGTTGATGCTGCCGCCGTTTTGGCTGGCGATTTCGACGTAAAGCTCTTTGCGGAAGCGGGCGAAGTTGCGAATGGCGTACAACAAGTTGCGCTCGGCCTGCGTCAGCGATTCGAGCGCCACCGCCTCGCCGCCGCCGCGCAGCAACGGTTGTATCGCGTTGAAGTTCAACGTGGTGACGCTGATGGGGTTCTTGGGGCTCAAGAAATTGAATACCGTCTGGTTGCTGAAATTCAGCAACAGCAGGGCGCCGGTGGGCAATACCTTGCTGAAGCCCGTGCCGTTGTTCAAACTCCAGTTGCTGGTCTGGCCTTCGGGCGTGCCGGCGCCGGTGTAGGCGCGGGCGGCTTCCTGGGCGGCGAAGAACTGGGCCACGAACGAGAACCGGCCGTAAGTCACAGGCAGGGCGGAAAGATAGAGATTTTCCCTCTGATCCTGATATTCGCGACTGTTGAACATCGCCAGCTCGGCCGCCTGATCGAGAGTCAGCAAATAGGCAGGCCGGTCGGTAATGTCGATGGCCGAGCGCCGCCTTCGATTCGACAATCACGTCGTGCGGCGCTACGCCGCCCATTCCGGAGGGGTCGGCCGGTTCGACCGCGCTTGCGGGTTTGTCCGCGAGAAACGGCGCCGGCGCCCGGGGGCTGAGCCTGCGCCGGCGGGTGGTTCGTTCGCCTGCTCTCTTGCTCCTGCTTCTTGTTTCGCGCGGCGCTCGCGGTTCTCCTTGTCCCATTTGGCCATCAACTCGAGGTAGCCGCTCCCCTCGATGCGGCTCGATGCCGGGCTTGCCGGCCCTCTGCGGATTCGGGGCCATGTCGTAGGAAGCCGGATCGTCGGGCGGCTTAGGGGGATGATCGGGATCGGTGTTGTCGGCAAACCGCGCTCGCGGGTCGGCATAAATGTGCCAATTGTCGATCTGCCAGTTCGGATATTTGTCCTTTTCCGCCAGCACTTCGGAAACTTCTTTGTCGGCGTCTTGGCGAAAATAATTCCGCGTGCACCCGCCGGCTTGAACGAACAGCCCGGCTGCCAGAGTCATATGGAATAGTCGACGCCACTTCGAGAGGCGGCCCCGGAAGCCCTGCTTATGGTTCTTGCGCTTCGATCGGGACCAAAGGCTTTCTATGCGACCCACCATAGACTCACCTGATTCCTGACAGGACGATCGGAATACACGTCAAAATCGGTATCGGCCGCAATGTTCCCGTTGCTTGAGATGAAGCTGGGTCGATGCCCCGAATTGATGTAAACGAGCGTTCAGATGAAGGGCCGTTAAGCTTTGTGGTAGCGACCGATTGTCGGCCATCCCCACCAAGTTTCTTGAACGATTTTGCATATTCCTTATCTTCCATGCGGCGCCTTCCGCTTAAACTTACCTCCTTGGATCTTGGTGGCAGGCACTGGACGCCCATCCCCGCGGATTGCTTTCGTGCAGCGTAATCCGAACGGGGTTCCTCCATAGGCTGCACCATCGAGATGCAACGAGGGTGGAAGAAATGTTCAAGCGAGCGTGCGCGTGCGTTGTGGCGTTCTTGCTGGTTCTGGTCTGGGCCTTGCCGGCCGCATGGGGCCAGCAAACAGTCTCCGGCAAAACGACGGTCGATGCCGTAAAGAGCGTCGAGGGCGAGTTGGTAAGCCTGGATGTCAAGAAACTGACCGCCGTGGTCAAGACGGACAAGGGCAACCAAACCATCACCCTGAGCAAAGATGTCAAAGTGGTTGGGCCGCGCGGCGGCGTCCGCAAAGATGGCCTGGAAGATGAACACCTGGACAAAGGCGCCAAGATCCATTTGACCTTGGCGACCGACGGCAAAACCGCGAAAGAAATCAAGATCGTGTCCCCTGCACCGGCTGCCGGCACCAAAGCCGGCGCCATGAGCGCCGCCGCCAAGAGCAAGGCCAAGGCCATCGCCGGCGCCAATGGTCCCAGCGGCAAGATTGTGAAAGTGGATCTCACTGCCATGAAATTCACTATCGCAGATGCCGCCGGCAAAAACACCGAGTTGACGTTCGACGGCAGCACGCTTTTCATCGGGCCGCGCGGCGGGGAAGGCGAAAAGAACGGCAAGGACGATCGCTTTGTGGTTCGGCGCCCCGGTAAGGATCGTACTGGGACCAAACGGCAAGGCAGTCAAGGAAGTCCATCTACCCGTTCGCAGCGCCATTAAGAAGTAAAGCGTGAAGCTGGCGAGCGTCGAGGCGTAAGCCCGACGAGTCTTCACGTAAAGATACGCTTACCTCTTCTGCAAGACGCGTCGGGCCTTACGGCCTCGACGCTCTCCCACAACCTGGCAAAGGTGGAGAAACTAATCTGTAGAATCTCCTTCTTCGGAGAATGCCGGAAAAAGCGAAAGTGTCGTAAATGACACATTTCCGGCATTCTCCGGGCCATGGGTAAACCGGCTAAAGCGGGAATCCCAGCAAAGCCGATAACGATCATACGATCTCCGCTCCTTCTTTCTTCCATGGATGGAGAATTGCCGTGAATACCACTTTCCTGCTTTTGGTCGCGGGCTGTATGGCTGGCGATCTCCCCGACACGCCCACGGTTACGCCGATCCACGCTCCGGCAGTCGCAAGCTCATCGGGCTGCTCTGCCTGCTCCGCCTGTTCGAGCTGCGGACAAACGCCCTGCTTGCGCCCATCGCGAAGGCTTGCTTGCTCGTCTGTTCGGCGGCCGCTGCAGCACGTGCGGCAATCCCTGGGGTACGCCAGGCGCCGTGACTTGTTGCGATTCGTGCCATCGCCCAGGATTTCTCGAAAGAATGCGTAGACTGTTCGGCCGGCGTTCCTGCTCGCCTTGCGCTCAGCCTGCCTGCAGCGCTTGTGCCAGCCCCTGCGCGAGCCCCTGCGTTTCCTATAGCGTACCGGCCCCGGCGCCCGCCCTTAAGGCCGTGGTGGATGTCAAGCCCGAACGGAATCCGAATGAGATCGCGAAGGAATATCTGCCTCGCGTCGGCCATGACGCGGAATACCGCCGCATCACCGGCCAGCTCATTTACGTTCATGCGGATAAGGGACTATGGGTGGTGCGCTACGCCCCGGTGGATCGCGAAGATCGCTACGGCGGCAGCGTGGTGCTCGCCCCCGTCGTGAACATGGACGCCTACCAGGACGGCGACTTAGTGACGATTAGCGGCGATATTCTCAACGATGGCCGCGCCACCCGTTACCTGGGAGGCCCGGCTTATCGCACGCAGAGCATGCAGCTCGAGGATCGCATCAAATAGTCGGGCGTAGTTCGACTGACGCATTAACAAGGCGGGGTAGGTCCGGCGAGCCGAGCCGGACAGCGGAATCTTCACGCCACCCCAAGTTACTACAGCCTCACTCGGAAGATGTTTGGATCCTTCTCCTGCGTAACGTGCCCACTGTCCCGCTCGGCTCGCGGGACCTACTTGAAGGCACAACGTTATCTTGCATTCCCGCCATTCACCGCGACATGCAGCACAAACTTGCCGAGCAGTTCGGTCTTCGAATGCACGTCATAAAGCCGGAAGATCGAGCGCACGTGGTTGTGGACGGTGTGGTAGCTGAGGTCCAGACGCCGAGCGATGGTTTTTTCCGGTTCGCCGTACATGAGAAGGTCGAACACGCGGCGTTGGGCCTGGGAAAGAAGGTCCAAAGCCGGCGGGTTTATTTCGGCGGCTCCTGGGTCGGGCGGAAGGCAACTGGCGGTTTCGAAATCGTCGACCTCTTGAGGATCGGAGACTTCGTTGTGAACCAGAAAGGAAACGGCGCCAAAACGCACGGCTTGACCGGGTGACACCATGCATTTTTCCACGCGCCGGCCATTGAGGAAAATCCCGTTCAAGCTTTTCAGATCGACCACTGCCAGGCATTCGGACTCGAGGCTAAGCTGGGCGTGGCGGCGCGAGATCGACTCGTGCGCGACGACAAAATCGCATGTCGCCGAGCGCCCCAAGACGCAGTTCTTGTCCGAAATCGTAAATTGGACAAGCGGTGCGTCGGAACTGCGGAGAACGAGATGAGTGGGCATGCCCTTCGCTTTCAAGACCAGGTGGTCACATTAGTTAGGATTGCAAGAATCGTTATTCTAGCTCGTTGAATCGACGTTTGCCCAGCATTTTATTGGCAGTTCGTCACGAGATAAGATGCCAGGGCGCCCTCATCGCAGCGGGGTACGATGCCTTCCCATTGAAGCATATTTGATCCCAACGACCTGTTTAGGTCATTGCATCCAGCAGCCAATCGCACACGATTAGATTCATAAACTCTTTTCGCCCCACAAAAGACTCGCAGGGCGGCAGTTGGCTCGACGTTCGGTTCGCAAGTTGGGCCGATGCCGCCTTGAAATAGAAGCCACTGGACGGTCCGGGCAAGTGCTGCCCGGATTTCCACCTGGTGACGCCCACACCAGTTTTTGACCGCTCCCCTGCGGGCGGCGGCGCAGCCCAGCGCCGCCGTGGCGGCCGCGCTGGAAGAATTGATAAGAAGGATTTCAATCGCCTTCTTTCCGGCGTGGTTCCCATGATGAACGCAATCATTCTTCCGGCAAGTAACCGCGTGCCGCGATAGCGGGCCTGGTTAGCCGCGACGCGCAGCGGAGCGACTCCGCTGCGCGTCGCGGCTAACCAATATCAACGACTCTTCGCGTCTGCTTCACTCAGCAAATCGACCAACTTGTCTTTCCAAACCGCCGCCAGTGTGTGGGTGCCGTGGCCTTGCGTCTTGTTGCTAAGCGGGTAGATGATGGCTTTGCCCTTCTTCACGCGCTTGATCTCGCGTTCGAGGATGCCCAGCTCCGGCGGGTTGATGAGGTCGTCGGCAAAGTTGATGGCCAGGAGAGGGGCCTGGATCTTCTCCAACCCGGGGCCGGATCATAATCGCGCGAGGCTTCGACGGCATAGAGAATGTCGTTGGCGTCCAGAGTCCGCATGGCGCGATTCATGGCGGCCTGAAGCAACTGGTCGGCTTGTTGGCCGGTGGGAGCCTGGCGTTGTCTGATGATCGGATTGCTGCCCATGAAGAGCATCATGCCAGCGGCGAGCCGAAGACTGTGAGGCTGCGTCTTGTAATCGCCATTGTGCCATTCGGAATCGCTACGAATGGTGTCAGCTATCAAGGACCGCCAGATGCGATTGCGCGCCCGATATTTGCGTGGGCAAGCTGGCGAGCGGCAGGAGGGCGTCCATGAATTCCGGATGCATTTCTCCCCAGAGCCAAGTATGCATGCCGCCCATGGAGGTTCCCATCACAAGGCGCAGGTGATCGACTTTCAGCCCTTCGGTCAGCAAGCGATATTGGGCGTCGATCATGTCTCGGTAGCCATAACGGGGGAAGTGAGCATGCAAACCGTCGCTGGGTTTGCTCGATTTCCCGTGGCCGATGCCATCGGTCAGGATGAGGTAGTAGCGCGAGGCATCGAGCGGCTGACCTGGACCGAACAGTTCGCCGGCAAATTCTTTGCGAATGAAGTTACCGCCGTTCCCGGTGGTGCCGTGCATGATGAGCACAGCGTTCCGGACGACGCCCTTGCTATCGCGCGTCGGCTTGCCCAAAGTTCGATAATGGACGCGCAGTTCCGGAAGCGTCTCGCCAGTGGCGAAGTGGAAGTCATGCAGAGTGTAATCGCCTTCGGTCGGCGGGATAGTTCGCCGAGGGCGGTTGTTGGGCGAGCAAGGGAGACAACAGGACGATCAGTACGGAGGCGGAAAACATTGGGTGGTCCTTTGTCGGAGGAATCCGGGGGTTGGCGGTAAACCCAGGAAATCTGGCGTAGGTTTGCCGGCACAAACGCGCGATAACCGGCCTGGTTCAACCGAAGGTAACACCCATGGCGGCGCCGGCGCAACCGATGGCGTGGTTCAAGTAAGGGTCACAGCCTGGATTCGTTTCATTACACCCTGCCTGGCAACCCCCTGAACGAATTGAACGGCAGTGTGCTGCCTCTTGCGACTGCTGCCAATTCTCAACTCTGGCCAACTAACTCTGGCCAATTGGCCAGAGTTGGAATCGTCATAAACCAATTTATGCCATTGTCTTGCAAAACTCTGGCCAAAGCTCTCCGACACATCAACCCTTGGCCAAAGTGCAAAAATGCACGATCGCCTGCATTGATGTTGGCAGGGCAATGGATTGCATTGCGCTACCTACACGCACAGTATTCCGAGCGGATGTCACTGGGCCATGGCTGTTTTTGAACCAGGCCCGATAACCCGTCGGTTGGCCGACATATCTTCCAGCTCGCGTGACGTTTGCGACATTTTTCGCTGAATCGGCCATATAACGTCGTGCCTTTCATATGGCGCACCGGACCGATCTATACTAAACGCAGCCTTTAATATAGCGGCGGGAGGGGTTCCTTATTAAAGGCACGCTTTACTATGGCTTTGCCCAACGAAGCAGCACGTTTCCAGATTCACGCCCCCTCATTCAACACCGCCTCGATCGGCGGCGGCAGGGGCTTCGCCTTCCTGCGCAGCGCGGCCGCAGCGCTTCGGGGATGTGCCAATAGAAGAAGCGCACGATGGTGGCGGTGGCTCCGGCCAGGCTGCCGGGGCGGCGTTCTAGATTTGCCGCTCTGCCGACCAGCGCTTCGAAATGGACCGCCAGCCACCAGCGAGCCCAGATACAGAAGACCAGCAGCGCGAGGAGATGACAGGGTTGAATCCACACCGCGGCATGAACACCGTCAAATGGAGTGCTATGCGGGCTCAAGATCGAAAACGCTTGAACGGAGGGCATGGCTGCTGCAACCATGATTCCTCGGAAATGCGTATCATCCCAGCCTACCCATGCAGTGGCCCCCGTTACCAAACACTCGAACACAAACAGAAAGTAACAACCCACCGAAGCCGCCGTGACTCGGTTCCGTACCCAAAAGGAGCTGATGAATAACCCTGCGAGACACAAGAAGCACAAGACGGCCGGCGCATAGCGCTCGAAAGCGGCTACCAAGAAGGCGATTCCCATGGTTGTGATGAAAATGAAAATACAGGTCGGAACCAGAGCTCCCGCCAAGTTGCGCGCACATAAAGAGCAGGCAATTCCCTGAAAAGTGAGGGCGACCAAGAACGCAGAGGCGATGGCCAGCGAGATCGCCGAAGTATATATCGCGCCTGCCCCCGTCAAGAGAAAGAGGACTAAGAGAGCCAGCGGCAGGACGGCGATGATTGCCAAGTGAACCCACACGGACAAAAAGGTCCCGTCGACAATCTGATGGTTGGATAGAGGCGTGGTCAAAAGCAGATCGAAGAAGCCGCGGCGGCGGTCGCCGACGACGCTGACGCCTGCGACGATCGTGCAGAAAATGGCAATGGCCGTCCAAGTGACAGGCAGGAACGCAATCACAGAATCCGGATGACTGAGAGGATCTTGCCCCCACGCATAGCCGGAGATACTGATGAGCAACAAGAAGACGCCGGCAACAACCCAGCTCCAGACCTGCAAGCGGCGTAAATGGCCTTCTCGGTCGAAGCAATAAGATTGTCTCGCCCTCAACCAGAGTGGATTGCGCACCGGCACGAACCAGAGGAACAGCTCGCGAGGTGAACGCAGACACCGATAGGGCGCCGTTAACGCATTTGTCACGGCCCGGTAGGCTTTACGGATCGGCAAGAGCTTGAGGATGAATGCTTGAGCCACCGTGGGCATAAGCCGGAGTCGGCGCGTGGCTCGATAGATCAGGAAACCCGACCAGATCCAAGGAATCAACATGATGAGGGGGAAAAACCAGTCGCTCAACCCCCAGCCGAATCGGCCTGCCTGTGCCGCGGCGCTCTCGTAGAGTTCCGGTGCTATCGCGATCACGAAGGCCGCGATGGGGTTGGTGCAACACAAGAAGGTCAAGAAGTAGGGCGCGAATTCCCTTGCCGCAGAACCGTTGAACGAAAGCATCTCCATGACGAAGATCCCGACAATGGGCACGATGAGCAGCCAGACTGCCATCCGCCAATAGGTGCGCAGAGCGCCCATGGGGCTCTTGGTGACCGTGGAGAAATAAATGGCATGGGCGCCTGCAAACAACAGGGCAGTCAGCATGGCCCCTGCGACTCGAAAGAGAGCGGGCGGGCTGATGCCGCCAAAGAAGGAAATGAGGCCGAAGATCGGCAGAGCCATCAAGATCAACAGCCCGAAGATGACCAGCCGGCTCAGCATTTTACCGAGGATGATTTCGCGATCCTTGAGCGCGGTCGTGAACAGCAGCTCGAGCGTTTGTTCCTCGCGCTCTCCTGCCACCGCGCCGCAAAGAAACATCGGCACGAACGCAAACAAGGCTATGTATTGGAGGGTGCTGACCGAGTGGAACATCTGCTCGGCGAATGCTGCCATCAGGCGAATGTTCGATCCACCGTTTTGGATCAGCAGCCAGCCGTAGCTTTGAAAGGCAATGAACAGGACGAAGAGGATGCCCAAACCGTAGATGACGCGCACGAGATAATAACGGGGGCGGCGCCGAGCTCGAGCATCTCCTTGACGAAAACCGGCCCGAACAGCGCCGTGAAAATCGCTTGCATGGCAGTTCCTGCGTCCAACGCCGTTTGGTGAGACGGAGATTCGACAACTTTAGGCGTCGCGCGGGTTAATAGCAAGAATTACCGAGGCATCCCGCTGCGGCAAGTGTCTTTTGCACAGTTTCGTCGTGAGGCGGCCGTCATTGGACAACTGCAGCACACGAATATCGTTACCATCCATGACGTTGGCGATCATGGCGGTCGACCGTGTTTTCCGATGAAGTTTCGTTCGGGCGGCAACCTGGCGCAAAAACTCTCGAAAACGCCCCTGCCGGCTCAGGTGAGCGGTTTCTTATTGTCGTAGAAACATTTCAAAAAATAGCTTAGCAAGGGGTGTCCTTGTTTCGCACCATTCCACGCCTTTAACTAGAGCATGCGCATGGCTCTTGAAAACGCGGGGCACGGTCCCGCACTGGAACGGTTTCGGGAGTATCTACATTTGCTCGGCCGTCTTCAATTAGATGCACGCTGGCAATTCAAGGTAGACCTCTCTGGAATCGTACAGCAAACCCTGCTCAAAGCGCACCAGGCATGGGAACAACTCCAGAATTGGGATGGAGCACGTCAGGCCGCCTGGCTTAGGCATGCTCTGGCGCACAACCTCACCGACGAGGTGCGTAAGCTAACCACGGCACGGCGCGACGTGGGCTTGGAACGCTCACTCGACCAGGCACTAGAGGAATCGTCCGCCCGGCTCGAATTATGGCTAGCGGATAACGCCTCGTCGCCCAGCGAAAGGGCCGAACGCAATGAGCAAATACTTGCCATGGCCACGGCATTGGCTCAGTTGGCGCCCGATCAGCGTACCGCGGTCGAGCTCCGTCATTTGCATGGCTGCTCGCTGGAAGTAGTTGCCCAGCGGATGCAACGGAGCAAGGAAGCTGTGGCGAAGCTTCTCTTCCGCGGTTTGAAACGTTTGCGTGAATCGCTCAATGAGACCAGGCTATGACCCGCGAAGCCGCCGACTCGATGGATGCTGCTGACCGCCTTGCAGCCGCGCTTGTCGCCTCCATCGAAGCCGTGGACCGTGACGAAGCCGATGTGGAAACGGTCGCGCTTCGCTACCCGGAATTTGCGACGGAACTTCGCGAATTCTTCAAGGCACAGGAGTGCACCAAGCTCCTGACAGCACCGCTGCAGGCCTTGTTTCTGGCAGGGCAGGCGGGGAATGCGACCAGTGCGGCGCCGCGCCGCCCAACCCACTTGGCGACTTCCGCATTGTGCGCGAATTAGGCCGCGGTGGTATGGGCATTGTTTATGAAGCCGAACAATTGTCGTTGGGCCGCCGCGTGGCCCTGAAAGTGCTGCCGTTTGCCGCGACCATGGATCCGCGGCATCTGCATCGCTTTAAGAACGAGGCCCGCGCGGCGGCAAGTCTAGAACACCCGCATATCGTGCCTGTCTACGGCGTCGGCTTCGAGCGCGGCATCCATTACTATGCGATGAAGCTTATCGAAGGCCAATCGCTTGCCGCCCTGATCCAAAGACAGCTCGGTGCGAACGACCAGCCTCCGTTGGCCCCTTCGCCCGCCTCCCACGCAGAGTCTACCGAAGTGGCAGCTGCGGCGCGAACCGAATCCGCTCCGCACGATAGCGCGGCATATCGCCAAATCGCTGGGTGGGGCGCGCAAGCCGCCGAAGCGCTCGAACACGCCCACAGCGTTGGCGTCGTCCACCGCGATATCAAACCCGCAAACTTGATGATCGATGGCCAGGGGGCGCTGTGGATCACCGATTTCGGCCTGGCGCGCACCGCCGCTGACGGCGGCTTGACAACGACTGGCAATATGCTGGGGACCTTGCGCTACATGAGCCCCGAACAGGCCATGGCGCGGCACGGGTTGGTCGATCATCGCACGGACATCTACTCGCTCGGGGTAACGCTGTATGAATTGGTGACTCGAATGCCGGCAGTCCCGGGCAAAGATCGCGAACAAATCCTGAACGCGATCACGCTGGACGAGCCTCGGCTACCCCGAGACCTGGATCCAGCAATACCGCGAGACCTGGAAACCATCCTTCTCAAAATGATCGAGAAAAACCCGGCGGATCGTTATGCGACTGCCGAAGATGTGGCAGATGACCTGGAACGCTATCGCGGGGACGAGCCGATCCGAGCCCGGCGTCCTTCGTACCCTCAACGATTTCGCAGATGGGTCCGCAGGCGCCAGGCGGCGATGCTAGCCGCCGCCATTACGCTGGCCCTCGCCCTCGTGGTCGGCACCGTGCTCGTCTTGCTGGAACGCGATCGAACTCTGGCGGCGCTGCGCGACGCGAAGATCCAACGGACCGGCGCGGAGGAACAAGCGGCCCGGGCGCGCCGTTTTCTTTATGTCGCCGAGATGAAGCTGGCTCATCAAGCGTGGTTGAATACCGACCTGCGCATGCTTCGAGAATTGCTTGCGCGACAAGTTCCCGACTCGGGTCAGGAGGACCTTCGGGGCTTCGAGTGGCACTATCTCATGAGGCAAGCCCACGGTAAATCACTTACGTTGACCGGGCATACTGCGGAGGTGAATCACGTCGCTTTCTCACGCGATGGCAGTTGGCTGGCGACCGCAAGCCAGGACAAGACGGTTCGGCTCTGGGAAGTGGCCACAGGTCGGCCGGTGCGCACCTTCACCGGACACACCGGAGATGTTAACTGGGTTTCTATTTCCCCCGATGGCAAAACTTTGGTCAGTGCCGCTGAAGATTCCACGATTCGACTTTGGGACCTCGATTCCGGCCGGCAACTCTTCGCGTTGTCGGGCCACGCCGGCGATGTGGTGGCGGCGGAATTCTCGCCGGACGGCAAAACCATCGCTTCGGGAGGAGTGGACAAAAAGGTGAAGCTCTGGGATGCCGCCACCGGTCAGCTCCACGCGACCCTCGAGGGGCATAGCGGCCGCGTTGAATCACTCGCCTTCACGCCGGATGGCCGAACGTTGGTTTCCGGCTGCAGGGAAGGATTGATCTTCGTCTGGGATGTTTCCTCCCGGCTGCGAGGGGATCCCATTTCACCAAATTCGCGAAGGCTCTTGGCTAAAAACCAGAATTGCGTTTTGAGCGTGGCTGTGTCGCCGGACGGCCGAACAGTAGCCACGGGAGATGCGGATGGAGAAGCCAAACTGTGGGAGCTGGATTCCGGCTTACTAAAGAATCACTATAAGCACCGTGAGTGGCTGGAAGCAGTCGCCTTTTCTCCAGATGGCAAGACATTGGCAACCGGCTGCGCTGATTCCGGTGTGCGCTTGTATGAACTCGCCACAGGCGAGATGCGAATGCCTCTGGGCCACATGGCCCGCGTCTGGTCGGTGGCGTTTTCGCCCGACGGAAAGAAACTGGCAAGCTCCGACTCCGGCGCGGTTGTCCAGCTTTGGGAGGTCGAAAGCCTCTATCAGCGCCGGCTACTGGTCGAAGAAGCGAGCCACGTGCGCACCATCGCCTATTCTCCAGACGGCAACAGCCTGGCAACGAACAGGCGCAGAAGGAACTGCCAAATTGTGGGACTCGGGCACGGGTCAACTCCTACTCGACATGAGTGTGGGAGACGCTTCCCGATCCCCAGCCACGGGTCCGCGCCCTTTTGCTGGTCCAGCGGGGGATGGTCCGGGATCATGGCCTTCATTGGCTTTCAGCCCGGACGGGAGGACGCTGCTCATCAATAGCTGGCAACTGTCAAAGCCCCATCTGTGGGATCTGTCTCGGGGCAGATTACTTGACAAATCGCCAACTTGGCCAGGCGACCATCTAGCCTTGTCTCCTGATGGCTCAATACTGGCCACCGGCTCCTTTGGGTGGAATGTACAACTTTGGAAAACCTCCACTGGGAGTAAGTCATTGACGTTGGCGCCAGGCAAGGAACCCAACACTCCGACCGCTTCATATTGCATGTCGTTCTCACCGGATGGGAAGTACCTGGCCGTTGGGTGGTTGTATGAAACCATGATCTGGGAAGTGGCTACAGGCCGACTAATGTGTGACCAGGGAGACCAGGGAGTCGGGTGCATGGCCTTTTCGCCCGATGGGCGGATACTGTTGACAGGTCTCCATAGCGGTCTCAAGTTACGCGATCCTCTCACAGGAGTCGTGCGGAAGACCATGCTGGGGCATGTGCCTGGAGAAAGGATTTTCTCGGTAGCATTTTCGCCTGATGGCAAGACGCTGGCAACCAGTTCCTCGGATAGAACGCTCATGCTTTGGAGCATGCATACGGGCCAGGAACTGTTCACTCTGTCGAAGTTTGCCGAGCCGATGATTCCCGTGCCCTTGACCTTCTCCCCAGACGGCAAAACTCTGGCCGCGGCGACAGATTCCCCCAAAGGCAGCAAAATATACCTGTGGTCTGCTCAAGAGAGTTCGATATTCCAGGCGACAGAACAGAGAATTGCCAGCCGCGAGAAGGTTGGACTGGGCCAAGAAGGGCACGGAGGAGGGAATTGAGAAAGGCGCAGTGCTGATGGAGAAATCCAGAGTCTGCTGTGACCAAAAGGCTTCGCGTTTGAAGCATTGGCACCTGTGCAAAGTCAAGCCTTTTCAGAATTAGTTTCTTCGCACTTTCAGGAAAAGGCGGCCGGTGAGCTCTCGCCGCCAAGCAGAGGCGCTCACCGGCCCTGGCGTGCCTCTGCGCTAGGTTTGCGCGCAGAGGTCATGACTTCTATTTGTAGCCGCAGACCGCCTCGAAAAAGGAGATCATACACATGTGGTTCTTTTCACCCCGTAAACTCCGCCAAGCCTCCCCTTTGCGGAAGCCCGCTTCGCCATTCCGTCCACGATTGGAATCGCTGGAGGACCGCTGCTTGCTCAACGCCGGCGCCCTCGACCCCACCTTCGGCAACGGTGCCGGATACGTCGCCACGGCCATGTCAAGCGGGATCGATCGCGGGATCTTCACACTAATCCAGCCCGATGGCAAGATCATTGGCGTCGGGGAGGCTAATAACAACTCGGCGGGCCTGGTCCGCTACAATCCTGACGGCAGCTTGGATACTTCGTTCGGCGCTGGCGGAAAGGTTCTAGGCCCCCCCACCATGCCGCTCAACTATTGGGCAATGGCAGCCCTTTACCCAACGTCGGGATCGACCAACGACGGCAAGATCGTCCTAGCATCAATTTCCAGCAGCTTCTCCGTGACACGGTACAACCCTAACGGCGCCCTTGACAGCTCGTTCGGAACCAATGGCGTCGCCACCGCTAATTTTGGCTCGATGCTTGGCACGCTTGGCAGCTCGTGGGCTGTCATCCAGCCCGACGGCAAAATCGATGTGGTCGGTCCCAGCAGCAACAATAAGACTCTCGAACTCGCCCGTTTCAACGCGGACGGGAGCCTGGACGCGACATTCGGACAAGGTGGCCTGGTTACAACCGCCCTTTTGAGCTCCGAGACGATGAGTTCGGATCAAACTCTCCTTCTGGAACCGAACGGCGGGCTGATTGTCAGCACGGCCGCCACCGGTCACTGGTTACTGGTGGGCTACAACGCGAACGGCAGCCTGAACGGCTCTTTTGGGACCGGCGGCTTTGTCAGGACACCCCAGATCGGACCTAATTACGGCGATGGCGCCACGGGGTTTGAGTCCGCTGCCTTGTACCCAACGGCGGGGACCGCCAACGACGGCAAAATCGTCATGGTAGGTTATGGCTATACTCCGGCCAACGTTCCGGAATTCCTGGTGAGGAGGTACAACCCTAATGGCGCCCTCGATCCCACCTTCGGCAATGGTGGCTCCGTGCTTACCGCCGGAGGTCCATCTTCGGCATTCGGAGAGGTTATCCAGCCTGACGGAAAAGTGGTTGTCACGGGGGAGAGTCGCACCAACGGGTATCCAACTGCTGTTCGCTACAATACGGATGGCAGCCTGGATAGTTCCTTCGGTGCCGGCGGGATCGTCTCCACGCCCTTCGGCGCACTTCACCTCCGCCCAGGGCTGGGGCGCTGCCCTGCAACCCGATGGCGACATCGTCGTGGCTGGAGTTGCCTGCAATGGCACAAAATACAACTACTTGATGACCCGCTACCTTGGCGACCCGGCACCCAGCCCCACGTTCAACATCTCGGGCTTCCCATTGGCTGCCAAGGCCGGCGTCGCCTGCAGCGTGACGGTCACGGTCGAGGACGCCTCAGGCAACCTCAATCCAGGCTACGTTGGCACCATCCATTTCACGAGTAGCGACCCCCAGGCGGTTCTGCCGGCCGACTACACATTCACCGCCGCCGACCAAGGCGTCCACATTTTTAGCGTCATGCTCAAGAAGGCCGGCAGCCAGTCCATCACCGTCGTGGACGGCGTGAGTGGCATCTTCGGTTCCGAGACGGGCATCACGGTCAGCCCGGCAGCGGCCGCGCAGTTTATCCTCAGCGCGCCTTCAAGCGTGAGCAAGGGCACGGCCTTTAGCGTGACACTGACCGTGGAAGATGCGTTCGGGAACGTAGTCATTGGCTACGTGGGCACGGTCCACTTCACCAGCTCGGACGCCACCGGTATCTTGCCGGCGGATTACACCTTCACAGCGGGGGACGCCGGCGTGCATACCTTCGTCAACAAGGCCACGCTGAAGAAAAAGGGCGTGCAGACCATTACGGTCACCGACACCTTGAACAGCGCCCTGAACAGCACCGACACCTTCGACGTGGAGTGAAGGAAGCTGCAGTGAGTCTTAGCCAAAGAACTGAAGGCCAATCAGACCGACAGCGCGATCGAACGCTCTGGCATTGATCTGACGGGACTACATTATGTTTAACTCCCTCCGGCTCTTCTCCGATTTAGATAATAACTCCAACAAGCACCTCCGTGGCTTCGCGAGGAAATGCTTTCTTGCTCGGACTAAGCAAGCGTGCGTACAGAGTACGCCGCTGGTTCGGCCGATGTTGGAAGCACTGGAACCCCGAGTGGTGCTCAACAATCAATTGTTGTCCTCGGCTTCCGTCGGGTTTGCGGCGAGTTCTGGAGCGCTGTCAATCCTCGGGGATGCCGGTGGCGCAACGGCCGAGGTCACACTCTCGGCCGATGGAGCCGTCGCGGTGACTGTCAACGGTCGCATCTTGTCTAGCGATCCCAGTTCGCCATTCTTCACGACGGCCCTTGCCGGCGCTAACGCGGCGGCACTTCATCAAATAGCTATGTCCGGCGGCGGCTCGACCGACGCTCTCACTCTCGGGAACCTCATGATAGGGAGTAGTCTGGTCGTCAGCGCCGACGGCGGCGTCACGATTGCCGGCAATGTCACGGTAGCAAGGAAGCTCAGCGTCACGACTGCCGCCCTCACCATCGATGGCACCGCCAAGGCCGGCTCAATGAAGCTCAAGACGCCGGCCTCATTAACATCAATGCCGGTGGCAGCCTTCTGGCACAACTCGATGGCGACGGCGGCTCGATTGCGGCCACCGCTTCTTATTTTGTGAACGTCGGGCAGGTACGCGCCGATGGGGCCAAGGGCGGCAGCATCTCGGTCTCAGCCCTCAGGAACTGAATGCCGGCATCGTTAGCGCGATTGGCTCTGCAGGAGCCGGCGGCGCGGTGGATGTCAACTTCACTGCATCCTACGTCGACACAACGGCGGGATTGACAAGGGCTGGCGGGACCGGGGGCAGCGGCGGCCAGGTGACGATCGACGGCGGCGCCACCGGCCAGCTATTCAGCAGCGGTCGCTTCGAAGCCGCCGGCACAACCGGAGGCCAGATCGATCTATTCGGCAAAAGCATCTTCTTGATCGGCGCGACCGTGGACGCCTCCGCCGCCGTAAGGAGCGGAGGCCGAATACGCGTCGGGGGCGATTACCAGGGGTGCAACCTCGCCGTGCCGAACGCCCTGACCGTGGACGTGAGCAGCACCACGGTTCTCCACGCCGATGGTGTCGGAGGCGGCGGCCGAGTGATTGTGTGGTCGGAGACGAGCACCGAGTTCGCTGGCGGCATTTCGGCGCGAGCCGGCGGCTTCATCGAGGTCTCGTCGCACGGGCAGTTGACTTACCGCGGTCAGGCCGATGCGGGCAAGGCCGGTACATTGCTTCTCGATCCGAAGGACTTGGTCATTGCTTCGGCGCCGATGGGAATATTCCCACACTTCAACCTGGTCGACCCTGATCCAGACGACCCGGATTGGGGTGTCTTGACGGTGCTTGATAATGGGAACTTAGTTGCGGGAGGGTCCGACGGAAGTGGCAATGGAATCGTGGGGTTGTTCAACGGACAAACCGGCGCGCTCATCAGTGCATTGATCCAGGCCAATTCTGCTGTGGCCCTGACCAATGGCAATTTTGTCGCCACTGGGAAAAATGGGAGTGCCACCTGGGGCAGTGGGACGATCGGAGTCAGCGGTATGGTCTCCGTGGCCAACAGCCTCATCGAAGGTGGGTCTCAGTACACCCCCATCAGTGTGACTCCATTGACCAACGGTAACTTCGTCGTGCATGGCATCAACTGGAATGGCAGCGAGGGTGCGGTGACTTGGTGCAGCGGACTCGCCCCCACCACCGGTACTGTCTCCGCTGCCAACAGCCTTGTTGGCACGAACACGAGCGACAATGTGGGCGGCAACGGCGATCAAGGAGGCGTCACCGCCCTGTCAAACGGCAATTACGTGGTGGACAGTCCTTACTGGAACAATAGCGAAGGGGCAGTGACGTGGGGGAACGGCATGACGGGAATCAGCGGAGTCATCTCCGCTGCCAACAGCCTTATTGATGAAGATGTGTTTGGGGGTTCAACCGCTGATGATATAGTCGCCGTGACGCCTCTCACCAACGGCAACTATGTGGTGTCAAGCACCCAGTGGAACGCAGCCGCCGGTGCTGTAACGTGGGCGAATGGCATGACTGGAGTCGATGGGATCGTCTCCGCCGCCAATAGCCTCGTCGGCAATAGTCAGGATGTTGTGGGAGAGGGCGGTGTTACCGCACTCACCAACGGCAATTACGTCGTGGTTAGCCAAAGTTGGAACGACGGCCAGGGCGCCATTACTTGGGCCAATGGGACGACAGGAATCACCGGCGCCGTCTCCGCGGCCAACAGCCTCGTTGGTAACTCTGTTGCTCCCGACCCCGCCGACGCGCTGGGATATGGCGGAGTCATTCCTCTCACCAACGGCAACTATGTCGTGGACAGCCCGTTCTGGAACAATTACGAGGGTGCGGTGACGTGGTGTGATGGAACAACGGAAACTATTGGCGCCCTTTCCTTAGCCAATAGCATCGTTGGGAGCATGCCTGAAGGCGAATTCAACTTTGGCGACCAGGTGGGCGGCGGGATGGGTGGCTCGCTAACAGGCGGCGGCGTCACCGCGCTGGCGAATGGCAATTATGTCGTGTTCAGCCCTTACTGGCATGGCTCCCCCGACAGCTCTGCTACCGGGATCGGGGCAGCTACCTGGGGGAACGGCGCAACCGGAACCGCCGAGATTGTTTCCGCAGCCAACAGCTTGGTGGGCAGCAGCACGTCCGACTTTGTAGGTCTCCGGGGTGTCACGGCCCTGGCCAATGGCAACTATGTTGTGGACAGCCCCTTCTGGAACGACGCCACGGGCGCACTGACGTGGGGAAACGGAATGAGCGGAATCAGCGGTGTTATATCCGCAACCAACAGCCTCATTGGTTCCACCGCCGGGGATGAACTCGGCTACAGCGATCAAGCCGGGGCGGTTACCCCTTTGCCCAACGGCAACTACGTCGTGCTGAGCTCGGCACCATCACTTGGTGGTGCTGCTACCTGGGAGAACGGCTCGACAGGGTCGATTGGAACACTTTCTTCCGTTAATAGCCTCATCGGCGTTGGTGCAAACTCGGGCAGTGTTTCTGTGAGTGTTTCAGTCTTTCCAAACAGTAACTATGTTGTGGTAGTTTCCGGGATAGATGTCTCTTCTGTCACATGGCTGAACGGCACGACGGGCACAACCCTGGATGGCCAGCACACTTTGGACGCCCAGAATACTGTTTATTCGTTGGGCGGGCTGGACGTAGTTCTTCCGATCCAATCAGGAAGTGCGTTTGTCACCAATGAGTCACAATACCCCAATCCTAATGTCGTATCGGTCGATTTCACGGACCCTACCCTGCTTACCTACCCATTCGGCCAGAATCAGACCATCATCCTGACCCCGGACTTTCTGACCGGCACCCTCGACGCCGGTACGAACCTCGTCCTGCAGGCCAGCGATGACATTACGGTCATCAGCCCTATCCAGGAAACTCCCACTGGCTCGTCGGGCAGCCTCACCCTCCAGGCCGGCAACCAGCTCTTGCTTCAGGCCGGCATCGATATGGCCGGAGCCTATCTCAACCTGAGCGGCACTCTGGCCATTTCCATCCAAGGGACGACGCCCGGTGACGGCGTCACCGCGGGAAGTTACACCCAGGTCAATGTCACGGGTTCCGTCAACCTCAATGGCGCTTTGCTGGATGTTTCGCACATCGCAACGACGACGCCCGGCACGAGTTTTACGATCGTCCAAACCACAGCCGGTGTTACCGGCCAGTTCAGCGGCCTAAGTGAGGGCGCCCCGATGTTGGCTCAGGATGGAACCCCCTTTACGATTTCGTACCAGGGTAACGGCGGCAAGAATGTGGTGTTGACTCAGTCCGGCGTGGCCACGCAACCGGGACAGCTTGGGTTCAGTGCCGCCAGCTACAGTGCCACCGAGGGAGGGGCCAACGCAATCATTACCGTCACCCGCACCAATGGCAGTAGCGGAAGCGTCACGGTTGCCTATGCAACCGGCGGCGGCGCCGCGGTGGCCGGAAGGGATTACACCTCCACCAGTGGCACGCTCACATTCGCCGATGGCGTGACCAGCCAATCCTTTACCGTTCCTATCCTCAACAATGGCCAGACCGGGGGCAGCGAAACGGTGGACCTCACCCTGAGCAATCCAACGGACGGCGCCACGCTGGCTGACAATTTCAGTGCCATTCTCACATTGCAGAACACTAGCGGCAGCTCGCTGGTCAGCCAGTTCCATTTCAGCGTAGCTCACGCGCATGTGTCGCGTACGGCGGGCTTGGCAGCCCTAACAGTAGTTCGGACCGGTGGCGTCAGCTCCACGGAGACCGTTCAGTATGCAACCAGCGACGGCACGGCCAGAGCCGGGACCGACTACGCGGCCGCCAGCGGCACGTTATCGTTCGGGCCTGACGTTACCGCTCAGACGATCTCTCTGCCCATCCTGAACGACGGTCAAAACAACGGCGATGAATCGCTCACACTGACGCTGAGTAACCCAACCGGAGGAGCGACCCTCGATTCGCCAATCACCTTGACCCTGACCATCAACGATCCGTTCCCGCAAGAGCCGATGCCTTCCAATCTCCCTTCCGTGGCTGGCATCTTCACTCATAGTTCCGAAGCCTTTTCTCTCTTTGTCGCGGGCGCCTACGGACTCTACCTCAAGCGCCTCCCGGATGCAGAGGGCCTGGCGTACTGGATCGACCAGCTTCAGAACCAGGGTGTGACCGATGAGAAGCTGGAGACTGATTTCCTCAGCTCCGGGGAGTATATCGCGAGCCACGGCGGCACGGGTAATGCCTGGGTCATCGGCATGTATCAAGATCTCCTCGGACGCAATCCTGATCCTGCTGGCCTGGCTTATTGGACCAACGTCCTATCAACAGGAGGTTCGGCCTATTCTGTGGCCTATGGCTTCGCGGCCAGCGCCGAGCGGGAAGGACAACGGATCGCCGGTGACTATGAGATCTACCTGGGCCGGCAGCTCGATGCAGCCGGACAGGCATATTGGGTCAACCAGTTTCTAAACGGTGCTCGCAACGAAGACGTTGTGGCCGGCTTTCTCGGTTCGGCTGAGTACTATCAGAATCCTGACAAGGGACAGAGCAATCGCACTGCCTGGATCGATAGCGTTTTCCAGGATGTCTTGCAGCGCGATCCGAGTGCAGCCGATTTGGCCTTCTGGCTGACACAATTGGCTTAGCCAGCGAAATGCTTACGCGAAGGGTGGATGGAGATGCGGGATTTCACGATGATCGGAATCGACGGAATGCTATGAGCCAGATCGACCAAGGTGTACTCGCCATCCAGAGGCCACCGAGTTATCGATTCGAAGGAAATTGTCTTTATAAAAGGGTTTTCTAATGTTGAAGTTCCCCCTCAAGACCTCGATTTGGATGGAGCTATCAAGAAGCGTAGGCTGCGCACTGCCAACTCGAGAAGTTCGACGAACACCATTACAATTGGAACAGCTCGAAGAGCGCGTGGTCCTGAGTCTCGCGCCTGTAGCGATATTCGACAGCTTTCCCCAGGGGATCCACCCCGTCGGCGGTCTGGTCGAAGACGGCAGCGGTAATCTTTTTGGCATGACCTCTTCGAAAGGCCCGGGTGGATTCGGCGCGGTATTTGAAGTGCCAGCCGCTGACGGGGCCGTGACGACCATCGCTTCATTCGATGAATCCCTGGGCTCTTCAGCCAACAATAGTAGCCTGATCAGAGACAACAGCGGCAATCTCTTCGGCGCCACCCCTGGCGCGATTTTCGAGGTTGTGGCGGGGAGCGGCGCTGTAACCACTCTCGCTTCTTTCGATAACTTCAGCGGGCTGGAGCCCAATGGCGCCCTTCTCGAAGACAGTAAGGGTGATCTTTTTGGCACTACCAGTGCCGGCGGAGCCTCTGGATTCGGAACGGTGTACGAGCTACCGGCGGGCAGCGGCACGATCACAGCCCTCGCCTCCTTCAATGGTCTGGACGGGGGTAATCCTATCGCTGGTTTGGTCGAGGATAACCTGGGAAATCTCTTCGGCACCACCAACGGAGGTGGCTCATCTGGCGCCGGCACTGTCTTCGAACTGGCGGCAGGGAGCGGCGCGATCACTACCGTTGCCTCGTTCAATGTCTCCAATGGCGCCAATCCCAGGTCTGGCTTGGTAAGGGACGCCAACGGGAACCTATTCGGCTCCACGACCGCGGGCGGCGTGGCGAATCTCGGCACTGTGTTCGAAATAGCTGCTGGCAGCGGAGCCATCACGACTCTTGCCTCCTTCAACGGAACCGACGGCCGGGACGTTGAGAATGGTCTGATCGAGGATAACCTGGGCAATCTATTCGGCACAACAAACTCTGGCGGCATGCTTGATACCGGCACCGTTTTCGAGGTTGCTGCTGGTAGCAACACGATCACTACACTGGCCAATTTCAATGGCGCCAACGGCCAAGACGTTGAGGATGGTCTGATCGAGGATAGCCAGGGCGATCTTTTCGGCACAACCAATGCTGGCGGCATGCTCGGTGACGGCACCGTTTTCGAAGTTGCTGCCGGCAGCGGCGTCATCACGACCCTCACGGATTTTACCTCCTCCAACGGAGCGGGCCCTCAGGGCGGCATGATCGAGGATGATCTGGGCGATTTCTATGGCAGCACCGCCTTGGGCGGCACCTCAAACGACGGTACTATCTTCAAATTCGCGGCCGCCAGCGGCACGATTACCACCCTCGCCTCCTTCAATGGCTCCGACGGGGGGGCTCCTCAGGATAGCCTGGCCATGGACAGCCTGGGAGATCTCTTTGGCGTTACCTCGCGGGGCGGCTCGACCAATGACGGCACGGTTTTCGAGCTGGCGGCAGGCAGCGGCACGATCACGACGCTCGCCACTTTCGACGATGGATCCGATGGAACGCAAACCAGATCTAGCCTGGTTGTAGACGGCCTGGGCAATCTTTTCGGGACAACCTATGCGGGCGGGGAGTTTGGTGACGGCGCCGTGTTCGAGGTGGCTGCCGGCAGTGGAACGATCATCACCCTCGCCTCCTTCAACTCCACCAACGGTGCGAATCCCACAGCTGGCCTGATCCAAGATAAGGGTGGAAATCTTTTCGGCACCACCACGGGCGGAGGCCCGTCTGAGGTCGGCACGGTCTTTGAGCTGGCAGCCGGCAGCGACACGATTACCACCCTCGCCACTTTTGACGAAAGCACCGGTGCGCATCCTGTGGCTAGACTGGTGGAGGACAGTAACGGTAATCTCTTCGGCACCACCCAGCTTGGCGGCGCATTTGGGGATGGCACGGTGTTCGAAGTGGTTGCGGGCAGCGGCGCCGTCACAACCCTCGTCTCATTCAGGAACTCCAACGGCGCCTATCCGGAAACTGGCCTGGTTTTGGACAGAAGCGGCAATCTCTTCGGCACGACATCCTCAATCCCATTATCAATTGGCAGTACGATATTCGAAGTGGCGGCCGGCAGTGGCACGATCAGTACGCTTGCTTCTTTTGGAGTTCCCGCCCTTTTCGAAAACCAGGCCCTGACTAGTTTGGTCGAGGATGCCAGCGGCAATTTCTTTTTCGCCAACACGAGTGACGGCCCACCTGGGGATGGCACGATAGACGAGCTCACTATCGTGGGGCCAACCAGCAGTGTCCTTCCTTTACCTGATGCCGAGCCGTCAAATGTCTTCACCGTCTCGTGGAACGGCATTGACAAACCGGAAGGATCGGGGATCGCGTCCTACACCATTTACGATTCCGACAACGGCGGCCCTTTTGTGCCATTCCTGTCAAACACGACAAAGACCTCCGCATCCTTCACCGGCAAGTATAGCCACACCTATGTGTTCTATAGCATCGCCACCGACAACGCTGGCGCGGTGGAGGTGGCGACGAGCACCGCCCAGGCGACCACGAGGGTTACTGACAGCCACGCCTCGATCGGCGGGGAAGTTTTCCGCGATTACAATCTCAACGGCCAGCAGGATGTGGATGATCCGGGACTGGCCGGACTGACCGTGTACCTGGACGCGAACAACAATGGTATTCTGGACGCGGGGGAGCTATCCACCACCACCGCTCCAAACGGCGTCTACAGCTTCACAAGCTTGGACCCAGGAACTTACGTCGTTCGCCAAGTTGTTATGGGGGGCGACTTGTTCAGCACGCCGGCAAGCGGCAGTTACACGCTGACGCTGGCGAACATCAACTCCGCCTTCGTCAATCAGAGTTTCGCGGATGTCCCCACCAGCATCACCGTGCCGCTGACCCTGCCGCCTCTTGCCACTGCCTTCGTCGCACAAGGGAGTGCCAGCGCAGACTGATGTCGAAGCTGTTTACCGCGCGGTTTTGAATCGTAACCCGGACTCTGGAGGACTGAATTACTGGACCGGACTTCTTGGTCAAGCCGTCGAAACGCGCTTGCAGATAGTCGAGGGAATTCGCAACTCTCCCGAACACTTCGGCCAGGAGATTGACGCCTTTTACCTGGCTTTGTTCGGCGCACTGCTGATCCGGCTGGACGGTCCTATTGGGTTTCCCAGTTGGAAGCTGGAATGAGAGAGGAGCTAATCGCATTCACCTTCCTCAATTCGCCAGAATACTTGAGCAAAGGGGACAAGTATTTTGTTGATGCCATGTATCAATCGCTGTTGGGACGATCGTACGACGCACCCGGTGAGGCGAGTTGGCTCAATGTGCTGGGTGACGACGCATCAGGCAACCCTGCATGCCCCGGTGTTTACTCACGCGCAAGTAATCAACGATTTCCTGTTTTCCGCCGAATCGCTCGATCGTTTAGTAGAAGGCTATTACGAAGTGTTCTTACAGCGACAGGCAGATCCGGGTGGGCTAAAGGGCTGGGTGACAGAATTGCAGGATGGTTTGCCATTCTTGACCATCGGCCAAGAATTCATCGCCTCCGATGAGTTTTACAACGAGGCGGCGGGGAATCACTAACTGAAGCTGCCAGACAAGCTGGCGCAGAACCTCATCCGTGCGACTTACGTCGCTTGGTGGATTGCGATAAGGTAAGCCGGGCTTTAGCCTGGAGGAGGTCAAGTATCATGCCGACTTGCATATAGGCTTCTAGTTCGAGGCGGTCGGCATCCGTTAGTGTGCCCTCCTGGTTGTTTAGTGTCAGTTCGTGCATGCGATCGCGATCGCGTTGGCTAAAGCCGAATTGCAGAAATGCCTCAGCAACGGCAGGAGTCAGGTCGCGATCCTCAGGACGGATAACACGAGCCAAAATAGCTCCAGCAGGCAGAGCTGGAATAGAAGTCAGGGGCATACGTGGCCCTCCAAATGGTTGCTTTGGATTCTATCACAAGGAGTTCGGGATCGCACGAATTGGGCGCAGCCGCCAGCCATCGCCCCTTACAACCGCACAATCCACCACCCAAACCCAGACATGGCGGCGGCCGCGAGTCGCGCAATCCAGCGGCGCGGTTTTGGGCCGTGCTCGCCCGCGGTAACGCGAACGGGGATGGCTGTGGCAGGCGGCAGAGACAGAGGTGGCGGCGCAGTTGGCGCATCCAGCTGAATTCGCCAGGAAAGATGTGAGAAAAGCTTTTTTCGTGCTCTTGTGAGATCGCGGCACCGGGATCCGCTGAACGTGCCGTTCCATGTTCACCAACCGGCGATGCCAGTCGCGACAGTCGGAACACCAGCTCAGGTGGCCACGTATTTCATCCGGCGCCTGGTCCGGGCGGACCATGCTCAGCAGGCGCCGGCGAGCGACCTTACAGTTCATACGTGCTCCTGATCGAGTTGCGGCGCCAGCACGTTCATGAGCTTCTGCCGGGCCTTGAAGACGCGCCAGCGGGCGGTCTCCTCGGTCACGCCAATCACGCCCGCAATCTCCCGAAATGATAAGCCCTCTTCCGCTCGGAGTAGAAACGCGGCCCGGTAGTCGTCGGGAAGCCGGCCCACCGCGCGCGTCAAGAGTTGTAACGCTTCCCTCGTTAGAACTTGATCGAGCGGACTTTCTTCGCGATCGGCCAATTGTTGTGGAAAGGGCTGGCGCACGCGGTCGAGCGCCCGCCACTGGTTCACGAAACCGTTGTAGGCAATGCGAAACAGCCAAGCCTTGAAATTGCTTCCGGGGCGGAAGCTGTGTAAGGCTGCGAACGATTTCAACAGGGTTTCTTGGACCAAATCCTCCGCCGCCTGGCGATGATGCGTGAGGTGGTAGAGCCAGCGATAGAGCCGCTCCCAATAGGCTTCCACCAAGGTCGCAAAGGCTTGGCGGTCGCCAAGTTGCGCCTCATGAATGAGCCGCATCTCTGCGGCTTTCGAATTGACTGGTTCTTCGGTCATGGTGCACCGATCCTGAGGAGAGGACGCCTCAAAACGCGGCCGCATTTTCGTCCCCACTTCAGGATAACGCAGCGCCCTGGCGAGTGTTAGTAAATCTTAGGCGCCTATTTTCGCCATGCGGGCTTTGCGCGCCTGAATAAACGAACGGATGCACAAGGCGACGAATATGCCGCTCACGACTCCCATGGCGACTGTCATGCTCATAGCAATCGCATCGATAGCCTTGCCCGAGCTGAGCACTCGAATCACGTTGGCAATTGCTCCCAGACAGCAGAGCAGCCCAAGCATGACCGCGCCATGCATGGCATGTTTGCGCATGGAGTCTTTGAAGCGCGAGTGCGCCAAGCAACAGAATTGGCGCGCCGAAGAAAGCTGGAATTAGAGCGGTGGGGCTTGTCGTCCCGGTGCCAAAATAGCCGTAAAGGCCAAGCCCTATCAGAATCAGACCGACTACGATGGTGATTTTGGCCATCGGCGAAGCTCCTTTATTGGAGGCGGAGGGTTAATCACTTATGATTGTAGGGTTGCAGTTGCCTGTCGTCAGTAACTGGCAGAAATGCCCAAGGCCGGCCCGCGGGAGGCCGAGGAAGGGACCATCTATTGACGATGCTCGGTAAAGGCAGCATTCCTGGCGAGCATAAGGCGCGAGAATTGCACTTGGGGGGAACGATCGCCTTTTAAGCAGTTGTAATTTTGCACAGATCGGCATCTATCGCAGAAAGGTAATCACATGGCTGAGCTTAACCTGGTGGAGGTTTATCGGGCCAAGAATATTCCGCAAGCCATGCTTCTTCAATCGGCTTTAGAAGAAGCCGGCATTCGTTCGACGTTGGACAATGAAGTGATGGACGGCGCCCCGGCGATCTTGCTTTAGGCTGGTCGACGGCGCCGCGGATCATGGTCGACAGCGCCGAAGAGTCGAAAGCGCGAGAGATCGCCGTGCGGTTCGATCAGGCGGAAATCAATGGCGCCGAGGGCGCCGACCAACAGGAAACTGCCGACACCTGTCTGGAATGCGGGAAACCGATGCCAGCCGGGGCTGACGTGTGTCCGGCGTGCGGGTGGTCGTATGGGGTGAAGGAAGCGGATACAGTTAGTTCATCTGACGAGAACGAAACGAAAGATTGAAGTTTAGCTTCGGTGCTGGAGTGTGGACTTTAGTCCACAGGTTGGGTCGGTTCACGCAGGGGCCTGCGCTAACCTACGAGGCTTTAATTTCTTCTGGACTCGCGCCAATCGACAAGGACACTTTGCCCCACTCTTCGGGCCGAAGTTTCTGGACCAGTATAGACCATATTAAATCGTCCTTTTCCTTCGCTCGTCGTCCATCGAACTTGCGACTGACGATAACTAGGTGAATGGCGTCATCGGGGCCATCCGAAACATCCACGAGATCATCAGGCCCATCGAAGTAGCTCTCCTTTAGGGCATCGTGGATTTTCTCCTTCAATTGAGCATCGGCCATTGGATTAGTCTCCTTAGATGTTTTGGTCGATCCAGCGCGAGATCTTCCCGACGGCCTCAAGAAAATCTTCGGCTTCGTCGTGGTTCGACAAGTCAGCATTATAGCGCCAAGCTGGCACCCAGCGATTCACTTTGTTGAAATGCCGCCAGTGGTCCACATTTTGCTGCAACCGGCCTACCGCATCTGCCAGTCGGAGCAATCCCTCAAGTTGATGGGTAAATACCGTCGCCTGGGCAGAGAGGACGCCACGCCGTTGCAGCTCTTCCTCGAGTTCGGACAAATTCCGGCAATCGAACATGCGCATGAGCTTCGTCTTCAGTAGGCATTCCACCGAATAACCAGCCAAGTACATGGCGCCTCGCCACGCGCAATGCATCAAACAAGGCAAGCGCATCCTCCATGCGATGCTTGCCTGCTTTGCTTTGCTCGCTCACACCGTAGAACGGATTGTGCGCCATGTGGGAAGGTAATCAATTTAATGCGCATTCTGCGCAGACCTGGCCACGCCGGGGCTCCATAGCATCGCCACCAAATAGTCACTTCGCCTTCCCCGCCATCCCATCGATCGCTTTGACAATCTCAGCCACACGGGCTGACGTCAATTCGCCGGCGCGAAAAGCGAAGTTGGCAACAACTTTTTGGTCGTTACAGACCAAGACCGTGATCTCGGCATCGCGATTGAGCCGATACGCCGGCGGGCCGCCATCATCTTCGAAGATGCCCAGAGGCAATCGCCCTAGGGCATGCTCTTGGCTCCAGTGCACCACCAGGGGATCGAACTTGAGCTGATCGGCTTTCAGGAAGGTAATCCAGCCGTGCAACTTGGCCGCTTTGTGATCGGCCAAGGCCTTGTCCACTTTTTCGGCCAAGGAAGGTCCTTGCTCAGCGAGGCGCAAAAACGATCACTGCCGGATCGGTTCCGGTCTCGCAAATGAAGCAGTGCGATTTGCCTCGCTCCGGACCGGTGCTGATGACCGAAGCGTAGGGACCGGTCCGTTGCCCAACCGGCAAGCCGGAGACGCAAGGATTATCCGCTCCGCCAAGCGACATCAAAGCTAAACATGCGCTAAGAGAAAGCATATTTGTCATGATTGGAGTGCCCTGTTGCGTGTGGATGATGAGTCTTCGTAACGGAATCCGTCGGAATTCCGGCGAATTCCGCTACGATTTAGGCGGCGATTGAAGGAACTGTTGCTCACTCGCCGCCGTGGATGCTCGAGGAAACCGTCGTTTGCTTCGCAACGCTATTTCCGCGGATGGCGGCCAGCTCTTGAGCCAGGCAATTGGCGTCACGCGCTTCCACGGAGCACTGTGCCAAATCGGCATAGCGTGAAGCTTCTTCTGTGCGGCCCTGGTTTTCGCATAGCACCTGCAAACCCAGAGCGGCGCAAGCACTGCCGGGGTCGTGAGCCAACGCTTCCAGGAGTGCCTCCTCCGCCTGATCGAACTTGCGAGCTTGAGACGCTGATACACCCCAAATCTCCATGAGATAGGCGCCGTTGCCCCAGGCGTGGTGGCTGTAATCGTCCTTGCTTCGCTCGACTGCCTTGGCGAGCAGCTTCAGGCCTGCGTCCGCGGCGCCGGTTTGGCAGAGCAGCACGCCCTGCGTTTCATTCAAGCGATCTTGAAGCAGGCGGTCTTGTTTCTTGTCCTGATAGGCTTGCCGCAGCACCTCCACTTCCGGTGCGGCTCGCGCCGGCCGGTTCTGTTTCAGGTAAACGACCGCAGCCATGTAGCTGGCGGTGATCTTGTCGGTTTTCTTGTAATGCTCGACGACCTTGAGAGCCGCGGGCCAATCGCGCGAGGCCACAGCCAAGCGGAACCAGGGAAGCCAGTGCTCGTACTTGTTTTTCTCGGCGTCGGCTCGAGCGTCCCGGGCCTCCTTGAAGCGGCCATCGTGAATCAGCGAGATGGTCAGAATCTCCAAATGATGGTTGTACTGCTGATCGTCTTTGGGCAGCACGCCTTGCACCCGGTGGTATTCCTGCTCGAGCTGGACGGCCTTGGCCGAGCGGTCCGCAGTTTTATCCCAGCGGCCCAATCGGGTGGCGAGGTGCGCTTGCATGTGGAAAGGATGCGGAATACCAGGCGACGATTCGATGTACTTTTCGGCATAGAGCCAACCCAAGGCAGGGCGGCGGAAGCCTTCGTAAAAATGCAGCAACTCGTGATTGGCGCCGGGATGGAGCGGATTGACTTTCAAGAGAGCTTTGTAAAAAGGCACCGAAGAGACCTGGCCGCCAAATAGGCCTGCCCCGCCGGCCAGCTGAGCACGGTTATACCAGGCTTCTTCATCGTCGTCGTAAATGGCCAGCAGCGTGTCGAGCGTTTTGATGGCGGCCGCCCTTCGGGCATCGCCGCCACCGACACCTGGAACCATGCCCTTTTCCTGCAGGCGGGCCAAAATAAGCTGCTGCTCGCGGAAGCTGGCGCGGTCTTTCAACTCGTTCGCCTTCTTGAGGGCGTCGGTTTGCTTGCTCTTGCCCCAGCGTTCGAGAGCCCGGCTCAAGCCCCACCAAGCCATCGGACAATTGGGGTCGGCTTTGACAGCCGTCTCGAAAGAACGGGCGGCTTCCATCCAGACATAGGAGTAGAAGTAGCCTAGTCCCTGATCGAAATAAGCCTGGCACTGCGGAGAATCGGTAGTGATGCGATATTTGACGCAACAAAGATTGGGGATGAGAATGGCCGGCGCCAAATCGGTCATGGGCATCTTGTCGGACTTGGGCGCAGGTTGAATCTGCACTTTGGTCGTGGGCGGTTGTACCTTGGCCGGCGGCTGTTGTTGCTGCAAACCGCCAATGGATAGAGCCAGTGCGAGCACGCAAGGAAACGGAGCCATTGAAGAAGCCCCTTCTTTGAAGTCAGATTTTTGAGAAACGGCGGGACCAAGAACTATTGTGGGACAGGCGGTGGTTGGCCGCCAGGGGAAAAGCCGTTTCTGGCGGAGGAATCTTCTTCAAAGCGAGCCTCTGACGAGACCGAGCGAGCCTCCCACGTTAGTGGGGGGAGGTTACGGATTCCTCCCCCCACTAACGTGGGAGGCTCGCTTTTCATCACCTGGGAGGGCTCGCTAATGGCCACTTGACGCTGCAATTCCTCCGGCTATCTTGTTTATTGATCGCTCAACAAACTCGGCTGGCTATGAAAAACGATACCCGCGAACGACTGATCGAGGCTGCCCGCGACCTATTTCTGAAGCAGGGCTATGCCAGCACCGGCATTGCTCAGATTCTGGAAGCGGCCGACGCCGGCAGCGGCAGCTTGTACTACTTCTTTCCCACCAAGGAAGATCTACTGCTAGCCGTGCTGGAGTGGTACAAGGCCAACCTCATCCCGGCGGTCGTGCAGCCGGTGTTCGGCCATCAGCGATCCGATCGAACGCATCTTTGGATGCGGCCGGCTATCGCCAAGCTCTCATGGCCACCCAATGCGAATATGGTTGCCCCATAGGCAATTTGGCTCTGGAGCTAGCCAAAGCCACCCCAGGCAGCCAAGCTTTTGGCCAAGAACTGCACCGCCTGGCGCAAGGTATCGAACAGTGTTTCAGGCGGAAGCATCGGGCCGGTGCCTACGTCGCTCGATCGGAAGCAACTAGCCTTCCATATCCTCGTCAACTTGGCAGGCGCTGTCATGCTGGCCCGCACTTCAAGACATGGCCCCTTAGACGCTGCCGTCACGCAGCTTCGCGATCACTTCGATCGACTTTCGCGGACGCCGCACAACGGCAACCGCCGCCGCGTCAACGCAGCAAATGAGACCCACCTCAAAACCTCAATAGTGGGAGTACTCGCAATGCCTTTTGATGTGTCTGGAGTCAATTATTGGGCCGCCATTGTCGCCGGGTAGCGCCGCCTTTTTTGTGGGCGGGGCCTGGTACCAGGGGCTTTTCGGCAGTCTTGGGTCAAGCGGTGCATGGCTTCAGCCCGGAAGAAATCAAAGATGCCAGAGCGTCGATGTCGCCGCCCAAATTCTTCGGGGCATGTTGGTCAGTTATATCTACTTGGATTCGCGCTATGCTGCTCATGTCGGGCTTGAAGGAACGAGTGCTCTTGTAGGCGCATGCACAGGTTTTCTGATCTGGATGGTGGTTGCAGCCATCGGCATGACGGCACACATCCTTCGGACAAGGTCATCGGCCTCTACTACATCGATGTCGGATGTGAGCTGATTTATCTGGTGCTCCATGGGTGCGTTGCTTTCTTCGGGGGCATGGCGCTGAGAATCGGTTGCCATTCGCTGACTTTTATTGTGTTTTCAGGACGGGCTTTAGCCCGTCCATGAGGGGGACTAGCCGCGTGAGAATGGGTCAAAAACCCGTCCCACAACCTCATTTAAGAGCATTCGGAAACAAATGAAATGTATGAGTACATTCCGCGTGCCACAATTGCCAGGAAATACTCTGGAGTGCGGCGCTTTCCGCCGCTTTTTTTTCATCGCCTCGTAGTACCAGGTTGCAAGAAACAAAAGCGGCGGAGAAGCGCCCCGCACTCCAAAGAATCGCTCTTTGTTTCCGATCACTCTAGAGGATGATCGTTGAGAAGCTACATCGTTTCATTCCACGTGCTGTTTACTTAGGCATTACCACCACGCAAACCCAAGCCGCTGACACACCGACTGCCAAGGGCGAACAAATCTACCTAGCTTTCGCCAAGCTGGCAGACCTGGTTGGCGGCGTCTGGGTCAATCACGACCCGAAGTTTAAGGTCGAAAACCAATTCGCTTGGGCCTTCAACAACAAGGTCATTCGCGGTCACGCCATTTTGGGCAAAGGCAGCCCCCGCGAAAAACAGGGCGAAGCATATATCGGTTGGGACCCGGCCGCCAAGAATGTTTACTACGTCGACTGCCATGGCGGCGACGGAAGACTACAAGGGAACAGTATCAAGTTAGAGGGTGACGAACTCGTTTACGATTTCGTCAGCGTGGTTGGCTCGGGCTCCTATCGGAATGCGATGAGATCCACCAGCAAAGACGAGTATCAGTTCACAATTTTCGTCAAACAGAAACAAGATGACTCCCGTCGTCCGCATCAAGATGCACCGCCAAAAGGTGGCCGATCCCCATCGGCTGGTGACGGAGCTGGTCATTGATGCCCCGCGCGAACAGGTTTGAAAGCGTTCACGACCAAGGAGGGGCAAGAGTCATGGAATGTGGCCCACGCTGAGATCGATTGCCGAGTTGGCGGCAAAATGCTGACGCACTACGACGCCAACGGAAAGATCGGCGACGCCAATACCATCGAAAATCTCATCCTGGCTCTCGACCCCGGCTACATGATGACGATTCAAGTGGCAAGCCGCGCGGCTCATTCCCCTATAAGGAAGCCATCAAGAAGGTTTGGACAGTGATCTACCTAGAAGACATCGGCCCCAAGCAAACGCGGGTGCGGCTGGTAGGTAAAGGCTACGGCGCCGACGAAGAATCGCAAAAGCTCCGTAACTTCTTCGATAAGGGCAATAGCTATACGCTGCAAAAGCTTCAGGAGAAATTCACGAAACAGGCTGAGACGAGGACAGTTAAGCCGCGGTAGGAATGTGAGCTCGTTTAACCCGGAGCCGGCGGCGACGGCGACAGGCTCCCGATCGAGATGAATGGTTTGGGCAGCGGCAGAAACCATTCGGTGATGGTTGGCGACAAGTCCGCCGTTGCCGCTGGCTCCGGGTTAAACTAGATCGGCACTATGTTGGGCGCTGCCAGACGCAATGGCTACGTGCGATTGGCGTTTCCGCTGCCCTTGATTGGATGGGGGTGATGAGGTGGCTTAATTGGTTACGTCGTCGCCGTAGACCTTGGTGCTCTCTTCTTTAAGCAGGGGTTCGGTCAAGCCGTCGGCGTTGATCCGCTTCATCGCCTTACTAAAATGCCTGCCTGAACAGTTTGTCAGGATGGCTATTTCTGCAAGCACGCGGACGACCGAGAAGCGGCTATTGGAAACTTGAACTGTCCGTGAATTCCTCTGCTTCAAGGAGCAATTGGTCTAACATATCCGGAACACAGAACTCGAAACCCTGCCAAGGCGTTCGTCAAGCTGGAAGGTGTTCAGCAGTATGAAAAAAACTACCTGACGTTGTGGTCGGAGAAGAGAGCGAAGCACCAACGAAAGAGAGGTGGCAATATGGCGAAGGCTCAAGGGCCAACGGACATCGACCAGTACATCGCTGCCTATCCAAGTGAGGTCCAAACGATTCTCGCAAAGGTGCGCCAAACGATCCGCGCTGCTCCGCCGAAGCCAGGGAAACGATCAGCTACAAGATGCCTGCCTTCAAACAACACGGCATCCTGGTCTATTTCGCAGCCTGGACGAACCACATCGGGCTCTACCCGCCGATCTCCGGTGACAAAGGTCTGGAGAAGTCGCTCGCACGGTACGCCGGCCCGAAGGGCAATCTCCAGTTCCGCCTGAACGAGCCGATCCCCTACGACCTGATTGCACGAATCGTCAAGCTCCGCGTGAAGCAAGATTCGGCGAAGGCCGGGGCCAAAGCGCAAAAATCCGAGATGACAACTACCTGAAAGCCGGGCAGTTTAGGCCTGATTTCGGAATTTTCTTGATTCGATCTATCCACGCGCGTCTGATTTGCTTTTTCGGCAGAGTCCAAGAAGGGACCGCACGGCTCCTGCCGCATCCGCGCGGACCGTCTCATCAAGCGGATCACCAAGGAAGTCGGCCGCTCGCATCGTTCCCACACGATCCATCTCAGAGAAATCACTTTCTAGAATCTCAAGTGCCCGTTGAGCGAACGAACTCCTCAACAAAGGCTCTAGTCGCTGAAAAACATCGCCTATTCCTTGCCCGTAGTTTTGCAGCACGTAGATGCTGTCGTAGGCATCCTTGTTCTCACCGCGGCCCCGGAAGGCAAGTGCTTTGAGCACGGTGAAGGCTCCTGCTTCGCACATCCATATTTCGCGTGTGGCCTGTTCGTAACGGAGAGTTTCTCCGTCAAGCGTTATCAGGCGTTTGTCGGCAAATGCCAATTCCAAACCTGGCGTGATGATGGCGGCAAATCCCTCCTCGAGGTTTCGGAGTCTGCCACCTTTGTCATGCTCCAGCGTGGCTGGAATCAAGAAATCGACGGTTACGTTCTGGTTTGCCGATTCGATCTGCCAGCGTTGATTCGTGGGCTGGCCGGCTTCGTTGATGTCTGGCACAAAGCCCGCATTTCGCAGGCGTTCGCAGAGTTCGTGGTATCGTTGCTGGTCCAAGAGGGCAACCGCCAGACCAAGGTCCACGTCCATAGTTCCAATGTGGGGCAACCTTCCAGCCGGTAGCTCTGCCTGCGGCACAATGAGGCTTGGAACGAGACCCCCAATGATGACGACATCATCGCGAAGATCGCCGAGCTTGGTGGCAATGTAAAGGGCGGCACGTTTTACCAATTGCACAGTCGCCTGCGGATAGCCTTCTGCGCGGGTCGGCTTATGTTCCATGCGGCCCCCATTTGAGGAGCTTTCTGCGAAGCTCGACTGCCGCGTCCTTGGCCCTTTCTGGCTGACCCTTCAAGTCCAAGTAGGTTTGTACGGCACTCACGCATTGGATGCCTTCTAGAGTTTGACTGCCGTGAAACACGCCTTCGTCATGAGGCAGAACGAGCCACAGATTAGCTCCCTTGGGTTCGTCCGAAAACTCAATCTCTTCCACCAGGGACCGTGATGGCATGGACGACAGGTAAACCGTCGCTAGTCGGAATGCCGCAAAACGGGTGTAAAGCCAGGCTGCACTCAGGCCTGTTACGCGCCCATTCCAACTTCTCGTGCGCGATCGGTTTGACGACTCGTTGGACTAGCTCATCCCCGGACCGTGCCTGCACGTGTCCCTTGATAATGCGATGGCGGTTGAAGTCATAGGCTTCGTGCCAGGCGTCAAGCAGGAGATTTGGATCGTGTGGCCTTACGGCTTTGGCTTCGTTGACTTCGAGGTAGTGCTCCTGTTCGAGCCGGCGAACGATCTTGCTGACATAGCCATCTCCCAAGCCGGTTCGACGGGCCAACCCGGCTTGGGTCTGGAACTGTTGTGGCTGAAGCAGGAGTTGACGTGCGATCCGCGAACTCTTTGAAGCAAATACGTTTGGCGGCCGGCCACGTTCGCTGTATTTATTGGGGCGGCCCTCGATCCAGATTCGGAGTCCTTTTGCGAGGATCTTGGCGTTTCCGGACAGATCTAGCCACGAAATCCGTGATTGGTCGCAGAGCTGTTGCCCCACTTGTCCCATGAATGGGACGATGATGAGCGGGCGCCCTGCTTTTGGATTTGTTTTCGCGGAGCGCTCGAGGCCGTCGATAGCCGAAGCTACTGCACTGGTGGATGCGTGGCTCTTATATTCTGCCATGAACCGATAATCGGATACCGATATCGCGTAGTCGTAGCGCTCGCTGGCGCCGACGTGCTGAATCTTGATGGCCTTGGGCGGACTGCAGAACAGATCAGCCAGCAAGTTGACGATTTCCGAGCCAGCTTGTTTTTCGTTAGGCGGTTTCATTTCCTTACTAAAATACCATGCCTGAACAGATTTTCAAGGTGGCTATTTTTGTAAGGATGTGGATCACCTGAGCGGCAGCGGCGCCACCTTCTGGCGGTAACGGAGCATTTCGTCTTGCAGGCCGGCGTGCTCAGCGGGCGAAAGGCCATCGGCATGCTTCTTGGTGATGAGCTCAACGCGCCGGCAGTTCTTGGCGTCATTCCACTCAAGCAAGTCGGAGCCATTTGCCCTTTTCGGCGGGCTCCGGCTTTGTTTTGAGAAAAAGGATTACCGCAGCAATTATACGGGAGAAGAAGTTGTTTGGGACCGGCGGGTTAGGTGTTGTCCCCGGGGTGTCGCCCCGAAGAGTCGAAACCGGCATCTTCATTAGCAGCGTCGGGGCCGGGACAAACGCCTGCAATCGACCGGAGTACGTTGCCCCGGGAAGCGCAAAGAAGGCTAAAGTCACGATGGGGCCGAGAGTCGAGAATACGGCCAGATGAGAAGTCATGGTCGACTTCCGATCATTTATCCCGTTTACGGCGATCTTTTCAAGGACTGTAGATGGTAGGCCACTATCCTGCCAATTGGTGATGTGGCTTTTCGCTTTCCTGGAGTGTCCTGGGGAGAGGTAATTCATCTCGTACCATGGCGGGATCGATCTTCAGAATATACCATTCCTTCGAATGAAGAACCGCCCGATTCATCTCGTAATTCGCCAGGTTTGTGAGCACCCGTTTATTTGTTTTGTCGATAAGTTCGGCTTCAATGAATGTTTGCCTAACCAATTCTGGCGGACGACTCATGGCCGCAAACGCGATGGCTTTGAACTCTAGCATTTCACTTTTCAACCGTTTCGAGCCGTGCTTCAACAGGCCATCCTCAATGACTTTCAGAGACGATTCGAAGTTTCCGGAATGAATCAAGAAGTGGGCGATATAGTAATCAGGGAATGGCCATCGACGTTCCAAGTCGCAATGCCCCTTCGAAGTCTTCAACAGCCGATTTCAGTTGCAAACTCCGTCCGACCATACATCAAGGCCCCTCGTGAAATGAGAAGAGCGTTGTTGGATGGATTAAGGCCAATAGCAAGTGTGTAGTAGAAGAAGGCGGGTTCAACCATATCGAGATATCGGCAGCAGCAAGCCAGCATCGAGTAGACGTAGGAGTAAACCGGCTGAGTTTCTGAAATGAGCTTTTTTCGGCCCCTCTGCATCTCAGTCAGGGCCGCATGAAGCCCTCTTACAATGAGTTGATAGAGCGGCCTGAGGTCATTTTCAACTCTACTTCTCAGCGTGCTGTTGAATGCGATATCGCACGCCTTGATGATTACGGCCGGGCTGCCTTTAGGAAGATCGTTCAGGATCCTCTTTATTTCTTGTTGCCCCTGCTCCGGGTATGTTCGGACAAATGCTTCAAGAGCCTGAGCCTTGATTTCATCGTTCTCGGGGTCAAGTTTGGCTGCATGATTGAAGAATAGAAGGGCAACTTTGGGTTCGCCTTCTCTCTCTCCAGTTCAGGCCACGGAAGAATGAAATTCTGCTTGTGGGCTTGGACTTGCTTTTCCGCAATAGCTTCCGAGCATCGTCATACCGCCCCGAATGCCGGGCTTGAAACGCTGCCGCCATGGCATTATCGCCCGGCGGGACAAGATCAGGCACGGGCTCCGACGTGATGTTCTCGACGTCGAAGAGATCGGTAGAGAGTCCTTCAATGGTCTCCCGCTCTTCAGACGACAAATCTGAATACGGCTCATCGATGGCATCCCTAAGCTGCTTTATCTCGTCCGTCTCCTGTTCTCCAGCAGCGGACAGTTCATGCATTCGTAACAGCCCATGAAGGACTTTTTGAAAGCTCCGGTTATCCTGCGTCGTTTCGGCCATTACGGGTTCTCGTCGAAGACCCAGTCATCGCGCGTTGCCTCGATATCGGCTCGGAAAATGGCAAGCTGCACAGGCCGTTGCGGCCTGATCCCACCATGCTTCGGATTTTTGCCATGGGGACCAAAAGGTCGAGCCCATTTGCCAGCAACCCGGAAGCGGACAGCCTCTCCCCCAGACGAAAGCAGAAAGTGGCCTCATCGCCGCGCCGGCCAAGCCTAATCGGCTTCCTATTGAACGGCAGGTCTTTCCAATGTTCAAAAACCGACATGCCCTTGTTTTCTATGACAGCGTTTCCTTCTGCGTCTTGGCGGATATCGATACCTAATCGAACGCCGAGCCCTGCATCGTCTGCGATCGTCGGCTTATTATTGTTGTCTCTCATCATGACGCGAAACACTCGAGGCATCCTGGGCTCCAACCTTATTTTACCCGACGGAGGAATTCTGGGTGAGACCGTTCTAACAGTGCCTTTTTGGCATTCTAGTGGGCTGCAAACTCTTGGCGAGGGCACCGAGTACGGCATGAACCCCTCGAACCCCATTGACAATCTGAGTGATCCGGAGATCCACCACCAGCCCCGCCAGAGCCAGGGCTTCTTTGGGCTTCAGGCCATAAAGTTCCCCCATTAGATTCACCATTTCCACGGTGGCCCGAGCGGCCGCTTCGTTCAGGTCCGTGTGGAAGCCGAAGGTGATCCAGCCTGCGGGCGTGTTGGCCCGGGGCATCGTGAGGCGTAGCTCGGGATGCAAGATGACTTCGATTTCGACCGGGTCCATGGGACAAGCCAATGCTGGCCCGGCTACCTCGCCATCTCCCTGCGTCGCGTGGCCGTCGCCGATCCAGAGGAGGCCGCCGGGCAGCGCGACGGGGAGATGAGAGGCGACTACCTTCGACCAGCTCCTTGCAATCCATGTTGCCGCCACAGGCATGCGGCGGGAAAGTCGAGATGATGCCGGGTTCGTCCGGCGTCGTTCCCACGTAGCCCATGAAGGGATGCAGTTGGAGTCGAAACCCGGCCGAGCTGGTGGCCGTTTTCCCCTCGGGGTCAAGTTCCCAAAAAGTGGCCCGCCTGCCTTGGGGCAAAGAAATCACCGCGTCGGGGCTGCTGGTGCCTCCGGACACGCCGAGCCGGGAATCTAACTGGCCCGGCAACTCGGGCCCGGCCGACCAACCCCAGCGGCCGGTGCGAATCCGTTCGAAGCGAATTTCCAGGGTCATCCCCGGCTCCGCTCCGCGAATGGCCACCGGACCCAAAAGGGCGTGATGCTTGTCGCGCGTGCGATCGCGCGGACTAAACTCCTTGGCCTCGGTCAACGGCACAGGTTTGCTCTAGCGCACCCCAGGCGGCGTCGAGCGTCTGGTAACAGATGCGGTCGCCCGAATCAATGGTCAGGATGGGCGGCAAGTCTCGCGTTAGGTAGCCTCGCAAAGTTGCGGGCTCAGGGCGCACATGGTGGGTCGCCAAGGGTGATCTCCACTGAGGGACAAGGGAAAGCAGGTCGCTTGCAGCTCAAGGTATCAGCACAATCTTGCCGGCCAGGGGCGTGCGGTCCTCGATCAATCGATGGGCAGCGGCGGCGGCCGAGAGGGGCAATTCCGTAGCGATGCGGACTTTCAGTTTGCCCGCCGCCAGCCAACGGTTGATCTCATCGGCGCTGGCTTGCAATTCCTGGTCCGTGGCATAGGTGATGGCGAAGCCATGCATGGAGCAGCGCTTAACGTAGAACGGGCCGACGGGAAACGGCGGCCGGGCCGCGAAGCCACACATCACGACAATGCGGCCTCGCCGTGCCACCCGAGCGACCGCCTGATCGAAGTCCGGCTGGCCGGAGGCGTCCCAGTAGACATCGGCGCCCTCCGATGCAAATTCGGCGAGCGCTCGATCGACATTCTCGGTCCGGTAATTGATGGCGCGGTCGGCGCCCAACTCTCGGCACCAGGCCAACCCTTCGTCGTTGCCTGCCGTGACGATGATGCGGGCACCGCGGCCCTTGGCGAGCTGCAACACAGCCGAGCCGACGTTGCCCGCGCCGCCGTTGATGAAGAGGACCTCGCCGGACCGGAGTCCCGCGTCCTGGAGTCCGAGGCAGGCGGTAAGACCCGAATGAACGAAGGCCACCGCCTGTTTGTCATCGACCCCCGCCGGCAACGGATAGAGGAGGTGTTCGGGAATGGAGAGAAGTTCGGCGAAAGTTCCTTGCCGGCCATGATGTCCCTGATTGTTGCACCAGACTCGATCGCCCGGTCTAAAGCGCCGGACTGCCGGGCCGATATTTTGAACAACCCCGGCCATGTCCCGACCCACGATAAACGGGAAAGGCAGGTTTTCCGGCAGTTGGCCGCTGCGAATCAGTGTGTCCACCGGATCGACGCAAACCGCGGTGGTCTTGACGAGCACGTCTGCAGGACCAACCGCGGGAGCCGGCAGTTCGCCGAAGATGGATGTTCTCGGGTGGACCGACGCGGTCGATGTAAGCAGCTTTCATCGGGGGCAAACCCTTGCAAATGGTCGAGCCAGAAACGGGACGGTTGAAGTTGCAGCCCGTTTGTATGCTCCTTTTTACTACCTGGGTCTGCCCGGAAATAGTCTCGATTGGGGCGAGACAGCAAAAAGACCCGGGGCGCATCGCGCAACTTTGGGTGATTGTGAGGTTGAGAGTACCCAAGCGGGGTTAGATATGGCGAGCCAGAGGTTCTATCCAACCCCTTCAGGGTAAAATGTCAACGAACTGGAACCCAGGGTGCGCTACGCGACCCTGGGCTTTGCAATTTATCCCCTTCGGGGAAAGGAACCAAGAATCTTTCACTTCAAGAGCGGAATGATAGATGGTGGGAGAAGGTTAAATGGTTCACAGACGACGATTCATAACTCCACCACGCGTTGATCTGATAGATGATAGGGTGCGGCGTATTTCTCATCTTGTAGGAGGGCCCCGATTCACGACTCATAACAAAACAACACTCGACACGCCACGTTTCATCACCCAAAATGATGGCAAAAAATCGAGGGCAAGAAGATAAGAAAAAAGGCCAGAGGACTGTGGTTGCAGCCACTGGCCCAGAGACGGATTACTTCTTGATGCAATAGAGATCGTCGATGCCGCGTAAGATGACGGCGCCGCCAGCGAGGGCGGGGGTGGCCCAGAACTGGTCGCTGAGCTTATTCTTGCCCAGGATTTTGAATTCAGGGCCGGCCTGGATCACGTGCGTGGTGCCGCCATCGTCGAGGCAGAAGATCTTGCCATCGTAGGCCCACGGCGAAGCCCAGAACGTGCGGGCGCCTTGAAGGCGTTCACGTTTGTAGGCAGGCTTGCCCGTCTTGGCGTCGTAGCAGCTCACCATGCCGCCGTTCTGCTCGAGAATGTAGATAAAGCCTTGAAAGACCAGCGGAGAAGCGGCGGAAGGCCCGCCTTGGCTTGGGACCAGGCGACGCCCATGCTGGTTGTTTCGCCTTCCTTTGGTGTGATGTTGCCCGAAGCGCCGGCTTTGACGGCGAACAGTGTGCCGCCACCGCCCATGCCTCCCCGACCGCCGCCCAGCCAGGGCCGCCACAGCCGCCACCTGGACCACCGCCACCTGGAGGGCCGCCTCGACCCACGGACCCGGTCCACCACACCGCCGGGACCACCGCCGCCAGCCGACATAGAGATGTTCGTCATCACCCACCGGCGATGCATTGCCGCCGCCCCCGGAAAGTTCCCATAACAGCTTGCCCGATTGCGGGTCGTAGGAACGTACGCTGCGGCCGTTGGTCACCAGCTCGGTTCGTAGTTTGTTCTTCCAAACGATCGGCGAACTATGCGTCGTTCGCTCGTTGCGCGACACACGCCAGAGTTCGTCGCCCGTCTTGCGGTCCAGCGCCACCAGAAAGGATTTCTCTTCATTGTCGATCTGCAGGAACAGGCGCTCTCCTTCGAGCACCGGCGAGCTGGCCGTGCCTTGGCCCATCTGCGTCGGGTAAGCCCCCAGGTCTTTCTTCCATACCAGTTTGCCGGCCATGTCGTAGCAGAATACGCCGTGCATGCCGAAATAGGCGTAGACGCGCTCGCCATCCGTCACTGGCGTTTCCGAGGCGTAGGTGTTGGATTCTTGCTTGGCAATGCGTGGCTTGCCTTCCCGTGCGAGTTGTTTCCAGAGCACTTTGCCGGTTGCGGCGTCGAGGCAATAAACCTCCCAACGATAAACGATGTTGGGAGGAACGTCTCCACGTCCTCCGCGACCGCCGAAGCCGCCGCCACCTCGTCCCGGGCCGCCTGGCCGGCCGCCACCTGGACCGCCGCCGCCAGACCGGCGGGCTGGTTCCTGGTCCGAGCCCGCGGCGGTCACGAAAACCTTATCGCCCCAAACGATGGGCGACGACCAACCTCGGCCTGGAATCTTGACTTTCCACTGGAGGTTCTTGTCGGTACTCCATTCGGCGGGCAGTTGTTTCTCGTTGGTCAGACCGCTTCCGGCGGGGCCGCGAAATTGCGGCCATTCGTCGGCGCGGCCGATAAGCAGGCAAGCAGTGCACAGAATCGCAGCGAACAGCGATCTCGTATACATCAAAAAGTCCTTTCTCCAGATATCTCCTATAGGCATAGATGCTGGGCAGCCGTTTAGGCAGCGCAGCAAATCTGCGTTTCGCAATTATTTTGGAAACGAATCGTGAACTTTCGATGGTCTTAGTTTCGTTCCTTGGCCGGATTGTGCCGGTAACGCAAGACGCGTACCTCTTCCATGGTGATGAGCCCTTCAAGAACCGCTTCATCCAGAAACGGCAGGAGCGTTTGGATCTTTTCGGGGCTGTCCACCATTTCGACGATGATCGGCAGGTCGGTCGATAATTCCAGAATCTTGGATGTGTGTAGATTGCTGTTGGCGCCGAAACCCATGGGGCCGCGCAACACCGTGGCTCCCGCCAAGCCAAGTTCGCGGGCCTTGAGGACAATAGCGCGGTAAAGCGGCATGCCGTCGCGACACGTCGGATTCGCCGATGAAAACCCGGAGCAATTGGCCGTTCTCGCTTAGCTTCATGATCGGAAACTCCTCAGCCGTCGGCAGAGTACTCAAGGGAACAATAGGCGCCGGCAGCACGCGGGGCTCATGGCCACTTGGGGCACTGCTTCGATGGCGGATTCGCGGCGATAGAGAAGCACATGGGCTCGTTCCAAGGTCGCCAAGCCTTCGGGAACGAGCCGCTCGACCACGAGAAGAAAGGCCCCAATCTTGGCAGCTCGATCGATGAATTCGACAATCACCGGCACATGTTCGACGATCGACCAGTTCGAGCTGTCGAGTAGCTTGCCGGTTACGTCGAGCCCGCAAATGCCGCGCGAACAACACACCGCCGGCGAGGTGCTGGGTGCGCGCTTCCTGGATCAATGCTTCGGCCGTTGGTTGACCCAGCCAGCCATGTTTGTCGGTGTTGCGCAGGGTCAACGCGCAGCAGCGTCTGTTCTGTTTCCACTTTCATGATCGTCACCGCCATCGATGGCTTTGAGCCAGTCCGCCAACTTTCTTTCTACCAGATCAGCGCCAGCGCGCAGAAGCACTCCCGCGCGGACGGCAACCAGGCCCAGGAAGACGCTGCCGAATAGATAGATCGAGCCTTTGAGCGTGTCGCCGTCTCTGATCAAATTGTGCGATTCGAATTCGAAGGTCGAAAATGTCGTATAAGCGCCCGTGAAACCAACTGCCAACATCAGACGCAAATCGTCGATATGGATCCAGCCGCCGCCACCGCCGTTGGCGACACGCTCGGCCACCACGGTGGAGAACCAGCCGAGAAAAAGGCATCCCGTAATATTGATGAAGAAAGTGCCCCAGGGAAAAGAGGTGCCGAACCACCTTCCGGCTACTGTGCCTACGGCCCAACGGAGCAAGCCTCCCAAGGATGAGCCAAAAGCGACCAAGCCCATCTGCGCAAACAATCGACCCACGATGGTATCCTTTCAGCGCTTCGCGTTAGCGGCCGCCTCCACTGGCGAAAAACTCGTCCGATGCCAAGAATTGCTCGCCGATGCTGGCAAAGAGTAGCCCACTACTGAGTTGGCCAACCCAGAAGGTTTCTCCGGCCGAATCAACGGCTCGGTTTAGATATACCGAATAGTAGCCGCCTACCAGTCGAGTCAACGATTCGGACGAAAACAAGAAATCTTGCACGACCTGATCGTGGGTCAATTGATGGTTCGCCAGGGAATTGAGCCAAAAAGCCTCACCGGTGGCGTCGAACGTGCGGCCCAGCACACTTTCATAGAGGAAATCGACGAAAAACTGGTCGCCGCGACTCAGGAATTCAGCCGATTCCAGAAACTGCGTAGCAATGGATTCTTCCGGCACGCCTTGCTCGAGTTGACCGGCCCAAAAAGCCAGGCCTGTCGGATCAGCCTGACGCTGCAGAACCTCGGCGTAGAAGGTGTCGACTTCGAGATCGCGATGCTCGGCCGAGTTCCAGAATGCCTGCACCACGATGGGCCGGGCGGCTGGATTGGCATTGAGAAGATTCACCCACGAGGCGTATTCCGCCGGCGAGCCGTTGCGGTGCAAGATACTGCGATAAAGCGCCTCCACATAATCGCTTATCGAATTGCCCGTCGGTGCGAAGGGAGTTGTCGGAGGCAACTGCAGCGGCACGGCCACGCTGGTTAGAACCACACCAAAATCCTTGCCGGACACAGTGGCGCCGGCCGTCACCGTTACCTGGTAGTCGCCCGCGCCCGGAAAAGAAACCAAATCGCCGCCGCCCCCGGCCAACCTGATTTGGTAGGGCGAGGCCTGTTGCTGGAGCGACAAAGTATAAGTGCCATTGGCAGCCGTGGCAGTGGAAGGCTCACCTGGGTCGAGAATGCCGTTGCCATTGAGGTCGGCGAAAACCGTGCGCGCCTGCCAGCAAGCTTTCGCCCGGCATCGAAGGCCCCGTTGGCGTTGGCATCTTGAAACACCCGGCCGGTTACTTCGCCTGCCAGGAGGGAGTGCACGCCGAAATTTTGGTTCGAGAAGGTGGCCCCTGCCGTTACCGTCAGCGAATAACTGCCGCTGTTGGGAACGGACAAAATTTCGCCGGTTTGGGTTTGCAACACCAGATTGTAAGCCGTAGCGCTCGGCTGCAGATTGATCTGATAAGTGCCATTGGCGCTCGTCGTCGTGGTCGGTTCGCCGGGGTCGGGGATACCGTTGCCGTTGAGGTCCGCGAACAGCACACGATTGCCGAGTCCAGCGTCGCCAGGGTCTTGGGTGCCGTTGGCATTGATGTCTTCGAAAACTGTGCCTTGAACTTGGCCGCTGTCGCCTTGCACTTGCCAGCCGAGGTCTTGGAGACCTGCAAAATCGAGAGGCGTGTAAGTGGCGCGGGCGCCCTCAGGAAGAACGGGGTCCATGCAGCACCGGGGCAGCCCGGCCGTGCCACGATCGATGGTGTTGTCGGCCCAGTGGGCAGCGGCGGAGCCGCTGGCATCGGTCGGAACGGCGCCGCCATATTGTGCCTCGGAAGCGGCTCCAGTGAACATGGCGCCGCTGACCAGATTGGTCCAGCTTGCAGCCGTGCCGAACCCGAGGGTGTGACCGATTTCATGCTCGGCCACGGACAAGAAGTCAAACTGGTTGGACTGCAAGCCGGTCTGGATCTTGGCCGAAATACCAGTTGGTGGTGGTATCGAACGTGACCGCGCCGCCCCAGGGGCCGAAATCGGTTTGTTGGGCGGCCGGGCCAGTGCTCCGGCTTGGCCTCGAGCGGCCACCGTGTTGAGCCAATCCTGCGAACCGTCGGCCGAAAAGCCGCCAGGGCCGCCTTCACCCAATTCCCCCCCGGAAGGCAAATCGCGGGCCCCGACGAAAATCACCAAAGTGTTCGCCGGCACCACCAGGTTGGGCAGTGACGCATCCGAACCGGTTTCCGGATTCTCAAACTGGGCATCCCAGGTGTTTTGCCCGGTCGGATTGATGGCGGACAAACTATCGTTGAGCCGGGAAGCAAGCGTATTGGCAGCAAGCTGAAGAATGGCCTGGCGCGGGGTCAGTGAAGAAGCCCGATGTGTCAAAACGATAGTCGAGATCAATAGTGATCGTGGGAGTAAGGCGCTCTTCCAGAAGTTCTAGCGCGGCCGCCCGCGGAAGTTTATACGGGCCGATCTGATATTCATGGGCCTTGCTCGAAGGAAATTGCCGACGAGACTTCACGCGTGGCGTTCGCGTAACACACGTCAGGCACACGCTGCGCCGCTCGCCTGAATGCTGGTAAAGCATTGCATCAAACGGAGCGGCGTGCGGGAAGTCGAGTTTTGACAGAAGTCCGCGCTCTCAAAACATCGCGGCTAAACGAACTAGCTTTTCGTTCACTCAGGCGATGATTCCGCCCAGAGCGTCCCGAGCAGCGACTTCGTCCTTCGTACAAAGCTCGGACACGCTTTTGCAATCCGGCGCGCAGCTCCGTGCATTCGTCTTCGGTAAGCGGGAAGCTTTCGCAGACCTGGCGGCGTAGCTCGCCAAGCCGAGCCCAGATAGCTTGAATCTCCTCGACGCTGCCGCCGCTGTTGGTCAACTCCGCCTTGCGAGCTTGCAATTCCTTGGCTTCGCGGAATGCCGGCACTGCCTCCGGCAAGGCAGCATCTGCCAACTGGCTCCAGGCGCGGCCCAATTTTTCATACTGTGCCGCCAGCGATTTCAGGCGCTCATCTTTGCAGACTTCGGCGGCTTCGCTCAGGAATTCGGCGAACAACGGCCGATTCAAGCCGCCGCCGCCATAATGTTCGATGTAGTCGTAGACCGAAAGCAGCCCTTGCCACAACCTGGGCCGCGCTCGAAAACGCGTTCCCAGCGTTCGTTGTCCTTCGAGCCATTGAGGCGATCGGCCCAAAGGCGCAAGGGCGTCGAGACTGAAATTCTTGGCGGCGCTCTTTATTCCGCCAGCTCCTCCCAAGCCGCTATAACAGGCGCGAAAGCCATCGCGCACCGCGGCTGTCAAATCGCTGGGGCTCTGTCGCCGGTCCCATGGAAAGCAGACGGTGCTTATCTTTCTTGATCCGTGCCCGCGCAATTGCCAAGTCGGCGAGAGAAATCGAGACAGGGTCGTCGGTAAGGTCGCCAATCAAGGCAACGCCGGCGTCATTGTCGATGCTGTAAACGGTGACGATATGGTAGCCTCCGCCGCTCATGATCGCAGGCAAGGCCCGGTGCGGCAGGTGAGCCGCATCGACCCAGGCGATACAGGCTCCTTGTTTGGCGAGAACTTCTCGCAAGGCGGCCTCAGCCCCCTTAGCGCCGGCCGTTTCATGAATCAACGGTTTGATATCGAACCGCTCGCAAGCCTGAACCAAGTAGGTTTTGTGGTCGTGCCAGAGATGGCGGCCGGCGATGAAGAAGGTAGCCCAGCCCTCTTTTTCATAGAAGAAGGAAAAAATACCGATGCCGATGCCGCCCGCGATGCCGAAGAGCATGGCTTCGGAAAAGGGCTCGCCCGTTTTTGGATCGCGAATTCCGGCATGCGTAAGGAGGACGCGCAGGGCAGTTGTTGCAGGGACGTTGCCCGGGAAATGCCAGGGAACATTGTGAGCCGGCTTCTCCGGCAAGGTTTGTCGAAGCACCTGCCGTCGAGCGGTAGCATAACTTTCGCCCGTTTTCTGCATACGAGCGCGAACGAGTTTCTTGAAGTTTTTGCGGACGGTCATTGTCGAACCCTCTTCTTCCGAGAATGGCCTTGCGCCCACGCCTCCGGCTTCCGGAAGATAAGAAAACAGTTCAACAATGCATTAAAAGTAACTCGAGGAAAGAATCCCCTTTACCCCCGCAACGCCGGGCAGCGTGGGCGCCCGGTCAGGAGGTCAGGCGGGAGTGCCGCCAGGACAGTTTTATAAACGGCGAGTGGGCGGAACGCAAGAAAGAGATCTGGAGACTCTGGGTGCCGCCTCTTGCAGACGGTGTCGGAGCTCTTTTGCGGAGAGCCGCTAAAGCGAAAATAGGCTGAAAATCCTTCCTCCGGGCGTTCGAACTGAGGATATAATGCGCTGGATTCGCTCGCTTTCATGGAGAATCCTGCGCCATGGCACGATTTCGCCTGGCTTTTCTGGTTCTGCTGGCGGCGTCCTTGTCGGCTCGGTGCAGCCTCGACCGGAAGATTCGTTGGATTCAACGCACCTCCACGAATCCAATCAATTGGGCACGCGTTTCCGCAATGCGGATGCACGCGCAGCCCAGCAACAGTGGGCCGAGGCCATCGAGGAATATCAGCGCATTCTCGTCGAGGCGGGCGATGAGTTGGCGCCCGTCGATAAACGTCACGTCGTGCAAGCGCGCTGGCTGGCGCAAGCCAAGCTGTCGGCTCTGCCTCGTGAAGCCTTGACGCTCTACCGGTTGCGCATCGATCCTCCTGCCAAGAAGCTACTGGAGCAAGGGCGGGCCACGCGCGATCCGGCGTTCCTGCAGTGCATCATCGATGAATCCTTTTGCAGCAGCTACACGGACCAGGCTCTGGACCTCCTCGGAGAATTGGCGTTCGAGCGAGGCGAATTCGAGGAAGCTGAGCAGTATTGGCGACATCGATCGCGGGCGCATCGCGAGCTGCCGGGGCGGCCCAAGCCGGCCAAGCGCTTGTCGATCCGAAAATCGACGTGGCGGGGATTCGGGCCAAGCAGATCCTGCGCAATTGTTTCGCGGCGAAATCGACAACCTCGCCTTCGAGCTCCAAACCTTCGCCGCTGCTCATCCCGGCGCCAAGGGACATTTGGCAGGCCGCGATGGCGTCTATGTCGATTTGCTGCGTGCCCTGGCCAGTCGAGCCCAGGAGTTAGGTACCCCGCTGGGGTCGAATGCCTGGTCCGAGTTTGCGGGTAACGCTCAGCGCAACCACGTTTTGCCCAAAGCGGAAGGTCGGCTGGCCAGGCTGCCATGCCCTGAAGGACCGGCCTGGCAGGTCCGCTTGGATGGCCAAAAGCTGGTTCGCGCCATGGAACCGCCCCCTGCGAACAAAATCGTTTCGTGGACGGATGCCGGGCGCAAGTTGGGCTATTACCCGGTGATTTCCGGCGACCGCGTCATCGTGGCCAATGCACAATATGTGATGGCCTATCAGCTTGCCACAGGCTTGCCCGTTTTCAAGTACGATTTGTTCGGCGAATTCAACCGCGATAATGCGACCCTGATCAATCCCGGAGTCGACCCCGACGTGGCTTTTCCGGTAACCGTGGTGGGCGATCGCATTTATGCTCGCCTGGGCACCAAGGCAGCAGGCCCACCGGCATTGCGCGGTCCCGGTGGGAGAAGGTTCAACCGCGGTTTCGGCGGTATGGATTTTCCGCGCAATCCGCCGCCGCAGACTTATCTCGTTTGCCTGACCATGCAGCCGAATTTGGGACGACAGGAACGCTGGGTCAAGGCACCGCCCGCCGTCGAGCAAGGCGGCACGATCGCTTTCGAAGGCGCCCCCATCGTTGATCAAGGGCGGGTTTACATCGCCATAACTAAATTCCTCACAGGTCAAACGCAATCGCTGGTGGCCTGTTACGACGCCGACACCGGCGAGCTGCGTTGGCAACGCGAAGCCTGCGAGGCGCCGGAACTGAAAGACGGCGAATCGCGCAGCCGTCATCATTTATTGACGCTGGCAGGCCCCAACGTCGTTTACTGCTCGCAGAGCGGCGCCATCGTTGCGCCGGATGCGCTGACTGGCCAGCCGCGCTGGGGCGTGCGTTACGAGAGCCGAGGGCCCAAGACGGCGGACGGCCTGGCTTCGTTTCGCAGCTTGGCGCCTTGTTGCTACTCCGCCGGCCGGATTGTCGCCGCCCCTTTGGATCTGGATCATGTGCTCTGTCTGGACAGCCGCACGGGGCAAACGCTTTGGGAAAGCGAGCCGATGGAAGTGATTCATATTCTCGGGGCCGCGCGCGGGAAAGTTTTCTTCTCGACCTTGACCCCGCGCCGCGGAGTTCGTGCCTTGGACGCTGCCACCGGTTCCGCCAAAGGCGGCTGGATGCAACCAGGCGACGACAGCGATCTGCCGACTTATGGCCGGGGCCTGCTGGCCGGCGACTGGATATTCTGGCCCACCCGGGACGGCTTGCATGTGCTGAAGCAGTCCAATGGCGAACCGGTAGCTTTCGATCCCGACATTCGCGGCAATTTGGCGGCAGCCGATGGGTGCTTGGTCACCGCGGATGCAAAGCTCTTATCCGCTTATCTTCCCGAAAAATGGTCGCTGCTCCGGGCGCAAGCAGGAGGCCGCTCAAGATGGCGCCGATCCCTCAACGCTCTATCGCCTGAGTCTGTCGGAAAGGGACGCGGGGCTTGTCGAGCGCGCCCTGGCCACGCTGGAGAAGGCGTTGGCTAGCACGCCCGATCCCCGGCAACGCGATCGGGCTCTGAGCAAGATGCACGAAATCTTGCTGCAATCCGCTCGCGAAGCGGCGCGCGGCGCGGACTGGAAAAAGTTGGCAGCGCGGTTGAAGCAGGCAGCCGACGCCCGTTTCTCTGCGTCGGCACGCGTGCAGGCGCTGGCATTGCACGGAGATTTGTTGGAGGATGCCGGCCAAGTGGAGCAGGCCGTGGCTGCCTGGCAACTGCTCCTGGAAACGGCCGACCTTCGCGATGCTGTGTTGTCCGTTGGCAGCCTGCCGCCGCAGCGGGCGAGTTTGATCGCTAGCGATCGCCTCAATCGGTTGCTGCGTGAGCATGGCCGCGCGGTTTACGCCGCCGTCGAAGCGCGAGCAGAAAAGCTGGCACAAAAAGACGCTGGCGACCCGGAAACTATCGTTCGACTCGACACGCGAATTCCCTCAGTCGCTGGCGACGATGCGGGGGCTGGAAGCATGCGCGAGCCAAGCGGAGAAACGCGAGAAGCCTTGGGAAGCGTCAGGCGCCTATCGCGCTCTTTTGGATGTGCCTGAAACCTCGCTCAACCGCATGGCGCTGCTAGCCGGCTTGACCGAGGCGTATGAGCGCGAAAGCTGTTGGGAGGCTGCCCGTTCTACCCTCGATCGGATGGAAGGCGAAGGCGGCGACCGGCTCGAGCCGGCGGTTCACCCCACCTTGACCATCCGCGGCTGGGTTCGCGAACGCCGGCGTGGTTTGCCTGTTCCAGCGAGCACTCCGATCGCCGAGAGCGCCATTATTAGTCGGCACTGGCAGCAAGCCGGCCACGCCAATGGGTGCGCTGCTTTCCGAATCGGGCGATCGCTTGTTTCGGGTTGCCGGGAACCAACTCGATTGTTTGTCGACCGGAGGCGGCAAGATCGTTTGGACGCGAGAACTGCCCTGCCCCGCTCGTTGGCTTGGAGTGAGCGCCGATCTTTTGGTGGCAGCGGGCAACCGCGAAGTGTTGTGCCTACGTCAAGGCGATGGGCGCGACTTCATGGAGTCAAGCATTTGACCTTGAGGAAGCGGCGACTTTGCACGGGTTTCGGATCGCTGAAGGACGCATATTCTTTTTTGTGGGCGACAGCCGATTCAGTGCCTGGGAGATTGCCAGCGGCCGCTGCTCATGGTGCGCTTGGGCTCCGGGCCCTCAGTTGGGCTTGGAGGTGCCGGCCGGCCGTTTCGCCCCTTATGCTCTGGCCGGTCCCGCGAGTTGCCTGTTGAGTACCGGGTTGGGAACGCCGCTCATTCTCGATAGCAGAACCGGTGCCCGCCTGCACCGCGACTGGCGCATTGAGATCAACGCCCATCCCCCCATGCTCGTGAATGACGGTCAGCTTGGCCTTGTGAGCGGTCGCGAAGCCATTCAAGCCGTCGAGTTGAATGAGGGCCGGCCGAGTTGGCAATTCCGCTTCGAAGCGCCGCATGCACTGGCAGGCGAGCTGCCTCAGGTGCTGCAGCGCGAGAATCGTATCTTCGTTCAAATCGCTTATAACCATGGCTATTTGCTCGAACAAATCGACGGCAAGACCGGCAAACGCGTCTGGCCTATGCCCTTATTCGTTGGGCCGTGCTGATCGACCTCGCGTTGGCCGACATGGATGAAACGGCGCTTTACAGCTCCGGACCGGCCGGTACCGAAGCACTGCGTTTGGCCGATGGCCAATTGCTTTGGCGGCAACCCGCAAGTGCGGACCTTGGCCGCCGGAAAATGCAGTGCTCTGGTTCAATCTTGTTGAATCAGCCGGCAGCGGCTGAGGCATTTGGCTGGGAATTTGCCTGGCAAGGACTGGCGATCCGCGTTCCCTCGCTTTCCCATCAATCGTCGCAGACCTACTACTGCAACGTAGAAATCCTCGATCCCAAGACGGGGCAATGTTTGCAATCGCTTAACGTGTTGAAGCCTGAACCGACCCTCATGCGGTTCGCATTGGCGAACTTCGTTCTCTTTTGGGCCTGACATCCGAGCTCTCGGCGCCGCTCGCGCCGACTATTCTCCAGGCCCCCGAGCGTCTCCTCATAGCTCAAGGGCAAGCAGTGACCGCATTCGATGTGTCGACAACCGGGCTGCAAGCCGGTTCTGGCAATGATTCGCGATGAGGCCGGTCTAGATTGATTTGTAGCCGCATTCGCCAGAATGCGGGAGTAGCGCCCGCATTCTGGCGAACGCGGCTACCCAAGAAATCATGGCTTGAGGCTGCACTAGAAGCCTTTGGACAGTCGCAGCAAACATTCCACCATTCACCCACCACCTTGCCAGCCGACGAGAACTCCAAATGAGAATTGTCGGCATCCTGAGCGTGCAAACCGTGCTGATCCTTGGACTCGATCTCTATTTCGACACCAGGCTTGGGCTCTGGCTCCTTTATTTTTTGCCCCTGCTCGGCTCAGCGCGAATTCCCAGCATCCGGGTTACCATGGTCTGTGGTGTTGTTTTGACGGCGCTGATGTTAGCGGGCGGATTTTGCAAAATGGGAAGTGAAGTTCCTTGGATGGAGATTTTTGTGCCTAGGGCTTTGGGCGTCTATGCATTGGGGTTAACAGCGGTTTTCCTCGTTCGTGGCAAGCAGTTCGGGTCTCAGCCATGGATGCACTTTCCGCCCAAGAAGAAGGTCCTCGAAAATGACGAACGATCCCAATCCCGATCGTGCGCGTTACGCGACGTTTCACGGCAACGCCTGCGCGTGTATTCGAGGCCTGGCTGGAGCCGGAAACAGCCGGGAAGTTTCTATTTGCCACAAAGACGGGCACGATGGTGCGTGTTGATATTGATGTGCGGGTCGGCGGGCGCTTTGCACTCGTGGATCGCCGTGACGGCGAGGACATCGAGCACATCGGCGAATATCTGGAAATCGATAGGCCGCGACGGCTGGTCTTCACCTTCGGCGTTCCGAAATACTCCGCCTTGCTCACCCGTGTGATCATCGATATCGCGCCGCTGGCGTCGGGCTGCGAACTCACGCTGACGCAAGAAGGCGTCCTGCCCGAGTGGCGAGAGAAATCGATCGAAGGCTGGACGATGATCCTGGATGGGTTAGCGGGAGTGTTGGCAAGCGTCGAGGCGTAAGCACGACGAGTAGTCCACGCCAAGTTGGCGGGCATTCAGACAAACATGAGTCGAGCCAACACGCAAAAGCTCGCCGGTTTCCTCATGCATTTGTTTGGGTGTTGAATTCGTTCGTAGCAAGTTCGCTAGCCGTTTTCCGCACTTTTGCTAACTCAGCTTCCAGTTTGCGCACTGCGCTGTTCGAGTTTCTCGATGACCCTGCGCGATTTGCCGGTGCGTAAATCGTTTGGTGATGTGTTGAGGACAGTTGACATCCCAAGCTTCTACCGTGAAGGCGATCGCTCTTTCCACCTGAGCCGGATAACCGGGGTCGCGAAGCTGTTCGAGCAATTTGAGATCGTCCTCCACTACCTTCGCGGTGCCCCATAGTTTCACTCGCTGGCTGTTCGCATAATCCATCAGAAAGATGAACGCTTTCGGATTCTCAGCCAGATTGCCGACAGTGATGTATTGGCGGTTGCCGCCGAAATCGGCGAACGCGAGCGTGTGTTCGTCAATCACTTTCAAGAATCCCGGCGGCCCGCCGCGATGTTGGATGTAGGGTTGTCCCTGAGCGTTCGCCGTGCCCAAGTAGAACATGTCCAGATCGCCGATGAATGTGGCCAAGTCGGGTAACACATCGGTTTGCCACCCGCGCCCCTGTTCCATTCGAGCATACGTTGTGCGCGACCCATGCTGTTCTTGAATCGCCTTCACCGTTGGCGTGAAGGCGATATCACTGGGAATTTTTTTCATAGATCACTTCTTCGGCACATGCTTGCCGCGTTATTGTATTTCAGGAATGCCGGCGTGATCCGCCGGTCGAGCTCCTGGAGCGGTCCAGAAGAACTTGCGTCACCCTCGTGGATGGGCACATCGTTGATGCTGGCCTCCCGGCGGCGCATCAAGCCGCGTTCGTCGAACTCCCATAATTCGTTGCCGTAGCTTCGGTACCATTGGCCAACCGCGTTGTGCCATTCGTACTGGAATCGGACGCCGATCCGATTGTCGGTGAAGGCCCACAGAGCCTTCACAAGCCGGTAGTCGAGCTCGCGAGTCCACTTGCCCGCCAGGAATTTACGAATTTGGTCACGGCCGATGATGAACTCGCTCCGGTTCCGCCAAACGGAATCCTCCGTGTAGCCAAGTGAAACTCGCTCCGGATCACGGGAATTCCAAGCATCTTCGGCTATTCGCACTTTTTGAGCTGCCGTCTCGACCGTGAACGGCAAGACAAGCACTTTGGGTGTTTTGGGGATCTGCAGGTCAGTGCTCATCGTCAACTCCTGAAATCAGAGAACGTCTCAGTTGCCAGCATAAGCCAATTCACGCTGAACCACGTTCTGCCGAGAGATTGCGGCCTTGCTCCGCAGGTACCCCTTCGCAGAATCGGCCATCGTCACCAGCGCTGCTCCCATCATGATCGCATCCTTGACGACGAGCCGCCCGGCGCCGGAGAGCAGCGGGAAGCCATGCTCGGTGCTACCAAGCTTGGGCACCCAGCACTCGGGTGTCGTGATGAGAAATGACAGAGTCACGAACGACATCACGACGACCAGGAAACTGCCAACCGCAGCAACCCGTGGCAGCCAAGGATTCGTCGCTATCATCAGGCCGTAGGCGACGATCACACCTCCGAGACCGTAAGCAAACAGATAAGTCCCGTTCCGCTCATGCCATTCCCGATTCGCAGGCACCAGATCGCCTTCGCGATTCATGTGCTGCCGATATTCCCCCGCAGGCTGATGGTAAAAGAAACTCATGAACGGACTGTTGTCCACGAAGGGCACGATGCCCTCATCTTCATATTTGAAGATCTTGAGACTGCCGATCCAAACAAGCACCACAACCAACCCGATGCGGGTTACTGTGATTCCCACCCGATCCAGGCGGGCGGCAAACTCAAACACCTTGTTGAACCTATTCATGGATGACCCCTTTCGTAACGGCAACATACTAAGCGTTCGTCGGTGTACACATCCTTCAAACCGCTGCCGCCTTGGGGAAGTCGATATCCGTCTCGAAGGTGTTGTTGAAATAGTTGGTAAAGATGCTGAGCGCGACGTTTGCGACCACCTCGGCAATGGCCCCGTCGTCGAAGCCGGCTTCCCGAACCTCCTGGAGATCGCATTCGCTGACCCGGCCGTGAGTCTCCACCACCTTGCGTGCGAACCGAATCAGGCCGTCGGCCTTGGGATCGACGGCCCTGCCGAGCCGGCTATCGCGGATCTGATCGCTGGTCAATCCCATCATCTTGCCGATGGCCGAATGAGCCGCCAGGCAATAGTCGCACCCGTTTGTTTGAGAGATCGCCAAGGCTAATTCCTCGCGAACCTTCCCAGATAACTCGCCGTGGCTGAGCGAACCGCTCAACTGCAAGTAGCCATCCAAAACTGCTGGAGAGTTCGCCATCGCGCGCATCATGTTCGGCACCATGCCAAGCTTGCTATTCACTCCACTCAAAAGTTCTTTCGCTTTGCCCGTCGCAGATTCGGGAGAAATCGTTTTGATACGAGACATTGTTGTGCTCCACTTTTGACTCTTTTGTTCTGATTCTCCAGTTCAACCCGGCACATCCCCGTTAATGAAAACACATTCTGTGCCAATCTTTATGTATATTCGTAAATCGTTATATATGAATCATTTACGATAATTGCTTACATTCTGTTTGATTTACGAAATTTCGCTTAATGACGATTTATCGTTTGTAAACTACGATATTTCGTAAGAATGACACAGTGCTTCGTAGGATGGGCTTTAACCCGTCCTAATGACTAAGGAGCTGTACCGACAGGTTAAAACCCGTCTTACGAAAAACCGCACACCATGAATCAGTCCGGCCATTCGCCATTATTTGCCGACCCCAAGCGACTGCTTCTGGACATGGCGCAGGAACATGCGGTGCCCGCGCTGCTGAAGCTCATCGTGTCTTGCATCGGCGATTCGAGCCGCGTCGCCCTTGCTCGCATTTGGTTGGCGCGGCCCACGGCAGAATGCACTGGCTGTTCGACACCCGAGGTTTGTCGAGCGCAATCTCGATGTCTCCAGCTCGTTGCCAGTGCCGGACGATCCACCGCGACTCCCAATACCGAGTGGACCGGCGTGGATGGAGCGTTTCGACGAATACCGTTTGGTGTGCGCAAGGTCGGACGCATTGCGCTCGAGGGCAAGCCTCTCGAGGTTCCCGATCTCGCTGACCCGTTTCCCGACTGGATTGCCCGGCCCGAATGGATGCGGTCAGAAGGCATTCGCGGTTTCGCGGGACAACCCCTCATCCACCGCAACACGGTGCTAGGCGTGCTTGCCGTATTTGCCCGCCAACCCATTGGTGAAGAATGCATGGCATGGCTGCGGATGATTTGCGACCACGCCGCCGCGGCCATCATCACGGCTCAGGCATTTGCCGAGGTTGAGGCTCTCCGAACCCGGCTCGAATTGGAGAACGAGTATCTGCGTGAGGACGTGACCGGGACCGGGGCATTCGGCGAGCTGGTTGGCCAAAGTCCCGCGCTGGAAGCCGTGGGCCGGCAAATCGACCTAGTCGCCCCCACCGATTCGACAGTGCTGGTCCTCGGCGAAAGCGGCACCGGGAAAGAACTTGTCGCCCGGGAGATCCACCGGCGGAGCAAGAGGGCTGGTCGGCCGTTGATCAAAGTCAACTGCGCCGCGGTACCCCGCGAGTTGTATGAGAGCGAGTTCTTCGGCCACGCCAAGGGCGCGTTTACCGGGGCATTGCGCGACCGGGTCGGACGTTTCGAATTGGCCGAAAGCGGCACGCTTTTTCTCGATGAGATTGGCGAGATCCCCCTGGAATTGCAGGCCAAGCTGTTGCGCGTGCTTCAGGAAGGGGAACTCGAACGCGTTGGCGACGAGCGCACCCGCAAAGTGAACGTGCGGCTGGTGGCAGCGACGAACCGTGACTTGCGCACCGAGGCTGAAGCCGGCCGGTTTCGCCAGGATCTCTATTATCGCTTGAGCGTATTTCCCATCGAGGTTCCTCCGTTGCGCAAGCGCAAAGAAGACATCCCGATGCTCGCCAATCACTTCTTGGAAATCTCTGCCCGCAAAGCCGGCCGGCCGAAGCCGCCCTTGAGGCTGGCAAATGTTCAACGACTCCAGCAATATGATTGGCCGGGCAACGTGCGCGAGCTCCAGCACGCGATCGAACGGGCAGTGATCACATCAACTGGAGGTAGGCTGAACATCGAGCTGCCGGCACGGGCAAAAACCACCCGAGACCCGGAGATTCCGGTCGCCGCTGCCAGCGAGATTAGGACGGACGCCCAAGTTCGACAGTTCGAAGCCGAAAACATTCGAGCTGCACTGAAAGCCAGCAAAGGCAAAGTCTCAGGCCTCGGCGGCGCGGCTCAACTGCTGGGAGTGAAGCCGACCACACTGGCGTCGCGTATTAAAGCATTGGGAATTGTGCATTGACACGACCCCCGCCAGAATGGTGGCCGAGTTATTTCGTCGCGGTTGCTGGGGCTGATTTCTCTTCGTGAAGCAATCTGCCCAGCCGCTCGGGATGCTGGTCCAGATACCAGACCAGGCCGGAAAAGAAGAGTTCGAGCTGGCCCAGGCCCTGTTCGGTGAGCCGAGTGGCCGAGCCCCCCATGAGCTTGGCCGCGAGGGCAGCTGCTCGGCTGTCGGTCTCTACAAAGAGCTCGGTCTGATGAATGAGCAATGACCGCCCATTTCCTTCGGGCATGTCGCCGTGGCGCAAAACCAGCACGGCTCGCACCGGAACGAGAGGCATAAATGCAGCTGGACGTACTTTGCCCTCGGCGTACCAAATGCGCAAGTTCTTGTGGTCGTAGACGGTATGCCAATAAACGGTGCTACCGTGGGCGTCGCTCCAGCTGAAGCGGCCGTTTCCGTGATTGACGATTTCCGATGCGATGGCGCCCAACCGCCTCCAAGCTGCCAATGCGCGATCGGGGTGATCGAGAAGCCAATCGTAAAGCTCGGGGCGCCCGCCGAAGGCTTCGCCGGCGCCGCGTCCCTTAAAGGTTGGCTGCGAAATGACTTGCCGAACTTTTTCCCGTTCCGCGGCGGGAATATCGTTGAGAGGCAATGGTTCCACGGAATGGGGAATGGAAGCCACCCGCGCGTCCGGCGAAGTCTTGCGCCGGGGCCTGGCTAACGCCTAGGCCGAGAACTATCAAGGTGATCAAACCTCGCCGTACTCGGCAATACTGCATGAGCCACCTCGTCGCTGAACCAAGTGTGCTTTTATCAGATCGAATGCCGGCCGTTCCGACATGAACGAATCTGCCGAAACTGCCGGCGTCAAATTGGAAGATTGCGAAATATGCGTAAGACGGGTCGATTTGTTGGTATAGATCGATAGCTGAAGAGAGGAAAGGAATGGGCGCAGCTGCATGCGAACAATAGATTTGCGAATTCGCACAATCAATCGCGCCGACCGGAGAGACGAACATCGATGGCCATTGATATGTAGGAAGACGCATGCCAAAACAGCGAAATAGTGACGAAAAGGCAATCTGGGAACCTTGACTGCAATAATGGGGGCAGGTAGAGTGAAAGACGATGAGGTCTCAGCAGGGCCTGGTGGACATGCACCCTCCCAGCCGCGGACATGGACCGAACGCCGACCGCCGAGACTCTCTGGTTCTATTGCAGGAGAAGGGGATCTTCGCCGGCGCCGCACCTACCCTTTTGGGCGGATAGTTGCGCGTGAGAACCAGGCACCAATTGGATTGGCTCCCTTGTGAAAAGGATAGGCGGCGATGCTAGTACTGTCCAGGAAAAAGAACGAAAGCATTGTCATTAACAATGACATCGTGGTCACGGTCGTTGAAATCAGGGGCGATAAGGTCCGCTTGGGCATTGTCGCGCCGAAAGAAGTGCCCGTGCACCGGCAGGAAGTTTACGACGCCATTCACGGCAAAGCGGATGCCGAACCCGCCCCGCCGACCGTGATTGCGAAGTCGTCTATTGAAAGCAACACGCACTGAATTTGTGCCCGACGCTCATGCAACCCTCTTTCCCCATTCGCGCTAACCCGCGATGATGGAAGAGGGTTTTTTGTTTTTTGCTCCAGCGAGATTCTGCCATGCCACCTGCCGTCGCCATCATCGGCGCCAGCCCGGACCGCGCCAAGTTCGGCAACAAGGCCATGCGCGCCTACCGGCGCATGGGCTACGAGGTTTATCCCATTCACCCGAAGGCAGCCGAAATCGAAGGGGAAAAAGCCTACCCTTCACTGGATGCAGTGCCGCGACAGGATTTCGAGCGCATTACTTTTTACGTTGCCCCGGCCATCGGCATGGGGGTCATGGAACAGGTCGCCCGCAAACACGTTGACGAGGTTTGGCTTAACCCCGGCGCCGAGTCGCCCGAGCTGGAAGCCAAAGGCCGCGAATTGGGCCTGAATGTCATCGTCGGTTGCAGCATTCTAGCGGTGGGGGTGAGTCCGGAAGAATTGTAGAGGTGCAGAATTTCCTATCTGCATAGCGGCAGTGAGTGACGAAATCTGTCGCGAGCCCTGGCAATTCCAGGAGTTTGAGCCTTGGCACGAAGCGTTCCCATAGCCTTTTCGATGCGCCGAGCGCAGGCCGCGACGAAAAGGGGTCGATCGGCCGTCGTCAGCAACCAGGATTTGACTGCCTCGCGTCAGTATCGGCTTACCCTGGGCCTCGGTATCGCTTTGGCTGTAGTGACTCTGCTGGTCTATTGCCGCTGCTTCGATTTCGGCTTCATTCAGTTCGACGATCCCGAATACGTTTTCGAGAATCGGCACGTGCTAGCCGGCCTCACGGCCGACAGCGTCCGTTGGGCGTTCACCACATTCAATTGCGCCAACTGGCATCCCCTAACCTGGCTTTCGCTGGAATTCGACGCTCTCCTTTATGGCGGGCCGCAAGCGGGCGGTTTCCACGCGACTAACGTCGTGCTGCACATCGCCAATGTGGTGGTGCTCTTCCTGATCTTGGGCCGCATGACGGGGATGGTTTGGCGCAGCGCCATGGTTGCAGCCCTTTTTGCCCTGCACCCGCTGCATGTGGAATCCGTTGCCTGGGTGAGCGAACGCAAGGACGTCCTCAGCACGCTCTTCTGGATGCTCACCATGGCGGCCTATCTGGTTTATGTGGACCGCCCGTCCATCGCCCGCTACCTCCTCGTCGCCCTCGCTCTTGCCCTGGGTCTCATGGCCAAGCCGATGTTGATTACCTTGCCGTTTGTGCTTCTTCTCCTCGATTATTGGCCTTTGGGTCGCTGGCAGCACGGGCCGAAGCCCGCCCTTCCCTCCCCGGACTCTTCCAAAGATCAGCCTCAGCCATTGTCCCTGGGCCGCCTGCTCCTAGAGAAAATCCCTCTGTTCGTCATGGTGCTGGGCTCCTGCATTGTCACCTTTTTGGCCCAACACCAGGGGCAAGCCGTGGGCTCGTTCGAAAAGTTTCCTTTACTGGTACGACTCTGGAACGCACTGCTGACCTACGTCACTTATTTGGGCGAGATGTTTCTGCCGAGAAACTTGGCTGTCTATTATCCCCATCCGGGTTTACAGATCTCGGCACTTCGAGGCGTGGCTGCCGGCCTCTTGTTGTTGGCGATTAGCTGGCTGGTTTTGTGGCCGGGCCGGCGTTTTCCCTACCTGGCAGTGGGCTGGTTTTGGTACCTGGGTACGCTGGTGCCGGTCGTCGGCTTGGTTCAGGTGGGAAGCCAGGCCATGGCCGACCGTTACACTTATGTGCCATTAATAGGCTGTTTCCTGATGCTCACCTGGGGAGGAGGAGATTTGGCTCTGGCCAAAGGATGGTTTCCCTTCGCACCAGTTGTGAGCTGCGCCGTTCTCCTTTGCGCCTGTTGTGCGCTCACCTGGGCCAATTAGGGTACTGGCACGATGACTTCGCTTTGTGGGAACATACGGTTGCGGTCACGCGGCCCAGTGCGTCTGGCGCATTCCAGGCTGGGCGAGGGATATCGCTTTCGCGGGCTTATCGACAAAGCGGAAGCTGAATACCGCAAGTCCATCGCCACCGATCCAAGTTTCGTTCCGCCTTATGTTGGTTTGAGCCAACTGCTCACCAAGGCAAATCGGCTGGAAGAGGCGATTCCCGTTTGTCGCCAGGCCGTCGATTTGCAGCCCGATTCGGCTCTCGTGCGTTGCAACCTGGCCAACGCGCTTTTTTACGATGGTTTTTTGCACGAGGCCCGGTCCGAATTTCGCCGGGCCATCGCTTTGGATTCGCAACTGGCGCCGGCACATTTCGGCCTGGGCGCTCTCCAGCGCATCCTGGGAGAATCGCCGGAAGCCGTGGAAGAATTTCGTCAAGCCGTGACTCTCGATCCTCATTACTTCAATGCTCAAATTGCGCCTAGGCGAGGCCCTGTTGGAACAAGGATCGTTCGATGAGGCAGAAGCAGAAACGCGCCGCGCGTTGGAGTTGATTCCCGCCAATCACCCTCAGTATGCGGGTCTGGCGATTCGTTTAAGGAGCTTGCCGCAACTTCGCGCCTATGGAGGCCAAGCTGCCCGCAACGCTCGCAGCCAAGACCGAGCCCGGGAACCTTAACGAGCAACTCGATTGGGCCTGGTTCTGTCAGTTGCCCAGCTTGCACCGTTATGCGACCGCTGTTCGTTTCTATGCGAAAGCTTTTGCAGAAAAGCCGGAGCTGGCGTCCGAACCGCGTAACACTCACATTCATCGTGCGTCGCGTGCGGCTGCCAAGGCGGCGACCAGTGCTGACGAGAACGACATTCCTTTGAGCGAAGCAGAGCGTGCAAGCTTGCGGGGCCAGGCTCTGGATTGGCTCCGAACTGAACTGGCGATCTGGTCCAAGCAAGCGCAGAGCACGATGGTACAGGACCAGAGGGCCAGGCGGCGGACGTTGAGTCAGTGGCAGCTAGAATCGGATTTGGCCTCTGTTCGCGACCCTGCTGCGCTGGCCAAGCTGCCCGAGCACGAACGCAAAGCCTGGCAAGAATTCTGGCAGGAGGTGCAGAAAACGCTGCCAGGGCCGCCGTCGGGAAACCGCTTTCCGGGCCAGTAGCCAGCGGGCTTCCACAAAGTGAGCTACCGGAACTGCCCAAGATGTGGTGCTGATGAGATCCGACAGCTGACCCATACAACCCAGCTGCCTGCTTTGGCATCGGATTATCGTCTGAAAGTTCGGGCCATGCCCATTTCGATCCTGTTCGAGCGACCAGATTTACCTTGCTTATGACTCCTTCCTGGGGATCTCAAGCGAGTTTCGCAGCATTTCTCGTCGGCCGCTTGATATCAACACACTTCTTTCATTCTATCTTCAGGGCAATTGACATCAAACAAACACATATGGACCCCAATATAAGCCCCGTACCCGTGAAATAGTTCCCCCTGATTAGTGCAAGGCACTCTTGATCGAACTCGAGGAGTTTGGCATGCGCTTCCGTGTTGCCGTTTTGCTCGTTCTCGCCCTCACGACACCGGCGGCGGCGCAGCCGAATTACCAATTCTTCGAGCAAGTGTATCCACCGCGCGCCACGCAAGTGATCGCTTATCAAGGGATGCACACACTTGCCCCGGAGAACTCCCTTAACGCCATTCTCGCCTGTGGCAGCGACTTTACCGAGTGGGCCGAAGTCGATGTCCGCCTCACCAAGGACGGCCGCCACGTCATCATTCACGACGACAACCTCGACAGCTGCTACGGATGGCAAGGGCAAGGTCGCCGACTTCAATCTGGAGGACTTCAAGAAGCTCGATGCCGGCGCCGGTATGCTCCACGCTTCAAGGGCGCCCGCTTACTGTCGCTGGGCGAACTGCTGACCGCCGCCAAGGGGAAAGTGAACCTTTACCTCGACTGCAAACGGGTTGACCCGGAGCAACTGGCAAAGGAGGTCCTGGCGGCCGAGATGGATAGGCAAGTGATCGTTTGCGGTCAACCGGAGATGGTGGCCAAAATCCGGGCGGCAGCAGGCAACAAGATTCCGACGATAAGCAAGTTCTCCCCCAAAACGATGACCTGTGACTCGTTCGTGAAGCACGTCGATCCGGCCGCGGTAGAGATTGATCCCGAGGAGGTGACTACAGAGTTGTGCAAGGCATTTCGTGCCAAGGGGATCAAAGTGCTGGCAAAGGTTCTCGGGGAGAAGTGGGACAACGCGACTGGGTGGGACAAAATGCTAGATGCCGGCGTGGATTGGCTGCAGACGGATGATCCTGCCGGTGTTCGATTTGCCGAACTGCGGCGGCGAATTCCCGACTTTCCCGTGAAGATCTCCTATCACCGCGGCGCCAATCGCTACGCGCCGGAAAATACGATCCCGGCGATTAAAAAAGCGGCCGCCCTTGGGGCCGATTATATCGAGATCGACATCCGCCCCACGAAGGACGGCAAGTACATGCTGCTCCACGATGGCACGCTCAATCGCACCACGCACGGCAAAGGCCCCATTCGAGACTCAACCTTTGCCGAGGTTTCGAAGCTCAGTGCGGGAGCCTGGTTTGGCCGTCCCTTCGCCGACACGCGCGTGCCGCTCCTATCCGACGGCTTGACCGCGATGGGACACAAGTCTCATGCCTACTTGGACGCCAAAGACATCACACCCGCGGATCTGCTCGACGCGATGCGCAAACATGAACTGGTCGAGCGCTCGGTGGTTTATCAGTCAAAAGAGTATCTGGCGAAACTGAAAGACCTGGAACCGAAGGCACGGGCCTTGCCGCCCCTGCGGCGGGCCAGCCAGTTCGAGCAGGTGGCGGCCATTGCCCCCTTTGGCTTCGACACCAACTGGTCGATTCTGTCCGCCGAACTGATAGCGAAGGCCCACAAGGCAGGGATTCAAGTTTTTTCTGACGCGATGGGCGCCAATGAGAGAATCGAGCAATATCAGAAAGCAATTGGCTGGGGAATCGACGTGATTCAAACCGATCACCCGCTACGCGTGCTGCGGGCGATTGAGCAGTTCAAGCAACAGAGCCCCGCCACGCAAGCCGGGCATTGACGAGTTTTCCTCCGTGTTGATCATCCTTAGTTCCCATTGAATTTGGAGAGTTTGCAATGATTGCTCAGCATCGACCGCTCCGCTCCGCATTCACGCTGATTGAATTGTTGGTTGTGATCGCGATCATCGCCATTTTGGTTGGCCTGTTATTGCCGGCCATTCAGAAAGGTGCGCGAGGCCGCCAGCCGGGCCAATGCGCGAACAACATGAAGCAAATAGCGCCGGCGACTCACAATTTCGCGACCACCTTCGGCGTCCTCCCACCTAACTGGAATTGGCCCGCGACGACTACATGGGGCGGAACTGGCTACCCTGCTGCGCAAAACTATGCGGCCACGAGTTCCCCGGACGGCGCTCCGGGCACGTGGGTCGTTCATTTAATGCCCTATATTGAGCAGAGCAATCTCTTCTCCCTGATCCAGCCCACGGGGAACACCACTATCAGCGCCTACGCGGCGGCCGTCGCGGGTAATGTCGTCAAGACAGTCATCTGCCCTTCCGACCCAACTGCCAGCGGCGGCCTCTCGAACACAACCGCGGTCAACGGCATCAAAGTCAGTTCCTATAACAATTTCGGCCTCTGTTCGTACGCGGCGAACGTGCTGGTCCTCACCCCGACCCCGAAGTCGTTAGTAAGTGCGATGCTGAACGGCACATCAAACACCTCCCTCTTCGCGGAACGCTATACGTTCTGCTACGCGAACGGTTTCGGTTCGGGTACGGGGACGGTCGATGACAGCCACCAGCACAACTACTACTGGTCCAACTGGGGCTACATCCAGCCCGGCAGCGGTTCCGAACAGCAGGCAGTCGGCTTCGGCTGGCTCACAGTCTATAGAGAAGGCATCGGCACTAACGGGGGGTATTTCCAGGGAGGCTGCCCCGCGCTGACTACGATAGTTCCTTTGTGAGCTCAATGTTGGGAACTAGCATCCAGATCATGCAAGTCCGGCCGAACATGAACCCTCCCCTGGGGGCCACGACCACATTGGCTGACGACCCCAATGGGTGTGACAGCCTGTTGACCCAGACGGCCCACGATGCCATGAACGTAGCCATGGGGGATGGGAGTGTCCGATCCGTGGCCCCGTCGGTCAGTCCAAGAACCTGGCGAATCATTGGTAACGACCCGGCGTATCAGGGGCAGGTCGTGGGCTCCGACTGGTAATCAGGTTCATCAAGCGAGCAAACCGCGCGGGAGCCGACCTTGTTGGAGGAAGCATGACTCTGCTCAAACATCTGGTAATCGGTCTTTGTGCCGGACTTTTGGTTGGCTGCTCCTCCGGGGGGGCGGAGGCGCCAGATCAGGAATTGAGCGACCTCCAGGAGGTCAAACAAATGCTGCTTATGGCCACGCGCCGGACCGGTCATCCACCGGCTCGGCTTGCCGATTTGGACCCTTTCCAGGCGAAGTACCAAGAGACGTACAACTTGGTGAAGTCCGGGAATTTCGTCGTTCTCTGGGGAACACCCGTTCTTTGGGGGACGCCCACCAAGAACGACGCCAAGACGGGCGGGGACGTGGGAAAGCCGGAGATAGTGCTCGCGTATGGAAAAGACGTCCCGACCAATGGCGGCTATGTTCTGACATCAGCCGGAAAAGTCACGAAAATGAGTCCCGCCGAGTTCGCCTCAGCGCCGAGGACCAAAAGGTAGCCTTAGCCTTAATGGCGGGAAAAGAAAAGGTGGACAGAATAGGAAAAAAGGGTGTCGGGAACCTCTAGACGTCCTGTACGAGCCAGAAGCCGCTCCACTCGACTGATCCTCTGAGTGGGCTGCGCAATGCAATCCATCTTCACGTGGGCCGGGTTTTTGACCCGGCCAAATTTGTCCGGCAGCCGGCTCAATTCTCAATTCTCGATCCACGATCTCGTCTTATATAGCTTCCTGTAAACGGTAATGCGCCGGAACGTTTTTCTGCCGATCGCGCCGCCCCGACTTGCAGCGAGGCAGACGGCGGCGATTCGCCGGCGCCGTTCAGCAATGCCGTCGCTGCAACCGAACCGCGCGACGGAGTCAATGAACTGCCCTTGGCGTTTAGGCTCCGTGCAGGCAATCGACATGGGCTTCGGCGCTTCTGCGCACTATCCTGGCAAGAAGAAGGCAGAGCCTCGGCTTCCCGAGGTTCGATCCCGAGTCCTTAAGACTTACGAGGATATCTCATGTTCAAGCCATTGGCGACATTGCTAATCCTCACGTTTTTGTTCGCAGAAACAGCTTTTGCGCAACCGCCAGTTCGTAAGTTCGATGACCCGGGTTCCCCGCCCTTCAAGGTGCTGAAAACCGGCGAGAATCCGCCGCTGGATGTGGACGGCAATTTTGTGATCGGCCCCGATTACAAACCTGCCCCTGAACGCAAAGTGGTCGAGGGCGTTCCACAGGGGAAGGTGAAGCAATTCGCCATCGATTCGAAGGAGACCAAACTTTTCAATCCAGGGATTGCCCGAAGAGTCTTCGGCAAGGTGGACCCGAAGAACCCCAAAACGCTGATCGTCGAAACCCACAACATCAACTACAAGCGCCAGATCACCGTTTACATCCCAGCCCAATATGTGGCGGGCACCGCTGCGCCGTTCATGGTCTGCCACGACGGTCCTGGGGGCAAACCGAACATGGGGCTGCCGCATATTCTCGACAACTTGATCGCACAGAAGCGGGTTCCGCCGATGCTACTCATCCTGATCGCCAACGGCGGCGGCGATGCCCAGGGGATGAGCGTGGCAAGGAATATGACACGATGTCCGGGAGCGTATGCGGATTACATCGAAACCGAGGTCCTGCCGCGCGTGGAGAAGAACTGTGAGCGTCAAGCTGACCAAGGACCCCGACGGCCGCGCAGCCATGGGTAACAGTTCCGGCGGATCGGCTGCACTCATCATGGCCTGGTATCGCCCGAATCTTTACCATCGCGTGCTGACCACTTCGGGCACCTTCGTGAATCAGCAATGGCCCTTCAACCCCGAGACGTCCGGCGGCGCCTGGGACTTTCACGAAACGCTCATTCCCAATAGTCCGCAGAAGCCCCTGCGGATTTTCATTTCCGTGGGCGACCGGGATTTATTGAACCCCAACGTCATGCGCGACCACATGCACGATTGGGTCGAGGCCAACAACCGCATGGCCAAGGTGCTGAAGGCCAAGGGCTATCATTACCAGTATCTTTTCTGCCGGAACGCCGGCCACAGCGTCGGCAATGCCCAGGCGCAATTTCTGCCTCACGCCATCGAATGGGTGTGGCAAGGGTATGCGCCCAAGAAGAGCGAGTGAGTTACCGTTTTGTGAGGACCTGACTCGAGTCCAAAGGGGACGAGATTTGCCCCCTTTCAGGGTAGCAAATGCCAACTTCTACGTTGAACCATCCACGTGCTGAACAATTTCTTGCCAGCATTTAATGGAGTTTTCCCATGTCCTCCTCATCCGCCACCGGCAATATCACCAGCGTTCTCAAGGAAACGCGCACGTTTCCCCCACCAGACGAATTCGCGGCCAAGGCCGCTATCAAGAGTTTGGCGGAATACGAACAGTTATGGCAGAAGGCTAAGGATCACCCGGAAGCGTTTTGGGCCGAGCAAGCCGAGCAGTTGCATTGGTTCAAACGCTGGGAGAAAGTGCTGATCTGGGAAAACCCGCATGCGCAATGGTTCGTCGGCGGCAAGATCAACGCCAGCTACAACTGCCTCGACCGCCATCTGGCCGAAGGGCGGGGCAACAAGGCTGCCCTCATTTGGGAAGGCGAACCGGGCGATAGCCGGGTGTTGCGTTACCAAGATTTGCATCGCGAAGTGTGCCAATTCGCCAACGTGCTCAAAGGGCTCGGCATCCACAAAGGCGATCGCGTCACGATCTATATGCCGCTCATTCCCGAGTTGGTGATCGCCATGTTGGCGTGCGCCCGCATCGGCGCTACCCACAGCATCGTGTTCGGCGGCTTCAGTGCCGAGGCCGTCGCCGATCGCAACAACGACGCCCAAGCCAGGCTCATCATCACGGCCGACGGCGGCTGGCGGCGCGGCAAGGTCATGCCGCTCAAAATCAATGTCGACGAAGCCCTGGAACGTTCGCCAACGGTGGAAAAATGCATCGTCTTCAACCGGTGCAATTCGACGACCCCCATGAAGCCAGGACGCGATCTCTGGTGGCACGAACTGATGGCCGACGCCTCGGCCGACTGCCCTGCCGAGCCCTTGGACAGCGAGCATCCGCTCTTCATCCTCTATACCAGCGGTTCGACCGGCAAACCCAAGGGCATCTTGCACACCACGGCAGGCTACCTGCTGGGAGTATCGGCGTCGCATCGCTGGGTCTTCGATCTCAAAGAAAACGACACCTATTGGTGCACGGCCGACATCGGCTGGGTCACCGGCCACAGCTATATTACCTATGGGCCATTGGCCAATGGCGCCACCAGCGTGATGTACGAAGGAGCGCCTAATTACCCTCGGGAAGATCGGTTTTGGTCGATCATCGCCAAATATCGCGTGAGCATTTTCTACACAGCGCCAACCGCGATTCGCGCGTTCATCAAATGGGGCGATGAGTGGCCCAATAAACACGATTTATCGAGCCTGCGTTTGCTGGGCAGCGTGGGCGAGCCGATCAATCCCGAAGCGTGGATGTGGTATCACCAGACGATTGGCGGCGGCCGGTGTCCCATTGTCGATACCTGGTGGCAGACCGAAACCGGAATGATCATGATCGCGCCGCTGCCCGGAGCCGTACCGACCAAGCCCGGCTCAGCCACGCGGCCGTTGCCGGGCATTGTCGCGGAAGTCGTCGACAAGAAGGGCCATCCTGTGCCCGCCAACATGGGCGGCTTCCTGGTAATTCGCCAACCCTGGCCGTCCATGCTGCGGACCATATACGGCGACGACGCCCGCTATCAGCAACAATATTGGAGCCAGGTGCCGGGGTCTTATTTCACCGCCGATGGCGCTCGCCAAGATGAAGACGGCTACTTCTGGATCATGGGGCGCATCGACGACGTGCTCAACGTCTCCGGCCATCGGCTGTCGACGATGGAAGTCGAAAGCGCGCTGGTGCACCACGAGAAGGTGGCCGAGGCTGCAGTGGTGGGCCGGCCCGACGAAATCAAAGGCGAGGGCATCGCCTGTTTCGTGACGCTTAAGGGCGGCGTGCAACCGAGCGAAGCTCTGAAAAAAGAGCTGCGCGAGCACGTGGTCAAAGAAATTGGCGCTCTGGCCCGGCCCGACGAAATCCGCTTCACGGACGCTCTGCCGAAAACGCGCTCGGGGAAGATCATGCGCCGGCTCCTTCGCGACGTCGTGGGCGGCAAGGCGACCACGCAAGACACGACCACGCTGGAAGATTTGAGCGTGCTGGCTCGGCTGCGCAAAGAGGAAGAATAGTGTGGAGTGAAAACGGGGGAGGCGGCACTCTTTTCTTCCTTGCATGATCCAACACGGCGCTCCATGATGATTATCGAAAGGCTTGCCTACCTTCCTGCCTAGAGCCATTTTTCCCATGACGCATCGAATCTTCATTCTGGCGGCGGCTGGCGTTTCGCTCATTTGGGTTGCCGCCGCGCGTGCCGACCATTTCACGATCGATCTGGAAGTGAAAACCGGCAAGGCGAAGGAGACGGTTCACGCCGAAAAGTTGGAGGCAGGCGCCAAGGCGAAAGCGCGGGCGGTTTTGGAAGTTCCAGCCGGCCAGGAAATCGAGATTCATTGGACCGTGACCTGTTCGGCAAAACAGGGAATGTTCAAGGATGTGCTGGTGCACTTTTACATTGCCAAGGAGGGTATGATCGGTCAGCCAGGCACGCCGAAAATCGACAAAGACGCTGCCGCTGAGAGCGCATTGACCATGGACTTTCAGCCAACCGAAAAGGCCAAGGGCCAGATGAAGGTGAGGTTGACCAAGCCAGGGCCTTATTTGCTGCGACTGGAAACTATTGGCGCAAACAAGGGGACGGAGAACCACGAACATTTCGCGGCGCTCGACTTGCTCGTGAAATGAGGAGAAGCCAAGATGAAACGTTGGTGGCCGACGGCCTGTGTGGCGCTGCTCGCTTGGGTCCTGCCCGCACAGGCGGAGCACGCCATTATCGATCTCAAGGTGTTCCACTACGATCCGCAGACGTTGGCCCTGAAGGACCAGGCCTCGGCTACTATGGATCAAGATCCACCCGAAGGGGGCTCCAATCCCCGGCCGCTCCTAAAAGTCAAAGCCGGCGACCCGCTGGTGCTGCAATACTTTTTCACCAACACCTATCCGCACAAGGACCTAAAGGACGCGTCCGTCCGTTATTTCGTCGTGCGCAAAGAAAAAGCAAATCAGAAGCCAGTGCCCGATTTGACCAAAGATGTGGTGACCGATGGCAAATTCACGCTGAACTTCAAGCCCCAGGCTAAAGTCGGCGCTCGCGTCGCTTTTACCATCACCAAGCCCGGCATCTATCTCATCCGTGTGGAATCCGTCAACACGCAGAGCGACCACGAGCACTTTTCGGCTATCGACGTGCAAGTCGAATGAACTGCCGTAGGACAGGCAGCATGCCTGTCCAGTCTCCACCGCTTGCGGACTCGTTTTTTCGAACGGTCGTCTATTTCCTGGTGCTTGTGATAGGCAAGCTGCCTGTCCTACGCCTACTTTGTGCACGTATCGAACATGGCATTGAGCTCCCGATAATTCGCCGCTTCCTCCGCAAAAGTGAAGGTGCCGCGTTCGTGCATTTCCTTGGCCGCGCGAAGGAAAGCGCCTAGGGCAGCGCGGGAAAGGGCACTGCCGACGCTGATGCGTTTGACCCCGAGCGCCGACAATTCAGCAACGCTCAGTTGAACACCTGATAGCCCCATGACCACATTCACCGGCCGATCGACAGAGCTGACCACCGCGGCAATATCTTCTTTGGTCCGAAGACTTGGGGCATAGAGCACGTCGGCGCCCGCTTCCTGATAGGCCTGGAGCCGCTTGATGGTATCATTCAAATCGGGGCGGCCGACGAGGTAGTTTTCGCATCGTGCCGTGATCGTGAATGCGAAAGGCAACGTGCGCGAAACTGCAGCCGCAGCCTTGATGCGCTCGACGGCAAGGTCGACTGCATAGATCGGATTGGCCGGGTTCTGGGTGGAATCTTCGATCGAGCAGCCGGCTAAACCGGCTGCCGCCGCCAGTCCGATGGTCTCAGCGACTGTCTTGGGATCGTCGCCGTAGCCATTCTCCAAATCGGCGCTCACGGGCAGATCGGTGGCCGAGGCCAGAGCGGCGACGTGGTCCATCATCTCCTCCCGGCCCACGGAGTTGTCGCGCCGTCCTAGGGAGAAGGCGTAGCCGGCGCTGGTGGTCGCCAGGGCTTCGAAGCCCAGATGGGCAAGCAGCCGTGCCGTGCCGGCATCCCAGGGATTGGGGATGATGAACGCACTTTGGCGTTCGTGAAGTGCCCGGAAGATCGCCCCTTTTTCGGCTTGGGTTCGCATGAAGCACAGTGTATCCGATGGTTGCACCGTCGGCCCTCGTTCTTCATAAAACAACAGTGGTTCTAGCGTTGCAAATTCTTCACTCGGTTTTTAGCGAAGGACGTAATTGTATGAGCGCACGGTTTCTGATCGCCCTGCTGGCGTGCTTCGCCCTGGTGCAAACGGGGGGTGCCATGCAGGAAAAGAAAGACGACAAGAGTAAAGAAGAGAAGGTCATCACCACGAAGTCCGGGCTGAAATATGTCGAGCCGAAGGTCGGCGAAGGCCCAGAAGCCAAGAAGGGCGACTTGGTGTCGGTCCATTACACCGGCAAACTCAAGGACGGCACCAAGTTCGACAGCAGCAGGGATCGCGGCGAGCCAATTCAATTCGTACTTGGCATCGGCAAAGTCATCAAAGGCTGGGACGAAGGCTTGCAAGGAATGAAAGTCGGCGGCAAACGCAAGCTGATCATTCCTGCAGACTTGGCTTACGGTGCGCGTGGGGCCGGTGGCGTCATTCCGCCCAATGCCGAGCTGACCTTCGACGTGGAATTAGTCAAGATCGGCAGGTAAGCGCTGGGCGAAAACATTGCGCTCCCGTTTTGCGTTGCATTGCGCGGCGCGCACACGCGGGCGCTTTGTTTTCACCGTCATGGAGTGTTTCTCATGTTGCGTCGATGTTTGCTTCTTTGCTGGATGATTGCCATTGGTTGCTCCTGCTTTGCTGGTTCCCGCATGCTATCCCCGGCGCAGGCAGCGGATAGCAAGAGCACGACACCTTTCGCTGCCTTTGTCGACAGCTATTTTGACGCCTATTTTGCCTGGAAGCCCAGCGAAGGCACCGCGGCAGGATTTCATCAGTACGACAATCAGCTCGAAGACCGGAGTGCGGCCGCCATCGCCGGGCGCATCGCGGCGGTGAAAGACCTCCAAGCCAAGCTGAATAAAATCCGTGAGACCAAATTGTCGTTCAATGAAGATATCGACGCCGTCGTTCTCGACGGCCAGATTAAGGCCGAGCTGCTCGACCTGGAGACGCTGCACAACTGGCGCAACAACCCCATGGGCTATATCTCCGTGCCCAGTTCCGCCATCGATGGCCTCATGAAGCGCAACTTCGCACCGCCAGCCGAGCGGCTCCGCTCTGTCATTGCCCGGCTGAAGCAAGCACCGGCGGTTTTCCAGGCTTTGCGAGCCAATGTCGACAATCCGCCCAAGGAATTCACCGACCTTTCCATCCGCATCGCCAAGGGGACTGTCGGTTATTTCAAAGACACTCTGGCCACTTGGGCCAAGGAAGCTGCCGGCAACGACCGGGCCTTACAAGTCGAATTCGCCCGCGCCAACGCCAACGTCGTCAGGGAATTGGCGGAGCTGAGTGTGTGGCTCGAAAAAGATCTGCTACCACGCTCCAAGGGGAAATACGCCATTGGAGCAGAGAATTTCGGCAAACAGTTGCTTTATGAAGAGCTGGTCGACATTCCTTTGCCCAAGCTGCTTGCGGTGGCCGAGGCGACTTTGCACCGCGACCAAGCTCGATTCGCCGCCCTGGCCAAGCAAATCGACCCAAACAAGACGCCGGCCGAAGTGATGAAGCTCATTTCGGACGATCATCCCACCGAGGAGGACCTGATCCCTTCGGCGCGCCGGATAGTGGAGCGAATTCGGCAATTTCTGGTCGATAAGCACATTGTGACCGTGCCGTCAGAAGTGCGGCCCACCATCACCGAGACACCGCCCTACGCGCGCGACGGCGGATTTGCCTCAATGGATACGCCCGGCGCCTACGAAACCAAGGCGACCGAGGCCTTTTATTACATCACGCCCGTGGAAAAGGACTGGGACGCCAAGCATAAGGATGAACACCTGCGTTCCTTCAGCAAACCGGTGATGGAAATCATCACCATTCATGAGGCTTTCCCAGGGCACTACATCCAATTCCTTTACGCCAAGCAATATCCCACCAAAACGCGCAAGCTGACTTATTGCGGCAGCAACGTGGAGGGCTGGGCTCACTACACCGAGCAGATGATGGTGGAAGAAGGCTTCGGCAACGGCGATCCCAAGATCCAGATGGCCCAGCTTGAGGAAGCCCTGCTCCGCGATTGCCGATTCGTGGTGGGGATCAAGCTGCATACCCAAGGGATGACGGTCGAGGAGGGCGCGAAAATATTCGAGAAGGAAGGCTACCAAGAGCCTGCCACTGCGTTCGAAGAATCGCGCCGCGGGGCCTACAATCCGACTTACCTCTACTACACCTTGGGCAAATTGCAGATCTACAAACTCCGCGACGATTATAAGAAACTGAAAGGCGGCGACTTTAAGCTGGAGACCTTCCATAACGAGTTCGTCAAACAAGGCGGCATCCCCATCAAGCTGATCCGCAAGATTTTGCTGCCCGGGGACATGGGGCCCACGCTCTAAATCGAGCGGGGGCGGCGTTGTCAGTAGCCATCACGCTCCGCGTGAAGAATGTCTCCCCGTTCGGTGCGATGTAAGGTTTTGCGAAAAGCGTGAAGTGGCGAATCTTCCGGCCCCGGTGTGTTGGATGCTTTTGCGGAAAGCGTGAAGCGATGCGCTCATCACGCGGAGCGTGATGGCCACTGAGCAATGTCCATCGCGGCCGTGTTATGAAGGCTGGGCATCTCGGTTTGTGGAGTCAGAGCCATGCTGCGCAGGTTCATCAACTGGCGATTATCGGTCGCGGAGCGCGAAATGGGTACTTCGGTCGATTATCTCCGCCACATCCTGCGGGTTTCGCGGCGGGCGTTCATGGCCTTTACGAAAATCATCCCGCTAGCCGAATATCATCGCAAGTTGCCCGCAGCACCGCTGCATGTAGCCCGGCTGACCGCGCTGGTGTACGAAGATTGCGGTGGTTGCCTGCAAGGCGAGGTGAACATGGCCAAAAAGGCCGGCATAAGTGTGGCTGTGATACAGGCAGTGCTCGGCGGGGATGCCTTCGAATTGCCCGAGGAACTTGCCGACGTGTATCACTTTGCCCTGTCCGTTCTCGAAGCCCGCGAAGATGAAGCGTTGCGCGAACGCATCCGCGAACACTATGGCGAAGAAGGGCTGGTCGAGATCGCGCTGGCGCTCGGCGCCTGCCGGGTCTTCCCGACGGTTCGCCGAGCCATGGGCTATGCCAAGAGCTGCTCTGTCGAGCCGATCAAAGTCTGAGTATTTCGAAACGAGAAGCACTGCATTTACCAAGGATTTGTCGAAATGAAGCAAGAGCGAACTGCCAGTCCGGAGCTGATGAAGTTCTTGGATGTTTATGATCCGCAGGTGTCTTCTCTGGCATTGGCGTTGCGCGACCTGGTTTTCGAGGAAGCCCCCGACGCCAACGAAGTGGTTTACGATGGCGAATATACGGTGGCGATGCATTTCACGCCCACGGCGCGCTATCAAGACGCCTTCTGTTTGATCGCCGTTTTCACGAAGCACGTGAACCTGCAGCTGAACCGGGGCGCAGAGCTGCCCGATCCTAAGAAGAAGCTCGAGGGCACGGGCAAGAACATGAGGCACATCAAGATAGAAGACTGGGACGACCTCAACCAACCACACCTTCGCGAATTCGTGCGTGCCGCCTTGAAGCTGGCCGATTACAAGAAGGTTGTCAAGTCGCAGCGGCGAGGAAATGAACCGCACGATCGTGCAAAAATTCGAGGGGCAGAAACAAAGGCCGGGAAGCAAATGAGGGAAGTCACTATCGTTCTGCGGATTCTTGGAGGTCTTCATGACGGCAGCAGTCAGCTATCCACATCTTGTGAAACTTGAAGGCAGCCCTGCCCGGCTTGAACGCCTTCCACGAATTCGTGTCGCGCAGATCGTGATGGATTACCTTTTCCAGGGCTGGTCGGCTGACGAAATCTGCAATCAGTACCCGCATTTGAAGCCCGCCGAGGTTCACTCGGCGCTGGCTTACTATTTCGATCACCAGGCAGAAATCGAGAAAGAGATAGAAGACGAAATCAAACAAGTTGAAGAGTGGCGCAAGAATACGCCACTACCCCCGGTCATGTTGCGGTTGCGTGTCCAAGGATTATTGCCGCCAAGTGGGTCTTGATCGAAATGCCTGTTGCATTTTACTTCGATATCCACATTCCTCGAGCAATTCGCGATCAGCTGCGTCGTAAGGGCGTCGATGTTTTGACAGGTCAAGAGGACAGTTCGGACGAACTCGCGGATGAGGAATTGTTGGAGCGAGCCTCCAAGCTTGGACGTGTTCTTTTCACACAAGACATTCGCTTCAAAGCACTGGCAGAGGATTGGCAACAACGAGGGAGATTGTTTTCCGGACTGCTATACGGCCATCAATCCACAACTTCGGTAGGAAGATACGTGCAAGATCTGGAGCTCATCGCCAAGGCAAGCGAACCGGAAGACTGGACAAACCTGGTCGGCCATCTCCCCATCAAGTAAACAAGCTTCCTCTAAAGGTGCCAACAGGTTCGGCGTGGTATGAGGCTCGAGAAATACGATGGCCATCAGCACAACAGAAACCAGCTTTCCGCGACAAAAGCGTTCCTTGCGTTTGTGGATGGTGATTCTCGTACTGTGCATGATTCCCGTCGGGTTCGTCCTGTTCGCTTACGTAGCCACCCGTTTTGCCGGTCAAATGCGCCTGGAACAGGCCTTCGCCGAGGCGGACCGACTCGATCCCGGGTGGCGTTTTGACGATCTCGAAAACCAACGTTCGCCTTATCCTGCGTCGGAAAAAAATGGCATTGACCATGCCTTGCGCGTCTGCGCCGCAATGCCCAAATCGGCGTGGCCCGAATGGCCGTTCCCAAAATTCGCAAGCGAAAAGAGCTATCTGGTCGAACTGCGCATCGCGATGGATGCCAGCTTGGAGGGAGAGCGTCTGGCGCCCACATTGCTGAATGTCGAACAGGAGCGCGTGATTCGTGCCGAGGTGGCGCGAGCCGCGGTGGCCATCGAGCTGGCCAGGCAAATGCCAAATTATCCTTATGGCCGTTATCCTGTCAAATGGACCAAGGATTACGTCAGCACCTTGCTGCCTCACGCGCAGGAAGCCCGTTCGGTCGCCCTGCTCCTGGACTATGACGCCCGTTTGAAGGCTCACGACGATGACCTCGCAGGGGCTTGTCATGATGTGAAGGCGATCTTGTACGCCAGTCGTGCGCTGGGCGACGAGGAAGTCATTATCTCGCAATTGGTGCGAATGGCGGTCGATGGCGTGGCGGTCAGGGTGCTGGAGAAAGTTCTAGCGAACGGGTGCGCTTCTGAAGAGACATTGCTCGATCTACAAAAAGAATTCGAACAGGAAGCTAAGACGCCCTTTTTCCTCACCGGGCTTCGCGGCGAACGGGCCTGTTTGAACTACCTCTTGGAAAACATCCAGGAAGGGAAAGTGACGTTCGGCGAGTATCATCGCCTTATGACCAGTTCAGCCGGGTTTGCGCCCGTCGCAAGCCGGCCGCCCAATGCCATCATGCTCCAACTGAACAGCATGCGCATGTATCTGAACATCCGCGGCGAGCGTGCCCAAGTGTTGCATTACTTGAACGAATTGGTCGAGCTCGCCAAGTTGCCGCCCTGGGAGGCGCTGGAAGCGATCGAGGCCAAGGACATGGCCTTGATCCACGATCCACCGCTTTGGACGATCCTTTGTGCCAACGTCAGCAAAATCTGCATTGCCGGCGTCCGCGTCCAAGCCGGCTTGCGATGCGCTTATACTGCTTTGGCACTGGAGCGATTTCAACAAGCCAAGGGGCGATGGCCGGACAAGCTAACCGAACTGGTGCCTGAGTATCTAACGGAGACACCTCTCGATCCCTTCGACGGGCAGCCGCTCCGGCTGGTGCGCAAGGGCCACGCTGTCATCGTCTATTCGGTTGGACGCGATAAGGAAGATAACGGTGGCACTCTTCTTCCCAATTCCTCTGCGAAGGGCTCGGACCTCGGTTTTGTGTTACAAGATCCTGGGCAGCGAAGGCAACCGGCCAAACCGTTCGTATTTCCAGAACGGCCGACGCCGACAGCCAATGGACTGGCAGTAAGCAAGCCGTGAGGGCGAGCTTGGCAACGATCATCAGCAAATACTGATGGCAAAAGTCTTGTTTAACCCGGAGCCATCGGCGACGGTTGACTTCGAGTTGTCGGTGTGTGCTGCAAGGCTCGGCATGGGGGCTGACAGCCGTCGCCGCTGGCTCCGGGTTAAACGAATATGTGCATCGACGTACGCCCGTTTGCGAGCAAAGCTAGCCTGTAGGATTTTCTGGACGCCCGCCTCGGTTCGGACCAGAATAGGCGGTCGCATTTTTGTGCTTGCTCTCCCGGAGTTGACGTCATGAAGAATCGGTTGGCGGCGTTCAGGCGCACTGGTGCTTTGCCTCGTTCTGGCAGATCTGGCGTCAGCCCAGGCGCTGCCCGTCAAGACGGTCGAATTCGACAGCCCTTCGGTGGGCCGGAAGTTGAAATACAATATCGTGCTGCCGGAGAAGTACGATTCATCGACCGATCGCTATCCGGTGCTTTACCTGCTACATGGCTATTCGAGCAACTACACCGCCTGGGCGCGGCTGAAGGTGCCCACCTATGCCCGCCATTTCGATCTCATTGTGGTGATGCCCGACGCGGGCAATTCCTGGTATGTGAACTGGGCCAAGAGTGAAGATGGTCAAAAGAACGCCTGGGAAGACGCCATCATCAAAGATCTGATCGGCCACATCGACGGCACTTATCGCACGGTTGCCAGTCGGGCGGGACGCGCGATCAACGGCCTTTCGATGGGTGGCTACGGCGGCCTCATGCTCGGCCTGCGTCATCCGGACCTGTTCTGTTCGATCGGCAGCGAAAGCGGCGCCATTGCCATCGCCAAATCGGCCGCGGAACGCATCAAAGCAGGAACTGCGAATCAGCGCCCGAATCGGCCACTTTCCGCAGAACCGAATCCTGCTATCGGCATACCTGGGTTCAACAGCCAGGTCGAACGCACGCCCAAGGGGCAGATTTTCGTCACCGCTGAAGAAGCCTCCGCCTACGATCCGTTCCAGATTGTTCTCAAGGTTCCCCAGGACAAGATGCCGCACATCTGCATCGATTGCGGCACGGAAGACAACCTGCTGGCTTCCAACCAGGCTTTCATGAAGTTATTGATGGAGCACAAAATTCCCTTCACTTATGCCCAATCGCCGGGCCGCCACGCCGGGGCGTATTGGGTGGCGCGAAGTGGGCGAAGCGATGGCGATTCAATTCGTCATCCTGAAGCGGAATATGGCCGCCAAGATGAAGACCGAGAAGGCGACGGAGAAGTAGGGCCCTGCTCACCGCTGCACACGTGCTGAGCCGCCTTTTGCAAACGCTTCGATTTCCTCTAGCTTCGCCATCGTAGTGTCGCCGGGGAAAGTGGTGATGAAGGCGCCGTGGGCCCAGCCGAGCCGCAGCGATTCTTCCGGGCTGCGGCCGGTCAGTAAGCCATAGATCATGCCGGCGGCGAAACCATCGCCGCCGCCGATGCGGTCGTAGACATCCAGATGGCACAGCGGGCTGACGAAACGTTGGCCCTGATACCACAACACCGCGGCCCAATCGTGCCGGTTGGTGCTCTGCACTTCGCGCAGCGTCGTCGCCACCAGCTTGATGTTGGGGAACTTCTCGACCACGCGGTCGATCATCATGAAGAACACATCCGGATCCAGGCTCGATTTGCTGGCCACCTCCGGGCCGGCAATGCCCAGGCCTTTTTGCAGATCTTCTTCATTGCCGACGAGCGCGTCGACCTTGCTCACGATGTTCCGCAAGATGGCCTGGCTCCGTTCCGGCCCGCCGGCCGTCGCCCAAAGCTTGGGCCGATAGTTGAGGTCGAAAGAGCAAACGGCCCCGGCGTTCTTGGCGGCCTGCATGCCTTCGAGAATCAACTCCGAGGTGGTCGGCGATAAGGCCGCGAAGATGCCTCCGGAATGAAACCAGCGGACGCCGCCGGCAAAGATTTTGGCCCAGTCGAAATCGCCCGGCTTCAGCAGCGCCCCGGCCTCGTTGGCCCGGTTATAAAAGACGACCGGGCCGCGGACGCCATGCCCCCGATCGCTGTAGACCGTGGCGATGTTGGGGCCGCGAACGCCGTCGTGCTCGAACCATTTGTAGAAGGGCCGCACGCCGGTTTCGCGCACCCGAGCCTGCACCAATTCGCCGATGCCGTAGTTGACCATGGCAGTGGCGATGCCGGTCTTCATGCCAAAGCAGTCGGCCAAGTTGGCGGCCACGTTATATTCGCCGCCCGAAACGTGAATCTCGAATGTCCGGGCCTTGCGAAAGGGCACCGCGCCCGGGTCGAGCCGATGCACGAGCGCTCCCAGCGAGAGCAGGTCGAGATCGCAGGGCCCTTTGCGAATGGTCAGTTCGTTCATGTGGATATCCCTTCAGCAGCTATTCGGCGGTGAAGCTAATGCAGCGTCCAGCCCGGATTTTGTTTAGGTAGCCGCGTTCGCCAGAACGCGGGTCGTCGCGTCCGCATTCTGGCGAATGCGGCTACGAATTCCGCCAGCTTTGACCAGATTCCTCATCTTCTGCATATGCCGGCAACGACGTTCAGGCCGCCTTGTTCTCTTTCTCGGGTCTATGGTATCACCGCGACCGTGTCCGAACCGCAATCGGAACATCAGAAAGAGGTAAGCATGACCCAATCGACGTTACGTTTCGTAATCGGCGGCCTCCTGACCGTCGGCCTTTTGACCAGCCTGGCTCGCGGCGACGACAAGAACCGCTCGCCGGAGTTGTTGCCCCCGCCCCACTGCGAAGCTTGCGACAAAGCAGAGAGCTGCTGTACGCCCGGCGCGCCTTGTTGCCAGGAGAATGGCGACTGTTGCACGAAGGGTAATGCCAAATCGGCGGTTTTTTCGGTTGGGGCGATGCCGACGGGCGTCGATTTTAATCGGGCTTGGGGATCTCCCAGCCCTTCAGAAGGGGCCAAGAAAAAGCAGATTATGGCTCTGATGACTCTTTACCACACCCTCTATAAGGAGCACAAATTCGGCGAGGCTGAGATCTGCGCGATCAAGGCCCTCGACTTGGACCCGGCCAACAACGTTCTCGCTGCTGCGGTTCAGGAAGCCCGAATTGCGAAGGCGCACACGGGACATCTGGAAATCGAAAAGGAGAAAGAGGACTATATCCGCAGATCTATAAGCATCACCGAGGCTCCTGGGCCAGTATCCAACCTCGATAATCCCATTTACGAACTTCGTGCTGAACCAAAGAAAACACCCGCCGAAAATGACGCGAAATCAATCGCAAGCTGGACGTTCCTGCTACCGCCTTTGAATTCCGAGATACGCCGCTTCAACAGATACTCGACGATCTGGCAAATTGGTCGCAAATCAACATTGTGACCGACGCGGCGGCTCTCAAAGATGCAAATATCAGCCTGAGCCAGCCAATCACCATAAAACTCGAAGGCGCCACTCTCAAATCGGCTCTCAATTTAATCCTTCACCAGGCGCACCTCGGCTACCAGGTGCAGAATCACACCTTAGTGATCACAACTCCTAAGTTGAAGCTGGAACCCAGGGTCTACCCTGTGCTCGATTTGGTCAGTCCAGTGGTGTTAAGAGTTACCGCTGATGACCTAAGCGGCAATCATAAAGGCACCCTCGAAGATGTGCTCATCGAATTGATCCAGAACACGATTGAGCCCCAAACTTGGAGGAAGATGGATGGGCCAGCCACGATCGAATACTTCAAGCAGGGTAAGTCCTTAGTTGTATACCAGACAGCTGAAAACCATGAGCAAGTGCAAGAACTGCTCAATGCACTCCGCCGCCTCCAAGACCAACACGCAGTTGCGGAGACCAGCGATTGTGGCCCGAAGCCTAGCATGAAAGTGCCGAGCCTTACCTGCGAAACGGCTGCCTGCCCCCAGATGACTCAGCTTTGGGATCCATGGAGCCAGCCAGCACCAGCGAAAACCGTGCAAATTCCCGGAACGCAACCGACATTCATTGTCATTCAGCAGCCCAGCTCGGAATTGGCGTTCGCTATGTGGGCGGCTTGTACCTTCGCAGAATGGGCCGGCAATGAGTTTGCCAATAAAGAGGTCGGGTTTGAGGAGGATGGCTTTCATCCGATCCAAAGCATTCAGCAAACTCAAGCCCAGGTCCAACCGCCCCTAGCATGTTCAGCGCCCGCAGTCCCGAATGTCGCCCCGGCTTTGCAGCAGCTCCCGATTATCGTTACGCGGGACGCTAACGGGATCACGCGAGTCGGCGTCGATTTCGGCTCCTGTGCAACTGGGCCGTCACCTTTGCCAGCTCCGGTCCCGACCTTCCGGGTTCCGCCGGCCGTCGCGTGCGAAATGAATCTCCCCACGGTTCAAGGGTACAGCTATGGGTACGCGAACCCGATTCCTGCAGTCTCGACGCCGACGAATGTAACGCCGTATGAGCCTCCTGCGCGTGTTTATCACGATCAAGCGGTTCCGCTGAGTTTAATGCCCCTGACCCCGCAGGCCGTTGCTCCGCCGACGCAAGCAATGAACCAGGCAAGCACATTGCAGCGCACCCTGGTTTCTTACCCGATGGGCACTGTCACCTACCCTGGTTTGTCAGCTATTCCCGTGTGTTACGTGCCACCGGCCATGCCAAGTCCCGTGGAGAAAAAGAGCACCTGGACGATGCGCGTGCACGCGGACGGCGAACGGCCGAGCATGTCGGCCCGTTGCGGCTCCGCATCCATGGTCTGCTCGAATCTCGCCGTGAAATGGAAAGAGAACGCCACGTTGTTGTTCGAGGCCGAGAAAAAATGCATTCGCATTCGCGGCAACGATTTCGAGGCCGAAGCCGAGGCGGTCGAATGCCAGGAGAGCGAGGGCAGGCTCGTGCTCACGGGCAACGTCAGACTCACGCATTACGAAAACGGCAAATGCGACTGCTCGGTGCACGCCGACAGAGTCGTTTGGGGTTCGGAGGGCATTGTCCTCAAGGCCCCGGGTTCCTCTAAGTAATCTGAGCTGAATGCTCAAATGGATGTCTGCGACCCAGCCGGGGAGCCATGGCTCCCCGGCTGGGTCGTCTTAGCAAGTAGGCGGTAGTTGCTAGCCGGATCAAACGGCGACACGCGAAGCGCATTTCGTTTAACCCGGAGCCAGCGGCGACGGCTAACTTCCTGTTTCACATCACTGAATTGATGCAGCCCTCGTTAAAACGAAAGGACCTGACCGGGTCCCTGTCAGCCGTCGCCGCTGGCTCCGGGTTAAACGAGATAACTCGATCATGAGCCCAGCTAACGAGCTTGGGAGATCCGAAGGCATTAAGGAATGATGAGCGAGCTCAGTTTTTTCGAGCGTAATCGTTCTTCCGCTCGTCTTCCATATTGGCCGGTGAAACGAAGCCAGGTCAATGTTCCGATGATGCGCAACATCGAGACCCCAGTCGCAGCCCCGCGAAATAAATGCAAGCCAGGCATAATGCTGCGCATCGGCTCTCTGCCGAGGGCTGTAATTGCGAGTGGCACGATTGCTGGGATTCGACTACCTGGAGTTCTTGAGCGAAGAGATAGCCCCCGCCCGTTTACTTTTGCTTCTTGCCCAATTTCGCAAAATGTCCGGTGACCGCCTTTTGCCGACCGTGTAAGCTAAACGAGTTCATTCGATTTATCGTTGCACCAAATAACTCCACTGAGAGACTGCACCGACAATGTCTGCCGTTCAATGCGAGAAATGCGGCTCGATCCTGCTTATCGCCGCCGGCGAACGTAAGCAATGTCAATGCGGGGCCTGGAATGCCGGGGAGGAATTGGAAGCAGCCGTAGACGTTGCTCCCGCCCCTTCGACGGATAACTGGTCTCCTGTCGAAGCCGATGTTACGCGCCTTGGAGCGCTTGACCGATGGTTATCGCCGCCTGCAGAAAGAGCTAGGCAAGGTGATCGTCGGGCAACAGCGGGTACTCGAAGAATTGCTGATCGCGATCTTCGCACGCAGCCATTGCCTATTGGTAGGCGTGCCGGGCCTGGCCAAAACGCTCATGATCCGCACCTTGGCGGATTCCTTGAACCTGAGCTTTAGCCGCGTGCAATTCACTCCCGACCTGATGCCTTCGGACATCACCGGCACGGAGGTGCTGCAGGAAGACAAATCGACCGGTCAGCGGCTGTTCAAGTTTTTACGCGGCCCGCTCTTCGCCAATGTCGTTCTCGCGGACGAAATCAATCGCACGCCTCCCAAGACGCAAGCCGCGCTTCTCGAAGCGATGCAAGAACGGCAAGTGACGGCGGGCGGCACCCGGCACCAGCTGCCCGATCCGTTCTTCGTGTTGGCCACGCAAAATCCGATCGAACAGGAAGGCACTTATCCGCTACCCGAAGCGCAGCAAGATCGCTTCATGTTCAACATCATGGTCGATTACCCGGACGAGGACGAAGAATTCCGCATCGTGGAAATGACGACCTCGACGCATTTACCCTTGGTCGAGCGCGTCCTTTCGGATGCTGAGATCCTGGAAATGCAGCAGATGGTCCGCAAGATTCCGGTGGCGCCTTACGTCATCCGCTACGCCATGAAGTTCACCCGCCTGACGCGTCGCGACAAGGGCGACGTCCCCGAGTTCATCAAGAACTTCGTTACCTGGGGCGCTGGGCCGCGGGCCTCGCAGAATCTCATTTTGGGCGCGAAGGCGCGTGCCGTTCTGCATGGCCGCTTCTACGTTTCCTGCGAAGATGTTCGCGCCGTGGCCGCCCCCGTGCTCCGCCATCGCATCATCACCAATTTCAACGCCGAGGCTGAAGGAATCAAGCCGGACGATATCGTCCGCATGCTCACCGATTTGATTCCGCGATCCGCAAGAAAAGGCCGCTGCCCAACGCTGATGCCTTAGGCTCCACACGCAACAGATGCACCTTATGGATGATCCACAGCGATACCTCGACCCTTTGAATTTGGCGAAGGTCCGCAGTCTCGAATTGCAGGCTCGCCTCATCGTCGAAGGCTATCTTTCGGGGCTGCACAAGAGCCCCTACCACGGCTTTTCCGTCGAATTCGCGGAGCACCGCGAATATGTCCCCGGCGACGACATTCGCCACATGGACTGGAAAGTCTATGGCCGCACGGGACGGTTCTTTCTCAAGCAGTATGAGGAAGAAACAAACCTAATTTGCTGGCTGTTGCTCGACATCAGCGAATCGATGCACTACGGATCGCATGCGGTTACCAAGTACGATTACGCCTGTTTGACCGCTGCGGCGCTCAGCTACTTGATCTTGCACCAGCAGGATAGCGTCGGCCTGGTCACGTTCGACGATCAGGTGCGCAAGTTCCTGCGGCCTTCGAGCCAGGCTGCACACCTGAAGCAGCTCGTTCAAGTGTTGAATGGCGGCAGCGGCGTCGAAAAAACGCAGCTCGCCCATCTTTCACGATTTGGCCGAGCGCATCACCCGGCGTTCCATCGTCGCGGTCATCAGCGACCTGTTCGACGATCCGGAAGATCTGCTTGCCGGATTGAAGCATCTGCGGCACAAGCGGCACGAAGTTGTCGTCTTCCATGTTCTCGACCCTGCCGAAATGGATTTCCCTTTTCAAGAGGCAACGCTCTTTCGCGGCATGGAACAGATGCCGGAATTGCTGACCGACCCACGTTCGCTGCGCGAAGGCTACCTGACGGAATTGCGCACCTATCTCCACGAAGTGCAAGCCGGCTGCCGCGAGCAAAACATCGACTACGTGCCGCTGAGAACCGATCAGAATTTGGGCGTCGCCCTGTCGGCGTATTTGGCCCAGCGGTTGTCGTGCGCCAAATGAGAGAAGAAGGACGGTCCCCGACGTGTAAGGTTCGGGTTCCCATGTTTGGATATTAGCCCTGGAAGGGCGGCAGTTAATAGCCAGGGGCGTCAGCCCCTGGAAAAGGTCACCCACAGCGTCCAGCCCCGGTAGGGGCGAAAGTACTTTCGCCCCTACCGGGGCTGAGAATCTCTGCGGGCAAGACCAGGGGCTCACGCCCCTGGCTATTGACTGCCGCCCCTACCGGGGCTTGGAACCGGGTCAGCTTCCAACCTTGGCGGCTGTGCCCCTTCGGGGTAAAGCCACGCCTCGTTAGCCGCTAACCACCACTCCAGGGTGTCGCATGCCGTTGTTTGGGATCTTCGAAACGCCGCTGCTCGTGGGTTTGGTCGCCGCTGGCGCCGCGGCGGTGCCAATTGCTATCCACCTGCTCAATCGGCGGCGTTTTCGCATCGTGCCCTGGGCGGCGATGCGCTTCTTGTTGGCAGCACAGAAAAAGAACACCAAGCGGATGCGTCTGGAGCAACTGCTGTTGCTAGCGGTGCGCACGTTGCTGGTGTTGCTGCTGGTTCTGGCCATGGCTAGCGTCATGCCCTGGTCGGAAAAAATGTGGTACAGCTTGTTTCCAGAAAGCGCCGTCCGCGCGGCCAGCGGTTCGCGGCGCACGCACAAGATTCTCGTGATCGATGGCTCGTTCAGCATGGCCACGAAAACGGGTGAACAAACGTGTTTCGAGAAAGCCTGCGCCGTCGCCAATCAAATTCTGCAGGAATCCACGCTGGGCGATGGGTTCAGCGTCGTGCTGGCGTCTTCGCCGGCGCGGCGCATCGTGCCCGAGCCTTCGGACGATGCTCGCAAGGTGGCGGACGAAATCGATCACCTGCGGCTGCCGCACGGCAACGCCGACATGACGGGAACGCTGACTGCGATCGACGAGATCCTGCGCAATTCTCCGGCGAAATACGAAGATCGCGTCGTCTACTTCCTCACCGATTTGCAGCGCTCCACCTGGAACGGCAAGCAGTCCGGCGAAGCGGGGCAAGTCTGGCAACACATTCAGGAACGCGGGCGCTTCGTGCTTGTGGACGTCGGCCGCGAGGATGTCGTCAATAGCGCCGTCACCCAGGTTTCGATCAAGGTTCCCTTCGTACTGACAGGCACGGTCACACCCATTGCCGCCACCATCCAGCACTACGGCCCGGCGCCGCGAACGCAGGTGCGCGTTCAGCTGCTCGTCGGCAAAGCTCGGGAGACGGCCAACGATCCGCCCTTCGGTTTGCGCGTGATCGACGAGCATAAAGTCGACTTGAAACCTGGCCAGAACCAGGTGGCGTTTTCCCACAAGTTCATGGCCCCGGGCGATTACGCCATCCAGGTGCGCATGGACCCTGATGCCATTGCGCCCGACGACAGCCGGACGGTCATCGTCACCGTGAAGGACAACGTTCAGGTCATGCTGGTGAACGGCAAGCCAGCGCCTGAAATGTACGATCAGGCGACCGATTATCTGCAGGCGGCGCTCAATCCGTTCCCGGACACGCTGTCGCCGAAGAATATCCCGGCCCGGCCGCACATGGTGACGGAATCGAAATTCGCGGATGCCGCGCTGGGCGATTTGACTCCCTACGATTGCGTTTTCATCTGCGACGTGGCTCGGATCGGAAGCGGCGAAGTGCGCCGCCTGGAGGCGCATCTCGAGCGCGGCGGCGGTGTGATTTTCTGCCTGGGGCCGCAAGTCGACATCGAAGCCTATAACCGCCTCGTCTATCGCAACGGCGAAGGCATTCTGCCCGCCCGCCTGTTGAGCACGCAAGCGGCGCCCGAAAAAGATATCTTTCGCCTGTTCGCTGAGGAAAAAGCTTTTCACGAGCCGCCGCTGGAAGCTTTCGCGGACGATCGCGATCGAAACTCGCTGGTGTCCGCGCGTTTCCGGCAATACATGCGCGTCGAGCTGCCCCAGCGCGGCCAAGCTCGGAAGATCCTTAGCTTCATGCCGGAGGTTAGTCCGCCTTCGCCCAGCGCCGTGATCGGCCGAGCGCCAAAGCCGCCCCGCTGCCGGTGGGCGATCCGGCCTTGGTGGAATGGCCCCGGCGACGGGGTCGCGTTCTGCTGTTCACGAGCACCGTGAACATGGATTGGACGAGCTGGCCGGCATCGCCTAGCTTCCCGGCCTTGATCCAGGAACTTTTGCCCTATGCCGTGGCTGGCCGCCTGCACGAACAATCGTCGACGGTGGGCGACATTCTCGAGCAGTTTCAGCCCTCGGGCAGCGCCGGCCTCGAGATGGTCATGACGGGCCCCGAAGGCCATAGCGAGAGCCTGCGCAGCGAAAACCGCGATGAATTCAGCGTTTTTCGCTTCACGGGCACCGAGCAGGATGGCGTCTATCGGGCGGTAATCGGCCTGAACCCACGCGATTGGCTTTTTGCCGTCAACGTGCCCCTTGCCACCGATTCGCAACAGAGCAGCGAAAGCGATCCGGCCCGAACCAATGAATTGGAGCTGCGCACTTCCTACCCCGGCGCAGATTTGCAAGTCGTCACCGATTTCCACAAGGCCATTGTCGCCAGCGGTCCTTCGAGCGAAAGCGCCATCGATTCCACGCTCAGCGGTATGGGCAAAGTCATTGCCCGTTGGGTCATGCTCTTCATGCTGCTGCTGTTGGCCGCCGAGGTCGTCATGGCCTGGCGCTTCGGCCACTACACGGCGGTGGTCGACGGCACCAAGTCGCCGCCCGCGCCCGGCAGGCTGCTTCCGCTAACTGTCGCGGCGCTTGCCGCCGTGTTGTTTATCGGGCTCTTTGGCGTCCTCGCCCATGCGGCTTGGACGGGAGATCTGCTCGGCTTTCTTTCGGACGATACGCGCGGAGCCATCGAATCGCGCCTGGGCATTCCGCCGCCGGCTCCTGGCGAAGGGACGCACTGGCGGCTCGAATACACCCCTTACCTGGTCGATGGCGCCAACGATCCCTGGCTGGCCGGCGGCTGGGCGCTGGCCATGGTCGTGCTGGTGGTAATGCTTTATTTCCGAGAAGGGCGCACTGCGAGCGCGAGCTACAAGCTCCTGCTGGCCGGCCTCCGCTTGTTCTTCGTCTTCTTGATGCTCATTGTGCTTTTGCCGGAGGTGCAACTCTGGTTCGAGCGCCAGGGTTGGCCCGATGTCGTGATTCTGCTCGACGATTCGGGGAGCATGAGCACGGTCGATAGTTTCCAGGATGAACACGTGCGCGAAGCTGCCAGCCGCCTGGCCAAAACGCGCGGCGTAACCGATCTCGATCGGCTCCAGCTGGCCCAAGCCTTGATCACGCAAAACGACAACGCCTGGCTCGCCAAATTGCTTAGCCAACGGCGCGTCAAAGTCCACATCTACGATGCTTCCAGCAAGGCGGAGCACCGCGCCAATGTCACGGAAGCGCGCGACCTCGAACAGGCCGGCATTTCCATCAACAAGCTGAAGGCCGATGGCCAGTCGACGAAACTGGGAGGCGCTGTCAGGGAGATCTTGAATCAATTCCGCGGTTCGTCATTGTCGGCGGTGATCTGCTTTACGGACGGCATCACCACGGAAGGCGAAGATCTGCTCCGTGCGAGCCGATACGCGGCTCAGATGGGCGTTCCGCTCTTCTTCGTCGGCCTGGGCGACGTGCACGACGTCAAGGACCTGAAGCTCCACGATCTGCTGGTCGACGATTCCGTTTACGTCAACGATCGGCTGGTCTTCGAAGCCCGCTTGACGGCCCAAGGATACACGCAGTCGAAATTGATTACCGCCACGTTGTCGGAAAAAGATCCCAAAACCGGGAAGCTGAAAGAACTGGCTTCCGAACGCGTCACCACCGACCCTAGCGGCAAGCCGGTGAAATTCCGCATCACCTATCAACCCACGCAGCCAGGCGAGAAAACCTACGTATTGAGCGTCCCGGAACAGCCGGACGAAATCAAGCCGGCCGACAACAATCGGCTCGAGCGCAAAGTGTTCGTCCGGGAAACCAAGCTCATCAAAGTGTTGTATGTCGAAGGGTACGCGCGTTACGAATACCGCTTCATCAAGGCGCTTTTGGAACGCGAAAGCGAAAAAGAGAAGGGCAACAAAACGATCGACCTGAAGGTCTTGCTGGTCGACGCCGATCCCGAATTCGCCAGTGAAGACAAGAGCGGCATCGTCGATTTCCCCACCCGCGAAGAGCTGAACGCCTACGACGTGGTGCTTTGGGGCGACGTCGATCGCGCGATCGCCGCATTGGCGACCGCAATCTGCAGAACCTGGCCAATTTCGTGAAGGAACGTGGGGGCGGTTTTTTGATGATCGCCGGCCCGCGCAACTTCAGCCCCTATGCCTACAAGGACACTCCCTTAAGGGACATTCTGCCGATCCAGATCGTCTCGGCGCCGCCCGATGAGCCTAAGGCCAATCCGCCGAGTTTCCGGCCTGAGCTCACGCCCATCGGTCGATTCCATCCCATCTTCCGGTTCCGCCCGGATGAAGGAGAAAACCAGGCGGTGTGGAAAGGCCTGGCCGAAATTTACTGGTACGCCACCGGGTATCGGCCTCAGCCCGCGGCGGAAGTGCTGATGGTGCATCCCGATGCCCCGGCCATGGAGCCGCGCTGGCCGGGCGATCCGAACCGGCATCCGTTGTTGTTGCAGCAATTCGTGGGCGCGGGGCGTTCGATGTTCTTGGGCATCGACGAAACCTGGGCCTGGCGTTTCCGCGAGGACGAAGCCTATTTCAATCAATTCTGGGTCCAGATGGTGCCGTCATTTGGCCCGCAGCCGGCAAGGACGGACCGATTTGCACCTGGATCGCGAGACGCCCTATCGCCGCGGCGAACCGATCCGCATCACGGTGCGCTTCCCCGATGATTCGCCCGCTCCCAGCGCCGATGCGCGCATCGAGGTCATCATGACGCGGACGCCGCCGCGCAATTCCAAGGACGGACCGGCGCTGGAAACCGAAAAGGAAACCTTGCGCCTGACCAAAGTGGAGGGGAGTCGCGCCGCTTATGAGACCATGGTGACCCGGACTCCCGAAGGCGACTATCGGTTCTGGCTGAGCAATCCGATCGTTCCCGACCCAAAACCGCGGGCCGAAACGCGGGTGTTGCCGCTGCCGGGCGAAATGGAAGTCTTGCGCATGAACCAAATCGACATGGAGCGAGCCGCTGAAGATACCCACGGTCACTTCTACACGCTGGCCGACGCCGATCATCTGTTGGACGATTTGCCGCCCGGTTCGCGCGTGGCGGTCAAACTGCAACAACAACGGCCGCTGTTGATCTGGAATAACGCAGCGCTCTTCGCGCTGGGTTTAGGATTGTTAAGCGCCGAATGGCTGTTGCGCAAGCGGAAGCATCTGCTGTGACAAAGGCCAATTGATGGCAAAAAATGTGGGGCAGAAAAATAAAGGCATTTATTCTCCCTTTATTTTTTGTCCCAGATTTTTTTGTCGTGATGCTTTTGGCCTGGGAGAGGAATGCTCGCCGGATTCCAAATCAACGACAAAACAATCTTGGACAAAAAATAACTGCAATTCCTGTCTTATCTTTTTGCCGTACATTTTTTTGCCATTTGAATCCCTACTACCGGATCTCCTCCTCCGTCTTTTGCCGCGATTCGTTTGTCTTGGCAAATTCAAGCTTTCTCCGAGCAGGCCGCTTATACTGAATCCTTGAAGGATTTGGTCGTCCCGACCAATCTGCAAAGGCGTCGTCAAGGATTTGATTCCCCCCTCCTTGGGTGCGCTTTTTTCGCTGCCCTTTTATGCTGTCAGTCGGTGGAGAAATGCCCAATGGCCCAAGTTGGAAAAACCTTGGTTGAGGAGAGTGCCGCCGACTGGCTAATCGCCATGCTTGCAACCGTCGGCGATGGCGTTCTCGGCGTAAGTCCCCAAGGCAATGTGCTGTTTTTGAATCCGGTGGCGGAAACGCTGCTGGCATGTTCGGCCTCAAGCGTCTTGGGCCGCCCGGCCTCAGAAATTATGAGCTTTAGTCATGAGCACTCGGGAGCGGCATGAGCGAACCCGCTCCTGGAATCGCTGCACTCGCAAAAACGCACGCTTCTGCCCCCGGGCAGCTGCCTGCGCGGCGCCAACGGTCGGGAGATGCTCATCGAAGGCGTGGCCGAGCCGGTTCGGTCGCCGCAAGGTTCGCTGGCCGGTTCCCTCTTGGTCTTTCGCGATCTGGCGCTTCGACGCCGCTTGGAAGAAGGGCTGCGGCAGGCCCAGAAAAGCGATGCCGTGGGGCAGTTGCGCGGAGGCATCGCCCACGACTTCAATAACTTGATGACCGTAATCATCGGCTTCAGCGAGATGCTCTTGGGCAATGTCGGCCGGGATGCAGCGCCAGCCGAATTCCTGGAGCCGCTCACCGAAATCAAAACGGCGGCCGAAAAAGCGACGCTCTTGACGCAGCAACTCCTGGCATTAGGCCGCAGTCAGCGTTTGCAGATGGCCATTGTCGATCTGAACGATCTGGTGTCTTCGATGGAAAAAACGCTGGGTCGCGTTCTGGGCGAACCGATCCGAGTCACGACCCAATTGGCCGAAGACCTGCCGCTCGTCTGGATCGATCCCGTGCAGATTCAACAAGTGCTTCTGCATCTGACGGTCAATGCTCGCGAAGCTCTTCCCGAAGGAGGCAATGTCGTCATCACGACCTGCCGGCTGGAAGAACGAGCCGGCGGCAACGATTCGCTGCCGGAATTGCGGGCTCAATTGATCGTAGCGGATTCAGGTATGGGCATGGACGCCGAAACGTTGGCTCATGCGTTCGAGCCATGCTTTTCCACCAAAGATGGAGCCAAGGGAATGGGGCTGCCAGTGGTGCAAGGAATTTTGCGACAATGCGGCGGGACTATCCGCCTCGAAAGCGAATCTGGCCGCGGCGCCAAAGCGATCGTGACCCTGCCCGCCAGCGCCGTGCAACCTGCCCTCGCACGCCCTTCCGCGTCCGAGACCGCAGCCATCACTCCCTGGGAATGCATCTTGTTGGTTGAAGACGCCGAGCGCGTGCGCAAACTGCTGGCGTGCATACTCGAGGAAGCAGGCTACAAAGTGTATCAAGCCGCCGATGGGCGCGCCGGGTTGAAGTTTTGCCTGGAGAATGAAGGTAAGATCCAGCTTCTGGTCACCGATGTGATCATGCCGGAAATGAGCGGGCCTGAATTGGTCAAAGCGCTCACTAACATGAAACTGCAGCCGCGCGTGCTCTTTCTATCCGGCTACACTTGGGACGAGCTGGCACGCCAGGGAATCAATCAGGCCGAATACCATTTCTTACAAAAACCCTTTCTGGGCGATGCTCTGTTGAAGAAGGTGCGACAGGTGCTTGGGGGTGACAGGAATCAAGAATCAGGGGTCAGGAGTCAGGAGTCAGGAGTCAAGAATCAGGGGTTGTGAAAAAATCGGGACTGGCTCCGGCCATCCCGATCGAATCCATGAAAACAGGTCATGCCAGCCGGTGCCTGTCCCGCTTTTTTCACAACCTCTCAGTAGTCGGGAGGAAGAAGGAAACTTTGTCCCAGGCTGGTCTTTTCTCCCGCCTGCCGGCTACCGACTACTTCATGATGCGAGCTTCCCTTCCCTTTGCAGCCGCTTGTACAGATAGAGCGAATACCCTACCGGGTAGAGGGCTGCGACAGGCAGGCCGCAGATGAGGATGAGCGGCGATAGATCGGTGACCAGTGCCAGGATTGCGCCGAGCACACCGTAGACCACGAAGATCCAACCGGCCAGACGATGCGTTTGGTTCCAAACGCGGTCGTCGGCAAGTGTCCAAGGTGTGCGCACGCCCATCCAGAAGTTCTTGCGGGTTTTGCCGAGAACATTTCCCAACAAGGCGAAGAAAAGGAAGAAGCCGATGCTGAAGGGCTTCGTGAAGCCCGTGGCCGGATGCAGCATACTCCACAAGATTACGCCATGAATGTAGGTAAGCAGTCCTGAAGCCAATGCCATCAGGTAGCCATAGATTCCCATGAAGGAATCGACGGAGAATTGTTTGGGTGAAATCTTCGGCAGCACCCAGGTGACGAAAACCCAGAAGAACAACATTCCCGGCAGGGCGTAGAAGTGCAGCCAGGCATCTTGCTTGAGTGTGTACTGGTCGACCTCGCCGCGGATGTTCCAATGCGTGGGGATTTTTTCCGGCAACTGATTGTAGTCAAAGTGGAAAACGTAGACCGAGGCCCCCAGGGCGAGCACGGCCAGCACGAGCGATACATAAACCCAGCGTGTCATTTGCCCGACTCCTGCTTCAGTTCATCCTTGGGAAATAAATCCCAGATCATGGCCAGCAGATCTTCCACCACCGTGGTGTTGAGCGCGTAGTAAATCTGCTGGCCATCGCGGCGGGCGGAGATCAAGTCCGCCTGCTTAAGGACCGAAAAATGATGCGACAAGGAAGGTTTGGCCATGGCGAAATGCTCGGCTAGCTCCCCGGCCGTCATTTCCCCTTTTCTCAGCAAACCCAAGATCTGGCGTCGACTGGGATCCGCCAAAGCTTTGAAAGCATCGTTCATATGCATTTCGTCGAACCGGATTAGATATTTAGATAACTGTCTAATTATTATGACGGCAGCGTACTGGAGTCAAGCAATTGGGAGCAAAAGTAGTCAGGGGTCAGGAATCAGGAGTCAAGGACAAGGCCGCGGCTGTTGTTCTGTGCACTGGTCTCAAGAGACCACAAACGGCATTTGGATAGCGCCAGACCCTTCATTTGGCACGACGATGCCGCTGTACGGCGTCTGAGACTGTCACGCGACAGAGACCCGCCACAACTCGTGTGCTTGTACAATCGATGCCTGACTCCTGATTCCTGACCCCTGAGACCCTGACCCCCCGACTACCGACTACCACCTGCCACCCGTACAATGCCCCTTCCATGCTAGCCCGCTTACGACCCTGGTGGCCTTACTTGAAGGCGATCCTGGCACTGGCCATTTTGGTCGGGATCGGGCGTCAGTTCGCACTGGCGCTAAAAGTATCCGAACGAGGACTTTGGGGAAGTTTGGCCGATCTCGCGGATCGGCTCCACCATCCCGGCTGGATCGTCTTATCGGGCGTCTTCTACGCGGGCGGTCTCGGCTTTTCGGCTACCTACTGGTGTTTGCTCTTGCGGGAACTCGGTTACCGGGCGTCTATCCCGCGCTGGTGCGCGGTTACTACATCGGTCAAATGGGTAAATACCTGCCGGGCAAGGCTTGGGCCTTGGTCATGCGCGCGCGGCGAGCCGCGGGCCCGATTTGCCTTTGAGCGTAGGCATACTGACTTCCTTCTACGAAGTGCTGACCACAATGGCGGGCGGCACTCTCACTGCGGCCATCATCTTTTGGTTTCTGGTACCGGCGAAGGCCCCGGATTTCGACTGGCAAACCATCCGCAACATCTTCTTGCTGCAGCCGGCCAGCGAGGCCGCGCAGGATCGCAATATCCTGGTCGCAGTGGCGCTGATTTTCTTCGCTCCGCTGGTTCTGCTCGTTACGCCGGCGTTGTTCAATCGCCTCATCCGGCACATAAACCGTTTTGCCGCGTTTGCCGGGGATGCCCCGCACCTGCGGCTCGTCCATCTCTTCATGGGCCTGGCAGTAACCAGCGGGACGTGGTTGACATTCGGCCTGAGCGGATGGAGCATGCTATGCGGCCTCATGCCTGAGCCGCCGCCGTTTGAGCTGGATGTTGCCTGCCGGTTGGCCGCTTATATCGCCCTGGCTTACGTGGCTGGCTTCTTTATCCTGGTCGTCCCCAGTGGTTTGGGCGTGCGCGAATACTTTTTGCTTCTGTGCCTGGCGCCGGAGTTGAGCCGGTTTCTGCCGGCGAGCGATGCCGCTGCCGTGGCCGCTGTGCTGGTGTTGATGTTGCGCCTGGTTTGGACGATCGCCGACTTGGTGATGACCGCGCTGGTTTATTGGTTGCCTGTGGAATCCGTTGCCGCATGATCTCCATCATCATCCCGGCCTACGACGAAGAAGAGAGCCTGGCGATCCTCTATCGGGAGATCGCCGGGTCGCCCACGAGCACGGCTTGGATGTCGAGGTTCTGTTCATCGACGACGGCAGCCGCGATCGAAGCTGGTCAGTGATTGCCACGCTGGCCAAAGAATATCCCTCGGTGCGCGGCGTGCGTTTGCGGCGCAATTTCGGCAAGGCGGCGGCGTTGTCGGCGGGCGTGGAGACGGCCCGCGGCGCCATCATCCTCACCATGGACGCCGACCTCCAAGACGATCCGCAGGAGATTCCCGCGTTCCTGGAACAAATCGACAAAGGCTACGACGTCGTCAGCGGCTGGAAACGCGTGCGCCACGATCCCTGGCACAAGGTTTTGCCCAGCCGCCTCTTTAACTTCATGGTGAGTTGGCTCACCGGCGTTTATCTGCACGATCACAACTGCGGCATGAAATGTTGCCAGTCGAACGTCTTTCGCGAAATCCGGCTCTACGGCGAATTGCATCGCTTCATCCCCGTGCTGGCGGCGGCGCGCGGCTTCAAAGTTGGTGAAATCGTCATCAAACATCGCCGCCGCGTTTTTGGCCGCTCCAAATATGGCGTTCGCCGCTTCGCCAAGGGCTTTCTCGATCTGCTGACGGTAAAATTCCTTACGGGGTTCGGCGAGCGGCCTTCGCATGCGTTGGGCGGAGCCGGCCTGTGCTGTTTTGCGGTCGGCTTTGCCGGCATGGCTTATTTGAGCGTCACCTGGATCGTCAATGCTGTTTCTCCCGGCGCTTTTTTGCCGTTGCACGAGCGGCCCTTGCTGCTCTATTGCGTAGCGGCCCTGCTCATGGGAGCGCAAATGATGTCGATGGGTTTTCTCGCCGAAATGGTCACTGCCTATCAAGGTCGCTCGGATACGTTCAGCATCGCCGAACGCACGGATACGACGGAGTCGACATGAGCAGCACCGTTCAAGATGCTTCCGTTCGCCGAACGATTTACATGCTCCTCATTACCGTTGCCGCCGGGCTCGTGGGTGGCCGCATTTTGGGCGTGGCCCGCATCTATGAGCCCTATTACTACGCCGATCCCAAGGTCCCCAACGATCCGCGCGGCCCCTGGAAAACCGTGAGGCCCGATCCCTCGGCTACCCACGGCGACAACGACCGCTCGCGCTGGGACACCATCCGCGCGCTCGTCGAAAACGGCACCTACGCCATTGGCAAAAGGGAGATCACCGGTCCCGATCCGGAGCACGACTATAAAGATTCGGGCATCCACGTGCAGGACGGCTGGATAACGATCGACAAGATTCTGAATCCTGATACGCATGTGTTCTATTCCAGCAAACCGCCGCTGCTGCCGACGATTCTGGCCGGGGAATACTGGCTGCTCTATCACGGCTTGGGCTGGACCTTCGACGATCAGAACAAGCGATTCTGGATCGTTCGGACGATTCTGTTCACGGTGAACTGGCTGCCGTTCGTGCTCTCGCTCATCGTTTTGAGCCACATGATCGAGCGTGTGGGCTCGACCGACTGGGGTCGGCACTATGCCTTGGCGGCGGCCTGTTTCGGAACGCTCGTCATCGCTTTCAGCAACACGCTCAATAACCACACGATAGCCACCTGGATGGCGATTTTCGCGCTGGCGCCGGCTTTGTCGATCTTGATGGAGGGGCGACGCAATCTCGGTTTATTTGCGCTAGGCGGCCTGTTCGCCGGCTTCCTGGCGACGACCGAGTTGCCGGCTGCTTCCCTGGCCGCGCTGCTCTTCGCGCTGTTGCTCTATCGAGCTCCCAAACCGACGCTGCTGCTTTTTCTGCCAGCGCTATTGGTCCCCGTGGCGGCATTTTTCATCACGAACTATTTAGCCTTGGGAGAATGGAAGCCCGGGTATGAAAAATTCGGTAGCCCTTGGTACGAGTTTGCCGGCAGCCACTGGAGAATTGAGGCAGATCAGGTTAAGTCGGGCATCGATTTCAGCTACCAAAGGGAGGGCGTCTTCATGTACGCCTTCCATTTGCTTATCGGCCATCACGGCCTCTTTTCGCTCTCCCCCGTTTTCTTGTTATCCTTTGCAGGCATCGGCTATTGCCTGTTCGCAGGCGACGCCAAAGAACGCCAGTTAAGGCTGCTGGGCTGCATCGCTTTGGCGGTTTCGGTCGTGGTGACGGGCTTTTACATTTTCGTAGTCGACCCACGCAGCCGCAACTACGGCGGCTGGTCGGTGGGGCCGCGCTGGCTTATCTGGCTGAGTCCGTTGTTGATCTTGGTGATGGCGCCGATGGCGGATTGGTGTTCCCGTCGCACCTGGACACGGGCAATGGCCTATATTTTTATGGCTCTCTCGGTATTCTCAGCCAACATTCCATGGAATCCCTGGCGCCCCCCATGGATTTATCGGCTGTTGGAAGAGCTGGGGTGGGTAAGCTATTAGGGGCGAAGCCCTAAACTTCTTGCCTCGAATCGAGGCGCCGGATATCCTAATAGGAAACGTACCATTTCTTCAGACGGGACGTAACGAACTTACCATGGCTGACGCGGGGGCGGCTTATCTAGTGCTGCGCGACAAGGAGGGCTTCGGGGAAGTTTTTGCCCTGAACCCCGGAGAACGGCACACCCTGGGCCGCGCTCCTACGAACCGCATTGTGCTGCGCGACGATTTGTGCAGCCGCGAACATGCCGAAGTTTATTTTGCCGACAGACACTGGCACATTCGCGACCTGAAGAGCCTGAATGGCACGAAGGTCAACAACGTGGCCTTGAGCACGGAATGGGAGCTCTCGCTCAAGGACGAAATCCAGGTCGGCCGCACGCGCTTCCAGTTTGTCGATCGCGAGACGGAGCTGCCTTCGGTTCCCAAGAAGGATGACGATCCCTCGAACCTTTCGATCAAGAAACGGCTGGGACACACGCGCTATTTGACGCCGATTCTGCCGCCCGAAGCCAAGCCGCACGGCACCGCCATCGCCCCCGCCACTCCCATTGCAGCGGCCACGCCGCTGCCGCCCTGCGCGCATAACCTCAGCCGCGAGCTCTCCCAGCTCTATCGCATGGCACTCGACATGGGCTCGGCCCTGGACTATGCGGAAGTGGTCGGCATCGTGCTCGATGGCTTGCTGGAGGCGACGCCGGCCGACGTCGGAGCCATCCTGTCGGTGACCGAGGGCAATGAAGTCCAGTTGCTCAGCTATCGCGGCCGCGATGCCAAAGCCGCTCCTTATACGCGCATCTCCGAATATCTAACCAACGAAATCTTGACCACCGGAGAAGCGATTCTGGCGGAGGACGTTGCCGGCGACCGCCACTTGCGCAATCGCGACAGCTTGACCGACATCGGCGCCACCAGCGTCATCTGCGCGCCGGTCAAATCGCGCAATCAGGTGCTGGGCCTCATTCATCTGTACAGCACCAAAATCGAGGGGATTCTCGACGCCGATCACCTCGAATTCACGATGGCCGTCGCGGAGCACCTAGGGGCCATTACCCGCCAGCTCGATCGGCAAGAATCGCTCACGGCCGAAAATCAGGTGCTGCGCGATCAGCTTCGCGTCGAAAGCGAGCTGGTGGGCAAGAGCCCCGCGATTCTTTCGATCGAGAACCAAGTCGGCCGCGTGGCCTCCACCAACGCCACCGTGCTCATTCGCGGCGAAAGCGGCTCCGGCAAAGAGCTGGTCGCCCGTGCCATCCATTATTCGAGCCCGCGCAAGGAAGGCCCTTTCATCTGCCTCAACTGCGCGGCCTTGACGGAAACATTGCTCGAAAGCGAACTTTTCGGTCACGAAAAAGGGGCGTTTACCGGCGCGACGGACAAAAAAATCGGCAAGTTCGAGGCGGCCCACCACGGCACCATCTTCTTGGACGAAATTGGCGAAATGAACATCGGCACCCAGGCCAAACTCTTGCGCGTCCTCGAGGGCCACCCCTTCGAGCGCGTCGGTGGCAGTACGCCGGTCCGCGTAGACGTCCGCGTCGTCTCGGCCACCAACCAGCCGCTGGAACAAGCGTTGCAGGCCGGAGCATTTCGCCGCGATCTTTTTTACCGCCTTCAAGTCGTGGAAATCCGCGTGCCGTCGTTGCGCGAACGCAAGACGGACATCGTCTTGCTGGCCGATCATTTCCTGTCGCGCTTCGTGCGCGAAACGGGGCGCAAAATCCGCGGCTTTACCCCGGCCGCCCTCAAGAAGATGGAACAATATCAGTGGCCCGGGAACGTGCGCGAACTCCGCAACGTCGTCGAACGCGCCGTCGCTTTGGGCTCGGGGCCTAAGCTTGGACGCTCCCGACATCTGGTTGTCGTCGTTGGAAGTGAGCGCGCCACTCCCTTGCCGGCGACAAACGGCGAGGACTACCAGCCGTTGGCACTGGATGAAATCGAGAAATCGCACATCCTGCGAACTTTGGAATTCACCGATTGGAACAAGAGCCAAGCCGCCGGCATCCTCAACATCGAGCGCTCCACGCTCGATCGCAAAATCAAGTCGTATAATTTGAAGCACTAAATGCAGCAAAGAACGAGCGGCGGGCTTCATGCCCGCCGGATTTCAAGGCAACGGGGGATACCGCTGAGTACAGGGTACCGCGTAGACCGGACGGCGGGCATGAAGTCGCTCGTTCGGGCTGTCTTGCCTGAATCGTTAGTTGTTTTCTTCAACGGTGGCTGGGAGCCGGCGTTGCACCTGAAGTGGAGCAGGCCTGTTACTTGACCGGGCATGGGCGCCGACAGTTTGAATGCGAACGGTATCTCGACTTGAGTCTCCATGACGATTCCCGTCGCTGAATCGACGAGCGCCCAGCCCTTGGCCTCCTTCGAAGCCGCCTCATTCGCGCCTCGGAGCTTGCCGCGGATCTCGACCACGGCAAAATCGCCGGCGTCGGTGCGCTCGGCGCCGAGCAAGGTGGCGCTCACGTCGAGCAGCCGGGTAGCGCACCTCCTCGTCCGAAAACTGAAACGGGATCGGGCGCTGATAATTCCATGTCGTGCCGGGCTTGGCGGCCTGGCATTGGGCAACGGCAACGCCAAGAACTCGTAGAGAAGGCGCTGAGCCGCGTGAACTTTCTTGACCGCCGCGTCGGCCCCGACCGGAACCCGCGAGACATCCATGCGCTGGGCGATTGGCTCGCCACGCTCATTGAGCAAGAAGAACGCGCTCGCCCAGGAGAGATCGGGCATCGCCGCCAAAGGCATGATGCGCGAGACGCCATTGCGCGAAGCGTCCGCCAGGTAGCCCCGATAACGCAGCCTGATGCTGGCCTGTTCGCTGGCATCTACCGCCTGCACGGATTCGGTCAGCTCCACCTGCGTGCGGCTCTTTAGATTGGCGATGGCGCCATCGGCTGCTTGTTCTTCGGCCCCCAGCCAAGTGTGCAGCGATACGGTATACTCGCCCACGCTGGGACGACGAACGAGGTCAACCGCCCGATCGACAGCCTTAGGAACGGCAAATGGGGGCGGCGCCTCCAGCAAAACCAGCGAGGGCGCCACGTGCTTTTGGACAGCGAGATTCCTCTCGTCGATTTCTGGAATTGCCTGCCCCACAGGCGCCAGGGGCGCAAATCTCATGCCGCCTCCGCGGCCGGCCTGCATGAATTCCGGGGGTTGATGCAAGGCAACCTGATATTGATAAAAGAAGAAAACGATGCTCGCGGCCACTATGGCCACGGTACCGGAGGCGCCGAGCAGAATGAGAAAAATGGCCAAGGCCCCGACGCCTTTCTGGGCAGGCTGCTTCGTCCGAAGCTTTTTCGGCGGGACAAATAAATCGCCCGTAAATACCCTCTCGCACCGCGAACAAGCAACCTGCTGTCCCAAGGCAGAATCGGGAATGGTGCAAACAGCCTTACATTGAGGACAAAGGGTGGTCAGTGCCATGACGAATGCATTGCTCCCTGCGGCCAGAGGGGTTTTCGCCAACCCTATGGTAGACTTTCAGCTTCCTTGTCGCAAGTGCGGGCAAAAGTCTTAACTGGGCAGCTTGACCGGCTCTGTATTGGCTAGTCGCTTCCCAAGGAAAAGCCTGGTATGATCGGCCATCACGGCGCTGAATCCACCTGGCACGCCCTGGGTTGCGTCCAGGCAAGGCCCATCGCTGTTTCTTGGATTCTTTCGCGAGAAATCTTCATGGACCATCACGCACAGCATCATCAGCATCACGAAAAAGAACGCGAAGAAAAGATCAAGCACGAAAAAGAACGGGAGAGTGACGAAGAGAATCAAATTCGAAAAATGCACCCCGCCTGGTTCGTAGCCCTAGGCGTGGTGCTCATCTTTACGGTGGTCTGCTTTTGGATTTGGGCCGCTTCTTAGCTTCGAGGCACCTCTGGGAGTTTCCAATGCAAAACGAACAGCCTCCCGCGGGGAATCCGGTGATCGGTGAGGCGCAAGCCGTGGCCGCGGCCGCCATCGGCGGCTCGTCGGTTACGCACTGGGCGTGCTGCTGGTTTATATCGTGGCGGCTTATATCGTGGCGCCCGCTTGCTTGGGGGGTGCACGTCGATCGGCACCCGGCTCTCGATCACGTTCCCGGCATCACGACGACGCCGACCGGCATCCCAGGCGACCCCATCAACGTCGCCCTCGTAGGTTCCAAGAGCGATATCGTCAAAATCATGCTGGCCGCCAAATGGTATCCCGCCGACCAGTTCAGCTTGCGCAGCTCTCTGAAAATCGCCACAACCACCCTCCTCGAGCGGCCCTTCAACGATGCAGGACTAAACGGCCTTTATCTCTGGGAGCGCGTAGAAGACCTGGCATTCGAGCAACCGATCGGTGCCGATCCCAAAGATAGACATCATGTCCGTTTCTGGCAGTCCGAACAAATGGACGATCAGGGGCGTCCCCTCTGGGCAGGTTCGGCTACTTTCGATATCCGCATGGGGCCGCTAAGCCACAGGCTCGGCCAGACCATCCACCATATTGCGGAAAATATCGACGCTGAGCGCGATCATCTCTTTGGGGACCTCAAGGCCACAGGCGATCTCTCCGAGGTCGATAAGTCGCCCGAATTCCACAAGATTCTCGAAGGCCGCAACGGCGTCGGCGACCTCTGGAAAACCGATGGCCAGCTTTTTGAAGGCGTTATCGAAATCAAAGGCGGCCTGCCCGCGCTCAGCCAATCAAAGTGATTGGCCAGGCTGCCCGGCGCCATTTTTTCGCGGCAAAATCCTTTCGCTGCCAAGGCTGTCGCCTGGTATAACTGGCGCATTCGGGTGTCCCTTGCTGCTGACGACAACCTCGCGGCCATTGGCCCACGGCAGCTTCCCCGAAAGGCGGCGGCTCGAATTCGAACTCGTCGACAAAGAAATTTGGCACAAAAAGTATAGAGATCGAATGCCTATTTTTGCCCCAGATATTTTTGTCTGCCGATGTGATCTCGGCCACCCGCTAACGGCAACTTACCGAGGAGATTTCCCATGATTCGGCGGTCGTTCTTGTGCCTCGTGCTTGTCTGCGCCGTCGCCGGCCCCGCCTGGGCGGACGATTTCTTCTTCAAGGATGGCGATCGCGTCATCGTCCTTGGCGATAGCATCACCGAGCAGCATCTCTACAGCAATTACCTCGAAATTTGGACCGTCACCCGTTTCCCTCGCTGGCACATCACCTTTCGCAACGTCGGCATCGGCGGCGACCGCTCCACCGGAGGCAATAGCCGGTTCGCTCGCGACATTCTCACCTTTAAGCCCACGGCCATGACCGTCGATTTCGGCATGAACGACGGCAACTACCAGGAGTTCCGCGAGCCCGCTTACAAAACCTACATGAACGGCCTGCAAGGCATTGCCAATCAGGCCAAAGCCGCCGGAATTCGCGTCGCCTGGGTAACGCCCAGTCCGGTCGAAAAGAAAGAAGACGGGCCCGCCATGCAAGGCTACAACGAGACGCTCGAAAAATATTCCGCCGGCGTGAAGGAAATAGCCGAGAAGAATCATGGCCTCTTCGTCGATCAGTTCCATCCCTTCGTTGCCGCTCTAGAAAAGGCCCGCGCCGTGGACCCGAAAAAGCGCATCGGCGGCGGCGATGCCGTGCATCCGAAGGCGCCTGGCCAGGCGTTGATGGCAGCGGAGATTCTCAAGGGACTGCATTTTCCGTCCCTGGTTTCCTCCCTTGAGATCGATGCGGCGGCCGACAAGGTGAAGGAGGCGCATAACTGCACCGCGGAAAAACTCAGGGCCAAAAAGGATCACGTCCAATTCTTGCAAATGGACGCCAGCCTGCCTTATTTCCCAGCCGCTGCCAAGAGCATTCTCACCTGGTCTCCTCTCGAGGAGCAACTCAACGATTATCGACTCAAAGTGACCGGCCTCGCGCCGAACCAGTACACAGTGAGTCTTGGCGGAACCAAGGTGGCCGAGTATTCGGCTGAGCAATTGGCCCAAGGCGTGAACCTGGCGGCGCCGGCGCTAAGCAAGGGGCCGGTCGCGGATCAGGTCAAGCAAGTGGCGACGGCAGTGGAGGCCAAGAACAAGTACTACCACGACAGGATCTTTCGGGGCATCGTGCTGACTGGTGCTGTCCCCGATTACCTGGAAATGAGTCCCGAGGAAGTCAAGGCGCGCAAGCAAGCCGCCATCGAGAAGCGCCTGAGGCGAATCCCGGAACTAGAGGGGGCAATTCAGAAAGCGTTAGCGCCCAGGCCGCATTTGGTGGAGATTGCACCGACGGAAAGCAAGTAGATGGTTCTAAGAGCGTCGGAAAAGAATGAAGAATACTCTTAAGGTGGGGCGACCCCCTCACCCCTTCCCTCTCCCGCCAGGGGAGAGGGAGCCGTTTGTTCGCTCCCTCTCCCTTGATGGGAGAGGGTGATTCGGTCGCAGAATCCTCTCAATTTCCTGTCATTGTTTCCGAGCGTCTAATGCTCGAACCGAATGTGAACGATGCCTATGCGATGACAGCCCTAGGTCATGCCGCAATCGCCACGCCCTTCACTCCGCCTTGGGAGCCCGCGTGGTGAAATCGAGCAGGAGGTTTTGACCCGCCTTGGCATGCAGGCTTTTCACGTAGGATACCTGCCGGCCATCGCTGGTAACCCACGTCGCTTTCACGATGTAGGCGTAGATGATCCCCTCTTTCAAGGGAACGGTGCCAAGTCTTCGATCGTCCCCTTCTTGATCGACCAGGTTGCCGTTGAAATAAAGCTTGGTATCCGCCGTCGGCACCTTGACGTGGAACTCGATTTTCTCGGGAGTTGAGGCCGGTCCAGCGTAGAAACTTTGGCGTGTCAACGCAGAAGGAGGACTGGTGCTGATGTCCCCGGAAACTCCCGTTCCAGGAGTGAACCCTGCATTGAGCAAAGGATCGCCAAGTCCCGTAAACCCGAGGTTCCCCTCACCGGGAGTGCCGGCATAAGGCGTGAAGTCCTCATTGCCTAAGACCGGATTGGCATAGCGAAATCCATAATTGGGTGAGGTGAAGCTCCGCCCTTCATTGCTGTATCGATTCAAGCCACCATAGCCATACCCCAAGCCGCCGTAGCCGTACCCCAAGCCGCCAAAGGCATTGGAGTAACCGGGCACATAGATGTCGCGCTCGCGCCCAAGCCCGGAAGGATGACTTGGGCATGGGCGGAGCCGGAAACGACAAATAACTCGAGGCAACTCACCAGGGACAAGACGAGTAGTTTTGTCTTCATGTTTATTTTCCACCTCTCTTGCGCAGCCTTGAAAGAGCTGGTCTGAGGCAAGCTCCTCCGATTCTAGTCTAGGTAAGGAGACAAGCCAAAAAAAGTGATTTATGGGTGTGATGACCCAGAATTCAGCCGATTTGCCGGCATAATCGGCAAGGCCAAGATCCGGCCGCGCGGACGTATTCAGGTTCCGCGGCCGGCAGCGTCAGCGAAACCTCATCGTCGGCGGGCGGCGACAGCGGCCCGGACGACGACGATACCTCGCCAGCGCCTTTTGAGGTTAGGCTTTTCAGCAGGCTTGCCCGCAAACGCGAATTGACTCCGGACAACAGCCGGAGTCTGTTGCCGGAGTGGAATAGTCGTAACATTCAATCCTTTGCACAGATAGGGCGACGCCTTTTCACTGCGGCTCTCCGGACAGAGTGCGACCTCTCTGTGCGCAAGCCGGACCGCCGCAGAAAAGACAAAAGGTCGGAATTTCTGGGTAGTAGAAGTTGATAGTTGCCACCAGCAGAGTTACGCACAGAATCTTCATGACACACAATGGAACCAAGCATTCAGGGATTGCAAGCTCGTTGCGCCGCACAAATGCCGCAACATTTCTGTTGTCCAGCCTCAAATCAAAGCGGTTTCCGCCACGGCGTAGCGGACTACCTAGCCCGCCTCTCCATGGCGGAAGGAGTCTGGGTTGGGCTGCTTACGCCAGTGTCGCGACCAGCCTTGCTCACCGACTTACCTTCAATGGGGCGGCTGTTTCGTTGGCTGCTGGCAAGCCAAACCGCTCGCGCTCCTCCGCTCCCTGCAGCACCTGGGCGTAGTCCCGGCCGCTCTGCGGGTTCCAGATGCGCAACGTGCCGTCCGGAGCCACGGTCGCCGACACGAGTGCCGTCGGGGCTGAAGGTCGCCGAAGCGAAGCCCATTTGATGGCCCCGAAAACACCACAGCTCTTCGCCGGTATCGGCCGACCAGATACGGGCAGCCTTGTCGCCACAGGCGCACAGAATCCAGCGCCCGTTCGGACTGAAGCTCGGCGGGCCAACCACACTTGCCAATACACGGATGACGAGGGCCTCCTTGCCGCTGGCGGCGTCCCACAGGCTCAGTTTGCTGCCGTCCTGCGGCACCGTTAGCCGTGCCATCAGGATTGAACAGAACGTGGGCAAGAAAACCGGTCGGGAGATTGTGCGCGGGCCTCGCCAGTTACGGGGTTCCAGCACGTGATGCAGTTGGACGCGCCCGGTGACCACGTCAAAATCTGATCACCCTTTGGGCTCCAGGCGAGAGGGAAGAACGAGCCGGGGCCTTGAGGCATTCCCTTGGGACCGTGATTGAGTGCGGTGCGTTTCTTGCCTGTCGCGGCATCCCAGATGACTATGGGGTCTACCTGTTTGCTTGCAGGGGAGACGGCTATGTCGTGAATGGTCCAAATGCTTTCCCTGTGTCCGCGGGGGTTTTCTCTCCCATTGAGAGATTAACCTCAGCACCCATATAGCTCTGAGAGGAAGGTTGGTCACCTGGCTTGACGCCGGGTGGCAACGTCCCGGCAGGGGGATCGATAGCCGCATTCTTGATCTCGAGCAGCTCTACATCCGAAAAGCAGCAGCGTGTCGAACACTCGTCGTACCTGTAAGGATCGAGCGGCCGTCCGGGCTAAAAAGCGCCCTCGCCGCACTCGCTTCGTGCGCGGCGATGACACGATCCTCTGTCCATGTCGCCGTGTCCCAGATGCGAACTGTCCCGTCCCAAGATGCCGTGACCAGCTTTTTGCCGTCGGGGCTGAAGTGTACCGACGCGACGCGACTCTTGTGGCCCTTGAGAATTGCGATCTCATTCCGCGTCGCAATGTCCCAAACTCGCACGACGCAATCGGTATAGATGATCTCCGGGGACCTGCTGTGCCATATGAGGTGGTTGTTCCCGTCGAAAGTGCAGACGATGACGGCATGCTATCCGGGCTGAAAGTCGCGGACGCCAAGGAGATGGTTGGGACGGCGAGATCGGCGAGATGCTCGCCGGTGGCCGGATCCCACAGGCGTACGGGCTCGCCGCCAAAGCTGGATGGGCCTGGCATCGAGAGAATTATTTTGCCATCGGGGCTGTAGAGGGCGGAGCCAAATGCATTGCCGACTGGAATGGTCCGCTCCTCATGGCATTCATCGATGGCTTCGCGGAGGGCATTATTGGCCAGGAAGCCGGGAGCAAGTTTTTGTCCCTCAATGGCCAGCAACAGCGCCAAACCCGGGTTATTCACCCTTTGTGCAGACGATTGGCCGATCAGACGCAAGCCCTTGGCACTATGCAGCGCTTCCTTTGACGAGTTACTTCTGCTGGTCCGCTTCGCTCCGAACGGAGATCAGGTCCGTTTTTGCCAGGTTGAGGTTCGCCTGAGCCTGCTTCGCAAGCCCCTCCTGGTCGGCGGTATTTTGTTGGGCCACAGCTCAGTTCATGGGCGGCCACTGTGAGGTCCTGAACAGCTTGGGCCCGCTCTTGCGCATTGTGTAGCAAGGCCGCAAGAAGGAGAGGCAGACCGAGCGCGATCACAACTGCCAGGAACAGCGACGCCGCTGCAGTCGGCCGGCGTTTCACCCATTTCCCCAGGCGTTCGCCAGCCCGGTAGGCCGTGCGCTGATCGGCTGACCGCCCAGATAGCAATCGAGATCGCGAACCAGGTCCTGGGCCGAACCATAGCGTTGCGCGGCTCCTTGTTGAGGCATTTGAGACAGATGGTCTCCAATTCGCGGGGCCGCGGCATTGAGTTGTCGTGGCGGCGCCGGTTCACTGTCCAATACCTGTAACAGCGTGTCGAGCGGATTGGCCGCCTGAAACGGCGGCCGGCCAGTCAGCAGGCAATAGAGAATGGCGCCAGGGAATAGATATCCGCCTGGGCACCCACCGCGCCGCGTTGGCCGCTGGCTTGCTCCGGCGGCATGTAGCTGGGAGTGCCCAGCACTTGACCGGTTGCGGTGAGACCCGCGGCGGCGGTTGCGCCAGGCTCGCTCTGCAATCGTTTGGCCAAGCCGAAATCGGTGAGCCGGGGCTGGCCGTTGCGGTCGATAAGGATATTGGCCGGTTTCAGGTCCCGGTGGATGACTCCCTCGACATGGGCATAAGCAACCGCCTCGGCGACGTTGCGGAGCAGCTCGGCGGCTTGCCGCGGGGCCGGCAGTCCCTGGGCGATCTTGTGGGCCAGGCTGTCGCTCTCGACAAAGGCCATGGAGAAATAGTGGTGGCCGTCGTGCTGGCCGACCTCAAAAATGGGCACGATCCCTGGATGATCCAGCTTCGCTGCCGCCTCCGCCTCGGCCTGGAAGCGGCGCACGTCGGCTTCGTTGGCCAGCTCCCCGTCAGGATCATCTTGAGAGCAACCGTCCGATTGAGGCTGACCTGTTTGGCCTTGTAGACGACCCCCATGCCGCCGCGGCCGATCTCTTCCAACAGCTCGTAATCGCCGAAGTACCGAATTTTCGTTCCGATCGGCGGCATGCCCGTAACAGCCGCACGGATCGGTTCCGCCACGCGTTGGAAGCGTTCCTGATCGGCGAAAAACTCGGCCAGCTCCTTGGCGAAACCTGGGTAACGCGCAAGCAGCTCTTCCTGAGGCGGCGCAGCCTCCGGCCTGAGCCGATTTGAGATAAGTGGCGACGATTTCATCGAGATCAGCTTCCGGTTTGAATTGCAGTGTCTCGTCGCTGTCCATCGCTCATTCCTTCTCGTCGGCCATTAGCTGACGCAAACGTTTGTAATCCCCGCCTAACCAGGCCGGCGATGGAGCGTCGGTGCGGTCCATTTGCTCGGCGACGGCGGGCACAGTGCAGCCTTGCAGGTAGTGCATTTCCAGAGCCTGCCGTTGGTCCTCGGGCAACTGGCCGAGGGCTGCGGACAGTTGCAGAAGCTGCTCGTGCCGCAACACATGCTCGCTGGGCGAACTCGGACTCGACGCCAACAGCGCCTCCAAGCGCGCGGACGACTGGGCTCAGGGAAGCCTCGAGGGAACGTTCCAGATCGACGTCCCGTTTCGCTCCGTGCAGCTCGCGGACCGCATCCACCAGGGTGTTGGTCAGGATGCGCCGCAGCCAACCCGCCAACTCGGCTTCGCTTTGTCCGCGGAATTGGCCCAGGTTCTGCGTTGCTTTGAGCAGCGTTTCCTGCACGATATCGGACGCCCCCAGCTTGCTGTGAAAACGCGGTTGCAGTTGCGACCGTGCCAGCAACTCCAAGTAGTGGCGATAGCGTTCCAGCCCAACAGGATCCGGCACGGCTGCTCGCGTCATCCTGGCCCTCTCTAGAAACAGACGGAAATGGCCGCGAATCGGCCCGCGCCTATTGTGCGAAAATAGGGCATGCGTGGCGAGTCGCCCTGTTCGGGTGGATGGGCCTGGGAAACATGCGTTGGAGGCGACAGCGAAGGTACAATTTTCCGGGCGTCGGCTAGAATGGGCCGCATGGAAAAGGTGAAGCTGTCGAAAAACACGAATGTGGCGCAGTACAGGCGGATGGAGGTCGAGAAAGATCGCGAAGGGATAGCCCGCTTTTTGCGAGAGCGGTTCGATGAACGCTATTTCATGCCTCTGGAACGATCCCCTTGGGGATCGGATGTCTGGAACAAGTTCCGCGGCCGGATGAACGACCTCATTCGCAATTGTGAAATTGACAATGGTCCTCGGAAATAACAACGGGCGCGACAGCCTCTACCCTCCAAGCAAATGCCTTCCCGATCAGCTCGAAGCGTTCGCCGAGCTGGTGCTAAAGGGCGGGCAAGTTCGCGGGCCCGGCTTACGCGAACGGCTAGGTCGAGCTCGCTTGCTCGGGTTCCATTATGAGGATGATCAACTTGCGGCAGTTGCTGCGTTGAAGCAGCCATCTGGTGATTATCGCGACAGAGTTTTCCTAAATGCCAAAGCGTCTTTTCGTGCCGATGAGTTCGATGCGGAACTGGGGTGGGTGTTCACGCGCACGGAGTTTCGAGGCCGGGGAATCAGCCATCGCTTGTTGGGAAGGCTCCTTGAAAAGGCAGGACAAGAAAACTTATTCGCGACGACCCGGACCGATAATTTCTCGATGCAGGGCCTGCTGAAATCATTAGGTTTTCAGCAAGCAGGCTTGCCCTTTCCCGGGACCAAAGGGACACATTTACTCCAGCTTTGGGTCCGTAGCCCCGCGCATGCGGGATAGGGAAGGTCTGTTCTGTTCTTACGCCAACCGATGCCTCATTCCCCCAGCCGATGCACCGTGTTATGCAGGAAACCCTGCACCGGCGCACCGTCCGGCGCCTTGAGGTCGTACTTGATCTCCATGCTCCAGGTCGGTTTCATATCGGCGATCTCCAGTGTCACGGTCTTGCCGTCTGCGGAGACCGTCGCACCTGTAACTTTGGCCGGCTTCTCGTCGTAGTGCTTGGAGCCGTACTGCTCGCTCCTCTTCAGAGACCAGGTTTTCACTGCGTAATTGTGTGGGTCGCTCGCCGACTTTGGTTCCAGCGGCGCGCTGAACTCGATCGTCATGCCGCTTTTCTTGGCGTGCAAGCCGATCGGCAAATAAACGGGCTTGCCGGTGTAGCGAACGCGGTAGAAGCCGCCGGGTTGCGTTTGATCGCCGGCCCAGGCGAACATGCCGCAACAGTAGAGTTGCCCGGTTAATTGCCCGGCGAATGGCGATCCACGGTTTGCTCTCTTTCACTCCGGGGCCCTGGGCAGCCGAACCACGAAGGTCGTGCCTTTGCCGACTTGGCTCTGGGCTTGGACGGTTCCTTGCATCGCTTGCACCAGGTGCTTGACGATGCTCAAGCCTAGGCCGGTGCCGCCCATTTCGCGCGAGCGCGCTTTGTCGACGCGATAGAAGCGCTCGAAAATGCGCGGCAAATCCTGCTCCGGAATGCCGATGCCGTCGTCGCTGGTTTCCAGGCAGGCGACGTCGCCTTGCGTGAAACAGCGAACTCGAATCCGACCGCCTTCCGGCGTGTATTTCACCGCGTTGTCCACCAGGTTGTCCAAAATTTGATGGATCGCTTCCTGGTCGCCCCAGGCCACGGCCTGCGCGCTGATTTCCCCATCCTCGAGCGTCTGGTTTTTGGTAGTCGCCCGCGCTCGATGCCGGGCCAGGCAGCCGGCGACGATCGGTTCGAGCGGGACGGGCTCCATGGTGAAGGCCTCGGCCGCCGATTCGATGCGGGCCAAGCTGAGAAGATCGAGAATCAGGGCGTGCAAGCGATCGGCTTGTTCGGCGATTCGGCTCAGAAACGGACCGCGATGCTCCAAATCGTCGATCGCTCCGTCCAGGAGCGTTTCGACGCAGGCTTTGATCACCGACAAAGGGGTTTTCAGCTCGTGACTGACGTTGGCGACGAATTCCGAACGGAGCCGCTCCAGGCGGCGCAGCTCGCTGATGTCGTTGAGCACCAGAATGGCGCCGCGCGGCGGCGCCCGGCATGCGCGCTGCGTAAACGGTCAAGCTTTTGGCCTGGGGGCCGTTCCAAATCAGCTCTTCATGGTGCGGTTCCGGGCCTGCCAAAGCGCGCTGCACCACGTCTTGCAAGGCGCACCGCCTGACGACCTCCCAGAGCTTGCGACCGGCCGTTTGTTGAGGCGGCAACCCCAGAAGCTGAACGCCGCGTTCGTTGGCAAAGAGAATGTGCTGCTCGGCGTCGAGCGCGATCACTCCTTCGATCATGCCGCTCAGAATCATGCGCAGCTGCTGGCGGTCTTCCTCGAGCAAGGTGATTTGCTGAGCCAAATGCTCGCTCATTTGGTTGAAGGTGCGAACCAGCTCGCTGCCTTCGTAAGAGCTGTGGTTATAGACTTTGAAGCCGTAAGAACCGGCCGCCAGGCTTTCCGCGCCGCCTTGAGTTCCTGCAAAGCTTCGGCAATCCGCCGCGCGCGCCACATAATCAGCGCCAGCGACGCCAGTCCGCACCCCAAGCTCATGGCTCCAAGCAAAAACCAGGGCGGAGGGACATGTTGGGCCAGCAAGAAACCGATCACGGCCAAAGAGATGGCTGTCAGACTGCCGCAGATGCCGAAAAAACGCCAGAACATCATTCAGATGCTAGCCGGTTCGAGGGCAAGTGGATAGGTTTCTCGCCGTTATGGTTAGCCACGATGCGCAGCGGAGCGATCCCCTCGCTCCGCTGCGCGTCGCGGCTAACCAGGGGCTCACTTTAGTCTGCCCGGCTCGCCAGAACGGCTCGACGGCCGGTCAGCGAGCGGATGCCGACGTTCAGCAGCATGACAAACATCAGCAGCACCAGCGCAGCCGACCAGGCCAGACGTTGTTGTTCCAGATCGTCGCTGCGCGAGTAGGTGTAGATGTAATAGGTGATGAAGGGCGTGCGTTCGCCGGGGGACCGCGGCCAGTAATTGCTGTTGTTGGCCGTTAGCAGCAAGGGAGCGGTCTCGCCGGCAATGCGGGCGATCGCCAGAAAAATCCCGGTCACGATGGCCGGCAAGCGCCGCAGGCACGATGACGCGCATGACGGTTTGCCAGGCGGCGGCTCCCAGGGCGTAGCTGGCGTTCCGAAGCGAGCCCGGGACGAGTTTGAGCGATTCTTCACTGGAGCGCATCACGATCGGGATCATCATCACGCCCAAGGCGAAGGCACCGGCCCAGCCCGAGAAGCCCATCGGTATGACCAGGCAAGCGTAGCCGAAAATGCCAATGATGATGGAAGGCACGCCGCCCAGGAGTTCGCCGATGAAGCGCACGATTCCTGCCAGTCGGCTGGTGCGATATTCGTTCAAATAAATGGCGGCCAGCAAGCCGATGGGCACGGCGAACACGGTAGCCAGGCCCACGAGTATGCCGCTGCCGACCAAGGCATGGCCCAGCCCGGGCGGAAGGTCGATCGGCAGATTGGTGAAGAATGCCAGGTTGAGCGCGCTGACGCCTCGATAAGTGACGAAGCCAAGAATTAGAAACAGAGGACCAATCGTGCAACCAAGACAGCCGCCCAGCACCCCCGTCATGAGCACGTTGACAACACGATTGCGTCGCTGGCGGAGCACGACGGCGCCCGAGGTGTCCGACCAAGCCTGGTCGCTCTTCGGTGGCTTGTTCGACCGATGCAGAAACTTGTTGACGCCGAAGCCTTTGCCAACGCGCCAGATCAGCAAGCGGGCCAGTACGTTCACGGCAATGCTGACCACGAGCAGCACCAGCCCGAGCTCGACCAGGGCCGAGCGATGCAAATCGTTGTTGGTGTTGTTGAGCTGGTTGGCGATGACGCTGGCGATGGAATCGCCCAGGGCGAACGGGCTAAGTTCGATGTGCGGGCTGTTGCCGATGAGCATGGTCACCGCCATGGTTTCACCCAGTGCCCGGCCCAGCGCCAGAAAACAGGCCCCGAGGATGCCCGGACTCGCGTAAGGTAAAATCACCGACCAGATGGTTTGCCAGCGCGTAGCCCCCAAAGCCAGCGCGGCTTCCCGCTGCGCACGCGGCACGGCTCGGCACACGTCGTAGCTGATGGCGGCAATATAGGGCACAATCATGATGGCCAGAATTAAGCTGGCAGCGGTCAAGCCGACGCCGCCGTTATTGGGCCCGCCCAGCCGGTTGAAAACTTGCTGAATGATTGGGGCCAGAAAGAAGATGCCCCAGAAGCCGTAGACGACGCTGGGAATCGCCGCCAAGAGTTCGATGAGGAAGGAGCCGGTTTTGCGCAGCCAGCGCGGTGCGATCTCGGCGAGAAAGGCGGCGCTGCCGACGCTCAAGGGAACCGCAATCGCCATGGCCGTCAGCGACGTAACCAAAGTGCCGTAGACGAAAGCCAGCGCGCCATAGCGGTTGTGGACGGGGTCCCAATCGCTTCGAGCGAAAAACCCCAAGCCCAGCGTGGTAAGCGCCTGCCAGGAATCGAAGACGAGAAATCCGAGCAGCATGAGGGCCAAAACGACGATGCTTCCCGCTGCCGTCAGGCACGTCAGCCAAAAAACGCGATCCTTGGACACGCCGTTGCCTTTCGTGGCCCGCTCAGGGGCCGAGCTTTTCGAGCTTACGCTCTGCCTGTGCCACCAGATTCTTGCTCAGGCGAGCATAACTCAATTCGGCCGTGGATTCTTGCCCTTCGTGCAAAACCCAGCGGAAAAAGTCGCGCAAGCGCCTTCGCCTTGGCGGGAGTCTGCTTGGCGTAAACCACGGCCCAGACCGTGGCGCAAATCGGGTAAGCATCGGCGCCCGGGGCGTTCGTCAGCGAGTAGCGCAAATCGTCTGGGATGGTCGCGGCCGCCCCTTCCGCCGCCTTGGTGATGCTTTCGAGCGTCGCCCGGACCGGGACGCCGGCGGCATTGAGCACATAGCCATAACTCAGCTTGCTCTTGAGTGCGAAGGTCAATTCGACATAACCGATGGCCCCGGCGGTTCGGTTGATCTGGCTGGCCACGCCGTCGTTCATCTGGGCGCCGATGCCGACGGGCCACTTGATATCGGTGCCCACGCCTACTTTCTCTTTCCACTCGGGGCTAACCTTGCTCAGGTACTCGACCCACACATAGGTGGTGCCGCTGCCTTCCGCCCGGTGCACGACGGCAATGTCCAGACCGGGAAGCATGATCTTGGGATTCAGCTCTTTGAGGCGCGGATCGTCCCAGCGCGTGATCTTGCCCAAGAAAATGTCGGCCAAAACGGGGCCGGAAAAGCGTAAAGGCTCGCTGATTTTTTCGAGATGGTAAGCAGGCACGACGCCGCCCATCACCAGTGGAATGTGCAGGACTTCGCCGCCTACGCTCTTGGCTTTGGCCAGCTGCTCTTCGTTCATGGGAGCGTCCGTGCAGCCGAAATCGTTCTTCTGATCGATCATTTGCCGGATGCCGTTGCCGGATCCAGAAATCGTGTAATCGACCTGATTGCCCGTCCCACGAAAGTAGGTCCCGGCCCACTTGGTCATGAGCGGACCGATCAGCGACGAACCGCCGCCGGTCAGACGCGCAGAGTTGCCGTCGGAGCGCGTCGAACAGCCGGTCGATAATGCGAGCAGCAGCACTCCAACGCTTGCGAACGAACGCATCGATACATTCCTCACAAAAACCAGTTCGTGCCTCTGTCAACGGCTGTAGCTATTGCTAGAAGCAAAACCGGAATGAGTCCATGAAGAACGCATGAGGATCGTCAGTCGTTTTATGCCAATGCTCGAGAGCGGCGGTCAGTCAGACAGAGCAACAAGCCGATCAACAGGGTCATGCCGGCCAGAAAACCTTGACCGTCGATTTCAGGGGCGGATCCCGGCCCAGCAGATGCTCCCATTTCCGGAAGTTGAACTGGCCCCTGAAGATCCGGAAGCCGAGGGACCGCTACCGGGCCGCGCCAGAAGGTCCCCCGGCCGAGGAACCTGGTCCCGCGCCGGAAGATCCGGATCCCGCTCCACCGGCGGTTGATGAACTCCCGTCGCCGCTCGATGAACCGCTACTCGGCAAATTCCCGCCGTTGCCGGGTGACGATGACGAAGAAGGATCGCCGCTTGCCCCGGACGAGGCCCCGGCAACGGCTGAACTGCCCGCAGCCGAACCCCCGGCTAATCCGGATGCCACCGGACTGCTGTTGCCCACTGCCGAGCCGGTTCCCGACGAAGAGTCATTGCCCGTTCCAGTGCCGGTTTGCGAAGATAGGACCGGCGCAACCCCGGCCCCGCCAGGGGTAACCTTCGCTCCGGCGGCCGCCGGGCCGGATTCGCCCGAGCCGGCGGCAGGCCCGAGCAGTGAACTTATTGCAGGGCTAACATTCCCCGTAGAACTGGATCCGCCCGGTGAGAGCTGCTGAATCATAGGCTGCAGATAACCCGCCGCCGTTTGACGAAGATGTGCCCGCGTTTTGCTGCGCGCCGAACTGTGCTCGCTCGAGTCCGACGTGCCGGGCGACGGCGCTGCTCCAACTGTCGGGGCGGCGTTGCCGAAAGACGAATTCGATTGCGCCGGCGAACTTCCCCGTGAGTTCGCCGCCATTGGCTAAAGAGCTTGCCTGTCCCGATCCGGCCCCGTTGCCGCCTTCGGGTGAAACGCCACCGCTCTCAGAGCCGGACCCTGCTAAACGGCTAGGCAGGGAACCGCCGGCCGCCTCCGCCCCCGCCTCCGCTTCCGCCCCCGCCTTGAGAACTTGGTCCTTGTCCGGATTTCAGTTTCTTGAATCCGGAGAGAACGCCGCTCGGCCCGATGTATTCGGGCTTTAATCTCCCGGTGGCATTTTCCAGTTCCGCCTCGGAGCCAGCAGTCGATGACGCCGCGTCCAGTTCGACAACCCCGCGATTGGGCGAATAGCGGCGAAATGTATTTGGCAGGGCTGGCCGAGGCATTCGTTTGCGAAGAAGCAGCACCCCAGTTGGCCGAATGGAAGCTCCGGCGTCAGCCGATGCTGCCTGGAAACTCGATGAAGAGAGGCCCCATTCGACTCTGTTTGGCCCTTCACGCCAGCATCCGAGGCTCGAGGCAAACCAGAAGCGCGAGCCATAGGCAATCAACGTGCCGGCGACAAACGTCAAACCGAGCACGCCATTCCAGTAATACGGTTTTAGAGGCGATCCATGCCGAACCCGAAAGTCATCAAACATGGCACCCCTCTCCGACAGCTAGCAGACGGACACAAAAAAGGGAGAAGGAATTCGCGGGGATTGGCTTGGGTGAAGGCAATGGGGCTACGGGAAATGCGGCCACGCTTCGGGGAAAACCAAGTGCAAACCCTGAGAGCAACTCAAATGCCAAAAATGAGTCAGACGCCTATTTGCTACATTTTTCCGGGCTTTTTGGCTTATAAATGCATTTTCAAGATTTGCGACGGAGTGTAGGCGGCGTTCAGGGCCGGAAAAGAATTAACAAAAGCGCATAACCTTTGGAAACATTGGGTTGGCCCCGCTGTCAACGGCGGCAAGTTCGGAGACTGTACACTAAGGTCAGCTTTCGGAGATCGGGTACCAGCCGCCTCATGGGGAGTGTCGGACTTTAGTCCACACATTGCAGGCCTAGGGCCGAAATCCTTTGCGGTCGGGACTAAAGTCACAGTAGTCTGTATACGCCCGGAAACGGTGGCAGCCCTATTTCGGAGCGTGGACTTCAGTCCACACATTGCTGCGTGGCCGAAATCCCTTGCGTGTCGACTAAAGTCCACAGTACCTGGAAACACCCGGAAACGGAGGCAGCCCTATTTCGGAGTGTGGACTTTAGTCCACACATTGCGGCGCGGGCCGAAATCCCCTGCGGTGTGGACTAAAGTCCACACTCCCGAAGGACCGCCGTGGCTCGTTGGAAGAAAAGCAAGCCGGTGGGATTGGGTGGGCTCGCGAGCAGATGCTGGCTCGATCCGAAAACCGACCGCATCAGGGTACAGAATCTCGTTCGCTGTTTGCCGGTCCATTCATTAGAGTGTGACGATCCCAACGCCATCCGATCAGCACCATTGGAAGCCTTTGCTGTGGAGCTCGCCATGACCGGCTTGATGATCAATGCGCTTTGACCCTTACCGCGATCGTCGCCGGGGCGAAACACTTTTTTCCGATCGCGAAATCGTTAGCGAATCACCGGATGGATCGACCGAACGCGTCACCTATGGCCACGTCATCGGCCGAGCCCGCCGGCTCGCAGTCGCCTTGGCCAAGCTGGGCATGAAGCCCGGGGACCGGGTCGCTACGCTCTGTTGGAATCACAAGCGACATTTCGAAGCCTATCTTGGCACAACGGCGGGCGGGTTCGTTTTGCATACCCTCAACCTGCGGCTGCATCCCAAGGATTTGGCTTTCATCGTCCAGCACGCCGAAGATCGCGTCCTGCTGATCGACGAAGTGATGCTGCCCTTGCTCGAACAATTTCGCGGGCAAGTCGAGCTCGAGCACGTCATCGTTGTGAATGCCTGCAACAGCGTTCCAGCAAACTGTCTCGACTACGAACAAGTCTTGGCAGACGCCGATGGAGGGATCATTCTCTTACCCCGACCTGGACGAGGAGGCTCCCGCTGCTTTGTGCTATACGTCGGGCACCACGGGCAATCCCAAGGGCGTGCTCTATTCGCATCGAGCATTGGTCTTGCACACCATGGCATTCGCCATGAAAGGCGTGGTCGGCATTGGTGAAGATGACGTTCTCTTTCCCGCCGTACCGATGTTTCACGCCAACGCCTGGGGCATTCCGTTCGTGGGAACCATGATGGGGGCCAAGCAG
>CAVVHZ010000045.1:0-150533 GCA_963748025.1 uncultured Gemmataceae bacterium
ATCAAATCAGGTACTCGCCAGGATATGCATGATGTCGCCGTCCTTGACGATGTAGGTCTTGCCTTCGAGACGGTAGACGCCCTGAGTCTTGGCTTCTTTCATCGATCCGACGCGACGGAAATCGTCGTAGCTGACGATTTCCGCACGCACGAAACCACGGGCAATGTCTGTGTGAATCTGGGCTTCGCCCTGAACCGCGTCATCGCCCTTGTTCAGCGGCCAGGCCCGGCATTCGTCTTCTCCTACCGTGAAGAAAACCATTAGCCCCATTGCGCTGTGAATTTCCTGAAGGCGCGTGTCGCGGGTAAATTGCTTCAGACCCAAGTCGGCCATGAAGGCCGCTCGATCCTCTTCCCCGAGGTCGGCTAACTCCAACTCGAGGTTGACCGCCCATGCCGCCGCGGGCGCATTGGCGGTAAGCTCAGCAGGCAGCGGCTTGTCGCTCATTTCGTCGCCGGCATTGACGAGAATGAACTCCGGCTTGAGCGTTAGGAGCTGAAAGCTGCGGATGAGCATTTCTTCGTCGGGCTTCAGCCCAAGACTGGACGCCGGCTGGCCTTTCTCGAAGGCAGCGACAATCCGTTGAAGCAGATCCAGCTCGGCTTGATTCTGATCTTTTTCCTTTGCCGGCCGTGGCTTCTTGAGAGTGTCCTGCAATTTGTTGACCCGGTTCGTGATGATTTCCAGGTCGGCGAAAAGCAGTTCCTCGCGAAACTGCGCAGCTCCGCCGCCAGATCGCCTCCGGCGTAGCCATTGAGAACGATGAGCAAACCGCCCGCTTCGCGGAGGATGGAGAGCCGGCGCGGGTTGTCGCGCCGCTCGGTGGCCAGCAAGCCGGGGGTATCGAGGAATTCGATGACGGCCGGCGTGGTTTTCTTGGGCTTGAACTGGGCCGAAAGCCAGGCCAGGCGCTTGTCCGGCAGCTTGGCCATGCCGATTTGGCCGCGTTGGTTGGCGGCAGGGTCAGGTTTGACACCGGTGAGCCAAAGGAAGACGGTGCTCTTTCCTGAACCAGCAAAGCCAACGATGCCCACTTTCATGAATCTGCATCCATTACCTGCAGTTATGGCCGATCCGCCGATCGTCCTTCAGCCACCACAATACGCCTGCCGCGAGAGGTTGGCTACGCGTGATGAAACGCAGCGCTCGACGCAGGACAAAAACCAAGTTTAACCCGGAGCCATCGGCGACGGCTGTCAGGCCCAGAACGAAGCCGTAGTGTTTTGGCGAGCGCCCCGGCAATGAAGTGATTTGAGGCGAGAAGTCAGCCGTCGCCGCTGGCTCCGAAGGTATGCAACAACTTCCTCGCGGCGTGCGCGAATTTCAACCAAATTCCTCAGCGCCGAAAGTTCTACGCTTTTGCTTAAAGCGTTGGAAACGAAGGATAAAGGCGAAGCCTTGAATTCTCCCCCCCTTGGCAAGGGGGGGCAGGGGGGGTCGCAGAATCTGCACCCCAAAGCCGTAAAGTTCGCCCATGAGGAGATTATGGCAGGCGCATTTCTACCGTGGGTGGTCACGTCGCGTCAGACCCCCCCAACCCCCCCTTGCCAAGGGGGGGAGAAAGAGGGGCTTTTCGGCCCAGGTTTGTTGGAAGCCGCCCTTGGGTTGCGGGCCAAGCCCGCACTATGGGTTAAACATCTGACCTAGATGCGTTCCCCAGAAACGCAGCCATCCCCAAGGCTACGCCAGCCAAGCCCACCGTAACGAAATTGAGCAGCAAGCTGGCAAGATGCCAGGCGGCGAAGGCCGCGCGGGCTGCTTCATCGCCTGTCGCCCGCGCGGCGCGCAGGGCATCTATTTTTTGCACCAGCGGCAAGCCCACTAGAATTGTCGCGATTCCCAGAACCAAAACGGCCACGCGCCAACATTCGAAACGATCGAGCGGCTTGCCGGCGCTGCGGAAGGTCATCGCTAACGCCATCAAGCCACAAATGCCTTGCAGCAGGAAATACCAAGGAAAGATCGGCGAAACCGCCATGCCGGCAAGCTGGCTGGCCTGGAGTTTGGTTAAGTTAGGCGGCAGCCAGTCCGGCCGAGCGCCGGATCGATTCTCCACGAGGCCGTCGAAGGTGGTGAAAATAAGAGGCGTGGCCACGAACGAGAAAAAGCCGGCGCTGCCGAACCAGAATCCCACCGCCAAAACGTGAACGATGCGCGCGAGCTTTTCCATGCGGGCACTTTCCTTGAGAAGCAGACTCTCCGTGCCGGCAAACAAACGACGAATGTTCGAGGAGTGGCGGATAACCACCAGAATGGCCGCGATGCCACAGAAACATGTGAGAGCGCCGGTGGCTCCTGCAAACGGCCGTACCGTTGCGGTCGCTTGTAGGAGGAAAAGCATGAGCGCGGCGATCGTCGAAGCGACCGACATAAAACGGGTCAGGAACAATACGATGGCAAAAGTCACGACAGCGCCCACCGCCGGCCCCGGCAAAAGCACGGCCACAACTCCGGCACCCGTGGACACTCCTTTGCCGCCCCGAAATCCCAAGTAAATAGGGAACAGGTGACCCAGGAAAGCTGCCAAGCCGGCGACGATGGCAAAGAGTTCAACGGGATAGTCGTCCACCCGAACAAAGTGCAGCACTGCAAAGACGGGCAGGGCGCCTTTCAAGAAATCGAGGATGAAGACCAGAATGCCGAAACGCTTGCCCAAAATGCGGCCCACGTTGGTGGCGCCCAGGTTGCCGCTGCCATGTTCGAAGATGTTGATGCCGCGCATGCGGCCGATGAGGTAGCCGAAGGGAACGGCGCCAATGAGGTAGGCCCCCAGGCGCACAGAAGCAGGGTGGTGACGGCAGTCATGACGATTCTCGGTCGCCCCGGTCAAGCCACCCGCTTGCGGGCGGCGACCTCATTGAGAATGAGCAGCAAGGCCCGGTAGTGCTGAGCAAAATTCCAACGGAGGGCTGCTCGGCGGGCGGCTTGCGAGCAAGCCGATCGCGTTGCGGGATCCAACAAATGAGCGATGGCGTCGGCCAGTCGGGCGTGGTCGTGCGGATTATCGATCACGAGTCCATCGTCAGGTGGGTGCAACAGCTCACTGGCCCCATTGTAGCGACTGGTGACGATCGGCAACCCACAGGCCAGGCCTTCGAGCACCACGAGAGAACACGGATCGTAAAAGGTGGGATGGATCAGAAAATCGGCGGCGAAATAGCAGTTGTGGACGTTGCGCTCGGCGCCAGGAAGCGTACGCGGTCTTCGATGCCCAGTCGTTTGGCCAGGCTCTGGTAAGCCTGAAAACGGGGATTACCCGCGATCAACAACCGGAAAGAACTGCCTGCCTGAAGTTTGGCAACCGCATGCAAGAGCGGTTCCAGTCCTTTGAGCCGGTAGTTCATGGCCACGAACAGGCCGACATTGTCGTTGGGCTGAAGCCCCCAGCGCTGACGCCATTCGATGCGCCGGCGCGGCCGATCGGGCTCGGCGAATCGATCCGGGTCGATCGCGTTGGGCAGCACGCGCACCCGTTCCGGCTCAATGTGGTACTGCGTCAGAGCGTGTTCACGAACCATTTCACTGTTGACCAAAACCAACGGCTTATCCCCGCCACGGTACTGCCGGCGTTCCAGCGCCATATAAGACCAGTGAGCCAGGTCGAGCTTTTTGCAAAGCCCGGCAAAACGCCGCGCGAACGGCTTCCTATACTTCAGCAGGTTGTTTTTGGCTGACGCGGAGTGGAAGCCCCCTTGCGGATAGAGAACATCCTGACCCCACGTCTTGTCGAAGCCGATGGTAACGTCGTGTTCCTCCTGTTGCAGCGCTTTGCGCAAGAGGCGGCAAATAACCAGGGACGCAAAAAACGCGGGCCATGGACTTCGGGCAAAAGGTGCACTTGAAGGTCCGGCGGCAGCGATTCCGGATCCCACCGGCACGCGTAGAGATGGACTTCGTGATGATCCAACGACAAGCGACGAGCCAGGTCGGAAATGTAGGTTTCGCAACCTCCCCGAGCCGGCAACACGCTTTCGTAGCAGAATGCAATTTTCATGATGATCTCAGGCACTGCGTTTGGAAGGAAGCGGGCTAATCGGCTGGCGCGACTTTGGCGCTTGGCATTGTGCGTACGATAACGCCGCCATTTGGCAAGAATCAGCAGCTTCAGCAGGGAAGCAGCTATCCCGGGTCGCGCAGTCAGGTAATGGCGCCAAAAACGCAAACGGTCGCGCGGCCCGACGCCCTCGACCGCGGAGGAGTAAAGCAGCTCCGCCAAATCCTTGACTTGCCAAACGGGCCAGGTCAAGGGATGCGCAGTGAGGCGATGGAAGTCGATCATAAAAACCTGGCCGGTCCAAGCCGGCAGAGTCCGCGTGAAGACTTCTGGGATGTAGAAATGGCACAAATACAGGTCTTTGTGGAAATGCCTCTGGCTGTGCAAGATCTTCGTCAAGCGAGCCATTTCGACGATGAGGCCGCGTTTCCATCTGCCAAAATCTCGCGGTCCCTTGCGCTTGGCGGCCAACGGGATCGCCTCATGGAGCGGCAGCATGCCCGCCAGCTCTTCGACCGCCAACACGCTCTGAAGCCGCGCTCCGGGGCCGATGAATTCGGCACTCGCCATGACTGCGCGGCACCTGCAAACCGTGCTCCGCTGCCCAGGCGAGTCGACACCGTTCCTGTTCGGCCGGGGACCAACCGCCGTCGGGCCAGAGGGTAGCAAGCAAGCCTTGCCACCAGGGGAGCCGATAATGTCGTTTCAAGTAAACTGCTGTTCTGCCTCGCTCATTCTCAACGATCCAGCGGCCTGTGGACCGACCTTGTTTGGCATGAAAACGATCGGTCACGTCGACGGTCATGATCCTCTCGACCCAGTCGGCCGGCAGAACCCGGGCCGAATCGTCATGCTGCCACACCCGGCGACAGCCTCGGACCAGTCGTTGCCAAATCCATTCAGCCATGCGGTTCCTGATGTTCAGACCAAAAAAACAAGCTGCCCAATGGTGCGCGGCCGGTCTCGCGAGATTGCCTATACCCCGAAGGGGTTGGGCTTCCAAGGTTGCATTTGAGCCCTGGAAGGGCGGAAGTTAATAGCCAGGGGCGTGAGCCCCTGGAAAAATGACCTAGAACACCAGCCCCGGTAGGGGCGACAGAGCTCTGTCGCCCCTACCGGGGCTAAAGCCATCTATCGCTGAGTCCAGGGGCTTACGCCTACCCCTTTCAAGGTGGCTAATCATGCCTTCTTCTCCGCCAGGAGCCGGGCCGTGGAGCGGTGGGCGCCTCGGCAGGTTCTCTCTACCGGCGTCGGGTTTTTGGGACCGCGTGGGCTTTTGCGATAGCGCCAAAGCTGTGCTTTTGCTGCTACCATCGTCAACCAGGCAGCGAATTCCTTCAAGGGCATACACACCAATGGTTGCCAACTCTCTTCAGGCAGGGCAATCAGCATGCCTTCTGTTGCTGCTGCGACTTCATTCGCCAAGTAATAGCTCGAAAGTGCCACCTCAACCTGCTCGGCTTCGCTCGGGGTGGTCGCATTAGCACTGGCAATTGCGGCACGCGTGACGACTAGGATGTTGTAGGCCGCCATGGTTAGAGCAAAGGCAAATAACGCTGCTTTGGGATAACCCAAGGTATTGATCTCGCAACGCAAGTTTACGGTCAATTCCTGGAAAGCGGATTCGATCCGCCAACGCGTTTCGTACAGTTTCAACACGCGTTTGGCTCTCAAGCGTTCGGCCGGTACGTTCGTCAGAACGCGCAGTTCCGTCGAACCGTCGCGCAAGGGTTCCTTCAACCGGACGATGATGCAACGACATTCAAGCCAACCGACGCGTACGCGTTGCTCATAAATCTTCCCGCTCGCGTTGGAGCTGCAGGCCTGCTCCTTTCCCAACGGTTGCAGTTTGGTCCCGGCATGATGTCGGATCAAGAAAAACGCCTTCTTCTCGGCAATACCCCCCATGTAGTCGATGGTGCAAAAATTGCGATCCGCCAGCCAAAGATCGTCGGGCATCACCAGCGCCAGCACGTCCGGGTATAATGCCCGTTCACTTGTGTAAGCATCTTCGCAAGGAATGATATCGGTCAGCAGGCCGGTGTTGCCATCACGCACCACGAGCGACATTCCGGGCAGGGCTGCGGCCCCATAACCGCTTAAACTATCCAACCGATGATCCGTGCCCGCCAAAAAGTTGCCGTCCAGGGTTCGTAAGCGCATCCCGGTCACCTGGGACTTAGGACGGTTTGCAAAGGTCTCCATGATGACCTTCAGCCCCGCGCCGGTGTCGTGGACCAATCCCCGAGAAATCCCTACTTCAAGGCCGTTGACCTTGTTGTAAATTGATGCCAGTGAAACCGATAGCGGCGGTCCGTGCCGAACGGCGGCATGCAAGGAGCGATACTTCCGCGTCACGACCTCCACCATGAGTTTGGTCACGGTGCTGAAACTCAGTTCACGCAAATACTGCGATTGGGCGTGCCGCTCGAATAAAGCATCCAGTACCGTGTCAGAAAAAACACGCCGCATGGTCGCCTGTACCATCACGGCCACGGGAGATGCCGCAACGAACCGACTAAATATTTCGTCCATGAGTAGCTCCTCGCCATCCTTGAGATAAGATTCCCAAGCATAGCAAGGACTTCAGTCTGTCACTAGGCACCTTGAAAGGGGTAGGCTTACGCCCCTGGCTATTGACTGCCGCCCCTACCGGGGCTGGGAGAGTGTGCCTAGTCGAACAGATTCGACACCATTCCTTATTCGAACGAGCTCAGGTCATCAACAATCCCCCAACCTTGGCAGCCAGCGTCTGCACGGACTTTTTGCGCGACCATTGCCGCCATACAACTCGCACGTCGTCGCTGAAATCATTAGCGTCGCGATAAGCCAACAAGAATCGCAGACGATCCGTTCGCGAAAGCATTCTTCCCGAAGGAGTCTTCCAGAGTTGCGCAAATCCTCCAAAGCCTGCTGGGGGCTTTCATGCCGGCGACTGGTCAGTGCATCCGCCCGGTCGATCCTCACTTGCTCGATTCCATCCGCCTCCTGAACCACCGTAAAGATACCGTCGAGAGAGTCGCACCCGGCTTCACCCAAATAGAAATTGGCACGGTGCAGTTGGCGCAACAAACCTCCGGCTTGGTGCAATAGATTCCGCTTTGCAGCCTGCTTGCCTCGATCTGCTCGACAAGATCCCAGCCATTGGCGTGGAGATTGGCTGCTTTCCGATCGCGAGCGCAGAATAAATGATTCAAGTCCGCCTTGGGGCCCAAAGCGTTGGCCGAACGCCAACACGCGTGCAACCGGCAGACCTAGACGCTCGAGACGAAAGAGAAACCCTGCGTGGCGCAATTCGGGAGAGGACGGTCGAAGGCGGCCGGTTAGTCGGCTCAAGAGCAAGGACCAAGATCGCTGCCGCCTCCGCGTGAGTTCGGCCAATCCCAAAGTCGGTACGTGTACCTGCTCCTCGATCTTCAATCGTCCAGGTTTCTGGGGAAGGTTTCCCAGGGCTAGCCAAGTTGGACGAACGCCTCCCAACCCGGCTTCCAATTCCCGAGACATGCATAATGCTTCGCCATCGCGCCAGATCAAGCTTGGTTCCCGATCGGGAGCCTGAACATGCAATCTTTCCCGCAATCGTCGCTGCCTGGAAAGTCGCTCGGATTCGAGACGGATGGAGTTGCTCAAAGTGCGGAGAGTCGGGGCCTTCGGGTCGCGTTGGCGACAGTTCGCCAAATAAGCGGCCGAACAGCGGAGGCGCTCGCGCGGCGTTGCAAGCTCGCTAGCCACAGTCGCATGGAGCCGAGCCAACCCGCGGATGCGTGCTCGCCAACCCACGCGCCTCCGCCGGGAGGTGCGTTGCCAGTCGATGAAGCAACGCGTTCCGTCCTGTCGAACCAGAATGTGCTTGGAATAGAGATCGGGATGATCGAAACCCGCCTGGTGAATCATCGCCAGATCGCGCCCCAGTTGCCCGGCCCAAACGGACCGCTCTCGCGACGATGTCGTTCGGGCCAGATGAAGGCGCATGTCGACGGCGCCTTCGCATTCTCGGAGAATCAGAAAGGCAGAGCCGGCGTCATCTTCGCCATGGGCGATCCACTTGGGAACTGGAATGCCGGCTGCTTCGAGAGCCGAGAGGGTGATGGCTTCACGCTTCGATTTCGAGGCGAGCCCAAATCCGGCTGCCAGGTTGCTCAGCCGCCCCAGGAACGGGACACGGTGTTCGCGTTTGATGAGGAAACGCAGCACGCCGGACGGGGTCGCCATGGAAGCTCGGCCGACGTTGCGCCCAGGATGACCACAGAAAATCACTGAATCCAAACGAAGAAAATCCTCTGCCGTTTGCACTCCGGCATCGGCCAATACCGCGCGATAATCGGGATGAATCGTCAGATAGGGCATGACGCCTCCCTTGCTGCGGCTGCTTTCGCTAGCAGCTTTTGGGAGGCATCAAAAACTTCGCAAGGCGTCAGCAAAGTCATGCAGCGATGGTCGACCGGGCAGCGCCGCAGCTGGCACGGTCCGCAGGCAACCTGCTTTTGTAAATTCACGCCCAGCGGATGGAAGGTTTCGGTCCAGGCGATATGTGTGGGACCAAACAGGGTTACCACCGGTCGATCGAAGGCAGTCGCAAAATGCCTGGGGCCGCTATCGGTGGTAACCAACAAGTTGGATCGGCGAATGCAGGCTTTGGTCAGGCCTAGCGAAACATCGCCATCGGCCAAGCTGGCGACCCCGGGCCGAGCCGACTGCTGAACGATGGCGCGAGCCAGCTCACGTTCTTTGGGGCCGCACAGGACGAGCACCTGGCAGCCACGCTCGTCGCAAAAATGGCGTGCAAGTTCCGCGAACGATGAAGAAGGCCAATGCTTGGCAGCGCCGAAGGCAGCGCCGGGGTTGAGGCAAACGACCTCCCGGCCGGCATCGAAGCCGTTGGCGTACCACACCTGATCTGCCGCCGCCTCGTCATCAGGCGTGGTAAAGAGTTCCATTTGGCGATCGACCTGCGCACACCCCGCGGCCCGGGCGAGCTGGTTATACGCATCCACGATCGGGCTCGGAATCCGCCGGCCCTGGGCATCGCATTCCCATGCCGGACTTCGCGTCAACAGAATAGCGCGGCCATGCAAGGCATAACCGATGCGCTCGCGGCAGCGGCCAAGCCAGGCGGTCAAAGCGGAGTGAAATGAATTGGGGAAGAGAACTGCCAAATCTATCTGCTGCCGACGTAACAGCGCTGCCACAGCCGGCCAATGCTGCGTTTTCGGGCCCTTGGGGTCGAGAAATATCAACTCGTCCAACCAAGGAGAGCCGCTAAAGACGTCGGCGATGTAAGGGCGTAGGACTCCCACGATCCGGCTATCCGGAAACTGCCCGCGCAGCCCACGAATTGCAGGCGTCGCCATGACAGCGTCGCCAACCCAGTTCGGCAGAAATAGCGCCAGGTTCATGCGAGCAATTCGGCCCCCCGCGATCCGGGGTCATGCCGCTCCCAATTTGCGCAGGATGTTCGACGTGGAATAGCCGCCGCGTACCGGCGCCAGGTAGACGCGGCCGCCGTAGGATTCGACGAAGGCTCCGCCCACCACGTCGGCTTTCTGGTAGTCGGCGCCTTTGATCAGCACGTCAGGGCGAATGGCCTTGATGAGCGCCAGTGGCGTAGATTCTTCGAATATCGTGACAAAATCGACCGCCTGCAATCCTGCCAACACGACCGATCGGGCCTCTTGATCGTTCACGGGGCGAGCCGGTCCTTTCAGGAGCTGTACGCTGGTATCGCTATTCAAGCCTACTACCAGCACGTCGGCTTGCGCCCGGGCTTCTTCCAGATATTCGACATGCCCCTTGTGCAGAACGTCGAAGCAACCGTTCGTGAAGGCAATCCGGCTCCCATGCGCTCGTTTTTCTTGAAGCTCGCGAAGCAAGCCTTCGCGCGAACAGGCTTTTCTGCTGGAGCTGGAGTTGGTCCGCTGCAGGTCGGCAAGGAGTTCCTCGCGGCTCAGCGTGGCAACGCCGATTTTTTCGACTTCGAGGCCGCCGGCGATGTTGGCCAGGCGAATGGCTGCGTCAAAATCGGCGCCCGCCGCCAGGGACATGGCCAAAACACTCATGACCATGTCGCCGGCCCCGGTGATGTCGTAAACCTGGCGCGGCCGCGTGGGGAAAAGCATCTCGCGGCCGTCCCGGTGGGCCATGGCCATGCCGTCTTTGTCGAGCGTGACGATGCCGGCTTCCATTTCCAACTGGTCGCGCAATTCACGAGCCGCGCGGAGAGCGTCCGGAATGGTGGCTAGATTGCGACCCAGAGCAAGGCCTGCTTCGAGACGATTAGGCGTCATCGCCGAGCAGCCGCGATAGCGCGAATAGTCGCGGCCGCGAATGGGATCGGCCACTACGCGAATGCCGCGGCGTTTGCTGGCGGCAATCACCGCGGCCAGAAAACCAGGAGTGCAGACGCCCTTGTCGTAGTCGCTAATGAGCACGATGTCGGCTTCATCAATGCGGGCTTCGACCGAGGCTATGAGCTTTTCCTCGAGATGTTGGTTAGCTGGCTCGCGGGTTTCGTAGTCCACGCGGACGATTTGTTGAGGATGGCGCTGCTGCGCGCGGCCGATATAGCGCTCCTTGACCGTGCTGATGCGCCCCTCGGCAGTCGCTACGCCTTCGTGATCGATGGCCCACTGGTCGAGAATCGCCCGAATGCGCAGGCCGTCGGCGTCGGCCCCAACCAAGCCTGTAATACTCACCCGAGCGCCGAGGGCGCGGAGCATGGTGGCCACGCTGCTGGCCCCGCCCAGCCGTTCTTCGCGACGGTCGGCGTGGAGCAGAATGACGGGTGCTTCCTGGCTGATGCGTTCGGCATCGCCCCAGACGTAGCGGTCCAGCATGAGGTCGCCGACGACCAAAACGTGCGGCGCTCCCAGCCGGCCCACCAGTTCGATCAAGTCATGGGACATGAAGGCGCCTCACGGCTCAAAATCCGAAACTCGAATTCCCAAGGAAAAGGAGAACTCACAACCCAAACTCTGGCGTGGTTCGAAAGCATCCTTTTCCCCGGTGACATTCACCGGCTGTCATGTGTGTGTGCAGGGGCGCAATGCAATCCATTATCCTCGACACCCACCAGCAGTCATGTGTGTGTGCAGGGGCGCAATGCAATCCATTATCCTCTTGGCCCAGAAAGACTTGCGTTCGGAATCGATTCCGCCCGTTGTTTTTCCTAGGCTGCTATTGTTGCCGAGCGCAGATGATACTGTTCCGCAGTCAGCCGATGGGCCACTGCCGCGTGGAGCAAGGGCAAAAGAATCTCATGGCAGCCGATCAGCTCCAGCCCCTTGGTGGACGGCCTGTCGAGCACGTTGACCTTGCTGCGGTATTGCACTTGCTTGTCGAGATTGACCGTAACCAAACCGTCGAGGTCGTAACCGAAATTGCGCACGACGCTGACCGCCTTCAGGAAAACCTCGGGCATAACCACGGCACTGCCGAAATTGAGCCACACGCCTTCGTGCATGCGCGAAACCAGCGTGCAGAGCCTGCGAAAGTCGAGCATGCTGGCTTCACCCAGAGCCGCGCCGGAAACGTGGGCGTGCATGTGCACGATGTCGGTTCCCAAGGCGACATGAACCGTACAGGGCGCGTCGGCCTGATAGCAAGCCAGCAAAAGACTGCATTCTGGATTGGTGCAATCGCGTTCCGAAAGATATTTCCCGAGTGCCCAGCCCAGGCCGCGCTGGCTGTCCGCGCCGCAGCGTGCCGCCACGGCAAAAGCGTCTGCCGTCTCGCGGGCCATGCCGAAGCGGCCGGCGTGCAACTGGGCGCCTACGTCTTCGCTGGTCTTGCCCGCCAACGCCAATTCGAGATCGTGGATGGCGGCCGCCCCGTTCAGGGCAACGCCCGTGAGCAGGCCGCGCTTGACCCAATCGATCAGATAGGGGCCGCAGCCCGTCTTGATGACATGGCCGCCCAGGGCTGCGACGGCTGTCTTGCGCCCGGAATAGGCCCGGCAAATTTGGTCCCTGATGGCGCGAAGGTCGTTGCCGGCGAGTTGCCTGGGCAGCGAATCGATCCAATCGCCAACGGTGGCGCCAGCCCCCACGGTCTGGCCAAGATCCTCGGCAAACACCTTGGAGGGCCGAGAGGCCAGATCGTAGGTTTTCAGCCCTTGGAGATCGAACGGCGGAACCGCTTGGTCGGTAGGGGAAACGCCGCCAGTGGGAAGGGAATCGCTCATGCCTGACCTCGAATGCGCCCGGATGCAGTTTGGCGTCGCCTGAAGAACTTCGAATCCGAAGCTCGCTCAAGCGATCCGCACTGCCTCCAGCAATTTCTGGTCAAGCGCTTGCTGGCCGGCTTCGAAGTGAAGGCCGACCCGCAATGCCCACAACGCCAGTCCACCCAGATTCGGAAGGCGCAGCTTGACCAAATCCTTTTGCGTCGTAACAACGAGACAATCCATTGCCTGCTTGCCTGCCCAGCCTCGCAAATCTTCTACATCCGCAGCGCTGTAAGCGTGATGATCCGGAAAAGTCCGAAACGCCAGAACGCGTGCTCCTGCGTCTACCAGCGTCCGGCGGAACGATTCCGGGTTGCCGATGCCGCAAAAGGCGACGACGGAAGCCCCGTTCAACGGGGCAACGCCACTCGCCGGCTGTTGCCATCGCAGCATTTCCAAAGGACGATGGCTCGATTCCGCAACGATGGCTCGGGCGCCAAAGCTGCGATCTGCCTGCGCAAATCTTCTTTGATGGCCGCGTCTACCTGGTCACATCGCGTCAAAATTACCGCATCGGCTCGAGCCAACGACCGAGGCGATTCTCGCAGCAAGCCGCGCGGGAAAATACGGCCTGCTCCCCAGGGATCCGTCGTATCCAGGAGGACGATGTCGAGCACTCGCTTCAAGCGACGGTGCTGGAAGCCGTCGTCCAACACCAGGATTTCGCTCTCCAATTCTTCAACCGCGATCCGGGCCAAGGCCACGCGGTCGGCGCCTTGGAGATGAGGCACGTCGGGCAGCGATTCCTCCAAAAGGAGGGCCTCATCGTTGGGCCCCGTTTCTCCGCCAAAGCCGCGGCTCAGGATGGCGACTTGCAAGCCCTGCTCGCGATACAGCCGGCTGACATACTCCACGCAGGGCGTCTTTCCCGTTCCGCCCAGCGTCAGGTTGCCGACACTTACGACCGGCACATCGGCCGCATGAATCGCCCGCCAGCGCCAATCGTAAAGTCGATTCCGAACCACGACGACCAAGCCGTAAAGCCGGCTGACCACATCGAGACCGGCCCGTTGTAGCGAGGCCCCAAGGCCGCGTTGGCGGCCGTGAACCAAGTCTCGAAAGTAGTCCGCGGAAAACCTCAAGTCGCCCACTCGATCCCCAAAGGAGAACAGGCCTCCATCGCGGCACGAAGTTATAGCCCGTTTGGCGAAAACGTGTCAACCGGAGTCGCGGTGGGAAGGGAAGAAAGCAGGCGATGAAGGCGACGAATTGTTCATTGACTGCTTGTGAATGAGTCTCGCGCTAACCTGGCCCTGCCTCCAGTCGCCCCAACGCGTCGCGGGCATCCGGCGCTAAGGGATGGCCCTCGTAGGAGACTACATGCCGGTAGAACTTGGTGGCGCAGGGGGCGGTCGCCCAGTTGTTCGTAAGTCTGGCCAAGCTTGTAGAGCGTGTCGGCGCCGCTCTTCGAGCTTTGCCGGTAGCTGGTGAAGCATTCGAGGGCCAAATCGGGCCGAGCCAGCTCCGCCAGATATAAGTCGCCCAGCAGTCGATTGGCCAAATACCAGGCTTCCTCATCGGCGCCGGTGGCGAAATTCTCCGGCCGGGGCTTGCGAACCGATTCGAGCAGCTCGACCGCCTGATCCCGTTCGCCGCGACGGAGGTGCGCACGAGCATGGAGCACCTTGCCGACGATCAAATCGGGACGAAGCACCCGAGCCAACTCGATCAGATGCATGGCCCATTCGACGGTTTCGAGATCGCCATGCTTGGCGTCGAGCAGTTTGCGGGCCTTGGTCAGGCAGTATTCGATGTCGAATCCGTGAGCTGCCAGATCGCGCCGCTGCCGTAAATCATCGGGCATGAGCGAATAGTAGTAGCGATCTTTTCTGGTCAGCAAATCCTTGTCTTGCGCTATAGAGGAGCCCTTTCTCGGTCGCCCGCAAGGCGTTCAACGGATCGCCTAACTTTTCGTAGAGACCAGCCAAGGTACGTTGCGTTTCCAGACCGCTGCGTTCATATTCCGAATAGAGCTGAAGATTCTCCACGGCTTGTTGCACGCGATCCTGAGCAAATGCTTCCTCGGCAAGCGTCTTGACTGCACTGAAATAAGCTTGCCGATCGTCGGGGCCAAGCTGCACCGGACCGAGAATTCGACCGGCGTGTTTGGCGCTCTCGAGATAATGATGCGCAAACTCGACGTCCCCCTCGCGCTGGGACGCCTGAGCCATGACCATAAAGATGCTGGGGCTCGATTGCGGCAAGCCGCGTGCAGCCAACCCTAGATACTCGACACCGCGACGCCACTGCGTTTTATCGTTGACCAGGGATTGGCCCAATTGCAGGGCATAGGCATGGTCGAAACGCGGCGCTGCCTTATCGGGACCGGCTACCACGTCGTATTCCGCCTGAGTGACGGCTTGATAGAGGAGTTGTTTGAAAGTCCAGGCTTCCGGATCGGTCGGATCCTCTGCGAGCCGATCCTCGACGGCGGCAATGGCTGCCATGCGGCCGCCGGGCTTCGTCAATTGCGGCGTGCCGACGCGCCGAGTCAGTTCCGGATGCGAACCCAGCGCCAGCGCCAGGCGAGATAGAGAACCTTGCGCCGCTGAGGATCGTTGGCTGCATTGTCTGCAGGAACGAGCAGGGCCTCCAGTTCGGCAACTGCCTGATCCAGGTTGCCGGCATGCGTTGCCAGCACGCTTCGCCAATAGCGAATGGTCGGAAGAAAATCGGGCCTTTGGCTAGCCGTCAGATCGAGAAGCTTCCCGGCTTCGTCCAGTTTTTCCGGGCTGGGGCGTAACATGAGCAAACTGGCGGCTCGTTCCAGACAAAGCTGAAAATCGACGAGTTCGAGCGTTTGCGGATCTGCCGCCAGTTCGGCGGCATCGAGCTTCTTATGAAGCGACCAGAGCCCCTCACGGGCCAGTTCATTGTTTGGCTCCAAAGCCAACGCGCGACGAAAGGCCAGGATGGCGAGGCGATTGCGGCCCATTTGCGCAAAGCTCAAACCGCGCAGCGAATGCTTGAAAACCCGCAGACGATGAAGGACGAAGCTGGTGTACCAGAAGAAGATCAAAACCGGAGCGACGAAACCGACGATTTGCACTCCCGAACCCGGCACGGTGAGCATGGCGGTGCCCAGCCCCAAAGCGGCGCAAAGCATGCCGATCTCGATTTCTGTTTCCTCTTCCCGCCCGGCGAAGGCAAGCAAGTAAAAGAATGGCATGCCCACCAGCAACTGGGCCCCGAAGAGCTTTTTGTCGTGAATGGGGCTTGGCCACTGCCAGCCGGCAACGAGCCCCTCGAACTGGCCGAACCAGGCAAGCGCACCGAGCGCAAGAGCGACGGCCAGGCCCAAGCTCAATCCCAGACGCAGCAGCGGACGTCGGATCTGATTCATGGCGCCAAATACAAACCCGAGAGCTGCGCCACCCAACAGGCAGGCAATCAAGAGTTGCCGGTCGGTAACCGCCTCTGGGAGCATCTGCGTGCCCACGAATAAGCCGAGCACGATGCCGGCGTAGATCAGCAGATCGCTTTCCAGAAAGAGAAACAGGAGAAAAGCGGCGGGGCGGCCCTGCACCTTATAGCCTTCGCGCCATTTTTGGCCGCCGCTCACCAACAGAGCCAAAGCCAAACCGGCAGCGAGGCAGCCATTCACGCGGAAGAAGGTAGTCCAATCGGGGACTTGGAGGGCGGCATAGATCAAGAGCCCCAGAAACAGGCCCTTGAACAGATATTCAGACCGGAGGCGGCGCATGGTGAGGGGGGAACTCCAGGCTGAAACGTGGATTTGACCAACGCGGTCTTTCTCACATTAGTTTTTTTCATATCAATTGCCCATGTTGAGCCGAGCAGTGCATAGAGGGTACCCGGGCATGCCGCAAGGAACACGGCCACAGGCTGAACCGGCCGCCGCCCCACCGGCGTCCGCCCAAGACCTCGCAAATCGGCACGGCATTGTCTACCCCGGCAAGATCCATGCAGATCTGCCGGCGGCCGTGTTGACCGAGTTGGCAGTGCACCGCCAGGAAGGCCTGCTCAGCCACGAGGGCGCCTTCGTCGCTTATACGGGCTTACGAACCGGCCGCTCGCCTCAAGATCGCTACGTGGTTCCTGAAGCGGGCCGCGAAAACGAAATTTGCTGGGGCCCGGTGAATCGGGCCATGGATCCGGCGGTCTGCGACAAGATTCAAAACCGGGTGACCGCTTACCTGCAGAACCGCGAGCTGTTCGTGGTCGACGGCTGGGCCTGCGCCGATCCGGCTTACCGGCTGGGTGTCCGCGTGATCGCGGAAAAAGCCTGGCACGCCCTGTTCGCCCATTGCCTTTTCTTGCGGCCCGGTGCCGACGATCTGGCGAAATTCGTGCCCGGCTTGACGATCATTCATGCCGCCGATTTGCATGCCGATCCCAAAATCGACGGCACCCGTGGCGACGTTTTTGTCATCTTGAATCTCGCCAAGAAAATCGTGCTGATCGGGGGAACCCACTACGCCGGCGAGATCAAGAAAGCTGTCTTTTCCGTTCTCAATTATCTCTTGCCGCAGCGCGACGTGTTCCCGATGCATTGTTCGGCAAACCTGGGCCCGACAACAAGACTGCACTTTTCTTCGGCCTTTCCGGCACCGGCAAGACCACCTTGTCCACCGATCCGGAGAGACGCCTGATCGGCGATGACGAGCATGGCTGGTCGTCCACAGGAGTTTTCAACTTCGAAGGCGGGTGTTACGCCAAAACGATCAATCTATCCCAGGCGGGCGAGCCCCAAATCTGGAACGCCATCCGGTTCGGCTGCGTCCTGGAAAACGTGGTGCTCGATCAAAATACGCGCATTCCCGATTATGCCGACGGCCGCTTTACCGAAAACACGCGTGCGGCCTATCCGGTCGATTTCATCCCTAACTGCGAGCTCAGCGGTCGCGGCGGTCATCCCACGCAAGTTTTCTTCCTGACGTTCGACGCCTTTGGAGTGTTGCCGCCGATCAGCCGACTGACCAACGACCAGGCCATGTATCATTTTCTTTCGGGCTACACGGCCAAAGTCGCCGGCACCGAAACGGGCGTGACCGAACCCAAGACCGATTTCAGCACCTGTTTCGCAGCGCCCTTTTTACCTCTGCATCCTGGCAAATACGCTCGGCTATTGGGCGATCGGCTGGCCAAACATGGCTCGCAGGTTTGGCTCCTCAACACGGGATGGACGGGAGGCAGCTATGGCCAGGGGAGCCGCATCAAGCTGGCTCATACGCGCGCCATGGTCCGCGCCGTGCTCTCCGGGGCTTTGTCCAACGCGCCGGTGAAGCCGGATCCAATCTTCGGTTTGCCGGCGGTGCAACAGTGCCCGGACGTTCCCGAGGGCATCCTCAACCCGCGAACCGCCTGGCCCGATCCGGCCGCCTACGACGCGAAAGCGCACCGTCTGGCCGGCTTGTTCCGCGATGAATTCAAATCTTATGCCGGCCAGGTATCCGAGAGCGTTCGGACGGCGGGGCCGCATTGATTCTTGCTCTCAAGGGCCTGTCCGCCGCCAACTTGCCAGGCTTCACTAGCATGATATGATGGCTGGATCGAGAGCTTCTCTTGCGAGTCTGCCGGGCGCAGCGCGGCGGCGAAGTTCTTTTTGCGTTATGGCTCGAATCAATTTCTTGCGTTTCTCGCCGGATGATTTCATGATCCGCGTGGAAAACTTGACCAAGTATTTCGGCCCCGTGCAGGCCGTCGATCACATTTCATTCTCTGTTTGCGCGGTGAAATCGTCGGCTTCCTGGGACCGAACGGAGCTGGCAAGACGACCTCCATGCGCATCCTCACCACGTTCCTGCCGGCCTCCGAAGGCTCGGCCCACGTGGCCGGCTTCGATGTGATGACGCAGTCGATGCAGGTGCGCCAGAACATCGGCTATCTTCCGGAAAGTGTGCCGCTCTATCCCGAGATGCGCGTCGAAGAATATCTCATGTATCGTGCCCGCCTCAAGGGCGTGGACAGGTCTTTGCGTGAAAGCCATATTGGCTACGTGCTGGATCGCTGCCGGATTCGCGAGGTACGGCGGCGTTTGCTAGGCACGCTTTCCAAAGGCTACCGGCAGCGCGTGGGGTTGGCGGATGCTCTGGTGCACGATCCGCCGATCCTGATTCTGGACGAACCCACAAGCGGCCTCGACCCGCTGCAGATTCGCGAAACCCTAAATCTCATTCGCGAGCTGGGCGACCAACACACGATTCTGCTCTCCACGCACATTCTCTCCGAGGTCGAAGCTGTCTGCCGGCGCGTCATCATCATCAGTTCCGGGCGCATCGGCCTGGACAAGAAAATGAGCGAGCTGGGATCGGAAGACAACCTCATAACCGTCGAAGCCCGGGGCCCGCTTGACCAAGTTTTGAACGTGCTGCGCACCACCACGGGCGTTGCCCAAGTGACGGGCAAACCAATCGAAAACGGCCTGGTGGCCTGCGAAGTCCGCACGAAAGATCATCAAGATCTCCGCGAATTGATTGCGCAACGGATTGTAAGCAACGGCTGGCCCCTGCGGCAACTCGACATGCGGCGGCGTAAGCTCGAGGATCATTTCCTCGATGTCGTCATGCGGGCCGAACTGCCGGCACGATTGGTGAGTGAGCGGCTGCACGAGAATGGGCGCATCGGAGCGATGTCTTGAGCGGGAAGGGTTGACGTATGTCGAGCAAGCCTACATCCGATACACCTCTCAGCGGCACGAGTCGCGGCTGGAACCCAACCACCGAATTCGCCCCTTCCGTCATGCGCAACGAAGATCCGCGGTTTGCGCGGCTAATCGGCCTCATCGGCTTGTCGCTGGTGCTCTTCGGCGCCTTCATTCTGATGCTCATCGTCTTCTCAAATCGGGTGGCGATGACCGTAAGCCCCGGCTGGGGCATCATGGCCGTGGTCACCGGCGTAACGCTGCTGCTCTTTCACGCGGCTCTCGATCCGGACATGCAAATCCGCAGAACCTATGGACTCCTCGGTTATTTCTGGCTCATGGCGGCTCTGCTGTTCATCGTCATTCCCAAGCCCTATGTCGGGGCGTTGTTCCTGCCTTATAGCTTCGTTTGCTTAGTCCTGGGACTGCTGTTTTTGATGCCGTTTGTGCGCAATGAAACCGATCCCACCTGGCGCGTTTCGGCGCTGGCCATCATCGGAGGGCTAGGCGGCCTCATGGCGCTGGTCGGCTTCATCGGCGGCATTTTTTCCCAAGCGTTCCTGGTGGGCGGAGATGCGGGGCGGCCCTACGGCGTGTTGTTGATTTTGGCCGGCCTCGGTTACGTGTGGGTTTTTCTCACCATGGAAGGGGTCAACAGCAAACGGGGCCATCGGGCAGCCGTGAGCCTTGGGCTCCTGGGCCTGCTTGTCATGCTGGTGGCGCTAGGGCGTTCGATTCTGCCGTCGTGGTTTTTTGCCTGGGGCTGGCTCTCGAATCGGCCCACTCCCTATTTCGTGCCCGCAGGACTTACGCTGTTTTTTCTGGGGTTCCTTTGTGCCAGCCTGTCCGCCTGTCTTTGCCTCGACTATAAGTTTTTCGTCCTCTTCCGACGCGAATTGACTTCCTTCTTCTATTCGCCCATCGCATACCTGGTGCTACTCAGCTTCACCATTGTGGCCGCTTTCCTCTTTCTGCTGTTCATCCGCGACCTGGCGCGACCGGCTTTGCTGGGCATTCCGCTGCAAGAACCGATCGTGACGCAATACCTGCTTTCGCTGTTTCCCGTCTTCTGTTTCATCTTGGCGGTTCCGCTCTTGACCATGCGCCTACTGAGCGAGGAGAACCGCACCGGCTCGCTCGAAGTGCTTCTCACTGCGCCGCTGGACGAAACTGTGGTGGTGCTTAGCAAGCTCTTCGCCGCTTTGGTCTTTTTCATGTTGCTTTGGCTGCCTTGGGGCCTTTGCCTGATATCGTTGCGCGTGGAAGGCGGACAGCCATTTGAGTATCGGCCTTTGCTGATTTTCTATTTGATGTTGGCCGTCACCGGCGCCAGCTTTTTGAGCATGGGCCTGTTCTTTTCGAGTCTCACGCGCAATCAGATTATCGCAGCGGTGATGACCGTAACCGGCATGTTGATGTTCTTTGCCGTTTTCTTCATCGAACAGCAGTTCATGTCGCAAAGGGACGCGGTCACGGGGCAAGCCATCGTGCCCATACTGAATCACATTTCGTTTGTCGACTTGTGGTTCGTCAGCTTGGAGGGAGAGATTACGCCCAAGTATTATCTCTACCAGATCTCGGCTACGATTTTTTGGAGCTTTTTGACGGTGAAAGTGCTCGAATCACGCCGTTGGCGCTAGGGGAAACCCGATCGTTTAACCCGGAGCCAGCGGCGACGGCTGACAGGCTCCCCGGGGGCTATGTAATCTTGGTAACCGCAGAATGCATGCTGCGATGTGAGGCGTGAAGACAACCGTCGCCGTTGGCTCCGGGTTAAACGAAAAGCGACGGCCAACGCGTGATCCTCATTCAATTGCCCGAGGTAGGTTGAGATGTCGAGTTCGCAAGATGGCGGATCTTCTGGTGGACAACGACTGTCGTTGTTCGAACGCTTGGAGGCTAAGCCTACCCAAGCCGCTTACGGCGCCTTTGCCGCCGCCGTGGTATTTGGCATCTTGGCAGTCGTTTTGGCGTTCAAGTACCGAACCAACAACTTACCCATAACGTTGTGGGCCTTTCTCCTGGGGCTCTCTTTCCTGGTCGCCGGCGTTTGGCGGCTCTTGGGCCAAAGTTCGCGCATGCCCGAACGCGATTTCGTGCGCTTCCAGGTTTTGGTTTTGGGCGGCGTTCTGGGCTCGCTCACGGTCATTTTTCTTGGCCTGGGTTTGACCTGGAGTTGGTGGGATACGATTTCCGGTGGCTGGCAGGTTTGGCAGGGCAAGGACGGTTGGCGGCTTTGGATGGTGCTGCTCTCCTTGGTAGCCGGCTTGGCCGTCATGTTCATTAGTCTGCAATTTTGCCGTGGCGATGAGCGCTCCTCGGCCCTCTTTCGCCGGATGATATTCGCTTACAACGCCGTGCTCAGCGTCTGGCTGCTCCTGTTGGTGCTGGTGGTGCTGAACGTTTTGGTTTATGTCCCCTGGGGGCCGCTGCGTTGGTTCAACACGACCAACTATTGGGCCAAGTCGAGCATGTATGGCCTGAGCCCGCGCTCGGAAAAAGTGCTCGAAGGCATGAATCAGCCGCTCAAGGTCTACGTGCTGATGCCGCGGTCCGATCCGTGGTATCCGGAAACGCGCGTGCTCCTGGAAAACTCCCGGCAGTTCGCCAAGAACATGCAGGTGGAGTTTCTTTCGCCCGACCTCGACCGCGAGAAAATCGCCAAGCTCAACGATGAATTCAAGTTCGGCGACCGCCGGGGCATCCTGCTCGTCTACGGCAAAGGTTCGCAGATTCAGAACCGTTTCATCAAGTATACGGACATGGTCGAAGCGCCTCTCGATCTGCGCGACCAGGGGAACAAAGGTTCGTTCAAGGGCGAGAAAGTGCTTATTGGCGAGGTCTACGCCCTGTCGGAGGAAAAGGATAAGCCGGTCATCTATTTCACCCAAGGCGAAGGTGAGCTCGATCTCCTCGATTCCTCGCTGAATTCCCAACTCGACAAGGGTGTGGGCATTCTCAGGCAGCGCTTGGAAGCCGCCTATTACAAGGTCAAAGGCCTGCGCTTCAGCCCCATAGCGGGAGCGAAATCGGACAATCCCGATGTGGTGGTGGCCAGCGCCGTCCCCGATGACGCCGCGGTTGTGGTGGTCGCGGGCCCGAAAGAGAAGATTCTGGAGCCTGGCTTGGCGGCGCTTGGCAAGTACATGAATCCGCCTGCGGCAGCGACCGGGAAGAAACCGGGGAAAATGATCGTTCTCCTGGACGTGAATCTCACGCCACAAAAAACGATGCAAGAAACCGGCCTCGAATCCTTCTTGGCTCAATATGGAGTGGAGGTTGGAAACAACATCGTTCTTCACTATTACGGCACCGATCGCAGACAGCCCGAATATGTTTTGGCGGTCGTCAACCCGGACGAGACCATTCGCGATCGCAATCCCATCGTGAGCGCCTTCGAAGGCACCGCATTTCGTCTGTTCAAAGTGCGGACCGTCACGCCCCTGCAGACTGCTTCGCCTGCCGGCAGCCGTTATCGGGTAGATCCTATCCTCCTGGTCGACCCTCATTTCGGTATTTGGGCCGAAACCAATGTCGCTGCCGACTACAAATCCTTGACCGACGAGTACATCCGCCGCGGCGGGTTCGAAGATCTGTTAAGCAATAAGCCTCTGACGGTTGGTGTTGCGGTCAGTGAAACGCCGCCCATGTCGCCCACCAATCCGCACGCGGGCATGCAAGAAGAAGGGAAGCCGCGTCTGGTGGTGGTAGGCGATGCTACCTGGGTTTCCAACCGATTCATGTCCGAGCAGCTAGGCGGCCAGGAGTACGACATCTTCAACAGCATGCTCTCCTGGCTCCGCGAGCGACCGAACAACATCGGCATCGATGCCAAGAAACGCGAAACGTACACTTTGGGCGCCACCGCCGATTTGAGCCGAATGTTCTGGGTTCCCGCCATTCTCATGGTCGTCGGCGTGATCGGCTTGGGCGCCGGCGTTTGGGTCGTGCGCCGCCGTTGATTCAGGTAAAATAATGTGGACTGGCGAGAATGGCGTCCGCTTAAGCGTGACACGGTGAAAACTGGCCGAGCATTGATTTTAGCCCCAACGGGGCGATTTATGATAGCCCAGGGCGCTTAGCCCTGGGCACTGCTTCCGGGGGACTTCCCGAGCCCCAACGGGGCGATCTAGGCCGCCCCGTTGGGGCTGAATTAGGACCCCTGGCTCATCCCTAGGGCTCATCGCCCTGGGCTATCATAGGCCGCCCCCTTGGGGCTAAGACGGGCACGTGTCCGTTGGCGATTTTCAGGAACTGGTCCTGTTAAGTTAATGCCAGTCGGGCGGGCAACGGATACCCGGCTGGGCCATTTGAGCTTAACATTTAAGCCCCGGATGGGGCGGAAGTTAATAGCCAGGGGCGTCAGCCCCTGGTCAGGATTTCCCATAACACCCAAGCCCCGGAAGGGGCGAAAGTACTTTCGCCCCTTCCGGGGCTGAAGGGCTCTCTCCTGGGAGCCAGGGGCTGACGCCCCTGGCTATTGACTGTCGCCCCTACCGGGGCTCGGGAGCACCATGAATTTCCGCACAACCTATATCCTCTTCGGCGTTCTTTTTGCTTTCCTGGGCGTAATGCTTCTAAGCCAGCTCTTCGGCACGCGCACCAAGGAGCAGCAGGAATTTGCTCTGCCCAGCGTTCACGACGTCGTCAAACCGGTCAAAGCCGATGAAATCGAGACGGTGGAAATCCAGCGCTTTCGGCCCACGAAAGAAACATTGCGTTTTTTTAAGGACAGCACAGGCAACTGGCGCTGCAAAGAACCGGACGTGAGACTGATGTCAGGTTTGGTGAGGCAACTTATCGACCAGGTCATGGGCGCCAAGAAAGAAGAACAAGCCGACCTGACCACCGATTTGAAGAAGTTCGGCCTCGAAAATCCCGCCGCCAAAGTCACACTCATCAAGGCCGGCGGCGAACGCGAATGGTGGATGGATCTTGGCGATCAGAGCCCGGGCGGCAGCGGCTCGATCGTCTATGCCACCACTTCGGACGAGCCCAAAACGCCGATTGCCCTGCGCAAATCAGACATTGACAGCGTTTTCAAATCGCTTACGGGTTTCCGCGCCAAAGATCTGCTTGCCGACAACACCTTCGACCTTAGCGAAGTGAAGGTTCAGGAAACGGGAAAACCCGCCGTGGATTTGGAGAAGACCTCCGCCGGCAAATGGCGCTTCAAGCAGCCCGCTTTTGGCGAGGCGGAGACGGAGGCAGAGAATCCGACGGCTCCCACGGCCCCGACAAATCCCGGCCGCATCGCCGCGATCAACGAGCTCCTCTCAGCCGTCACCGCGCTCCGCGTCGATAGCGATGCCGATTTCGACACGGCGGGCGCCAAGGACGCCGAGCTAGCCCAAAAAGGACTGGCGAAGGACAAGCCCGAGCTCATGCGCATCGAGGTCAAGAAGGAAGCGGCGCGAGGCTTCAGCGAAGAACCCAAGGGCTCCACCACGGATGCTCTGTTGATCGGCAAGAAAGTAGACGAGAAGGGCGATAAACGCTACGCCCGCCTGGAAAGTGACTCGAACATCGTCAAGATCCCGGCCAGCCAAAATCGCCGGGTTGCTGAAATTGGCCGAAAACCCATCGTCCTTGCGTAATCGCGATCTTGTCGATGCGGACAGCAGCCGTATCGATGCGATCGACGTCCAGCCCGCCGGTCGTGAAATGCTGGTGTTCCGCAAGAGCGGAACGACTCCTCAGTGGAAACTCTACGAGGCCGGTAAACCAGAAGAGGTCGATATGGTTGCGATCCAGGGCCTGATTCAATCCCTTACCGGCAAACACTTGGTGAAGGATTTCCCTGAGCCCGCCAAGACGGACGCCGATCTCGGTTTCGATAAACCCACAGCCGTGGTTTCGCTTTGGACTGACGGCGTCAAGAAGGAAGAGAAACCAGCGGACGAAGCCAAAAAGAACGACGCGAAACCCGACGAAAAGAAAGACGCGGCCAAGGATGCCAAGAAGCCGGTGTCGGAACAGCCTGCTCTGAAAGATCCCAAGCCAACCATCAAGCTGACCTTTGGCAAACGCGACAAGGACCTGGTTTTTGTGAAGCGGGAAGAAGGCGCCGACGTGGCCCGCATGGCGGTTCCGGGATCGGTGCTGGACCGCGTTTCCGAAGGCAAGCTGGCCTATTTCGATCGCCGACTGCCTAGTCAGACGTATCCGAACGATGCCATCAAGGTGGTTTTGACGCGCGACGGTACAACCTACGAAATGACGCGAACGCACACGGACAAGGAGACGACGCCCTGGAAACTGTCGCTGCCCAAGGACCTGGCGGGGCGCACCGTCGAAAACGTCAAGATTCAGAGGATCCTGGCTACCTTTGCCCGATTGGTCGCTTCCAAACTAATTGCCGACAAGATTACGGAAAATGATCTCGAACGCTTTGGATTGAAAAATCCTGCGATCAAACTTGCGATCACGACCGAAAAAGACAAGAAAACCGACGAGCATGTCTATCTCTTAGGCAAGGAAACCGACGACAAGGAAGGCTTCTACGCCAAGAGCGGCGACCGCGACCTGGTTTATGTGCTGCCTAAGTCGATGGTGGATTCGCTCAAGGGCGATCTGCAGGATCCCGTCGTATTGCAGTTCGATCCGGCCAAGGTCAAAACCATGAAATTGACGGGCTGGCAAGACCTGGTGGGTAGCCCGTTCACCTTGCAACTGGAGCGCAAGTCGGCCACGGAATGGAGTGTAAAGGCGCCGCCAGATTATAAAGTCGACGCGGCCCTGGCGGAAGGATTCCTGGCAAGCCTCAATGGCTTGCGCGCCGTCTCCTTCCTTGGCGCCAAATCGGGACCGAAGCCGGAGCAGAAATTCGCTCTGAAAGACGGCGGGCTTGACGTCGTGCTGACGCTGGATGGTGAACCCCAACCGATCACCCTGCAAGTGGGCGGCAAAACCGCCGAGGGCTGGTTCACGCAATGCAGCAAGCTGCCGGGGGACGTGTTCGTCACACCGCTCGACCGCTTCGAGAAGATCAAGAGCAAGCCGGCCTACTTCAAGAAAGACTGATTCGGAAATTGTGATGAAGATCGTTCGCTATCCCCACCCATCGCTCAGGCACGCTGCCAAGCCCTTGACGGCGATCGATAAGCAGGTGCAGCTCAGCATCGGCGCCATGCTGGAACTGATGTACGAAGGCAAAGGCCTTGGCCTGGCTGGCCCACAGGTGGTTTATCCCTTCCAGGTTTTTGTCATGAACCTGGAGCCCGAGCAGAGAGAAAAAGAGGCCATTTTCATCAATCCGGTCATCATCGAACGCAAAAGCACCGTCGAAGGGGAGGAAGGCTGCCTGAGCTTTCCGGGCCTATATCAACGTGTCCGCCGAGCCAAGACAGTCCGCTACCGTGCGTACAATCTCACGGGAGACATGATCGAAGGCACGACAACCTCGGACCTCGAAGCCCGTGTCTGGCAGCACGAGGTCGATCATCTGCACGGCGAACTCTTCATCGACAAAATGGGACCGCTAGCCAAATTATCCGCGCGGGCGACCTGTATCAGTTCGAGCGCGAGTACCGTAAAGCCCAGGAAAAAGGCGAAATCCCCAGCGATGCCGACATCAAGAAGCTGCTCGAAATCCTGCAAGGCGGCGGCGCGCCGGAGACTCCTCCTGCCGGCGCGGTGATGTGAGAGAGACTATTTTGCACACGCTTCAACTTTGTCCCGAGCCGTGAACCTATGCGCCTGGTCATGATGGGAACCGGTCTGTTCGCCGAACCCACATTTGCGGCCATTCTTGGCTCCGCGCACCAACTCGTCGGCTTTTTCACGCAACCGGACAAAACCGTTGGCGAGGCACGCGGTTCCACGCGTCAGACCGGGCCAGGGCTGAAGGAGCTGGCGCGCCAAAAGGCGGTGCCCATCTTCCAGCCAGAGTCGGTTAATACCCCCGAGGGTGAAGCGCAATTGCGCTCGCTTCAGGCCGATCTGCTCGTGGTGGCCGCCTATGGACAAATCCTGTCCAAGCAGATCCTCGAAGCCACGGCCCAAGGCGGCATCAACGTCCATGCTTCTTTGTTGCCCCGCTATCGCGGAGCGGCCCCCATCGCCTGGGCAATTTATCGCGGCGAAACCGAATCCGGCGTTACCATCATTCGCATGTCCACCGGGCTCGACGCCGGCGACATTCTGGCCCAAGAAGCCACGCCCATCGGCGCCGAGGAAACCGCTGGCGAGCTGGAAGCGCGGCTCTCCTTAATCGGCAGCCGCCTGGCTTTAGACGTGATCGATCGCATGGCGCTCGGGCCGGTCCGCGGCGTCCCGCAGGACAAGTCGTTGGCAACCAAAGCCCCCAAACTGACCAAAGAATTGGGTCTTATCGACTGGTCGCGCCCGGCCTATGAGATCTGTCGCCAAATTCGTGCCATGCAACCGTGGCCGACGCCGTACACTTATCTACATCGCTCGAGCCAGGCTCCGGCCCGCACGATTATCTTCAAAGCCAAACCCGCTGGCGGATCATCGAGCGGCTTGACTACGATGGGGAGCATTCGCGTCGAGGCAGCGGCAGCAGGACGTTTGCTCGTCGCCTGTGGCGATGGCGAAGTAGAAGTTTTCGAGTTGCAGCCGGCAGGCAAGAAGCGCATGACGGCGGCGAGTTTCCTCAATGGTTATCGGCCGGTCGCCGGGGATTGGCTTGGGCCAAGCTGAATTGAAACGAGCCTCCCACGTTTATTAGACTCAAGCGAGCCTCCCACGTTAGTGGGGGGAGTCTCGCCGCAAACTCCCCCCCACTAACGTGGGAGGCTCGCTAAAATGAGAAACTCGCTAGGATGTTAGCAGGAACCTAAATGACCAAAAAACTCTATATCGAAACCGTCGGCTGCCAGATGAACGTTCTGGACAGCGAGCTCGTGGTCGGCAGCCTGCGCCGGCAGGGTTATGAGCTCGTTCACGAACCGACCGCTGCCGACGTTATCCTTTTCAACACCTGCAGCGTTCGGCAGCATGCCGAGGACAAGATCTACAGCGCCCTGGGCCGCCTGCGTCCGCACAAGCTCACGCACCCGAGCACGATCATCGGCGTTCTGGGCTGCATGGCTCAGAAGGATCAGGAGCTCATCAAGAAGCGGGCCCCCTACGTGGATCTGATTTGCGGCACCGGCCAATTGGCCCGCATTCCCCGAGATGATTGCTCAAGTCCAGAAAACCGGCGACTTGCAAGTCGCCCTCAGCCTCGATCGCACGGAAGCGTCGCGTCCCGAAGTCGAACGCAGCTTCGAGAGCTACGATCCGCTGCGCGATCCCATCCATGCGGCCCAGCGCCTTCCAGGCGTATGTCCGCATCATGATCGGCTGCGACAAATTCTGCACCTACTGCATCGTTCCCAGCGTGCGCGGCCCCGAACAGAGCCGGCCGCCGGGCGAAATCGTCGCCGAGGTGCGCCAGTTGGCGGAAGAAGGCTGCAAGGAAATCGTCCTGCTGGGCCAGACCGTCAACAGTTATAAATTCCCGCAGGGCGATGGCCGGGAAACGCGGCTGGCGGATTTGCTGTTGCGCATTGCAGGATCAGCCGGGAATCGAGCGCATCAAGTTCATCACCAACTTCCCGCGCGACATGGACGACGATCTCTTGGACGCCGTGCGCGAGCTTCCCAAGGTTGCCCCGTATCTGCACGTGCCGGCTCAATCGGGTTGCAATGAAGTTCTCAAACGGATGAAGCGGCTCTACACGGTCGAATACTACCGGGACATGCTGGCCCGCTGCCGGGAGCGCGTTCCGGGCGTGGCCATCAGCAGCGATTTCATCGTCGGCTTTTGCGGCGAAACGGAAGAGTCGTTCGAACGCAGTTGCGATCTGGTGGCCACGTCCGGCTTCAAGAACAGCTATATCTTCAAGTACAGCTCGCGCCCGGGCACCAAAGGCGCCGAGCTGTATGCCGACGATGTGCCGGAAGAAACCAAGAAGCGGCGCAACAACGATCTCCTGGCCATTCAGAATGCAGTCAGCCTGGCGGACCAACAAACCCGCGTCGGCCAGGAAGTTGAGGTGCTCGTGGAAGGCCCGAGCAAGAGTGCGGTCAAGCACGAAGGCAGCGGCCCGCGGCAGCTTACCGGCCGGACGCCGACGGATCATATCGTCGTCTTCGAGGGAAATGAGCGGTTGACGGGCCGCCTGGTAAGCGTGAGGATAACGGAAGCATCTGCGTTCACGCTCTTCGGTGAAGTGGTCACCAAAGAATTTGCAGGCATGGCTGTCGAGAAGCGATGGGAAAATGAGCCCGTCCCCCTGCAGACGTCTCGACTTCCTCGAATGAGCCTGCCCTTGCTCGCAGATGCTGCTGCGGATTAGAGCTTCCTTGGCGATGGCGCAGGACACCGGCCAATTGCTTGCCACTCGCCACTTTTGTTCGCGCGGTGGGCGACGACACTGGACGGCGATTCTTGCCTCGCCACTAGCCACTCGCCACTAGCCACTATTCATGCGGCGGCGGTTCATGCACCTCGATCAATTACGCCAGTGCCTGGACGCGCCCGAAAACTGCGCCGGAACTCCTGCAGAGCTGGAACTTACGCGACCGCGAACGGGCTGGCGCAATCTCGTCCATCTCTCGCATTCGATAGGTTTCGACAACCTCTTGCACCTGTGCCATCCGCTTGCCCGGCTCTTGCCGCGCTGTCCCGATCCGGACATGGCGCTGAACAACCTCGAGCGTTTCCTCGCCCATCCGATCGGCGGCCGCCAACTGACTCACCTTTTGGAGAGCCGGGGGCGAACGTTGGAAACGCTCTTGCAGCTCTTCGGCACCAGCCAATTTTTCAGCGATCTGCTGGGCAATCATCCGAACTACCTCGACATGGCTCGGATGCCGCTGCGCCGCAGCCCCAGCTCCAAGGAGCTGCAGGAGGTTCTTCAGCAGCAAATCGATGCGGCCTTTGAGGATTCTCGACTCTTGAGCGCATTCCGTGAATTCCGCCAGCGGCAGGTGCTGCGCATCGGCACCAACGACATCATCCGCGATCGGCCGCTGGAGGAAATCACCCGCGACATATCGCGCGTGGCCGACGCCGCGCTCGAGGTCGCCCTGGCCGACAGCCTGCGTCACGTCGCCAACCGCTTTGGCGAACCCTTCACGGCGGCGGGCCAGCCGGCGCGCTGCGTGATTCTGGCCTTCGGCAAGCATGGCGGCGAAGAGCTGAATTACTCCAGCGACATCGACCTGATGTTCCTCTACGACGAAGAAGGCAACACGCGCGGCAAACGCGCCAGCAGCATCGGCAACAACGAGTTCTTTGCCCGCGTCGTCAGCGAAGTGGTTCGTCTGCTTATCTGCCACACCGACGCGGCCAGGCCTATCGCATCGATTTGCGGCTGCGGCCGGAAGGACAGCGCGGTCCGCTGGCCCGGTCGCTGGCCAGCACCCTGTCTTATTACGATACGCTCGGCCGCACCTGGGAGCGGCAGGCGCTCATCAAGCTTCGGCCGGTGGCCGGCGACCTCGGCTTTGGGCGAGCAGTTCCTCAAGGCCATCGAGCCGTTCGTCTATCGCAAGTATCTCAGCTTCGCCGAGATCAACGAGATCAAGGCGCTCAAGCGCCGCATCGAGCATAAGACGAGTCAGGCCGGCGAAACCCGGACCGAGGTCAAGACCGGCCACGGCGGCATCCGCGACATCGAGTTCACCATCCAGTTTCTCCAGCTGCTCAACGGCGGCGATCTGCCCGCTCTGCGCCAGCGCAACACGCTCTTGGCCATGCACGCGCTGGAAGAAGCCGGCTGCCTGACCGACCAGGAATATCGCGTCCTCGACGACGCCTATCGTTTCTTGCGCAAGACGGAGCATCGGCTGCAACTGCTGTTCGATCTGCAAACGCACCGGCTGCCCGACGGCGCGGAAGAGCTGCACAAGCTCGCGCTCCGCATGGGCTATCAAAACGCACCCCCTTCGGAGCAGGCCCCTGCGACGCCCAAGGCTTCGCTGGCGACCTCCGCCTTGGCCGCATTCCTCCCCGATTACCAGGAAAAAACCGAGCTCGACCGCAAGATCCTCGATCACCTGCTGCACCAGACGTTTCAAGGCGAGGACGGCCGCGCCGAGCCGGAATCGGACCTCATCCTCGATCCAAATCCCGATCCGGAAACCATCCGCGCGGTGCTGGGCCAGTATCCGTTCAGGGATGTGACCGGCGCCTATCAAGAACCTCATCCAGCTGGCACAGGAGACAGTTCCGTTCCTGTCCACGCCGCGGTGCCGGCATTTTCTCGCCAGCATCGCGCCCGGCTGCTGCGCGCCCTCGCCGAGACGCCCGATCCGGACATGGCCCTCGTCAATCTGGAAAAGGTGACGGCATCGCTCGGCGCCAAGTCGGTCCTGTGGGAACTGTTCAGCTTCAATCAGCCGAGCCTGAAGCTCTATGTCGATCTGTGTGCCTGGAGCCAGTTCCTCTCGGAAATCCTCATCAACAATCCCGGCATGATCGACGAGCTGCTCGATAGCCTCGTGCTGAATCAGCCCCGCGTGGCCGGCGAACTTCGGCAGGAGCTGGCGGAACTGTGCCAAGGCGCCGCCGATCTCGAGCCGATCCTGCACAGCTTCCAGGACAAGGAACTGCTGCGCATCGGCGTCCGCGACATCCTCGGCAAGGACACGATTCAAGCAACGACTGCCGCCCTCAGCGATCTGGCGGAAACGATGCTGGTGCAGATCGCGGGCCTGCAAGAGCGCGCCGCTCGCCAAGCGCTTCGGCGTGCCTTATCTGGCGGAAGGGCACCGAGCCGGGCAGCCGAGCCGTTGGGCCTACTCGGGTTGGGCAAGCTCGGCGGCCGCGAAATGAGCTATCACAGCGATCTCGATCTTGTCGTTATCTACGAAGGCGACGGCCGCACCGGGCCGCCGCCGGGAGCCAGCCGGTTCGATCGTTTCGAGCTGACCGACAACTTTCATTTCTTCACGGAATTGGCGCAGCGCATCATCAAGGTGACGAGTTTCCTTGGTCCGCAGGGCCGCCTCTATCAGGTCGATATGCGCTTGCGTCCGACGGGCAAATCGGGAAGCTTGGTCCTGCCGTTAACCGAATTCCGCAAGTATTACGAAGAAGGCGGCGCCCAGCTCTGGGAACGGCAAGCTCTTTGTCGTGGCCGGGTGCTCTTTGGCGACTCTGCTTTCGCCCAAGAAGTGTTGGCTGCCGTCGAGGAGGGAGTTTGCGGCTTGCCCTGGGCCCTGGCGTTTCGGACGGCATTCGGGACATGCGTCAACGTCTCGAAGATAGCCGGAGCACGCGCGACCTGAAGCGCGGCTTCGGCGGGATCGTCGACGTCGAATTCATCATTCAGCTTTTCAAAATCAAATATGGCCGCACGCTGCCCGCTCTCCGCGCCTGCACGAACACCTGGGCGGCGTTGGAGGCCCTGCGCTCGGCCCAACTGTTGTCCGATCACGAATACGATCTTTTGCGAACGGGATTCGATTTTTTGCGCACGGTGGAAAGCCGGCTCCGCATCGTGCACAACCGCTCGCTGGACGAATTGCCCGAAAGCCCCGACGAGCAGGAAAAACTGGCACGCCGGCTCGGCTGGGAAGAGCGTGACGAACGCTCAGCCGGCGAACGCTTCCTGGCGGCCCTGGAACGGCACACGAATGACGTCCGTGAGCTCTTTTTGGCAATTGTGGAACGCGAACGCGGCGCGAGCCAAATGGCGAGCGTCGAGGCGTAAGCCCGACGAGTCCTTCACCCAGATGGGGACATGTCTTTAACCAGAAATTAGCGCGAGAGTCGTCAAGTACCAACTGCGAATTGCACCGGGGAAGGATCTCGGTGAAAGAACATTACTTGGTGCCATGCCCACGGTACTCCGTGGGCATGCGAGGGTCGTCAATTAATAGGTGCGAATTGCACCGCGGGTGGATTCCCGCTCTTCGGGAACGAAGGCGATTGAAAGGCTCCGATGCTATTGCCGATTACTGACTGTAGTATCTGTGCCTCACATGCCCACGGAGTACCGTGGGCATGGCACCAATTTCGTTTTGAAACTTCTACTCTTGCAAAGGATGCTGCACCGATACTCGCGTGCTACTCACCCACTCACGGCATCCCGCCTTCTGGCTGGAAGATTTCGTTTGGCGTCGCCAGCACCTGGGCGTGGTAGCCGCCCCGGGCCTTGAAATAAAGAATCAGCAGAATGTAGCAAACGAGCATGAAGCAGGGGAATATCGCCACGGTCGATACGCGCATTTTTCTTGGATGCCATCTCGGTGTCTTGGACAATTTTGTTCTCGTCAGGCGATAATGCCTTGATCTTGTCTTCGTCAAGGGGACTGTAGGTTCCGAATACGCTGGTCTTTTCGGCACCAGCAATCTTTGCGTGAAGGGCGGGGTTGTTCTCCAATAAAGTCTTATCCATGAACTTGTCTTGAATGTTGCCCAAAAGCGGCGCACCGATGATGCCGACGCCGATCATGCCGATGCCTCCCAGCATGTTGAGCGTCAGGGCTCCGCCTTTGGGACACTGTTCGGATTCGACGCCCAACATGGTCGGCCAGAAGAAGGTTTTGCCGAAAGCGTAGAGCGTGGCAGCCGCCAAGATCCACAGGCCGGCCGATTTCGAAAGAGCGAACAAGCCGCAGGCGGCAATGGCCGCACTCATGGCCAGCAAGCCCAGCGGCGAAAACTTATGGGCAATCGGCCCGGCGAAGAAACGCAAAATCATCATGATGAACGAGGTATAAACCAGCACCCAACCCGCCTCGATCTCGAACCCCACCAACTTGCTCACGCTCGCCATTTCTCCGGTCATCAAAGGGGTAATCCAACTATCCGTTCCCAATTCGGTGGTGGCCAACGGGATCATGATGATGACCAGGAAGAAGAAGAGCATCCGGCCCAACGAAAGCACGTAAGCAAAGAAGAGAAGAGACGGAACCGCGATTAAGGCGATTTTTGCCGCCAGTTTATTCGTGATATCCACCCCGCCCCAGCTGGGAATATCGACGTGCCTGATTACTTCATTCCACCAGGGGCCTTGGAAGATGACCTTCATTTCCTCGAATTGGTGCGTTATCTCCAAAACGATCAGGCTCGTGGCCACCAGCCAACTCAAAAGCCCGGCTTCCTTCAACATCGTGCGATAGGATACGCCCGACGCGACGCGCTCGTTCACGGGGAATTTGCAGCCAATGATGAGCAGGGCGTACATGACGATGGGAATGAAAACCAGAGCCAGTTTGAGCTGCCAGATATGATGCAGCCCCACTTGCGCTCCCCAATCCGGGACTTGAGCTCCAAGCATCCTCGGCAGCTCGATGGCCAATATGCCGCCAATGACCAGGCCGCCCGGCCAACCGGCGTGCAAGATGTTCAACCACTTCGTCTTGTCTTTGGAAAACATGGTGGCGACTGCGGGGTTGATGACGGCTTCGACCGTTCCGTTCCCCAAAGCGCCGATGACGTTGGCGGCGTAGAACGCTCCATAACTCTTGGAATAGATCGCCAAAACGGAGGAAGTCACCTGGCAAATGAGGGCGAAAATCACGGCATTGCCGTAGCCGATCTTGTCGATCACCAGGCTAAACAAAATGATGCTGACGCCGAACGGCCAGAGCCAGGCGCCCATCAGCTCGCCCATCTGGGTTTGGGAGAAATCGAACTGCGTGGCCAAATCGTCCATGATCTGCGTGCGCACGACGAAGCCGAACGCCGTGGTTATGAGCATGATGAAACAGGCCCAAAAGAGCCGTCTATCGGTCGAGTTATTCATGTGGAGGTGCTCCAGACGAAGCGAAATGCGGTGCTGGCCAGGGAAAGTCGGGTTAAAGCGAAGAGATTAAGCGACGCTGAAAGCAGTGTCAACCCGCAAAACCGGCAGGATTGGCGTTAAACCGGGTAACTGGAGTCGGAATTGCGGTCTACCCCGATTATGCCTTCCACGGGCGAGCAACGATTGTGCCTGGCCTCCTCCGTACAATGACCTACATGAGTTCCATCACGCCGAGTCAGCACCGACAGCTCGTTTTCCTGGGGACGGGAACCTCGGTCGGCGTGCCGATGCTGGGCTGCGATTGCGACGTCTGCCGGTCCACCAATCCCAAGAATCAGCGCTATCGCTGCTCTGTTCTTTTGCAGAACCCTGAAGGCAACCTCCTGATCGACACCACGCCCGAGTTGCCCTGCAATTGCTGCGCGAGCACGTAAGCGTCGTCCATGCCGTTCTCTATACCCACTACCACGCGGATCACCTTTTCGGCCTCGACGACGTCCGCCCCATGAGCCGCTTCTTGGGAGGCCCCTTGCCCCTTTATTGCACGAACGAAGTCGAAGAGAAGATTCGACAATCATTTTCCTATGCGTTTCCAAGCCAGCAAGAGGCGGCATTTACCGGCTACATTCCGCGGCTGGCATTCCGGCGCATTTCTGAAGAGCCGTTTCATTTGCTCGGCATGGAAATCACACCGATTCCTCTCTTGCACGCGCAATTCAACGTGATGGGTTATCGGGTTGCCAACATTGCCTACTGCACAGACGTCAATCGCATCCCCGACCGAAGCTGGAAGCTGCTCGAAGATTTGGACGTGCTGATTCTCGATGCTCTTCGCCCCAAGCCGCACCCGGCACACTTTTCGCTCAACGAAGCCCTAGAAGTCATTGCCTGGATCAAGCCGAAACTCGCATATCTGACGCACATGACGCACGAAATCGACCACGAATCGGTGAGCCGGCAGCTACCGCCCAACGTCGAGTTGGCCTACGACGGCTTGCGAATCGAATTCTAAACGGAATGCCCAATCTATGCAGGCCGATCTAACCAGCATTCGCGAGAAATTGCAAAAGTACGATCAGGCCCACGTGCTGGCGCACTGGCATGGGCTGGACGAGGAAGAACGGCAATTGCTGTTGGCCGAAATCGCGGCACTCGATCTGGATGTCGTCCGCACGCTCTTTCAGGAGCGCGACAAAGTTTACGAAGTTCCGAGTGAGGAACGGATCACGCCTGCCCCAGTGCTCCCGGAATCCGCCGGCACGCCGGCGACGCGGGCTCGGGGTGAGAGCATGCTCGCCGCAGGCAAGGTTGCGGTGCTTGTGGTGGCCGGCGGCCAAGGGAGCCGGCTCGGCTTCGAACACCCTAAAGGGATGTTCCCCATTGGGCCAGTAACGCAACGATCGCTCTTCCAGATTCACGTCGAAAAGGTCCGAGCCCTGCAAAAGCGTTTTGGAGGCTCAATCCCGTTTCTGGTCATGACCAGCCCGGCAACCGATGAAGAAACTAAGCAGTTTTTTCGGGATCATGGCTACTTCGGCCTGGCCGAAAGCGACGTGCACTTTTTCCGTCAAGGGACCATGCCGGCCGTCGATTTAGCCACCGGTCAACTGCTCATGGATGCCCCGCATCAGCTTTTTGCCAGCCCCGATGGGCACGGGGGCATGCTGGCGGCTCTGGCAGGCAGCGGCCTGTTGCGGCGTTTGCTCGATCGAGGGATTGAGGCCCTTTACTATTTCCAGGTCGACAACCCGCTGGTCAAAATCGCCGACCCGGTGTTTCTCGGCTTGCACGCTGAGAATGAGGCCGAAATCTCCCTCAAAATCGTGCCCAAGGAAGATCCGCTCGACAAGCTCGGCAATCTGGTGCTCATCGACGGTCGTTGCAGCATCATCGAATACTCGGACTTGCCCGAATCTCTGGGCGCGAAGTGCACGGCGGAAGGCAAGCTGTGGATCTGGGCCGGCAGCCCGGCTATCCACATCTTCGACATGGCTTTTCTCGAACGCATGACCAGCCAAGGCGTGCGCATTCCCTTTCATATCGCTCGCAAGAAGGTGCCCTATCTGGATAAAGAAGGCCGCCTGGTGCAGCCGGAGTGCGAAAACGCCCTCAAGTTCGAGCGCTTCATTTTCGACCTGTTGCCGCTGGCCGACCGCTGCTTGCTCGTCGAAACCAGCCGTCGGGAGGAGTTCATGCCTCTCAAGAATGGCTCCGGTTCAGACTCTCCGGAAACGGTTCGTCAGGCGATCAGCAATCTTTACGCGAGTTGGTTAGAGAAGGTTGGGGTCGCGTGTACCCCGTAATGAAAAGGGCGATGTAGCCATCCCTGTTGAAATCAGCCCGCTGTTTGCACTGGATGCCAATGAATTGAAACGGCGCTTACCCGCGGGATGGACTTCCCAGGGAACCCAAATTTTGCTTTAACCAAAAAGCGGCGTCAATTCAAAGAGCCACATTTCGCTTGATGAATCATCGAAAACATCACCCGGCGCATCCGGTTGTTTACACCGTTAACGAACAGAGTGCGTCCTTTGTGGAGTGAGCTGAACACCGACACCGGAAGAACGGGAGACAAAGCCTCGGGAGTTAGAAATCGCAACTCCTTATTTCATCAGCGAGTTGGAAGTAATCGCGATTTTCCCAAGACCACAAATGAACTGATTGGCACGTGACTTGCCTTATCCGTTCGACGTCGAGAACAAAAGCTGACGACCAAGCGTGATAGACGCCGCTCTCCCTTCCCTAAAGCGACGCCGCCTTGAAGGACTACCTTCTGGCCCGGAACCGTTGGCTTCCTATCCTCTCAACCAATCCCCTAACTAGATCGAATTGCGTTCAACGGTGCTTCGCTTTTGTTGCGAGGTTGTCTTCAAGGTTCTCTCGGAGTGCGTTGCTTCGAGAGGCATAGGGTCCCTTGGTCTCTTTTTGGTTCAGAGAAAGCGAGTTCTACCATGGTTCGCAAATTCTTCCAGTTCGCAGGTCTGGCCCTGGTTTTCGCCGCCACCGCCACGGTTGCTCACGCTCAGACCGCCAGCGGCGGCAGCGCCGGTGCGGCTCCTGAAATCGATCCGGGCTCCATGGCCACGCCTTGACCCTGCTATGCGGCGGCGTCCTCATGATGACAGACAAGCTCCGCGGCAAGTAATCCCGTTGCCTCGTGTTCTGCAAACGTCTTCTCGTTTTGTTTCAGACTGGAACAGAAGTAGGTTCGCCAGCTCCCGGCGTAGGGGGCCGGCTCAGGCAGGTCGTGAGGTGAGGGCCTTGCTTCTTGTCTATCGTGTTCGGTTCAACTCTAACCGTTTTTTGTTTAACGGCGAGAAAGGTATAAATCATGTATCAGTTCATCAATCGCGTTGCGGTCAAGTCGGTCAAATTCGCGGGCCTGGGTTTGGTTCTTGACCTCCACGGCGACCTTGGCTCATGCTCAGACCGCGAGCGGCGGCACGCCGGTGGCGTCCCCGAAATCGATGCCCGGCTCGATGATCAGTGCGTTAACGCTCCTCACCGGCGGCGTCCTCATGATCACCGATAAGTTTCGCAAGTAATCGGTTCACCTGGTTCTCATACGGCCGCCGGGAGCCTCTTCCGGCGGTCTATTTTTAGATCTCGCTCAAAAAACTCCTCCGAAGTCAGCACTGTTTGTACGAGAGCCCAATTGACCGCCTTGGTCGCCGGCCAAAAGCGAGAAGCCGGAGATCAAGACCTGCGTCTCCTCGGCGGGTCGGCCCAAAAAGATCTGGTAGAACTGATTGATCACGTTCTGCTCGGCTTCCGCCGATTGCACAATCGCTGTGGCCACATTCATCTGACTTGCTCGGTCTCTAGCTGGTCTTCCCAATAGATTTCTTCGCCGGCGCTCGGAGTCCGGTCCAGCACATCCTGATAGACGCCTTCGACGAACAAAGAGTCCGAGGGATGGTCCTGGTTATACTCAGGCGACATCAGCAGCGATTCCTGCATTTGGGATTCGTTCATTCCCAACGCTGAATTCTTGTTGCCACCATGCTGAACCCGCCGCATCCGCGCCTGGCCGAGGTACTGCTGGTAATACTGGTTGATTTGGAGCTGGCGATGTTCCGCCGAGCTCCAGATTTGCTGCACCACCACATTCGCAGAAATGCCGGCATTGAGCTCGCCGCTAAAGAGAGCCAGACCCGGAGTATCGACGGGCCGCTGGAGAATGGCTTGATAGATGGCCACGACAAATGGAGTGGCCGGTAGCGCTGGCGCCGAGGCGGGGGCAGACACCGGCACAGCGGGAGGAGCTGGCAACGGTGGAGTTGACTGGGGCGCTCCATTTTCTTCAACAACGCCGACGACTCTGGCCAACACCTCAACAGCGGTCAGGTTTCGGTAGTTCATCCCAAAGACGGTGTCGGCACTATCCAGCATGGCAGCGCCATTGGGCGAGGTAGCCAAATGGACGCCGTCGGGACCGACGCCGTCGTTGGGCAGTTGACTTAGTCCCACATTGAGGTTCCAGAGCGGAACGTTCATGTTCCCGGCTACGTTCGCGATAATCTGGTTGTATTCGGCTGTGAGGCCGCCGACAGCCCTGGCAACGGCAAAAGGTCCGGGGGCATAGTGCTGAGGACGGGAATCACGCCTTGAGAGAGCAGGTCCTGGACGATCAGCGTCAGATTGGTTTGGTACAGACCGGGGTTTTGTTGGCCGACTTCATTGGTGCCGATCATGATGAGTGCGATCGCCGGTCGCGTCTGCTGAATCTCCGCATCGAGTGGCGTCGAGTTGACCGGCCCAAACATCCAGGTGGGCACGCCTCGCAAGCCGGGAGTCAACAAGCTGAGCGTGGTCCAGCCGCCATAGGTGGCGGAGCTGGTATGGTCGAAAGAATTGTCGCCGTAGGGATCGACCGTCTGCTCGCGGAAATAATCGATAGTGTTGGCGAAACCGGTATTTTCGGCGCCGACGAATGTCGGATTAGTCGGGTCGAAGGAGCTGGCGCCCAAGCCGTCGAGAAAGTCCGGGTTGTACGAATTGCTGTCGCCGATTTTGGCGAAAACGTTGGCTTGTTCACCCAGGCTCTGGCCCAGCTGATAGATGCTCTGCAAGTAGCTCTTCATGCTCTGATCGATCGCCGGAATCACAGGCAACGTCTGAAAATCCGCGGCCAACAGGCACCGGTCTTCCAGCGTTTCGAACTGGGGTCGATAGGGATCCTTCCCCTGGCGGCCGAGCCGTTCGGCGGGTCGAGGGGAGAACGAGACATTGGCTGCGCATCACTTTCTTCGACAAGAGGAGATTGACGAATCACGGCATGCCCTCCATGACAGGCTGCGTCGAGCCCTGGTTTCGCTCGCGGCTTCCAATGCGCCAGCCCATATAAGCAAGCAAAAGACAAGCGGCCACGCTGAACAGGCCGATCACGACCGGATGCAGGACGCTGGGAATAGGGATGGCGGCGTCCTCGTTTCCTGGAGTGGGCATCAACGCCGGGCTGATGAGCAGCGTGTTATAGAGCAAATGAAAAACCATCGCCGGGACGATGCTTCGGCTCCACAAAGTCAGGGTGCCCAACACTACTCCCATAACGAACGCCGGCGACAGCCTGAAAAACATTCATGTGATATATCGCAAAGAAAATACTGGAAATAAGTACGGCCGACCAAGGAGATAACCGGCGTAAGAGGCCGCACAAGATGAATCCCCGGAACGCGAGTTCTTCGAATAGCGCAGGTATCACGCCCAGGGCCAGGAAGTATTGCCACCAGCAGACTTCGCCGTCTCTAGAAGCCGACAGAAGATCCTCAACGAGCGGATTGCATCGAAAAGCAGACGTTTGAGCAATGGGAATTGACTCAGGATATAGTTCGTCAGCAGCCGCCAGGGGCGGCAGCATGAGCCCAGCCAGCAATCCAGCCATCAACAGGGATGCCACCGATGGCCAGCGCAAGAACAACCCAGGAGGGTCCGTCGTCAGCAGCAAGCTCATGAATAAAGGCGGCGCCGCGGCGAACGCCAGATAAGCGACGGCCGTGCTGACGAGCAAAGGGTGGCCGCTGGAGCCGGTGAAGAAAAGCCAGCGCAAGGCCATGATGAGCACAAAGCAGAAAAGCACTGCCCCGTGCTGGGCAGGGCTTCCTTGTCGCGGAAAACGTGCCGAATCCAGAGCCCAATTCGAGCCGCTCGGCTTCGCGGAAAAGAACTTCTTCGCGGCGAAATTGCTCGATGGCCCAGCGACAGCGCCAGCCAGCTATAGAGAATGATGGGCACAATCACCGGACCGAAATAGAGCCAAGGCACTTTGTCCATCGTCGTGGTCATGAGCCGCTGCATGAGCAGCGCCACGCCGGTGACCGGCACCAGACTGTAGAAGGGATTCAGCTCGACGCCCGGGGCCAGCGTCAAAAAGACCAGCGGCATGGTGACCAAGAAGAGGGGCATCAAGTAGTATTGGCCTTCCTTGGAACTGCGGGCATAGGCGCCCACCGATCAGCGAGAGCGCGCTGAAAAAGGCAGACAACGGCAGCACCAGGCAGCACGCACCAGGCCAAACCTTGAATGCCCAGCGCTCCTGCCGGAATGAGGCCGCCGCCTCGTCCAGGTGGTGATGCCCATGCTGGCCAGGTTCAGCAGAGCCGTGGCGGCGATGAAAATCCAAATGGTCAGGAACTTGCCCCAAACGATTTCCTCCCGGCTGGCCGGGCTGATGAGCAAGGTCTCCATGGTGCCGCGCTCTTTTTCGCCGGCACACAGATCGACAGCCGGGATAGAGTGCCCCTGCGAGCGACCACATGACCAGCAAGAACGGAAAGAGCTTTACCAGCAGCTCGACGAACCCCTCGGAGGCCAACTCATCGTTGGTGCGATTGCGTTCCGGGTCGACGACGTCGAAAGGATCGATGTCCGCACTGGTAGCGCCCAGGCGGGCGAGCAGCGTTTCGCGCACCAGCAGCTTCCAGCGCCAGAACGCCGTAGATGCGTCGCCCCGCCGCTTGCGACGCCTTGTCGCCCGAGCGCTCCATGATCCGCAAGCTCGGCCGGCCGCCGACGGTTAGTTCTTGGGCGAAATGAGGATCCACGACGACAACGAGGTCGACCTGCTTATCTGCCAGCGCATGCAGATCGTTCGCGGGCAGAAACTCAACGCGCAACAGAGAACGATCTTGGCTGCGGTCGAAATAGCGGCCTGGAATCGTTTTGCCGATGAGAAGGGGCGGCGGATCGCTTTGAGAGCACCAGACTTGGACCATCGCCTCGGCGTTCAGCACGCCGCACAAGCCCGGCTGGCAGGGCGACAGGTTGAACCAGGAAGCGACACTGCCTGGCTGAAAGCCGAGGCTCTGGGGTGTCAACTGGGGCAAATACTCTTGGCCGACAAACCCGACAGTGCTCGTATTTTCACTGGTGCCGACAGCGAATTGAACGATGGCCAGCCCGAGTACCGGATAAAGCAGCATGGGCAAAACGGCGATCATGAAGATCGTCCGACGATCCCGGAGCTGATCGCGCAATTCGCGAACGCAAATCAAGCGAACGATCGACCAGCCCATGCCGATGCCATCTCCGTTCCGGGAATTCTTGGCGTCAAAGTTTACCACACTTCCGCAATTTCGCGACGGTCGGCGGAATTATCTTAGGAGCTTGCGGAATGCGTGGAGGGTGAAGGGTGGAGCGTGGCGGGTAACAGGCGGTCCCGGCATAGCGATTGAGACGGTTGTAGCGTCGAGGCCGGTTCTTACACCGCGAAAGGCCGACAGGCGAGCCGGGAGAGTCAGCGACCGGAGCACTTGGCTTAGCAAGCATTTATGTACTCCGGTCGCTAACTCTCCCAGCTCGCCCCACTTACGTATCGAGAAGGTCGATGGCATCGATGCCGCCTTGCCGGTCACTTTTTCTTGGGCAAGTTCGGGACCAATTTTGGGTCGTAGGTAGATCCGGCAGAGACCTGGACCATGGTGATGCGCATCTTGGTCGGGAAGAATTTTTCCGGGTCGGGCCTCTTGTGGGCGTGGCCGTTGCCGCCGCTCCCGTCTTTCATGACCAGGTGCATTTCCTTGATCCCCTGCGACCAGACGATGGAATCGTTCTGCCAAAAGGAGGTCATTTTTACATCTTGCTCGTACACGCCTTTCTCGCGATAGAGCACGGTTCCGGTACAACCGTAGCCGTTCTTTTGCCCCTTGTTCGGGATATAGCACAAGGTCCAGGTGGTAGGTTCGCCGCCCTTGGGCTTCTCGATAACCTCGGTGCGAATGTGAACGGTACCGTTACGGTAGTCCACCGGATGCGTCCAGTCCTTGGGTCGGTTAACGTTAAGCGCCTTGTCGCGAACGTAGTAGTGCGACTTGTTCGGCTTCGCATTATCTGCGTCCTCCTTGGTGTAAGTGAACGTGACGTCGAAGAGCACGAACTGGTCGGCGTAGTTCACCGAGCAGGTGAGCAACAGCACCACTCCCGCCAATAAAAAGGCGGATCGGTCGCTTCCAAACCATCGGGTTAGCGTCATGGTTGATCTCTCCAATTGTGATATGTGACCTAGGCCGGTTCTTGGTTTTACCAGTTCGTTTGCGAGCCATCGGGACGGCGGTAGGTAGGTCGTTCCGAAGCCTTGGTAACCTCCGATATGAGCTTCAGGCGATCCATGTTGAGAGTCACGCCGAGACCGGGCCGGCCATTGGGAAATAGCTTGCCATCGCGGAAGGTCACAAATTCTTTCATGTGGGAAATCTGCCCTGTCTTCGCCGGCGCCAGGCCGTAATTGTACTCGAAGGTCACCGGACCGGAGAATGGCCCCAGGGCATGGGTCAAAGCGGCCGTGGCGATGGGGCCGGTGAAATGGGGCACGATGCCGATGTCATGAGTCTCACACAAGGCCCCGACCTTGACCATTTCCGTGATGCCGCCGACATTGGGCAGCGTGGCCCGGATGAAATCCAGGTCGTGGTTTTCCACCAGTCGATGAAAGTCCCAGCGCTGGCCCCATTCTTCCCCGGCAGCCAGAGGGCAGCTGGTCATGGCCCGCAAGCGCGGAATGTCCTGCAAGAACGAGTCGGCGCGGACAGGATCCTCGACCAGGTAGGGAGCGAACTCCTCGATCATTCGACAAGCCCGCAGGGAATCCGCATAGTCCAGGCGTTGGTGGAAATCGATCATCCAATCTCCGTCGGCGCCGACCCCCTCTCGGCAGGCCTTGCAGTCCTGGTACACCACGTTGACCCGAGCGCGACTGTTAAAAACATTGCCGCCCCTGTCAGCCGCGGCAATGCGGAAAATGCGATAGCCGGCCTTCATGGCTTTTGCCGCTCGCTGGGCCAAGGTGCCGTCCCGGTCGCTCCCGGCACTCGTAGCGTAGCACTCGATGTAGTTGCGGTTCATTCCGCCCAGGAGATCGTAAATCGGCACGTCGAGGGCCTTGCCTTTAAGATCCCACAGTGCCAAATCAAGGGCTCCCAAGGCGTGGATTTTCTCTCGCCCCGGCGGGTAGAACCAGGAGCGATACATGTCCTGCCAACAGCGCTCGATCGAGAAAGGGTTCCTGCCGATCAAACGCCCTGCGCACTGTTCCAGCGTATCGCGCGAGCCGCCTTCACCGATGCCGACTAGCTTGGGGTCTGTGGTTTCGACGAGGACGACCATGTTGCTTTGATTGAAAAGCGTGTTGAGGTTAGGCGGCGAAAAGATGCGGACCTTGGTGATGGTCACCTTGGGCAAGGCTGCTTCCAGGCGCGTCAGCCCGGTAGCGGCGGCAGTCCCGGAGGCCACGACGGCTTTGAGAAAAGTTCTTCGGTCCACGGCAAGGCTCCTTTTGATGGGTAATTGGAATATGAACGCCAGCACACACGGTCAGCGATGATCGTCACACGCTTAGACGAACCATTAGAATACCTCTGACTCCCGGCGAGTGACCGGCATCCGCGATCCAGTTCCCTGAGGTGTTTCGTGCGGGAATTTACCTTCTATCGCCACCTCCAGGTTAGCCCCATCGCCGGCGCCCTTGGCGCCGAGGTGAAGGGGGTTGACCTGGCGCAACCTCTGGCCCCCGAAATCGTCGGCGAGATCCGCCAGGCGCTCCTCGAGCACCTGGTGATCTTCTTCCCGCGCCAGCGGCTGGGCCCACCGGAATTGCTCGCGTTTGCAAGGCAGTTCGCCCAGCCTATGGAATACCCGCAAATGCCGGGGCTGCCTGGATATCCCCACGTCATTGCCGTTACCAAGCTGGAGCACGAGAAGGTCAATTTCGGCGGGGTGTGGCACTCCGATACCACGTATCTGGAACGTCCACCGCTGGGCAGCATGCTCTACGCCGTCGAAGTTCCCCCTTGCGGCGGCGACACTCTTTTCGCCAACCAGTATCTGGCTTATGAAACGCTCTCCGAGGGACTGAAAAAAACGCTTGCTGGCCTGATGGGCGTAAATAGTTCGGCCAAGGCGGAGATTTCGCGCACGCGCGAGGACCGTCTGCGCGAGGCCGGGGTCGAGCTAAAGGTGCTTACCGGAATCCATCCCGTGGTCCGCACGCACCCCGAGACGGGTCGGAAGGCGCTCTACGTCAACGCCGCGCATACTACCCATTTCCAGGGCTGGACGATCGAGGAGAGCCAGCCGCTGCTCGGTTACCTGTTTGCGCATCAGATTCGTCCCGAGTTCACCTGCCGTTACCGCTGGCAGCCTGGCTCGCTCGCCTTTTGGGACAATCGCTGCGCCCAGCACAACCCCATCAACGATTACCACGGATTCCGCCGGGTCATGCATCGAGTGACGTTGGCAGGCGATCTGCCGCAGTGAGCGGAGCCACGACCGAGGCGGTCCAAGACTTCACGCTTATCGGCAGAGCCCACTTCTTGCCGGCAATCTCGAAGCCGGCGGCAATCGTCTTAACGTTTGGAAAGGGCCTTCAGCAGCGTCGGCGTTCATTGGCTGTTTTGCCTGGGCGCAATTTACCCAAAGCGGCCATGTTCCGCAACTTCTCACGCTGTTCGGGGTATAATCATGAATGGCATGGTTTTCGCGTTTCCCGTTCTGGCATTTGATAGTTGTACCCATTGAATCCCACCTTGCCCCTGCCTCGAAGCCAATCAAAAGCAAGACCAATGCAGCGTTATAGAGAGACTCTCCATGAAAAACACAGTGTCCCGTCAACGCTCCCGGCCCGCTTTTCTCCCACGTCTAGAATCCCTGGAAGCCAGGCTCACCCCTACCACATACACCGTCTCCAGCCTGGCCGATACCGGCGCAGGCTCGCTTCGTGCGGCAATCACCAGCGTTGACAGCGACACCTCGCCCGACGAGATCAATTTCTCGGCTGCAGGCGTCATTCAATTGACGTCGGGCGCCTTGCCGCCCATCACCAACACCGTCAAGATCGACGGCACGACTGCTCCCGGATTCGCCAACAACCCGATGGTCGAAATCGATAACCATGGCTACGCTGGTCTTATCCTGAATGGCGCCCAATTCCAGTCTCGCATCCCTGAGCATCGTGAACGCTGACGGTCCCGGCGTGACGCTCGAAGGCAATAGCATCACTGTCGTTGGCAACTGGATCGGCCTCGCTCTCGATGGCTCGGTCGCCGCCAACACCGGCTTCGGCTTGTACATCGACACGTCCACCGGCGACTTCATCGGTGGAACCACCGCCCTCGACCGCAACGTCATTAGCGGCAACGGCGCGGGGGGCATTCAGACTGGGAAACACCCTCAGTTCCGGGGATTACGCGCAGAACGTGAACGTCCTGGGCAACTATATTGGGACCGATCCCACCGGTCAGCAGGCCGCGAGAAACCAGGGCGATGGCATCACGGTCACCTCGTCCGAAAATGTCATCGGTACAGGGAACGTTATCGCCTTCAACACCCAAGCCGGCGTCGCGATCTTTGGTCAACAGGACGGCGTTCTCGGCAACTCCATTTTCGATAACGAGACGAATGGCATCTATTTGGGGCCGCCGGAAATGACCGTGACGGCCGGCGGCAATCCCTATTCGCCGGCGCCACAGATCAGCTACGTCAAGGAATCCTCCGGGCCCAGTCCAGGCTCCTCCACGGTGCAGGTATTTGGCGGGCTTTATTCATATCCGGATATCAATGGTCAGGGTTACCCGATCGGAGCCACCTACCAGATTCAGGTCTTCGCCAGCCTGGCCTCCACCGCTCCTGGACAAGGACAGCTTTTCCTCGGCACGGTTAGCGTGACCACTAACTCAACTGGTTATGCCTCCTTCACTTTGAGCAATGCATCCGTGCCCGCGGGAGACGGCACCACCTTCACAGCCACGGCCACGAGCCAAGAAAACAGCACCTCCGCGTTTTCCGCGGCCGCCGGCGTCAGCACGCCTAACCAGATCTACGTGGCGAACGTTTATCAACAGCTTCTAAACCGCATACCGGATCCTTCCGCCGCCGGCTGGGTTAACGCCCTCAATAACGGCGACTCGGCCGCCGGCGTGGTACTCGGCGTCGAAAGCGGGACGGAATATCTGAGCGATCAGGTGTTCGCACTCTACAACCGCTACCTGAACCGTAACCCGGATAGCGCGGGCGAGCAGGCCTGGACCAATTTCTTGCTGGCAGGCGGCACGTTGGAACAAGTGGCGGAGGGGATGACCAGCTCGTTAGAATATTTCGCTTTGCAAGGCAACACCAATCAAGGCTTCGTCACCGGGCTTTATCAGGAAGTGCTGAACCGCACTCCCAGCGACGCCGAGGTCGCCGGCTGGGTATCGGCGCTCGACAACGGCGCCTCACGTCTCAGTGTTTCCACAGGTTTCCTGACCTCACAGGAGTACCGCTCCGACTTGGTGCAAGCCGACTACCTGACGTTTCTATTGCGCCCGGCCGATGATAGCGGTTTGAACGCATGGGTGGATGCCCTGAACGCAGGCGCCACCGACCAGCAAGTGCTCGCGCAGATCTTCGGTTCAGCCGAGGGATACCAGATCTGGGCGTGATCTCTGGTTAGCCGCGACGCGGAGTACTCGGAGCGGAGCGCGACCCGGCCCAAACAACGAGAGCGGCGCTTAAAGCGAAACGCCCATCGATTATTAGGGGCTCACCAGAATGGGATCAACTCAACGGACGTATCAAAGAGAAACGCCAACGGACTTCGTTCCCGTCTTAGCCCCAAGGGGGCGGCCTATGGTAGCCCAGGGCGATGAGCCCTGGGAATGAGTCCAGATACTATTTCAGCCCCAACGGGGCGGCTTAGATCGCCCCGTTGGGGCTTGAGTAATCCTTGAGACCGTGCCCAGGGCTAAACGCCCTGGGCTATCATAAATCGCCCCCTTGGGGCTGAAATCAGTTTTCTGCCAGTTTTCACCGAGTAATGCAAAACTTAATGCCATTAGAATTAGGGACTCTCCATGAAAAAAACCGTGTCCCGCCGACGTTCCCGGCCCACTTTTCGCCCCTTTCTAGAATCCCTGGAAGCCAGGCTCACGCCGACCACCTACACCGTCTCCAGCTTGGCCGATGCGGGCGCGGGCTCGCTGCGGGCGGCGATCACCAGCGTCAACGCCGATACTACGGCCGACGTGATCGACTTCACGGTCGCCGGCGTCATTCAGTTGACGTCGGGCGCGTTGCCGGCCATCACCAACACCGTGAAGATCGACGGCACGACGGCGCCCGAATTCGCCGGCGCTCCGGTAGTTGAAATCGATAACCATGGCTTTGCCGGTCTAACTATTTCTGGACCCAATTTCAGTCTCGCGTCACTAAGCATCGTGAACGCCAACGGTCCCGGCCTGACGCTCGAGGGCAGCCACCAGCACCGTCATTGGCAACTATATCGGCCTCGCTCTCGATGGATCGGTAGCCGCCAACACCGGCGTCGGGTTATTTATCAACAATTCCACGAACGACGTCATCGGCGGGACCGCCCCAGCCGATCGCAACGTCATCAGCGGCAACGGCGCGGGAGGCATTCAGCTGGGAGCGAGCGGCGAGCAATCAGTTTATTTCACGGCGAACATTCTGGGCAATTTCATTGGGACCGACGCCACCGGACAGGCGCCCGCGGCCAACCAGGGCAACGGCATCACGGTCTTCAGCAGTGGCTACAACACCATCGGCGGCACGGCTGCGGGCGCAGGCAACACCATTGCCTTCAATAGTCAATCCGGCGTGGTGATCGATGGCAGCAGCGGCCCGGTGGATAATGTCGGCTCGCAAACCGCGATTGTGAGCAACTCCATCTTCAACAACGGTTCCAAGGGCATCGTCCTCCAAAATAACGGCAATGCGAACCTGCCGGCCCCGCAGCTCAGCCTGGCTATGGAGTCGCCCGGTACCACAACTGGTAGTTCTCTAGTTCAGATTGGAGGAGTTCTGACTGTTGCCCCCCCCGGCGAACTTTTGAGTCGTCCTTACACGATTCAGGTATTCGGCACGTTGAACGGCGTGCCTGCGGGACAGGGGCAGCTTTTCCTGGGCAGCGTGCAAGTGACCACCAACGTAAATGGATTTGCCAAGTTCACTTTGAGCAATCTATCCGTGCCGGCGGGCGACGGGACGACATTCACGGCCACGGCCAGCCTCACCGAGAGTAACCAATACGGCTTCTTCACACTTTCGACTTCGGCGTTTTCGAACTCTATTGGCACGACCACGTCCAACCAGGCCTATGTGGCGAATGCTTACCTACTACTTTTGAGCCGCCCTGCCGATCCAAGCTCTTCTGTCTGGGTAAACGATCTGAACAACGGAATCCCGCCGGCGGCGGTCGTGCTCGCCATCGAAAGCAGTCCAGAGTATCTGGGGGACCAGGTGGCCGCCATGTACAACCGGTACCTGGGCCGTAATCCCGATTCCGGCGGCGACCAGTTCTGGACCAGTTTCCTGGAGGCGGGCGGAACATTCGAGGAAATGGCTGCGCAATTTACCGCCTCATCAGAGTACTTTGCGTTTCGGGGCGGCACCAATGAAGGGTTCGTCGCCGGCCTCTATGAGCAAGTCTTGCAACGCGGTGTGAGCCCTAGTGAGATCCCGCCCTGGGTAACACTACTGGACAATGGTGTATCGCGTCTCGATGTGGCTGGGGCTTTCTTGACATCTCAAGAATACCGGGCCAGCCAGATCGATAATAGCAACCCTTCGCAGTATATTCTGTATCCCATGACACATACGCCTTACTACTTTACATTCCTATTGCGGGCAGCCGATTCAGGCGGTCTGGCGGCCTGGGTGAACGCTCTCAACGCCGGCGCCACGGATCAGGAAGTGCTAGCGCAGATCTTCGGCTCGGCCGAGGGATACCAGCTTTGGTCTTGATCCGGAGCTGTAGCCGCGTTCGCCAGAACGCGGGAGCGGCACCCCGCATTCTGGCGAATGCGGCTACATCCAGCGATTGATTGGTGAGAACGAACCGTTCTTCAGTTATTTGGAACTTTCCATGAAAGACACTGTGGCCCGTCGACGTTCCCGACCTACGTTTCGCCCGCGCCTGGAATCCCTGGAAACCAGGCTCACGCCCACCACATACACCGTCTCCAGCCTGGCTGATTCGGGCACCGGCTCGCTTCGCGCCGCGATCACCAGCGTGAACGGCGATACCACGGCCGACGAGATCGATTTTTCGGTTGCGGGTGTGATTCAGTTGACCTCGGGCGCCTTGCCGGCCATCACCAACACCGTCAAGATCGACGGCACGACGGCTCCCGGGTTCGCCAATGCCCCAGTAGTCGAAATCGATAACCATGGCTTTGCTGGCCTTTCCCTAAACGGTTCCAATTCCAATCTCGTTTCCCTGAGCATCGTGAACGCCAACGGTCCCGGCGTGACGCTCGGGGCTGGAAACATCACGGTCGTGAGCAACTATATCGGCCTCGCGCTCGATGGATCGGTAGCCGCCAACACCGGCGCCGGTTTGTTCGTCAATGCCAACAGCGAAAACTTGGGCGACACCATCGGCGGCGCCACGGCCTTGGCTCGCAATGTCATTAGCGGCAACGGCGGGGACGGCATTGACCTCGGAGTGGACTCCATACAGGAGGCGGCGACTGTCGAGGGCAATTTCATCGGGACGGATCCTACGGGGCAGGCGGCCGCGGCTAACCACGGCAACGGCATCACGATCTTCAGCTCCGCCAATACCATTGGCGGCACGGATTCCGGCGCTGGCAATACCATCGCCTTTAATAGTCAATCCGGCATCGTCGTAAATGACGGGTACGGTAACGCGATTCTGAGCAATTCCATCTTCAACAACGGTTCCCAGGGCATCGAGGTCAGTGGTACGTATGACGAGGCCCCGCAGCTCAGCTACGCGTTGGAGTCGCCGGGCTCTACAACGGGTTCTGTGCAGGTTCAGGTTGGAGGCATTCTGAACTCCATTGGCGGTTTTGGGAGCAAACAGACGTTCACGATCCAGGTGTTCGCCAACTTGGCCGGCGTGTCCCAGGGCCAGGGACAGCTATTTGTGGGCAGCGTGCAGGTGACTGCTACTAATGGGGTCGCCCCGTTTACTCTGAGAAATGCGTCGGTGCCAGCGGGTGCCGGCACGACCTTCACCGCGACGGCCACCAGTGATGCTACCTCGGTGTTTTCCAATTCCATCGGCTTCAGCACGCCCAACCAGGCCTATGTGGCCAATGTCTATCAGCTCCTGCTGAGCCGCGTTCCTGATCCGAGCGCATCCGCATGGGTCAACGACCTGAACAACGGCGCGTCGCCGGCGAGCGTGGTGCTGGCCATCGAAGCCAGCCCCGAGTATTTGAGCGACCAAGTCAGCCTTATGTATAACCTTTACCTACGGCGCCAGGCGGACACCGGCGGCGTGCAGTACTGGGTGAGCTTCTTGCAGACGGGCGGCACATTCGAGGAAGTCGCTGCCTCGCTCCTTAGTTCGGAGGAGTACTATTTCTTGCTGGGCAGTACCAATCAATATTTCATCGCAGGATCTCCTGGCATCCCCTCAGGCCTTTATGTCCAAGTCTTGAATCGCGCCGCCAGCAGCGCCGAGATCGCGGGTTGGGTCACCCTGCTCGACAACGGTACTTCGCGGTTCGACGTCTCGCTGGCCTTCTTGACCTCGCAGGAATACCGCACGAATTTGGTCGAATCCGACTACATGACGTTCCTGTTGCGCCCGGCCGATTCAGGCGGTCTGGCAGCATTTGTGAACGCACTGAACGCCGGCGCCACCGACCAGGAAGTGCTCGCGCAGATCTTCGGCTCACCCGAGGGATACCAGCTCTGGTCCTGATCCGGAGTGGTAGCCGCGTTCGCCAGAACGCGGGCTGGCCGGAGCGACCGTTTATCGGTCCTCCTTCGTAGGGTTCACCCGCGTTCTGGCGAACGCGGCTACCACCCTGCGAATGATCCGTGAGAACGGATCGCCCGCGTCATCAACTGAGAGACTCTTCATGAAAAACACTTCCACCCGTCGACGCCCGCAAGGCACCTTTCGCCCTCTTCTTGAATCCCTGGAAACGCGCCTGACCCCCACCACCTACACCGTCTCCAGCCTGGCCGATTCAGGCGCGGGCTCGCTTCGTGCCGCCATCACCAGCGTCAACGGCGATGGCGAATTCGCGGGCGACGTGATCGATTTCTCCGTTGCGGGTATGATTCAGTTGACCTCGGGGGCCTTGCCGGCCATCGCCAGCCAGGTAAAGATTGACGGCACGACGGCGCCTGGCTTCGCCGGCGCCCCGGTAGTCGAAATCGATAACCATGGCTTTGCTGGTCTTATTCTTACTTCGAGCGGATCCATTCTCGCCTCTCTGAGCATCGTGAACGCCAATGGTCCTGGGGTGACGCTCAAGGGGTTCGATACGGGATTGGAGAATGGGGGCTTGGACAATACCCTCGTTGGCAACTACATCGGTCTGGCTCTCGATGGATCGATAGCCGCCAACACGGGCGTTGGTTTGTTAATCGAAGGTTCCGATTACGATACCATTGGTGGGACAACCGCCGCCGCTCGCAACGTCATTAGCGGCAACGGCGCGGACGGCATTGAGCTGGAATCGGTCGACGCAACCGTCCTAGGCAACTTCATCGGAACGGACCTTACTGGACAGGTAGCCGCGGCCAACCAGGGCAATGGCATTTCAATCGACGGCACCGGCAATGTCATTGGCGGCACGGATTCAAGCACCGGCAACATCATCGCCTTCAATACTCAATCCGGCGTTGTGGTGCCAGCGAACCAGCCAAACGTCATTCTAAGCAACTCCATCTTCGACAACGGTTCCAACGGCATCGACGTCCAAAATAGCGCCACTGGGTGGCCCACTCCGCAGCTCAGCTATGCCGTGGAATCGCCTGGATCCGCAACGGGATCTGTTCAAGTTCAGGTTGGAGGGGTTCTGAATGTGCAGACCGCGGACGTTGGAATACTGGTTCAGGTATTCGCCACCTTAGGCGGCGTGACCGCGGGCCAGGGGCAGCTTTTCCTGGGCAGCGTGCTGGTGACTAGCGGCGCCAATGGGTTCGCCTCGTTCGCCCTGAGAAGTGCGTCGGTGCCGGCAGGCAGCGGCACGACATTCACCGCGACGGCCACGCTTAGCGGTACTTCGGTCTTTTCCAGCCCGATTGGCATGAGCACGCCCAACCAAGCCTATGTAGCGAACAACTACCAATTGCTACTGAGCCGACTACCTGATCCAAGCTCCTCCGTGTGGGTCAGCGACCTTGATCATGGGGCCACGCCGGGCAGCGTTGTGCTGGCAATCGAAGACAGCACCGAATACTTGAACGATCAAGTGGTCGCGATGTACAAGCTTTACTTGCAGCGTAACCCTGACACGGGCGGCGAGCAGGCTTGGACCAATTTCTTGCTGGCTGGCGGCACGCTCGAAGAAGTCGCCGAAGGGCTCACCAGCTCGCAGGAATATTACGTCCTGCACGGCGGCATCAATATAGGCTTCATTACGGCGCTCTTATATTGACGTACTCAAGCGCCAACCCGGCATTCCAGAAATCGCAGGCTGGGAGACGGCACTCGATGCGGGTGTTTCCCGAGCCGGCGTGGCCGCCGCCTTCCTGACGTCTCAGGAATACCGCGCGGATTTGGTGCAAAGCGATTACATGACGTTCCTGCTTCGCGCGGCCGATTCGAGCGGCCTCACAGCTTGGGTCGATGCGCGAACGCCGGCGCCACCGACCAGCAAGTGCTCGCGCAAATCTTCGGCTCACCCGAGGGCTACCAGCTCTGGTCCTGATCAAAGGGTTAGCCGCGACGCGGAGTACTCGACCTGGAGCGCGACCCGGCCCAATCATCGAGACTGGCACTGAAAACGAACAGTAACCCAGATTCAACGAAGGATATTCATCATGATGTTCAGCAGGTGGCTCAAGTCCCGCAAGGGCGCTTCAAAACCTTCCAGTTCCCGGCGGGTCTCGGCCAAAGGAGGAAACAGACCTGCGTTGCGGCTCGAAGCTCTCGAAGACCGACTGACGCCAACCACGGCGATTTCATTTGCGAACAATGTGTTAACGATAAACGTTGGCGCCAACAATGAAACCGCGAGGCTAAGCGAGTCGGAGGGCAACCTCACCGTCATCTCGAATGACGCAGGCGGCACGACAGCCGATACCGGCGCTCAAGCACTTGGCTTTAGTGCAGCCACCGGGCCTAACGCGCCGAACACCGGGAGCATCTCTCTGCTCGAAGATGTTCGTCTCATCAATGTCACCGGCGCGGCCGGCGCGCAGACGGTGAACATAGCGGGCGGAAATTTTACGGCCATGGACATCGACGACGGGCTGATCGAGAACGTCTCGTTCCTGACGGCCCCTTCCACTTTCAGCGATATCTCCGGCAATGGCACGAGTGATCTCACGGTGCTGCCAACGAGCAACCTGAGCATTGGCGAGAGTGTGACCACAATCGGCGCCATCGTACTCGGCACCGGTCAGCCGACGACGGAAGCCGCCGGCGCAACACTCACTGCGAATACGCTCGCGCTCCAAGGCGCTGGTTCATTCGCGCTCAACAATATCAACGACGTCGGCACGCTGGCCGCCCTCACGACGGGCGCCATTTCTTTCAACAACGGTTCCAACGCGCTGAGCGTTGGCACGGTGGGTTCCACCGTCGGCATCACCACCACCAATAGTGACGTAACGATCACGGCCGATAGCCTCGCTCTTGGGCAACCCATCGCTGCGGGTGCCGGCGTCGTGTCCCTTCAGCCCTTTACGAATACGCTGCCCATCCAGCTCGGCGCCCCCACCCTCGCGGGAATCACGTATGGCTTCACGGACGCCGACCTGGGTGAAATCACAGCGGGAATACTCCAGATCGGCAGCACTGCCGAGACCGGCGGGATAGCGATCGTTGCTCCCATCTCACGCCACGGCTTCGCGACACTGGACCTGGCCACCGGCAACACGATGGCCAACGCCGTTACGCAGACTGGCTCTCTGGCCGTGTCCAATTTGAATGTTCAGGCTGCCGGCGCCGTTGCGCTGACCAACGACGCCAACTTCGTGGACGGGATTGCCGGCAGCACGGGTGCGGGCGACTTCGACTTCACCGACAACGCCAGCGTCTCCATCGAGCGCCTGTCGCCAACCGACCCAACCTTCGGCATCAACGCCAGTGGCAATGTGAATATCACGTGTACCGCCGGCAACGGCACGCCTGGCAACATCACATTGGCATGGGCCGTGGCGGGCACGACGGTAACACTCACCGCCGCCGGTTCAATCGCCGCCAGCGATACCGATCTCGCCGCCCCTTCGAACAAGATAACGACGAGCGACTTGGCCTTGTCGTCCGGCACGGCGCCGGCGACACCGCTTTGCCGTTGGCGACAACCATCAGCAATTTGGTGGCTCTGAACACGACCAGCGGCGGCATCTTTGTCAGCAATAATGGGTCGTTGACCATCGGTTTCACGGGCGTCCGTTCCAGGGCGTGACCGACCAAGGTAACCTCGACCCCATCAGTCTGAGCACGTCGCCGGGCAGGCACATTCACGCTCGATTCCAGCGCCGGAGGGGACCTCGAATCTAATGGCGGCGACATCAGCATTACTGCCGATGACATGGTCATCGCCGAACCGATTACAACCGGCAGCATGGCCACCGGCATCGTCACGCTCCAGCAGGCGAGCACAACGACCCTAAACATTGACCTGGGCACAGATCCCAGCCCGGGCAACTTTGGGATTTCGCAGGCCGACTTGAATCAGGTCACAGCCAACATCGTGCGCATTGGCCGCGTCGACAACCCCGGCAACATCATGGTCACCGCCCAGATCACCCAGCCGGCAACCGTCGGCAGCGGCTTGTCGCTGCTGACCGGTGGAGCGATCCAAAACACCACCCTCTCGCAGAAGATCCCGGCCATCATTGCCACCAACCTCAGGCTGCAGGCCGGCGCCGGGCAATAGGCGCCGACCTGAGCGGCACGGTTTCCTACCTTACATTGCAAATCAGCCAGCTAGCGGCGGACAATTTGACTTCCGGCGATATTTGGATCACGTTTTTCGGGGCCCTGACGATCGGTACGGTGGACGGCTTGGCAGGCATCGTCAACAGCGAGTCAGTTCAGGTGGATCTGGGGTTCGGCAGGCTGTTCGTCCAAGGTTCGGCTGACTTGACCGTGTCTCAGCCGGTTAGCTCAGTATCGTTCACAGTCCTCCAGGGGCTGGGATCATCAACATCAATGCACCAATCAGCGGCCCCGATCAGGCAGAGGTGTTCGCCTCGACCGCGGCCGACGTCGTAACTGTCACGACTACCGGCCCCCAGGGACTGATGGTAGACGGCGGCGGCAATGATGTAATCGACTTCGGCGCCGTCAATCGGCTCGTGACTCTCGTTAGTGCCGAATCCGTCACTCTTAACAGCGCGATTGGCGGCGGCGAGTTCGTCGCGACAGTAAACACACCTCCTGGAGGTCAGACGACCGGAAGTGTAACGCTTAACGGGGCCGAAACTGTGAACTACCTTTCCGGGAAACAACTGACTATCAACGGCGGCGGCAGCGGCGGAAACACATTCGACATTCAGGGGACGTTAGCCGGCACGCCCATCGTGATCGACACTGGAGCCGGCAGCCCTAACATCATAAAAGTAGGAAGCGTCAGCAATACGCTTGCTGGAATCGCCAGCCCCCTGACCATCAACGGCCAAGCGCGCACCAACACCTTGACGATTAACGACCAGGGCGACAGTTCTGGGCAGGTATTTAACCTGTCGGACGGCTCGGTATCCGGGGCGGTAACAATCACCCAAACCGGGATCGAGAGCGTTACCGTCAACGGCGGCAGCGGCAGCGACACCTTCAATGTCACTCCAAGCTCCACCACCGCTTTCACCCTTAACGGCAACAATCCCACGCCGCCAAGCTCCGGCGACACCTTGAGCCTGAACTTGGCCGGTATCACCAACTCATCGTTGGTCGACACCTTTGAACCCGCTTCTGGTTACTCGGGAACCTGGACATTCGGCAACGCCCAGCCTGTCGCATTCGCAACCGTCGAAACGTTGACTCCCGGGCCACCGGCGTTCACAGATGCCAATATGGCTACCTTCGTCACCGGGCAGCCGGGCACATTCCTGGTCACCACAACCGGCACGCCAACGGCAAGCCTTACCAAAACCGGGCTCTGCCCGGCGGCGTCACTTTTGTGGACAACGGCAATGGCACGGCAACGCTGTTCGGCACGCCGGCTACGACCGGCGCCTTCTCCTTCACCATCACGGCGGCCACTAGCGTTGGCGCCCAGCTCCACTACAAAACTTTACGCTCACGGTCAATGCCGGAACGTCGCCGGTTTTCAGCCCAACCTCCGCCAACCTGCAATTTAGCCCGTGCGGTTCTGAGCCGAACCCCACCGGCAGCCCCACCGTGGCGCTGGTGCAAGGGTTCTACAACAATGTCCTTGGACGGGCGGGTGATCCGGGTGGGATAAACACATGGGTAGGCGCACTCGAAGAAGGCATTGCCACCGCCCAGGTCGTGGCGGCATTCTGGAATTCGACCGAACACCGCCAAGATGAGGTCAACTCGGATTACCAATATTACCTAGGCCGCAGCGAGAGCCCCGCGGAGCAACAAGGCTGGGTCAATCAGTTGCAAAGCGGACAAACGGAAAACAATGTCGTCCTGCAATTCCTGAGTTCCGCGGAGTATTCGCAGCTCCACGTTTCCAACGCCGATTTCGTGAACGCCCTTTATTTGCAAATCTTGGGCAGAGCGGCCGACCCGGGTGGTTTCAACTCCTTCGTGGCAAGCTTGGCTGCCGGCACGAGCCGTTTGGACGTGGCGGCGGACATTCTCTTTTCGAGCGAGGCCAATTCCCTGGCGATCAACAGCTACTACTTGATAGCTCTCGATCGGCAGGGTGCCGCCGCGGAAATCGAATACTGGCTGCAGTTCGCCGATGCCGGCCTGCCGCTGGAGAACATCGCCCAGGACTTCCTGGCAAGCAGCGAATACGCCCAGGATGCACAGGCATCTACATAGAGCAGTTCATAGAGCTGCGAGCCTTCGAGAACGCCGCTCGTGGTGTGTACGGAAGCGTGCGTCGCGCCAAGGTCTCGTTATAATGCGAGGACATTCAGATCGAGTATTTCTCGAGAGAACGAACCAGGCATGAAGAACGCGCTAAAAATAGCGATAACGGCGGACCTGCATTGGGGCGTCAGAAGCTCCGGGGATGACGCCACGCGTTTACTCGCTTCCTTTCTTAAAGATGACGACGAGCGGCCCGATCTGCTGATCCTGGCAGGCGATATCGGGGCGAGCAAAGACTTTGGGCCTTGCCTGGATCTGTTTGCCGACATTCCTTGCCGTAAGGCGTTGGTGCCGGGCAATCACGACGTCTGGGTCCAGAGATCCCGATGCGCGTGGCGATTCTTGGAACGTTTACGAAAATGTGTTGGCAATGGAAGCCGAGCGCCGCAAATTCCATTATCTCGATCACGGCCCGCTGCTGCTCGAAGAGCACGGCTTCGCCCTGGTCGGCTCGATGAACTGGTACGACTATTCCTGGTCGATCGACCAGCTTCGCGAACAAGAACCGGACTGGGAAGAAAAGCTTCGCCGCAAGCAGTTCACGCGCGGCCGGCACAACGACGGCCGGTTCGTGCGCTGGGAGCATACCGACGTCAGCTTTACCGAACTCGTGGTCGCCAAGCTGGAACGTCATCTCGCTTCGTGCTGGCGCCACGCCGATCAGGCTATAGTGATAACGCATCATCCCGCGTTTTACGGCCTCAACTTCCCCCGCGATGACGAAGACGAACCCTTGAGCACCGATGCGCTTCTCTGGGACGCCTTTTCGGGCAACCAGGCCCTGGAAACGATCCTGGAAAACGAATCGGTGCGCATCCCGTTCATTTTCAGCGGCCACACCCATCGGCAACGGGAGAACCGCCTGGGACAGAGCCGTGGCTATAATATCGGCGGCGACTATCACTTCAAACGATTGCTGATCGTCGAATGGCCGGCTGGAACGGTTACCGATCATACATTCGGTAATCCGCATGGACAGTGAAAGAACGAGGCGAGAATATCACTCCAAAAGAGAGATTGACTCCGGACAACGGCCGAGGTCAGTGCCGGAGTGGAATGGACGTAAGATTTGATCCTCTATAAGGATAGATGGCCGTTTTTCACTCCGGCTCTCCGGCGGGCGCCCGAGGGGCTCGGTGTGCAGCCGGACTGCCGATGAAAAAAACAAATGGGCGCGGTCGCTACGTGGCGGAAGTTAATACTTACCGCCAGAATAGTTACGCGCAGCATTCAGATGACAGACAACGGAACGAATCGTCAAGGGATTGCAATGTCGTTGGGCTGCGCCAGGGGTGCGTTTTTTCTGTTATCCAACTCCAAAGCGAAGCCGCTTCCGCTTCTGGGTGGCGGACCATCATCTTACTTGTTAGCCAGCGGCGCGAACGAGGGGGACTGATTCTAACACGTGTGCACTGTCGAAACGGGGAACGAACCAGCACGGCTCACTCGCCGGCGCGACGGGCTAAGGCGAGCGGCAGAAAAAAGTAGACCTCACGCTCCGCGTGAGGAACGCCTCACGCGGAGCGTGAGGTCTACTTTGGGGAAGCCAATTCATGCTGATCGCCTAACAAGAAATGCCGCAAAGCAGTTCGCGAGTTGGCTCGGTCTGTATCCCGGCGTTACTGTCCCTGCGCTCGAAGGTCGGGTAAGCTTTATCCGCATAACGATCGTAGGCGACTTTGCCTCCCACGTAAGCGGTCTCGACGTAGGTGCGATAGTCGAGCGGCGGGCCGTTTAGGACCAGCAGGTCGGCGTCTTTGCCGGCGTCGATGCTGCCAATCCGGCTATCCAGGCCGAGCATGCGGGCAGGCGTGAGCGTGATCGAGGCCAATGCGGTCTTCTCCGAGCAGCCGCCACGGACGGCGAACGCCGCCTCCAGAGCGAAGCCCGTCAAATCGCGGCCGCCGTCCACGCCGTCCATGCTGACGTTGTTCTTTTGCGTCACCACGGCAAAGGGCACACCGGTTTTTTCCAGAAAGCGCGAGAGCTCGATCGAGCTGCCCGAACGTATTCTCGCGTCCGGGGGCGGCCCGGCGGCGCAGCCTGGGCGTCATGACCACCGACACCTTGGCCTCAGCCAATTCTTGCGGAATCATCCAGCCTTCGAAGGGGTTTTCCAGAACCAAATTGTAGTCCAACTCGTGGGCCAGCTTCAGCATGTCGCGGATTTGCGAAACCGAAGCGGCGTCGGTCCGAAGCGAGATCTCTTTCTTGACCAGGCGGATGAGATCGTCCGATACGGTTTTTCGCGGCGGCCGGCTGTCGTCTCCGGCCTTGATGGCCTTCTCGTGCTCGGCCAAATCGCGCACGTACTTTCTGCGCCTGGTGAATGTTTTCGCGCCAGTTGAAGTGGTTGAGCGGGCCGGCCAGGCCGCTGCCTGGAATGTGATGGAACGGGTTCTCGCTGACCAGCATGCCGTCCATGGTGCCATAGCTCATTTTCAGCACGGCGTGACGCCGGGCGGTGGGCACCGTGGGAGCCGTCGGGCCGATCGGCTCAGTGGGGAGAATGGCCAAGCCGCAGCAGGGGCAGAGCTTGGTCTGGTCGGGCTCGGCTTCATCTTCGCTGCGGCCGAAACGGCCGCCGGCGCCGCCGCCCAGCTCGATGCAACCGGTGGTGATGCCCACTCCCAAACAGAACTTCATGTTGCGATCGTAGGGATCGAGTGAGTCAGCAAGTTTAGCAGGCCTGGCCGCCGCCGCCTTGGCCGCCGGCTTGCCGAAGGCCGATGCCAGCCATGCTCAGGGCTACGAATCCGGGGGTGATAAATTTGCCTTTGACGTCGACGATGGTAGCGCCTTCAGGAATCTGCACTTCCTGGCCAACCTTGAGGATTTTGCCGTCTTTGACCAGCACGGTGCCGCCGTGAATCACCTCTTTGGAGACGGTGTAGATGTCGCCTCCCACCAGCGCCAACACCTTGTGCTTGTCTTCTTTTTTGACTGCGACAGGGCTTTTGCCGTCGGCTTTGGCAGGCGTTTTGGCCTTGTCGGTACCGTCGGCTGCTCCCAGCCAAGGGGTGAATACCAGCCCGGCAAGCAGAAGCGCAAAGACTGCACAAACGGCGCGGTAGCTAGTTCTCATACACGGATCTCCCTTCGATGAGCACCTGGCTCAGCTGGCTGCCGGGATCGAGAGGATCGCCGGTGAAAATCAGCAGATCGGCGGTTTTGCCCGGTTCGATCGTGCCGTGGGTCTTTTCCAGCCCGATAAGGGCCGCTGGCCGAGCAGTCAATGCCTCCATGGCAACCTTCCGGGGCAGGCCGCATTTTACCAAGGTCGCCACCGAAAATAACGGAACATCTTGAGAAGCGACAAGATCAGCTTGATTGGCAGGCTGCGTAAACGCGAATTCGATCCCAGCTTGATAAAGCAATTTAGAAATATCCATGCGGTCGCGGGTATTGGGGACGAAGCTGAAAGTCGGCCGAATGATCACCTTGACCGATTTGCCGGCCAGCTGATCGATGGTTTCGTAGAGCGCCCCGCCCGGCGCCAGCAACGCCAGTTTCACTTCTTTATAAGGTTCGAGAACTTTGAGCAGATGTGTGATGGCCGCCGCGTTTGAAGCGTTGATGAATAAGGGGGCCTTGCCTTCATGAATGGCTTGCCAGGCCTTCAAACTTTCGAGATTGAAGCCGCCGCCGCCAAAGCCCCCGCCAAAGCCGCCGCCGCCCCCGCGCCGCCCGCCGCCGCGCCGGCCTTGTCCGCCGCGCCCCTGCCCGCCTTGCGAAGGCTGGGCCGGCGGCGCGCGAACCGGTAACCGTTTGACCTTTTTTAGCGCGTTCGGCATTTTCCAGTCCCGTGCGCACCACGTCCAAAGAAGCGGAATCGTTGGTCACGGCCGTGAAAAGAAAACCATCGCCGGGCAACAGCATGGCCTCCGGGGTGACGGGAGCAAGCCGAATGACAGCCGATTGTCCATAGCTGGCGGTCACCAAATTCAGATCGGTAAGGCCCGAACGGAGCATGACGCGATAGCTGGGATCGTAAGGATAAAGATTGTCAGCAACTTTGGTGAAAGGCCCGCCGCCGCCGCCGCCGCGTAGACCGCCGCCGCGCCGGCCGCCGCCCCCTGGAGCCCGTTGCGGAACGTTCACCGGAGCGCCACCGGCGATGACGATTTCTTTGAAGGGGTCGATGATCCCCGGCATGATGGTTTTGCCGTGCGCTTCAATGATGCGTGCATCGTCGGGCGGCTTAACGTCGACGCCGACAGCTTCAATTTTGCCGTCGCGCAGAACCAGCGTGGCGTTTTCGATGCGGCCGGCCTTGCCAGCCGTCTCGATGGTGACGCCTCGATAGGCGACCGCCCCTTGGCCGAAAGCCGATCGACGTGGTTGTGCCGACCACTGCCGTCAGTGAGGAGAGCAGCGGCTAGCCAGCGCCGTGATCCGGCTTTCGTGGCGTGTAGGCAACATCCAACACCTCGGTGAAACAGGCAAAGTATCCATTAGAATCGGCGCCGATCTTTCTTGATGTCATAAGCGAATTTGCCGTCGATCAACACCTGCGTGACATAGCAGCGCGGATCGATGATCGATCCGGTGCTCACCACGATATCGGCATCTTTGCCCACTTCGAGCGAGCCGACGCGTTTGTCGATCATGAGCGCCTTGGCGGGCTCGATGGTTAAGCCGCGCAGGGCAGCTTCTTCGGTCCAGCCGAAGCGTACCGCCATGGTCGCCTGGAAAGAGAGTTCTTCCTCGGGAACCACGGGAGCATCGGTATTCACTCCCAGGTTGGTCACGCCATGCTTCGCATATTCGGCGACGATGCCTTTGATCTGGCCGGTGTCATTGTCCAGGCGGAAGAGCCGGGGGCCGGACATCACCGGAATGCCGCGCTTCTTGGATTCTTCAGCAAGTCGATAGCTGTCGAAGCAGGCGTGGCCGATGATAACCTTCAAATGGAATTCGTCGTGCAGAATCCGCATGGTCGACTGGATGACCTGATAGCCCTGCGTGTGCACCAGGATGGGAATTTCGCGGTGAAAGAGCGGCTTGAAGTTTTCGAGCCGCAGGTTCAATTGCGGCTTCGTCTTCCGCTTGCCGGCTTCCCAATCGTCCCAATCCTTGACGTAACCTTGCCCCACGCGCAGCTGTTCGCGGATGTTGTAGTTCATGCCCATGCGGCCGGAGCCCACTTCGCCTGTCTGCCTTTCCGGATTGCCGGCCTGGGCGATCTTGAGCACGCCTGGAGAACGAATCACCACTTCTTCGAGCGTGCCCGGCCCGGTTTTCATCAAGGTTCCCCAGCCGCCCATATTGGTGCCGCTGCCGGGGATGAAATTGATGGTGGTGACGCCGCCGGCAACAGCCACCTTGAGCTGCTCGTTGTTTGGCCGAATGACGTCGAGCACGCGTAATTCGGGATTAGTCTGGTAGACCATTTCGTTGATGTCGCCCGACCCGCCGATGTGGCTGTGCACGTCCACCAAACCCGGCATGGCGAACTTGTCGCCCAGGTCGATTTCGGTGTAGCCGGCGGGAACTTTGATCTTGTCGCGCGGGCCGATGGCTTCGATCTTGCCCTTGGAAATCAGGATCGTGCCGTTGACGATAGGATCGCCTGCGCAGGTAATGATTTTGCCGATATGCAACGCCAACGTCGGTTTCGGCTTCTTGGCAGCGGGTTTATCTTCGGCTCGGCCGGTGCTAGCCCCCAAGAGAAGGCTGCCGAGCAATGCCGGTATGAGAAAATAACGCATCAGCGCTCGTCCTCTTCTTGATGAACCCATCGACCGTCGATCATCACGGCCAATACGCGGGTGGATGATTCGAAGGGCGGGCCGGACAAAACCACCAAGTCGGCATCGCGGCCGACGGCCAGCACGCCAACGTGGTTATCGATCGAAAGAAGCTTGGCGGGACCGGCCGTCAGTCCGGCGAGAGCATCGTCAGCGCCCAAGCCACGACGCACTGCATACTGCACAGCCAAGGGCAGCATTTTGCTCCCAGTGGTGGCTTTCGACTGGAACGCGAACGGCACGCCTTGGTTGGCCAGCAACTGAGCCATATTGATCGTTTGGCTCTGGACCGTTTGAACCAGTTCGGGACCAACCGCTACGGCCACCTCCTTCTCGGCGAGCAAATTGCCGACGCGGAAAGCATCCTCGGCCCCGAGCAGGACGGTGCGGACCTTGAATTCGTCGCGGAATATCTTCACCGCCAGCTTGATGGCATCCGCGCGCTTGGCTTCGACCAGCGCGGGAATCTTACCGGTGAACAGGGCTCGCCAAGGTTCTTGCGCCTCGACGACGCGGGGTTTGTCCGGGGCCCTCGGCGCTTTGGGTTCTTCCGGTTTCTTTTGGGTTGCGGCGCCCCCGGCGGTGCTCGGGTTGTTGAAGCCGGTCTGGCTTTGGCAGCGTCAAATTCTTGCTTTTTCTTCAGGTAATCGGCCTGGGCAATTTCATAGCGAGCAAAAGTGTCGGCGTAGGCTTTGCCGGCTTGCAGCGTCGCACGCAGGTTCGCGCCTGCCGAAGTCAAGTTGCCTGTGACGCTGAATCGAATGGCGACAGGATCCTTGATAACGTGCGGCTTATCTCCCAATTTGAAGGCAATCACAGGGCCCGTGCCGCCGCTGCCGCTGGCCAGCAGGACGGTCGTGACACCCCCCTGTCGGGCGATGCCGCAGGCGGCGTCGCCCGAAACCAAGCGTTCGCCTAGCTTGGAACCGAGAGCGACTGGCGCGGTCAGCGGGCCGCCCAATCCGAGGCCGGTGCCGAAATCCACGAAGCCCGGGACGACGACGCCCCGGCTATAGCGACGGACGATGGCGTCGGCTGGGGCTGAAACGTCGCGGCCCAACCCACGCACGGTCCCGCCTTCGATGAGCACCGAGCCGTTGGGAATGATTTCTCCAGAGCCCGTGTAAATGCTGCGGGCCTGCACGACGGTCGCCTTGGGGGCGGTTTTCGTCGCGTAGGCGGATTTGCCGTCGACAAAAACTTCCAGCACGCGCGTATGCGTGCCGAACGGGTCGCCATTGAGCACGACGAAATCGGCGTCTTTGCCCGCCGCCAGCGTGCCGACGCGGTTGCCCACGCCCAGCAACTCGGCCGGGTAAGCTGTCATCATCTGGATAACTTTTTCCGTGGTCAGTCCGCCACTCAAGAAGAGGCCGGCGGTGAACAAGGAGTCGGGCAAGTCGTTATCCGAAGCGGGCCGGATGGCTACCTTGAAGCCCGCCTTGAGCAATTCGCGGGCGTTTTCCCAGGGAAGCCGCTTCTTTGGTCGTCCTTGTCGGGTATTTCGATGTCTTTGATGACGCCGGGCCGCACTTCGGCGCTGAGGACGAAGCCATCTACTTTATCCTGCATGTCGGGCAGTTGTTCGCGGAAGTGACCGATGTTGGCGGGATCGACCAATAGCAGATGAAGCTGGAATTCTTTGGCCAGGGCCAAGGCGGCGCGAATGTCGACATCGCCAGGCGCCGTGATCCGCACGCGCAGCTCCGGGCTTCAGGTAGCCGGCAACCGCGGCCAGCAATTCGTCTTTGTCGCCCCGCGGCACAGGCAACTTGCCATATTCTTGGCCGCGCGAAACGTCGCTCGCAAACCGGCCATGGCATGGCCAGACTGTTGGCGAGCTGCCGGCGGGTCGGCTCCAGCGGCTTTTCGACGGAAACGGCCCCGACCGGCGGCTCGAAAATGCGTGGCGGATTCTTGAAAGCGTCGCCCAATTGAATGCGCAGGCTTTCGCGCTCGCGCAGCACGCGGCCCGCCGGATCCTCACCGGCCAACTTGACCACAGCACCCTGCCCGGGCATGAGGCGATCGCGTGCCGGGAGCAATTTGCACGGTGGTGACGCCGCCGGCAAGCGCCTTGCTGTAGTCGCCATAAAAATCGAAGCCATCAATGGCGCGGAATCGGGCGTCAGCGAACGCTCGTCATCTTTGCCGCGCTCGCCCAGGGTGGTTTGGCCGATCACCAAACCAGGAATGATAACGCTGGCTCCGAGCTCATGGACATGCGCGTCCGCCGGAATCGGCACTTCGCTGCTTTCGCGCCTGATCCGGACTGCGAGCTGACGACCGAACCGTTCTGCAACTTCCCTGCAGCGACAACCTTGCCGTCGCGCACCAGCAGAGCGCCATTGGTGACGACAGGCCCCGTGCCGGTCCAAATGCGCCCGGCCTTATAGAGGTGCACATCTTGAGCGGCCGCCGGCGCGGCGGCGAGCAGGGCTAAGATTCCTGCGAACAGAGCTAGTGCAGCCGCTGAGAAAAATGCCCGGCTCAATCCCGTCATGGGCAAGGAGGCCCGGTTTTCTCCCCCCCTTAGCAAGGGACCTTGGATTTCTCCTCCCCTTGGCAAGGGGGCTTGGATTTCTCCCCCCTTGGCAAGGGGGGGTAGGGGGGGTCTTCTGTACCCGGCCCCTTGGCGAAGGGCAGCGTCTCCTGAGGATCCATTAGCGTAGAAAAACTGTGCTCAACCGCTTTTGCGTGCAGTTCCACCGCCCCCCCCAACCCCCCCTTGCCAAGGGGGGAGAACTCGGTGTCGCTTTTGCGTGCAGTTCCACCGCCCCCCCCAACCCCCCTTGCCAGGAGGGGTTATGGGGCAGTTGCCGCACTCGGCCTTCGGTTTTTTGCGCAATCAAAAACATATTCATCGTGAAGTCACGCTTGGGGAAGAAGCCGGCAGAAGCTGCTGGAGTTTGTGATCTTTTTCGCGTTCGTAGACCACTTGGCCGCGAACCAGCGTTTTGTCCACCCAGGTAGAAACGCGCAGCGGATCGCCGGTCATGATGACCAGGTCGGCGTCCTTGCCCGGCTCGATGGAGCCTGCAAGTTTGTCGATGCCCAGGAGCTTGGCCGGGCGCAAGGTGATGGCGTCCAGGGCTTCAGCCACCGGCAGCCCATATTTGACGGCCGTGGCCGCCTGATACCAAAGGAAGTTGCTGCCCAAGGTTGGCGGCAAGTCAGGCGCCCGGAACAGGCTGCCGGCGGCGATGCCCGTGACTTGGAAGGTCAATGGAACGCCCAATTCGCGATAAATCTTCGGAATCACGATCTTGTGATCTTCGCCGGTGCGCGGATCGGTGTCCCAGAAGACCAAGGTCGAATCGACCACTACCGGCAACTTGCTGGCTGCTACCTGCTTGGCCGCCTTGTAGCAGTTGTGACCCAGAATGAGCGTCGTTTTGAGGTTGTATTCCTTGGTCAGCTTGATCGCTTGCGGCACGTCCATTGCCAGTTCGCAATAGATATAGGCCGGCATTTCGCCTTTGAGCAGGTGGATCAAGGTTTCGCGGCGAACGCCCGCATCGGCGGCGGCATCGGGCGCCGGTGGGCACGCCATCGGGCCGTTGCTGTTGCGTGGGATCATCGACGTTTTGGCCGCTGGCATTGTCGTTGTTGTCATCGTCGGCCCCGGCGCCAGCCCCGGCGACTTTCGGCTTGTCGGATTCGTCCAGAATCGCGTCGCGAGCGTTGTCGAGTTCTTTTCGCAGGGAAGCCAATTGGCTCATGCGGCTGCGACCGACGCCGGGCTTCAGGGAGATCTTCACCCCCGCCTGGCGCTTGACCGCCATCTGATCGACGATGGCGCCGGCCGTTTTGATGATCGCGGCTTGCCCGCCGATCATGGTGTCGTCGCCCGGAGCCACGGCGACCGTGGTGACCCCATTGCGCCGGCAATCTTCGAAGTATTCTTGACCGGGATCGATCGCGTCCATCACGGACAGAAACGGCACGTTGTTGTTGCGTTCGTTGGCCTGATCCATGCCCCGCGAACTGTGCGCCTCGATGAATCCCGGCATAATCACCTTGCCGGTGGCGTCGATCACCTTGTAGTCGCTGGGAATCGTCAGGCCCTTGCCCACGGCCTGAATTCGACCGTCCCGAATGAGGATCACGCCGCCGTCGATGGGCGGATGCGCCACCGAAATGATGCGGCCGCCCTTGATAGCGATCTGCTGCTGAGCTTGCGCCGCAGTGGCCCACGTCAGCAGGCCGGCGGCGGCCAAACACGCCGTCCAAACGGGCGCAAGCCCAAGGCGCCGGTGGCTGGCCGGAAGCAATTCGCTTGCGTTTCATGAAAGTGCCCATGCGTTACTCGCCTTTGTCGTAAATTTTGCCGTCCACTAGCAACCAGCGGATCGAAGTTGTCAGTTCGAGCGGGTCGCCGTTTAAGGCGACGATATCGGCATCGCTGCCGACGCTCAAGGTTCCTACCCTTTTATCGATTCCAAGCAAATGCGCGGGGGTAACCGTAATGGCTCGCAAAGCATCGTCCGCCGACAAGCCGAATCGAGTGGCGAACCGCGCTTGTTCGAGCAAGTGGCCGCCCGAAAGAGCGAACGGCACGCCAGCCTTTTGCAAAAGACCAGGCTGATTCCAGATCACCTCGCTGCTTTCGGGCCCTTCCAGACTGGAGCTGGTGGTCAAGGCCCCCAGAATGACCGGAACTTTGGCGGCAGCCAACTCGTTGCGAATCTTGTAGGCTTCGTGGCCGCCGACTACAGTCGGCGTAAACTTGAATTCCTTGGCCAGCCGGAGCAGGCTTAGCAAATCGTAATCGGTACGGCTAACGGCAAAAATCTTACGCTGTCCCTGGAGGCCCTCGCGGACGCTGGCAAGCTCGGGAGTCGCATGGCGAGTTGCCTTATCGAAGGTGGCCCGCAGCATCCAGACCACGCCCATGCGGTTAGTCGGCTGCCGATTATAAATAGAATCGGGACGGCCACGGGCGCCATTCCCATTTGCCGGATCCGAGGCCATCGCGATCACGACGCCGAGCTGTGGCTCGACGACCCGGCGGTCGCCGGCCGTTTTCACCGCACAGCTCAGACCCGAAAACACATTGTCCGTGCCGGGGGCAATGCCCATGCACGTCGTTCCCTCATCCAACGCTTCGCGAAATGCACGGGCTCGCCAATCGATGCTGTCCACGACTCGAATGGTAGGCGTGATCTCACGCGTCGTTTCGGTTACTCCACCCGCAATCCCCGCCTGGCTATAGGCATCGACAAAGCCAGGCATGAGAACGCCTGCGCCGAGATCGATAACCTTGGCGCCGGCAGGAGCCTCGATCTTCGCGCCGATTTGTACGATCTTGCCTTTGGAAACGAGAACGGCTCCGGGCGTCAACGGCGTCCCGGTCATCGTGTAAACCTTGGAGGCGCGTATCAGAATATCTTCCGCCTGCGCAGGCGGAGCCGCGAGCAGAAACGGAACCGTCAGAACTAAACCTAGAAGCACTTTCATATTGGCAACTTGTGCAAGAGTATTTAGAAGGCCTGGTCATGCTAATCATGACAAGGAGACAAGGAGACCGGGAGACAAGGAGAAAAACACGCTTGATTTCCCGAATCGACTAGCGATCCTATTTCTCCTTGTCTCCGTGTCCCCTTGTCTCCATGTCTTCCTCAAACTCCAATATCAACGGGCGGCAAAAACCTCCTTGCCGTCGACCAAAACGCGCAACGGCCGGCTGCGCAGATCCAGAGGCGATCCATCCCATAGCACCAAGTCGGCGGGATTGCCCGCATTCAACTTGCCGTAGGATTCAGGCAGGCCCGCGGCTTGGGCCGCATTGGTCGTCAAGCCTCGCCAGGCCGCCTCGCGAGGCATGCCGGCGTTCATGGTTAACGCGGCGGTGGTGCGCATATCTTGCGCGGATCCGGAACCAAACGTCACCGGAATCCCCGCCAAGGAAGCATCGACCAGCTCGAACAACGGACGATCGTAACCGGCAGGATGAATCGAGCCGGCAACGATGCTTACTCCCAAGCGTTTGATGTCGTCGAGATAGGGTCGGATTTCCGATGGATTCACGAGCACGCCGCGAACTTGAAGTGTTCGATCAATTGCAAGGCTGCTGCCACTTCTGAGCGATTATGGGCTTCGAAGTAAGCAATCCCCTTGCGTTCGAGCACCGGCTTGATCGAATGCTCGCGGGCATTTTGGATTTGCTGGCGCACGCCTATTGGGTACATAGAGTTCGGTGCTTGGGCGCTTTGCCGCTCAGGACCTGTTCGATGAGCTGGATCTGTCCGCCTAGGCTGCCGGGATAGCGAGGCGGAGCAGCAGATCCGCGGCCGCCTCGGCGGCCGCCGCCAAATCCGGGTGGCGCCTCGTCGCCGCCCGCGCGAGCTTCCCTTGCGCTGGCCGCCAGCACGAAGCACTGCCCTACGTCACCCAAGATGGGATCAGCCGCTCCGAGTCGCACGCCACAAGGAGCGCCGGCAATCACGTTGATCGAGCCCGGAACAAAGAGAGAAGCGGTGTAGCCGCCTTCGATCAATTCGCGAAGCGGACGATAATGCGGGTCCAGCACATCCGCGGTGCGAATGTAGGCAGCATTGGCTTCCGCGTTGTCGTCGACCGAGGCGTGCAATCCCAGGTCGTTGTATGAGGCGACCAGGCCGGCGCGACCACGGCTGAGCCGAGATCGAAAGTCGGCAGACCGTCAGGAGCATTCGGGCCGACACCGCTAATCTTGCCGCCTTCGACAATCACCACACCAGGAACGAATTCGCCATTTTCGTTAAGCAGCCGACTGGTCTTGATTGCGTATTTCTTCGGCAACGTGGCAGGCAAGAGGAGAGTCGCTTTGGAGAGCTTGGGCTCGAGCACGGCATTCGCCAATACGCGTTCTTTCGTTTTTTCATGGAGACTGTTGGGTGCATCAGAAGCGTCATAAGTGATTTTGCCGCCGGCGATCGTCAGGCGAACTGGAACCGACGGATCGAGCGGGTCGCCGGCGAAGGCGACAAGGTCCGCCTCTTTGCCCACTTCGATAGATCCCAGCTTGTCGGCGACGCCCAGAATCTCGGCCGCGTCGCGCGTGATGGCCTTCAGCACTTGATTTGGGTCGAGCCCCATTGCCACAGCAGTGGCCGCGTGCACGCGTAAAAGACGGGAGCCGCGAGGCTGATTGCTGTAGGTGCCGATGGCCCAGCGGGAGTCGCCGGCCAATAAAGCTTTGGGCCAATCGGTGGGTCGATCGATCCGGTTCGCAGCGGATTCTTCCAGATCGGCGAACGGCCCGAGCACGAGCGGCACGCGCCCGGAAACGATGGCGTCGGCGGCAGCCCGCGGATTGCTCACGCCTTCCAGAACCAGATGCAGCTTTAATTCCTTGGCAAGCCGAAGTGCGTTGTTGATGTCATCCTCGCGATTCGCTTCGAGGCGCAATGGAATCTGGCCGCTGACGACTTTGCGAAGGAAATCCTTCGCAGGGTCGTGCTTGAGTCGCGGCCCAGAGGAGGCCGTCTTGGTTGCAGCCGCTTGCTTACTCTTTATGCCTTTGGCAGCATCAGCCGCCTGTTTGGCGGCCCTTCGCCCCTCTTCTCTGGCAGCCTTGGCCAGCGCATTTTCAGCTTTTGTCCAATCGTCGTCGTATTTCTTGGCGGATTCGAGAATCCGTTTCAATTGCTCATATTGCGCGTAGCGGGTCAGCGAATTGCTGGTGGGAACGGGCGCAGGTGGCTGTCCGGGACTTGCTTGTTGGCCTCGGCCCCTACCACCCCGTCTACCGCGCCCGCCGGCCGGAGCATCCGCAGCCGCCGGCGCGGGCGGCGCTGCTCCCAGGGATGCCTGGGCGGCAGCTGAACCTTTGATGACGACATCTTCAGTAGTTTCTGCAGGACCGACGCGGAGCACCGCGCCGCGGCCGCCCAAGAGACTGCTTTGGGAAGGCTGCACGTAAACGGCGGTCACTCCCTGGCGGGCGACTTCTTTCCAATCCTCCTTGGTGGGATCGACTTCGTCGAGAATCTCGAGGCCGGCGTCGTTGGCAGTATCCTGATGTGCCTGAGCGGTCAACCACAACGAGCCGCGGGCGTCGATCAAGCCGGGCGTGATAGTCATGCCCGCGACGTTGATTTTCGTCGCGTCGGTGGGAATGGCGATGTCGTGACCGATGGCTGCGATTTTGCCATCGCGAATAATGATGGTGGCATCGATGGCGCCGGCATCGGTCTGCGTGACAACGCGTCCGCCGATCAGGGCCAAAACCTTGGGCTGCGCCGGCGTTCGTCCGTCGGCCAGCACCAGCGTTCCCAAAAGGAGCCCGCCGGCAATGCCGACAAAGGCCCCGACCAACAGTTTGCGAGACGCTTGCATGAATGGCTCTAATTACGGCGTGTCAGCAGCGGGCAGGCACGACCACCCCGCTGTTTGGGAACCTTGCGAAAGAAATTCCGTAGGTATCAGTTATTTGTTGTCGGCCGCCCGCTGTCAACAAAAAGACGCCCGGAAAGGCAAAAATGAGTGCTTTCAGAGCCGGCATCAACAGTAATGCCGGTGCGTTGGCGGGGAGGTCAAGGCTTGAGCCAGTCGTGCAGCCGGAGGTTGGGAATGGGCCGATTAATCTCAGAAGAGAACGGTGAAGCCCGCCGCTTGAAAGTGCTTGTCATTCGTAAATGCATCGGTGATGCCAAGCCGTCGCATAACCTGGAACGAGACCTGATCGACGATGCCCGCTTGCCCGGCCTCGCCCAACTCATAAGCGTGCCAAGCAGCTTGCCAATCGGGTTCCGTTGGAATGATCAGTTCACGGCGAAGCTCAAGCTTTTTCCGTAACACCGGGACTTCACTCCGGAATGATCGGCGCGCGGCCATGTTGCCGCACTCCAAAAGGATAAAACTGGTAGTTATGAATGGCCGTCGCTCTGCCATGATTTGGACAAAAGCTCGTTCGGCACTTGCATGCCATTGGTCCCCTTCATCCCACACTGCCACCAAACCCACCGTGTCGAGGAAAACCATTTTCATGGTTGGTGCTCGTTGTGCCTGGCTGCAAGATCGTGTTCTCCCGAGTTAAACCGCTTGGAAAGGATTGCGTACACCTCATCCAGACTCGGTTGCGATGGATCGTCCTTCATTTGACGAACTTCTACCTCTACCTCACAGCGGTCGGGCAAGTCTACTGTTTCTGTCGGACGAAAGACACCGTTTTTGAAGATCGCATGGATTGTCTTATTCATTTCAATTTCCTCATTTATCTGCTATCGCTCGAATTTAAGGAAGCAATTCGTTTCATTGAGTCCGCGTTTGCGTATAACCGTGCTCTTGTTTCTAGAATTGTAACGTCAGACCATACTCCTGCATACCTTGGCCACGCGTTGACTCCTGCGCACAAGAAAACCCGGCCATTTTATCAACGCTTCGTTAGGATAAGCGCCGCTCAATCCGGACAAATCAAGTCCCTGCCAAACGAGCCGTGTCTTCGAAAGGGTACCTGGGAAGCTCCGTCACCTTTGTCGGGTTACTGCTGGCTATCGGGCTGGTCGCCAAGACAAAGCAGGGCGCCGATGCCGAGGCGGGCATGCGGGCTGCCATTGCGGATTCCCAACGTCCCAACGATCCGGTCGGTTAACGTTACGGCGACCAGCGGGTAGGAATTCTCAGGGACCGCCTCGCCCCCCAGCCGTCAAATGCACTGAGCGATCGTAGCGGAAGTCGCCAGATTTCCGTCGATTCAGCCGCCCAGCCGCGCAACTTGACGCCAGCTTGGAACTCTCACGAGTTCCGCTACGAAAGCGATTGTGACGCCAGATTGGAACTTGAAAGCTTTCCGTTTTGCCTTCTTGCGGGCCGTTGCCTGAGTTTTTCCCGTTAGAAAACACATTCTGCCTGAGAATGAGGTGGCGCTGGATTCTAATACGATGATTATCGACTCTTCTCTTTCCCAAGGTTCGTCTCCACATGAATCGATCATCCCGTTCACAGCGGCCGTTCCGTGCACGTTTCAGGCCCACGATGGAACTGCTCGAATCGCGGCTGACACCTACAACTTTCATGGTTTCCAATCTCAACGACGCGCTGGACGGCTCGCTCAGGCAGGCCATTATGGATGCCAATGGCTCCTCCGGAGCGGACACCATCGACTTTTCGGTGGCCGGCACGATTCAGCTCACAACCGGCGCGCTGCCCGCCATTACCGATGCGGTAACGATCGACGGCACCAGCGCCCCCGGTTTTGTCAGCGCTCCGGTAGTTCAGATCGACGCCAATAGCTTCGGCGGCTTGACTTTCGACACCGGCTCCGCCAACTCCACCCTCAGGTCGCTTAGCATCGTCAACGCCAACGGCGCCGGCGTCACCCTGAACGATAAGAACATCGTCGTCATGGGCAATTACCTCGGCCTGAATCTGGATGGCTTGACCATCGGCGCCAATAGCGGCGACGGCCTGGCGATCAATATGGCGTCGAGCGGCGACACCATTGGCGGCGTCACGGCGCTCGAACGCAATGTCATCTCGGGCAACGGCGGCGCTGGCATCGATGTAGAAGGATCTTCGAACAACCAGATCGCCGGGAACTTTATCGGCACCGATGCCACAGGGATCATCGCTCTAGGCAATAAAGGCAACGGCATCCAACTGGCCAATTCCAACAGCAATATCATCGGCGCCGGCAATCCCCTGACCGATGTCACCTATTTTAACGCCGACAACGTCAACCCGACGCCGAACCCAGCCTGGACCGGCATCCGCAATTCCGACACGCTAGGCAACTATCTCATCTCGGGCATTGCCGGCGCCGAAGGCTTGTTGTTCGATGGCACCATTGCCGCAGTGGGAACGACGTTTACGGTCAACGATCCCAGTGCTCCCAGCGGCATGTCCACGGCCGTCTACGGTCCCGACAACTTGGGCGGAGGCGTCGTCCGGCTCGTGGGAAGTTACAACACCACCGCGACAGGCCAAGCGGTGCAGGAGGGCTTCATCTTCGAGGGGACCACGGCCGACCTGTCGAACCCCGCCGATTACACGACCGTCAATGCCGGAGGAGATTTCAACATCGTGCACAGCACGATGGGAGGTTTGGCCGTCGGGAACAACGACGTCGCTCCCGGGCAAAGCGTGGGAGGCATAGCTGGTAATGCATTCATGTACGACATCGCACAAGGCACGTTTCTACCGGACATCGTCTTTCCAGGCTCCAAAAGCAACACCGCCTACGGCATTTGGTATAACGGCGGCACGAGTTACACCATTTGCGGCGGCTACAGCCCGGATGCAGTGAACAATTTCGACAATCCCGATCGCCCGATCGGCCAAGCCTACCTGGTCGACTACGATTCCAGCACGGGCACATTTTCCCATTTCACGTCGTTCAGCTATCCGTTCGGCGTCAACTTTGTCACCCATTTCGAGGGGATCAGCAGCGTTCAGAATGGCGTCTACACGCTAAGTGCCGATTCGGTGCAGAGCGGCTCATCGAACCCACTGCAAGGTTCTTGGGTCAGGGTCGTGCGAAACAGTGATGGCTCGTTCGGCAGCCCAATGGATCAACCTCAACTATACCGACACTACCAATATCACCAGTTCCAACTCCGTGTATGGCAATCAGGTGGTTGGAGCCGTGCTCGGCATGACGACTATCCCTTATCAAGCAACGGTCAACGTCCAGCCTTCGAATGTGATCAGCGGCAACGGCGGCAACGGCGTGCTCCTCACACAGGGATCGGACAACAACACCCTGGAAGGCAACCTCATCGGCCTCGACGTGACAGGCTTGGCGGCCTTGGGCAACACGGGCGACGGCGTCCAAGTGGCCAACTCCGACAATAATCTGATCGGCAACAACAATCCGGTTACCGGCGTCACCTACTACAATGCCGCCGACGTCAGTCCGACTCCTGAACCTGGTTGGACCGGCATCCGCAATGCCGACACGGCCGGCAACTACCTCATCTCGGGCATCTCGGGCACCGAAGGCATTTTGTATGATGGCACGATCGCCGGCGTTGGCGCCACCGTTACGGTCAACGTTCCCTTGGCGGGAGTCACCGCCTCGGCTGTCTATGGTCCCGACAATCTAGTGCTCAACCAGATAGCGCTGGTGGGGAGTTACAACACCACCGGCACAGGCCTGGCAGATCAGTATGGCTTTGTCTTCGAAGGTACAACAGCCAATTTGTCAAACCCTGCCGATTACACAACGGTGGACGCGGGAGGCGATTTCAACATCGTACATAGCACCATGGGAGGGTTAGCTGTCGGCAATAGCGACAGCTCCCCCAGTCAGGGTCAAGGCAGCTTGCTGGCTCACGCATTCCTTTATGACGTCGGCCAAAAAACGTTTCTGCCGGACATCGTCTACCCAGGGTCCGTCAGCGACACTGCCTACGGCATCTGGTACAACGGGGGCACGAGCTACACCATATGCGGCGGGTGGAGCCAGGATCCAGTAAACAATTTCGACGATCAGAATCGGCCCATCGGCCAAGCATTCCTGGTCGATTACGACTCCGCAACCAAAGCCTTCACGCATTGGACATCGTTCGAATACCCGTTCGGGGTCGATTTCTTCACCCACTTCGAAGGGATCAGCAGCGTGGAAAAGGGAGTCTACACGCTCAACGCCGACTCGTTCCAGGCCGGCACCACTAACCCCGTTCAGGGCTCCTGGGTGACGGTCCGCCGCAACAGCGATGGCTCGTTCGGAACGGCGCAGTGGGTGAACCTCAACTATTCGGGCATCGATCCCACGACTGGTCTGGTTATCACCAATGCGATTTCAAGCTCCAATTCGGTGTATGGCAACCAGGTGATCGGTGTCGTGTTCAACGGCACGACGCCTTTTGCCTTCCAAGCCACGGTGAATATCGGCTTCCAGTTGTCCAACGTGATTAGCGGCAACGGCGGCAACGGCATCCAGATTACCGGGGCCGACGACAACCAGATTGCCATGAACAATATCGGCACCGATCTGACCGGGACGCTGGATCGGGGCAATGCTTTGAACGGCATCCTGGTGACAGCCTCGGCCTCGGGAAACACGATCGGCGGCGAAGCGACCGGCGGCAACAACCCGACGGGCGACGAGGGCAATACGACACCCGTGTTCGTCATACCTCCGCAAGGCAACTTGATCTCAGGCAACGATGCCAATGGCGTACTTATCAATGCCCAGGCCACTAACAATCAACTGAGCGGCAACTTCATCGGCACCACTTTTTCGGGCGATTCCGCTCTGGGCAACACTCTGGACGGCGTGGCCTTCGACGATGCCCCGGCCAATTCGCTGATCGGCTGCACCTTCCAACAGGATCCTTTCGTTTTCTACAACGTGATCGACGGCAACGGCGGCAACGGCTTTCACGCCACCGATTCGGACGACACAACGTTTCAAGCCAATTTCCTCGGATTGGGAGCCGACAACAGCACTCCCTTGGGCAACGCTCTCAACAGCGCGCTCATCGACGGCGCCTCGGCCAATATGCAATTCGGCGGCGTTATCCCGCTCGGCAACGTGGATTGCGACAATGGCAAGAATGGCGTCGAAATCGCCGGCACGGCCTAAGGCGGCATTTACTTCAATACCTTCTGCGGGATCCCCGCATTCATCGACACGCCCGTTGGCAACAAAATGGACGGGTTCCTGGTAACCTCCACCGGGGGCAACAACGAAATTGTCACGACCATCATTTCCGGCAACGACGGCAACGGCGTGCACATTTCCGGCGACGCCACGGAGTCAGGTGGAGGACGCCATCATCGGTTTGAACACCGATGGAAACGGGCCGATCCCAACGGAGCCAACGGCATACTTATCGACGGCGACGCCCACGATAACTTCATTGGCGGATCCCAGCCATCGGTTGTTCCCGAAAATACGATTTCCGCCAACGGCGCCAACGGCATCGCCATCATGGGCAATGCCTTGAACAACATCGTTTTCAATAGCCGCATCGGCACCGATGTCACGGGAACACTTGCGTTCGGCAACGCCGACGCCGGCATTCTCGTGAGCGGCAGTGCTCAAGGAACCATCATCGGGGGTACGGATACGAGCGACGCGAACATCATCAGCGGCAACCTAGGCGACGGCATTCAATTGGCCGGCACCTCCACCGGCACCAAGGTGATCGCCAATCTCATTGGGACGGACGCCACCTCGATGCAACCCATCGGCAATGTCGGCAGCGGCGTCAACATTCTCAGCTCCAACAATCAAATCGGCGGTACGGTTTCAGGTAGCGGCAACATCATTGCCTCCAACGAAGTGGGTGTGACGGTCAACGCCGGTATACAAAACGCCCTTCTCCAGAACTCGATTTTCAACAACACTACCGCCGGCATTCAGCTCCTCAATGATGGGAATGCGAATCAACCGGCCCCGGTTTTGACAGGAGCCATCGAGCCAACGCCCACCAGCGTTCAGATCAGTGGCACCATCACTTCCCTGCCCAATACCACGTATAGCATCGAGATTTTCGCCACGCCTGCCACCACTCCGCCGATCAAGGGCGCGAATTATCTCGGCTCCCTCAGCGTGCTCACCAACGCCAACGGTATAGGCACGTTCGTGGCCCAATTTAGCATTACCAGTGGCGTGGTTTTATCATTCACAGCAACCGCCATCGCTCCAAACTCCAACACGTCCGCATTTTCCACGGCCATCACAAGTTCAGGCAATGCCAACACACTTTTCGTGGCAAGCTCGTATGGGCTATTGCTGAGTCGGCCGACTGATTCTGAAGCGGTCTTCTGGGTCAACGGTTTGAATAGCGGCGTGTTCACGCCAACGAGCGAGGTGTTGGGCATCGAAGGGAGCGGTGAATATTTGACCGATCAGGTCGTCGCCCTTTACCACCACTACCTCGACCGCGCCCCCGATTCGCAGGGCGAACAGTATTGGGTCAAATCTTTACAAACCGGCGGCACGTTCGAGCAGGTGGCCGAGGGCCTGGTCAGCTCGCCAGAATACTTCCAGGAAAATGGCAGCACCAATCAAGGCTATGTGCTTGGTTTGTATCAGGATGTTCTGGGCCGCGTACCGAGTGCCGCTGAATTGAACGGCTGGGTAACTGCAGCCGAATTCAGGCACATCGCGAATGGCGGTGGCCATCAGCTTCCTCACCTCGACGGAATATCGCACAGACCTGATCGAAGTTGACTACCAAACCTTCCTGGGCCGCTCGGCCGATCAAGCCGGCCTCAATAGCTTCCTCCAAGCGATGCAGATGGGAGCGACCGATCAGGAGGTTCTGGCCACCATCTTCGGCTCGCCGGAAGGATACGCCAAGTGGTCGTAAGCCTGTGATGCGGGCGTGTGGGGACTTAACCCCTAAAAAGCGATCGGAAAAAAACGGGACTGCTTCGGCTACAGCGATAGCCATTTACGCAGCCTGTGCGACTTTCTTGTCTTTTGGCTCGAGGGTGGAAATGTCCGGGGCTTCGCAGAGGCGCGTTTCGGCGATGCGGGCGCCCGTGGAGTCGTAGAAAAGTATTCGATCCTCTAGGCTGAGCCAAATGGCATGCGTTCTCAGCAAGCGGGGGCCTTCGATTTGCAGGAGCAAACCGCATGGCTTGCCGCCACGAACAACCACGCCCTGGAAGAAGGGCGTCTGGTTGGCATCGAGGTGCTCGCGTGTGCAGAGGGTTTCCAGAACGTAGGCTCGGAGTTTCTCTAAAGTCGGGAGAGAAACGTAGGATGCCTCCATGTGATGTCGTCCACCTCCCCAATCGGGATGAATGCGAAATCTAGGCAAGGCTCCGTTCCAGATCTCCGCCGGTTCTATATCGGCTCTCAAGCCAGTCAAATGCAATCGGCTCCAGTCGAGGAAGCCTTATGTGAACGGCTGTCTATCAATCGGCAGGAATAACCGCTATAGCCGGCATAGGGCGTGCCGAATCTCGGTCTTCAAGCAATTCCGTGACTAGGACCAAGCCAGCGCGCAAAGCTACACTGAAATGGGTCGGCCTCTGGACCTTACGATCGGCTGGGCTTCATGCCCGCCATCTTTGCACTTGAGCCCTTTCAGCACGGAATCCAGGGGAGCGAAACTACTGCCGGGTACTTCTCCCAATCCAAGGTCGGCAGGCATCAAACCCGCCGCTCGTGAACGCATGGCGCTGGTGCTCATAACAGGCGGATCAGGCTACTTTGGCTCGCTGCTGCTGCAGCGCCTGCACGGCCAATCGCCTTGCCGCATCTTCGATCTGGTCGATGCGGCGGACCGACCAAGCGATGTCGATTTCGTGCAGGGGGACATCCGCGATTTCGAGGCAGTGCGCAGGGCCTGTCGGGGAGTGCGACATTGTGCACCACAATGTTGCCCAAGTGCCGCTGGCCAAAGATCGCCATCTCTTCGAATCCGTAAATGTGGAAGGAACGCGGAATCTTCTGGAGGCAGCAAAGGTTGAAGGCGTCGCCAAAGTGGTTTACACCTCTTCGAGCGCGGTGTTCGGCGCCCCCAAGACGAATCCTGTGACCGAAGAAACGCCCCCTGCCCCAGGGGAAGCCTACGGCCGAGCCAAATACGAAGCCGAAAAGATCTGCGCTCGTTATGTGAACGAAGGTTTGGACGTGTCGATCATTCGGCCGCGAACGATTCTGGGCCATGGACGGTTGGGAATATTTCAGATTCTCTTCGAGTGGATTCGGACCGGATTCAATGTGCCGGTCCTGGGCCGGGGCGACAATGTCTATCAGTTCGTCCATGCCGACGATTTGGCTGAGGCGTGTCGATTAGCCGGCGAGCGGCCCGGCGCCCGAACCTATAACATCGGCGCCGCTCGCTATGGCACGATGCGGCTAGTGCTCGAAGCTCTCTGTCGTCATGCAGGCACAGGCTCGCGAGTCCGTAGCGTCCCCATGACGCCGGCGGTATGGGCGATGAAACTGACGAGTGTCATGGGCCTGTCGCCGCTGGGTGCTTATCACGCCCTTATGTATGGGCACCGATGTACTTCGACATTGGCCGGGCACGGAAAGAACTGGCCTGGGAGCCACGCTTCGGAAACGAAGAGATGGTTATCGACAGTTACGACTGGTATGTGGGCAATCGTGAGCGCGTCTTGAGCGAACATGGCTTGAGCCACCACCGATCCGCTGTGAAGCAAGGCATTCTCAATCTGGCGAAGTGGGTGATTTGCTGAATGTTCGCTTATCTGCGACTCATGCGCCCGCGGCAAATGACGAAAAATGTCTTTTGCTTCGCGGGCCTGATCTTCAGCGGCCGCCTCTGGGAACCCGGCGATTCCGGCGCTGCCTGGCTTTCGCCGCTTTCTGCCTGGTTTCCTCCGCTGTCTACATCTTCAACGATTGCATCGACCGCGAGCGCAACCGCGCTCGCCCGCGCAAGCGGAATCGACCGATCGCCAGCGGGGCAGTCGGCGTCCCCGGCGCTGTTTTCCTTGCCTGCCTGCTTACGGTTGGAGCGGTCTTGCTCGCGATTCTGGCAAGCAAGGGAACGTTGGTCTGCTTGCTGCTCTACATGGCCAACAACCTGGCCTATTCATTGATACTCAAGCACATGGCGATTGTGGATGTGATTTCCATTGCCATCGGATTTGTGCTTCGGCTGCTGGCGGGCGTCTACGCAGTCGACGAACTGCCCACGTCTTGGATCACGCTGTGCACGTTTTTCCTGACCGTGTTTCTGGGTTTCTGCAAACGTCGGGCGGAGTTGGGAGGCGTCGTGCCGGCCGAAGAGAACGAACAACGACCGGTGCTTTCGCAATATACGCTGCAATTCCTCGACTACCTGGTGAATTCGTCGGCCGTCATGACGGTGATGTGCTATGCCCTATTCACAACGACCGCAAACAAGAATCCGTCGCTAGTCATCACGGTGCCCATCGTCTTTTTCGCGGTGCTGCACTACAAACGGATCGTCATGATTTTGCACGACGGCGAAGAACCCGAGCGCCTGGTCCTGCGCGACATCCGCTTACAGCTCAGCATCCTTATCTGGTTCTCGCTCTATCTTGCCATCACGCTCGGCAACTGGCGATTGTTTCAGTAGCGGAAGGTGCGGAGCAATGCTGAATTGGCTATCTAGCGACCAGGCAGTCGAGTGAGTCGCGATAGTGCCAGGGCATAGGCATGGTTTTGTATCGGAAAAGTCTTGCCCGCCACCTGTACGCGAACATCTTCCTGGAACGCTTGAAAGACTTCATCCGAGAGTTTTTCATCGAAGACAAATCTTTGAGTCTGCGGCGATCCTTCAATCTCACGGAGCTCAAAGCTCAACCGATCCTTGTCGAGTTCACGGATTCGACCGATCAAACCGACGAGTTGATGCTCCTGCGCCGGAAACAACATGGTACCAATGGGGGGAAGCGAATCACGCGGAACCGCTTCGAATTCCACTCGCTGACATGCCGACAATTCGCCCTGATGCGTCACATCGCACAGCCAACAGCGAGGCTGGTTCAGAGCGTCAAAGACGCTGATGTTTCCTCGGGTAAGTGCATCGAGAATCTTCCTCGTGGTCGGAACAACAACGTAACGGCAAATCTGCTCGTCCTGATCAGACCAATAAGCCAAGTTCAGTTCGCCTTCCGCATCCTTGAGCGTGAAAATTCGAGGACCATCGTAATCGTCGAGAATTTGATCAGGAACGAATGGTTGAAACCTGTCGATAGGCACGTTTGTTCCGCTTATACTCCACATGGGTTAGCTCTCCTCCGCAACTAATGCGAAGATGCTGGCCCGGTCCACGCCCTCGAAAACCCACCAAGTCGTATGGCTGGCCTGACCGGTTTGTTTGGTCTTGCCGTACTGGTTCGTCAATGTGCCCTCTGCAATCCGGCCACCTAACTTCGGATACTTCGTTTTTGTGTGAATCGCATCAGAAAGCACTCTATGCACCGAAAGGCCACAGCGCAGACAGGGAAGGCGCATTGGGAATGTATTCGCTTCTAAGTTTGTCAAGAAATCATCGGCAGCGGGGGGATCGTTTTTTACGATACGAAAGACATTTCCTTCCGCTTCAACGGCATCAATAGGCGGACAATCAATCGGCCAGGTTTCGGGAAAGTTCACAGCGTACTCATTCCATTAGTTGTTCTTCAGGCAATTCTACCATCTTCTTGGTCTTCGTCTGCTTGTCGAAAGTCAGTCCGGCCCATGCACCCTAGCGAGGCGTCATCTTGGGCCATTCTAACTCGAACCCTTCCGTCCTCAACGACGATTGGAACTCGGCGAGCAGGGTCTGGTTCCTCAACACCTGCTTGGGCGTCTTTTGGCGGCGTAGGCAAAAGGCCGCCAGCGCCGCCGGCGGCTTCGCCGATGTTCCATTCGACTGGATGCAACCGGTAACAGCCGTTGGTAACGTGGGTCACGCCGAGGTTCTTGCACGCAGGAAGCAGGTTTTCCATGCGCCGTGGGATAAGCGCGCCCAGAGGGATCTGAAACGGCAGCGACGAGATGTCGATATAGTTGTTGCCGCCACTCGAAGGGTGCAGATCGATGCGGTAGCTGCCGATGCCGACCGAATCGGGAAAACGCATCGCGGTCACCTCCTCGCGTTTCAAGCCTGTAACTTTCATGCGAGCGTCGGTGCCGACGTGCTGCTCAAGGATGGTGAACTCCGCCTTGATGCGCCGCGACTCGCGGATGTACGGATACTTGGCCAGTCCGTCGGCCGTTCCGACAATGTCCTCGCGCAGTCGAAGTCCTTTCCAGCCCGTGCCGCCATCGGGCCTGGGCGCCGAGGTTTGCATCCAGTAAAGCAGCGACAGGCTCAACTGTTTCGCGCGCCGCAAATGCTTCGCGGCCTCGTCAGGGCTGACGTCGATGAGGTTACCTAGCCAGTAGTCGTTTTGCGGCCAATTGACGAGGCTGGAGCCCCCATGGGAGCAAGGCGGCTGCTTTCAAAAAGGTCCGACGTGGAGAAACAAATTCTGGCATGAAATGCTCGTGTAAGCGCTCGGCGTTTCTATTCCAGTCAATGCCATCGGGCTTTACGTCGTTCCGAAAGCTCGCGCCCGTGGAAAGGGACTCCGAACCCGTGGGGGCTGGCTGCGCCTTCGAGCCAACTCTATGTTGGAGAGGACGAGGCGTCTGCCTTTTCTGGGCCACCTAGCGGCCTTTGCTTCCGAGCACACACGATGTCCGATAGCGAACCGAAACGCAAGCTGACTTACCGCGATGCCGGGCTGGATCTCGATCTCTACGAGCAGAGCCTGGCCAGCATGCCGCCGCTCTTGAAGCGGACCCATACGCCACGCGTGCTGGACGGCTTCGGCGGCTTCGCCAGCCTATTCAGCCTGGATTACAACAGCAGGTTGTTCGCCCGCAATTATCGCCATCCGGTGTTGGTATCGTGCACCGACGGCGTGGGCAGCAAGCTCAAAATCGCTTCCTTGATGAACAAGTTCGACACCGTCGGCATCGACCTGGTCGCCATGTCGGTCAACGATTGCCTGTGCACTGGCGGCGAGCCGCTTCTCTTTCTCGACTACTTGGCCATGCCCAAGGACGATCCGCCTTTGGTGCGCGCCTTCATCCGCGGCATCAGCGATGGCTGTATCGAGGGGGATTGCGCCCTGGTCGGCGGCGAAACGGCCATCTTGCCCGATTTTTATCAGCCTGGCGATTTCGACATGGCCGGCTTTTGCGTCGGCGTGGTCGAACGCGAACACATCATCAACGGCAAGAGCATCCAGCCGGGCGACCTCGTCCTCGGCCTGGCCAGCTCGGGCATTCATTCCAACGGTTACAGCCTGGTCCGCAAAGCGGTTTTCGACCACGCCGGCCTTAGCGTAGATCAGTTCATACCCAAGCTGGGCCGCACCGTGGGCGAAACGCTGCTCGAACCGACGCGCATTTATGTGCGTTCAGTCAAGCGCATCCTCCAACATTACCCGGTGAAGAAACGGGTAGTGCGTGGCTTGGTGCACATCACCGGCGGCGGACTTGTGGACAATATCCCGCGCGTGCTGCCGCCGGACCGGCGCGTGTTCTTGAAACGTGGCAGCTGGCTCATTCCTGAAGTCTTCCCCTGGCTGCAAGAGCTAGGCGGCATGGAACAGGCTGAGATGGATCGCGTCTTCAACCAGGGGATTGGCTTCGTGATGATCGTCAGCCGCTTTTATGCCGAGAGCATTCAGCGACAGCTGGCGGAGGATCGCCAACCCGCTTACTTGATCGGCGAGGTGAGGACGGGTGAGCCGGGCGTGGAGTTCGAGGCATGAGCCGGCTGTTCGGGCAGATTCCTCAATGCCAGCCTGCTCCACATGCCTGTGAGGCGCAGCAAGATTGAGCCCCCTTGGATCCACATGATCCCATAGCCGAGGGTCGCGAAAACGCCTGGCATGCTTTCAATTGGCTGCAGGGCCAGGACGACAAATGCCAGGAAGAGAACCGCAAGGCCCCAGGCGAGTCCGGCCAGGATCATCGCCTTCCCGCCGAGTTGATGCACCAATTGAGCTACCGCAAGTGGATTCGCGACCCGCGGCCATCGGCTTAGACAAGCTTCCGCCAAAGCGAAGAGCCAATAGCCTGCCAGGACGAAGCAGAGCTCGGCCAAAATGAACCAGTCTACGGCCAGCATCTTGCCCGTGTGAATCCAAAACCACAGAGCCAATCCCGCAAGAAACGCCGGGCCGCCGAGCCCGGTGCAAATGACCATCGCCAAGCTCCGCGCTGCCAGGCCGACTTGGCGAAAGGACAGACTGGTAACGGTGTATTGCCCGGCCTTTTCCGCAGCCAGAACGCAAACGAACCAGGCACTATTTGCGAAGCCAGCACGAGCGTAGCCAGGATAAGGCCGGCGCCACCCATCAGGCGATTCGCGTTCTGTGGTTCATCGACTATAAGAAGGCGCCGTGCTTCGATGGGAACAACCACCGCAAACAGACCCAGCAAACAACCAAGGAAGAGAACCCGCCCCATGGCGGCGGCGTGGAAAAACCAGACAGTGATACCAGCGCGTGCCCGGGTCCCAGCTTTTTCTGAACCTGGACGGCCGATAGATGAGCGGCTCGGCTGCCTTCGGTCGAGCGGATGCCGCCGTCAGCTCGACAAATCCATCATCGCCCAGCTGGCGAAGCCGATCGGCCAGCTCAGCCGCTGCCCGGGAAGCTGCCTCGTTGGGTTGCCAGCCCGGTTCCGTTGAACCCGCGTCATCGCGTCGCGGACGGGGACTGGGAGCGAACGGGTTGACCAAACGAGCCGGACTCGATCGAGAAGAACTGGGAATGCCGACGGGGGCGCCGCAGCGTGGGCAAGCCAGCCGCCGCGCGGCCATGTGGTCGCGGCGCGCAGGCGCTTGCCACAGCTGCAAACGAACTTGATCGTCATGAGCCATCAACTCGGACAGCGCCCTATTGCGGCGCTCGCAGGGAACGCAAAAAACCAACCAGATGTCCCTTTTGTTCGACGCTCAACTTGGCAAACTGGCTTGCCGAGGCAGCTGCCTCTGGCCGCGGTGAAGGGTAATGGCGTCTTCGAGCGTTGCCGCTCGGCCATCGTGCAAGTAGGGCGCCGAATCGGCTACGCCCCAAAGCGGCGGCGTGCTGCCATTCGCCCGGATGCGGCAAACTGGAACTGGGGTCGGGATCATCCTGCTTAACCGGCGGCAACGGCACATCGTTATACGAACCGCCACCCTGCAATTCCTGCCCCATACGATGGAGCAACAGGTCGCTATAGAGACCGTCCACCGAACCGAGGCTGGGCGTGTGGCAATCGGCGCAGCCCGTGGTCGCGAACAGACGCCTGCCGGCTTGCACATCATCCTGTTTCACACCAGCGGCAATCAGCTCGACCGGCCTGGGCAGCGACGACACAAAACTGGTGATCTGGTCGCACTGTTCTTGAGTCAGGTCCAGACGGTTGGAGACATAAGTTGGCTTTCCCAAAGGCGTCGGCTGCGGATGATTGGGATTGCTCAGGCCCAATTCGTTGGCGCAGGCGGCTTCCACGAACTCACTTAAGCTTGGAGCCTGGGCTTTCCAGCCGAACCGGCCTACCCGACCGTCCGCGGTGCGAAAAACCCTGCCCACAGGCGTGGTTTCGCTGGTCGAGCTGGCCATAGCCCATTTCAGCTGCTGGGTGCGTTGATTCGCGATGATGGCTCGTTCGGGGATTTCGTCGATCAATTTGGCTCCGAACAGAGCCGGCGTGTTCCGCTGCGAAACGTGCACGCGACGGGGCATCGGGATGCAGTGGTTGCCTGAGGAGTTGGGCAGGTTGACGAGCTGACTCAAGCTGGGCTGCTGCAACGCAGGCAAGGTCGCATCGACTTGTTGCAGATTTTCGGCAAAGCGAAGGTCGACCGCATTGGCGTGGACGACGCCTTCGCGCGGCCGGCCGGCGGCAGGCTGCGTGTTGACGAACGTAGTGACATTGCGGCGGATTCCACCCGCGCCGCCGGTGCCGCCCTGGATGTGGCAGGCCACGCACGACGAGGCGTTGAAGACGAGGCCAGTTCCGTCGCCGCCATTGGCCAGCGGATCGTTGGGTTTCCATTCATGCACAAAGAGGTTCTGCCCGGCCTTGGCCATGGCCGGATCGACATCAAGTGGTTGCGACGAACGCCAGCTAAGCACGCGAAGCCCGACCGGACTAAGCGCCGCCAGCGCCACCACCAGATACGAGGCTGCATAGGTCAATCTCATCGGAGCACCCCTTTTTGCCGATGGAGAACAGGTCCGCCTCCCAGCCACTGCGTAATATCGCATGAGCAACGGGGCGAGGCAATTGAAATCTGCTTGTGGACGTCAGAGACGCTGCCTACTTATCTTCCCTACCGGCTATTGAAAGTTTGTGAAAAAAACGGGACAGGCACCGGCCGGCATGTCACTTTTTCAAACATTCGACACGGTTGGCCGGAGCCAGTCCTGATTTTTTCACAAACTCTGACTACTTCCTCAGCATCCCAATCTGCTTCATCCACCGCGCACACTCTTCCGTCCAGGTCGAGCATGGTTGATCGCTCTTGCGGACGCCGAAGTCGTGGGCGGCGCCGGCGTAGATATGAAGTTCCGCGGAAATGCCGGCTCGTTTCAATGCTTGATACATGACCACACTGTGAGCGGACGGGCTGACGATATCCTCCCCGCCATGGGCCAAGAAAATGGGAGGCGTGCCAGGTGGGATGTGCAGTCCTGGAGAAAGTTCATCCTTGTCCTTAGGCTTCAAGTAACCCGGATAGGCGAGGATGGCGAAGTTGGGCCGGCAGCTGATTTTGTCGATGTCGTCGATCGGCGCATAGGTTCGCTTATCGAAGCTGGTGGCGGTCGCTATGGCCAAATGGCCGCCGGCCGAGAAGCCGACCATGCCGATGCGCTCGGGATCGATGCCCCATTCCTTGGCTTTGCTGCGCACCAGGCTCACGGCTCGCTGCGCATCTTGCAGTGGTCGCCTGGCCGGCTCGCCTTTGACTTCGTCGGGGCGTCGCGGGACTCGATACTTGAGAATGATTCCGGTCACGCCCAGCGAATTCAGCCAGGTTGCGACTTCTTCGCCTTCGATCTGCCAGTAGAGGTCCCAGTAGCCACCGCCGGGACAGATCAGCACGGCCGTGCCGGTATCTTTATCCTTTGCCGGCCGATAGATCGTAAGCGTTGGTACTGTGACATTCGTTATCAATCGTGTCGGCTCGGTGATCTCGACTTGCTTGCGGTCCACGGGCTTGGACATATGGACTTTTTCCGGTCCAATGTTGCCGGGTTCCTCTGGAGCCTTGCCGGGCCAGAGTTGAATGACCTGCGGTTTGTCGGCGGCTATGGCACCCGTGGGAATGCAAATTGCCAGCATGAGCGAAACAGCGGGTGCAAAGCGCATCATGGATAAACCTTTCGAAATTTGTCGATATCGAGCATGGCAAGACCGGTTTGACCGAACGGGCATGTAATCGATGAACTACACGTGCCTCACGTGCCCACGCCTAGCGTGGGCATGGCACCAAGTTTTTGGCTTTCGACCAGCCCCAAGCCTTGCTACTGTTTGCTCTCTGACTCCAGAACCTTCTTCATCAGCTCCTCACCATCGGCTGTTTCAGGCAGCGGCCAAGGCAGACGCTCAGCCTTGGCAAGTTGGGCTGCAGCGCCAGGATCAGCCTTTGCATGCGTCACAAACTGGGCGATCGTTCGGCCCCGCTGGCACAGGGTGTCAATCAGCTTGCGAAGCCGGCTTGCGACTTGCTCTTGGAAATAGCTAGTTCGGCCTGTTGCACGAGCCAGTCGATCAGCGGCTGCGCGGCATCGTTCGGGAGGTCGCCGCGCAAGCCTTCGTCGTCGAGGATTCTGCCGATGAGCAACTCGCGATTCATACGTGTTCTCTCGCGTGAGTCAGCGCTTATCGATCTCTATGCTACCGCTATTGGATTCGATATGCAGCACTGCCTTCGGGTCGGCGCTTACGCTGCCGACTAGCTCCTTGTCGCTCTCCTTGATTTTTTTCATGTCGAATTGCGTGCGCACGGCAGCCGTAGCCTGTCTTGGCTTGAACCTTGAAGGAGGCATAGGCCGGCAACTTAACTGTGAGTTCGCCATAGCCGCTGGTGACCTTCGAGTCTCCGGCTGCTAGCGAGCCGACGAACTGAACGCTGCCCGAGTTGCTCCGCAACTGCACCAAGGCGTCGTCCCCATGTACGTCGACCGTGCCGTAACCCGATAAAGCCTTGACTGCTCCGCGGCAACCTCGGATTTCGATACTGCCGCTATTCGTTTCGGCTTGCACTGGCGAATTTTTGACATCGATCTTTATCCCGCCGTAACCCGATTTCGCCGAGTATTCGCCCTGAGCCCGCAACGTGGATGTCGCCGCTGGTCGTTTCGACTTTGGTCAGGCCGTTGGCGTCTTGGAGTTCGATGACGCCGTAACCCGACTTGAGTTCCACGGGCCCTTGCTGGCCTTGACCGTAATATTGCCGCTATTGGTCTTGGCCGTGATGCCGGCAGCATCGGTGACATCGATAGTGCCATAGCCGCTTTCGAGCGTGACCGGCTTGCGGCTACCGCGGATGTCGATGCTGCCGCTAGTGGTCTTAGCCTGGCCCGCGCCAGGCCCGTCGACAGCCATGGTTCCATAATTGCTATTCAGATCAAAGGCGGCTGCATTCTGTTTGAGTGCAATGCTGCCGCTTCCCGATCTAGCCTTGACGCTGTTGGCAGCGCCAGTCGTAGAGATATTTCCGAAATTCGTTTTGAAATCCAACACTGCCTGCACAGGGCCTTTGATCCGGACATCGGCTTTTCCGGGATTGGTGATTTGCGTGATGACTTGCACGCCGTTTTGCTGCTTGATAGTTTTGGTGGTCATTTGCTCAGGTCGGGTCGCCGTCACGCGGATGGTGTCGCCTTCTTGCTTCAGAACCAACTCGATCTTCTTGAGATTATCAGCAGCTTCTTCCTTGGTTTCGCCCCAGCCTTGCTTGAGGACATCCACCTCAACTGTGTTGCCCGCGCCTGGCTCGAACGTGACGGCGCCGACAAAGGTATCGACCGAGATTGTCGGCTTAGCACTCGTTTGGAACGTTTGCTCGACGTTCTCGTCAATCGTTTCCTTCGGTTGAGGCATCTGCACGCTGAATTGCGTCGAACTGTTGCTGCCGCAACCAAGCTGAACGACCAGCAGGAGTGACGTAGCGACAAACCCAAGCCGGCGAGTAAATTGGTTCATGACGGGATCTCACGGATCGCTCTAAAAACACTCAGATGGCAGAAACGCCGCAAAGAATCGTCTTCCTTCAACCCGTCATTTATAACCGAGCGGCGTGCTGCGCCAAGCAGATACACGATTCAAGTGCTATCGGCAGTTGGGGCAGCGCATTCCGCCCCCAACAAATCTTTGGTGAGCTTGCCCAGGTGACTGCGAATGTCTTTGGGCCATCCGTGAATTAATTGCTCGAAACGCTCGCGGTTCTCAGCAAACAAGGTGCGGGTTGCTTCCTCGAAATCAGGCAAGTTCCCGGCCATGGCAGACATGAATTTGTAAGCCGATTCTTGCAATCGCCTGGTGCGATCCTTGCCCTCGTTGACTCGCCTGGCCTCTTCTACGAGCTTGCAGCGCGACCGACGCGCCGCCCGGCTGATCGTTCAACCAGTCCCAGTGCCGAGGTAGCAACGTAACTTCGCGAGCGACCACGCCCAATCTCGGCCGGCCGGGACCGCGTGGCCCAGGATCCATTGGGGTAGCCGATTCGGGGACTTGCGACCGGGGAAGCTTTTTCAGGACGTCATCGGGCGTGCCGCGAAAGTCCACTTCGATGGGCTCGCTCGTCACATCGTCGAAGATCAGGACAGGCCCCTTCTCGCCTCGATCGATGACCGCCTTTGTCTTCAAAACAACCTGCGCCAGGTCGCCTGAGGCAATGCGTCGATAGCCTTCGAAGGCCGTACAATAGAGTTGTTCCGGAGTATCCATGGTTGAACTCCCTATGAAAGGATGACCGAACTATTATATACGGGTATAATTATTTTGCCAATATAATCCGGATATAATTCGTCATCGGCATTGCGACAGCATTTCCGCCATTGAGGTAACCGCATGTCATCCGCAGCCTCGGTGCCACCTGAAGATGGTTGGTCGCAGCGACTTACTCAGATCGTCGACATGATGCGCAGATATGAGCCGGCACACCGATCCGCAGGAGATGGTGGTCTTATGGGAAACGGATTCAAGTCGTGCGGCCTATGGACGGTCGGATTTCGTTGAGTCGACGCGGCTTGCGGGCTCCGGAATTCCGTGTTACGCGCAGCACCACCTGGCCGGAAGACATCAATCCGTGGAAAGAGAAGGAGCGTCTGCCGCTTCTGCGCGGCGGATTGTTCGCGGAACTGATCTACTCGGATCAACCACGGATCATCGACGATGTAAAAATATCGCGGATGATCCGGCCATAAACTACCTTGGAGCCAATCGGTCGTTGGCCGCCATTCCCATGTTCGATCAAGGCGTTGCTTTGAACATGGTCCTCTTGCTGCGCAAAGATCCTGGCGCGTTCGTCGGCAACGAATTGGCGGATCAGGTCTGGCTGAGCAATTTATTCGGCCGGGCGACCAACAACCTGGTATTGAGCGAACAGTTGCAGCAAGCCTACCAGCGCGCTGGATCGGGAATTCGCGTTGGTGGGAGAAATCCAGCGCTCGCTGCTTCCCTCCGTGTTGCCCAAGATACCGACGATGGATTTGGCAGCCCATTACCACCCATCGCAACGTGCCGGCGGCGATTACTACGATTTCTTCGAGTTGCCCGAAGGCAAATGGGGCATTTTCATCGCCGACGTCAGCGGGCATGGCACGCCGGCAGCCGTGCTCATGGCCGTCACGCATTGCATTGCCCACTCGAATCCCAGCCCTGCCAGCCGGCCGGAGCAGGTTCTCGGCTATCGAACCGCTGCCTGGCGACACGTTACACTGCCCAGAACGAAAGCTTCGTCACCGCCTTTTACGCGGTTTACGATCCAAGCCAGCGCACGCTGACCTATGCGCGGGCCGGCCACAATCCGCCGCGATTGAAGCGCTGCCAGGACGGCACTCTAGTGGGCCTCGATGCCGCCGGCGGGTTGCCTTTGGGCATCAACGCGGACACCATCTACCAGGAGTGCGTGCATACGGCTGCTGCCGGGCGACCAGATTATCTTCTACACCGACGGCATCACCGAGGCTCACAGCCCCGAGGGCGAAATGTTCACGACCGAGCGGCTCGATCGTGAGCTGGAGAATTGTTCTCTCGAAGCGTCGGCTCTACTCGAATCCGTGCTCCGTTCCGTTCACAATTTCACCGCCGGCCTGCCGGCCGAGGACGATCAGACCATGATTGTGGCGAGGATTATTTGAAGCGGGATTTCCACTCGATTGGCCCATCGCTGCACAGGCTACGAAACATCCGGCCGAATATCCGGCTCGACCTGATACGCGTCCGCCAATTTGTTCATCTGGTTGTAGAGGCCGACCACCGCAAGCACTTCGCCCAGGCTTGCGTCGTCGAGGCCCAGTTTCTTGACCGCCGCCGTGTGCGAGTTGATGCAGTAGGCGCAGCCGTTGGTCGGCCGAGACGGCCAGGGCGATGATTTCCTTCGTGAGCATATCGATTTTGCCGGGTTGCATGATCGCCTTTAGGCCAGTCCAGCAGAGTTCGAGATGATCGGGATTGGTCGCCAGCGCCCGCCACACATTGGGGATGCGGTCGATGTTCTTGACCGCCTTGATGTCCGCGAACACTGCCTTCACCTTGGGATGCTGAGTCGCTTCATCAACCAGTTTGACCGTGCTCATGCTTCTTTCCTTTCCTTCGTTTCGGGATTTTGCGGTGGCTCGTCCGAAGGTAGCTCGCGCCGCGACCGTTCCGTCCAGCTTGGCGGCCGCGACGTAATTCAACAAGCACGCCTCAAGCCGCTCCGCATATTCGAGCTTCTGCGGATACAGGTCCATTCTGCCGAATCGATCTTCCGGCTGACGAAAGAGCCAACAACGCGCTCCCCCTCGGGATTAGACAAAAGCAAGAACTTCCAAGCTGCAGTGGTCAGTGCCAGAGCCTGCTCGGCGCCTTGGCGAGTGGCGGCACAAATGTATTCCCGCGACACTAGTGTCTGGCCTTCGTAAAGCGGCACTAGACTGCTGCCATGGATCGCCGCCGGCGGTTGTTCAAGCCAGGACAAGAATGTGGCCGTCAGGTCGGCCGGCTGCGTCAAGGCAGCCACGCGACGCCCAGCGTGGGCGTCTGCGGGCAAACGAACTATCAACGGCAGGCGGCTCACGCTTCGGGCACAGCGGATGATCCGGTGCTTCGGAGCATAACCCATCGGGGCGGGCGGAATCGCCTTGGCCCGTGAAGATCACTACCGTATCGCCCCAGAGGCCCCGCTCTTCCAGCTCGGCCCGCAGCCAACCGACGAAGGCATCAAAATCCTCTGCATCGTCAGTTGTCTCAGCCTGTCCCTCCAAGAGCGACTGAACCTCGGGATCGTTGATTTCGACGTCATCGGGCGACTCAGCCGGCTCCTCTTGCAGATCTTCGGCTTCGTCTTCCGTCTCGGTCCCATCTTCCTCGGCTTGTTCGAGCTCGGAGTCGTCTGCGCTTAACTCAGCCGCTTCTTCTAGAAGCTCGGTATCGTCGTCCGATTCGCTCTCGGCACTGTTTTCGTCCACGTCTTCCGTAGGTGGTTCTTCCGATGCAGCCTCCTCAATCTCCTCCTGTAGAACCTGGCCTAGATCGAGAACAAATAGCCAATGGGGGTAGTCGGCCAACCGATCGAGAAGGGAGCTGATGGCTTCCGCTATCGGCGTCATGCCGGTTTCGCCAGGCAAAGAATCAGACAGCGTCCAGTCGCCCTTTGGTGGCGGCTGGCGGGTGGTGAACAGGATCGACGCGGCATCTGCTCGCTTCAAGTGAGCCAGGAGAACGGACGGATCCTGGTCTCGAGCCGCGAAAGCGTGCCGGCCGTTGTCCAAAGTTCGCAAGAATTGTTCTGGCCCGCCGCCATCCGTTTCATGGGCATCGAAGACGATCCCTTCCGCGGCCAGCCGATCGAGGCGCCGGAGTCTGGACGGCTTCGTTGCCATACGCGCCGATGTAGAGAATTGGCACCGAGGCGTGGATGAGCAGGGCTTTCATAAGACCGCCAATTCAGGGTTGCCTCCCTCACTATGATAAGTCTATAGCGATTCATCAAAGGACCAATCCATGCATGCGAAACGCGAAACGCGAAAAGCTGCTGATATCGACAGCAATGTTCGGCCTTCCGAAAATGGCGCTAGCGCCGGCAAGGTCAACCTGGCCAGGATTCGGACGGCCGTGGCGAATCCTGTTGGCTGTGGGCGAAGATCCGGATCGGGAGGGGCTGCTGGAGACGCCCGACCGGGTTGCGGATGTACGCCGAGGTTTTTTCCGGCCTGCACAAGGATCCGCGCGAACATTTGCAAAAAAGCTTCACGCAAAAATACGACGAGATGGTGATTGAGCGCGACATTAGCTTCGAGAGCATGTGCGAGCATCACCTGCTGCCCTTCATTGGACGTGCCCACGTAGCTTATCTGCCCAATGGTAAAATTGTTGGACTGAGCAAAATCGCTCGCGTGGTCGAAGCCTTGTCACGCCGGCCGCAAGTGCAAGAGCGCATGACCGAAGACCTGGCCGATCTTTTCATGGAGGAACTGGAACCCCGGGGCGTGGGCGTGATTCTCGAAGCCTCGCACAGTTGCATGACGATCCGCGGCGTGCACAAGCCGGGCAGCGTTTGTGTGACCAGCTCACCTCGCGGCGCTTTTCGCGACAACCATTCCACCCGGGCGGAGATGATGGCCCTCGTGCGAGGAACACGCTGATTCCATGCTGGCGCTGTTCTGTCTACGATTGGCGGACGGGTTATTGGCTTGCCTGCTGCTGCTTCGCCCGGCCCAGGTCAATCCGCGATTCTTTCGCGTTCAGTTCCTGACTGCGCTCGGCTTGAGCGTGGTAGCCGCCTTTTTCTTGCGCGGCAGCGCCGATCTGCTCACATGGATAGCGCTAGGCTCCGGCATGGGCTTGTGCTTTTTAGGTTCGCTCGTCTGGTCGCTGGAGCGGGCGCCCGGAGGTGTCTTCTTTATCATCAGTGCCGCCGTGGCCACCGTTACCGCTCTGGTACAAGCTTCCTTCTTGACCTTCCCGGATATCGCCCGTTCGACTTTGGCTGCCGATCAATTGGCATCGGGACTGTTGCTCGGCATGGCGACAACGGCCATGCTCATGGGGCATTCCTACCTCATCGCCCCGAGCATGTCGTTGCGGCCGCTGCTCATGTTAATAGGCGGGTTGTTCGCAGCCTTGGTCTTGCGTGCAGCAGTGGGTGGCTGGAGCCTCTGGGACTGGTCCCGCGAACATCCGCTGCTTAGGTTGAATGAAGTGAACGTGCTGTTGCCGGTGCGCTGGATCGTCGGCTTGGTCGGGCCGGCAATCCTTAATTTCCTCGCCCTGCAAACGGCACGCATTCGCTCCACCCAATCCGCCACCGGCATTTTGTATGTCGTCGTCATCCTGACCTTCTTGGGCGAAGTGGTCAGCCAGGTGCTCTTCCAAATGACGAGTTTCTTGCTTTAGGGCCAAGGTTTCCAAGGCGGAGATCGAGCACGCTCTCCCAGCCCCGGTAGGGGCGACAGTCAATAGCCAGGGGCGTAAGCCCCTGGTCGCAGCGATTGATGAATTTAGCCCCGGTAGGGGCGGAAGAGCTCTGTCGCCCCTACCGGGGCTGGACGTCTACGTTATCGGTCCAGGGGCTAACGCCCCTGGCTATTAACTTCCGCCCTTCCAGGGCTCAAATGCGACCTTGGAAGCCATGTGCTTTAGGGCCTGAGGAATTATGGGGAGCTTTTCGCGGTGAAAGTACGATTTGCCTGTCCTGTGTGCGAATTACCCATCAAGCTCCAACTCCCGGCGAGCCAGGCGTGTTGCCCGCATTGCGATCATCTGCTGGCTCTGCAACCGTTGGCCCCAAACGATCAACTCAACCACTGCGTAGTTTGCGAAAATGCCGAGCTTTATCGCAAAAAAGATTTCCCGCATGGTCTGGGTCTGACCATTCTGACACTTGCCTGTCTGGGCTCGGCAATTCCCTATTACCTCTATCACCAATGGCTCACCTGGACGATCTTGATCGGCACCGCGGTTTTCGATGGCCTGCTCTATCTTTGGGTCGGCGACGTAATCGTCTGCTATCGCTGCAATGCTCACTATCGGGGCGTGGCGAACGCTGAAACCTTTCGGCCCTTCGATCTGGGAATCGGCGAACGCTATCGGCAGGAGCGCATACGGCGGGAGCAATTGCGGCAGTAGTGGTGAATGAAGCGCAGAGACTGATCCATGCGAATCTTGGTGATCGGCGCAGGGGCCACCGGCGGCTATTTCGGCGGACGCTTGCTTGCGGCAGGTCGCGATGTCACTTTCCTGGTCCGGCCAGAACGAGCGGCCAAATTGGCTAAGACCGGCCTCGACGATCGAAAGCCGGTTGGGCAATGTTTCGCTGCCGTCGCCTCCGACGGTGGTCGCAAGCGAACTACGCCAACCGTTTGACGTGGTGCTACTCAGTTGCAAAGCCTATGACCTCGAAACAGCCGTCGACGATTTTGCCCCAGCAGTCGGCCGCGACACCGTGGTCGTTCCGCTCCTCAACGGCATGCGGCACCTTGATGTGCTCGACCAAAGGCTCGGCGCCAGCCACGTGCTGGGCGGTCAGTGTCTGATCTCAGCAAGGCTGGATGCCGAGGGGCACATCGTGCATCTCACCGATGCCCAGCGGATTTCCTTAGGCGAGCGGGCCGGCGGCCTGTCGCCGCGCGTGGAAGCCGTGGCGGCAACTATGGCTGGCGCGGGGTTCGAGTCGCGGGCCAGCGACAAAATCGTGCTTGATATGTGGGAAAAGTGGGTCTTTCTAGCGACACTGGCCGGCATGAACTGTTTGATGCGGGCCTCGGTCGGCGACATCGTAGCCGCGGGCGGCTCCGACCTGGCCAGCGCTCTGCTGGAAGAATGCCGCTCAATTGCCGTCGGCGCCGGCTGGCCGCCGCGTCCCGAGTTCATGAAAGCAGCTTCGGAACGGCTGCTCGACCCTACCTCTGCCATGACCGCCTCGATGCTCGCAGACGTCGAGCGCGGCGGTCGAACGGAAGCCGATCATATCCTGGGCGATCTCCTTCGTCGACGCGGCCATCTGCCGGGAGTGGACCAATCCCTGCTCCGCATAGCCTACACGAGCATCAAAGCACACGAACGGCGGCAGGGCTTCGTCAGGGCGTGATTGATGCAGGAGGCCATGGAAGCATCATGAGCTCCTTGGCGGTGGCGATATCGTACCCTTGGATGTTTCAAAGCAGCGAGGCGGGTGAAGAAGATCAATCTTCTTCACCCGCCTCGCCGGCTTATCTGGTTGAGAAAGCCGCTGTATTGGCGATTCTCACTTCGCCTTCTAACTGGCTGCAACAGCCCCCAGGCGGAAATCGAGTGAGCTCTTGGTCGGGATGTAGTTCCTTACCGGCTCCGATAGAGGGCTCGATTGGGAAATGACCTGGAACTCGTAATCGTGCTCCAGAACGGCTCCTCCAGGTAATTGTAGGGCCGTTCGCGTCAAGGCGACGGGGACTTTGGCGATGTAACCGACTGTTGCAATCAGCACCTGCAGGTCCATCAAGAACGCGTGGTTGCGAACGTAGTGCAGATCGTGGGCCAGCTTGCGGCGCACGCTGGACAAATCGGTATCCGGCGGCAACTGTACTTGGGCCAGGCCAGTCAAACCGGGCCGAACCATGAGACGGCAACGATAGAACGGCAGCGATTCTTCAAGCTGCGGAAGAAATTCAGGCCGCTCGGGCCGCGGTCCAATCAGGCTCATGTCGCCCAAGACGACGTTCCACAATTGCGGCAGCTCGTCGATTTTCGAGGCTCGCAGGAAACGTCCAACGGGAGTTACGCGTGTATCGCCCTTCGTGGACCACTGGACGCCCGAAGATTTTTCGCAATTATGGGACATGGTGCGAAGTTTATAAATGGTGAATAACTTGCCGTGACGTCCCAGACGAGTTTGCGTGTAAAAAGCCGGGCCGCGCGAAGTCAGTTTCACAAGCAAGGCCCCCGCCAGAATCAGCGGCGAGGTCAGAATGAGCAAGAGGGAGCTGCCGACGAGATCCATGGCAATCTTGACCGGTTCATACCAAGTGAGGTGAGGAAGCCAAAGATCATAGGTAAAGCGAAGGGCCGGGCGCTGGAACTCGGTGAACGAAAAGCGTGAGCGACCTTCTTGATTGACAAACATGGCAGGTCCCGGTTCGAGAGTGATTGGTGATCCCAAGTCGGGTGCGTCTAGCGAGCACTCAACTCCGGCGAACCGTCCGAAATGGACGACCTCGCCCCGAACGGGGAGAAAGGGGGTATCCCGTGAACTGCGTCTTTTCAGACAATCTAAGGGGGTTGAAAAGAAGCTTGGTATTTTGGCGAGAACTTGCTGTTCCTTGTTCTCTTGCTCTTCTTGGTTGCCAGACGAGCACCTTAAGAGCAAAACCAATGCCACAAGCTGGAATGAAGCCATTGGCCGTCAGCCATGAGTCGCAAGCATTGATAATCTAATGACTTGTGAGTTTAGTTTTGCATTGTGAATTAGTTCATTCCACCGATCTCCTCTCTCTTCCGTTAACGCTTGTTGTCAACCCTGGTTAACGAACGTGAACGAAAGCTTGAAGAATGTGATTTTTCGAATCCAATCCAGCGTCAAAACCGTCGATATAAATACAAGGGGTACCCCCTGCTGCCGCGCGGAGTGAAGATTTGCTTTTCTGGAATTTTGACTGAAGAAGGGCAAGCTGTTCCGAGATTGATACGCGCTGCAGCGGCGATGCTTGTATTCGGATGACGATGCTGCCGGGCCTTTTCAGCGGGGTTCAGGCTGCCGAACGAGTGAATGCACGAAGCGGGGGAGTTCCTTCATGTTGTTCAATGCATTTTTTTCCAAGCGCAACACCTTCCTTCGAGCAATCAATGCGCAGAACAAACGGCCGCAGCGCTCCTGGCTGGAGGTTCAGCTATTGGAAGATCGCTGCACGCCTGCCGGCATGACCGGTCAAGCCATTGTCACCCAAGCCTACCAGGGCCTTCTCGATCGCGCGGTCGACCCGTCTGGGCTGGCAACCTGGGGCAACTTCATTGACGCGGGCATCCCGGCGGCTATCGCCTCCATTGGCATTGAAACCGCTACTTCGCAAGAATGGAACGAAGTACAAATCAACCAACTCTATAGCACTTACTTGGGGCGAGCCCCCGGCATTTCGGATGCGGCCACCTGGCTTGGGTTTTTGGACAGCGGCGGCAGCTACCATGAGATGGTGCTCTTGATCTCAAGCTCTGACGAAGCTTTCACCTTTGCCGGTGGAACCAACGACACCTGGCTTGCCGCCCTCTTTACGAACGCCTTGGGCCGCTCTATCGACACGGCCACGCAAACGCAGCTGGATAATCTGTTTACCGCCGGCCTGAATCGTGCCCAAATTGCCAACATCGTTCTCAATACCTCGGAATACTACGCCCACTTGGTGCAGACTTCGTATCAGACTCTATTGGATCGTCCTGCCGACGGCCCCAGCCTCGTTTTCCAGGTCGACGCTCTGGAAGCAGGATTCAGCTACCAAGACTTGTTAGCGGGAATTGTCGGATCGCCGGAATATGCCACGCTCGCCAGCGGACCAACCACGACGGCGGTGACCGCCTCGACCGCTACTGCCGTAGCCACACAACCGGTGACCTTCACGGCAACCGTGACGCCCACCACCAGTGGCACCGGCGTTCCCACAGGTACGGTCACCTTCTTGGATAATGGCACTGCCATCGGCACCGGTACGCTTACCAGTACCGGCCAGGCCACCTTTACGACTTCAGCGCTGACGCCCGGAGCCAATGCGATCACGGCCACTTACAACGGCGACAGCACATTCTCTACCAGCAGCGGGACGACCAGTGTGACTGTCAGCGCGGCTGCCACTGCGACGGCCTTGACCTCTTCGACGAATCCCGCAGTTTTTGGCCAGAGCATCACTCTCTCGGCTACCGTCACCGTTCAGTCTCCCGGCACCGGATTCGCTTCCGGATCGGTCACTTTCACAGATCAAACTGGCGGCACCACCCTAGGCACATCCACAATCAATGCCGTCACGGGCGTTGCCACGCTCGCCCTCAGCAACCTGGCCCTGGGCAGTCATACGATCGTCGCGACTTATGCTCCTTCAGGGCAAGGAAACTTCACCGCCAGCACCAGCCCCACGCTTACGCTGGTGATCGACCAGTCGAATTCGAGCACAACGGTCAGTTCTTCCGTAACGCCATCGGTATTCGGCCAACAGGTGACATTCACGGCGACCGTGGCTGCCACCGCACCGGGGGCAGGAACGCCGACTGGAACAGTCACTTTCGTCGATACCACCTCCGGAACCACCCTCGGCACCGGTACGCTCAGTTCCGGCACCGCAACTTTGGCCGTTTCCACCCTGACGGTCGGCAGTCACACGATCACGGCCAATTACGGCGGCGACACCAACTTCGGCACCAGCTCCGGCACTACAACCCAGGTTGTCAGTCAGTCCGCCACCACTACTGCCGTGGCCCCGTCCGTGCCGACAGCGGTGTTCGGCCAATCGGTGACGTTGACGGCGACCGTCACTCCGACGGCGCCGGGCACAGGCGCGCCGTCCGGAACCGTGACCTTCACGGACCAAAACAACAATACCTTGGGGACCGGTACGTTGAACGGCTCGGGACAAGCCTCGATTACTGTTTCCAACCTGGCCCTAGGCACTTACACCATCACCGCCAGCTACTCCGGCGACACAAACTTCAGCATAAGTACCGGAACAGCAGCTCTGACCGTGAATCCATCGGCCAGCACCACAACTCTTACCTCTGATGCGAACCCCAGCGTTTCCGGTCAATCCGTCGATTTCACGGCAATCGTCACAGCCACCGCCCCAGGCGCTGGAACGCCGACCGGCACGGTCACCTTCGTCGATACCACTACCGGCACGACGCTGGACACTGTAACCCTCGACGGCACCGGGAAGGCGGTCTTCACGACCTCCACGCTGTCCACCGAGACGCACACGATCGACGCCAATTACTCGGGCGACACCGACTTCACGTCGAGTACGGATTCCCTCGATCAAGTGGTCGATCCAGTGGGTTCCACCGCCGCAACCATTGCTTCGTCCGTGAACCCGAGCGTTGCCGGCCAATCGGTCACCTTCACGGCAACGGTGACGTCCGTGCAGCCGGGCCAGGGCACTCCGACTGGGATGGTTACCTTTATCGATACGACTACCGGTACAACTTTGGGAACCGTGGCCCTCGATGGCAGCGGACAGGCGACTTTCACTACCTCCACACTGAGCACCGAAACGCACACGATTCAGGCCAATTACAGTGGCGACGCCACCTTCCTGGCCAGCACGGCTTCGCTAGATCAGGTGGTGGATCCGGTCGGCTCTACGAACACGAGCATCGTTTCTTCGGTGAGTCCGAGCGTGGTGGGCCAATCCGTCACGTTCACAGCGACGGTCACCTCCGTGCAAGCGGGCCAGCCCACGCCAACGGGTACCGTTACCTTCGTTGACACGACCACCGGGACGACCTTGGGAACAGGGACTCTCGACGGCAGCGGCCAGGCTACCTTCGAGACCTCTAGTTTGTCAGTCGGCACGAACGCTATTGCCGCCAACTATGGTGGCGACAGCACATTCCTGGCGAGCAGCGGTTCGGTCAGTCAGACGGTGAATCAGGCTGCTACCACCAGCATGAACGTTAGCTCCGGCAGTCCTTCCGTCTCCGGCCAGAATGTGACTTTCACAGCAACCATCGCTGTGACGGCGCCAGGCGCCGGAACGCCCACGGGTCTGGTTACTTTTGTGGACATGACGACCGGCGCCACTCTCGGTACCAGCACAGTCAGCACAAGCGCCGGTGTAACTACCGCCACCTTCTCGACCACCAACTTGGCTGTCGGCTCGCACGTGATCGTCGCCACCTACGGCGGCGACTCCAATTTCCTAACGAGCAACGGATCTACGTCTCAGATGGTGAACCAGGCCGCTACCGCCACCGCGCTAACTTCTTCGGAGAACCCCGGAAACGCGGGGGACACGATAGAATTCACGGCAGTGGTGACGGCTGCCGCGCCCGGGACGGGCACGCCTACGGGTATGGTGAGTTTTGTCGACACCAGCACCAATACCACGCTCGGCAGCGTTGCACTCGATAGCACCGGAACGGCGGTCTTCTCGACCTCCAGCCTGGCGAGCGGCTCGCACACAATCGTCGCCACCTATGAAGGCAGCACCGACTTCCTCACGAGCAACGGCAACGTCGATCAGGTGATAAACTAAAGGAACTCTTCCCTCGATTAGTCTCCAAACCCGCGTCGACTGCACCAAGACAGTTGATGCGGGTTTTTTCGTCTCGAATGGATCGAGAATTGCATACCAAAAAAGTCTGCACGCTGCCGTTAAGGCTCCCCAGGAACTGAGACTGGACAGGAATCGCTGGCCATCACGAAAACCAAGTTCATTTTTTTCTTGGCGGGATAATCCCGCTTTCGGGGTTTCTTCTAGGACGGAGAAGAACCGCCAGGCGCACCGGAACAGGATGGTGCCTGCGCCTTTGCGAATTGGGACCACTTATGATTGAAATAATGGACGGGGAGTTGGATGCCCTGATTTCCACGCCACTAATCGGCAAGCGACGCCATCCCTGTACGCGTCGTGTGGTGATTTATTTGACAGGTGGTTCACGCGAAGTCAGCTGGTTGGCCAGAGCTCAGAACATTTCACAGGAAGGCGTGGCCGTGGTGGCAGCTCGCCCCTTCGACCCAGGGCTCTCACTAACCTTCGAAGTAGAAACCGGACGACGACCGGGCCACTGCCGACTGGAAGGATTGGTCGTTCACGCTACGCCCCGAGGCTTGAACCAATGGCTGGTGGGCTGCAAGCTGGCGACGATCTTGACACCAAACGAGCTGCAGGAATTCTTGGAAGAAGTCTAGCAAGTCGCGGTGAAACTCTCAATGTCCCAAATCGAGGTCGGCTGGCTTGACGCCCTTGCGAAAGCCATTGAAGCCGTAAGCGCTAGGCTTATAGGGATCGACGTAATCGACATCCGCCTTGGCGGGCACGTCCTTATGCAAACCCCAATAAACGGCGTTGACGAGCAGCCGCCGCAACCCTTCGTTTTGCAGGTCCGTGGAAGAACCTAAAGTCGTACAGAACACGCGGAAATCTTTGCCGTAGACACTCTTCCGCTCACGGGACCAGGCGACCGGCATCATCGGTCCGTTGATATCTTGCTCCTTCTTGTCGGAAGCCCGCCGTTTCTTGTAGGAAGCCGGCGGATCTTCGGGCGACATGCCGCGGAGCACCTGGCCGCGCAAGAGAATCTTGGAATCGACAGCAGGGTAAGCCTCGTAAACGTCCGTGTCTCCGAAGACATCCGTCACGCCGCGCAACAGCGGATCGTCCTTGGAAGAAGGCTCGATGATGCCACGCGTCGCCTCATGTTTGTGCTGTCCCCAATGGTTGACCCACTGTTCGCCAAGGACGTATTTGCCGAACTCGTTGAAGCTCTTGTAATCCGACTTGCCGTCATTGGGATAATTGAAGGCATGCGTGCTGGTGCGCAGGCCGATCATGGGAGTCGCCCGAAGATAGGCGTCGGAAAAATGCTTCATGACGTCATCGGGCCAGGTTGGATAGCGCAGCAGCATGACGACGACGTCGGCCGAATCGAGGGCGCTGGCCCCGGGCAAGCTGTTGGTGTTGTTCGGGTCGATGGAGCCGTCGGCAGCGAGTGAGAAAAGGACGGTGCATTTGAACCCATGCCGCTGGCTGAGGATTTTGGCCAGCATCGGCAAGCCTTCCTCGGAGCGATATTCGTGATCGGCGGCCAGAAACACCACATGTTTGCCCTGACCGGCGCCGGCTTTGGGTGCAAACGTGAGCCAATCATCGGCGCAGGGATGAGGTGGACAGTAGGCATAGACTTACGAGGAGGCAGTAAATCAAACGCATCGCACCTTCTCGAAATAGGGAGAGGAAAAGGCGAGGGAATCAGCGATTCATAAAACTCCTCCCCCCACTAACGTGGGAGGCTCACCAAGGTTCTAGCCAATCCCTGCAACCTTCCGGTGCTATCGCCCAACTGAGGCGTCGGCGCGGCCCATGCGCTCCAACATGGCCAGCCACAAGTTATTGAGCGGCGTTTCGCGCGGATAGCGAACGTGGCGGCCGGTTTTGAGCGTGCCGCCGGCTTTGCCGGCCAGCAGCAAGGGCACGTTGTCGTGGGAATGGCGGTTGCCGTCGCTGTTGCCGCTGCCGTAAGCCACCATGCAGTTGTCGAGCAGCGAGCCCGAGCCTTCGGGGATCGCTTTGAGTTTGCCCACCAAGTAGGCGAATTGGCGAACGTGGAAGGTGTTGATGGTCCGGACTTTGGCGATCTTTTTCGGATCGTTGAAGTGGTGGGTCAATTCGTGGTGGCCTTCCGAAATGCCAACCATGCGATATTTCTGCTCGCTGCCTTCGCGCCGAACATGAAGGTGGCGATGCGGGTAACGTCGGACTGAAAAGCCAGAACGAGCAGATCGCACATGAGGCGGAAGTGCTCGCTCAAATCGGCCGGCGCAGCTTGCGGCTTCACGGTTCCTGCCGGCGGAGTCGACGGCGGCAACATTTCCGCTCGGGCAATCCGTTGCTCGAGTTCGCGAACGCAGGAGAAATACTGATCGAGCTTCTGGCGATCGGTGCCGCCCAACTTGGTCTCCAAACCGCGGGCGTCTTCCAGGACGGCGTCGAGCACGCTCGAGCGCAGGCGATTGCGTTTCACGCGATCGGGGTCGTTGGGCCGCGTGGAAAAGAGGCGGTCGAAAACCAGCCGGGGATCTACTTCCGTGGGCAGCGGCGAAGAAGGAGTGCGCCACGAGAGCGTATGCTCATAGACACAGGCATAGCCGCTGTCGCAGTTGCCTACACCACGAAAGCGTTCGATGGCCAGCTCGAGCGAGGGCAGCCTGGTGTGGTCGCCCAAGCGCGCCGCCGCTACTTGATCCACCGAGATGCCCGCCTGCATGTTGGCGCCGGCCGTCTTGCGCGGCTGCGAGCCGGTCAAGAAAGCCGCCGAGGCGCGGGCGTGGTCGCCGGCCCCGTCGCCGTTGGCGCGAGCCTTATCGCAGGTCAACCCGGAGATGACCATCAAGTCTTGCTTAAAGGGAGCCATCGGTTCGAGAATCGACGGCAAGGTCGAAATCGGCCCCTACGGTCTTGGGAGTCCAGTCGGGCAAGATGACGCCGTTGGGCACATAGATGAACGCCATGCGCCGCGGAGCCACGGCCGGAGCATTGGCCATGGCCGGCGGCGCCAGAGCCTCCAGCCAGGGCAGCGCCACGGCGGCGCCTACTCCACGAAGAACGGTTCGGCGCGAAATGGGGCTATTGGTCATCATCATTTGCCTCCTGTCGCCATCCGCATTTGGAAGGGTTCGCTCGCGATAACTTGATCTAGAAGCGTGGAAAATCGGTAGTTGTTTTGCGCCAGGGCCTTCAAGATTGTATCCACGGCACACTTGTCATAATACTCCAAACCGCGGCCCAGAGCGTAAGTAAGCAGTTTTTCGCTCAGGCAGCGCCCGAACAAGTCCCTTTTCTCTTTCAGGATCGACTTCAATTCCCCGGGACCTTTGAAATTCCGGCCATCGGGGAGCGTGCCCGAGGCATCGACGGCAAATGCTCCATCCTTATCGCGCCAGGCGCCGACGGCGTCAAAGTTTTCGAAAGCGAAACCGATCGGATCCATGCGCTGATGGCAAGAAGAGCAAACCGGGTTGGCCCGGTGCTTCTCCATCATTTGGCGCATGGTGCCTTTCAGTTCGCCCGTCGCCGTCAGGGGCGGCACGTTCGGCGGAGGAGGCGGGGGCGGCGTGTTCAGAATCTGATCGAGCACCCATTTCCCGCGTTTGACGGCTGAAGTCCGCGTCGGGTTGGAGGTCAGCGTCAAAATGCTGGCCTGCGTAAGCAGCCCACCCCGATTAGCCGGCAGTTTGACGCGTCGGAAACTCTTCCCCTTGACGCCCTCAATGCCATAGTGTTTGGCAAGCTTTTCGTTGACAAAACTGAAATCGGCGTCGAGGAGGTCGCCGATATTGCGATCTTCGCGAACGATGGCTTCGAAGAACAGCTCGGTCTCGCGATACATGGCATCGCGGAGCTCGTTGTCGAACTTGGGGAAAAGCTTGGGATCGGGAGCGACGTTCGCCAGCGCTCGCAAGGTCAGCCATTGTCCGGGAAAATTCTGGAAGAAAGCGGCCGACTTGGGATCGTTCAGCAGCCGGCGCACCTGAGATTTAAGGTTTTGGCGGAGCTTGCCTTCTTTCGCCAGCCCGAACAGCTCGTCGTCGGGCATGCTGCTCCAGAGGAAATAGGACAGCCTACTGGCTAGCTCGTATTCGTTGATGAGATAGCTGGTTCCGGCCTTGGCGCCGGGCGGATCGAACTCTACGCGAAACAGGAAATAGGGCGAAACCAGAACGCGCGCCATAGCCAGCCGAATGCGATCTTCGAACCGTTCGCCCGCTTTCTCGGCCTGGTCGTAGACTTTCAAGATCCGTTCGACTTCGTCGGGCCCCACCGGCCGGCGAAACGCCTTTGTGGCAAATCGGCCGACGATTTCGCGTGCAGCCTCGCGCGGCGCCAATCCTTCCTTATGGGCCAGCAGCCGGCGATGGGTTTCCGGCAGCACCGGCGGCGGTGGATTGAACGGCCCCTCCACTTCGATGCGCCTGACGACCAGTTTGCGTTCCTTCTTCGGGTCGGCAACCTTGGCTGTGCCCGATTTCGCATCCCCTTTCGCCCCGGCCGCCTTACCGTCTCTAGGTTTTGCGTCCGTGGCTTTCGCTTCACTGGACTTGTTCTCGGCCGGCAGGGCTTCCGAATAGGGATTGAGGAAACTGACCCCCAAACGAGCGGTTCCCTTGGGCAGCCGGGTCTTGAATTCCAAAACCGTGGGTGAATATTGTGTGGCCTTGACCTCGAATTGCTTGAGCTCTTTCCTACCCAGACGCAAGGCCGCCTTCACCGGATCTTTCCCGAGAGGTTCGCTGTAGACAGTGGCGCGAATGAGGTAATCGCCGGCATCGAGATAGCTTTCGCCCGAGACGTTGCCTCGGGTGAGAAAAGCCGAGCCGCGTTTCACTTCACCGGCACCCGCGAGACATTCAAATCCGGCAAGCGTATGGTGGCAACCTTCGGGACCTCGGTGCTGACGATGGCCCGATCGAGAATCGTGTCGGCGGCGGCCAGGTAGCGTTCGAGGAGCAGAGGCGACACCGAGAGGACGTCGCCAATGTTGTCGAACCCGTAGCCGACATCGTCGTTGGGAAAATCGTCGGCGGGATGGAAATCAACGCCGATCAGATCGCGGATCGTGTTGTTGTACTCGTTCTTATTCAGGCGATGGAGGGTGACCCGGCCGACATTGCGCGTGCCCGAACAATCGAGATTGGCAAGCAAGCCATCGAGCGACTGAAGAAAGGCTTCTACGTCCTTGGCAGCGGGCCTGGGCTTTTCCTTGGGGGGCATTTCGCCCGACCGCACCATGTGCAAAACGTTTTCCCAAACCTTGCGATCTTTCTGAATCGATTCATCGGTTTTGAATTTGTCGAGTGCCAGGTCGCCCCGTGTCTTGCCGTTGCCATGGCAAGCGAAGCAGTTCTTGACAAGGAAAGGGGCTACATCAGCTGCGAATGAACTCTTCTTTTCAGCAGGCGGATCGAGTGGCCCGGCGTTCGTGAGGCGTCGCGAACCGGCAGCGATGCACGTCGCTAGCAGAAGGCCGACAAAAAAGAGTATTCGCGTTTTCATGAGTTCACAATCGAGCCGGCAGGTTGGGCCTGATCGCCAAGCAGGTAGGTAGCGGGTTTCGCCGGGCCATTGGAATGCTGGCGAACTCAGCTTCAATTATTCTACCACCCAGCACGGACAAGCGTATCGGCTTTGGGCGGAAAAATCGCGAAGCGGCAATCAGGGAACCGGGATGGTCGCCCTCCGCTGATTCCGCAGGTTCCTGAAGGATCACAGCCGGGCCCTGCCGCCGCGCTCCTTTCATGAACTTCGACTGGTACATTCCTTATAGTCTGCCTGAGAAAAAGTAGGATGATAGCGCTCGAACGATCAGCATCTCCGCGGAGTCAGCATGGGGCGCAAGAATCAAAAAAAAGTCGTCGCGGTTCAACCGGCGCCTACGCCCCATGCGCCCGCTCCGGTTCGCGATTCAAAGAAGCACCAGGAACGGTTGCGACGATTTTTGTTGGGGGCGGTCACGACGCTGATCGTCGCCAGGCCGTTCGTGCTGGGGGAAGATCCCGGGCTGCTCAATCAGCTCAGCGGGACTGCTACTTTGATCCTGAGCATGACCTGGCTCTTGACCGCCTTGGGAGCGGCGTTCTGGTGCTGGTGGTCGGGCAAGCCAACGCCGCGCATTCATCCCATTGAAATGGGCTTGGCCGGGCTGGCCGGGCTGGCATTTATGACGGCACGGACAGCGGCTCACTATCACTTTCCGGCCCGGCTGATCGCCTGGGAATGGCTCATCTACCTGTTGATTTTCGCCGTTGTCAGGCGACTCGCCGGCACACCTGGCGAGCGTGGCCATTTGTTGGCGGCTTTGCTGGCGACCGGCGTGTCGCTAAGCATCTATGCGATCTACCAATATGCCGTCGAGTTGCCGCAAACGCGGGCCGCCTTGGCAACGGACGAGGCGCTGATTCGTGAGGCTGCCAAGTACAACGTCCATTTGGCGGCGGGAGATCCGGGGCTCGCCGGCTGGAGAGATCGCCTGCAGCAAAATAACGTCTTCGCCACCTACGCCCACCCCAATTCATTCGCTGGATTTCTGGCATTGGTGATGCCGGCCACACTGGCCTGGGCATTACTTTGTTGGCGTCGCCAGCGCCGCTGGAGCTGGCGTGTGGGCATTGCCAGCGGGGCCGCTGCTCTCGTTCTGGCCGCCTTGTGGCTGACTCATAGCCGCGGCGCCATCATCGGTTCCGCGCTTGCCGCTCTCTGGCTGATCCCCTTCATTCGCATCGGTACGCTGAGCAAACGGCTTGGCTGGTTCACCGGCGCCTGCGCGATTGCTTTATTGGTGGTCGGCTTGGCCGCTTTGTCGCCTCTTGGAGCCTCCGGATTGCAGAAGGCTCGGGCTTCGCTCGGCTTGCGGAGCGACTACTGGACGGCAACGGTGGGAATGATTCGCGATTATTTCTGGTGGGGAGTTGGCTGGGGCAATTTTGGCCGATTCTACCCGCGTTACATGCTCCCGACCGCTTACGAAAAGATCCAGGATCCCCACAACCTGTTTCTGGAAACCTGGGCGTGTGGCGGACTGTTCGCAGTGCTGGCCTTGGGCATGACGCTGGCGGCGTTTTACTATTTCTGGGTGAGGCAGGTGAACCGAACGCCCGACGAGGAGCTTGCGGAGCAGCCCGAAATGCGCTGGGAATTCTATTGGGGAGGCGCTGCCGGGTTGGTGCTCGCCTTCTTACTGCGCCCGGCGACATGGGCTCGGGGCAGATACTGACTGAAGGGGTACTCTCGGTGGGACGGGCGGTCGCCTGGTTCGCCGTCTTCGCCGTCTTCACTTCCATTCCGTCCATCGGGCGCAGCCTAGTTCTGGCCATGGGCCTGGGCATCACCGCTTTGCTCTGCAACCTGCTCATTTCCGGAGGCATTGCCCAGCCTTCGGTAGCACAGCCCTTGTGGATTGTTGCCGCCTTGGCACTGCCTGTCACGGCGACCGTGCGTTTCAAGGGCTGGCTTGCGGGACTGGCGCTTGCTGGTTCAGCCTTTCTGGCCCTGATCTTTGGCTTGGCGGTTTATGAACCACTTTGGCGCGTCGATGCGCTGGTGGCCGAGGCTCGACGTCATTATGGCGATGACGGATTGCCGGGATGGTACAACCAGGTCAAAGTGCGCTGGCAGGCGGCACTCGAAAGCCAAAATCCTCGGCTCATCGACCCCGCTTATCGTGAAAGCGCCAAGTATTTGAAGGACTTCATTATCAAGCCTCTCGAGCAAGCCGCTGAAATCGCTCCCGGCGACGCCAAGCTGCGCTCGGAGCTAGCTCTTTGGTATGAAGAGCAGTGGAATCTCCTCCCCGAAATCGATGAACTGGGCAAGAAGGCAGTGGACATGGCTCGCAAGGTACAAGTGCTCGATCCGGACTCGGTTGAAGGGTGGAGGATGGAATCGACTTTGCAGTTGCGCCGGGCCGATCGAACGCCGAAGAATGCCGATGAATTTCGTCGCGATGCGGTGCACGCGCTACAGGAAGCCATCAAGCGCGATCCCACTGAGGCCAGCCTACATTACGAACTCGCTGAAGTCCTCTTTACCCTCAAAGAGGAAGACGCCGGCAAAAAGGAGGCAGCCCGCGCACTTGAGTTGAACAACCTCTCCACTACTGTCGGGCGCAAATTAGCCGACCCGAAGGTCGAGACACTCCGGCAGTGGCTTGGGAAGTCTCCTCTGCACTAGGCTCTTGCGACCGAGCGGTCCACTTGCTACCATTTACTCGTCCAACCAACCGGCCAGAAGCATTCCGGGACGTAGCTTTGTAAACTATACAAATGCTAACCATCGCGTGTAGAAACGTGTACGCGGCACCGCGCCGGCGAAACGTGCCGCGCCGAGCGTTGCGAGATTTGTCATGGCCAACTGGTTATTCAAGGAAGAGCCGGCATGCTACAGCTTCGATCAGCTGGAGCGCGACGGCATGACAGTCTGGAGCGGAGTTTCCAATAACTTGGCACGAAAGAACTTGCGACAAGTATGCAAGGGCGACCGAGTTCTGTTTTATGCCACCGGCAAGGTAAAAGCGGTGGTGGGTGAGATGGAAGTTATCGAGGGGCCGCGGCCGGATTCCGCTGGTGAAGATCCGCGCTCGGTGGTCGTCACGGTGCGTCCGGTACGGCGGTTGCAATCAGAGGTCGCCTTGGCGAGCATCAAGGCTGACCCGCAGCTGGCTGACTGGGATCTGGTTAGACTGTCCAGGCTTTCCGTAATGGCTGTGAGTGCCGGTCAGTGGCAAAGGATTATGCAAATGAGCCAAGGTAAGGAAGCTGCCCAAATAACTCGGAGAGCGGGTCCGCCGAAGAGCCCTCGGCCTGCCCGAAAAAACAAAGAGCAGTAAGCTCGTAAACCATTGGGATTATGAACTTGCGTATCTTTGCTTCCTCCCTTGGTAGGAGGTCACGACACTATGGCGCGTCGAAGCGCCGAACCTGGTACAAACGGAAAAGCACACGCAACACGACGTTCGGACCGTTTTTTGGCCGGCCTAGCCAATGCGGAGTCCGTCATACTCGTTTCTCACGTTCATCCGGACCCCGACAGCCTTGGAAGCATGTTGGGGCTCGCGCACCTGATCAGTTCTTGCCTTAACAAACCGGCACGCCTAACCAGGGATGGGTCGATCTGTCGGGCCGAAAATCGGGCCTTGGTCGAAAACTTGCGGCTCCAGCTGGAGCCAATCGAAGACATGACCTGGAAAGAGGGCGATGCCTTGGTCATGGTCGACAGCCAACCGAACACCGGCCGGCACAATTTCGATCCCACCTTACCGCTTTACGCCGTCATCGATCATCACGATACCCCAGGCGACCTGGAAAACGTACCGTTCACCGACATTCGCCGGGGGTTGGGAGCCACTTGCTCGTTGGTGACCAGTTACTTGATGGAGCAAGAAGTCGATGTGCCGCAACGCCTTGCCACGGCATTGCTTTACGGCATCGAATCGGAGTTGACCGGCTATCCGCGCGATGCCAGCCCACTCGACGACAGCGCCCTGCAATTCCTTTATCCGCTTGCCAACAAGGACATGGTCTCGCGCATTCGGAATGCCCGTCTGCCCCAGGGATATTTCGAATGCATGCTTCAGGCTTTGCAAAGCTCATTCATTTACGACCGCCTCATCATCAGCTGGGTCAATGAACTAGCTCATCCGGAGCTTGCCGCGGAAGTAGTCGATTTCCTCATACGCTTCGAGGAAGTTGACTGGGCAGTCTGTGCCGGCGTCTATCAGGATAAGCTGGTTCTTTCGATGCGAACCTCGCTTCGAAACGTTGCAGCTGGCGATTTGCTGCGCCACGTGGTAGGAAAAATGGGCAAGGCTGGCGGTCACGACCGACGTGCTGGCGGCACCGTTTATCTCCCCAGCACGGCCCCCAGCGCGGTCGAACAAGTTCAAGCGGAGTTGCGGCGACGACTCTTGCGCACCTTGCGCATTGAAGAATGTCGTGGTCAGCGACTGGTGCCACGCCGGGAAATGCTGCAGAATTTGCAGGCTTGACGACAGACTGGCCCTCTAACTCGGCAAAGGACGCGAGGTCGGCACACCGGGCCTCGTCGTTGATCTCATGAGTCAAGACTCCAATTCTCCGGTCCGGGTCGTTCAGGTAACGCCCGCTCCCCGCTTCGGCTTTATGGGCTGCTTGTTCGGCTTTCTCTTCTTGCTTTCCCTGGGTGCAAACGTGGTTGCGCTGGCGCTATTGTTCGGCGCCAGCAGCTTATCGTCGTTGACTTCGACCGACGACAACAGCATCGTCGAGCATTTCGAAAGTGGCAACGCTCAGGCCAAAGACAAAATCGCCATCGTCGATATCGAAGGCGTGTTGATGGAAGGTATGACAGGCTTCGCACAAAAAGAGATCGAGCGCGCTGCTCGCGACAGCGAAGTCAAAGCGATCGTGCTCAGGATCCAAAGCCCTGGCGGCAGCATCACCGCCAGCGACCATCTTCACCATATGCTGCTCGAGCTTCGCGATGGCAACACCAGTCGCGGCACCTCCGCCAAGCCGATTATCGTCAGCATGGGAAGTCTGGCAGCGTCCGGCGGTTATTACATCGCCATGGCAGGCCAGCGCATTTTTGCCGAACGCACCACCATGACTGGCTCGATAGGCGTTTATGCGGCATTTCCTAACGTCAAAGCCTTGGGCGACAAGATTGGCTTTCGCATGGACGTCATCAAGGCGGGCGAAGTGAAGGATAGCGGTTCGCCATTCGCCGACATGACCGACAAGGAGCGAATGCTTTGGCAGCATCTTGTCGATGAGTCGTACTTGCAGTTTATCCACGTTGTCGAGGACGGCCGGCCTAGCTTGAAAGGGAAGATGCAAGAGGATGTGAAAATCGACGAAACGGTGGCCGTTCGGACCGAAAAGGGGCCGCAGAGGACGATAAACTACACGCGCTATTGCGCCGATGGAGGTGTCTACACGGCTCCCGAAGCGCTCAAACTGGGGCTTATCGATCAAATCGGCTATATGGACGACGCCATTGAAGCCGCTCGGCAAGCGGCTAAGCTCGGTACCGTTTACAAGGCCGTCCGCTACGAAAGGCCAGCCACTTTTCTCGGATCGTTGTTAGGTATAAAGGGACCAGCGAGCGGGCCCGGCTGGAACTGAGCGCCTTGGCGAACGGCGCCACGCCACGCCTTTGGTATCTGAGTTCCGGCGCCGAAGCCGCCGGCTGGCTGGCTGCAGCCGGCAAGGAATAAAATAGACGCTTGAATATCGAATTCTGAAGGAATTCAAAATCGGGCATTGTCGAATTCGAGTCTAGGATTCTAGGTATGAGGCGTTGCGACCCTTGATGCCGGCGTTTCCCAAAGCATTACCACCACCAAAAAACCCGCGACAAATCCAAGCGGCACGATGCCTTCCGCTTCGTAAAAAGCTGCAAATTGCAAGGCTGCCCCCAAGAGGAGCAGCGTAGCGACAAAAAGGATGCGTCCCAGCCAGGCTCGGTGCGGACAGCTACTGCCTCGCCCCCAAAGAATGCCAAGGCCGCCTAATAGCAGGCAGATGACCGTAAGTGCTAGAAGAGAATACTCGAACAAGAGCATAGGGCCGGTTCCTCCTTGAACGTCGGCCAATGGATCACGGGGAATGGGTGCGGACGGCACATGAAAAGTCGAGTCGACTTGCGAGCGTCGGCAGCCGCAGGGACGTGGTGATACCGGGAAGGGCGTTGCGTGTAAATACCAAGGGGGGAGGGTGAAGCGTGAAGGGTGAAGGGTAAATCGTGGCCCTCCGGTCCGACATGGGTAGGTCCCGCGAGCCGAGCGGGACAGCGGGATCTGTGCGCTTGCCTAGGGAGCAGCCAACCCCCCTGGAGATGCGTGAAGCCTTCGCAGTCCCGGTCGGCTCGCGGGACCTACGTGGATGCGTGAAGTGCCCGCTGTCCCGCTCGGCTCGCGGGACCTACATGGTCTCGTCTTTCACGATTCACGATTTCCCCTAGATTTCCTGCATGAGATTTCCCTACTCCCGCTGGTTCGAACGCAGTGTCCATGCCCTGGTTGCCGCCATTCTGCACCAGCAGGGGGCCAGCGCGGCATATGGCCAGGCGGTTAGTCGCTTCGTTCTGAGCCAGCATGGCCGCATGCCCGATTATCTGCGCTTGCCGCTAGTGCTTGTGACGCTCGCGTTCGACACGTATCCTTGTCTCGTGCGCGGGCGGCCGTTTCATTGCCTCCAACCGGCGGAGCGCACGCGATTTCTGCAATCGTGGAAACATGGCCGGTTGAGCGTGCAGCGGGACCTGATCGAGTTCTACGAAAGCTTGGCCGTTTTTGGCTGGCAAGCGGAGCAGCATGTCGACGGCCCGTCAACCTAGAACCAATCTACCGGATCGTACGGAGGTGGCTGTCCTGGGCTCCGGTCCGGGCGGCAGCATGACCGCCTGTCTCTTGGCGGAAGCCGGCCGGGAGGTAGTGCTGATTGAGGAAGGCCGTCATCTAGCTCTTGATTCTTGCGCACCCTTTTCGCGCGATGAAATGGTCCAAAAATACCGCAACGGCGGACTCACCGTCGGCGCTGGGCCGCACCAAGGTGGCTTACGTAGAGGGGCGCTGCGTCGGCGGCGGCAGCGAAATCAACAGCGGCCTCCATCACCGCACGCCTCCGGAGGTGTTGGAGAACTGGCATTCGGCTTACCAGGTCGAATGCATGACCGAGCGCGATTTGCTCCCGCATTTCCAGGCTTGCGAAAAGGACCTTTGTGTCTCGCTCCTGCCTGGCCCGGCACAGCCTGCGTCGCTCAAGCTCCACGAAGGCGCAACCAATCTGGGCTGGGGTTCCGTGGAAGTGCCGCGCTGGTTTGCTTACCAGCCAACAGCGAATTCGCCGTCGGCCGGAATTAAACAGTCGATGACTCAGACGTTGGTGCCGCGCGCCTGGCGCGCCGGTGCATCTCTTGTGGCGGAGACCCGCGTCCGCCGTCTGCGGCGCTGCTCGAGTAGCTGGATAATCGAGCTGGAACAAGGGCCAGCGGACGCGAAACGCCTCACGGTTCTCAAAGCCGACAAGGTATTCATCGCCTGCGGCGCTATCCAGACCCCGGCTCTGTTGCAGCGCAGCGGCTTGAGTCCGCTGGCAGGCCGCCGGCTGCACATGCATCCAACGGTCAAAGTCATCGCTCAGTTTCCAGAGGAGGTCAACGCTCCCGGCATGGGCGTCCCCGTTCACCAGGTGAAGGAGTTCTCCCCGCGGTTCAGCTTTGGCTGCTCGATCAGCGCGCCGCCACATCTGGCTTTGGCGATGCTCGATCATGTCGAACACGCCGGGAACGCGCGAAAGAGCTGGCGACACTTCGCCATCTATTATGCGATGATTACAGGAGGACAAGGCACGGTGCGGGCACTGCCATTTTATCGCGATCCGCTGGTTCGCTTTCGGCTGGCCGAACAAGACTTGAAGGACTTGGCAGAAGGTTTGCGTCAGCTGTGCCGCTGTCTGTTCGCGGCGGGAGCGCAGGTGCTCTTTCCCACGGTTGCCGGCAGCCAGCCGGTTCGGCATCCATCCGAAATCGACAGCTTACCGACCACCTTGCCCGCCAAGCGCACCAACCTCATGACGATTCACCTATTTTCCTCGTGTCCACTGGGCGAAAATCGCCAGGTGTGCGTAGCCGACTCCTTTGGCCGGGTGCACGGCGAACCGAACCTTTGGATCGCCGACGGCTCGCTGTTGCCCGGGCCGCCGGGCGTGAACCCGCAGGGCTCGATCCTGGCGATTGCCCGCCGGAATGCCTGTCATTTTCTCGAGAAATGAGGCTGAAAATAGCTGTGGAGAATTTGCTTCCCTTCAAATGTGTCTTGGTGGCCGGAGCCGGCGGCTGGCTGGGGCGGCGACTAGTGGACGTGCTGGCCAACGGCTTGGCCGACGACGAACGTTTCCGTGCGCCGCGGCCAGGCTTGGCGATTCGCGCCCTGGTTTTACCGGGCGACGACGCATCGGGCCTGCGCCAGCTAGGCAACGGCGTGGAGGTTGTAACGGGCGATATCCGCAATGCCGCCGATAGCCGTGCGCTTTTGCACGGATGCTGCGGGTGGCCTGCTCATCCAGGCCGCCGGTGTTATCCATCCGGCCAAGGTGAGCGACTTTTTTGCCGTCAATTTGCAAGGGACGAAGAATCTGCTGGAGGCGGCCGTAGCCGCTGGGCTGAAGCGGGCCGTGGCGGTCTCCAGCAATTCGCCCATCGGTTGCAATCCGACGCGCGGTCATCTGTTCGACGAGAACTCGCCCTATCATCCGTACATGAACTACGGCCGATCGAAGATGCTGATGGAGCTGGCCGTCAAAGAGTTCCAACAAGCGGGCAAAATCGAAACCGTCATCGTGCGCCCGCCCTGGTTTTACGGACCGTATCAACCGCCACGGCAGGGGCTTTTCTTCCGCATGATTCGCGATGGCAAAGCTCCCATCGTCGGCGACGGCGGCAATCTCCGCAGCATGGCCTACATCGACAACCTGTGTCAAGGATTGCTCCTGGCGTGTTCGGTAGAAAAAGCTGCCGGCAACATCTACTGGATCGCCGACCGCCGGCCCTACACCATGAACGAGATCATAGGCACCGTCGAAAACCTACTGGAGAATGAGTTCAAGGTTCCCTGCGCTCACAAGCGCATGCGTTTGCCCTCGATCGCCAGCACGGTTGCACGAGTGTTCGACAAAAATCTCCAAATGCTCGGGCTATATCATCAGAAGATCCATGTCTTGAGCGAGATGAACCAGAACATTGCCTGCAGCGTGCAAAAAGCGGAGGCGGAGCTGGGCTATCGACCGACTGTCGAACTGGAAGAAGGCATGCGTCGCAGCTTACAATGGATGAAGCAAGCAGGTCAGGATGAACTGTTCCGCACATGAGCGATCACACCAGCATTGAATGGACCGACGCCACCTGGAATCCCGTGCGTGGATGCACGAAGATCAGCCCGGGTTGCGCATTGCTATGCCGAGGTGTTTGCCGAGCGCTTTCGGGGCGTGCCCGGCCACCCCTATGAGCAGGGTTTCGATTTACGGCTCGTCCCGGAAAAGCTCTCGGATCCCTTGTTGTGGCCCAAGGCCAACATGGTGTTCGTCAACTCCATGTCCGATCTCTTTCATGAGGATGTGCCGCTCGAATACATCCTGCGCGTGGCTCGCGTCATGGTGCAGGCAAATTGGCACACCTACCAGGTGTTGACCAAGCGAGCCGACCGCATGCAAGAGTTGCTAGGCGGACCGCTCGCCTTTGCCGCAAGTGAACCACATATTTGGTGGGGAGTGAGCGTCGAGAATCGGCAGCATGGCTTGCCTCGGCTGGAACTGTTGCGCGCTGCGCCGGCCCGCGTGCGCTTCTTATCGGTCGAACCGCTGCTGGAAGACTTGGGGCCGCTCGATCTGACTGGCATTCACTGGATGATCGTCGGCGGCGAAAGCGGGCATGGCGCCCGGCCGATGGACCCGACCTGGGTGCAATCCCTTCGTGATCAATGCCGGGCAGCGGCGATACCCTTCTTCTTCAAACAATGGGGCGGAGTGCGTAAAGGCAAAGCCGGCCGCCTCCTGGACGGCCGCACGCACGATGAAGTCCCCGCCCGCAGCCTACATCCGATGCCGAGCCGCAAGGAGCGGCTGGCGATGGTTCGTGAGATGGCTGAAGCTGCTTCGAGCAAACCCTCACTTCAAATAAGGCCTTAGCACCGCCGACACAAGCGCATAGCCTTTCTCATTCAGATGCAATCCATCCTTGATGAAGAGCTCCGCCTGAGGCTTGCCGTCTCTTCCCAGAATCACCGGCGCGAGATCGACGAAGACGCTTTGCGGATCGTGTTTGCAGCAGGCTTCGATGAGTGCATTCGCCTTCTGCCCCTGGTCCCAGATACTCCAACGTTTGATGCTTGGTTTGATCGAAAGGAATACCAGCTTCGTCCTGGGGAGTTCCTTGTGGAGCAAGGTTGCGAACGCTTGAAAATCGGCGAACACCTGCTCGGGAGTCTTGTGCCCGGCGAGGTCGTTGTCGCCTGCGTAGAGCACCACGATGCGCGGCTCATATTTCAAAACGATGCGCGGAGCAAAATGCACTGAATCCGCAAGCTGCGAGCCACCGAAACCGCGATTGATGGCCTTGAGTTCGGGGAAGGATTTCTTGAGGTCCCAAAAGCGGATGGTGGAGCTGCCGACAAAGACAATCCCTTCGTGCTGCGGCGCCTTTACTTTGTCTTGCTTCTCGAACGCCCCTATCTCCTTTTCCCACTTCGCGAAGTTTGGCTTCTCTTGTGCGAAAAGAATACCTACGCCTGCGAAAAAGATCGCATAGAACGCTAAGCAGAACGAAAGAAATCGCGTCAGCGCTCGGGACCATCGGCTGGGATTCATGGAGCTACTCCAAAAAGTAAGCCGTCCAAATGCAAGATCCAATTTACCCGCCAAACCGGGGCCGAGCCAGAGTCAAGCGCGCGAACGCGGGCAGCCACCCGATGTGGCGATACAATGCGAAAGTCTGCCGGCTTCGCTGCAACGTAAACCTGGAGATGTCATGGCTTCCGAAACGCGAAGAGTCGCGATCATTACCGGCGCTAGCCGCGGCATCGGCAGAGCACTGGCGTTGGGCCTGGCAGCGGATGGTTGGCGAATAGTGGTCGCAGCCAAGAGCATCGCCTCGTCAGAGAAGCTGCCGGGATCAATTTTTAGCGTGGCCGAGGAAATCCAGACTGCGGGTGGCGAAGCCTTGCCGATCCAGATCGACGTTCGCGACGATGCTGCAATCGAAGGCATGGCAGCCACGACCATAGCACGTTTTGGCCGAATCGATCTGCTGATCAACAACGCCGGTGCCTTGTTCTGGCAGAAGTTGATCGATACGCCGGCCAAGCGTTTCGACCTGGTCATGGCCGTGAACGCGCGAGCTGCATTCCTCTGCTCGCGAGCCGTTTTGCCGCACATGATAAGCCAGAATTGGGGGCACATCATCAACATGAGTCCACCATTGGACCTCGGATTCGTTCCCGGGCGCATCGCCTACTGCATTTCCAAGTTTGGCATGACCTTGTTGACCCACGGTCTGGCGGCAGAAGTGCGGCCGCACAAGATAGCCGTCAATTCCCTCTGGCCCCGAACAATTATCGAAAGCCAGGCATCCATCAACTGGGGCATGGGCGACCGTCGCCACTGGCGCAAGCCCGACATCTTGGTGGACTGCGTGAAACGAATCGTGCAAAAGGAGCCGCCCCAGCTAACCGGTCAAGTGCTCATCGACGAGGAATTCCTTCGTGCCGAAGGCGTGACCGATTTCGGCGGCTACGCTTGTGTGCCGGAGTTGAAGAAGTAGGCAGTGGACAGAATGCGGTAAGCTGTAGTCTGCCCGCACATTGCCAGAACAACGGAGGAGACACCGATGTCATTGACCCCGTCAACGATGGTTCCCTTGGTGCGCACCTGCGATTGCATTCCGCCTGCCGGATACCGAGGGCAAGATGGTTGCGCTCGCCGATTTCGCCAAAGCGCCGGCCGTTCTGGTCGCATTCATCTGCAATCATTGCCCGTTCGTGAAGCATGTGCAGAGCGCATTCACCCAGATGGCTCGCGAATACCAAGCAAAGGGCGTGGCGGTCGTTGCCATCAGCAGCAATGACGTCGCCACACATCCCGAGGATAGCCCGGCCCGCATGGCGGAAGAGAAGAAAAAAGCCGGCTACACGTTCCCCTATCTTTACGACGAAAGCCAGGAGATCGCCAAAGCCTTTCAGGCTGCTTGCACGCCCGATTTCTTCCTGTTCGATCGCCAGCACAAGCTCGCCTATCGCGGCCAGATGGACGACAGTCGGCCCGGCAACAATAAGCCGAACGATGGCGCCGACCTTCGCGCAGCCTTGGACGCGGTGCTCGCCGGCAAACCGGCCGCCGCGGTGCAAAAGCCGAGCGTCGGGTGCAATATCAAGTGGAAGTAGGCAATAGAGCAGACTCAACTCAACCAGGGCATTTTTTCGAACGGGCCAATGGGCCTGGTTCAAACAAGAGTAACACCTACGGCGGAACCAAGCGCAACCGATGGCGAACGCAAGTCTGTCTTGGCCAAGCGGTTAATGGATTGCATTGCGCCTCTGCACACACACACGACGCCCGACCGGTGTCACCAGGCAAAACCTGCTTTTGAATCACGCCGGTCACTGCCAGCTTACTTGACCTCCCGCCGCTCGAAGCCAATGGTTTGTTCGCACCATGCCGCCACTTCGAGCAGCACGGCTTCGGCGCCGCGGCGGGCTGCCAGTTGGATCGCGAGAGGCAGGCCGTCGCGACTCCAGGCGACCGGGACGCAGACCGTTGGGAAGCCCAGGTAACTCCAAGGGGAATTGAAGAGCGGGTCGCCGGTGGTTTCCGCGGTCGGGGCAGGGCCGCGCAGTCGCGGGCGTGAGAAGGATATCGGCTCCCGTCATGAGTTCCATGTCGGCAATCAAACCCTGGCGATGCTGCAGCACCTGGCTCAGCTCGGGGGCAGAACAGCGCCGGCCTTCTTCCATCAGCGAACTAATGCACGGGCCGAAGGCATTCGGATCCTGACGAACCCGCGTTTCGTGATAGGCGGCTGTCTCGACGGCCATGAGCGTGCGATGGCGAGCCGATATCTCCGCAAAAGCCGCCGGCAGCGGCCGATTCTCGGCGGGAACGCCGGCCGCGGCTAGCCGCTGGATGACCGTCTCCATGACTTCGTTGATTTCCGCTTCTGCTTTCTCTTGAAAAATGCCACCCAGGCGGATGAGTCGGGCCGGTTTCAGCACCATTCCTTCCCCGGCTCGATAGGTTTCCGGCCAAGGCCAAGCCAGCGTCGGTGGATCGAGCGGATCCGGCCCGGCAATAGCCTGAAGGAGAATCGCCAAATCGCGCACGCAACCTGCCATGACGCCGGGATGATCCATCGAATGCGCGAGCTGCACGACGCCGGCACAGCTAACCCGGTTGTAAGTCGGCTTGATGCCGGCGACGCCACAGTAAGCCGCCGGCCTGGTGATCGATCCCCCTGTCTGTGAGGCCAAGGCGCCCAGGCACATGCCGCAAGCGATGGCCGCCGCCGAGCCGCTGCTGGAACCGCCCGGCGTGCCGCTCGTGAAGCCAAGGATTACCCGTTGGCGGCGGGTCGAAGCTGGCGAACTGGGTGGTCACCGTTTTGCCAACGAAGACGGCGCCAGCTAGCCGGAGTCGTTCGACCACGGTCGCATCTTGGCGGGCAATGCTGTTTTCCCACGGTTTGAAGCCGGCGACGGTTGGCTGATCGTGAACGTCGAAGATATCTTTGATGCCCAGGGGAATGCCATGCAAGGGGCCGCGATCGCGGCCTGCCGCCAGCTCAGCGGCAGCTTGCCGAGCCTGAAGGCGATGCACCTCGCGATCGACAAGAACCCAAGCGTGCACTCGACTGTCTAACTGATCGATGCGGGCGAGGACGCTTTCGAGAAGGTCTTCGGGAGACTGCTTTTTCGCGAATCTGAGCGGCGGCGGCGTGGATGGCAAGTTGCATGCTGATTCTGCTCCAAGAGTCTGAACGCGGCGGAACCGCCATTGTAGCCATCACGCTCCGCGTGATGAGGGGTGCTGGTTTCGGGGCAGAATCGAGATGAGATGCCAGCTTCTAAGAAGCTAGCGGTAGGATTCCGGATTGATTTTCAAGCGAACTGAGAGGGTGACGGATCCATCACGCGGAGCGTGATGACCACTGACATTTCCGTGGCCATCACGCTCCGCGTGATGAGGGGGACTGGCCGTGGGCGGAACCATGTATTTCTAAAAGGAGCCGTACTCTATTGCTCCGCTACCCTCCCCTAGAATAAGGTTGCAAACACGTTTCTTCCTCCTTTGAGCGAGCGCATCATGACCAAGGTTGCGATCCTGGGCGGTTCGGGCTACACGGCCCTGGAGCTAATCAAGATTCTGCTGCACCACCCGGCTGTCCAGATAGTCGCCATCACCTCGCGGCAAGCCGAGACGCCCCTCATCGCCGAGGTGCACCCTTCGCTCCTGGAAAGAATCGATCTGCGCTGCGAAGCCTTCAACCCCGAAAGTCTCGCCGCTCGCGGCGTGGAATGCGCCTTTAGCTGTCTGCCGCATGGCGTCAGCATGGAATCGGCTGCCGCCCTTGCTGCAACGTGGCTTGCGGGTGATCGATTTGAGCGCGGATTATCGACTGCGCGATCCCAACGTCTATGCCCAATGGTATGGCGAAAGCCATCGCGACCTGGCCTATCTCACCCAGGCGGTCTATGGGTTGCCGGAGGTTTATGGCGAAGAATTACGCACGGCTCAGCTGGTTGCCAATCCGGGCTGTTATCCGCAGGCGCCATTCTGGGGCTGGCGCCGCTGCTTACGGGCCGGCACATCGACTTGAAATCGATCATCATCGACAGCAAAAGCGGTGTCTCGGGCGCCGGGCGAACGCCCAAGCTGGATACCCATTTCCCCGAATGCAACGAATCGGTGCATGCCTATGGCGTCGGCAAGCATCGGCACACACCGGAGATCGAACAGGCGCTGACCGACCTGGCCGGCGAACCGGTCGAGGTTCTGTTCACGCCGCACCTGATCCCCATGAATCGCGGCATCTTCTCGACGATCTATGCGACGCCCCGGCGGCCGTTCACGGATCAGCAGTTGCTGGAACTCTATCGGCACTTTTTCAGTCAGGCGCCTTTTGTGCGCGTCGTCAATCATTTGCCGGCTACCAAAGACTGCCTGGGCACGAATTTTCTCGACATCGCCGTCCGCTTTGTTCGCGGCCGCATCGTCGTCCTGGCGTGCGAGGATAATCTCATCCGCGGAGCGAGCGGTGTTGCGGTCCAGAATTTCAATCGGATGTACGGGCACGATGAGCGGACAGCGTTGCTGTGAAGCTAAAAGCGAGCCTCCCACGTTAAAAGCGAGCCTCCCACGTTAAAAGTGAGCCTCCCACGTTAAAAGTGAGCCTCCCACGTTAAAAGTGAGCCTCCCACGTTAGTGGGGGGAGAAAGCCGTAAACTCCCCCCACTAACGTGGGAGGCTCGCTAGAACCTCCGTAATGAACGTGGGAGGCTCACTAGGATATCGCGTAATGAACGTGGGAGGCTCACTAGGATCTCGCGTAATGTTCGCAGAAACTCCTTGTGTCGCATGTTTTTTCCCTCGAAATGCTCTTGACGCCATTTCTCAGAAGGCTATTCTCCCGCTCCTTATATTTCGCAAACCGGATGAACCGGCACGTTTCTCAAGAACGGGAGGGATTCCGTGCCCGATACTTTTTGCAGTGGCTATTGTCATGACCCTGGGGGTGGTCTCGGAGGGACGCAGTCAAACCATGTCCTCGGCCGGCAGCAGCGTAGCGCCAGGCCAACTCAATTTCCGGCCTATCGATACTTCGAAATCGGCGGCGCCGGTGAGCACCGTCGCCATGAAGAACTCGCAAGGCTCGATGATGACCAACATCATGCAGAAATTCGCCATGCCGAACTTCCTCAAGTCGAGTAAGCCGTTGGCCCCGACAGGGCCGCTCGGCAGATCGCAGGCGGCCAAAACGTCCGCGCAAGTGACGTCGACGATGTCGAGTCCCAAGTCAGTCGCCTGCGCCGGCTCTCGCTGAACTTTTCGTGCGCGTTAGCCATTTCCCGGCCTGCCCGACGGGGCCGGGATTGCTATCATTGGCTCGACGCGTTGACGAAGGGCCAAGCGATGAGCACACTCGAGATTCAGGGCGTTCGGATCGAAGACACGTTCGCGGAAGCCTTCCCCATGACGGCTTGCCGCGTAATTGTGACGGCCGAAACTCCCGAACTGGCCGACATCGCCGGCCAGGCCGCGACCGGCAACGCTTCCTCCGTAATCGGCTGCGATGTCGAAGCAGCCAGCGAATCCGTCTTGGCGCCTGCGGACACTCCCGACGGCCGTCCTGGCGTCAGCCTGCTTTTTTTCGCCTTCAGTCGCGATCATCTCCAAGCAGCAGTTATCAATCGCGTCGGCCAAAACATTCTGACTTGCCCGACTACCAACTGCTTTGACGGCTTGCCCGAAGCGCACGAAAAAACCATTCGCATCGGCGGCAACTTGCGCTATTTCGCCGATGGCTTTCAGATGAGCAAACTGCTGGAAGGCCGCCGCTATTGGCGGCTGCCGGTCATGGACGGCGAGTTCGTCTGCGAAGATATCTTTGGGACGGTCAAAGGCGTCGGCGGCGGCAATTTCATCATCTTGGGCGAAAATCAGGCCCAAGCGCTGGCTGCCGCCCGGGCGGCAGCGCGGGTGATTCAAAGCTTGCCTGGCGTGATTGCGCCGTTTCCGAGCGGCATCGGTGCAGCGGCAGCAAAGTCGGCAGCAAATATAAGAAACTAAAGGCCAGCACCAACGAGGCTTATTGTCCAACGCTTCGCGCGTTGGCCGCCACGCAGTTCCCGACAACGTGCAGGCCGTCTATGAAATTGTGATGGACGGCTTGGACAACGCCGCTATCGAAAACGCCACGCGCGAAGGCATCCGCGCCGCTTGCGGCAGGGGCATTGTCGCCATCACCGCCGGCAATTACGGCGGCAAACTGGGTCCGTTTCATTTTCATCTGCACCAACTTTTGAGGGACTCATCAGCGCACAACGAATGGGCCGGATTGGGTTGTTCGCCCTGCTGGCTTTTGTGGCCACATTTACCGGAATGTCGGCTGCCGCCGATCCGCCGAAAGCTCGCACGTTGATCGAACAGGCAATTGCCGCTCAGGGTGGCATGAAGGCGCTGGAAATGATTGGGGCGAGCGTTGCAACCAGTAAAGGAACCTTGAACTACTTGGGAGAAGCGACGTTTCATGGCGAAACGTTTTCGCAGCCTCCGAACCACTATCGCCAGGTCATGAACATTGAAGTGGAGGGCAACCTTATCCGTTCCGTTGATGTTCTCAGCGGGGACCGTGCTTGGAGTCGGGTCAGCGATCTTGAAGAATTAACCGGCGCCAAGCTGACCGAAATGCGCGTGCAGAGATATGTGGAATTCGTCTCATCGCTGACGCCTTTGGTTCGCGAGGAAAGCTATGGGCTGACAGGCGAAGGTCAGAAGAAGGTGGACAACGCGGCTGCCGACGTCGTCCTGGTGCGCAAAAAGGATATGCCCGATGTTCGGCTCTATTTCGATGTCCATTCGCATCTTTTGGTGAAAATCGAGCACACCCGATTCGATCCCACTTCCGGCAAAGACGCACACTACGAAGATTTTCAGCAGGATTATCGCGTCGTCGATCTCACCGCACCTGACTTGAAGATTCTCGCTGCAGCCAAACTTGGCTCGGACGCACCAGCGCTCAGAGCCTTTCTCAAGAAGCAGCGCTCGATCCCAAAGAGCGAAAAACCGTGGAGGCCCAAATCAAGGCGCTTGGCGACGACAAGTTCGCCGTGCGCGAAGATGCCAAAAACAGCCTGATAAAAATGGGGCCGCGCGTGGTTCCGCTTCTGGAAGAAGCTACTCGGTCAGCGGACGTCGAGGTTTCCTCGCGGGCTCGCGAATGCTTGCAAATGTTGGGCAAAGGGCCAAATCCCGAATTGCTGGGGGCCGCTGTAAGGGTCTATGCCCATGAACACGATCCGGAGGCCCTGGATGTGTTTCTCACCTATCTACCTGGCGCCGGCGAAGACGCAGTGGCCAAAGAAGTTCGTTCGGCTCTGGCGATGCTGGCTACAAGCGATCCCAAAGCCAAAGAGCGATTGGCCACGGCCAGCAAGACGGGGGACCAAGCCGTGCGTAAGGCTCTCGCCCCGGTAATAAATGGCAAGGAAACTGCTGATGGTGGAATTAGTTATCGTGTTTATCCGGCGGGAGTGAAGCAAGCGATGAAAACACGGGAGCTCCGCGAGGGAAAACTGTGGGCCGAGTGGGAAACGACCGAAATCAAGTTCTACCATTCGCTGCCGAGTTCGTTGTTTGGCAAACCTTGAATGGGAGATCAAAGGCAGCTGACAAAAAAATCTGGGGCAAAAAATCTAAGAAAAATTCGAAAATAGAAAAACGGAAATCAAAGACCGCTGGCAAAAAAATGTATGGCAGAAAAATAATTGATTATCTTTTTGCCATACATTTTTTTGCCAGCTGATTTCGGAGCAGTGCTCTACTCAAGGGCGACTTTGAAACCGAGTTGGCCGTTGACGCCGACGAAGTGATTATGGCACTCGGGGCAGACGGCTAGCTCCCCCGGTGGCAAGAATTCTGTCCCGGGCGGCGACCGCCACTTCCGCGCCTCTTTAGCTCGTAGCTGAAAATCGTCGCGCAGATAAGTCAGCCAGCGGTCCAAGCGCTCGACGAGAGTCGAGGGATCGTAACGCAAGTTCACGGATTCCCCGCCCACGTAGAGCGTGTAGCTGCGGCGATCGTCGCTGATGCGTTCGGTTATACGAACTTGGCGCAGGGTCTCGGGAAAATGCAAATGCTGCCAGTAAACGCCTGAGCTACAGACGATCAAGCCGTCTTGCTGAGTTTCGGCGAAAAGCAGGTCGGGATGCTTTTCGAAGAGGGGATGATTTGCCGAGCCTTGTTGAGCAAGTTCGAAACAACTGTGCGAAGGCGCGATTTCAGCCAGGCGCTGGCTCTTGAAGACCAGAGCCAGCGCAGCTCGGCGGTGCGCTCGCGGTCGTCCAGCTCCAAGACAGCGGCGAGGGCAGGGGCCTCACGTCGCAGTCTTCCCAGGCTGCCGATTTCCCAGCCCTCGGCGAATGCCTGGTCGAAGAGCAGGATGCGCCAGCGCGCCATGGTCCCGCGCGTCCACAGCAGTTCGCCAATCGTCGAGAAGCTGTTGAGCAAAGCTGAGGGGCATCTGCGCCTTCCAGCAGCGATTTCCGCGCTGATGCCGTCAACGCAGCTAAATCGACCTCTTGGCTGGCGGCGTCGGCGATCGTCAAGCGCGTGAGACAAGCCAAATGCGTACACGGCGCTAGGCCCGCGGACAGGGCCTGACTGCGCCTCCTGGCGAAATTGATCCAACCAGTAAGCCCGCCGTTCAGGCGACCCCATGCCGACGCTGGCCAAGGCCAGGGCGCAAAGGAACTCGGCGTCAGCCGCGGTCGGCCCGCGCGAGCAGGCGCGGGCAAAGCGTCATCCAGGCTTCGTCGATGGCGCGATGCGGTGCGTCGGCTGTCTGCAATTTGCGCAGCCAGCTCCAGCCATAGGCAGCGCCCGCCAGCAATAGCATTGCAATGATTGGGATTGCGGGCGCAGCCCACGCAGGCTAGCAAAACCGCGAGCAGCGCCAGCGGGCAAGCGCCGAGCAAAATGATCCCTTGCCTCGTAAACCATCGACCGGGTTCGCGCCCTGAAAAAATCGCCCCCTCCGGAGTCTCGATCAGGAGATGGGGCACCGGTCGATTGTCCTGCACGTGAACGCGATAACCTTGTCGGGAAAGCAGGCCGTGCGATTGGGGCACCGGCTCGAGGATGCGCGAGACCGGGACGGCCGCCTGGGCATAACAAAAGGGACAGAGCGAACTTGATTGGCGCGAGCTGCTATCAGCAACCTGCGCAACATGGCGTTTTTGGCGACCTTTTGAAGCACCATGTGTTGCTGAAGGTGGCGGGGACCAAAGGGATCTTCGAGCCGAGCCACCAGGTCAAAGGCGCGGCGCAGCCATTGCTTGTCGCGCGTTTGGCGATAATTCGTCAGCCATTGATCTACGATGCGCCAGGCGTTGCGGACGCGTTTGCCTTCCAGGACAAGCCCGTGCTTCGTGAGCAAATGGCGGATCATTGCCGGCCGGCCCAAGCGGGCTTGGCAGCGCGGGCAGGCAATTTGCATCTCGCCTTCGATCTGACGGAAGCGATCGGCAAGAAAATCCGGATCTTGCAACAATTTGTTCAATCGATTGAGCCGGCGCCGACGCCGGCTGAAGCTGCGGACCTCCAGATAAGCGTCCAGGAGATCTTCGACATCTTTGGTCGCTCCAAACGTGGAGATGATGTGGGCAAGCGCGGCCGCTTGAATCTTGGTGGGGAGGCGGCCGCTGACAAGAAGCGTGGCGCAACAATGGCCTTTCGGCCAATTCGCCGAAATCTTCCGGCATCGCGATCAAGAGCGCCAGGGCCCGGCAAGCCACCGATTCGGAGCCGGCAAAAAGATGCAAGAGCGACTGCCGCCAGGGGGAAACGCGAATGAAGACCGCCAGGGTGTCGAGGGTGGGCAAACGATCGCGGGTGTCCAAACCATCGAGGAAACCACTCACCCGTAGGGCCAAAACGGCATGGCCATCGACGGGGAAATGGGCTCAAGAAATGAACGAGCTCGTCCCAAGCCGACGACGAAGGAACCGGACCACACGACTCGCGAAAAAGAGTGTCCACGTGTTCGATTGCTGACACGAGGTCTCGGTCCGGTTGGCACAGGGGCTGGGAACGGCACCAACATTTACACTATCGGGCCGTATAGCTACAGTGAAGCTTGTTCCGGCGAGGTGCAGCGTTGCTTGACTAAATGCGGCGGAACGAGACGCAGCGTAAGCTGCCTCGTTTCCGGAGTTCTCGCGAATTCCGCTCCGAAGAGCTGTCGGCCAAGGAAAGGCGATGTCCAAGGCAATTGTCGATCCGGCGGAATTACGCCGATTCGCTCAAAACCTCAAACGCTTCAATAACGCGCTGCAAGATCAGATGCGCTCGCTGCAGGGGCAACTGGCCAGCCTGGGCGATACCTGGCGCGATCAGGAACACGATAAATTCCGCGAAGAATTCGATCAGACTATGCAAGTGCTCAGGCGCTTCATGGAGGCCGCGAACGAGCAGGCGCCGTTACTCATAAGGAAAGCCGAAAAGATCGAAGAATATTTGCACCAACGGTGAGCCGAACGGATGGGCGTTTCCGCACGATTACATTCCCGCAAGCATTGCAGGATTTCCGAGGCAGCCTGGCCGAATTCCGGCTGGAAGTCATCGAGGCGTTGGCCGCGGCGGATGCCGGCCTGCGGCAAATGTTCGACTGGCTCGAACAGCAGCAAAAGCACTGGCGCCACGAAGCCGGCAAGCGGAGCGAAATAGTCATTCGAACGCGCCGCGAGTTGGAAGAACGGCGGCACAGCAACGCCCGCGATCATCGGGGCTGCACGGAGCAAGAGCTAGCCTATCGCAAGGCCAGGCAGCGACTGGAAGAAGCCGAGGAAAAGGGCCAGCGCTGCCGATTCTGGCTGCGGCTGCTGCCGCAGCATCAGGTAGAATACGATGCCCCGGCGCGCATGCTGGCCGGCATGATGGAAACGGAAGTGGTCAAGGCCCTGGGCCTTCTGAGACAAAAGATAGAGCTGTTGCAGGAATATACCGAGCTGCAAACCGAGTTGGGGGGCGGCAAGGAGATCTTGAAACTGCCGGCTATGGGCGTAGAAGAAGCGACGCCGGCAGATGCGCCGGACCTCCCAGGCTAGATAGGAGCGAGCCTCCCACGTTAGTGAGCGAGCCTCCCACGTTAGTGAGCGAGCCTCCCACGTTAGTGAGCGAGCCTCCCACGTTAGTGGGGGGAGGTTCCGGGAAACTCCCCCCACTAACGTGGGAGGCTCACTAAGAGGAATCGTGGGAGGCTCACTAAGAGGAATCGTGGGAGGCTCACTAAGAGGAATCGTGGGAGGCTCACTAAGAGGAATCGTGGGAGGCTCACTAAGAGGAATCGTGGGAGGCTCACTAAGAGGAATCGTGTCTCGCCAGGAAGAATTCGGAGACTTGACCCATGGAGCTGGGCACGGGCTGGACGCAACTGAATAACTCTTTCAAGGTGTTGCAAGCCCATTGGGAAGGGCTGAAGCAAGAATGGCGCGACGTGGCCCAGGATGATTTCGAAACGCGGGCTACTGGACGCCCTTGGAAGCCCAAGTGAAAGCCGTTTTGCGGGCCATGGATCGTCTCGCTCCCCATCTGACAAAGGCGCGTGAAGAATGTTCCTGACCGGTTCTCCTACCGCCGGGCGGACGCCACCGCCCAGCCCGGCAACCGCTCCTCCACAGCGAGACGTAAGCCGACCCGAACAGGCTCTGCTTGCCGAGGAGCGCCGGCTGCTTGCGCCAGCTTGCTGGCTTGCTCGAACGTCAAGCGGAGGAAGAACCGTTTCTCGACGCGCAACGTCAGGAAGATCTGGAACAACTGCAACTCTGGTTCGACACCGAATTCCAGGAGGTTATCGTCAGCTTCGCCAGGCAGAAAGAAATCCTGGAGAAAACCGTTCATACGAACCGCGTGCAGATCAAGTCTCGTTTCGAGAAGCGATTGACTGAAATCGAGAATAATTTAGTTAGCGGCCGCAAAACCTTGAAGCTCGCCTATAGTCAGGAAAAGGAAGCCGGGAAGGCTGAATATAAGGAATCGCGCTGGACCGCCACTGCCATTTACGAAGGCATCGAAACGCAGGCGGAAAAAACCTTTCGTTCGACCACGCAGGAATTGGATGAAATCGAGCGCCGGTTGCAATCGACTCAGGAGACCGTCCTCGATTACTTGACCGCTTGCCACATGCCGGTGCCGGAAAACGCTGTCAGCGAAGCGGCGCCCTTCTCTTCGCATGACCTTCGCGACCTTTCCAAAGATATCGAGAAACGCGGCAAGCTTTTGCAAAGGATGCGACTTCCCACCTTTTTCCGCCGTGAGGGAGTTCTTTGGCTGTTTCTGCTGCTGTGGGCTATCGCGGGGGGCTTGGGTTTTTGGTTAGCCGGTCTGTTTTGGGGCATCGTGGGCGGCGCGGCCTTCGCCGTTGTCGCCGCCTTTGCGGGTAGCTCCCTCTTGTATGGCCTCGCCAAAGCGAAAGTTGGCCGCATTTCCGGTCCGCTGCTACTGGACTGCGCCCGTGCCGAACTTGGCGAGCAGAGCGCCCGTCAACGCGCTACCGAGGAGCACCGAACTGTCCTGCGCGATGGCCGCTCCAAAATGGAACAAGAAATCCAAAAAGCGGTTCAGGCTTATCAAACCCGCAAAACCGGCGCCAAAGATCAACGAACTCGCGGCTGGCAGCTCTTGGTGCGGGAAACGCAGCAGCGCCGCCTGGCCATTAAGCGACGGCGCGATCGCGATTGGAAACGAAACGAAACCTATTACACCGAAGAGACGGCTAGCAATCAGCAGAGCTACGAATCGGGCAGCAAAGGGTTGCACGAACAACTTCATCAACGACGCGCCAGCTCAAAGAGCATTATGAAGCGGCTCGCAACGAGATCCGGCGCAACTGGGACGAGAGCATCAGCCAGGTTTTGGACGGCAGTCGCAGCCTGTTGGCGGCCGCCGAAGCCAACTCACCTGCTTGGGATTCCGAGGCCTGGCAACAGGAAGCTATTCCGGAGCTTGCTCCCGACACGCTTAGCCTGGGTACTTTTCAGCTGCCGCTCACCAATCTTCCGAGACCTTTGCCCGATCTTGCAGCCCCGCACGTGTTGACCGTTCCGGCCGTTCTGCCCTTTCCGCCGACTGGATCGTTCGTCCTGCTGGCGCCTCGCGACGCTGACAAAACGGCGCTGGGCATCCTCCAGCAGCTTTTGCTGCGCTGGTTGACTTCGGCGCCTGGCGGCAAAGTGCGCGTCACGTTCATCGATCCGCTCGGCTTGGGGCAGAACTTCGCCTCCTTCATGCATTTGGCCGATTACGACGAACTGATGGTGACCAGCCGGATTTGGACCGAGCCCAGCCAGATCGAACATCGGTTGGCGGATATCACGGCTCACATGGAGCACGTGATTCAGAAATACCTCCGTAACCAGTACGCCACCATCGAAGAATACAACGTCCAAGCCGGTGAAGTGGCGGAGCCCTATCGACTGCTGGTCATCAGCCATTTCCCGACCAATTTCACGGTCGACGCAGCCCGGCGCTTGGCCAGCATCATGCAGGCCGGGCCCCGTTGCGGAGTCTACACGATAGTATTCGTCGACTCCGGAGCGCCGTTGATGAGCGAGCTGCCCATGGCGGAGCTTCGGCGCGATGCGACGGTGCTAAGTTGGAAGCAAGGCCGCTTTACCTGGGAAGACCCCGAATTTCGCAAGTTGACTTTCTTGCCGATGCGCCCTCCGGACGAGGGCCGGATTCTGGAGATCCTGAACAAAGTCGGTAAAGCCGCTCTGGCGAACAAACAGGTCCAGGTGCCTTTTTCCTTCGTGGCCCCGGCGCCTGATGCACTCTGGCGCAGCAGTTCGGCGGCCGGCTTTGATGTGCCCATCGGGCGGGCGGGAGCGACCAGGCGGCAATACCTTCGACTTGGCCAAGGGACGTCGCAACACGCTTTGATTGCTGGCAAAACCGGCTCCGGCAAATCCACGCTTTTGCACGCCCTGGTCACCAATCTGGCCCTGCACTATCCGCCCGATCAGGCCGAAGTTTATCTCATCGACTTCAAGAAGGGCGTCGAATTCAAGACGTATGCTACACATCAGCTGCCGCACGCCCGCGTGATTGCCATCGAAAGCGAACGCGAATTCGGTTTGAGCGTGCTCGAACGGCTGCTCGCCGAAATGGATCGCCGTGCCGAACTCTACCGCAAGGCGGGCGTTCAAGATCTCAAATCCTTTAGACAGGCCCAGCCCGCAACCTGGCTGCCGCGCATCTTGCTGATCGTGGACGAATTTCAGGAGTTCTTCATCGAAGAAGATCTGCTGGCCGACCGAGCCTCCAGCCATCTGGACCGCCTGGTCCGTCAGGGCCGTGCGTTCGGCCTGCATCTGGTTTTGGGTTCGCAGACGCTGGGCGGGGCTTACAGCCTGGCCCGAAGCACCATCGATCAGATGGCGGTTCGCATCGTCTTGCAATGCAGCGAAACCGACGGACACATGATTCTCAGCGAGGAAAATCATGCGGCCCGATTGCTGTCGAGGCCCGGCGAAGCCATCTACAACGACGCCAACGGCCTGGTGGACGGGAACAATCCGTTTCAGGTTGTCTGGCTGGACGATGCGGAGCGCGATCGGGATTTGGAATTGGTTTCACAGAAGGCCCATACCCAGGAAGGCGAGCCACGCTTGCCGCCTCTGGTTTTCGAAGGCAGCGCCGTGGCCGACATCGCCACGAACCGTTTCCTGGGGAAACTCTTGCAGGATGCTGCTCCGGCCGCGAACTCGCGCGGACTGGCGGTTTGGCTTGGGGAAGCCATCGCCATCAAGGATCCGACCGTCGCCTACTTCCGGCCGCAAAGCGGCAACAATCTTTTGTTGCTGGGCCAGAATGAAGAAGCCGCCCGGGGGCTTTTGGCGGCCGCGCTTTCTAGTTTGAGTTCCCAACTCCGGGTTCCTTCGACAGCAACTCAGCAGCCCGCCTTTTATGTCCTGGAAAGCCGCAGGCGAGCACCGACGAATCGGCCACCGTGCGGCTGCACCAAGTTGCGGAAACGCTCGGCACGCCAATCGATTTGTTGAACCGATCCAATCTAGCCGAGCGGATGCATGCTTTACGCCAAGAAGTGGAAAAACGGCAAGAAGGGCCAGGACAGCATGCACCCTTATTCCTGATGATTCACGGTTTGCAGCGTTTTCGCGAGTTGCGATCCTCGGAGGATGACTTCTCCTATTCGCGCGGGGATGCCGAACGGCTCAATCCCAATCAGGATCTAAGTTTGATTTTGCGCGATGGACCGCCGGCCAATGTTCACGTTATCGTCTGGTGCGATACGCTGGCCAATCTGTCGCGTCAGCTCGATCGCCCGTCGATCAAGGAATTCGAGCTGCGCGTGCTCTTCCAGATGAGCTCGACCGATTCCAGCATCGTCATGGATAGCCCCAAAGCCAGCCGGCTGGGGCTCTACCGAGCCATCTTCAATAATCAAACCGAAGATATCGAAGAGAAATTCCGCCCCTACGGCATGCCGCCTCTCACATGGTTGACAGAAGCCGGGCAGTTCTTGGCCGCACGGAAATGAAGCCGGCCCACGAACGCTTGCTCTGATCCCGAAGCTCCGCCTTGATTGGCTGGACGCTCGTCAAAGCCAACGAATCACTTCGTTTCTTGTTCTCACCTGCATACTCGCTTCGTTCGAAAATCTCGATTCGATTTCGCTCGGCGAGACATTACTTCTTTAGTTCATCTGCGGAGTGTAGTCGGCAATGGCCCAACGACCGAACAGTCCTTTGTTGCGCTATCTCCACCAACTCTTCGAGAACAAGGAGATAGCGGCGCTGACGGATCGGCAGTTGCTCCAACGGTTCGCCGCCGACCAAAACGAGGCGGCGTTCACCGTGCTCGTGCGCCGCCATGGCGCTATGGTGCTAGGGGTTTGTGGCCGGGTGCTCAACGACGTTGCCGATGCGGAGGATGCTTTTCAGGCGACCTTCCTGGTCCTTGCCCGGAAAGGCGGGTCGTTCGGCTGGCACGATTCCATCGGCAACTGGCTTTATGGCGTCGCGCTTCGCGTGGCTTCCAAAATGAAAGCTCAGCGACAACGCAGCCACACACTGAACGCCATTGTGCGAACGACCTCTGCAGCAGGAACTGCGGAAAAGGATCCATGCACGGAGGCAATTCGGCGCGAGTTAGCCGAGAAACTGGATGCCGCATTGCGCCGGCTGCCGAACAAATTTCGGGCGCCATTGGTTCTTTGTTTCCTGGAAGGGAAAACACATCAGCAGGCTGCTCACGAGCTTGGTTTGCCGGTCGGCTCAATTTCCCGGCACATGGCGCGGGGACTCGAGTTGTTGCGCGAGCGGCTTGCCCAAAGCCAACTCTGCCTCTCTGCGGAGGCATTAGCGGGACTGCTCGCTCATGGAACCTGGCGAGCAATAGTCGATCGCACACTGGCCGAAGCGACCGCCCAGTCGGCGGTCTTGTTCAAGCTCGGCACGCTGGCGGCTGCAGGCACAGTTTCAGCAAGAATCATCACAGTTGCGGAAGGAGTGCTCCGAACCATGATCCTCACGAATGCGAAGTTCATTCTGATAGCGGTGCTGACCGTGGGCTTGTTGGGCGCGGGTGGCCTTCAAGGCGGCCGAAATCTCGTTGGGAATCGACAACCGGAAGAACTGGAGTCTGTCCCCAATAGAGCGATCGACTATCCCATCAACGCCCCTCTTCTTAATGAGACGCAGGAAGTAATACCTTCGTCGAATCTTGCCGAACTGGAGCGCCGACACCTCCTGATGCTTAGAAAACTCGAACAACCGGTCATGCTGGATAAAGGTCTTGACCGAATGACCTTTGGCGAAGCCAATGCTTATTTTGAAGATCACTTCCAGATTACCATTCTGGTCAACGAAAAGGCATTTCCAAAGGGGACAAAATCGCTCCAGGCCATTGTGAAACTGGAAAAGATTTCCGGAGTAAGCCTTCGTACTGTCCTCCAGATGCTTCTCGACCAATTTGGTGCCGCCTACTTGCTTCACCGAGACTACATCGAAATCACCACACCGGAATTCGTTCGACCGGAATCATGGGTCACTGGCGATAGAACGCATGTGCCTCGCGTGCATGCTGATTTCAAAGATGTTCCCTTGGATGAAGCATTGCGCGAATTGGGAATCGAGACGGGTATTGCCGTCATCCTCGATCGGCGCGAATTCGATAATGCTGGTCAGCCACACGTCACGGCTCTGTTTGACGGTGTTTGCCTCGATACGGCTGTTGAATTGCTGGCGAACATGTGCGGCCTCAAAGCCATCGCCGTGGATAGGACGTTATACGTTACGGACAAAGAAAACGCCAATAAGCTGTGGGCGCAACAAGAACAACGGCGGGTAGCACGCGAAAAGATCCAAGAAAAACGGGAGAAGGAAGAAGCGGAAAAGAAGAAAGCGAAGGAACAAAAAAAGACGACCGAAGCAGCAAAGAAAAAAGACCTTCTCTAAGCCTTCTGCTCGGCCGGCGTTGCCTCCAAAATGATCCGCTTCATGTCGCTCACCGCCTGGGCCATGCCGACCATCACCGCCCGCGCGATAATGCTGTGACCGATGTTCAGCTCTTCGACGCCGGGAATGCGGCACACGGGCCGCACGTTGACGTAATTGAGGCCATGACCCATGTGCACGTGGAGGCCTTGAGCAACCGCAAAACGCGTTGCTTCTTCCAGTGCCGTTCGCGCGCTCTCAATGGTCCGTGAGCCCTTCGCTTCCGAATAGGTAGCGGTTTGCAGCTCCACGGCTTCGGCGCCCAGAATCTTCGCGGCCTCGATTTGCCGGGGATCGGGATCGATGAACAACGAGACGTGAATGTCCGCGGCCACGAGCTTGCGGATGGCCTGCTCGACCGCTTCGCGATGCGCGATCACATCGAGCCCGCCTTCGGTGGTTAGCTCTTCGCGCCGTTCGGGCACCAGCGTTGCCTCATCGGGCCGGACGGTGCAAGCCAAATCGACAATTCCCGGCACCGCGGCCAGTTCCAGGTTCAAGCGCTGATGACAAATCGTTTCGCGCAGCAGCCGCAAATCGCGATCTTGAATGTGCCGGCGATCTTCGCGCAGGTGAATGGTGATGCCGTCAGCGCCGCCGTGAATAGCCAGCACCGCCGCATGCACGGGATCGGGTTCCGGCGCTTGACGGGCCTGGCGCACCGTGGCAACATGATCGAGATTGACGCCTAGACGGATCATGGCATCCTCTTCACGAGTGGTTCAAGAATGCGACCGAGATGAATTGTTGGAGACCGTTCGATAAGTGGTCAAAGCGCCCAGATCGGCAATGGCGAAGCGGTAGCTTTGAACTTCGCGATGCAGCACCTTGTAGGCCACGAAAGCCAAAGCCAGGTCGAAGCTGATTTCGAGGATGTGGCCGATCAGAGGGAGGCTGCTGATCAGCGGCAGGTTGTTGAAAATCAACCACGACAGCACGAGCATGATGCCGCCCACGATAGGCGTGACGCGTGCAATCCAGGAGACGCGATAGCTGCTATCGAAATACATGCGGAAGATCGCCCGGGCTTCGGCGATGGCGTCGAAGAGGAGCCAGGGATGATGCTGAAGCGGCGGACCGCTCGGTTGATCGGCCTGGTTCGTTTGCTGACGCACGGTTTGCAAGGCGGCGGGCAGTAGCTGCCGTCCCGCTTCCAGGATGATGCTCGAAGATGATCCTCCGTTCTTCCGACTGGAGGCAAGCTGGGCCGACAGCTTTTCGGTAACGCGTTCTTCGAGATGGTGCGTGTCTTGTAACGATGCAACCACATCCTCCAGCCGTGCTACCCGGGCTTCGAGTGAACCAGGAACTGGCTCCGGGGGCTCCGCAGGAATGCTGGGCCTTTGCAAGATCGGCTCTTCGGAAACCACGGCTCGCTCGATCATGCAGATTGCACCTTGAAAAGAAGGAGCGCGTGGCGACCGCCCACGGCCGAGAACCCTCCCACTTTCTTATTCGCTCTCAGAATAGCCGGATTTGGCGGGCTTGACTAGTCAGTCGTGGATCGTGAATGGTGGATCGTAAATCGTAAATGAAACGAGCAGGAGAGATATTTCTCCTGCTCGCGTCACTAGGCAGCATGCGGTGGCGTCGACGAAGGACCTACTTGACCATTTCCTTGAGGTTCTTCAGAGCCAAAGCCTTCACGACCGTGCGTGCGGGCTTGGCTTTGATCGTCATGGCTTCGCCGGTTTGCGGATTGCGGCCCTGGCGGGCCTTGGTCGCGGGCTTGTGAACCCGCTTGATTTTCAGCAGGCCGGGAAGGGTGACCACGCCGGGCCCCTTTTTCCCAAGATCTTTCTTGATCATGCTGGCCAGCTCGTCGAACAGGGTGGACACCTGCTTCTTGGTCAGGCCGCTCGATTCAGCCAAGGCCGCATACATCGCAGTCTTGGTCGCCGGCTTCCCCAGGGCTGCCTTGTTTTCCGCCATAATCTCTCCTTCTTGGACTCTGTTGGTGCTAACCACCCAGGAAACGAAACGATCCTTAAGGTGGAAAAGTAGAGGCGTCGCCCGCTAATGTCAATTAAAGATTTGTCAAAAAGGCCGGTTTTTCCGCATTTTTTCCGGAAGAGCCTGGGCGGATCGCGTTTTTTCTCGCATTTCCGGGCCTGGCAGCCGCAGCTGGGGCCGTTTTCTCTGCGTCATTTCCTGCTTGCGTTGGCCGCGCCGCGCGGCATGATAGTGCTTCTCGGGATGTAATCTCTCAGACTTCATTCAGGAAAGGGCCCTTCCATGGTCGCTAATGTTCGGCTAGCTCTGGGGCTAAGCCTCGGGTTGGTCCTGCTGACGGGCGTCGCCCGAGCGGACACCAAGAAAAGCGCACAATCCGGCAAACCAGATCTGAAATCGGTCGGGCCGCTGGCGTTCGGCCCCAACGGCATTCTGTTCGTCGGCGATCCGAAAGGCGCCGCCGTCTTCGCCATTGAAACGGGCGACACGGCAGCCACGTCGGCTGGCGCCTTCAAGGTCGAAGGGATTGGTGAAAAGATCGCCGGCGCCATGGGCATCGACCCCAAGAAGACGAAAATGCTGATTACGGATATGGCGGTAAACCCCATTTCCGGAAATGCTTACTTGGGTGTCAGCCGCGGCACCGGCCCGGATGCTCTTCCGGTGATCGTAAAGATAGACCGCTCCGGTAAAGTCGAACTAATGGGGCTCGACAACGTCAAATTCACCAAGGCCGAACTGTCTAAGGCCGCCAGCACTAGCCAGGATGCCATCACGCAACTTGAGTTCATCAAAGGCCGCCTCTATATTGCCGGTCTTTCCAGTGAAGCGTTTTCTTCGAAACTGCGTTCCATCCCTTACCCCTTCGCTGGCAGCGACACGGCAACGGGCGTTGAAATCTATCATGGCTCGCACGGCCGTTTCGAAACGAAATCGCCCATCCGCACCTTCACCGCCTTCGATCTGAACGGCGAAACGAATTTGCTCGCCGCCTACACCTGCACCCCGCTCGTGCGAATTCCGCTTCAACAGCTCAAGCCCGGCGAAAACATCAAGGGGACAACGGTCGCCGAGTTGGGAAATCACAATCGTCCGCTCGACATGGTGGTCTATCAAAAAGACGGCAAGGACTTCGTGTTGATGGCCAACAATGCTCGCGGGCTCATGAAAGTGGCCCTGGACAATCTCGCCTCCGTAGACCCGATCACCAAGCACGTTACCGACAAGGCTGGTCTGAAATATAAAACGCTGGAATCTTACAAGAACAACGTGCAGCAGATGAGCCGACTCGATAAGGACAACGTGCTCCTGCTCCTGCAAAACGGCAAGGGCGGCATGGATCTCGAGAGCATTCCGCTGCCTTAGGCGCACCTTGTCACCGCTTGGCTTCTTCACGAGGGCACGGTCGCAAGGCCGTGCCCTTCCGGTTTCAGCGAGGGCTTCATGAGAGGAACATCACACACGCCTGAAGCGCAAGCGAAGATTCCCCCCGTTTTCTCCCCCCCTTGGCAAGGGGGGGTTGGGGGGGTCTTCTGGGACTGCCACAAAAACGCGCGATCGCCCATTCGCCAGGTCCAAAACTGCAAGAATGCAGTCACCTCCGAATGGGTGAAGATTCATCAGACCCCCCCAACCCCCCCTTGCCAAGGGGGGGAGAATGATTTGCCTTCGGCACCCTATTATCGGCGCCTGGATCAACCCAGCAATCTCAGGGCACATGGTAGCGAGAATGATGTGCCTTGGGCACCAAGTACTGGGAGTGCTCAAGGTAACCGTGCCGTTTACTCTCCATTTCACCGCATGCCGCGGCCGTTTCTTGCGATCCCTATCTTGGCGCTGCTCATTGCGTACTCACCCGCCCAAGCCGACGAACCGCGCCTTTCATTTTGACGGCCAATCAACCTTTGAAGTGCAGGGGTTGTCGAAGGCCGCCCTAAAGTCCATTGAAGATCAGCTTAGCGCAAAAGCGCCCCAGCGCCCCTGGCGGTTTACGTCGTCGATAACAAAGGCGATTCATCGAAGACTCCTCTCTCGGGAACAACTTCACTGGAAAACGGCGCACTCCGGTTACGCGCCCGTTTCCCGCTGGAACCGGGCACCGTCTATCGAGCCGTGTTTACGCCGAACGGCATCAAACCCGACAAGAAGTCGGCCACGGAACTCGCGCAAACGTTTACCATTGCCAAAAAGCCGGCGGGACCGGCCACAACAGTTACCGCCGTTTATCCCACGCAAGACGTGCTGCCCGAAAACCAGCTCAAGTTCTATCTGCACTTTTCGGCTCCCATGAGCCGAGGCGAGGCTTATCGCCGCGTGCACTTGCTGAATGAAAAAAATGTACCGATCGACCTTCCTTTTTTGGAGCTCGATCAAGAATTATGGGACGCGAAGCAAGAACGCTTCACTCTGCTCTTCGATCCGGGCCGCATCAAACGCGGCCTCAAACCGCGCGAAGAACTTGGCCCCGTACTTGAAGACGGGAAACGGTACACGTTTGTCATCGACGCCGAGTGGCTCGATGCCCAGGGTAATCCCCTCGCCAAAGGCTTTCGTAAATCCTTCCTCTCCGGGCCGCCGGACGATCAGCCAATCGATTTCGCGCAGTGGAAAATCACCAGCCCGCCAGCCGAGGGTCGAGAGCCGGTGCGTATTCAGTTTCCCAAAGCACTCGATCACGCGCTGGCGGAGCATCTCATTTGGGTTGAGACAGCGAAAGGAATTCGTGTGTCCGGGTCAGCCGGGCTTGCCGACAAGGAACACCGTTGGTTGTTCACTCCCGAACAGCCGTGGAAAAGCGGAGATTACCGAATAGCGGTCGATTCAACGCTCGAGGATCTGGCCGGCAATAGCGTCGATAGACCTTTCGAAATCGACGTATTGCGTCCGGTGGAACGCAAGGTGGAGACCAAGATCCACTATCTGCCATTTGCGGTACGCTAAGCGCGACGGTATAAAAAACGCAGCCTTCGTTCAGCCAGGATGCAGGCTAAACCTTGCAACGGAGCAATCAGACATGCGCGCCAAACTGCTGCTTTCGGGGATTGTCATTGCGCCGCTCCTGTTGTCGGCGAACGCTTCTCCACTTTCGCCCGCGCCCGAGGTAAAGATCGGGACGCGGATTGCCAACCTATCGTTCAAAGACATCCACTACTTGACCCGTACCCTGGACGATTTTCCCAAAGCGCGCGTTTTCGTCATTGCCTTCACTACCACGAGTTGTCCTGTTGCCCAGCGGTATCTGCCCGTGCTCAAGGGTTTGGACAAGGAATATCGCGGCAAGAACGTTCAGTTTCTGTCCATCAATGAAGGACCGGACGATTCCATCATCGACGTCGCCAGCCAGGCCGTGCAGCACGACCTGGAGTTCCCCTGCGTCAAGGACTTTGACGGCAAGTGCGCCAGCAGCCTGGGCGTTGGCCGCACCGCTGAGGTGGTTGTGCTCGATGCCGACCGCAAGATTCGCTATCGCGGCCGCATCGACGATCAGTATCGGCTCGGCGGCGTGCGCCACCCCCACGCGCCGCGATTTAGCCGAAGCTATCGACGCCGTGCTGGCCGGCAAGAAAGTGGCGGTTGCCGAGACGACGGTGGACGGCTGCCCCATCACGCGCAGCGAACCTCCTTCGTCCAAGTCGCACACGTCCTACGCCAAAGATGTGGCTCCCCTTCTGCAGAAGCACTGTGCTGAATGCCATCATCCCGGGACGACAGCGCCCTTTTCGTTGCTCACTTATCGCGATGCCAAATCACACTCGGCGGAAATCGCCGAAGTCGTTGCCGAAGGGCGGCATGCCCCCCTGGTTCGCCAGCGAGCAGTTCGGCCACTTCGCCAATCGCCGCAGCCTGAGTGCCGACGAAAAGGAAAAAATCGCCAATTGGGTGCGCGGCGGCATGGAAATGGGCGACGCCAGCCAACTGCCTAAAGAGACGACAGCCAAGACTGAGGCCAAACCCGCTGATCGCTGGCTCATCGGCAAGCCCGATTTGGTGCTCGGCACGGCCAAGAGCGATTTACCGGCTACCGGCCTCATCGATTACAAGTACGTGCCTTTGCTGCACGCCTTTTTCAGCGACACCTGGATGCAGGGCATTCAAATCTTGCCCGACAATCCGCGAGCCGTGCATCACTGCAACATGGCCTACATCATGCCCGCCGACAAGAAGAAACAGAGCCATTTCATCACGGGAACCGTGCCGGGGGGCGTCCCATGGAACTCAAGGACGGCGTCGGTTTCTGCATCCCGGCTGGGGCCGTTCTTATTCTCCAGATCCACTACGTGACGACCGGGAAACCGGAAAAATGCGGGATCTCGGTCGGTTTCAAGTACGCTTCGGGAACCATTCAGAAGCAGCTCCGCCACGAATTGCTTGCCGATTACAAGTTCGCGATTCCTCCCGGAGCACGCCGGCGTATCCTGTTAGCGCCAGCCGCGTGCTCGATCGTGATGCCATCGGAGTCGGCCTTTTCGTGCACATGCATCTCCGCGGTCGCGACATGACCTTCCGTGCGGTGCGCCCGACGGCACCACCGAAACATTGCTTCAGGTGCCCAACTACAGCTTCGATTGGCAGATCCCGTACATTTGGAGCCCTAACGAAATGCGCTTCCCGAAGGGAACGCGGCTGGAATGCGTGGCTCATTACGATAATTCGACATTCAATCCTTATAACCCCGACCCCAAAGCAACGGTGCGCGAGGGCCAGCAAAGCCACGAAGAGATGCTCAACGGCTTCGCCTTCTACACCGACGCCAACGAAAAGCTGAACCTGGACATCGACGGCAAGACCGGCAAGCCAAGAGTTAAGTAGAAGCAAGAATTAATGGCAAAAAGATGTAGGGCAAAAAGATAAGAAGACTCGTTGACAGCCGAACGCTCGCAGTTTGCTCTCCCCTGGAGTGCGGACTTTAGTCCACACCACTCCGCGCGAGCTCGGGTAATGGCTATCAAACTAGCACAATCGCCGATTGGATCCTCCGCGATAACTCCACTCGCACCGGTGTGGACTAAAGTCCACACTCCAGTGCCCTTCGCGATTCACTACGTGTATTTTTTGTCGACTACTTGTCGGGCTTACGCCTCGAATGCGCGCCAAACTGTATTTCCTCCCGCTTTTTTCCGCCCCGCCCTCTTGCAACCGGTGGCCCCGATTGAAATAATAACCCTTCCTATTTGGGAAAGCTGACTGGAACAGCCGGCGCGTCCGGGCTGTTCTGTTTTATTTTAGCCCAGGCATTGGAGATGGGGTCATGGCCGAAACAGTGGCGTTGGTCGCCCAAGCACGGCAGGAAAATCGGTGCCAAGCCGCCCGCAGGCTTCGTCGCAAGGGCCTTGTGCCCGCCGTGCTTTACGGCCACAAGGAAGCAACCATTATGCTTACCTTGAACTTAGACGAAGTGACCAAGGCCCTGCGCCATGGCGACCGCGTTGTCGATCTCAAAACCGAAGGCGGTAAAGACGAAAAGGCCTTCATTCGCGAATATCCGGAATGGGATCATTTGGGCAAGAGTTTGCTGCACGTCGATTTCATGCGCGTTTCGCTTGACGAGCGGATTACCGTTACGGTTCGGCTGAACTTCTGCGGCATCGCCCCGGGCATAAATGCCGGCGGCGTGCTCATCGGCCTTGCACGCCTGGAAATCGAGTGCTTGGCGATCAGCATTCCAGAAACGATCCGAGTAAACATCGCTGAATTGCAGATGGGTTCCGTGATCGACGTGAAGGACCTGCACTTGCCCGAAGGGATCACCACCACGGCCGACCCCGATGCCATCGTTGTGCACGTGGTCACGCCCGTGGCCGAGGTCGAACCGGCGCCATTCCTGAAGCCGGCGGCACTGCCGAACCGGAAGTCATCGGCAAGACCAAGGAAGAGGAGGAGAGCGAGTCCTAGTTCGGCTCGGCCGGGCCATGAAAATCGTGGTGGGCCTGGGCAACCCCGGAAACAAATATGCCGGAACGCGGCACAACGTCGGCTTTGTCGTCGTGGATGCGTTGGCGCAAGGCCCCGGAGCGAGCCGTTTCCAGGCCCGCTTTCAGTCGCAGGTTGCGGAGGTAATGGAAGGTTCGGAAAAGCTGCTCTTGCTCAAACCGGACACTTTCATGAACCTGAGCGGCCAGGCAGTGCGGTCGGCGGTTGATTTTTATCAGACGCCCTGACCGATGTCCTGGTGGTGTGCGACGACTTCAACCTCCCGACTCGGGCAAGCTGTAGTGCGCTCGGCGGGCACGCCCGGCATAACGGACTTCGCGATATCCAGCAGCACCTGGGTACTACTGCCTATAGTCGGCTGCGCATCGGGATCGGCAGCCCGGACGAGGGCGAGCAGTTAATCATGCATTGGGGCGTTTCGGCCCAGCGAGCGTCCGATTATCGACAGCGCCATCGAACTTGCCGTCCAAGCGGTAGTCGTTTGGGCGACGCGGGGTGTAGATGATTGCATGAATCAATATAACGGGTGAAGCGGTCAATCCTTGAGTCACGAGTGTAAGCGGACGCCATATGTCAGTAAATGTTTACGAATGCATGTTTCTGCTCGACTCCAACAAAGTAGCCGGCGACGTCCATGCCGCCCAAGCACAGCTTCATGGCATCTTGGAGAAACATTCGGCCCGAGATTCTTGCCAGCCGTCCCTGAAGACGAGCGGCGTTTCCTATCCCGTCAACGGTCACAAAAAAGGTCTCTATTACCTGACCTATTTCAAAATTGAAGGCAAGAGAGCTCGTCGACATCGAACAAGACGTCGCCCTCAACGAGACGATTCTACGCTCGAGATGGTTTTACGCATCGAGCCCAAGTTGGTGGAAACGATGCTGGCGATCGCCCGCGACGAGCATGCCACGGCCCTGCCTTCCGGCACGGACACCGACAACTACGACGGCGGCGGCGATGACGGCCACCGACGCGGCCGCCGCCCATGGACGGCGATAAAGATTAAGCCCGGCTAACCTAGCATTGCATCGGCCGCTGGCGGTATAGTCAGGCCAGCCCCTCACGTTAGTGGGGAGAGGTTGATGCGAGCCTCCCACGTTAGTGGGGGGAGTTCCCTGGCACGATTGGCCTACGATGAAGCGTAAAATCGGACCGCACAAGGACCGACCTTATGGCAAAAAATCTGAACAAGGTGATGCTGATAGGTCGCTTTGACCCGGGAGCCGGAAGTACGCCGTCCTTCCAGCAATGGCGGCAAGGTCGTGAAGTTTGGCTTCGCGGTGAATAACCGCAAAAAGAACATGACCACCGGCCAATGGGAAGATGAGCCGGTCTTCGTTGATTGCGAAGCCTTCAATCGCGGCGACCAAGGCGGATTGGCCGACCGCATCGAACAGAGCTTGCACAAAGGAAGCCAGACCTCTCTATGTGATCTACGTTCACCAATGGACCGACAAAGACGGCAACAAACGCTCCAATCGATGGTGCGCGTACAGAACTTCCAGTACCTGGATCCCCGGACCGATGGCGGCGGTGGCGGCGGCTTCGGCGGTTATCAACGGACCCAGAGCCGTGGACCAAGCCCAGCTCCGCATCAGGGCGGGCGGTGGAGGCGGCTACGACGAGCCCAGTCATGATCCGGAAGGGTTCTGCGGCTTCAGCCCGCTACCGATGAAGAAATTCCGTTTTGATTTGTTCCCGCACGGATGTGGACTTTGAAGAGGCAGTTGACACACGCCAACCAAAACTCGAAGAGTTCGTAAAGGCCCGCATGGCGGCATGCAATTGGTTTTGACCGAAAACGTCGCCAACCTTGGAAAACAAGGCGATTTGGTCGAGGTCCAGGCAGGCTACGGCCGCACTTGACTCCTGCCCAACGGCCTGGCCACGGTGCCGAGCGACCATAACCTGCGTTTGCTCGAAGGTTACAAGCATACGCGTGTCGGCACTGCGAAGCCTTGATCGCCGACTTGCGCGTGATGGCCGAGCAGATCCAACGCGTCACCGCGCGGATGATCGAAGCCACGCGACGAAGATGGCGATCTCCATGTGGTGGTGCGGAGATTTCCAGGTGCTCAAGGGCCATAACCTCAAGATCGAGCCCGACATGGTCCGCCTGGAAGGGCCGATCCGCGAAATGCTCCTTTATGCTGTCAAGCTGCACTTGGGACACGATATCGATTCCGAAGTGAAGGTGCTCGTCACCAAGCAGCATGACGTTCGGCCAAGAAAGAACCACCGCCTGGAGGAGAAGCTCATTTCCCTTTCCCGGGCCTCAGCCCGGGAGAGTGTGCTCTGCTTTTTGAGACAACCAGTTTCGGCGATCTAGCCATTCCAGTGCTGCCGACGGCGGCTCCTTTGGTCTAACCCTGAGTCAACGGCGACGGCTGAAGGCACGTCACGCCTAATCCTCGCTCCAGCGGCTTTATTCGTTTAACCCGGAGCCAACGGCGACGGCGCGCAGCATCTCACGCCTGATTTATGGTTGCTGATGCGAAAGACTGCACGTCCGCCGTCGCCGTCGGCTCCGGGTTAAACGAAAACCCGGCGCGGTGACCTTACGCTCCAAGCGAGGAGGTGTGTCATGTCCGACGAAAACATCGCCGCCAACCGGCTGCCACCGCAAAACCCCGAGGCCGAACGATCGGTTTTGGGTAGTATGCCTGCGCGAAGAACAGCGTCATCGGCGACATCGTGCAAAAATCCGTGCGGGCCAATAATTTCTATCAGGACGCCCATCAGCGCATTTTCAAGGCCATCATTGTCCTGTACGACAAGGGCCACCCGGTCGATCTGGTGACGCTGGCGAACCAACTTCAGGACCAGAAACAGATCGAGCTATATTTGGCGGTTACGCCTATTTGGCCGAACTCTCGGACGCCGCTCCTACCGCCGCCAACGCGGAATATTACGCCTAGAATCGTGCGTGAGAGAGGGATGATGCGTGGCCTCATCCACGTTTGCACCGAGATTCTTCGCGATGCCTACGATCAGTCGCGACCCGCCGATGAAATGCTGGGGACGGCCTAGAAAAAAATCCTCGAAATCGCCGAGTTGGGGGTGACCGGCAAAACCTACACGCTGGCCGAGACTTTGCACGAGGCTTACGACCGCACGGGATGCGCGCACAGGGGGAAAGCTTGGCACTGCTAGTCGGTCTCCGCCCAGTGGTTTTGTCGACCTGGACGAGAAAACCGCCGGCCTTCAGGATTCCGAGCTCATCATCGGTGGCGGCCCGGCCCAGCGTCGGCAAAACGGCTTTCGCGCCGAACATGGCTCGTCACATCGTCATCAAGGAAAATCAACCCGTTTTCTTCGTCAGCCTCGAGGCAGTCGCGGATCGAGTTAGCCGAACGCTTGCTATGTGCCGAGGCTGAATTCGATAGCCACAAGCTGCGCACGGGCAAGCTGAACTCCGGAGATATGGACAATATCGTCAAAGCCAGCGGCATCATGGGCAATTGCAACTTGTTCTTTGACGATTCGCCAGGCCAGGGCATGCTGCGGATTGCCGCCAACGCCAGGCGGGAGGAGTTGCCTCACGGCATCAAGCTGGTGATGATCGACGATTTGCAGCTGATCGAACCCGACAACCGCCGCGACCCGCGCCAGGAGCAGGTTGCCAACATTTCGCGCCGGTCCAAGCTATCTCTGGCCCGCGAGTTGAAGATTCCCGTTGTCGCTTTGGCTCAGGTGAATCGATCGTCGGAAGATCGCCAGGATCACAAGCCCCGGCTCTCCGACCTGCGCGAATCGGGCTCGATCGAACAGGATGCTGATACTGCGGATGCTGATGCATCGCCCGTAACATAACTGAGGGGTGCCATTGACATGAATGTTGCCAAGAAAACGTTACGGCCCCACGGGCGAGATCATGCTCTGACATTTATCAAGAAATACATGCGTTTTCGCAACTTCGAAGCCGGGGAAGCCTTCTCTTAACGGATGGCTGGAGAGTCGTAAAGATCCATGTCGTTTAGTCGCGCGTTTCTGCGCCTGCCACCATGCTGCCTTCACTCAGCGTTCGGATTTCACTTGCACGAACCAGAGGGCCGCCGGGGTCGGCGTTGTAAGGACTGGACATGATGCCCAGGTAGAGTTTGCCGTCTTCGGTGGCGATGCCCTCGTATTTGGAGCCCACGACAAACGGTCGGCCGCGGTCGCCGATTCTGCCGACAAGCGAACCCCACTGTTGTTGCCGTTCTCGCCCGCCACGCCCTCCGATCGCCTTGCCGCCAGCCGGGCCGGGGCCATTGGCAGGGAATCCCGTCCCCGCGCTGTCCCACGCCATCGGGAGAAGCCAGAATATTGCCGGGTCGAGCGGGCATCAGATCGATCGTACCGGAGGCGGTTATGGGCCAAATTCATGCCTGGACGAATTTCGACGCTCTTATTGATCCACGTTACTTGTTCGCCTACGATACCGCCCCCGCGTCGACGACCACCTAATCCTCGCGGCCATCGGCCAACCAGCGCAACTTGCCGGACCTCGGCCAGCTTGAGATTGGTTTCGCCGAAGAGGGTGGGTTGTGCTGCTTTGAGTGTCTGCGTCTCCACCTCGCCCTACGATCGTAAAATCGGCGGGTAATGACTGTGTCTTGTTGTCCGCCACCGCAGCTTTTCCGGCGGCACTTTTTCGGCAATAGCCTTGAGGGCTTCCTCGGCTCGTGTGCGAAACCTCGGGATCGTTGCCTCGAGCTCTGCTGCAGGAGAGAAGGATAAGCCAGTCTGCGCAGGCTGATTAACTCCGCGACGGCGGCATCGCGTTTCTTGAAATCGGCGTTTCCCAACGCCGCAATTGCAGCTTCGATCTGCTTGGCCGTCGCATCGGGTTAGGCTGCATCCCGAACTCGATACGGCGCGATAACCCTAAACGGGCACGCTCAGTTTTTCCGTAACGGGTAACGACGTCAACGGCGTTGTACCCCAGCACCATCTTGACGACACTGTCGTCGGCGAAGTGAACCTCAATGGTGTTGGCGTCAGGCTGCGGCCCGCTCTCTGGCCTCTCTTTCTCTGCACCTTAGGTCAGGCCGACCACCGTGCAAAGCACGGCCAACAGCGCCAAGCCAAATTGCGCCCGCATCGCGGCGTCCCCGTCGAGGAAAACGCGCTGGGAATTGCGCTGCGACCCGCCGCAGGACCAGGCGAGATCGCGAGCGAAATCTTCACGAGCCATCCTACCACTACGATTACCCTGCTGCGACCCATCGAGCAAATCTCAGGCCGGGGGGTCATTGTTCGGTAAGATGCGGGCTTACGCCTCGACGCTCGCTTTCCACTATTGGCATCAGTTCCTCCGACCACGCGGGTTGGCGGATCGGAGAACGCGGCAAGAATTCTTTCATCACGGGTTTGATGTCCACAACGGGGGTGCCGTCAACGGCGTCCAGGCCTCCTGACCCTCAGGATGCGGCCTTCTCCTGCCATTCGGGTTCCGACGATCGTCGACCCCAGCCGGTTGGGACGATCTTTGGCTCTTTGCGCAAAAACGCCGACCCGCGGCCAAGCGAGGTTGCCGCGCGGATGACGCGATCCCCGAGCGATACTGTCTCTCCTCAACGCGATCGAAATGGAAGAGCACCTCGGCATGGGAGAGCTTTTTGAGCCCTCGACTTGCCCCCGCGGCCCAAATTCAGCCGCCTCAAGCCCGACCAGCGCGGTTGACGCTATCTCCGAATTGTCGTCTTGCAATTCTTTGCTTTAGCCTCCGGACATAACCGATCGGTTGCAGGTTGATCAGGCATGTCAATTCTTCACGGGCGAGCGAGGGGCCCGGTAGTTGTGGAATGCAAAGTTGACATGGCCAAGCGGTTACTGGGAGGATTCAGGCGACGATGCCGAGACGCTCTAATTACTTCGTCCCCGCCCGGGGCGGCTGGCACGAACAGAGTTTACACTCCAGGGCCATGCATAGGGCGAGCGTCGAGAAAAAACACCGAAGGTATTTCGGACGAAGGGCAACGACCCGGCAGCCGCGGACTTTAGTCCAAACGGCCAAGTGGTTACTCAGAGGATTCAGGCGACGATGCCGGGACGCTTGATTACTTCGTCCCCGCCCCGGCCGGTGTGGATGTAATTCTTCCAGATTCCAGGCCTTTCGCGATTCTCTACGCGGATTCATTGTTGAATACTTGTCGGGCTTACGCCTCGACGCTCGCCATGCTCTACTTCTTCGCACTCCGCCATGCGGTTTGGCCTTCCGAATCTCCTGGTGAACGGCAGCATGAGGTTCATATTCTTGTCGCCCATGTTGGTCCAGAAGTGCGCCCGCGCCGCTATGGAAGAATGCAATATCAGATCCGGGTTGGCTTCGTCGGCGAGCGTGTAACGGAGAAAGGCGTTGTTGTCGTTTTGGAAAACGTCCATCTTGAGCTTG